>NZ_JABFMV010000010.1 GCF_013359685.1 Leifsonia sp. C5G2
AAGCCCTCGCTCAACTCCTCACCGCCGCCTGATGCATCCACCATTTGACTTTGAGGCGCTCGAGGCGCACATTCGGCACGAATCGGGGAGGGGTCAGCCGGCGAGCGCCAGGTCCTCCTCCGACGGAGCGGTGTCGACCAGGTACCGCGCGTACGCCGGGATCGTGAGGAACGTCGGGACGTCCTCCCCCAGCACCACCTCGCGCAGCAGGTCGGCGGCGTCCGCGAAGCGGGAGCCGTCCGTCTCCAGCCGGGCCTGCTCCTCGTCGAGGACGTGCGACACCAGCGCCGCGTCGACCGGGGCGCCCTCCGCGGTGACGATGCGGTTGTCGATCCACTGGCGCAGCAGCGACCGAGAGATCTCGGCGGTCGCCGCGTCCTCCATCAGCCCGTCGATCGCGACGGCGCCCGTGCCGCGCAACCACGCCTCCAGGTAGCGGAGCGCAACCGAGACGTTGGCGCGCACCCCGCCGTCGGTGACGGTCGCGTCGGCGCCGGCCACATCCAGCAGGTCGTCCGCCGTGACGTGGACGTCGTCCCGCTGCCGCTCCACCTGGTTCGGGCGCTCCCCCAGCACCGCGTCGAACTCGGCCAGCGCTGTCGGGATGAGGTCGGGATGCGCCACCCAGGTGCCGTCGAAGCCGTCGCCGGCCTCCCGCCGCTTGTCGTCGGCGACCTTCTGCAGCGCCCGCTCGGTCGCCTCGGCGTCCTTCCGGTTCGGGATGAAGGCGCTCATCCCGCCGATCGCGTGCGCGCCGCGGCGGTGGCAGGTGGCGACCAGCAGCTCCGTGTAGGCCCGCATGAACGGCACGGTCATCGTGATGCGGTCGCGGTCTCCGAACGCGAACCGGCGGCCGCGGCCCTGGAACGTCTTGATCATCGAGAAGATGTAATCCCAGCGTCCGGCGTTCAGGCCCGCGCAGTGGTCGCGCAGCTCGTACAGGATCTCGTCCATCTCGAACGCCGCGGGGATCGTCTCGATGAGCACGGTCGCCCGGATGGTGCCGACCGGCATCCCGATGCGCTGCTGCGCGAAGACGAAGATGTCGTTCCACAGCCGTGCCTCCAGGTGCGACTCCAGCTTCGGGAGGTAGAAGTACGGGCCGCGGCCCGCATCCACCACGGCCTGGGCGTTGTGCCAGAAGTACAGCCCGAAGTCGGTGAGCGAGGCGCTGGCCGGCGTGGAGCGGCCGGCCCGGTCGGTGAAGGCGAGGTGCTTCTCCACCAGGTGCCAGCCGCGCGGGCGCATCACGATCGTCGGGGTGTGCTCCAGCGGCGTGGTGACCCGGTAGTCCTTGCCCTCCGCGCTGGTGAAGGCGAGCCGGCCGCGCACGGCGTCGAACAGGGTGCCTTGACCGCCGACGATGTTCGCCCAGGTGGGGCTGGTCGCATCCTCCAGGTCGGCGAGCCAGACCCGGGCGCCCGAGTTGAGCGCGTTGATCGCCATCTTGGGGTCGGTCGGGCCGGTGATCTCCACCCGACGGTCCTCGAGGCCGGGGCCGGCGCCCGCCACGCGCCAGGTGTCGTCCTCGCGGATGGCGGCGGTGCTGCTGAGGAAGCGGGGGTCGCGGCCGTTCCCGGCCTCCTCGCGGTGGCGCCGGCGCTCGGCCAGGAGCTCCTGCCGTCGGCCGGCGAACGCCTGGTGCAGGTGGTCGACGAAGGCGATGGCCTCCGGGGTCAGGATGTCGTCGCCGCGGTCGATCCGCGGCCCGGTGATCTGGATCATGGTCTCTTCCTTACGTACGAGCCCTCAGCTCCTGAGTTCTTCGAGTCCGCCGCGGCGTGTCGCTCGAAGAACTCCGGAGTCGATGGCTGGGGATCAGAACTGGTGTGCTTCGGTGGATCCGGCCAGGGCGAGCGTTGCGCTGTCGGGGTTGAGCGCGCTCGCGACGCGGTCGAAGTAGCCGGTGCCGACCTCCCGCTGGTGGCGGGTCGCCGTGTACCCGTCGGCCTCGGAGGCGAATTCCGCCTCCTGCAGGTCGACGTAGGCGCTCATGTGCCGGGTGGAGTAGTCCCGGGCGAGCGTGAACATGGAGTGGCCTAGGGCGTGGAAGCCGGCCAGGGTGATGAACTGGAAGGCGTAGCCCATCGCCGCCAACTCGCGCTGGAACCGGGCGATGGTCTCGTCGTCGAGGTGGCGGCGCCAGTTGAACGACGGCGAGCAGTTGTAGGCGAGCTTCTTGCCGGGGAACTCGGCGTGCACCGCCTCGGCGAAGCGGCGGGCGAGCTCCAGGTCGGGCTCGGCGGACTCCACCCAGAGCAGGTCCGCGTAGGGCGCGTAGGCGAGGCCGCGGGCGATGACCGGGTCGATCCCGTTCCGCACCTCGTGGAACCCCTCCGCCGTGCGCGTGCCGGTCAGGAACGGCCGGTCGCGCTCATCATGGTCGCTCGTGAGCAGGGTGGCGGCGAGCGCGTCGGTGCGCGCGATCACGATGGTGGGCACGCCCGCCACGTCGGCCGCGAGCCGGGCGGCGTTCAGGGTGCGGATGTGCTGCCCGGTCGGGATGAGCACCTTGCCGCCCATGTGCCCGCACTTCTTCTCGCTGGCCAGCTGGTCCTCCCAGTGCACGCCCGCGGCCCCGGCCTGGACCATGGAGTGCATGAGCTCGTAGGCGTTCAGCGGGCCGCCGAAGCCGGCCTCGGCGTCGGCGACGATCGGCGCCATCCACTCGGCGACCGGCCCGTCGGTGCCCTCGATCTGGCCGGCGCGCAACAGCGCGTTGTTGATGCGGCGGACGACGGCCGGGACGGAGTTCGCCGGGTACAGGCTCTGGTCGGGGTAGGTCTGGCCGGCCAGGTTGGCGTCGGCGGCGACCTGCCAGCCGGAGAGGTAGATGGCCTCGAGACCCGCGCGCACCTGCTGCACGGCCTGGTTGCCGGTCAGTGCGCCGAGGGCGGCGACCCAGCGCGGGTCCTCCGGGGTGCTCTCGCGCTGCAGCAGCTGCCACAGCCGCTCCGCGCCGCGGCGGGCGAGGGTCTGCTCCTCGCGGACCGGTCCGCGCAGGGCCACGACGTCGTCGGCCGTGTAGTCGCGTCGGATGCCGGTCCAGCGCGGGTCCGCGTCCCACTCCAGCTGGAGCTCGGCGGGGGTCTGCGTCGTGTCGCCTGGACGGTTGTCGGTGCTCATGGTGACCTCCATCGGTCGGATCATAGGTCTGATCGGATGACACGATCCTTCGCCCTGCGCACCACCCCGCGACCGGATCGGCGGACGGAAATCCGGCCGTTCTTCTGTTTGCCAGAAGTTCCCGGTGGTGTCACCATGGCTGGCATGACCGTCATCGACGACGTGCACGACGAGACCCTCGCGGCCGACGCTCTCACCCTCGGCCGCCGCATCCGCGCGTTCCGGCAGCGGCGCGGGATGACGCTGGAAGCGCTGGCCGCGGCCCTCGACCGGGCGCCGTCGCAGGTGTCCACGATCGAGAACGGCAACCGCGAGCCGCGGCTCGCGCAGCTGCGGCAGATCGCGGCGGCGCTGGAGGTCACGGTCGACGACCTGCTCGCGCCGGAGCCGCCGGACGAACGCGCAGCCCTCGAGATCGCGGTCGAGCGGGCGCAGCGCGGGCCCGTGTTCGCCTCCCTCGGGATCGACCCCGTGCGGGTCGGGCGGACCGTTCCCGACGCGACATTGCAGGCGATCCTGGCGCTGCACCAGGAGGTCGAGCGCTTGCACCGCGAACGCGCCGCCACCCCTGAGGAAGCCCGCCGCGCCAACGCGGAGCTGCGCGCGACCATGCGGGCGCGCGACAACCACTTCGCCGAGCTCGAGACCATCGCGGCCGACCTGCTCTCGGCCGTCGGGCACACCGGAGGGCCGGTGTCGCACCAGACGGTGACCGACATGGCCGACCACCTCGGCTACTCGCTGCACTACGTCGGCGACCTCCCCCACTCCACCCGTTCGGTGACCGACCGGCGGAACGGGCGCATCTATCTGCCCACCGAGCAGTCGGCCTCCCGGGACTCGCGCTCGCCCATTCTGCAGGCCTTCGCCTCGCATGTGCTCGGCCACGACGAGCCGAGAAACTACGCCGATTTTCTGCGGCAGCGCGTGGAGACCAACTACCTCACCGCGGCGCTGCTGCTCCCCGAGAAGGATGCGGTGGCGTTCCTCACCGAGGCGAAGAACTTCCGCCGCATCTCGATGGAGGACCTCCGCGACGCGTTCGCGGTGTCGTACGAGACCGCCGCGCACCGGTTCACCAACCTCGCGACGGCGCGGCTCGGCATCCCCGTGCACTTCATGAAGGTGCACGAGTCGGGCACGATCATCAAGGCGTACGAGAACGACGCGGTGGTGTTCCCGTCGGATGCGCTCGGTGCGGTCGAAGGCACGCCGGTATGCCGCAGCTGGACCGCGCGCACGGTGTTCGACGTGGCCGACCGGTTCAGCCCCTACTACCAGTACACCGACACCCCGAGCGGCACGTTCTGGTGCACGTCACGCGTGGAGAAGGCGAAGGAGGGCGACTACTCGGTCAGCGTCGGCGTCCCGTTCGCGCACGTGAAGTGGTTCCGCGGCCGCGAGACGCCGCACCGCGCGGTCTCGCGCTGCCCCGACGAGTCGTGCTGCCGGCGGCCGCCCGCCGCTCTGGCGGACCGCTGGACCGGGATGGCGTGGCCCGCCGCCCGCACGCCCACCTCCCTGCTCGCCGCCCTCCCGACCGGTACCTTCCCCGGCGTCGACCCCACCGAGGTCTACGCCTTCCTCGACCGCCACGCCCCCGCCGCCTCCTGACCCCATCCCCAAGCCGTCAGCTCCTGAGTTCTTCGAGTCCGCAGCGGCGTGTCGCTCGAAGAACTCAGGAGCTGATGGCTGGGGACGGAGAGCGCCTGTCAGTCGAGGGTGAGGAGGCGGAGGGCGGCGCCGTAGGGGGCGAGATCGAGTTCGGGAGCCGGGGCGCCGTCGAGGGTGGTGAGCGTGCCGCCCGGGACGGACGGGGTGACGGTGACGGGGGTCTCGTGCTGCGAGAGGAACACGACGAAGCGGCGGCCGTCGGCGTGCACCAGCGTGTCGGTGAAGAGGCGCGGGTCGTCGAGGAGCACGTCCCGCTCCACGTCCGCCACCGCGGCGAGCGCGTCGTACAGCCGCCACGTCTGCTCGGGGTTCACCCGCGCCTGCGCCGAGGCGAAGAACTCGAGCGGATACGTCGACAGCACCGCGCGTCCCGCACCGTGCTCCTGCACCACGATCGCCGGGCGACCATGCGCGTCGACCGCGACCACCTGTCCCGATGTCGCCCGCACCGGGAGGTACGTGCGCCCGTTCTCGTTGCCGGCGGCCGCGAAGCGCAGCTCCGTCCCGGCCGCGAGCGGACCGAAGTCGGAGGTGAACCGCAGCACCACGCTCTCATCCGTCACCGGCTCCGCGAGCCCGTACGCGGAGTCCATCCGCACCCCGAACAGCTCCTCGGTGTGCGCCCACCAGGGCCCGCGCTGCACGCCGCTCGTCCCGTGCGAGTACGACGCGTACACGGTCGCGCCGTCGCGCGCGAGCGACACCAGCTGCTCCCACGAGCTCGCGCACAGTTGCTTCACCGAGGGCAGCAGGTACAGCCCGTACCCGGCCGGCAGCCCGCCGTCGGCCTTCTCGCGCACCACGGCGACCGGGATGTGCGCCTCGTGCGCCGCCACGTACGCCTGCTCCCCGGTCGCCACGATGTGCGCGCGCTCGGCCTCGTTGGTGAACGGGTAGTCCTCGGCGAGGTGCGACGGCACGACGAGCGCGGCATCCACCGGCGACCGGCGCACCTGCGGCAGGTCGATCGCGGCGAGGTCCGCAGCGAACCGCGCGAGCTCGCGCAGCGGCGGCTTCGGATTCCCGTGCCGGTCGGTGATGCCGAAGTGCATCTCGAACGGATGGTGCGAGTACGGCCGCTGGTCGGCGAGGTCGTCGTAGTCGGTGTTGTTCCAGGCGATCCAGCCGGTCGCGCCCGCCAGCAGCGTCGAGTACAGCAGCTGCCGGTAGTAGGAGGCCGCACCCTCGTCCGACACGAAGTCGCTGGTCAGCCCGAACTCCTCCATGATCACGGGGAGCCCCTGGGTCGCCGACAGCTCCGCGATGAACGCCGCCTTCAGGTGCTGCCGGATCTGATCGGTCTCCATCCGGTACACGTGCGGCCCGATGAAGTCGGTGAACTCGGCCAGGTCGCGCACCGAGAAGCCGTTGTCGTGACCGGTCGTCTCGATCCCCCAGGCGCCGTCGCCGACCGCGACCGGCTGGGTGCCGCCGCCCGCGCGCACCGCATCCACCAGCAGCGACGCCCACGCGTCGACGATGGGACGCGGCGCCTCCCCGCCGTAGATCGGCACCTCGTTGGTCAGCAGCCAGCCGGCGACGGCGGGATGCGACGCGAACCGCGCGGTCAGCTCCCGCACGTACCAGGCCTGCCGGCCGACGAACCAGACGTCGCGGTACAGGTCGCGACCCTCCCGCCACACCGGGTCCCAGTTCTCCCCCGACATGTGCCCCACCAGGAACGTCGGCACCGTCGTCATGCCCACCTCGGTGTGCGCGTCGAGGAAGTCGGCGAAGTTCGCCACGCACTGCTCGTCGAGCGAGTCGGGCGTGGGATGGAAGTCGGGCCAGTAGAAGAACGAGCGCGTCATGTTCAGGCCGTGGTCGGCGAGCACGCGCAGCTCCTCGCGCACGACCGCCGGGTCGTAGCGGGTCCACATCAGCGGGCCGCCGGTGCGCGACCAGAAGTTGGCGCCGAGCCACACCACCGGGGCGTCGCCGACCTGCAAGACCGGGGAAGGTCGATCCATGATGCCTTTCTTCGGGGAGGGGCCGCGGCTCACTTGACCGCGCCGGCGGTGAGCCCGGCGACGAAGTTGCGCTGCAGCAGCAGGAACGCCACCACGATCGGGATGGACACCACCAGCGACGCCGCCATGATCTGGTTCCAGTAGACGTTGGTCTGGGTGGAGTACAGCTGCAACCCGACCGCGAGCGTCCTGTTCTCGTCGGTCGTCATCACCGACGCGAACAGCACCTCGCCCCAGCTGGTCATGAACGAGTAGATCGCGACCGCGATGAGCCCCGGCCGGGCGGCCGGTATGACGACGTGCCAGAGCGCGCCCATCGCGCCCGAGCCGTCCACCTTCGCCGCCTCGTCGAGCTCGCGCGGGATGTTGTCGAAGTAGCCGGCGAGCATCCAGATCGAGAACGGCAGCACGAACGTGAAGTACGTGATGATGAGGCCCCAGCGCGTGCCGACCAGCTGGATGCCGGTCGCCTGGTTGATGTTGACGAAGATGAGGAACAGCGGCAGCAGGAACAGCACGCCGGGGAACATCTGGGTCGACAGCACGGTGGTCGTGAACACGCCGCGTCCCTTGAACCGGTACCGCGACACCGCGTAGGCGGCGAACACCGCGATCACCAGCGAGATCAGGGTCGCCGCGCTCGACACGATGAGGCTGTTCACGAAGTACGACGCCAGCGGCACGGTCGACCACATGTCGATGAACGGCTGGAAGGTGATCGTCTGCGGCCACCAGGTGAACGCCGACTGCACCTCCGACAGCGGCTTCACCGACGACGTGATCATCACATACAGCGGGACGACGGTGAACACCGTCAGCACCGCGATGGTGACCCAGCGGAAGACATGGGATGAGCGGGTCTCACGCATTGCGGCTCCTCCGGTTGACGACGAGCAGGTAGATGCCGGTCACGATCAGCAGGAACAGCAGCAGCAGCACGCTCATGGCGGCGCCGGAGCCGAAGTTCCAGGTCAGGAACGACGCGTTGTAGATGTGGAAGGAGATCAGGTCGCCCGCCGCGGGTTGGGCTGTGCTCCCGAACAGCACGTACGGGGTGTTGAAGTCGTTGAAGGTCCACAGGAACATCACGAGCAGCAGCACGAGGTTCACCGGCCGCAGCATCGGCAGGGTGATCGAGCGCCACTGCCGGAAGGGCCTGGCCCCATCCACCGCCGAGGCCTCGTAGACGTCCGACGGGATCGACTGGAGGCCGGCCATCAGCATCAGGAAGGCGAACGGCCAGAGCCGCCAGATCGCGACGATGACGATCGACCAGAACGCGTTGCCGCCGATCAGCCAGAACGGCTTGTCGCCCGGCAGGCCGAGGTTGTCGAACAGGAAGTGGTTGATCGCGCCGGTGTCCTTCTGGAACATGAACTTCCAGGTGATGATGCCGGCGTACAGCGGCAGCGCGTACGGCACCAGGAACAGCGTCCGGAAGAACGCGCGGCCCCGGAACCGCTCCTGCAGCGCGACGGCCGCGGCCATCCCGAGCACCCAGGAGAGGCCGACGACCAGGATGGTGAACCCGACCGTCACGAAGAACGACTTGAGCAGCCCCTGGCCGACCGAGCCGTTGAAGTCGAGCGCGACCGCGTAGTTCTTGAGCCCGACGAAGGGCGCCTCGCCCCAGTTGGCGATGTAGAACTTGGTCAGCTGGGTGAAGCTGATCCAGATACCGGTGAGCATCGGGACCACGTGGATGAGCAGCTCGAACACGATGGCCGGAGCGAGCAGCACGAACGGCAGCCACCACCCCTTGGGGCGGCGCCGTTTCGGCTTCGGAGGGGCAGCGGCGGGCGGCACGGTGACGGCGGGGCCGCGGACGTCTGTCGTCGTCGACATGGGTCTCCTTACGGGTGTGGCTGAACGCCGGGCGGGACGCGGCTGCGCCCCGCCCGGCGTGCGATGCTTCGGCGGATCAGCCGCCCAGGGACTGCTTGACCTGGTCCTGCGCGTTCTTCAGCGCCGACTTGATGTCGGCGTCGGAGACCGTGCTGCCGGTGGCGATCTTGGCGAACATGTCGTTCATCGCCTTTCCGACCGTGTTCTCGAACTGGTCCTCGGCCGGCACCAGCGGGAGCGGCTTGGACATGTCGTTGTAGATCTTCTGGAAGGTCGCGGCCTCCTCGGCGTTGTCCGTGAACACCGGCTTGGCGTCGTTCAGCACCGGCAGGCTCGCGTACGGCTTGCCGAGGGTGGTCTGGACGTCGTTGCTCGTCATGTACTTCACGAACTTGAGGGCCGCATCCTTGTTCTTCGTGTTCTTGAAGATCGACAGGTTGATGCCGGCGATGAAGGTGGCGATGTCCTTGCCGCCTTCGGGGGCCGGGAAGGGGACGACGCCGTACTGATCGTTCGTCATGCCGTTCGCGACGATGGAGGCGTCGGCGTTGTTCTGGCTGAGGATCATCGCGACCTTGCCGGTGGCGAAGTCGTTGACCGCCTGCACGCCGTTGTCGTACTGCGCGTTCGACGGGTTGACGACCTTGTCGGTCTGCATCAGGTCGAGGTAGCGCTTGATGCCGTCGACGTTGGCCTGGCTGTCGAAGGTGGGGTTGCCCTTCTTGTCGAACCACTCCCCGCCGTTCTGCGCCGAGTTGATGAACGCGAAGTGCACGTTCTCGGTGTAGCTGCCGGCCGCGAGGGCGAACCCGTAGGTGGTGCCGTTGGTCAGCTTCTTCGCTGCGGCGACGAGCTCCTCCCACGTCGTCGGCGGCTGCACGCCGGCGTCGGTGAACATCTTCTTGTTGTAGTAGAGGCCGTAGGCGAGCCCGTACAGCGGGACGCTGGTGACCGGCTTGCCCTCGGCACCGCCGGTGGCGAGCGCGGCCTTCACGAACTTGTCGCTGCCGCCGATGGCCTTCATGTTGGCGTCGTCGAACGGCAGGAACGCGCCGGTCGCCTGCAGCGACGCGGCCCAGGTGTTGCCGATGTTGAGGACGTCCGGTCCCTGGCCGGAGGTGACGGCGGTCTGGATGCGCGTCTGCAGGTCGTTCCACCCGATGACCTCGAGCTTGACCTTGACGCCGGTCTCCTTGGTGAACTTGTCCAGGACCGGGGTGAGGACCTGCTTGTCGTTGTCGAGGCTGGTCCCCTGGTTGCTGGCCCAGTAGGTGAGCGTCGACCCGCTGGACGACCCTCCGGACCCCGAGCTGCTGCAGCCCGCGACCACGAGCGAGACCGCAGCGGCCAGTGCCGCGACGGCGATGGCGCGTTTCCTCATTGTGACTCCTTCGTCTCTTGATGGGGGCGCTCCCGGTCGGGTTCGAAGGGCGAGCGGCCGGGCGCAGGGGAAGCCTAACTTAACCGGTTCAGGTGTCAATCCTTGACTTCACCTCGTCCGAGGGTATACCGGGCGGTCTCGTGCCCCGCGTGAACCCCGGTCGCGCTGCGCTCACACCCCCGCCCGCGACTCGTCACGAATCGCCGCGATTCGTGACGTATGGTCGCGACTCGTCACGAATGATCGCAACTAGTCGCGACTCGTCACCAATCGGCGCGATGGGTCACGAACGGTAGCGATTCGCGACTCGTGACGAATGGTCGCGATTCGTCACGAATGGTCGCGATTCGTCACGAGTCGCGCCCCGGCGGGGCCCGCGCGCGTCAGCGCGCGGTGTGGGCCGGCGCGGGGATGCTGGTCGCGCGCGCGATGAGGCGGCTCTCGCGGGCGCGGTGGTCGGGCGTGGGAGTGCCTGCGAGCTGGTCGAGCAGCATCCGGGTCGAGCGGCGGCCCTGCTCCTCGGGTGACCGGTCGAGCGCGGTGATGGGCCTCGTCCCGAGCCGGCAGAGCAGGGAGTCGTCCCAGCTGACGATCGCCACGTCGTCCCGGCCGGCGCGGTTGAGGGCCGTCTGCGCGCCGAGCGCGAGCAGGTCGTTGGAGGTGAGCACGGCGGTGATGGCCGGGTCGGCCGCGATCGTCTCGCCGGCGATCCGCTCCCCCGACCCCATCGAGTAGTCGGACGCCGCGAACACGAAGTCGAGGCCGAGCTCGCGCGCGGTCGCGCCCACGGCGTCCCGCCGGTCCGCCTCGTGCTCGAACTCGGCGGGACCTGCGATGTGCAGCGCCCTCCTGTGGCCGAGGGAGGCGAGGTGCCGCACGAGCACCTCCGCGTCGGCCCGGGCGTCGTACAGCAGCACCTTGCCCGGCGCGAGCGTCTCGCGATTGCCGTGCAGCACGTAGGCGAGGCCGAGTTGCTCGAGCAGCGCGGGCCTGGGGTCGTCGAACGTGATGTCGAACAGCATGACCCCGTCCACCCGTGCCTCGGCGCTCCACCGGCGGTAGGCGGCCACCTCCTGCCCGGCGTCCGCGCCGACCATGCGCAGCAGCAGCGACTGCCCGGTCTCCGACAGCTCGCTCTCGACGCCGGCGAGGAGGCTCATGTAGTAGGGCTCGGCGCCGAGCAGGCTGGGGTCGCGGCGCAGCACGATCCCGATCGTGTCGGAGCGCGCACGCGAGAGCGCACGCGCGGACGAGCTGGGGTGCCAGCCGAGCTGCTCGGCGAGCGCGAGCACGCGCTCCCGGGTCTCGTCACTGACCCCGGGCAGGCCGTTCAGCGCGTACGACACGGACGCCTTGGACAGGCCGAGCTGCTCGGCGAGCCCCGCGATCGTCACGCGCCCTGCGTTGCTCACGGCCGCCTCCCTTCGTGGTGCGCGGCTTACACTACTGGCTCGGCTCCGCCGCGCATCCCGGCATTTCGCTGCGAACGTGCTCATCCGACCGGACGGATTGCCTGGACGCGCACCCCTTTCCCGACGAACGGCCACCACCCGGTCGGGCAGAATGGCGGCGTGAGCCCCTCCCGGACCAGCACCGTCTTCGAACGCGAACGCCCGGCCGACGCGGTGGTGCGTCACGCCCTCGCCTCCAGCCGCCAGGCGGTGTTCTGGACCGAGGACGCCCCGAGCGACCGCTACCCGCAGCTGCACGGCGACCTGGGCTGTGACGTCGCCGTCGTCGGCGCCGGCTACACCGGTCTCTGGACGGCCCTGCTCGCCAAGCGCGAGGACCCGTCGGCGCGCGTCGTGGTGCTGGAGGGGCGCCGGGTCGGCTGGGCCGCGTCCGGTCGCAACGGCGGCTTCTGCGAGGCGAGCCTGACCCACGGCGACGAGAACGGCCGCAGCCGCTGGCCCGGCGAGTTCGACAAGCTCCAGCGGCTCGGGATGCGCAACCTCGACGAGATCGAGAGCATCGTCGCCGAGCTCGGGCTCGACGCCGAGTTCGAACGCAACGGCGCGCTGGATGTCGCCACCGAGCCGCACCAGGTGGAGTGGCTGCGCGAAGCCGAGGGTCCGGAGGCGACGCTGCTCGACCGGGACGCGGTCCGCTCCCTCGTCCACTCGCCCACCTACGAGGCGGGACTGCTGCGTACGCGGGATTCGGCCCTCGTCCACCCCGCCAAGCTCGCCCGGGCGCTCGCCCGCGCCTGCGTGGACGCCGGCGTCGAGATCTTCGAGCACAGCCCGGTGGAGAGCATCGGCGACGGCACGGTGCTCGAGACCCCGACCGGCACCCTCCGCTCCCGGCGGACGGCCCTCGCCACCAACGTCTTCCCGAGCCTGCTGCGCCGCAACCGGCTCGCGACCGTCCCCGTGTACGACTACGTGCTGATGAGCGAGCCGCTCTCCGCGGCGCAGCGGGCGTCGATCGGCTGGGAGGGCCGGCAGGGCATCGGCGACTCGGCGAACCAGTTCCACTACTACCGGCTCACCGCCGACGACCGCATCCTGTTCGGCGGCTATGACGCGATCTACCACTACGGCGGCCGCGTGCGGGAGGCGTACGAGGACCGGCCGGAGACGTTCCGGAGGCTGGCGAGCCACTTCTTCACCACGTTCCCGCAGCTGGAGGGGCTCACCTTCACACACCGCTGGGCCGGCGCGATCGACACCTGCAGCCGGTTCTGCGCGTTCTTCGGCTCAGCCCGCGACGGCAAGGTCGCCTACGCCGCCGGCTACACCGGGCTCGGCGTCGCGGCGACGCACTTCGGCGCGCAGGTGATGCTGGACCTGCTGGCCGGCCGCACCACGGAGCGCACCGAGCTGGAGATGGTGCGCACCCGCCCGCTGCCGTTCCCGCCCGAGCCGGCCGCCGCCGTCGGCATCAACCTCACCCGCTGGTCGCTCGACCAGGCGGACCACCGCGGCGGCCGGCGCAACGCCTTCCTCCGCACCCTCGACGCCGTCGGCCTCGGCTTCGACTCCTGACGGTGCTCCGCTCCCCGCTCCCGCCTGGTTGACGCGACACGCCGCGCGGCGGAGCGCGGCGACGGCGCGTCCTGTCAACCAGACGCATCCATGGGCCGCAACACGCCGTTGCGGGCAACGGGTTGCGGCGTGTTGCGACCCACGGATGGAGCGTTGCGCCCGGCGCGCGCCGAACGACGCCCGGGCGACCGCCGCGCCTGGTTGACGCGACACGCCGTGCGGCGGAGAGCGGCGACGGCGCGTCCCGTCAACCAGACGCATCCATGGGCCGCAACACGCCGTTGCGCGCGACGGGTTGCGGCGTGTTGCGACCCACGGATGGAGCGTTGCGTCGGGCGCGCGCCGAACGACGCCCAAGCGACCGCCGCGTCTGGTTGACGCAACACGCCGTTGCGCGCGACGGGTTGCGGCGTGTTGCGTCCCACGGATGCGCCGGGCGCGTCAGCGCGCCGGGCCCCGCGCCAGCACGGCCGCATGCAGGGCGGCGACGGTCTCGCCGTCGTCGAGGTCCATCCCGAGCAGCTCCTCGATGAGGGCGATGCGCTGGTAGAACACCGACCGGGACAGGTGGCTCGCCGCGGCGGCGCGGGTGCGGTTGCCGGGGTGGCTGAGGTACGCCCGCAGCACCTCGACCAGGTCGCCGCCGGTGGCGAGGTCGTGCTCGATCAGCGGCCGCAGCATCTGCTCCGTGTGCTCCAGCATCCGGGGATCGCCGCCGAGCGCGTTCACCAGCCGCAGCAGCGGCCGGTGCGACACGCGCTGCACGACGACCGTGCGGCCGAGCCGCTGCCCCTCCGGCCGTCCCCCCGCGGAGGCGGTCGCCAGCGCCACCGCCTCCTCCAGCGAGGAGAGGAGCCCCGCGATGCCCCGCGCGTCCGACCCGACCGCCACGACCGCCGCCGGGTCGTCCGTCCGCGACGACGCAGCGGCCTCCGCGATCGCGGCGAACACCGCGTCGCCGAGCGCCCGGCCCGGCCGCGGCGACACCGCCACGACGAGCGTCCCCGCCTGCTCGGGATGCCGCCCGGCGACCGCATCCACCCCCGCCGCCCGCGCGGCCTCCACCGCCCGCGTCGCGGCGGACGCGGGCAGCGTGCCCGACCGCAGCCGCACCGCAGCGCCCGCGACCGTCCGTCCGCTGAGCGGGAACCCGGCCGCCTCGAACCGAGCGGTCACGCCGCCCTCCCCGGCGAACCGGCGGCCGAGCAGCGACGCGAGCAGCGCGTCGTGGCTGCGCCGCGTCCACTCGTCGTCGTCCCGGTCGGTCAGGCGGCTGAGCGCCAGCGCCACGGCCGCCTGCTCGAGCACGTTCGAGCGGCCGGCCGGGTGCGGCTCCCCCGGCAGCGCGATCAGGTGCCCCCACCGCATCCCGCGCGCCTCCACCGGGACGATCGTCCAGCCGCCCGTGCGGGAGCGGTGCTCGGCGCGCGACCGCTGCTCCCAGTCGGCGAGCTCCGCTCCCCCGCCGGTGCGGGAGGCCGCGTCGATCCCGCCGGCCGCGATCACGCGGTGGTTGGTGTCCTCCAGGACGACCGGGCAGCCGAGCACGCGTGCGGCCTGCTCGACGATGAAGTCGGCGGGGCTGCCGCGCAGGCTGAGATCGGTGAAGAGCGCATGGATGTCGTCCCTCGCCCGCAGCGCCCCCATCTGCTCCGCGATGATCCGCGAGTGCACGGCTTCCGTGATCGCCACGAACCGCGCCTCCCTGTGCAGCACCGCGAACGGCCGCCCCGCGGTGCGGAACTCGTCCACCAGCGCGGGCGGAGGCACCGGCATCGGCGGCCCCAGCTCGAGCACGAGCCCGGCGACGTCGGCCTCGATCAGCACGCGCCCGAGCCGCCGCAGCGACGCGTCGTCGGCCGGCCAGCCGACGCCTGTGGCGAGCAGCAGCTCCCCGCCCGAGCCCAGCCGCGCCGCCTCCGCGGTCTCGGCGACGTGCACCCAGCGTACCGGCGCGTCGAGCCGCTCGCGGCCGGTCAGCACCTCCGGCAGCGCGCGGGCGACCGGCTCCATCCGCAGCACTTCGCGGACGGTGGGCAGCACGGCCGACGATGCCTCGCCCGCATCCGGACGAACTGTCCGACCCGTTCCGTGGTCCCGACGATCTGGCATCGCTCCTCCGGCCCCCGCTCTGTGATCATTGGGAGGAAAGCCTACCGCCCCGGCCGGGCAGAACGTCCGGCCGAACCCTCGAGGAGGACCCCCGTGGCCCTGATCCGACACTTCATCGCCGGCGAGGAGTCGCCCGCCGAGCCGACCGGCGCCGTGCGCACCGGCCCTGTCTTCAACCCCGCCACGGGTGAGCGGCAGCACGAGGTCGCGCTCGCCGATACCGCCGAGACCCAGCGGGCCATCGCCGCCGCGCGGGCCGCCTTCCCCGCTTGGCGCGCCACCAGCCTGACGAAGCGCGCGGACGTGCTGTTCCGCCTCCGCCACCTGCTCACCGAGCGCAAGGACGAGCTCGCCGCGATCGTGACGAGCGAGCACGGCAAGGTGCTCTCCGACGCCGCGGGCGAGATCGGCCGGGGCCTGGAGAACGTGGAGTTCGCGAGCGGCCTGATCGACAAGCTCAAGGGCGAGTACAGCGAACAGGTCTCCACCGGCGTCGACGTGCACAGCGTCAAGCAGCCGGTCGGCGTCGTCGGGTGCATCACCCCGTTCAACTTCCCCGTCATGGTGCCGCTGTGGATGGTCGCGAGCGCGATCGCGTGCGGCAACACCGTCGTCCTCAAGCCGAGCGAGAAGGACCCGAGCGCGTCCGTCTACCTGGCGAAGCTGTTCCGCGAGGCCGGGCTCCCCGACGGCGTGCTGAACGTCGTGCACGGCGACAAGGAGGCGGTGGACGCCATCCTCGACTCCCCTGACGTCTCCGCGGTCAGCTTCGTCGGCTCGACCCCGATCGCGCGCTCGATCTACCAGCGCGCCTCCGCCAACGGCAAGCGCGTGCAGGCCCTGGGCGGTGCGAAGAACCACATGGTGGTGCTGGAGGACGCCGACATCGACGCCGCCGCCGACGCCGCGGTCTCTGCCGCGTACGGCTCCGCCGGCGAGCGCTGCATGGCCGTGAGCGTGGTCGTGGCCGTGGGCGACGTGGCCGACCGGCTGGTGCCCGCCATCCACTCGCGCCTCGACGCGCTGCGCATCGGACCGGGCACGGACGCGGCAAGCGAGATGGGTCCGCTCATCACGCGGGAGCACCGCGACAAGGTCGCCTCCTACGTCACGGGAGCCACCGCCGAGGGCGCGACCGTCGTCGCCGACGGCACCCGGCGCGAGTTCCAGGGAGACGGCTTCTTCGTCGGCGTCAGCCTGCTGGACCACGTGAAGCCCGGCATGAAGGCGTACGACGACGAGATCTTCGGCCCGGTGCTCTCCGTGGTGCGCGTCGACACGTTCGAGGACGCGGTCGAGCTGATCAACGCGAACCTGTACGGCAACGGCGTCGCCCTGTTCACGCGCGACGGCGGAGCGGCCCGCCGCTTCGAGTTCGAGGTGGAGGTCGGGATGGTCGGCATCAACGTGCCCATCCCCGTCCCGGTCGGCGCGTACTCGTTCGGCGGCTGGAAGAACTCGCTGTTCGGCGACTCGCACATCTACGGGCCGGAGTCGTTCCACTTCTACACGCGCAGCAAGGTGGTCACCACGCGCTGGCCCGACCCCGTGCACTCCCGCATCGAGCTCGCCTTCCCCGGCAACTCCTGAGACCGACGAGGACCACGACATGACCGACACCATCCACTCGGCGGCGCAGACCCGCACGGGATACGTCGACCGGCACGGCGCCGAGCACGCGTTCGGCGACGCAGCGGCCGAGGCGCAGGTGCGCGCGGACGACCGCGGCCACGTGTTCCACTCCTGGAGCGCGCAGGCGAAGATCGACCCGCTGCCCGTCGCGGCGGGCGAGGGCTCCACGTTCTGGGACTACGACGGCAACGCCTACCTCGACTTCAGCTCGCAGCTGGTCAATCTCAACCTGGGTCACCAGCATCCCGACCTCGTCGCGGCCATCCAGCAGCAGGCCGGGCGGCTCGCCACCGTGCAGCCGTCGATGGCCAACGACGTGCGCGGGGAGCTCGCCCGCCGCATCGCCGAGGTGGCGCCGGGGAGCCTGAACAAGGTGTTCTTCACCAACGGCGGGGCGGACGCGAACGAGTACGCGGTTCGCCTGGCGCGCCGGGTCACCGGCCGCCGCAAGGTGCTGTCGATGTACCGCTCGTACCACGGCGGCACGGCTACGGCGATCGCGCTCACCGGCGACCCGCGGCGCTGGGCGAACGAGCCGACCGATCCCTCCGTCGCGCACTTCTTCGGGCCGTACCCGTACCGCAGCGCGTTCCACTCCGCCTCTCCGGAGGAGGAGACCGCGCGGGCGCTGGAGCACCTGGAGAACGTCATCGTGCTCGAGGGCGCCGGCACGATCGCCGCGATCATCGCCGAGACGGTGGTCGGCACCAACGGTGTGCTGGTGCCGCCGCCCGGGTATCTGGCCGGGGTGCGCGAGCTGTGCGACCGGTACGGGATCGTGTACATCGCCGACGAGGTCATGGTCGGCTTCGGGCGGGTCGGCGAGTGGTTCGCCGTCGACGCGTTCGACGTCGTGCCCGACCTGATCACCTTCGCGAAGGGCGTCAACTCGGGCTACGTGCCGCTGGGCGGCGTGGTGATCTCGGACGCCATCGCGTCGTTCTTCGACGAGGTGCCGTTCCAGGGCGGCCTGACCTACTCCGGGCACCCGCTGGCGTGCGCGGCCGGCGTCGCGACGTTCGAGGTGTTCGAGCGTGACGGCATCCTCGACCGGGTGCGCGACCTGGGCTCGCGCGTGGTCGAGCCGGAGCTGCGGTCGTGGCTCGACCGGCATCCGTCGCTCGGCGAGGTGCGCGGCCGGGGCCTGTTCTGGGCGCTGGAGCTCGTGCGCGACCGCGAGACCCGTGAGCCTCTGGTGCCGTTCAACGCGGCCGGGGCGGACGCTGCGCCGATGGCGGAGGTCGCCGCGGCCTGCAAGGCGGCCGGCGTCTGGCCGTTCACGCACTTCAACCGCGTCCACGTCGCCCCTCCCCTGGTCATCGAGGAGGACGAGCTGCGCCGCGGCCTCGCCGCGATCGACGCGGCCCTCGACGTGGCCGACCGCTACGCCCGCGCCTGACGACCGTGGTGCGCCTCTCCCCAGGGAGCGGCTTCTCCACAGCCCGCGCCCGCCCGGCCCTGCCGCGGCGGGCGCGGGATATCGTTGCAGCATGACTGAACCCGGAGATGGCCGCGTCGCCGTCTACATCGACTTCGACAACATCGTGATCTCGCGCTACGACCAGGTGCACGGCCGCGGCTCGTACATGCGCGACCGGCCGAAGTCGAGCTCCACCCAGCCGAAGGCCGCCTTCTCGGAGAAGCTGGAGGAGGCACGGGTCGACCTGGGTGCGGTCATCGACTTCTCCTCGTCGTTCGGCACGCTGGTGCTGACGCGGGCCTACGCCGACTGGTCGTCCGCCGTGAACGCCGAGTACCGCGGGCAGCTGGTGGGCCGCGCGGTCGACCTGGTGCAGCTGTTTCCCGCCGCCGCCTACGCCAAGAACGGCGCCGACATCCGGCTCGCCGTCGATGCGGTCGAAGACCTGTTCCGGCTGCCCGAGCTCACGCACGTCGTGATCGTGGCCGGAGACTCCGACTACGTCCCGCTCGCGCAGCGGGTCAAGCGGCTCGGCCGGTACGTCATCGGGATCGGCGTGGCCGGGTCGACCGCCAAGTCGCTCGCCGCGGCGTGCGACGAGTTCGTGAGCTACGACGACCTGCCCGGTGTCGCCCGCGACGAGGCCGCTGAGGCCGACGAGGTGGAGGTCGCCGGGGTCGGCGTCGAAGCGGAGGAGGCGCCTGCCGCGCCTGCGCGGGGGCGCCGCCGGGGGGCCAAGGCCGCGGCAGAAGCGTCCACCACCGCGGAGCCGGCCGCCGAAGCGTCGGCCGAGGGTGCCGGGGACGCGACCCCTCCGGTCGCTGAGGAGCCCGAGCAGCCTGCACGCAGGGGCGGCCGGAGGCGCGCCGCCGCGACCGCGGAGGCGGAGGCGGAGGACTCGGCCGAGGAGCCGTCGGAGGACCGCCAGCTCGTCGCGACCCGGCTGCTCGCCCGGGCGATGCAGCTCGGCCACGAGAAGGACGACTCGGAATGGCTGCACAGCTCGACGGTGAAGGGCCAGATGAAGCGGATGGACCCGTCGTTCAGCGAGAAGGCCCTCGGCTACCGCTCGTTCAGCGACTTCATCAAGTCGCGCAGCGACCTGGTCGACCTCGACGACAGCTCCACGGCGCAGATGCTGCGGCTGGCTCCCACCCGCTCTCGGCGCGTCCGGCACAGCGGCCGGGCGAGCGACGCTGTCTCGGCGTCTTGAGCCAGCGGCCGGCGAGGGGTTGACTGCGGGCATGGCACGACAGTGGAGGGCGACGACCTGGGGCGCGCCGGAGACCTGGGAGTTCGCAGAGGTGCAGACGCCGGAGCCGCGGGCGGGCGAGGTCACCATCGCGGTGCGCGCGGCGGGTGTGAACCCGGCCGACTACAAGCACGTCTCGGCTCCGCGTGACGGTCTCGAGCTGCCGGTCCCGATCGGGTACGAGGTGTCCGGCGTGATCTCCGCGATCGGGCCGGACACCGAGATCGCCTCGGGCGGGGGTGCGGTCGGCGACGCCGTCGTGGCGTTCCGCATCAACGGGGGCTACGCGACCGAGGTCACGGTCCCTGCGAAGGACGTCTTCGCCAAGCCGGCCCGGCTGTCCGACGAGGAGGCCGCGAACCTCCTCCTGGTCGGCACCACCGCGGCGCAGATGCTTCACGTGACCGGTGTCCGGCCGGGCGAGACCATCCTCGTGCACGGGGCGTCCGGCGCGGTCGGCGTCAGCATCCTGCAGCAGGCCGCCGAGCTCGGGGCCCGGGTCGTCGGCACCGCGAGCGAGTCGAGCTTCGCCCGGGTGCGGCGGTTCGGCGGCGTCCCGGTCGCCTACGGTCCCGGCCTCGCCGAGCGCGTCGCCGAGGCCGCCCAAGGTCCTGTGGCCGCGGCGCTCGACACCGTCGGCACCGACGAGGCGGTCGACGTCTCGCTCCAGCTCGTGCCCGACCGGCAGCGCATCGTCACCATCGTGGCCGCCGGGCGAGCCCAGCAGGAGGGCTTCCACGCCGTGTTCGGAGCCCAGCCCGAAAGCCAGGCGTACCGCG
Source organism: Leifsonia sp. C5G2 (assembly GCF_013359685.1). Taxonomy (GTDB): domain Bacteria; phylum Actinomycetota; class Actinomycetes; order Actinomycetales; family Microbacteriaceae; genus Leifsonia. Next base: position 20,179 of record NZ_JABFMV010000010.1, read on the forward strand.
ACTCCGTTCGCGGCCGGCTGCTCGATCTGGCCGCCGAGGGACGCCTGCAGGTGCCCGTCGCCCGCACCTACCCGCTGGCGGAGGCCCCCGAGGCCCTCGCCTTCCTCAAGCAGGGCCACCCGGGCGGCAAGCTCGCCCTGCTCCCCTAGCGCCACCACCCGCTGAGGTGCTCGCAGATGCTGCACCACGCGGCGTGTCGCACGCATCTGCGAGCACCTCACCGCCCGAGGAGTCGGTCAGGGGGACGGCTTGGTCGCCTTGCCGTCCAGCCAGAGCGTCTCCGACTCGTCGCGATGCACGCCGTCCGTCCCGACATGCTTGCTGGAGATCGTCGGCCCCTTGGTGATGACGTGCACCAGCGCCATCCCGTGGCCTCTCCCCAGCCCGTACTCGTCGGCGAGCCAGGCGAGGATCTCGCCGGCCTTCGTGCCGGGCCCGAATCCTTTCGCCGCGGCCTCGTCCACCAGCTGCCGCGGCGTGCGGCCGGTCTTGTCCTCGATCGTGTCGAGGTATGCCTGGAACGACATCCACTCCCCTGTGCGTGTCCTGCCGGCGACCTGCCGGGCGGGATGAGCCTAGCGGTCCGCTGTCGCCGGACTCAGTCCTACGACGGGCGCGTCTCCGCCTCCGCTTCGGGGATGATGACCATGCCTCCGGTGCGCTGGCTCGACTGGAGCAGGGCGTCCATCCAGCGCTCGTTGAGCTTCGGCGGCCGGCTGCCCGAGAAGAGGAACGCCATCGGGATCTCGCGGCTGATCCAGAGACTCACCCTGCCGCCGCCGTGCTCGCTCGGGACCTGCCAGTTCAGCAGGAAGCTCTCGTGCCGGCGCAGTTTCGTCACGATCGCGATCTTGACGTGCGACAGCGTCCGGTCGTCGAACTCGTATTCTTGCGCAGAGTGGCCGTAGATCAGCTTCCCCACGTCAGGAGCCCCCCGTGCCGCGCGCCCGGCCTGGTCTTGCTCGCCCGGTAGCTGCCCTCGGGCATCTCCTCGCGGATCTCCGCCCGGAGGTCGTCCTCCAGGATGAGCCCCGAGTTGCTGTTGGCCCGTTCGCTCAGCAGGGTCAGCCAGTCGCGATTCAGCTCGGGGAGTGTGGAGCCCGTGAACACGAACTGGACGGAGATGGCCGGGTCGAGCCAGATCGAGCGGAGGACGCCGATCGGCCCGGCGGTGCGATCCGTCCAGACCAGCAGGAAGCCCTCCCGCCGGCGCAGCTTCTGCTGGATGACCGCCTGGAGGTGCACCAGCACGCGGTCGTCGAAGGCGAACCCGTCGGCTCCGTCGTAGATCAGCGTTCCCACGCGAGCCTCCTCTCGTCATCACTTTCTCCGACAGGCCGTGCGCCGTCAAGGGACGCGCGGGAGAACCGCGTACAGTCCGGTCATGGACGCTCTCACGCGAACCATCAAAGCGGCCCTCCTCTACGAGGACGGCCGGACCCTCGACAGCGTCGTGGTCGTCCCGCTCATCGGCGGATGCCCGCCCGGGGAGATCCGCGTCGCCACCACGTTCGCCGGCGCCCTCGCCTACGACGTGTACGAGCTGGCCGACGAGGAGGAGTACTCGTCGATGCCGGCCTACCCCTACCGCTCCACCATCCCCGTCACCACGGAGGACCTCGACGACTGACCCCGCGAGCCGAGTAGCCTGGATGGAGTGACCGCCTCCGCCGACACCGCCCGCCCGCGCACGGGGTCAGCCGTCGCGGCGCTCAGCCTCGGCACGCTGCTGAACCCGCTCAACTCGTCGATGATCGCGGTCGCGCTCGTGCCGCTGCAGCACGACTTCGGCGTGGATGTGACGGCGGTCACCTGGGTCATCACCTCCTTCTACCTGGCCTCGGCCGCGGGGCAGCCGTTGATGGGTCGGCTCGGCGACCGCTTCGGCCCGCGCCGCCTGTTCCTGTTCGGGATGGTCGTCGTCGCACTCGCCTGCGCGCTCACGCCGTTCGCGGGCTCGTTCGCGGCGGTGTGCACCGGCCGCGTCGCGCTCGCGATCGGCACGGCGACCGCCTTCCCGTCCGCGATCGCGATGCTGCGTCCCCTGGCGGCGAGCTCGAACGTCGGGACGCCGCGGCTGCTCGGCCGCATCCAGATCGCCAACACGTCGGGCGCCGCAATCGGACCGGTCCTCGGCGGGGCGCTCATCACCTTCCTCGGGTGGCAGTCGATCTTCTGGGTGAACGTGCCGCTCGCCGCGCTCGCGTTCGCCGGCGCGTGGCTCTTCGCCCCCAAGGACGCCGAGCGTGCGCGCACTCCGCTGCGGCAGACGCTCGCCGAGTCCGACATCCCGGGCATCCTGCTCTTCGTCGCCACGCTGACGTCGCTCCTGATCTTCCTGCTCGACCTCGAGCCGCAGCCGCTGTGGTGGCTCCTCCCCGTCTGCGTCGCCGCGGGCGCCCTGTTCGTCTGGCGGGAGCTGCGCACCGCGCACCCGTTCCTCGACCTGCGCCTGCTCGCCGCCAACCGCCGGCTGATGCTGGTGTACCTGTCGTTCGCGATCTTCAACGTCGTCTACTACTCCGCCTTCTTCGGCCTGCCTCAGTTCCTGCAGACGCACGGCGGCTACTCCGCCGGCGTGGCCGGACTGCTGATGTTCCCCCTCGCGGCGGTGACGATCGTGATCACGCCGCTGGCGGCGCGCGCGATCGAGTCGATCGGGCTGCGCCCGACGCTCGTGACCGGGGCGATCGCCCTCGTGGTCGGGGCCGGCCTCCTCGCGGTCGCCGCGTTCACCACTGCGCCGTGGGTGGTGCTGCTCCTGACGGCGGCGCTCGGCATCCCGTACTGCGTCGTCAGCATCGGGATGAATCAGGCGCTCTACTCGTCGGCCCGCCCCGAGGACGCGGGCGTCGCTGCCGGGATCTTCCAGACTTCGCGCTACGTCGGGGCCATCGTGGCGACGACCGTGCTCGGACTGCTGTTCAGCGGCGGGACGACCTCCGGGAACTGGCTGGCGGCGGTGGGGGTCGCGACCGTGCTCGCCGTGGTGCATCTGGCGCTGCTGGTGTTCGTCCGGCCGCGCAGCCGCGGTGCGGCGGAGGGCGCTCCCGCGTAGAGCTGCGGTGTGCAGGGGCACCCCGCGAACCTAGAATCCGGCCATGACGTTGTGGCTCGGCGGGACGGAGCTGGTCACCCAGCTCCTGCTGCTCCTGCTCGCCTTCGTGCTGTCGGCCGTCATCGGGGTCGAGCGGGAGCGGAGGCTCAAGAGCGCGGGACTCCGCACCCACATCCTCGTGGGCCTCGGCTCCGCGCTGTTCACCCTCGTCTCGGCTTTCGGCTTCACCGCCTTCGGGCATGCGGCGGCGGACCCGTCCCGCATCGCCGCCCAGGTGGTGACGGGCATCGGCTTCGTCGGCGCCGGGGTGATCTTCGTCCACCGCGGCAGCGTCGTCGGGCTGACGACGGCGGCCTCCATCTGGGTGACCGCGGCGGTCGGGATGGCGTGCGGGGCCGGCCTCCCGGTGCTCGCCGCCGCCGGGACCGCCCTGCACCTGCTGGCCGTCGGGACCCTGCCCACCGCCGAGCGCATCCTTCGCCGCACCGCGGGGACGGTTCTCGTCGTGCTCGCCGCCCGGAGCGGCGACGCCGTGGCCCGTGTGCTGGAGTTGTGCACGCAGGCGGGGGTGAAGGCCCGGGTGGAGGAGCTGGGAGCCGCCGGATCGGCGGAGCGCGTCGAGTTGCACGTGCGGGTGCGGGGAGGCGTGCTGCAGACGGGCAAGCTGGTGGACGACCTGGCCGCCGTTCCCGGAGTGGAGAGCGTGCGTGCGCTGGACGCGTCCGAGCCGGGCGCGTGGTGAGCGGCGACGATCAGGCGACGAGTGCGCCAGGGCCGCGCGGGGCCTCGCCGCGCGATGCCGCCAGCGGGCACAGCGGATTCCGGCAGCCGACGGACACCACCGCCACCGTCCATGACCCCGACGACGTCGGAACCAGTCGGCGCTCGGCCGAGATCGGCGCCCCGCACGCCGCGCACACCCGTGTTTTTGCGACCATCGTGATCTTCCCCATCCGACCCGCGGCGCCCCATCCGCCTTCTTCCATGGTCCGCCCGCGCGCGGCAGGAAACAAGATCCGGCTCGGACTGGACGTTCGTATTTCCGTCCACACCCCCGACGCTCGACGACTTCTCCACCGCTCTCGCCCGCGCCGCCCGTCGTACCCGGCGGCCGGGTAGCGTCGATGCCATGATCCTCGATGTCCCCACCTCCGTCGGGCCCGGCCGGCTCACGATCGCGGCCGCCGCGCATCCGACGGCGGTCCTCTGGCTCGGCCACGGCGCGGGTGGAGGGATCGAGGCGGTCGACCTGGCCGTGCTCGCCGATCGTCTCCCTCCGCTCGGTGTCACCGTGGTGCGTTACGAGCAGCCGTGGCGCGTCGCCGGCAAGAGGGTGGCCGCTCGGCCGGCGACCCTCGACATCGCCTGGCGTGAGACGGCGCCGCGCATTCTCGAGCTCGCGGCCGGCCTGCCGCTCTTCGTCGGAGGTCGCAGCGCGGGCGCCCGGGTCGCCTGCCGCACGGCATCCGAGGTCGGCGCCGCCGGCGTGGTGTGCCTCGCGTTCCCGCTGCATCCGCCCGGGAGCCCGGAGAAGTCCCGGCTGCAAGAACTGCTGGAGCCCGAGGTGCCCGTCCTGGTCCTGCAGGGCACCCGCGACCCCTTCGGCAGCGCGGAGACCGTGGCCGTCGAGGCGTCCTCGCACGACGGTGTCCGGGTCGTGCCGGTGCCGGAGGCCGATCACGGCATGAGGGTGGCGAAGAGCTCCGGAGTGACGGCCGCCGACGTGCGCGACCTCATCGCCGCGACGGTCGCCGGGTTCGTCTCAGTACGTGCCCTTGATCACGAAGAAGGAGCCGCGGATGGTGCCGGCCAGCCGTGACTTCTGCCGCGCGAACTTGAAGGCCGAGAGTTCCTCCGGCACCTCCATCCCGTCGGAGAGCTTGAAGCCGACCGCGCGCTTGCCGCCGTCCGCGACCGAGTAGAGCACGTTGACCGAGAGCCCGGACTCGTAGAACACGTAGGTCCAGTCGACGCCGTCGACCTCGAAGCGCGTCGCCTCGAGCGCAGGCGAGGCGATGCGGATCCCGCGCTCGTCCTCCAGGATGCTGGTGACCCGCTCGACCGCGTCGGCCTCCTCCTCCGCCGTCCCGACGGTGAAGACGTGGTCGTACTTGTTCCGGAAGTAGCGCGCCTCGTTGGCGCGGAGCCCGGCGAGCGCCTCAGCGACGGGCGACGATTCCAGCCCGACCGTGGAGACGTTCTCGAAGTCGACGGCGTACGGCATGGGTCCTCCCTGGTTCAGCTGCTCGGACCACCGTAGCGTGACGATGGTCCGTGCGAGGATCGGTGCGTGTCGGACTTCCTCATGCGCATCCACAGTCCCGAATTCCAGGCCATGTCGGAGCGGGTGCTGGAGGTGACGGCGCTCACCTCGCGGCTGAACGTGCTGCCGTTCGACGACGAGGCGGGCAAGGCGGAGCTGTTCGCGGAGATCCTCGGCCGTCCTCTCTCTGCGCGGACCACCATCTATCCCCCGTTCTTCACCGACCACGGCCGCAACCTGCACCTCGCGGAGCGGGTGTTCATCAACCAGAACTGCACCTTCCTCGACTACGCCGGCATCCACCTGGCGGAGCGGGTCATGGTGGCCCCGAAGGCGACCTTCATCACCGTCGGCCACCCCGTCGACACCGCCGACCGCAAGCTGTGGCTGACCGGAGGCCCCATCGTCGTCGAAGAGAACGTGTGGATCGGCGCGGGCGCGACCATCCTCCCCGGCGTCACCATCGGCCGGGATGCGGTCATCGCCGCCGGCGCCGTCGTGGCCGACGACGTCCCGGCCCGCAGTCTCGTCACCAGCACGAAGGCCGCTGTGCGCCGCACCTGGTCGGACTAGACCGCCAACGGCAGATCGAGGTCGAAGCCGGCGAGGCAGCGCACCGCGGCCAACGACAACTCCTCGGCGATGTTGCCTTCCAGACGCAACGACGTGTTCACGGCCATTCACCCAACGTACCCATTCTTGACGCCGGCGACCGGGCCCTCCATCTGAGCGCAGGCCGAGAACCGCGCTCCCGCTGTTCTGCAAGGCGGCCGCGAGTGCTTGGATGAGCGCGTGGGCATCCGGTCGATGCCCTGCCGGAACCGGCGCGGTACAGGAGCATGAGCATGGAGCTCGACAGGCTGGCGGGGGCGGAATGGGCCCGCGACCCGGAGTCGCTCCTGCGCGAGCTCGTCGACAGCGTCACCCGTTCGCTCCCGCCCGACGTCGCCTCCGGCGCGCTCTCCGTCGAGCGCACCCGATCGCTGGCGGACCGGCTGGCCCACCGCCCCGGCGCCATCACCCGGCTGCGGCTCACCGGGCAGGCCGAGGCACTGACCCTGAGCTGGGAGCCCGGCCCGCGCTGGGTGCCGGAGGTCGAGCAGCGCTACGGGACCGTGCCGCTGTCGAGCCGCATCATCCCCCTCGGCCAGTGGCTGACGGCGTTCGCGCAGCTCGTCGCCGCCCTGGCCGTGCATGCGGCCGAGGACTCCGCGGATTCGGCGCGGGCGCTGCAGACGCTGGGGATCCTGCCGCCCGGCTCCGAGATCCACGTCGACGATGCCCACCTCGCACAGGATCTGCTGACCCTCGCCGCGCGCGTCGGCCGGCGCGTGCCGGACGAGGCGGTGGCCGCCGTCGGGCGGATCGGCGCACTGCTGGCCGAGACGCTTCAACGGGTAGCGGGGACGGGCGAGCCGGAGGTGATCGTGCGGGTCGCGGCGACCGTCTACCTCCCCGATACCCTGCGCGCCTACCTGGCGCTGCCCGCCGAGTGGGCTGCCGAGCACGTCCTCGCCGGCGGGCTGACGCCGGCTCGGGCGCTGATCGCGCAGCTGCAGGCGCTCGAGTCCGCGGCGCGCACGATGCGGGATGCGGCGATCGAGCAGGACGCGTCGGCTCTGCTAATCAACGGGCGCTTCCTGGCCGACCGCTTCGCCGGGTCCCGGCTGGAGCTCGACCTGCCGTGACGTCCGGCCAGCGCTCAGGTCGTGCTCGACCGCGACCGGTCCAGGTAGCTCCGCGACCGGGCCACCTGCTGCTCGAGCGCCTCCACGGTGGCGGCCATCCTCTCCACGGCCGTCGCACGGTACGCGTCGATGGCGTCCATCGTCGAGAAGACGTCGTCGAAGGCGCGCTGCAGGGTCTCGACCCTCACGCCGGACGACGTCGCCTGCTCGTGGACCATGCCGGTCTGCTGCTTCAGAAGCTCGCTCGTGTGACCGATCACCGTGTCGGTGGTGTCGTTGAGGGCGCTGATCTGGTCGAGGACCAGCTTCTGGTTCTCCAGCCCGTCGGCGACGACCACGGCGGTGCGGAGAGCGGAGATCGTCGTCGTCCGCGCCCGCTCGACCGCTGTGATGAGCTCCGCGTTGTTCTTGCGCAGCACATCCAGCGCCAGGTAGCCCTGTACCGACACGGCGATCTGCGTGGTCAGGTCCTGGCGGCGCTGGCGGATCGGGAACAGGGCGTCCGCGGTCATCGCGTCGGCCCGTGCCGGGTCGCTCTCTCGCAGCTCCGCGATCCGGTCGGCGGTGGCGCCGTCGAGCGCGGACGCGAGCGCGTTGTACTCGGCGAGCATGCCCATCGTCGCCCAGATCGCCTCCCGCTCGTGCTCGATGGAGGCGTTGTCCTTCATCAGCGCATCCTGGCCCGAGATCAGCGCCGCGATGATGGCGTCGAGCTGCTTCTGCGCCGACTGGTACCGCTCGAAGTACCGCGTCAGCCGGCGGCCGCCCGGGAGGCGGATCAGCGCGCGCTTCGGCGGCGTCAGGTCCGCTCGGGCCGGGTCGAGGTCGGTGACCGTCGTGCGGAGGTCCTGCAGCGCACGCGCGACCTGCGCCTGGGGCTCCGACGCGGCCCCACGGCCGCGCGCGGCGGCGAGGGAGGACGACGGCCGCTCCAGCATGCGGTTAGCCGTCTCGGCCGACGAGCGGATCTCCCGCTCGCCCAGGCGCGTGATGTCGGCGACCTTGCGGGTGAACTCCGGGCTGCCGGGCTCGATCGCGGCCAGCTCGTCCACGAAGGCCTGCGCCCGTTCCTGCAGTTCGGTGCGCTTCTCGGGCGGCACCGCGACCATCCCGACCGCCTGCTCCTCCCGGAGCTCCGGGACGGCCTCGGGCGGCGTGAGCACGACGCCCCCGTCCTCGGGCGGCGCGGACGGCTGGTTCTCCTCGAGTTCGGACACGCGCGTCCCCTCCCCGGAGCGTCAGCGCCCCGCGTCCAGGGTAGAACGCCGACGGCGTCCGGGCCGAGGCAGAATTACCAATGCGCCGTGCACGGCGCCTGCACCGGCGGCGCTCCTTCACTGGCGCTCGATGGGGAACCAGAGCTCGCTGGTCGCCGTGCTGAAATCGTCGGCGCGCTCGAGGATCGCCACGATCGGGGGCCCCGGGCGCAGCCGCCATGGGTTCGACGGGAACCATTCCGACGCGGAGGCGGCGTAGGCCTCCTGGAGCGCGGCGGGATATGACCCGGAGGTGCGGAACACGACCCAGGTGCCGGCCTCCACCTCGATCATGTCGAGGTCGGCGGGTACTGCCGCGTCCACGTCGACCGCCACACCGTGCAGGTAGGTGAGCTCACTGCCCTCCCGGTACTCGGGGTCGACGTCGGCGCTCACCTGCAGGAGCCCACCAGGCTCCGTGTTGCTGAGGGCGGCGAGGCGGGCATGCTCCTCCCCCGGCAGCGCGGCGATGTGCTCCTGGATGCGCGGATTGACCCCCGTATGGATCAGCGGCGCGCGCGCGGCATGACCGATGAGGCGGAAGGTCGGTCGTTCGATGATTCGGGCGTCCATTGCGGAGCTCCCTTCGACGGTCAGGCGGAACCTGAGGGTGGGTTGGCTGCGAAGGGGGCCGCCGTCCCGGCGGACGTCGCCGTGACTCACGCCGTGCACCGAACGGAACGCCCGGCCGAATGCCTCGACCGACCCGTATCCGTAGCGCACCGCGGTCGCCAGGAGGTCGTCGCCGCCGATCACGTCGGCCGCCGCGACGGTCATCCGCCGCCGGCGCACGTATTCGGAGATCGGCATTCCGGCCAGCGACGAGAACATCCGCCGGGCGTGATAGCCCGTCGTTCCCAGGGCGGCGGCAAGCGCGTCGATGTCGATCTCATCGTCGAGCCGGCGCTCGATCTCGTCGACGAGCCGGTTGAGGATCTCGATCACGGTGTCTCCCTTCGCCATCCACTCTCGTGCCGTCGCCATGAGTCGCACCCGACCATCCCGGACCGATTCTGTCGGCTCCTGGCGGGCGGAGGCGAGCGGCTGTGGCGCCGTCCCGATCCAGTAGGTCGGCCGCCGGGGGACGCGGACGGGCCCGCGCCCGAGACCTTCGGGTCTCGAGCACGGGCCCGTTCAGGCGCCGGGGCGTCAGCCCTGCGGGAGGGCCGCGACGACGTCGATCTCGACGAGGATGTTCGCCAGCTGCGAGCCGACCGTGGTGCGCACCGGGTAGGGCGCCGAGAAGAACTCCTCGTAGGCCGCGTTGAACTCGGCGAAGTCGCTGAGGTCCTGGAGGTGAACGGTCGACTTGACGACGTCGTCCGTCGTCAGGCCGTGCACCGCGAGCACCTTCTGGATGTTGCGCAGGACCTGGCGGGTCTGGTCCGCCACGTTGTCGGCGATCGCGTTCCCGTTCTCGGCGTCCTGCGGCCCGAACCCGGCCGTGTAGAGGAAGCCGTTCGCGACGACCCCGTGGCTGTAGGGGCCGGCGGGCGCGGGTGCCCCCTCCGCGTAGAAACCGGTCTTCGGCATGGTGCTGTTCCTTTCTGTTGACAACAGGGTGATCCCCCTGCGGGGAGGTCTCAGGCGGCTCGCCCGGCGGCGCGGCGCAGTCCGCGGCCGGGGAGGGCTCCGGTCAGCTCGCCTCCGGAGAGGACCTGGACACCGGCGACCAAGACGTCGTCGATGCCGGTCGCCAGGCGGCGAGGGCTCTCGTAGGTGGCGCGGTCGGCCACGGTCTCCGGGTCGACGATCGCCAGGTCGGCGACCGCACCGGCCACGACGGCGCCGCGCCGGCCCAGCCCGAACCGGCGCGCCGGCAGTGCCGAGAGGTGGTGGACGGCGTCGGTCCAGCTCCAGGTCCCCAACTCCCGCACGTACTCGCGCAAGTACCGGGCGAACGACCCGGCCGCGCGCGGGTGCGGGTGGGCGCCGATGAAGATGCCGTCGGAGCCGCCGGTGTGCGCGGGGTGGGCGAAGATGCGGGCCAGCTCGGTGACGGGGCGCGCGTTCCGCACCGCCATGACGGCGCTGCACTCGAGCCGGGAGGCCGCCAGGGCGTCGAGGGCGAAGTCGATCGGAGAGGTGCCCGCCCGCTGGGCGGCTTCGCGCAGGGTGAGGCCGTGGGCCCAGGCCAGCTCGGGGGCGGCGAGGTGCGCGACGGTGATCATGTCCGGCCAGTCGGGGCCGAGGCTGGCGCTCCCGGTCGCCCGCCTTTCGCCCGTCTCGCGCAGCGCCGGGCGCCGGGACGGGTCGGCGATCACCGCGACCGCCTCGTCCCGCGGAAGCGTGGAGACCTCGGGAGGCAGCAGCGGCATCCCGAGCAGCGTGCAGCCGCGGATGTACGGATAAGCGTCGAACGTCGCGTCGGCCCCGGCCTGCGCGAGGGCGTCGAGTTGGCCGAGCACGATGTCGGCGTCGGCGTGGAAGTGCGAGACGTGCACCCTGAGGTCAGCACCCGCCTCCCGCGATGCGCGCTGCGCGATCTCCGCCACCTCGTCGATCCCGGCCGCGGTGTTCGCCTCGTACCCGCCGCGCATGTGGGTGACGTAGACGCCGCCGGCACGTGCGACCGGCGCGCACAGGGCGGCGAGCTCGGCGGCGCCCTGGAACAGGCCCGGCACGTAGTCGAGACCGCTCGACAGGCCGAGTGCTCCGGCCTCCATCCCCTCGGCGACGAGGCCGGCCATGCGACGACGCTCGTCGTCGGCGGCGGGCCGGTCGCTCCGCCCGCACACCTCGAAGCGCACGGTCCCCGCCGGGACGAGATAGCCCGTGTTCAGCGCCGATGTGCCGTCGGCGGCGGCGAGGTACGCGCCGACGCCGCCGCCGCGGTACGACGGATGCGGGCCGTTGATCGCCGCGAAGTACTCGGTCGCGTAGGCGCCGTCGCCCGGCGCGTAGGAGACGCCGTCCTGGCCGGCGATCACCGACGTGACGCCCTGCCGCAGGAGCGCGAGCGCGACCTCGGAGTCGCCGAGCAGACCGTCGGCGTGGGAGTGGACGTCGACGAACCCGGGGAGCACGAACCGGCCGGAGACATCCACGACGGTGTCGGCGGCGTCGCGGTCGACCTGCCCGACCTGAACGATCTCACCGCCGTCGACGGCGACGTCGACGCGCACGGGGCCGTCGGCAGAGACCACCGATCCGCCGCGCAGCACGGTGCGTGTCATCCCGTCCTCCTCAGAACCAGGTGCGGACGAGGTCCACCACCAGGTCGGACTCGGCGGACTCGACCTCCGGCAGGATGCGCCACTTGTCGAACGCGGTGCACGGGTGCGAGAGGCCCAGCCGCACGACCGCTCCGATCGGGAGGGGCTGCCCGGTGCGCAGGTACGAGTGCTGGTCGTTCATCGCCGAGACGTGCCCCTCCAGCGGCCGCCAGGGCTCGGACGCGTCGAGCCGCCAGGCTCGCGGGATGGGCAGCCCCTCGTCGTACGGGAAGTCGCGCTTGCCTCCGTCGACCAGCGCGAGGCCGGGCTCCGGGGTCGACACCACGCGCGCGTAGCCGTGCATGGCGTTGACGAACCGCGGCGATCCCGGTGCGGTGGCGCCCTCGTCGAACGGGGAGATCCCCCGGTAGAACCCGTCGTCGTGCACGATGTACGCGCCGGAGCGCAGGGTGAAGTGCGTGCGCTGGTCGCGGGCCGCGTCCTCCCACACGTCGGCGACGAGGTCGAAGTAGGCGCTGCCTCCGGCGGTCACGTACAGCTCGCCGTCGTCGTACAGCGGCGCGAGCGCGGTGTGCAGCTCGAGCTGCGCGCGCAGGTAGGCGGTCACCGCGGCGAGCGCGGCTGGCGAGCGGTCGTGGCCGAGGCTGCCCTCGTATCCCGACACCCCCGCCAGCCGCAGGACCGGAGAGGCGGCGATGCGTTCGGCGACGGCCACCGCCTCCTCCGGTGACCGGACGCCGGTGCGGCCCCCGGCGGCACCCAGCTCGACGCAGACATCGACGGGACGCGGCGCACCCGCCTGGCGCAGACCGCGCTCCATGGCCTCGACCGTGGCGACGGAGTCGGCCCAGCTGACGAACCGGAAGCCCGGGTCGGCCAGCTGGCCCGCCAGCCACGCGAGCGACCGCGGGTCGACGGCCGCATTGGCGAGCATGATCGACGAGAGGCCGAGGTCTCGGCCGGTGCGCACCTGCCCCATCGTCGCGAGGGTGATCCCGAGGGCGCCCGCGTCCGTCTGCCGCTTCCAGAGCGCGGGGGCCATCGTCGTCTTGCCGTGCGGCATGAGGTCGAAGCCGCGCTCCGCGCACCAGGACGCCATGGTCGCGATGTTCGCGGTCATCGCGGCGTCATCCAGGGCGATCAGCGGCGTCCAGAACTCGTCCAGGCGCGGGCCGGTCGCCACGAACTCACGCGTCGACAAGCCCACGGCACGGTCGGGCAAGCCCTTGTCCCTCGCGCTCAGGGTGTCCTGTGCCGTCGGCGGCGCGTCGTCCTCGCGGATCATCCCGGCTCCCCCTCCGAGCGGCTCTGCTTCGTGGCCGCGAGCTCGTGCAGCCGGCCGGCGCCCTCGACGTCGGGCCGGACCGACGCCACCAGCGTAGCGATCACACCCACGATGGAGATCACGGCGGCGTAGACGACGACCGGCCAGAACGAGCCGCCCGCGGCCGCGACCAGGGCGGTGCAGATGAGCGGAGCGAGCCCGCCGCCGAGGGTGTTCGACACCTGGTAGCCGATGTTGACGCCGGTGGTCCGCGCCTCCGGGTCGAACATCTCCACGAGCAGGGTCGAGAGGGTCGCCTGCATGGCGACGCCGAACAGCACGAAGCCGATGATCTGGCCCAGCCAGATCAGCCACAGGTTGCCGGTGCTGAACAGCATGAACGCGGGATAGACCATCGCCGCGAACCCGATGCAGCCGATGATGTAGACGGTGCGGCGTCCGATGCGGTCCGAGATCGCTCCCCACAGCGGCGCGACCACGACCTGCAGCAGGCCGACGATCATCGTGCCGGCGAAGCCCATCCACGCCGGGAGGTTCTTGTCCGACACCATGAAGGCGAGACCGTAGGTGAGCACCACGTAGCCGGCGATCGACTGCGGCAGGCCGATGAGGATGCCCATGATCGCGTTCTTCGGGTGGCGGAAGGCCTCGACGAGCGGGTTCGCCTTCTTGCCGGCCGCCGCGATCTGCAGCGCCTGCGTGTCCAGGAACTCCTCGGACTCCTCCAGGTGCCGGCGGAGCACGACGGCGACGATGGCGAGCACGAGCGAGAACAGGAACGGCAGGCGCCAGCCCCACTGCAGGAACCAGGACTCGGGAGTGAGCCCGAGCCCCGCCATCAGGCCGCCGGTGACGACGTTGGCAATGCCCGCGCCGGAGATCAGGAACGCGCCGTAGAGCCCGCGCTTCCCCGTGGGTGCGGCCTCGACGACCATCGTCGCCGCGCCGCCCATCTCGCCGCCGACGAAGAAGCCCTGCAGCAGCCGGAACAGCAGCAGCAGGAGAGGTGCCGCGATCCCGATGGCCTGGTCGGACGGGATCAAACCGATGGCTGCGGTGGCGAGGCCCATGCCGATGACCGTGCTCATCAGCACGGTCTTCCGGCCGACGCGGTCGCCGATCATCCCCCAGACGATGCCACCGACCGGCCGCAGGAAGAACCCGACGGCGAAGGTCGCGAACGACGCCAACTGGGCGACCACGGGGTCGTTCGCCGAGAAGAAGACCGCGGGGAACACCGCCGCCGCGGCGAGGCCGTACAGGTAGTAGTCGTAGTACTCGATCAGCGTGCCGATGGCACCGCCGGCGATAGTCTTGCGCTGCTTGCGGGACAGACCCGGTGTTACGGACGGTGCGGTCGCGGTCGTCATCGACTCTCCTTGCTGGTGCGTAGTGGGGGCGAGGGGGCGGCGACTCCGATGTGCGGCCCTCGTCTCTCGCCGTGGGTGTCGTCAAGCTAGCAGGCGGATGGACAATCTGTCCAACCATTGTATTATTTGTTCAGAAGCGGATGATGGAGACCAGGATGGCAACAGAGACGGCAGACCCGGCGGCCGCCGCGACCGCGGCGACCGCTGCGCTCGGCGGCGCGGCCGCGCGTCAGACGTACGAGACCGCCGAGGAGGTCCTGGCGCTCTACCGCCCGGTGATGCGAGCCCTCGCCGCCGCCGCCGGCCCCACCACCGAGGTCGTGCTGCACAACCTCGACGGCGCCGATGTCGACCTCGGCCACACGATCATGGCGATCGAGAACGGCCACGTCACCGGCCGCTCGGTCGGCGGCCCGTCGACCTCGCTCGGGCTGGACGTGCTGAAGGATCGCCGGGCGGACCACGACGCGTACGGCTACACCGGCTACACGAGCGACGGGCGCGAGCTGCGCTGCTCGTCCGTCTACTTCCACAACGCCGAGGGCGACATCATCGCGTCGCTGTGCGTCAACGTCGACCTGAGCCCTCTGCAGCAGGCCCGCAACATGCTCGCCGCGCTGCTGCCCGCGGAGCAGCCGTCGCCCGACGCCCCGCGGGAGCACATCGGAGCCGACCTCGTCTCCGTCATGGATTCGATGATCAGCGAGGCCATCCACGAGGCCGGCCGTCCCGTCGAGACCATGTCGCGGGATGACAAGATCGGCGTCCTGGAGCGGCTGGACCAGCGGGGCGCGACGCAGATGCGCAAGTCGATCGAGGCGATCGCGAAGCGGCTCGGGATCTCGCGGGTGACCGCATACAACTACCTGGAAGAGGCGAGAGCACGACGATGAGCTCCGACACCGACGGCACCGTGCCCGCTCTTATCGCGCTCGGCGAGACGATGGTCCTCCTCGCCCCGCCGGACGCGACCCGGCTGCACGATGCCGATCAGGTGCGTCTGACCATCGGCGGGGCCGAGTCGAACGTCGCCGCGCACGTGGCCGCGCTCGGGCATCATTCGGCGTGGATCGGCGCACTCGGAGACGATGTGTTGGGCCGTCGCGTCCACCGCACGCTGACGGAGCTCGGGGTGGACACGCGCTGGGTCGTCTTCGATCCCGACGCCCCCACCGGCGTGTACTTCAAGGATCCGGGCCACGGCGTCCTCTACTACCGGGCGGGATCGGCGGCCTCGCGGATGACCGCGGACGGTGTCGCGCACCTGCCCCTGGAGCACGCCGCGATCGTCCACCTCTCCGGCATCACCCCGGCGCTCTCGCAAGGCTGCGCCGACCTGGTGGATGCGGTCATCGACCGTGTGCGCGAAGCGGGCCGCGGAGAGCTGAGCTTCGACGTGAACCACCGGGCCCCGCTGTGGGCGGCCGCGGACGCAGCGCCGGTGCTGCTCCGGCTGGCGAACCGGTCCGACATCGTGTTCGTCGGGCTCGACGAGGCGCACACCCTGTGGGGGTCCGGAACAGCCGAGGACGTGCGGAGCCTCATCCCGGAGCCCGCCCATCTGATCGTCAAGGACGGCGACGTGGGCGCGACCGAGTTCTCCGGGGACGACACGGTCTTCGTGCCGGCGATCCCCACCGAGGTCGTCGAGGCCGTCGGTGCCGGCGACGCCTTCGCCGCGGGCTGGCTCGCCGCCCGGCTCGCCGGTGCCCCCGCCGAGGAACGCCTGCAGGGCGGTCACCGGCGCGCGCACCTCGTGCTGCAGTCCACCGAGGACGTCGTGGGCATCGCCCCGACCGAGGCTCTGGCATGACCGCGACACCGACGACCGCAACCGACGAAGGGACGCCCGTGGACAATTCAGGTTTCGAGGAGCTTTTCGGCGGCTCGCCGCTCATGGCCATCCTGCGCGGGATGGGCGTCGAGCGCAGCCTCGCCGTCTCGACCACCGCGTGGGACCTCGGCATCGACGTCGTCGAGCTGCCGATCCAGTCGGCGGAGGACGTCGAGGCGCTGCGCGTGGTCGCGGCCGCCGCGAAGGAGCGCGGCAAGGTCGTCGGCGCCGGAACCGTGGTCTCGATGGAGCATGTCGCGCAGGCCCGGGAGGCCGGCGCGGCGTTCACCGTGAGCCCCGGCCTCGACCTGGACGTGGTCCGCGCGTCGCACGACGCCGGCCTGCTGAGCATGCCCGGTGTCGCCACCGCGAGCGAGGTGCAGCTGGCGATGAAGGCCGGGCTCACCTGGCTGAAGGCCTTCCCCGCCTCCGTGCTCGGCACCGGCTGGCTGGGCGCCATGCGCGGCCCGTTCCCGCGGGCGCAGTTCGTGACGACCGGCGGCATGAGCGCCGCCAACGCGGGTGAGTACCTTCAGGCCGGCGCCCGGGTGGTCGCGGTCGGCTCCGCCCTCGAAGACCCCGCCCAGCTCCCCCGGCTCGCCGCTCTCCTCGACCCCGCGACGGCGTCGTGACCGACATCGCCGCGCGGCTGGCCCACGTCGACGCGCGGCTCGCCTACGAGATCGACGTGGTCGCGGCCGCCGCGGCGGTCGATTCCGGACGCGCGATCCTGGTCGACACCCGCAAGCTCGCATCCTGGGACCACGGGCACATCGCGGGAGCACTGCACCTGCCGACGACGGCGATCGCCGACCGCCTCGACGAGCTGCCCCGCGACCGCACCCTGATCGTCTACGGCTGGGGACCGGGATGCAACGGCGCCACCGGCACCGCCCGCACGCTGCTCGCGGCGGGACTCGACGTCCGGGAGCTGATCGGCGGCTACGAGTACTGGGTGCGCAACGGCTTCGCGGTCGAGGTGGACGGGGTGGTCACGCGGAGCGTGCCGGACCCGCTGGTGACGGCGGAAGGCTGACGCGCGACGCGCGAGCGGCAGCGAGGGGAACCCGGCGCGGGATGCCTCACCCGGCGGACCAGAGCTCCTCGGCCTCGAGGGTCAGATCTATCAACTGCCGCAGGAGACCCCCTATCGTCGTCGACCTCAACAGCGTGTACCTGTCGTACTCGCCCAGGGGTGCGATCGCCGCCAGTTGCCACACGGCGGCGACGGGATCGTCCGACAGCTCGATGCCCGCATCCGCATCCGGCTCCGCGACGCGGGCGATCACCCGGCGGACGATCGCCTCGGCCTCGACCCGGAGGGGTGCGAGCGCCTCGGACCACTCCAGCTCCGGCAGCATGGTGAGCTCGGCCCGGGGATACGGGTTCTCTTCGACCCAGCGCTCGACCCTGAACCTGTGCGTCCCGACGCCGACGATGAGCAGGTCGTCGGCTCCCGCCGCGGCACTGACCAGACGCGCCATCGTCCCGACTGAGGCGCGCTGGTCGCCACCCCCGGCCTCGGAACCGCGCTCGATGAGGACGACGCCGAACTCGAATCCCGGTTCGTCCTCATCCAGCAATCGCCCGACCATCGTGAGATACCGCGGTTCGAACACCCGCAGCGGGATGGCCACCCCCGGGAACAGCACGGATCCGAGCGGGAACATCGGTGAGGCGGCCATACTCCAGTGAAGCACCGTGGACGTAGGGTGAACAGGTGCCCCGACCACACCCCGAGACCCCAGGACCAGGACAGGAGTCCGTCTGGGACTATCCGCGGCCGCCGCGGGTCGAGCGCGTCGCCTCGCCGGTCACGATCCGTCTGGGCGGGCAGCTCATCGTGGAGACCCGCGATGCCGTCCGGGTGCTCGAGACCAGCCATCCACCGGTCTACTACCTCCCGATCGCGGACTTCGCGCCCGGCGCGCTGGCCGACGCCGACGGTTCGTCGTTCTGCGAGTTCAAGGGCACCGCACGATATCTCGACGTGCGCGGAGGAGGCGAGGTGCGCCCCGCGTCCGCGTGGAACTACCCGCATCCGTCGCCCGGGTACGAGTCGCTGCACGACCGCGTCGCCGTCTACGCGCAGCAGATGGACGAGTGCACGCTCGACGGCGAGGTCGTCACGCCCCAGCCCGGAGGCTTCTACGGTGGATGGATCACGAGAACGGTCGTCGGGCCCTTCAAAGGGGTGCCCGGGTCCTTCGGGTGGTGAACGGCGGGGATGCGCAGACACTGAAGCCGAACTCGGCCACAGCACATGCACCTACACGTTGGAGCGGAACTCCACCACGTTACGGCGGGGACGTTGGTCTGGAGGTAGCTCCGCGCGGGCACTATGCCCAGAGCGCGCTGCTCGACTGCCAGCCATCGGGCATCCCCACATGTGACTTCGGAACGAACTGAACCGCCGGGAAGCTTCGCAGGACGGCGGGCAGTAATTTGTTGGGCCCGGTCTCCAGGCGGTCGGAGAGGAACTGGATGAGCGTCAGCTGACCGAACGTCCGACTCCAGTCCGTCGATACAGCGTCGAGATCAGGATGACGCCCCAGCTTTGGCAACTTCGGTGAAATGGTGTGAACGCGGTTGAACAGCCTTCCGTGGTGTGCGCACGTATTCCGCACCAGGTTCAGCGCCTTGAGCCAACTGGTCAGCTGTGGCGCCGTCAGCCCGAATACATCCGCAATAGCATCCTGAGCGCGTCGAGGAGCAAATCCGAATAGGTAGGTCAAGCTTCCCCAGTCGAGGATCTCTGTCGCCGCCCACACAGGGAGACGGCCGCCGTACTTCTGCTCATGATGTTCCACGAACTCCTCGCGAGACTTAGCCAGTTCGTCGTCGTAGCGCTCAAGCCATTTCGAATAGTGGTTTCCCTGACGCGCAGTCGGACCGAGCTTCGACACCTCCTGGTGCGCGCATGGATCGATACGGCCCAGCTCGTGTCCCACAAGAGCGCGGATAGCGAGCTCGACTGGCATCAGGGCGGCGAACGTCACCGAACGTAGCCGCGCATCGAAGTCGTATAGCGCGACCACGTCACTGAAGCGGGTGCCGTCGTAGAACTGATCGCTGCGGGTCGAGTTGACGAGTTTTCGGAACGGATACCAATAGCCGCTCAAGCGGTAGTAGTTCACCCTTCGGAGGGTTGCGATCGCATCCTCTTCGTCGCCCACATCCATGCCGCGGCCAGCGAGAATATCAACCTGTTCTGCATACGTTTTGTATGCCTTTACGTCCTCGCCCACGAATACAGCCCCCACAAAAATGAGGACCGGCCCTGGACCTACCGAAGTAGGCGGAACCGGTCTTAGTGAGATCTATTTTACGCGATAGCCGCGAGAGGACGCAAGAAGGGCCCGAGTCAGTGAGCCTCGCCGCTATTCGTTGCGACTGCCAAGCGGCCAGGGCTCGTAACTAACGTCAGCGAAGTCGGCGACTTCCGCACGTAGGCGTGCCGCGATTTCGACACCATCTTTGCGCCACTTCTCGCGCGCAGCTTGGCCCTGCCAACCATCTGACGGGTCGAGGTTCGCGTCCCATAGTGCGTTCCACTCGGCCAGGTCTCGAGTCAACTCCTCGGACATGCCACATATGTCTGGCGTCGTCGTGTATCCGACATCCCTGATCAGTCAGACGTTGAAGCGGAACTCCACCACGTCGCCGTCCTGCATGACGTAGTCCTTGCCCTCCATGCGGGCCTTGCCGCGGGAGCGGGCTTCGGCGATGCTTCCGGCGTCCATGAGGTCGTCGAAGGAGATGACCTCGGCCTTGATGAAGCCCTTCTCGAAGTCGGTGTGGATGACGCCCGCCGCCTGGGGCGCCTTCGCGCCCTTCGGGATGGTCCAGGCGCGCGCCTCCTTCGGGCCGGCGGTCAGGTAGGTCTGCAGGCCGAGGGTGTCGAAGCCGATGCGGGCCAGCTGGTCGAGGCCGGACTCCTCCTGGCCGGTGGAGGCGAGGAGCTCCGCGGCGTCTGCCGGGTCGAGGTCGATCAGCTCCGACTCCAGCTTGGCGTCGAGGAAGACGGCCTGCGCGGGGGCGACGAGAGCCGCCAGCTCGGCGCGGCGGGACTCGTCGGTGAGCACGTCCTCGTCGACGTTGAAGACGTAGATGAAGGGCTTCGCGGTGAGCAGGCCCAGCTCCTTGACCGGCTCGAGGTCGATCGTGGAGGTCGACAGCGGCTTGCCGTCGTTGAGGTAGGCGATCGCGGCGCGGGCGGTCTCCAGGACCACCGGCTCGAGCTTCCGGCCCTTCACCTCCTTCTCGTAGCGCTGCTCCGCCTTCTCGAGCGTCTGCAGGTCGGCGAGGATGAGCTCGGTGTTGATGGTCTCCATGTCGCCGGCGGGGTCGGTCTTGCCCGCGACGTGCACGACGTCCGCGTCGCTGAAGCCGCGGACCACCTGGGCGATCGCGTCGGCCTCGCGGATGTTGGCGAGGAACTTGTTGCCGAGGCCCTCGCCCTCGCTCGCGCCCTTCACGATGCCGGCGATGTCGACGAACGACACCGGGGCGGGGACGATCCGCTCACTGTGGAACAGCTCGGCCAGGCGGTCGAGGCGCGGGTCGGGCAGGTTCACCACGCCGACGTTCGGCTCGATGGTCGCGAACGGGTAGTTCGCCGCCAGAGCGTCGTTCTTGGTCAGCGCGTTGAACAGGGTGGACTTGCCCACATTGGGCAGCCCGACGATTCCGATAGTGAGAGCCACGGTCGTCCATCCTACTTGGGGGCCGGTGGGATCACGCCCCGAGAGCCGTGCGGTACGAGCGCGTGACGTACGGCAGCTCGATTGTGTCGCG
The DNA here is from genome assembly GCF_013359685.1 of Leifsonia sp. C5G2. Taxonomy (GTDB): domain Bacteria; phylum Actinomycetota; class Actinomycetes; order Actinomycetales; family Microbacteriaceae; genus Leifsonia. Next base: position 40,906 of record NZ_JABFMV010000010.1, read on the forward strand.
CCCGGCCAGGTCGGGATGCTCGCGCAGCAGACGCCGGAGCGATTGGATGACGGCCGCCTGCCCGTCGGGGTCCTTCGTGATGAAGTAGCTGCGCGACCGGGCGAGGTCGAGCAGCCCGTCGTGGGTCAGCGTCTGCACCCAGCGCGTCTGGTGCCTCTCCAGCGGACCGAACGGCGCGGGGACGACGGGCTCGCTCTCGTCGTCGAAGGCAGCGGTGCCCGCATCCATCAGCTGGCCGAGCTCCCGTACCCAGCCAACGCTCTCGTCCCGCTCGTTCCAGATCAGCCCGAGCCGGCCGCCCGGGCGGAGCACGCGCGCGACCTCGGGGACCGCCAGGTCGGCATCCACCCAGTGCCACGCCTGGGCCACGACCACCAGGCCGAAGGTGTCGTCGTGCGTCGGGATGCGTTCCGCGGTGCCCTCGACCGCATCCACCTCGGGCAGCCGCTCGCGCAGTACGCGGAGCATCTCGGGCGAGGGATCGACGGCGGTCACCTCCCGGCCGCGCTCGACGAGTGCGGCGGTCAGTTTGCCGGTGCCCGCTCCCAGGTCGAGCACCGCGCCGTCCACGCCGTCGAGGAGCCAGCCGACCGCGTCCGCCGGATAGGACGGACGGGACGCGTCGTAGACGTCGGCCGCCCGGTCGAAGGAGGCCGCATGGAGGTCGCGCTGCTGTCGGGGTCGCATGCCGCCGATGCTACGCGGCGGCACCCCGACGCGCCCCGATACCCGCTTGAGGTACTCGTAGATGTCCTCGTGATCGGCGTGTCGGCGACAACGGCGAGCACCTCGGCGGGACCACGGAAGCGCGCGGCGCGCGGGCGGGATGCGGGGCGGCGTCGGTGGGGCGTGTGAGCATGACGACGTGAGCCTGAACTTCACCGCCATCGACTTCGAGACCGCCAACTCCTCCCCCGCGTCGGCCTGCTCGGTCGGCCTGGTGAAGGTCCGGGACGGCAAGGTGGTCGATCGGGCGGGATGGTTCATCCGCCCGCCGCTCGGGCACGACCAGTTCCAGGAGTGGAACGTGCGCATCCACGGCATCCGCCCGGAGCAGGTGGCGGACGCGGCGGGCTGGGTGGACCAGCTCGCCGATCTGGTGGAGTTCGCGGAGGACGACCACCTGGTGGCGCACAACGCGGGATTCGACATGGGCGTGATCCGCGCGGCCTGCGCGGCGACGTTCGTGGCGTGCCCGGAGTACAGCTACCTGTGCAGCCTCAAGGTCGCCCGGAGCACCTACACGCTCGACTCGTACCGGCTGCCGGTCGCCGCGATGGCGGCCGGGTTCGACGGCTTCCAGCACCACGACGCCCTGGCCGACGCGGAGGCGTGCGCGGCCATCGTCATCCACGCGGCGCGCCACCACGAGGCCGCGACCATCGAGGACCTCGCCGGCCTGACCGGCGCCCGTCTCGGCCGCATCGGCATCCCCGTCGCCGCCTGACCCGTCGATCGAGTGGCGACATCTTGTCGCAACTCGGCGTGGATTCGCGCATCTTCTCACCTCTCGATGGGACGCGCGGGGCGCGGAGGGACGCAGTGTCGGAGGGGGCTGACACACTGAGGGCATGGACATCCTCGCCCTCCTCTTCGGCCTCCTGATCGGGCTCGTGGCCGGTGCCGTCGGCGGCGGCTTCGCGGTGGCGAAGCTGGTGCGCTCGCGCACCGCGGCCGAGCCCGCCGTGCCGACGGTCGACCCGGCCGTCCTCGCGGCGCAGCACCAGGCGGAGCTCGCCGAGGTGCGGGCGGCCGAGGCGGCGGTGCAGGCGGAGATCCGGGCCGACCTCGCCGGGGCGCAGAGCCGCGTCGACGCGCTGCAGGAGCAGCTCGTGTCCGCGCAGCAGCAGTACCGCGAGACGGTCGAGCGGCACCGCGCCGAGATGGAGGCGCGGGCCGAGCGGGAGCGCGCGGAGAGCAAGGTGCTGCAGGCCCTCGCTCCGGTGCGCGAGAGCCTGACCGACATGCAGCGCAAGGTCGTCGAGCTGGAGACGCAGCGCAATCAGCAGCACGGGCAGCTCGCCCAGCAGCTGCGCTCCGCGGCCGAGTCGGAGGAGCGGCTGCGCAGCACCGCGGAGGCGCTGGCGTCCGCGCTCCGCTCGAACAGCACCCGCGGCGTCTGGGGCGAGACCCAGCTGCGCAGCGTCGTGGAGGCCGCGGGACTGCTGGAGCGCGTGGACTTCGACGTGCAGTCGAGCATCCACTCGGAGTCCGGAGCGGGCCGGCCCGACATGATCATCCGGCTGCCGGGCGGCAAGAGCATCGCGCTCGACGCGAAGGTGCCGTTCAACGCCTACCTGGAGGCCAGCCAGATCCCGGCGACCGCCACCGGTCCGGAGGGCGCTCAGCGCGAGGCGCTGCTCAAGCAGCACGTCAAGGCCGTGCGCGACCACATCACGACGCTGGGCAATAAGGCGTATTGGACGGGGCTGGAGTCCTCCCCCGAGCTGGTCATCGCGTTCATCCCCAGCGAGTCGCTTGTGTCGTCCGCTCTCGAGGCCGACCCGTCGATCATGGAGTTCGCGTTCGGCAAGCGCGTCGCTCTGGCCTCGCCCGTGACCCTGTGGTCGGTTCTCAAGACGGTCGCGTTCAGCTGGCAACAGGATGTGCTGACGCAGGAGGCGAAGCAGCTGTTCGACCTGAGCCGCACGCTCTACAGCCGGCTGTCGACGACCGCGGGCCACATCGAGAAGCTGGGCCGGTCGCTGGAGCGCACGGTCAAGGACTACAACGGCTTCGTCGGATCCTTCGAGCGCCAGGTCTTCCCCGCCGCACGCAAGCTGAACGCCCTCGACGAGTCGAAGGTGATCGGCGTCATGGAGGGCATCGAGGAGGCGCCGCGCGAACTCACCGCCTTCGAGCTCGTCAGCGAGCTGGAGCCGCGCGACCTGCACGGCATCGACACGTTCGCGCTCGAAGAGAAGGAGCGCGGCCGCGCCGCCGACAGCGGGCACGAGGAGCCCGGCGTCGCCTAGCAGGCCACGAATCGCGATCGTTCGTCACGAATCGCGACCGTTCGTCACGAATCGCGAGCGGCCTCAGAGCTGGTCGGGCTCCAGCCACTTCTCGGCCAGGTGGTCGGCGATCACGCGGCGGGCCGTGCCCGACTTGGAGCGCAGCACGATCGACTCGGTCCGGATGATCGGGCCCTTGCGGCGCACGCCCTCGACCAGACCGCCGTCGGTCACACCGGTGGCGACGAAGAACGTGTTGTCGCCCTGCACCAGGTCGTCGGCGCCGTAGACCCTGTCCATGTCGAGGCCCGCGGCGACACCGGCGGCGCGCTCGGCGTCGTCCTTCGGCGCCAGCCGCCCCTGCATGAAGCCGCCGAGCGCCTTGATGGCGCAGGCCGTCGTGATGCCCTCCGGGCTGCCGCCGATGCCGACGCACATGTCGATGCGCGACTCGTACCGGGCGGCGTTGATCCCACCCGCCACGTCGCCGTCGAGCAGCAGCCGCGTCCCGGCGCCGGCGGCGCGGATCTCCTCGATCAGGCCCTCGTGCCGGGGACGGTCGAGCACGGCGACCCGGATCTCGCCGACCGGCTTCTTCTTCGCCTTCGCGAGCTCGCGGATGTTGTCCCCGATCGGCTGCGACAGGTCCACGACCCCGCGGCCCTCTGCCCCTGTGACGATCTTCGACATGTAGAAGACGGAGGACGCATCCAGCATCGTGCCGCGGTCCGACACCGCGATCACCGAAAGCGCGTTCTGACGGCCCGCGGCGGTGAGCGAGGTGCCGTCGATCGGGTCGACCGCGATGTCGACCGCCGGACCGCGCCCGTTGCCGACGTGCTCGCCGTTGAACAGCATGGGCGCGTTGTCCTTCTCGCCCTCGCCGATCACGATCAGGCCGTCGAAGTTGACCGTGCCGAGGAACTTGCGCATCGCATCCACCGCCGCGCCGTCGGCCGCGTTCTTGTCGCCGCGTCCGATCCACGGGGTCGCACGGATGGCCGCCGCCTCGGTCGCCCGCACCAGCTCCATCGCGAGGTTCCGGTCCGGGTGCGTGAAATGGGATGCGGTGTCGGTGCTGGTCATGATGGGTCCTCCCGGACGGATTCGGAACGTCGTCGTCGATCCCGGCTCGGCGTGCCCGTCCCGCCGGCGCACCGGCCGGGCGGCGTCTACGGCCGGACGCTGCCAGTGTATCCGCGGCCCCACGCGGCGTCATGGGTTCTGCACGGACGTTCACCTGCCTGAGCGCGCATCGTCACCCGGACCGCCCACGGACCCGCCCCGGACGCGCCGGTATGATGAGGGCGTTCGACACACCGATCCCCAAGGAGCTGCAATGCCCATCGCCACGCCGGACCAGTACGCAGAGATGCTCGACAGAGCGAAGGCGAGCGGCTTCGCCTACCCCGCGTTCAATGTGTCGTCGTCGCAGACGATCAACGCGGTCCTGCAGGGTCTCACCGAGGCGGGCAGCGACGGCATCATCCAGGTCACGACCGGCGGCGCCGACTACTTCGCCGGCCAGAGCGTGAAGGCGCGGGCCACCGGTGCGCTGGCCTTCGCGAAGTTCGCCACCGAGGTCGCCAAGAACTACCCCATCACCGTCGCGCTGCACACCGACCACTGCCCGAAGAACGCGCTCGACGACTTCGTCCTGCCGCTCATCGCCGCCTCCGAGGAGGAGGTGAAGGCCGGGCGCAACCCGATCTTCCAGTCCCACATGTGGGACGGCTCGGCGGTCCCGCTGGACGAGAACCTCGAGATCGCGCAGGAGATGCTCAAGCGCACCAAGGCCATCAACGCCATCCTCGAGGTCGAGATCGGCGTCGTCGGCGGCGAGGAGGACGGCGTCCGTCACGAGGGCTCCAACGAGGCCCTCTACACGACCCTCGCCGACGCCGAGAAGGCCGTCGACGCCCTCGGCCTCGGCGAGAACGGCCGCTACATGGCAGCGCTCACGTTCGGCAACGTGCACGGCGTCTACAAGCCGGGCAACGTGAAGCTGCGCCCGGAGCTGCTGAAGGAGATCCAGGACGGCCTGGCCGCCAAGTACGGCACCGGCCCGAAGCCGCTCGACCTGGTCTTCCACGGCGGTTCCGGCTCCACCGACGAGGAGATCGCCGAGGCGGTGCGCAACGGCGTCGTGAAGATGAACATCGACACCGACACCCAGTATGCGTTCACCCGCTCCATCGCCGGCTACATGTTCCAGAACTACGACGGCGTGCTCAAGGTGGACGGCGACGTCGGCAACAAGAAGCTGTACGACCCGCGCGCGTGGGGCAAGGTGGCGGAGTCCGCCATGGCCCAGCGCGTCGTCGAGGCCACGCAGCAGCTCGGCTCGGCCGGACACTCCGGCAAGTAGGCCGCACTGGCGGCGGGCGACCCCCGCCGCCCGCACCACCATCCAGATCAGCGAGGAGCCGCCGGCATGGCCGAGCAGGAACAGCAGCCGGACGACCGGCCGCGGCCCCGGTACGGCGAGCTCGCGCCGCCCGGCTGGGTGTGGCACCCGCCGGAGGATGCCGACCGGCTGGACACGTCGCGGCGGGTCGCCGAGGACGACACCGAGGCGCAGGAGCAGCCGTCGACGGCGGCCCCGTACGGCGCGCGCACTCCGTCCGAGGGCCCGTACTACAGCCAGAACGCCCGGCCCGATCGCCCGGCACCGACCTGGAACCTGACGCTCACCATCCTGCTCACCGTCTTCGGCTTCTTCGGGATGTCGTACTCGATCGCGACGCTGCAGGCCATCCCGGCGTCGATGCAGCTGCTGCACAGCACCAACGGACTCGGTCAGTACACGCCCGCGCCGGTCGTCGGCTCGCTGGTGCTCGCAGGCTCGATCACGATGGCCGCCATCTGGGCCGTCTCGGCCGGCATCGCCGCCTGGCTGCTGGTGAAGCGCCGCCTGGCCTTCTGGGTGCCGCTGGTCGCGGGCATCGTGGCGATGGTGGCGCTGCTCATCTTCGCCGGCGCCGTGCTGGCGACCGATCCCGTGCTGCTCGGCTTCTACAGCGGGACAACGCCGCCGACCTCCCCCAGCCCGACCCCCTGACCCACGAGCGACTGCTGCACGGCGGAACGACCGCGGGGCAGCGCGCACCTGCAGACGTTACGGGAGGCCGCAGTCGCGGATGCCGGCGCCGACGGCGCGGCGCCGGCAGGGCGGACCCCACCGGCGCCGACGCGCCCGGCTGTCAGGCCGCGGACGCCTCCCGCGCCTGCGCGAGACCCTCCGCGAGCGACGTGGTCGGACGGCCGATCAGCTCGGCGAGCGTCGGCGACGCCTCCCCGAGCAGCCCGTCGCGGATGTTGCCGTCGAGCGCCACGACGAAGCCGACCGTGCCCTCGTCGAGCCCGGCGGCGGTGAGCGCCGCCGCGTGCTCCTCCGGCGACACCGGGCGGTAGACGACCTCGCGCCCGAGCAGCTCGGAGGCGACCGCCGCGAGCTCGTCGAACGTCCAGGCCGCGTCGCCGCTCAGCTCGTAGACGGCGCCCTCGTGGCCCGGGGTCGTCAGCACGACCGCGGTGGCCTCGGCGTAGTCGGCGCGCGTCGCGCTCGCGACCCGCCCCTCCCCTGCGCTGCCGAGGATCTCGCCGGTCGCCGCCGCCTGGTCGAGCGTGCCGACGTAGTTCTCGGTGTACCAGTTGTTGCGCAGGATGGTCGCCGGGAGGCCGGATGCGGCGAGCAGCCGCTCCGTCTCCGCGTGCTCCGGCGCGAGGATCAGCGCGCTCTCGGTGGCCTTCGGGGCGCTCGTGTAGACGATGCGACCCACCCCGGCGCGCACGGCCGCGTCGATGGCGTTGCGGTGCTGCGGGATGCGGTTGCCCACCTCCGAGCCGGACACCAGGAGCAGCGCGTCCGCGCCGCGGAAGGCCTCGTCGAGCGTCTCGGGGCGGTCGAAGTCGATGACGGCGGTGTCGACGCCGCGCTCGGCGAGGGGCGCGAGGCGGTCGGCGCGGCGGCCGAGGGCGCGGATGTCGGCGGCGGGGACGCCGCGCTCGAGGAGCGACTCGACGACGAGGCGGCCGAGGTGGCCGGTTGCTCCGGTGACGACGATGGTCATGGGGGGGTCCTTTCGATCGGTTACCTCAGCGGCAACCGGCCGCCCGATCCAAAACTTCCCGGACGAAGGTACCCACTTTTCGGTAAGTTACTGACGTGGACACCGGTTTTGCCTCCCTCAACGGGTTCGGCTTCACGGATGGCGTGCTGCCCTCCGAGTGCCCGAGCCGGATCGTGCTCAACCACGTGACGAGCACCTGGGGCGTGCTCGTACTGGTGGCGCTCTCGCAGAGCGACCTGCGCTGGGGCGAACTGCGTCGCACGGTGCAGGGGATCAGCGAGAAGATGCTCGCCCAGACGCTGCGCACGCTGGAGAAGGACGGCTTCGTGCTGCGCACCGCACAGCCGACCGTGCCGCCGCGCGTCGACTACAGCCTGACCGAGCGCGGCCGCGCGGTGACCGAGCACCTGCTGCCGCTGATGTCGTGGATCTCGGACAACGCCGACGACATCGTCACCGGCGCGTAGCCGGTCAGCGCCCGCGGCCGCCGAGCGCCCGCGCGTCCTGCTTGCCCGTGATGTCCTTGCGGAGCTCCTTCGGCAGCGAGAACATGAGGTCCTCCTCCGCCGTCTTGACCTCCTGCACGTCGCGGTAGCCCGCGCCCGCCAGGTCGTCGAGCACCTCCTGCACGAGCACCTCCGGCACCGAGGCGCCGCTGGTGACGCCGACAGAGGAGACGCCGTCGAGCCACTCCTGCTTGATCTCGCTGGCGTAGTCGACCCGGTAGGCGGCCTTCGCGCCGTACTCGAGCGCGACCTCCACCAGGCGGACCGAGTTGGAGGAGTTGGCCGAGCCGACCACGATCACCAGCTCCGCCTGCTCGGCGACCTTCTTGATCGCGACCTGGCGGTTCTGCGTGGCGTAGCAGATGTCGTCGCTCGGCGGGTCCTGGAGGTTGGGGAAGCGCTCGCGCAGGCGGCGAACCGTCTCCATCGTCTCGTCGACCGAGAGGGTGGTCTGCGAAAGCCACACCACCCGGTCCGGGTCCTTCACGACGATCGAGTCGACGTCGTCCGGGCCGTTGACCAGGGTCACGTGGTCGGGCGCCTCGCCCGCGGTCCCCTCGACCTCTTCGTGGCCGGCATGGCCGATGAGCAGGATCTCGCGGTCGTCGCGCGCGAACCGCACGGCCTCGCGGTGCACCTTGGTGACCAGCGGGCACGTGGCGTCGATCGCGAGCAGCCCGCGCTCGGACGCCGCATTGACGACGGCCGGCGAGACGCCGTGCGCCGAGAACACGACGTGCGCGCCCGGCGGCACCTCGTCGACCTCGTCGACGAAGACGGCGCCCTGCTGCTCCAGCTCGGACACGACGTGCACGTTGTGGACGATCTGCTTGCGCACGTAGACGGGCGCGCCGTACAGGTCGAGCGCCTTCTCCACGGCGACCACGGCGCGGTCGACACCGGCGCAGTAACCGCGCGGAGCGGCCAGCAGCACCCGCTTGTGTCCGACGACCGGGTTATCCTGAAGCCGTCGCCTGGCGCCGGGAATGCGCGGCATCGGGAGGCTGATGGTTGCGTCGCTCACCCTTCGATCCTACGTGAGCACGCTGAGCACGGAATGGGAGGGGCCAGTGAGCCAGACCTCGGCACCGCCCGCGTCGGTCACGATGCAGGCCGCTCCCCCGACGGCGGACGCCCCCTGGCCGGTCGCGCTGCTGAGCAGCAAGATCAAGGGCTGGATCGATCGCCTCGGCACCGCGTGGGTCGAGGGCGAGATCACGCAGTGGGGCGTGTCCGGCGGAAACGTCTACGGCAAGCTGAAGGACCTGAACGAGGACGCCACGATCAGCTTCACGATCTGGTCCTCCGTGAAGGCGCGCATCCCGGCCGACCTGAAGCAGGGCGACCGCGTCGTCGCCGCCATCAAGCCCAACTTCTGGGTCAAGGGCGGCACGCTGACGATGCAGGTCTACGACATGAAGCACGTCGGCCTCGGCGACCTGCTGGAGCGGCTGGAGCGCCTGCGGCAGCAGCTCTCGTCCGAGGGGCTGTTCGCGGCGGAGCGCAAGAAGCGGCTGCCGTTCCTGCCGCACACGATCGGGCTGGTGACAGGCAAGGACTCCGACGCCGAGAAGGACGTGCTGCGCAACGCGCAGCTGCGCTGGCCGCAGGTGCGCTTCCGGGTCGTGCACGCGGCGGTCCAGGGCGAGCGGACGGTGACGGAGGTCGTCTCCGCGATCCGGACGCTGGATGCCGACCCCGAGGTCGAGGTCATCATCGTCGCGCGCGGCGGCGGCGACTTCCAGAACCTGCTCGGGTTCAGCGACGAGCGGCTGGTGCGGGCGGCCGCGGCGGCCCTGACCCCGATCGTGAGCGCGATCGGCCACGAGGCCGACCGCCCGCTGCTCGACGAGGTCGCCGATCTGCGCGCGTCGACGCCGACCGACGCCGCGAAGCGCGTCGTCCCCGACGTCGCGGAGGAGCTGGCCCGCGTCCACCAGGCGCGCGCCCGGCTCGGCACCCGCGTGACGCACCTCATCGCGCACGAGATCGACCGGATCGGCCACCTGCGCACCCGACCGGTGCTCGCCTCCCCCTCCTGGATCGTGGATGCGCGCGCCGAGGAGCTGACGCGCTACGTCGCCCGCGGCACCGAGCTGGTCGGCCGCTGCGTCGAGCGCGAGACCACCCGGGTGGCGGAGCTGCGCGGCCAGTTGCGCGCGCTCTCGCCGCAGGGCACGCTCGACCGCGGGTACGCGATCGTGCAGACGGCCGCCGGCCACGTGGTGACCGACCCGGCCGAGGCGCCGGAGGGCGCGGAGCTCCGGCTGACCGTCTCCGGCGGGTCGCTCGCGGCGACCGCGGGCGCCGCCCTGCCGTCGCCGGCCGGTCATCCACAGGCCCCAGCGGACGCCCAGCGGGCCAAATAGAATGGACGTCATGCCCACTTCCGCGACGACCCCGGCCGGGGATCCGCTCAGCACGCTCACCTACGAGGAGGCGCGCGACGAGCTGATCCGCGTGGTGCAGGAGCTCGAGCAGGGCTCGGCCACGCTGGAGGAGTCGATCGCACTCTGGGAACGCGGCGAGGCTCTGGCCCGGCACTGCGAGGAGTGGCTGATCGGCGCCAAGGCGCGCCTCGACGCGGCCCGCGCCGGTGCCGGCGCCCCGGGGGCGATCGACGGCGAATGAGCCCCCGCAACAAGCCGCCCGCGGTCGTCGCGGAGCTCGGCCGCCCCGAGACGCCGGAGGAGACCGCCGCCCGCAAGGCGCAGAACTCCGCGAACCACCGCAACCGGCAGACGACCAACAACCTGGTCTACTCGCTGCTGGCGACCCTCGCGATCGTCGCCGTGATCGTGCTCGTCGTGCCGCGCGGCAACCCGTCGGCCACGAAGCCCGCGGTCGACTACGCCTCGATCGCCCAGCAGGCGCAGGGCAGCGAACCCGACGCCCTGCTGGTGCCGAAGCTCCCGGCCGACTGGACGTCGAACAACGCCGAGCTGCGCACCAAGACCTCCGACAAGGTCGACTCCTGGTACGTCGGTCTCATCACCCCGAAGCAGCAGTTCATCGGCATCACCCAGGGCTTCGGCGCGAACGACAGCTGGGTGTCCGACCAGGTGAACAAGTCGCGGATCAAGGGCACACGCGTGATCGACGGTGTGACCTGGGACGTCTACGACAACCGCACCTCCAGTTCCGCCGACGGAAACGTGGAGTACGCGCTGGTCACCTCGTCCGGTGACAGCACGGTCATCGTCTTCGGCACCGCAGAGGACGCCGAATTCCGAACGGTCGCGTCCTCTCTGGCCGGCCAGATCCGCTCACTCCCAGGAGGTCAGTAGCAGTGCCAACCACGCGCCCCGGCAAGGTCTGGAACGCCATGCTCGACGGCAACGCCCGGTTCATCGCCGGCGAGCCGCAGCACCCCCACCAGGATGTGGAGCGACGCGAGAGCGTCGCGAACGGCCAGGAGCCCGTCGCCGCCGTCTTCGGCTGCGCCGACTCGCGCCTCGCCGCCGAGATCATCTTCGACATGGGGCTGGGCGACGCGTTCGTCGTCCGCAACGCGGGCCAGGTCGTCTCCGACTCGGTGATCGGGTCGCTGGAGTACGCGGTCGCCGTGCTGCACGTCCCGCTCATCCTCGTGCTCGGGCACGACAGCTGCGGCGCGGTCGCCTCGGCCATCGCCTCGCAGGCGGCGGATGCCGACCCGTTGCCCCCGCACATCGCCCAGCTCATCGCCCCGATCGTCCCGGCCGTGCACCGCGTGGCGGGCGACGGCGCGGTCGACCCTGCGGGCGTCGACGCCTCCGAGGTGGGCCGCGAGCACCTGCGCGACACGGTCTCCGAGCTGCTCGCGCAGTCCGAGATCATCGCCTCCGCGGTCGCCGAGAACACTCTCGCGATCGTCGGCGCCAACTACCGGCTCGCGGAGGGCCGGGTCGTCCCCGACGTCGTCGTCGGCATGCGCGACTGACACCGAACTCCGCTCACAGAAAGGAACACACACCGTGGTGGACACCCAGGCGGGCACCGAGTACCGCATCGAGCACGACACGATGGGCGAGGTGCGCGTCCCGAAGGACGCCCTCTACAGCGCGCAGACCCAGCGCGCGGTGGAGAACTTCCCCATCTCCGGCTCCGTGCTCGAGCCGGCCCAGATCGCCGCTCTCGCGCGCATCAAGAAGTCGGCCGCTCTGGCGAACGCCCGCCTCGGCGTGCTCGACCAGGACGTCGCCGACGCGATCGCCTCGGCGGCCGACGAGGTCGCGGCCGGCGCGCACGACGCCGAGTTCCCGATCGACGTGTACCAGACCGGCTCCGGCACGTCGTCGAACATGAACATGAACGAGGTGCTGGCGACGCTCGCGTCCGAGCGCCTCGGCCGTCCGGTGCACCCGAACGACCACGTCAACGCGTCGCAGTCGTCGAACGACGTCTTCCCGACCTCGGTGCACATCGCGGTCACCGGCGCGCTCACCGACGACCTCATCCCGGCGCTCGACCACCTCGCGGTCGCGCTCGAGGAGAAGGCGGAGCTGTGGGCGCAGGCCGTCAAGAGCGGCCGCACGCACCTGATGGACGCCACCCCGGTCACCCTCGGCCAGGAGTTCGGCGGGTACGCGGCCCAGATCCGCTACGGCATCGAGCGCATCCGCGCCGCCCTCCCCAGGGTCGCCGAGGTCCCGCTCGGCGGCACCGCCGTCGGCACCGGCATCAACACGCCGCTCGGCTTCCCGCAGCTGGTCATCGAGCTGCTGACGCAGGAGACCGAGCTTCCGATCACCGAGGCGCGCAACCACTTCGAGGCGCAGGCGAACCGCGACGCGCTCGTGGAGGCCTCCGGCGCCCTGCGCACCATCGCGGTGTCGCTGACGAAGATCTCCAACGACCTGCGCTGGATGGGCTCGGGTCCGAACACGGGTCTCGGCGAGCTCCACATCCCGGACCTGCAGCCGGGCTCGTCGATCATGCCGGGCAAGGTCAACCCGGTCATCCCGGAGGCCGTGCTCATGGTCGCGTCCCGCGTGGTCGGGAACGACGCCACGATCGCCTGGAGCGGTGCGTCGGGCCTGTTCGAGCTGAACGTGGCGATCCCGGTGATGGGCACCGCGCTGCTGGAGTCGATCCGCCTGCTCACCCAGGCGAGCCGCGTGCTCGCCGACAAGACGATCCGCGGGCTCGAGGCGAACCTCGACCGGGCGCGCGCGTTCGCCGAGTCGAGCCCGTCTATCGTCACCCCGCTGAACCGCGTCATCGGCTACGAGGCCGCCGCGAAGGTCGCCAAGCACGCCGTCGCGAAGGGCATGACCGTGCGCGAGGCCGTCATCGACCTCGGCTTCGTCGAGCGAGGCGAGGTCACCCTGGAGCAGCTGGACACCGCTCTCGACGTCCTCTCGATGACGCACCCGGGCTGACCCGCCTGGCCGTCAGCTCCTGAGTTGTTCGAGTTTCCAGCGGCGTGTCGCTCGAACAACTCAGGAGCTGTTGGCTTGGGGATGGGTCAGGCGAGCTCGTTGGCCTCCAGCATCTCGGTGACGAGGGCGGCGATGGCCGAGCGCTCGGAGCGGGTCAGGGTGACGTGGGCGAAGAGCGGGTGGCCCTTCAGCGTCTCGATCACGCTGGCGACGCCGTCGTGGCGACCGACCCGGAGGTTGTCGCGCTGGGCCACATCGTGCGTGAGCACCACGCGCGAGTTCTGGCCGATGCGGCTGAGCACGGTGAGCAGCACGTTGCGCTCCAGCGACTGCGCCTCGTCGACGATCACGAACGCGTCGTGGAGGGAGCGGCCGCGGATGTGCGTGAGCGGCAGCACCTCCAGGATGCCGCGGTCGAGCACCTCGTCGAGCACGTTCTGCGACACCAGCGCGCCGAGGGTGTCGAACACGGCCTGACCCCAGGGGTTCATCTTCTCGCCCTGGTCGCCCGGCAGGTAGCCGAGCTCCTGGCCGCCGACCGCGTACAGCGGGCGGAACACCATGATCTTCTTGTGCTGCCTGCGCTCGAGCACCGCCTCGAGCCCGGCGCACAGCGCGAGCGCCGACTTGCCGGTGCCGGCGCGCCCGCCGAGCGAGAGGATGCCGATCTCCGGGTCGAGCAGCAGGTCGATCGCGAGCCGCTGCTCCGCGGAACGGCCGTGCAGGCCGAACACGTCCCGGTCGCCGCGCACGAGCTTCACCTCGCCGTCCGCCACCACGCGGCCCAGCGCCGAGCCGCGGTCGGAGTGGATGACGAGCCCCGTGTTCACCGGGAGGCCGGCGGCCAGCTCGGTGCGCATCCACTCGTCTTCGTACAGCGCCGCCATCTCGTCGCTGCCGAGGTCGATGGAGTCGAGGCCGGTCCAGCCGGAGTCGACGACCTGCTCGTGCCGGTACTCCTCCGCGGCGAGGCCGATCGAGGCGGCCTTCACACGCAGCGGTAGGTCTTTGGAGACGACGGTGACGTCGAGCCCGTCGTTCGACAGGTTCAGCGCCACGGCGAGGATACGCGAGTCGTTGTCGCCCAACTGGATGCCGCTGGGCAGGACCGACATGTTGGAGTGGTTGAGCTCGACGCGCAGCGAGCCGCCGTCGCCGACGGGGATGGGGAAGTCGAGCCGTTCGTGCTGGACCCGCAGGTCGTCGAGGGTGCGCAGCGCCTGCCGCGCGAAGTAGCCGATCTCGGGATCGTTGCGCTTGCCTTCCAGCTCGCCCACGACCACGACCGGGATGACGACAGCATGTTCCGCGAAGCGGAAGATGGCCTTCGGGTCGGAGAGGAGGACGGACGTGTCGAGCACGTAGGTGCGCTCGCTCGTCTTCGCCCTGTCGTCCACCGAGCCGGTCGACCGCGTTGCTGCCTGTCGGGTTGTTGATTCCGCCACGACCACTCCCACCCCGCCGCCCCCTCGGGGCCGGCGGATCTCACTGGCGAGACGGCCGCTTGCGTTCCGAGACGAACTTTTGTGGCCGTCTCGATCGGGCGCGGTGCCCGATGCGTCGAACCTACGCCCGGCCACCGACACGGGCGCATCGGAGGCCGGTGTGTCGTGTTTCGGTCAGGTGAACAATCCGCCCCCACTTCGGGGAGCAGCGAAAGGGGCGTCAGGCGACGGACGCGTACGACGTGAACGCGGCCCGGAGCATGTCGAAGGTCTCCTCCGTGGTGCCCGCATGGACGCTGATCCGCACCGATGTCGCGCGAACACTCGCGCTCACGCCGTGGTTGAACAGGGAAGCGCCGAGCGCGGTCAGCTGCTCGGGCAGCGGCTCCAGCACGACGATACCGGCGCGTTCGTTCGGGCTGCGGGAGGAGCTCACCGGCACGGCGAACTCGTCGGCCAGCTGGATCACGCGTTCGGCGTTGTCGGCGACGGCCGCGGCCACCGTCTCCACGCCCACCGCGGCGACCTCCTCCAGCGCAGCGGCGAAGCGCGCCTCGGCGACCAGGTCCGGGTTCGAGATCGAGAACGCGGCGGCGCCGTGGACGGGGTCGCGCACCTCGTCCCACGGCTGGTCCGGGCCGGAGCCGGTCCACCCGCTGAACACGGGCGTCAGGTGGTCGATCGCGCGCTCGCTCAGCGCGAGGAATCCGGTGCCCCAGCCTGCGCGCATCCACTTCTGGCCGCCGGAGACGACGACATCGGCGACCTCCCACGGCGCATCGACCACGCCGAAGCCCTGGATCGCGTCGACGACCAGCAGCCGGTCGCCGATCACCTGCCGGATGCCGTCGATGTCGGCGAGGTAGCCGGTGCGCGAGTCCACCAGGCTGACCATGACGGCGGCGGTGCTCTCGGTCAGCTGCTCCCGGATGCGCGCGGGCGTCACCCGGCCGTGGTCGGTCTCGAGCCAGGTCGGCGTGATGACACGGAGGGCGTGCGCGGCGCGCTCGGCGGCGTAGGTGAGCGAGGGGAACTCGGCGAGCGAGAGCAGCACCTCGCCGCCGGTCAGCCCGAAGGCGGCGTGCAGCAGGCCGCTGGACGCGTTCGGCTGGAACACCACCTGGTCGGCCGCGAACCCGGTCAGCGCGCCGACGGCCTCGCGCACGCGCTCGTCCTCGGCCCGCATCCGCTCGATGGTGCCGAACCGCGCCTTCGAGAGGATCTCGTACTGCCCGAGCGTCTCGGCGCGGGCCGCTGCCGAGAGCGGCCCGACCCGTCCGTAGTCCAGGTACCCCGGCTCCTCGCCGAACCCGGCCGCGAACTCCTCGATCGTCGTCACCACCCCATCCTGGCCGCCCACCCCCGAGTCCACAAAAACTGCACGTGACACGCCGTCGGAGCGTGCAGTCTTCGCGGACTCGACGGCGGGCGGGAGGGGGCGGAGACGGGTCAGCCGCCGTAGCGGCGCTGGCGGCGGGAGTAGTCGCGCACGGCGCGCAGGAAGTCGACCTCGCGCAGGTCGGGCCCGAGCGCCTCCACGAAGTAGAACTCGCTGTGCGCGCTCTGCCACAGCATGAAGTCGCTGAGGCGCTGCTCGCCGGAGGTGCGGATGACGAGGTCGGGATCGGGCTGGCCGCCGGTGTACAGGTGCTCGCCGATCAGGTCGGGGGTGAGCAGGTCGGCGAGCGTCTCCAGGCTCCCGCCCTCGGCGTGGTGGGCGGCGACGATGCTGCGCATGGCGTCGGTGATCTCCTTGCGGCCGCCGTAGCCGACCGCGAGGTTGATGTGTATGCCGGTCTTGCCCGCTGTGCGCTCCTCCGCCGCGGCGAGCGCCTCCACGAGCCGTGGCGGGAGGCCGGCGGACGTCCCGACGTGCTTCACGCGCCAGTCGTCGTAGTGGGAGACGTCGTCGGCCAGCTGCGCGATGATCTCGATCAGGTCGCCCAGCTCCGCGCTCTCGCGGTTGGTCAGATTGTCCGACGAGAGCAGGTAGAGGGTGACCACCTGGATGCCGAGCTCGTCGCACCACTTGAGGAACTCGAGCATCTTGGCCGCCCCCGCGCGGTGCCCGTGCGCGACCGTGGTGAGGCCCGCCTGGCGCGCCCAGCGCCGGTTGCCGTCGATGATCATCGCGACGTGCTTGGGCAGCGCTTCCCGGTTCAGGTCGCGCCGGAGCCGCTTCTGGTAAAGCCCGTAGAGCAGCCCGCTGGCCTGCAGCCGGCTCCCCGGCGATCCGCGTCCGCTCACGCTGCTACGTTAGCGCGCCCGCCGCCGACGACTCACAGCATCCGGACACCGCCGCTCCCCTACTCTTGATCTATGACGCCCAGGAAGAGCCCGAACACCGGCACCGCCGGCGCGCGCCGCTCCGGCGAGGACGTCGCCGAGCTCCTCGAGGAGCCGGCCGCCGACCTCGACGCAGCGGATGCCGCGGTGCAGGCCGACGAGCGCGCGACGCGCGACGGCGGCCGCGACCTGCCCAACATCCCGCTGCTCGACGCTTCGCTCGCCAACCCGGCCGATATCAAGCCGACCTGGCGCGGCTGGATCCACGCGGGCACCTTCCCGGTCACGATCGCGGCCGGCATCGTCCTGATCTCCCTAGCGCACGGCGCCCCGGCGAAGTGGGCGTCCGCGGTGTTCATGCTCACCTCGATGCTGCTGTTCGGCAACTCGGCGCTCTACCACCGCTTCAACTGGCGGCCGCGCACGAAGGTGATCCTGAAGCGCATCGACCACGCGAACATCTTCCTGCTCATCGCGGGCACCTACACTCCGCTGGCGGTGCTGGCGCTCCCGCCGTCGAAGGGCATCCTGCTGCTCTCGCTGGTGTGGGCCGGCGCGCTGCTCGGCATCGGGTTCCGGGTGTTCTGGATCACGGCGCCGCGCTGGCTGTACGTCCCGATCTACGTCGCCCTCGGCTGGGCGGCCCTCATGTACATCGTCGACCTGGTGGACGCGAACGTCGCGATGATGGTGCTGGTGCTTGTCGGCGGCATCCTGTACACGATCGGCGCGGTCATCTACGGGATGAAGCGGCCGAACCCGATCCCCGGCGTCTTCGGCTTCCACGAGATCTTCCACACGCTCACGGTGCTCGCGTTCCTCTGCCACTGGACCGCGACCCTGCTGATCGCGCTCCACCCCGCCTACAACGCCGGCTGACGCCGGTCAGGTGGGGAGCGCCCTCCGGCCCGTCACCTGCTTCATGACGAGGGTGGAGGAGAGCTTGCGGACGCCCGGGAGGGCGCCGAGCGGCCCGTCGAACAGCTCCTGATACGCGGTCAGGTCGGCCGTGAGCACCCGGAGCATGTAGTCCGGGTCGCCGAAGAGCCGTTCAGCCTGCACGATGTTCGGGATGGCGAGCACGCCCTCCTCGAACGCTCCGACGGTCTTCGGGTCGGTGCGGGCGATGGTGACGAACACGATCGCCTCGAAATCGAGGCCGACCGCTGCGGGCGACACGACGGCCCTGTACTGCTCGATGACGCCGGCGCTCTCCAGTTCGCGCACCCGGCGGTGGCACGGCGACAGCGTCAGGCCGACGCGCGCGGCGAGGTCGGTGAGGCTGAGCCGGCCATCCTCCTGCAGTGCGGCAAGGATTTGGCGATCGATCGCATCCATGTGGTGGATTCTTCCACAACCGGGGCCGATGTGCCCGAAAGTGGCAAGCACTTTCGGGACGATCCGCCATACCTTTCCGGTAGAACCGCGAAGGGCGGCAGAAGGAGGCGCGGCATGGAGCTCTCGATGATCCTCGGCTTCTGGGGCGTCGCGGCGCTGCTCGTGTGCACGCCCGGCGCCGACTGGGCGTACGCGATCGCCGCGGGACTCGGTGGCCGCACGCTCGCGCCCTCGATCGGCGGCATCCTGTTCGGCTACGCGGTGGTGGTCGCCGCGGTCGCGGTCGGCCTCGGCGCGCTGGTCGCCGCCAACCCCGTGCTGCTCGACGCCATGACGGTCGGCGGCGCGCTGTACCTGCTGTGGCTCGGGATCGGCGGACTGGTGCGCTCGGCCCGCCCGCTCGCCGCACAGGCGGCGGCGCAGACCCCGGCCGTCGTCCCGTCCCCCGTCGGGTCGTTCCTCCGCGGTGCGGGGGTGAGCGGCTTCAATCCCAAAGGGCTGCTGGTGCTGGTCGCGCTGGTCCCCCAGTTCACGACCGCGCACGGCGCCTGGGCGCCGGCCGCGCAGATGCTGGTGCTCGGCGGGCTGTTCGTCGCCACCTGCGCCGTCGTCTATCTCAGCGTCGCAGTGCTCGCCCGGCGGCTGCTCGCGGCGCGTCCGCGTGGCACGATCGTGATGGCGCGCGTGTCGGCGGTCGCGATGACGCTCATCGGCCTGTCACTGCTGATCGAGCGGGCCGTGGAGCTGCTCTGAGGCGGGAGTTCAGCGTCCCGCGGAACCCGCGTCGTCGTCGCCGCGGGAGTCGGCGGCAGCGGCTTCGGCCTCCTCGGCGTCCAGCTTCTCGGCGATCTCGGCGCGGTAGCGGACCCGGCGGATGCGGCGCACCATGTCGAGCACCAGCAGGACGACGGCGACCGCGAGCAGGAAGGTGACGATGAACCCCAGCAGGCCCGGGGTGACCGAGTCGTCGCTCGGGCTGCCGGACGGCGTGGGGGTCGGCGTCGCCGCGAGCCGGACGGACGCGCGCAGCAGGGCGTCGTGGATCACGCACCCACCTCCGGCACGGCGAAGAGGTCGGTCTCGGGCATCAGGGTCTCCACTTTCACGTCGACGAGCAGGAGGCGGGCGAAGGCATTCACAGCTTCGTCTCCTAGGCTGGTCTCAGCCTACCGTCGCCCGGCGGGAGGCCCCTGAGACCGGGAGGGTTGTGCTGGACGGCATGGCGGTGCACGCATGACGGCGACCCCGAGCCTCGACACCCGGTACGGCCGCACCCCGCAGCGCAAGCGACGCGACCGGTGGCTGCTGATCGGCGGGCTCATCGGACTGGTCGCCGTCGTCACCGCCTGGGTCTTCTGGGCCGGCTGGGACAACAACGGCGCCGACCTCGAGACCACCGACACCGCGTACACGATCCCCGACGACCACCACGTCGACATCTCGTTCACGATCAACGCTCCGCCCGGGACGCCCGTGACGTGCGCCCTGCAGGCGCTGAACGAGGACTTCGCGATCGTCGGCTGGCGCGTCGTCGAGTACCCCGGGTCCGACACCCGCGTGACCACTCACAACGAGAGCATCCGCACGATCATGAAGCCCAACACGGGTTTGATCAACACCTGCTGGCTGACCTAGTATTGTGCGGATACGCCCCGGCATCGCCGGGGCGTCGACTTTACACCCGGTAGTCAGACCGGCCCATCAGCCGACGCGGTCCATACCGCACAGGCGCGAAGGAGTTCATCATGTCTCAGGAGTCTCAGGTCACGTTTCTGACCCAGGACGCGTACGACCGTCTCTCGGCCGAACTCGAGGAGCTCAGCGTCAACGGCCGTAACGAGATCGCGAAGCGCATCGAGGCGGCCCGCGAGGAGGGCGACCTCAAGGAGAACGGCGGCTACCACGCCGCGAAGGAGGAGCAGGGCAAGATCGAGGCCCGCATCGTGCAGCTGACGAACCTGCTGCGCAGCGCGACCGTCGGCGCCGCTCCGGAGAGCCACGGCGTCGTCGAGCCGGGCACCGTCATCACCGCGACGATCGCGGGCGACGAGAGCGTCTTCCTGATCGGCAACCGCGAGATCGCGACCGGCACCGACCTCCCGGTCTACAGCGAGCAGAGCCCGCTCGGTTCCGCGATCCTCGGCCTCAAGGTCGGCGAGAAGACCGAGTACACGGCCCCCAACGGCCGCCAGATCCCGGTCGAGGTCACCAAGGTCGAGACCTACTCCGGCCAGTAACCTCCCCGGGCCCCCGCTGCCCCGCAGCCAAGAGCTCCGGACTTTTTCGACCGAATCCACACGATTCGCTCGAAAAAGTCCGGAGCTCTTGGCGTGTGCGGTGTGCGTGAAGGCTACTCGTCGTCGACGACGGGGTCGTAGCCGGCGGCTCGGAGGGCGTCGATGACGTGGCCGCGGTGCTCGGTGCCGCGCGTCTCGACGCTCACGTCGAGCTCGACCTGGCTGAGCTGCATCCCGCGGCCGTGGCGCGTGTGCAGCACCTCGACGACGTTCGCGTTCACGCCCGCGAGGATCTCGGCGATGCGGGCGAGCTGGCCCGGCCGGTCGGGGAGCATGATCCGCAGCTTCAGGTAGCGGTCGGACGCCGCGAGGCCCTGGCTGATCACGCGCTGCATGAGCAGCGGGTCGATGTTGCCGCCGGAGAGGATCGCCACCGTCGTGCCGTCGGCCGGCACCTGGCCGGTCAGGATGGCGGCGACGCCGGCCGCGCCGGCCGGCTCCACGACGAGCTTGGCCCGCTCCAGGAGCATCACCATCGCGCGGGCGATGTCGTCCTCCGACACCGTGACCACGGCGTCCACCGCCTCGCGGATGATCTCGAAGTTGAGCGCGCCCGGCCGCCGCACGGCGATGCCGTCGGCGATCGTCGCGAGGAGGGCGATGTCTGTGGGCTCGCCCGCCGCGAGCGAGGGCGGGTACGCGGCGGCGTTCGCGGCCTGCACACCGATCACGCGGACCGTTCGCCCCTCGATCGCTGCGCGCTGCTTGATGGCGCTCGCCACTCCGGAGATCAGTCCGCCGCCGCCGATCGGCACGACGACCGTCGCGACGTCGGGGACCGCGTCGAGGATCTCCAGCCCCAGGGTGCCCTGGCCCGCGATCACGTCCGGGTGATCGAACGGCGGGATGAGCACCGCGCCGGTCTCGGCAGCGAAGTCCGCCGCCGCCTGGAGCGTCTCGTCCACGATGCTGCCGCTCAGCACGACGTCGGCTCCGTAGGCGCGCGTCGCCTGGAACTTCGGGATCGCGACCCCGACCGGCATGAAGATCGTGGCGTGGATGCCGAGCTCGCGCGCCGCGAACGCGACGCCCTGCGCGTGGTTGCCGGCCGAGGCGGCGACGACCCCCCGCTCGCGCTCCTCCGCGCTCAGCTTCGACAGCCGGTTGTAGGCGCCGCGGATCTTGTACGACCCGGTGCGCTGCAGGTTCTCGCACTTGAGCAGGACGGGCGCGCCGAGCAGGTCGCTCAGATATCGCGAGCTCTCCATCGGCGTCGGCTGGGCGACACGCGCGACCGTGGCCCGTGCCGCCTCGAACTCGCCGAGCCCGGGGCCGGCGAACGGGGTGCGCGTGTGATCGGTCGCGGTTGCCACCTCGTCAGCCTACCGGCGGACGTATTCTCATGCCCGCATAGGGTTTCCCGCGGTCACGGCCGCGTCGGAGGCTTCCGCACCGGCCGTGGCACCGTCTCCCAGATGGCGCGGTCGGGGGCGTCCTTCCACACCGCGCCGGGGTCGGTCCGCCAGACGCCGCTGGAGACGTAGTGCACCATCACGTTGAGCACCGCGACGAACGGCACCGCGAACAGGGCGCCCGGGATGCCGGCGAGCAGCGATCCCGCCGCGACGGCGAGCACGACCGCCAACGGGTGCACCTTGACGGCGGAACCCATGATGAGCGGCTGCAGGATGTGTCCCTCGATCTGCTGCACCAGCAGCACGATGCCGAGCATGATGAGCGCGAACACCCATCCCTTGAACACGAGCGCGATGAACACGGCGAGCGCGCCGGTGACGACCGCGCCGACGACGGGGATGAACGACCCCAGGAACACCAGCACCGCGATCGGGAGGACGAGCGGCAGCCCGAGGAAGAACGCACCGAGGCCGATGCCGAGCGCGTCGATGGAGGCGACGAGCACCTGCACCTTGGCGAAGTTGCGGAGGGTGACCCAGCCCGCCTTGCCGGCGCCGTCGACCGCGGGTCGGGCCCGCTTGGGGAAGATCCGGACGATCCACGCCCAGATGCCCTTACCGTCGATGAGGATGAAGATGGTGCTGAACAGGGTGAGCAGCGCACCGGCGAGCACGTGGCCCAGCGTCGAGCCGACCGAGAGCGCGCCCGAGAGGAAGACCTGGCCGTCCTGCTGGATCGACTTCCCGAGCGACGCGAACGCGCCGCTGATCTGGTCGTGCGTGAGTCCGAGCGGACCGGTGGTCAGCCACTGCTGCAGGCCGTTGAATGCGGTGACCGTCTGGTCCCGCAGCTGCCCGCTCTGCCGCGTCACCTGCCAGATCGCGAGGTAGAACAGCCCGGCCACGACCACGACCAGCACGATCAGCACGGTGACGATCGCGAGCCACTTCGGCCAGCGGTGCCGGATGAGGAGATCCTTGAACGGCACCAGCAGTCCGGAGAGCAGCACGGCGATCAGGACCGGGATCACGATCAGTTTGAGCTGGATGATGAGGAAGATGAGCACCGCGATGACGGCGCCCACGACCAGCAGACGCCAGGACCAGGCTCCGGCGATCCGCATCCCGCGCGGCACGGCCTCGTCGGCCGGCTCGACGGGCTCACCGAGCTCGCGGCGGCGGCGCTGGAACCAGGAGCGCGCGGGCGCACGGTTCGTCTCGGCCGCCTCGCCGGGCGTGGGAACGTGCGGCTGGGCGGGGCGGTCGATGTCTGACATGCCCGCCAGTGTAGGCCGCGGCGGGGGCCGGGCCGGGAACGGCTCACGCAGCAGGCAGGGGCTTCACAGTTGGATGATCAGCGGCGGGTACTCGATGGCCGTGCGGAACCACTGCCACCCCGCGCCTCCCGTCTGCTGGATGGACGCGTAGGTCACCTGCGTCGGCGGCACGCTCTTCAGGCCGACCACGATCGCGACATTGCCGTTGACCGTGCGCGGGCCGAGTCCCGTCGGCGTGGAGCCGCCGGCGAAGCCGCCCACGTTCAGGTTGACGGCGCCGTTGGCCGTGACCACGAACGTGATCAGGTAGTCGCTCACCGTCGTGGCGCCGTAGTCGCCGGGGGTGAAGTGCACCGAGACCCCGGGCCCGCCCGACGGCGTCGGACGGAAGCTGAACGACGCGTAGGGCGTGCCGGTCGTGTCCGTCTGCATGATGTCGGGGGCGATCAGGGTGAGGTTGGTCCGTCCCTTCCCCACAGTGTGGGTGGGGCTGATGGTGTCGATGGGGCGGAACCACGGGAAGGTGATGACATCGCGCACGGTGATGCGGTGCGCGATGTCCGTGAGGGACTGGGTTCGCTCGAACGTCGCGGGATCGATCGGCACAGCGGCTTCCTGGTCGTCCCCCGCGCGCTCCCCCGAGAGTGGAGACTCGCTGGACATGCGCGGACTCTACTCCGGAGCCCGCGCCACGGGACTGCCCGGTTTTCGACAGCGATCGAACGTTCGATTCTCCGTCTGCGCCGCCTGACGTCGGAGATTCGAACGCGTCGCGGCCGAATCTCCGACGCTAGGCGTCGACGTCAGGCGTCGGTGCGCGGGGCGACCGTGACCGGGGAGCCCGTCAGGGCGACGGACACCCGCTCGCCCGGCTCCGGCCGCTCGCGGGCGCCGTGCTGCAGGGAGAGCTCGGTGCCGTCCGCGAGGCGCACGCGCGTCCGGCGGAGTGCGCCGAGGAAGCTGGTGGTGAGCACGACGGCGGGGAGGCCGTCCGCCGTGAGCAGCACGTCCTCCGGCCGCAGGTAGGCGGTGACCGGTCCGTCGACGGCCTCCGACGCCAGCGGCACCTCCTGGCCGAGCACGTGGAGTCGTCCGCCCGAGACCTTGCCCTCGACGCGGTTCGTCAGGCCCACGAACTCGGCCACGAACGTCGTCGCCGGCCGGTGGTACAGCTCTTCCGGGCTGCCGATCTGCTCGATCCGGCCCGACCGCATGACGGCGACCCGGTCGGCCACGGCGAGCGCCTCCTCCTGGTCGTGGGTGACGAAGAAGGTGGTGATGCCGAGCTCGGTCTGGATGCGGCGGATCTCGTCGCGGAGCTGCACCCTGACCTTCGCGTCGAGCGCCGACAGCGGTTCGTCGAGCAGCAGCACCCGCGGCTCGGTGACGAGCGCGCGGGCGAGCGCGACGCGCTGCTGCTGGCCGCCGGACAGCTGGTGGGCGTAGCGGCCCGCGTGGTGGTCGAGGCCGACCAGCTCCAGGGCGGCCTCCGCCCGGCGGCGGCGCTCGGCCGGGGCGACGCGCCGCATCCGGAGACCGAACTCCACGTTCTGGCCCGACGTCAGGTGCGGGAACAGCGAGTACGACTGGAACACCATCCCGAGGTCGCGGCGGTTGGTCGGCTCGTCGGTGACCTCGCGTCCGTCGATGAGGATGCTGCCGCTGTCGACCCGCTCGAGGCCCGCCAGCGAGCGCAGCGCGGTCGTCTTGCCGCATCCACTCGGGCCGAGCAGGGCGATCAGCTCGCCGGGCGCGGCCGCCAGGTCGAAGCCGGAGAGGCCGGCCCCGCCGCCGAAGTCGCGGACGAGGTCGCGCAGCTCCACCGTGGATCCGGTGCGCGCGCCGAGGAGGGGCGTTTCGAGGGCGGTCATGTCAGCCTTTCGCGGTGCGCCGGCGCCGCACGCTCACGAGGCGGTCGACGGCGACGAGGAGGACGAACGCGAACACCAGCGCAAGGAGCGCGAAGATGACCGCGACGAAGGGGTCGGACTGCGACACCAGCAGCAGTGAGGTCTGCAGGTTGACGCGGGAGAGCAGCGAGGCGATGGTGAACTCGCCCAGGACGACGGCGACCGACAGCGCGGAGGCGGCCAGGATGCCGCGGCGCAGGTTCGGCACGAGCACGCGCCAGAACACGATCCACCAGCCGGCTCCGAGGGAGCGTGCGGCCTCGCTGAGGGTGACCATGTCGACTCCGGCGACGTTGCTCTGGATCGCGCGGTACGCGTACGGCAGCACGGTGATGCCGTAGGCGAAGGCGAGCGTCCAGGCGCCGGAGCCGAACACGTCGGTGACGACGGCGTAGGTCGGCGCGAGCCCGACGACCATCACGATCGCGGGGATCATGATGGGCAGCAGGCAGACCGCCTCGAGCAGGCGGCGCAGCTTCGGGAAGCGGAGCTCGACCAGCACGATCGTCGGCAGCAGCACGAGCAGCACGATCGCGACGGTCACGGCCGCCAGCACGAGCGAGTTGCCGAGGCCCTGGTAGACGCGGTCGTAGCGCGTCGTCTCGCCGGAGAACACGGCGACCCAGCGGTCGAGGGTGTAGACGCCGGGCTTCGGCCCGCGGAGGGTGAACTCCACCATCGAGAACAGTGGGATGAGGAAGAACAGCCCGAGCACCACCCAGATCACGGTCCGGACGGTGCGGCCCGGACCGAGCCGCAGCTCGGGGGCGCGCCGGCGTCGCGCCGAGCGCGCCGGCCTCGCATCCACCGCCCGGGTCATCGCTGCCACCGCGCGGTCCGGCGCACCAGCGCCGAGTAGGCGAGCATGACGACGACCATGACCACGAGCATCCCGAGCGCCATCGCGCCCGCCAGGTTCGCCCGGCCGAGCACGGTCTCGCTGATCAGCGCCTGCCGGATCTGCAGTGACACGATGTTGTTCGCCTGGCCGACGAGGGCCGCGGCGGTCGCGTACGACGAGAACGCGTTCGCGAACAGCAGCAGCAGGCTGCCGAGGAAGGACGGGAGCAGGATGGGGCCGCCCACGCGCGTCCAGTACGTCCAGCGGCTGCCGCCGAGGGTCGCGGTCGCCTCCAGCCACTGGGGGCGCAGGCCCTCCAGCGCGGGCAGGAAAGTGATCACCATGAGCGGGATCTGGAAGTACAGGTACGGCAGGATGAGGCCCGGCACGGTGTACAGCCAGACGCCGTTCTCGTAGATGTTGATGTGCGCGAGGTTGCGCAGCAGCACGGTGACCAGGCCCTGCGCGCCGATCGTGGCGATGAACGCGAACGCGAGCATCACGCCGCCGAACTGGGCGAGGACGCTGCTGGCCGAGTCCACGAGCGAGCGCGTCACGCCTCCCGGGCGGGAGCGGAGCATGGCGAAGCAGAGCGCGGCGCCGGCGATCGCCCCCACGATCGCGGTGACGGCGGAGAGCCAGAAGGCGCCGAAGAACGACCCGGCGATGGCGGGCTCGGCGAGTCCGGTGAGATTCGACCAGGTGAAGCGGCCCGCGTCGTCCACGAACCCGCTGCCGACGGCGACGACGGTCGGGACGGCGAGGAACACCACCACGTAGAAGGCGAAGGGGGTCAGCCCCAGCACGGCCGCGACGCCGCCCCGGCGCCGGCGCCCGGCCCGCGCGCCGGCGGGCCGGGCCGACGACGGCTGCCGCCGGGGCTCCGTCACGGAGCTCCCGGCGGCAGTGCGTCCGGCCGCGGGCGTCGCAGCGCCTGCGACGGTGTCGGTCATCAGCCGACCGCGTTCGCCCAGGTGGAGTTGAGCAGGGTGCCCGCGTCGGTGGCCTGCTTGTCCGTCATGACGGCCACCTTGTCCAGCTTGCCCGGGAAGTCGGCCTTGTCCAGCGTGCCGGCCTTCTCCATCGCGTCGACGCGGGCCGGGTAGGCGCCGCCCTTCAGCCACGCGTTCTGAGCCGCGTCGCTGTAGAGGTACTCCTCCCACAGGCGGGCGGCCGCGGGGTGCGGGGCGTCCTTGTTGACGGCCTGGTTGTAGTAGCCGACGTACGCGGTGCCCGGGAGCACGACGTACTTCCAGTTGACGCCGCCGCCCTTGATGGTGTCGGAGGTGGCGTAGCCCTTCTGGTTGAACGACCAGTCGAGCAGCACCGGGGTCTCACCGGAGGCGATGGTGTTCGGCTTGCCGTCGGCGGCGTTCCAGTTGCCCGCCTTCTTGAGCTTGCCGAACCACTCGACGCCCTTGCTCAGGTCGTCCAGCGTCCCGCCGTTCTGCAGGGTCGCGTACGCGACCGCGCCGGCCGCGGCGGCCGCCTGGGTCGGGTTGCCGTTGAGCGCGACGGCGCCCTTGAACGTAGGGCTAAGCAGGTCGTCGAAGCTCTTCGGCGGGGTCTTGATCTTGTTGGCGTCGTAGCCGACCGCCATGACGCCGTAGTAGCCGACCTTCCAGAGGCCGTCCTTCTCCTTCTGATTCTCGGGGATGTCGTCCCACCCGGTCGGCTTGTACGGCGCGAAGTACTCGGTGTTCGCGAGCGCGACCGAGGAGCCGATGTCGAACGTGTCCGGAGCGGTGTCCTGGCCCTTGAGCTTCTTGGCGGCGTCGATCTCCTCCTGGCTGGAGGCGCTGTCCTGGCTCGGGTTGATGGTGATCCCGTACTTCTTGGTGAAGCCGTCGAAGATCTCCTGGTAGTTCGCCCAGTCGCCCGGCGTCGCGATGATGTTGAGGCTGCCCTCCTTCTTCGCGGCCGCGACCAGCGCGTCCATGCCCCCGGCGGACGCGACGTCGGTGGCGGTCTTGATCTTCGAGGGGTCCTCGGTGCTGGCGTTCGCCCCGCCCGAGCAGGCGGCGAGCGAGAGTGCGACGACGGCGGCCGCGGCGGCGAGGCCGGCGACACGTGCGCGCTTGTTGATCACGGGTTTCCTCCAGTGCAAGGTGTCGCCCGGGCGGAGCGCCCGGACTCGCGTCACGCTAGAAAGGTCAGGCGTCCGGCCGGTCGCGTGCGGGTGACGGCTCGGTGAACGTCCGATGTCCGGGGTTGTCGGTAGGGTCGAGCCGTGGTCGAACAGGTCTCCCCCGCTCTCGCCCGACGCATCGCGCTCGCCGCCCAGGGGTTCGGGAGGCCACGGCCCGCGGTCGTCGGCACGCGCCAGCTCAACGGGCTGATCGACCGACTGGGGCTGCTCCAGATCGACTCGGTGAACGTGTTCGAGCGCAGCCACTACCTGCCCGCATTCGCCCGGCTCGGCTCGTACGACCGCGCTCTGCTCGACCGGCTGACCTTCGACGGCCGCGGCCCGCACACCGAGTACTGGCCGCACGAAGCAGCGTTCATGCGCAAGGAGGACTGGCCGCTGTTCGCCTGGCGGATGCGCGCCTACCGCGAGCGCTACGGCGGCCCGGGTAGCTGGTTCGAGGTCAACGACAGCACGGTCGAGTGGCTGCGCTCGGAGCTCGCGACGCGTGGCCCGCTGGTCGCGGGCGAGATCGAGCACGACGCGAACCATCGCACGGGCCCGTGGTGGGGCTGGTCGGAGGTGAAGCGGGCCCTGGAGCGGATGTTCCTGTTCGGCGAGGTCGCGATCGCCGGGCGCACGCGGTTCCAGCGCCGCTACGCCCTGGCCGAGGACGTGCTGCCCGCGAGCGTCCTGTCGCGCACGGTCGACGACGCCGACGCCATCCGCGAGCTGCTGCGCCGCGCCGCGGTCGCCTACGGCATCGGCACGGCCCGCGACTTGGCAGACTACTACCGGATCAAGGGGCCGCGGGTCGCGGTCGCGCTGCAGGAGCTGGAGGACGCGGGCGAGCTCATCCCCGTCACCGTCCCCGGCTGGGAGAGCGCGGGCCGTCCGGTCAAGGCGTGGCTGCACCGCGACGCCCGCAAGCCGCGCAGCGTCGAGGCGGCCGCCCTGCTCTCGCCGTTCGACCCCGTGGTCTGGTTCCGCGACCGCGCGCTGCGAATGTTCGGGTTCCACTACCGCATCGAGATCTACACGCCGGCGCCGCAGCGTGTGTACGGCTACTACTCGCTGCCGATCCTCCTCGACGACGCCCTGGTCGGCCGCATCGATCTGAAGAGCGATCGCCAGGCCGGCGTGCTGCGCGTGCAGTCTGCGTGGACCGAGCCGGGCGCGCCGGCCGCGACGCTCGACCGGCTCGTTCCGCTCCTCCACGAGACGGCCGCCTGGCAGGGGCTGGAGGGCGTGCGGGTCGCCGACGGCGCCCGCGGCGACCTCGCTCCCCTCCTCGCCGATGCGCTGCGGGCGGGGGTAGGGTTCGGGGCATGACGTCACCGCTGGAGTACTTGGACGAGGACGGGGCCGACGAGGCCGACTACGAGTCGCCGATGCGCGAGCTGTACGCGTACCGCGACGGCGATACCTGGCTGGACGGCATCGTCACCGGGGTCAAACCGCACGGCGCCTCCGATGGCGGAACGCTGGTGCAGTTCGACGGTCGCCTCTGGGTGCCCGCCCGCGAAGTGCGAGCATCCGACCACTACATCGCCGTGCTGCTGAACCCGGACTCCGAGGTGTACGCCGAGGTCATCCAGTCGTTCGTCGACGGGCAGCCGAAGGAGGTCATCCGCGAGGTCTCGACCGTCGGCGACGGCGACAACGTCGGCACCGAGTGGCGCCTCCTGGACGAGCCGCCCACCGGCACGCGCGTCCGCTACCGCTACACCGGCACCGCGGAGCTGCCCGAGCCCGACGAGGACGCGACCGCCGCGGTCTGAGCCGGGCGGTCGGCTGCGACTGCGGGCGTGCGTTACGTCTGCGGCTGCGCGCGCACCCGCAGACGTTCCGGGAGGCCGCAGTCGCGGCCGCGGCGCAGGGCTACGCGGTGCGGCGCTGCAGGGTGAGGGCGCCGAGCACGACCGCGGCGACCGCGAAGGCGCCGATGATGAGCAGCTGGCCGCCGACGTAGGCGGCGTCGTGCGAGTTCGTCGCGACAGCGTTGAGCGCGTCCACCGCGTGCGACAGCGGCAGCCAGTCGCTGAACTCCTGGAGGCCCGCCGGCAGCTGGTCGCGCGGGAGGAAGATGCCGCCCAGCAGGATCTGCGGGAAGACGAGCAGCGGCATGAACTGCACGACCTGAAACTCGGTGCGGGCGAACGCGCTCGCGAACAGGCCCAATGTCGAGCCGAGCACGGCATCGGTGACGGCGACCGCCACCAGCAGCCAGGGGTCGCCCTTCACGTCGAGCCCGCACACCCAGAGCGCGTAGGCGCACGCGAGCAGCGCCTGCACGACGGCCAGCAGCCCGAACGCGAGCGTGTAGCCGAGGATGAAGTCGCTGCGTCCGAGCGGCATCGAGAGCAGGCGCTCCAGCGTCCCGGTGCGTCGTTCCCGCAGGGTCGTGATCGAGGTGACCAGGAACATCACGATGAACGGGAACAGCGCGAGGATCGCCGGCCCGATCGTCTGGAAGACGGGCGTGTCGGTGAAGATCCAGGCGACCAGGCCGATCAGCAGGCTCGGGACCACGAGGAGCAGCACGATGGTCCGCGGATCGTGGCGGATCTGGGTGAGCACGCGGCCCGCGGTCGCGAGTGTGCGGGTCGGGTTCATCGCGCATCCTCCCCGATGCCGGCGGGGCCGGATGTACCCGAGGGACCGTCCGCGTCGGGCAGCGCGTGCCGCGCGTGGTGGCGGCGCAGCAGCGCCACGAAGGCGCCCTCCGCGTCCGCCGCGCCGGTCTGGGCGAGCAGGTCGGCCGGGGTCGTATCCGCGAGCACCGACCCCTCCCGCATCAGGATGAGGCGGTCGCAGCGCGTGGCCTCATCCATCACATGGCTTGAGATCAGGAGGCTGGTCCCTGAGCCGGCGAGCCGGTGGAACAGGCCCCACAGCTCGACGCGCAGCAGCGGGTCGAGGCCGACGGTCGGCTCGTCGAGCACCAGCAGGTCGGGCGAGCCGAGCAGCGCAGCGGCGAGGGAGACGCGGCTCACCTGGCCGCCGGACAGCGCCGAGACCAGCCGCCCGGCGTGGTCGCCGAGGTCGGTGGCCTCGATCGCCCGGTCGACGTCGGCGCGGCCGGCGCCGAGCACTCGGCGGAAGTAGTCCAGGTTCTGCCGGACGGTGAGGTCGTCGTACACGCTGGCCGCCTGCGTGACGTAGCCGACGCGGTGCCGCAACGGCGCGGAGCCGGCCGGCTGGCCGAGCACCGAGACGGTTCCCGCCTTCACGCGCTGCACGCCGACGATCGAGCGCATGAGCGTCGTCTTGCCGCATCCACTCGGTCCGAGCAGCCCGACGACCTGGCCGCGCGGGATGTGGAGGTCGAGCCCGTGCAGCACGTCGGTCCGGCCGCGGCGCACCCGCAGGCGTTCGATGACGACCGCGGGCTCCGCCGCGTCGGGCGAATTCATCATGCGCTGAATTATTCGCCGGGCGACGCCACTCCGTCAAGACGCGAACCGGGCTCGCCGAACAGGTGCCACTGCACCACCGGCCCGACCCGGCGGGCGAGGTCGTCGACGGGCGCCCCGGCGATCGGCTCGACGCGGAGAGCGTAGCGGGTGACCATCAGCCCGACCAGCTGGGCGGCGGCGAGCTCGGCGCGGAGGTCGGCGTCGGCCCGACCGCTCAGCGCCGCGAGCTTCGACAGCACCTCACGGGTGAGGAACTCGCGCACCATCCGGGTGCCGGGGCCGCCGCCGAGCACGGTGCGGAGGATGACGACCATCCGCCGCGCGGACTTCTCATCGTCGAGCCGTTCCAGCAGGTAGCGCACGAGCGACTCCCCCACCGCGTCCCTCGGGCCGGCGAGCACGACCTCCAGCACCCGGTCGGGTCGGAGCGGCGCCTCGAGCGTCGCCGCGAACAGGTCGGCCTTGCCGTCGAAGTAGTGGTGGACGAGGGCGGAGTCGACGCCCGCCCGCCGGGCGATCGCCCGCAGGGAGGCCGCCTCGTAGCCGCGCTCGGCGAACTCGTCGGCGGCCGCGCGCAGGATCGCCGACCGCGTCGACGCACCGCCGCGCTCCTTGCGCGGACGGCCAGGACCCCGGCGCTCTGCGACCTCGCTCACCACGCCATTGTGCACCCGGGCCGACCGCCGACCCAGCTGTCCGGGAGCGAGGCGGTTGCTTCGAGTGTGATGGGAACGCGGTGAGCGGCGGGTCCGCGAAAGCTAGGATGTGGACGGCGCACACAGCCGCCCGCCGCCCGTCACTCAAGGAGTTCTACCACCATGGAATGGCTCATTCCGGTCATCATCGTCGTCGTGATCGTGGCGATCATCGGGATCTACCTGTGGGCCACCTACAACTCCCTGGTCACGCTGAAGGTGCGGGTCGACGAGGCGTGGAGCGACATCACGGTCCAGCTGAAGCGCCGTGCCGACCTCATCCCGAACCTCATCGAGACGGTGAAGGGCTACGCGGCGCACGAGAAGGGCGTCTTCGAGTCCGTGACCAAGGCGCGTGCCGAGACGCTGTCGGCGCAGACGCCGGGCGAGGCGTCCGTGGCCGAGGGGCACATGCAGACCGCGCTGAAGAGCATCTTCGCGGTGGCGGAGGCATACCCGCAGCTGCAGGCGAGTCAGAACTTCCTCCGGTTGCAGGCCGATCTGGTCGACACCGAAGACAAGATCCAGGCGAGCCGCCGGTTCTACAACGGCGGGGTCCGGGAGTTCAACACCAAGATCAAGGTGTTCCCGAACAACCTGTTCGCCCGCCGGCTGGGCTTCACCGAGCGCGAGTTCTTCGAGGTCGACAACCTCGCCGCGATCGCCGAGCCCCCGCGCGTCCAGTTCTAGGGCTTCGATGTATCGGGCGATCGCCAGGAACAAGCGCAACACCGTCTTCATCATCCTGCTGTTTGTCGTGCTCATCGGTGCGCTCGGATGGCTGGCGGCGTACATCTACAACAGCTACACGATCCTCGTCGTCGTGATGATCGGGGCGGTGCTCTACGCCCTGTTCCAGTACTACCTGGCGAGCAGCCAGGCGCTGAGCATGTCCGGGGCCGTCCCCATCCAGAAGGCCGACAACCCCCGGCTGTGGAACATCGTGGAGAACCTCTCGATCACCACCGGGACGCCCATGCCCGCGGTCTACATCGTGAACGACCCCGCGCCGAACGCGTTCGCCACCGGCCGCGATCCGCAGCACGCGTCGGTCGCGGCGACGACCGGGCTGCTCGACATCATGACGGATGCGGAGCTCGAGGGCGTCATGGCGCACGAGCTCGGGCACGTGCGCAACTACGACATCCGGCTCGGGATGATCGTCTTCGGGCTCACCGTGGCCATCGGCTTCATCGCCGACATCTTCCTGCGGATGGCGTTCTTCGGCGGCAACCGGAACAACAACAACGGCGGCAACCCGGTCGTGCTGGTGTTCGGCCTGATCGCGGCGATCGTCGCGCCGCTGGTGGCGACCCTGGTGCAGCTGGCCGTGTCGCGCCAGCGCGAGTACCTCGCCGACGCGACCGGCGCGATGACCACCCGCCACCCGGATGCCCTGGCCAGCGCACTGCAGAAGCTGGAGGCCTACGGCCGTCCCATGCGCAAGCAGAACTCCTCCATGGCGCACCTGTGGATCAACGACCCACTGAAGCCCGGCCTGATGGCGCGCCTGTTCTCGACGCACCCGCCGATCCCGCAGCGCGTCGAGCGCCTGCACGAGATGGGCGGCTCCTTCTAGCCCCTGCCCTGCTCCGCTGAGGTGCTCGTCGTTGCGGCCGACACGCCGTACGGCGGCGCAACGACGAGCACCTCAGCGGAGGACACCCGGGAGTCAGGGGCCGAGGACGCGGCGGAGATAGGCGTTCTCGAAGCGGCGCTCGGGGTCCAGGCGGTCGCGGACGGCCAGGAACTCGTCGAAGCGGGGGTACAGGGCGCGCAGGTGCTCCGCGTCCCGGGTGTGCAGCTTGCCCCAGTGCGGGCGCCCCTCGTGCGCGACCATGATCTCCTCGACGGCCGAGAAGTACTCGCGCTGGTCCTCCCGGTAGTACCGGTGCACCGCGATGTAGCCGCTCTCCCGGCCGTACGCCGTCGACAGCCAGATGTCGTCGGCCGCCGCGCTCCGCACCTCGATCGGGAACGAGATGCGCCAGCCGCGCCGCTCGATCAGCGCTTTCACCTCGGCGAGCGCCGCCGGCACCGCCTCGCGCGGCAGGGCATACTCCTGCTCCGTGAAGCGCACCGTCCGATTGGTGACGAACACCGCCGGGGAGACGTCGGTGAAGTCCCGGTTGCCGGTCATCCGCTGCGCGAGCCGGCTGAACGGCGGGATGACGGCGGGCGCGACCGTGCCGAGAGCACAGACTCCGCGGTAGACGCCGTTGGCGAGCAGTTCGTCGTCGACCCAGCGCCCGGTCCGCGACAGCGGCTTGCGCCCGGCGGTCAGCGGCAGGCGGGTATTGGTCTTCGTCAGCGCGGTCTCCGTGTGCGGGAACCAGTAGAACTCGAAGTGGTCCTCGCGGGCCGAGCGCTCCAGGTACCCGTCGAGCGCGTCCTGGAGCGGCTCCGGCCGTTCGACCGCCTGCAGCAGGTAGGCCGGCAC
Source organism: Leifsonia sp. C5G2 (assembly GCF_013359685.1). Taxonomy (GTDB): domain Bacteria; phylum Actinomycetota; class Actinomycetes; order Actinomycetales; family Microbacteriaceae; genus Leifsonia. Next base: position 75,233 of record NZ_JABFMV010000010.1, read on the forward strand.
ACACTGGAGCGTGACGTCCACGATCACGCCGAGCGCCCCGAGGCCGAGCCGGGCCGCGGGCAGCAGCTCGGCGTTCTCGGTCTCGTCGATGTGCAGCTGCTCGCCGGTCCCTGTGACCAGGGTGAGGCCGACGATCTGCGTGGCGAGGCCGCCGAACGAGCCGCCGGTGCCGTGCGTGCCGGTGGAGGTCGCTCCCGCGATCGTCTGCCGGTCGATGTCGCCCATGTTCTCCAGCGCCAGCCCGTGCGGGCGGAGCAGTCGCGGAAGCTGGTGGAGGTGCGTGCCGGCGGCGAGGGTGACGCGTCCGCGCTCCAGGTCGACGTCGAGGAGGCCGGACACGTCCTCGAGGTCGAGCTGGATGCCGGGGGCGACCGCGATGCCGGTGAAGCTGTGCCCGGCGCCGACCGCCTTGATCCGCATCCCCTTCGACGCGGCCGCCTGCACCGCGCGCTGCACCGCCTCCGCGGACGCGGGACGCTCGACGCGCTGCGGCCGCACGGCCTCGGTGCGGCCCCAGTTGCGCCACAGTCCCCCGGCCGCCGTCACAGGAACACCCTCCCGTCGCCGCGGTAGGTGGCGACCTCACCGACGACGCGGGCACGGCCGTCCACCGCGTCCACCAGGTGGAAGCCGTCGAGGTGCTCGCTCAGCTCCCCCGACTTGGTGTGCCGCAGCCAGACCCGGTCCCCGATCCGCAGGACGCTCGCCGCGGCCCCGGTGACCGGCGTCTGCACCTCGCCCGCCATCTCGCGCGCGACCATCGAGAGGCCGGTCGGCCATTCGAGGGACGGCATGCGGTCGGGCCCGGGAGGACCGGACGCGATCCAGCCGCCGCCGAGCAGCGTCGCGGTCTCGGGGTTGGGCCGCCGCACCACCGAGAGGGCGAAGGAGGCCGCCGGCGCGGGATGGAACGCCCGGTAGGTGTCGAACAGGTGCCCGCCGAAGAGCCCGCTGCCCGCGGCGATCTCGGTCACCGACGGGTCGGACGCCGTGAACTCGAGCGAGCCGGTGCCGCCGCCGTTGACGAACTCCAGGTCGGCCACGCGACGGACCGCCGCGACCGCCTCGCCGCGCCGGGAGAGCAGCTCGTCGCGGGAGTTCTTCTGCATCCAGCGCAGTGTCGCGCCCCATGCGGGCTTCCCGGGCGGGTTGTCGCCCTGCCCGGCGATCTGAGCCTCGTAGCCCATCATGCCCACCAGGGCGAAACCGGGACGCTTCGCGATCGCCTGGGCGAGCTCGCGCGCTGCGGCGACCGAGTGGATGGGCGACCGGTACACCCCGACGTGGCCGAGCACGGGCGCGAGCCACGACGAGTCGAGCTCCAGACACACCCGGACCGTCTCCCGCTCCCCCGGCGGCACGACCGCGTCGATCAGGTCGAGGTGCGCGAGCGAGTCCACCATCAGGGTCACGCGGGCGGCGAGCTCCGGCGAGCGCGCGAGCCGTGCGATGGCGGAGCGGTCGGCCGTCGGGTAGCCGACCACCACGTCCTCGATCGGCGGGTGCTCGGCGTCCCCCTCGGCGAGCCACAGCGCCTCGGGAAGCGTGTAGGCCAGCACCCCGGCATACCCCGGCAGCGCGAGCACCGCATCCAGCACCGACCGGACGCGCACCGACTTCGACGCCACCCGGATCGGCTTCCCCGGTGCCCCGGACGGCCCGGCCGCCCGCCGCAGCATGTCGGCCGCGTTGTGCCGCAGCGCCGGCAGGTGCAGCACGCCGAGCGGCGGGTCGAGCCGCGCCGTCGCGGCGGACAGCGACGGCCAGAACACGTCGGGCGTCCGCCAGGTGCGCTCAGCGGCGGCGGGAGGCGTGGACAGGTCGAGATCGGTCACTAGCGCACCGCTTTCACTCGGGCGACCGCGAGAGCACCCGCGAACGCGAACAGGGCGGAGAGGACGAACAGGCCGGCGAACCCGCCGAGCGCGGCGACGATCATCGCGCCGAACAGCGGAGCGACCGCCTGCGGCACCGCCAGGGCGATGTTCATGATGCCGAGGTCCTTCCCGCGGTTCTCCGGGTCGGGCAGCACCTGGGTGGCGAGCGCCTGGTCCACCGAGAGGAAGCAGCCGTAGCCGAGGCCGAGCAGCGCCGCCGCGACGACCGCGACGGACAGCTGCGGCACGAACGCCAGCAGCAGCGCGGCGACGCCCTGTACCGCGGAGGAGGCGAAGACGAACGCCTTGCGGCGGCCGAGCCGGTCGGACAGCCTCCCGAGCACCAGGGACGCCAAGATGACGAACACCATGTAGACGAGGATGAGGATGAGCAGGTCGTCGTCGGCGTTCGGGTCGCGCAGCCCGAACTCCAGGAAGTACAGCAGCAGCGACGTGCCGAACGCGTTCCCGAAGTTGACGAGCACGCGGCTGAGCAGCGTCCAGCCGAAGTCGGGGTGGCGGCGGGGGCTGATCCAGAGCCCCTCGACGACGCCGCGCCACGTCATCCGCTCCCGCAGCTCGCGCGGCAGCACGGCGTCGGGCAGGAACAGGAACGGCAGCACGAGCACCACGAGCAGCACGGCTATCGCGGTGTAGCCGAGCAGCGCGCCGACGAAGACGTACGTGACGAGCGCGACGCCGAGGATGATCCCGATCGCCTGCGGGGCGCTGATCCAGCCGCTGACGTAGCCGCGCTGGTCGACCGGCACCTGGTCGCTGATCGTCGCGGTGAGGGCGGCGGTGAGGATGCAGAAGCCGGTGAGCGCGAGCGACCAGAACACGCCCATCCCGACCACGCTGGTCTGCAGCCCGAGGAGCACGAGCGAGACGGCGAAGACGACCGTGCCGGCGGCGATCCACGGACGGCGCCGGCCGAAGCGGCTGGTCGTGCGGTCGGAGAGGGCGCCGGTCAGCGGGTAGGCGACGATCGCGCAGACTCCGGAGATGCCCGAGATGACGCCGAACGCGATCACGTTGTCGACCCAGTACGTGGTGTGCAGCTCGGCCTGCACCTGGTCGGGCAGGAGCTTCTGGATGGGGGCGAGCTGCGCCATCCACACCCCCAGCCAGGCGACGGCGAAGGCGGCGATCCACCGCCCGGGGACCCGGCGGACGGGTTCGGCGAAGACCGCCGGCGTGGACGTGGACGTCATCGGGCACCTGCCTCGGGGGTGTGGGCGGAGGAGCGGACGGTGGGGGTGGGCGGTTCTGGCGCGGCGAGGGCGGCCAGCGCGTCGGCTGCGACGTCCATGCTGGCGGCCGCGGCCGCGTCGTCGCGGGTGACGAGCCAGCCGAGGGTGAGCCCGTCGGTGAACGAGACCAGGATGCGCGCCACCTCGTCGACCGGACGCAGCCACTCGCTGCCGGTGAGCCGGGCCGCGTCGCGAGCGGCCTGCGCGGCCACCTCGTGATAGCGCGCGTACTGGCGGCGGGCGAGCGGCTCGAAGCCGGGGTCGCGCAGCGCCCACTGGGTGAGCTCCATCATCGCCTTCTCGCGCCCGGGGTCGGCCCGCACCCCGTCGAAGTAGTGCTGGAGGCCGGCGCGGATGGCGTCCCGCATCCCGATGTCGCCCACGTCGCCGGCGAGGGCGGGCGCCAGATCCCTCTGCTCCCCCTCCACGGCGGCCTCGATCAGCTCGGCCATCAGCTCGTCCCGCGAGTCGAAGACGTAGTGGAAGCTCGCCAGCGGCATCCCGGCCTCGGAGACGATGCGGCGTGTGGTGGCGGCGGCGACCCCGTCCCGGGCGACCACGCGGAGGGCCGCCTGCACCAGCGCGGTGCGGCGGTCTGCGACCGGGATGCGTGTCATCCGGACTCCTGGTTCTCCGGCCGCGCCTCGTCGCGCGGCGAAAGTGGGACAGTTGACCCAGATCACAGTATGCCGTAAATACCGGCGATTCGTTTGACACGCGGTAGCCCTGACCCCTGGAATGGGGTGGAATGCGGGGATATCTGAGCGACGTGTCACCACCAGTCCGGCCACGGGGGTCGATCGGACTGGTGTCGTTCGCGATCGCCGTCGCCGTCGCCTCCCTGCTGCTCAGCGCCGTCGGCCTCATCGGGGACGCCCCGCCCGCCTCCGCGACCGCGCCGCCCGGCCAGCACGCCGGCCGGATCGCCGAAGCACCCGCAGTATCCGCAGCACCCTCCTCCGCCGCACCGAACGACACCTCGACCCCGTCGGACACGCCGACCGCCACTCCGACGCCCACCCCCGTCACGCTGGACACCCTCCCGGCCGGGCTGGTCACCTCCTTCCCCCTCACCGTCTCGGGCTCCGGCACGCCCGGCGACAGGATCACGGCCTCGGCCGGGTCGTCGCCCGGCGCGCCGGAGACCTGCCAGGCGACGGTGGACGGCTCCGAGCGCTGGACGTGCGCGCTCGCGTCCCTGCCCGACGGCGAGGGAGTGGCCGTGCGCGCCGAATCCGCCTCCACCGGCAGCGCCGACAGCGGCCGCGTGAAAGTGCTGCATCCGCCCGTCATCGCGGGAGACGGCGTCGTGGCGACGGGCGGAGGCGTGCGCGGAACCGCCTTCCCGAACGCCACGGTCACCGTGACCGCGGACACCGGAGCCAGCTGCACCTTCCCCGCCGACGGGAACGGGAGCTGGGGCTGCGTGCTCACCGGCGACCTCCCGGACGGCCGCCACACGGTCACCGCCACCCAGGTGGCCCCGTTCTCCTCCCAGCGCTCCGGGACGAGCGCGCGTGTCGCGATCGATGTCGACCGCACCGCTCCGGGCGCGCCCAGCATCACGACGCCGAAGCCCGCGACCCGGGTCACCGCCGGCCGGCCGGCGGCCTTCGGCGGCGGCGGAGAGAACGGCGCGCACGTCACCCTGTACGCGACGAACGACCAGGGCACCACCGTCGTCTGCACGGCCGACGTCACCGACGGCGCGTGGGCGTGCCAGGGCACGCTCCCGGAAGGCGCATTCCGGCTCTCCGCGCTGCAGCGCGACGCCGCGGGGAACGTCAGCGCCGGCAGCAACACCGTCCCGGTCGACGGGATCGCGGCCGCGACGCCGAGTCCGACCCAGACGCCGAGCCCGACGCCCACGCCCACCGTCCCGGCCCCCGCCGCACCCGGTGCGGCACCGCCCAGCGGTCCACTGCACCCCGACACCCGCGGCTGGGTCGCGACGCCGTTCACCACGACCTCCGCACCGGTCGTCACCGCGGCCTCCCTCCCCGGATGGATGCGCGCCGCCGGCCTCGCCGTCGCCGCGCTGCTCCTGCTGGTCCTTCCGGCCCGGCTCCTGACGGCGGCGCTGGCGCGCGGCCGCGCACAGCGGGAGGCGCGACCGCGCTCCTCCCTGTTCGGCCGCAACCGGCCGCGGGCGGACGTCGCCGATGCCTCGGCGCTGTTCGGCCGCGATCGCGGAGGCGCCCGTACCGGTCCCGTCCCGACCGCGGCCGGGGCGGCGTCCGGCTCCGGCGGTCGCACTCCCGCCGGTCAGCCGCGGTGGCTGGCGCCCGTCACCCTGGCCGCCACCGCGGTGCTGGTCACCTTCTCCACTCCGCTGCCCGACGCCGGTGCGTACCTGCGCGTGCTGCTCGCGGTCGCGATCGCCGTCGCCGCCGTCAACACCGTGTGGGTGCTCGCCGGCCGCGCGCTCGCCACGCACCTGCGGCTCCCGAGCCCGCACCTGACCGTCCGGCCGGGCCTGCTCGCGGTCGTCGCCGTGGCGGCGGTCGGCTCACGCCTGCTGGGCCTCACCCCTGCGCTGCTGTTCGCCATGGTTCTCGCGGTGACGGTCGGCCCGCACGCCGGGCGCGTCCGCCGCGGCCGGGTCGCCGCCGTGCAGATCTCGGCGGTTGCGGCGCTCGGCGTGCTCGCCTGGCTCGCCGTCGGCGTCCTGCCCGCCCCGACCGGATGGTTCAGCGCCCTCCTGGTGGAGCTCGTCAACGCGCTGACCCTGGTCGGCATCGGCTCCGCCGCGGTCCTGCTGCTGCCGGTGGGGGGTCTGGCCGGGCGCGCCGTCGCCCAGTGGTCGCGGTGGCTCTGGGGCGGGCTGAGCCTCGTCGTCTACACCGTGCTGTTCGCGCTGCTGCTGCCCGTGGCATCTCTCGTCGAGCGCGGGGTCGGCGTCGTCGTCATCGTCGGTGTCGCCGCCGGCTTCGCCGCCGCGAGCGTGGCGTTCTGGCTGTGGGAGCGCTACGTCGCCCCCGCGATCGACCGCAGTCTGCGCTAGAGCGCGGACGCGGTCAGGGCGCCGTCAGGGCGTCGAGATAGAACCAGTCGCGTCCCTCGCGCACGAACCGGGACACCTCGTGCACGCTGCCCCGCTCCGACCCCTTGTAGTACGCCGTGAACGCGACGACGCCGTCCCGGTCGAAGGGTCCGCCGCGCTCGGCGTGCTCGATGTCGAGCCGGTACCAGGTCAGGCCGGGGTCGAGCTCCAGCGCGGACGGCCGGGTGGACGGGTGCCAGCTGCGCAGCAGGTAGCCTGCGTCGCCGAGGGCGAACGCCGAGAAGCGCGAGCGCATCAGGCGCTCCGCGGTGGGGGCCGGCTCGCCGCGGTGCAGCGGCCCGCAGCAGGCGTCATACGTCTCGCCGCTGAGGCACGGGCACCGGGAGGTCACCCGCCGAGCCTACGTGAAGATCCGGCCGGCACCCGCGTCGGGGGATCCCGGGCACCGGCCGGATCGGGGGACACCTCACCAGAAAGGGTGCCGCGACCAGTGTCGGGGGTCAGGTTGGGGAACGACTTGGGATGAGATGTACGTCCTCGCAGACACGCCGCCGGTCAGGCCGGGGCCGCCTCCTCCCCCGCGTCCACGACGCAGAAGCGGTTGCCGTCCGGGTCGGCGAGGACCACGTAATCGGCGCCCTCCTCGTACTCCCAGTCGACCGGCGCCGCGCCGAGCCCGACGAGACGCGCCACCTCGGCCTCCCGGTCGGAGGCGTACAGGTCGAGGTGGTGACGGGGGCTCGGGTTGGCCTCGCTGCCCACCAGTTTGAGGGCGAGCTGCGGCCCGTGGCCGCTCGCGGGCTCGAGCAGGGTCCAGTCCACATCCGGCTCCCGCTGCGGGCGGTAGCCGAGTGCCTCGGTCCAGAACTCCAGTGCACGCGGGATGTCGCGCACACCCCAGACGATCGATCCGATCCTGATCATCGCCCCACCCTCCGCCCCTCAGCGCTCCGGGGCAAGGGGAGGCTGTAGTGTTGTGCGCATGGAAGGTCTGCTCATCGGATTCATCTGGCTCGTGGTCATCGTCGGTGGCGGCATCGCCACGGCCGCCATCGTCCAGCTGATCAAGGCGCCGTACCGCAACCGCTGAGGCGCCGCGCGACTCGCCCCCATAGCCCAATCGGTAGAGGCAGGCGACTTAAACTCGCCCGAGTGTGGGTTCGAGTCCCACTGGGGGTACTTCGAAGGTCGTCGGTCAGGCGTCGCCGTGGAGGCGGTCCGTTCCCGCGCCCCTGATTCTTCGGCGGCCGAGGGCGAACCACAGGATCGGGCCGACCAAGGGCACGAGCGTCACGACGGCGATCCAGCCGATCGTGGGGCCGGCCTCGGACTTGCTCTGCGCTATCTGCACGAGAGCGACGATCCAGAGCACCAGCGGCACCAGCCAGACCATCAGGATGAGGACGTGCCATCCGGCGAGACCTGAGAACATGCGTCGAGCCTACCCGCAGGGCGGCACCCGGTCCGCGCCGCGCGGCGACTGCGGTCCTACGGAACGTCTGCGGCCGCTCGAACGGGCACAGTCGTTCCGTAGGACCGCGGTCGCCGCTTCGCGGGCGGTTGGCGGCGTCAGCCGGTCGGGCCGGCCGGGCCGTCGAAGAAGGGGGCCGAGGGCGGGCGCTGGCCGGTCTCCTGCTCCCACTGCTCCAGCTGCTGGGTGAGCGCCTTCGCCAGTTCGAACACCTGCTGCGGCGGGATGCGGATCCTGCTCACCACCTGACCGTTGAGGAGCATCTGCGGCTGGCCTGCATCGCCGACGTTCACGCTCGGCGGCTGCGACATGGCGACGAAGTCGATCACGAAGATGTTCGGCGTGTGCCAGATGCTCGCGAAGTCCGCGTACCTGCCCGGCGCCACCTCCGGCGGGAGGTCGATGGAGTAGGTCTGCTCGACCGGTTCGTCCGTCACGATGGTCCTTCCTGTCGGGTCCGGTCATCGTAGTACGCCGTCCCGAACACCCGCGGGACACCGTCCGGAGCCGTCCCGCATAGCTTCCGTCGGAGTCTCAGCCGTGTGTCGATCGAATCTCCGGCAGGAGGCAGACCGGACGGAGATTCGAACGTTCGAGCGCTGCTCTACACCGGCCCAGGACGCACGAAAGCCCGGTCCCAACAGGACCGGGCCCTCGCATGCGGACGTTACTTCGCGGTGACCTCCGCCGGCTGCTTCGCCGGGTCGGCCTTCTTGCGAGTGGTCGGCTTCTTCGCGGGCTCCTCCGGAGCGGCCTCGACGGCCGGCTTCGGACGGGCGGCGAACTCCTCGAACCCGGCACGCGGGTGCTGGAGCGCCGCGAGCGACACGATGTCGCGACCGAGCCACACGTTGTTCCACCAGCCCCACAGCACGCGCCACTTGCGCTCCCAGGTCGGCATGGCCAGACCGTGGTAGCCGCGGTGCGCGACCCAGCCGAGGAAGCCCTTCACGGCGAGCTTGCCGGACTGCAGCACGCCGATGCCGACGCCGAGGCCCGCGACCGCGCCGAGGCTCTTGTGGTAGTACTGGCGCGGCAGCTCGCCGCGCAGCGAGGCGACGATGTTCTTCGCCATCAGCTTGCCCTGGCGCACGGCGTGCTGTGCGTTGGGGACGCAGTAGCCGCCGACGCCCGCACCCGTGAGGTCCGGGACTGCGGAGACGTCGCCGGCGCCCCAGGCGCCCTCGATGATCTCGTCCTCGGTGCCGACCCGGAGGTCGGCGCGCACGCGGAGGCGGCCGCGCTCCTCGATCGGGAGGTCGGTGTGACGCACCACGGTCGGGTTCGCCATGACGCCGGCGGTCCAGACGATCAGGTCGGTCTCGAACGTCTCACCGGTGGAGAGCTGGATGACGCCGTCGACGGCGCTCTGCAGCTGGGTGTCGAGGTGGATCTGCGCGCCGCGCTCCGCCAGGTTCTTGATCACCCAGTGGCTGGTCGGGAGCGACACCTCCGGCATGATCCGGCCCATGGCCTCGATCAGGTGGAAGTGGGTGTCCTCGAAGGCGATCTCCGGGTAGCGCTTCAGCAGAGCACTCGCGAACGAGCGGAGCTCCGCGAAGATCTCGATGCCGGCGAAGCCGCCGCCGACGACCACGACGGTCAGCAGGCGGTCGCGCTCCGGCCCCGGGGGGAGGCCCGCGGCCTTGTCGAAGTTGGTGAGGAGGGTGTCGCGGATGTACACGGCCTCCTCGATGTTCTTGAGGCCGACGGCCTGATCGGCGACGCCCGGGATCGGGAACGTGCGCGACACGGCGCCGGCGGTGACCACGACGATGTCGTACTCGAACTCGTACGCCTCGCCGACCGGCGGCTGGATGGTGGCCACCTTGCGGGCGTGGTCCACATACGTGACCTTCCCGGTGATGATGTTGGTGGTCTTGAGGTGACGACGGTGCGCGACCACCGCGTGACGCGGCTCGATGGAGCCGGCCGCGACCTCCGGGAGGAACGGCTGGTACGTCATGTACGGCAGGGGGTCGACCATGGTGACCTCGGCCTCGCCCGGACGGAGCTGCTTCTCGAGCTTCCACGCGGTGTAGAAGCCGGCGTATCCGCCGCCGACGATCAGGATTTTGGGCACAGTGATGCGTCTCCTCTAACCGATAAGTTTGGGCTTACATTACTCCTTGCTCCGCGTTCGCCTGAAATGCGACCACGCGCCGACGCCGCCGAGGGCGGCGAGGGCGAGGAAGCCGGCGATCAGGACGAACGGAAGCCAGAAAGCGGTAAGGACGCTCCATTGCGGCCAAAAGAACCGGTTCCATGGTAGCGCGCGCTCGGGGGCGAGTTTCGCCGGGACCGGTTCCGCCTGCGCGTTTCCGCCGCCCGGCGCGGCAGTCGGAGCCTCCGCGCGGCGGTGGACGCGGATCCACTCCCCCAGGTCGCCCATCGGATTCGCGGTCACGTGCGGCACGTCGGCGGTGACTGCGGCGGCGGCGTCGAGCAGTCCGAACCCGTAGATCGGGCTCGGGACGGCGCCGCCCGCGGGGCGTGCCGTGCGGACGATGCGCTCGATCACATCCGGAGCCTTGAGTTCGGGATGCGCGGCGCGCACCAGGGCGACGGCTCCCGACACCAGCGGGGCAGCCCCGCTGGTGCCCGCCCACTGGACGTACCCGCCGCCGGGGTTCGCTCCCACCAGCTGCTCGCTCGGAGCCGAGACGCCGATGGTGATGCCCTGCGCGGAGGCGTCGAAGCTGGCGGTGCCCTGCCGGTCGACGCCGGCCACCGTGAGCACGCCCGGGATGGTGGCCGGTGCGCCGACCTCGCTCGTGCCGCTGCCGCGGTTGCCGGCCGCCGCGACGACCACGACGTCGTGGGCGAACGCGTACTGGAACGCTTCGTCCCAGCTGGGCGGCCAGTCGAGCGTGTTCCGGGTGAGCGACATGTTGATCACGGAGGCGCCGTTGTCCACCGCCCAGCGCACCGCCTCCGCGATCTGGTCGTCGCTGGAGACCGGGCCCATCGCCTTGCCCAGCGCCGCGGACACCGCCAGGACGCTCGCCTCCGGCGCCGCGCCCAGCACCCCGTTTCCGGCGCTCGTGCCGCGGCCGGCGAGCAGCGACGCCACCCAGGTGCCGTGGTTGGCGCTCTCCGCGTCGCCGAGCGGCTTCTGGCCGGACGCCGCACCGACACCGCTGACGTCCGTGCCGCCGACCACGGCCCCCGCCAGGTCGGGCACGGAGCCGTCGACGCCCGTGTCGATGACGGCGACCTTGACGCCGGCGCCGCGTGTGGTGTCCCAGGCCCGCGTGAAGCCGTAGTCCTTCAGCCAGTACTCCATGTCGCGCACCTGGTCGGCGCGCGCCGCCGTGGCCGGGACGAGCGCGACGCCGAGCCCGAGCACGACGGCACCCGCCGCCGCGACCAGCCGCCGCATCCGCTCCCCCACTGTCGCGCTCCTACCCGGCGACGTCGATGCGGCACTCGCACACCGCGGGCGACCAGTCGCCGCGGGCGAGGGCCAGGTCGCCGATCGGATTGACGCCGGGTCCGGCGGCGAGAGCGTGGGCGGCGAGGGCGTGCAGGCACTTCACGCGCGACGGCATGCCGCCGGCGGAGATGCCGTGGAGCTCGTCGACGACGGCGATCGACTCGCGGTCGGCGAGGTACTGCTCGTGCGCCGCGCGGTACTGTGCGGCGACCTCGTCGTCCTCGCCGAGCAGCTCGTTGTACTCCGCCATCACCTGGGTCGCCTCGAGGGCGGACATGGCGGCGGTGGCGGCGGGATGCGTCAGGTAGTAGAACGTCGGGAACGGCGTCCCATCGCTCAGCCGCGGGGCGGTGGAGACGACGGTCGGCCGGCCGCACACGCAGCGCGCGGCGATGCCGACGACGTCGCGCGCGGGGCGTCCGAGCTGCTCGGAGACGACCGCGATGTCCTCGTCGGTCACGGGGTCGAACGGGGGTCTGGTCATGCGGGCTACTTCTTCGGGGTGGAGGTCGTGGTCGGGGTGGGCGCGGGCGTGCCGCTCAGCTGCTGGGGCGTCGCCTCGGTCAGCCCGGCGCCCATGAAGGAGCCGAACAGCGAGCCCACCCAATCGGTCTGGGTCTTCTGCAGCTTGGAGGTGACCGGGCCCTCGTCCTTGACCGCGGCCGGCGGGCGGTCGTCGATCACCAGGTAGCTGACTTCGCCGGGCATCACGTAGTAGAGCCGGTCGCGGGCCTGGGCGCGGAGGTAGCTCGGGTCGTTCCAACGCGCGCGCTGATCCTTGAGGGTGTCGACCTGAGCGGCCAGCCGGTCGACGGCGTGCTGCTGGTCGGATATCTGCTGCCGCTGCACGAGGAACGCCTGGATCGTCGGGGCGAGGATGACGACGGCGAGCACCAGCACGCCCATCATCACGAGCGAGAACGCCGAGAAGTGCAGCTGCCGGAGCCAGCGGCCCGAGCCGCTCGGGCGGGGCATGCGCACCGGGACGCGGCGCGTGCGCGGCTTCGGCATGGCCCTCCCCGGTCGGTGGTTCCTGGGCCGGTCGGCCCCCTCTCATCGTAGGCGATGACGGTGTGCGGGCCGGAGGCACGGCGGGGTGTCGGGATGCGCTCAGCCGGCGGTCAGGAGCGCCACCAGCCGCACGACGCCGAGCGCGGCGAGGGCCGCCCCGCCGATGGCGAACACGGCCCCGAGCGCGCGGGCGTCACGTGGCCGGAAGCGCCGTCGCGCCTCCGCGTCGGCGAAGAACGCGGCGGCGCTGCCCGGGCGGAGCAGCAGGAACAGCCCGAGCAGGCCGAACAGCGCCGCCAGCACCACGAACAGCACCAGCGGCACGACCTCCGACTCCGTCCGCATCCCTGCACCCTACCGGCCCGGCCATCCGCCGAACGGTGACTCTTCGCGGTTATCCCGGCCGAGTGGTGACATCTCGTCACCACTCGGCGGCGGGGGTTACGCGGTGAAGCGCGGGAAGGCGCTGCGGCCGGCGTAGACCGCGGCGTCGCCCAGCTCCTCCTCGATGCGGAGCAGCTGGTTGTACTTGGCGACGCGCTCCGAGCGTGCCGGGGCGCCGGTCTTGATCTGGCCGGCGTTGGTGGCGACGGCGAGGTCCGCGATGGTGGTGTCCTCGGTCTCGCCCGAGCGGTGCGAGAGCACGGCCGTCATGCCGCTGCGCTGCGCGAGCGACACGGCGTCGAGCGTCTCGGTCAGGGTGCCGATCTGGTTGACCTTGACCAGGATGCTGTTCGCGGCGTGCTTGGCGATGCCGTCGGCGAGGCGCTTCGGGTTGGTGACGAACAGGTCGTCGCCGACGAGCTGCAGCGTGCTGCCGAGCTCGGCGGTCAGGTGCGCCCAGCCCTCCCAGTCGTCCTCGGCCAGCGGGTCCTCGATGGAGACCAGCGGGTAGTTCGCGGCGAGCTCCAGGTAGTAGGCGCTCATCTCGGCGGCGGTGCGCTCCTGGCCCTCGAAGCGGTAGACGCCGTTCTCGAAGAACTCGGTGGAGGCGACGTCGAGGCCGAGCGCGATGTCGCGCCCGACGGTGAAGCCGGCCTTCTCGATGGCCTCGGAGATGAGGTCGAGGGCCGCGCGGTTGTTCTCGAGCTCGGGAGCGAAGCCGCCCTCGTCGCCGAGGCCGGTGTTGAGGCCCTTGGACTTCAGCAGCGCCTTGAGCGAGTGGTAGGTCTCGACTCCCCAGCGGAGGCCCTCGGAGTAGGTCTCGGCGCCGAGCGGCAGGACCATGAACTCCTGGATGTCGACGCCGGTGTCGGCGTGCGCGCCGCCGTTGATGATGTTCATCATCGGGACGGGCAGGATGTGCGCGTTGGGGCCGCCGACGTAGCGGAACAGCGGCAGGTCGGCCGAGTCGGCCGCCGCCTTGGCCACGGCGAGGCTCACGCCGAGGATGGCGTTCGCGCCGACGCGCTTCTTGTTGTCGGTGCCGTCGAGCTCGATCAGGGCCTCGTCGACGAGGCGCTGGTCGGAGGCCTCGAAGCCCTCGATGGCCGGGCCGAGCTCGTCGAGCACGGCGTCGACGGCCTTCAGCACGCCCTTGCCGAGGTAGCGCTCCTTGTCGCCGTCGCGCAGCTCGTAGGCCTCGAATGCGCCGGTGGAGGCGCCGGACGGGACCGCGGCACGGCTGACCGTGCCGTCCTCCAGCAGGACCTCGACCTCGACGGTCGGGTTACCGCGCGAGTCCAAGATCTCGCGAGCGCCTACAGCTTCGATTGCAGCCACAACTGTCTCCTTGCGTGGTTTTCGTGGGATTCCGAGGCCAGTCTAGTGAGGACCCGCTCGGCCGGACCGCCGTGGCCGGATGCTTGCGGCGAATGGCGCGGTCAGCGGTGCGGTCAATGGAGCGCCGCGTCGGCGCGGCCGATGGTCCACGAGGCGAAGCGGACCGTGAGCCCGGCGCGGGTCGGGGCGCAGACGAAGGGGCCGGCCTCCGCCCGCGCCTCGGGGTCGAGATGGGCGACGCGGACGAGGCGGAAGGGGTCGTCACCGGAGCGGGCGCGGACCGTGACCGCATCGCCCGCCCGGCTCAGACGGACGGTGATGCTGGCGCCCGCCCATTCCGGAACGGGGGCGACCGACCAGTCGGAGAAGCGGTGGGTGACCACGGCGCCGAGCTGGAGGGCGCCGTCGGCGAACTCGACGCCTGCCTTGATCCACTCCTCGTCGGAGACGCGGACGAAGGCGCCCGCCTGGTCGAACTCCGACACGAAGTCGCCGGTGAACGTGACCTCCATCGCGGCGTCGACCGGGAACGGGGCGACGAGGGCGTGCTCCGTGTCGTGGACGAAGCCGTACGCGGTCGTGCGCCAGGCGTCGCTCGACTCGACCGCGGTCACGAGGAGGGCGTCACCGTCGGTCGCCACGGCGGCCGGAGACGTGGTCCAGCGTCCGTCGGCCCAGTCGATGCGTCGCATGGCGAGCGGGCTGTCGGCCGCCCCGCCCTCCGAGCTCATGCCAGCGGCTTCAGCTCGAGGGCGGAGGCGTCGGCCGTGTCGGCGTTGACGAACGCGAACGAGCGGAACCCGGCGGCGGCCGCGCGGTCGAGCACCGCCTTCAGGTTCTTGGCGCGGCGGTCGAGCCGCACGCGCGAACCCGAGGCGATCAGCTCCGACTTGATGGCCACGAGGCGGTCGAGGGGGACGGACGGGTCGTACACCAGCACCACCGACTCCTCCCCCGCATCGTCCGGCAGCTCGATGAGGTCGACCACGCGCTCGAAGCCGATCGAGAAGCCGGCCGCGGGCACGTCGGTGCCGAGGAAGCGTCCGATCATGCCGTCGTAGCGGCCGCCCCCGCCGACCGAGCTGCCGGAGCCGGGGTGCGAGATCTCGAAGATGGTGCCGGTGTAGTAGCCCATTCCGCGCACGAGGGTCGGGTCGAACCGCAGGCTGACGCCGGGCGGGAGGGTGTCGAGCGCGTGGGCGAGCGCCTCCAGGTCGGCGACCGCGTCGGTGTCCATGCCCTCCGGCAGGATGCCCGTGATCGCCTCGACTGTGAGCTCGACGCCGCCCTGGGCCAGGTGCGGCTCGAGCTCGGCGAGGATGCCGCCCAGCACGGCCGCCGCGTCGGCGCCGCCCTCTGCCAGTTCGGCCACGACGCCCTCCGTGCCGATCTTGTCGAGCTTGTCGATCGAGATGAGCACCTGCGGCCAGCGCGCCTCGGCGAAGCCGCAGTACTCGAGCAGCCCGTTGAGGATGCGGCGGTCGTTGATGCGGATCGTGCAGTCGGTCAGCCCGAGCGCCTCCAGGGCTGCCGCTGTCGCCGTGATGAGCTCCACCTCGGCGAGCTGCGACGGCTCGCCGATGATGTCGATGTCGCACTGCACGAACTGGCGGTACCGCCCCTTCTGCGGCCGCTCCGCCCGCCACACCGGCGCGATCTGGATGCTGCGGAACACCGGAGGCAGCTCACCCCGGTGCGAGGCGTAGAAACGCGCGAGCGGCACGGTGAGGTCGAACCGCAGCCCGAGGTCGGAGAGGGTCAGCAGGTCGCCGGACTCCATCGCGCCGGAAAGGTCGTCGGCGTCGAGACCGCGCTTCAGGATGCTGAACGACAGCTTCTCGTTGTCGCCGCCGAGTCCGGAGTGCAGGCGCTCCACGTCTTCCACCACGGGCGTCTCGATCTCGTCGAAACCGTGCGCCGCGAAGCTGCGTCGGATCACCCCGAGGGCATGCTCGCGACGGGCCTTCTCGGCGGGAAGGAAGTCGCGCATGCCACGGGGCGGGGTGATCGGTGAGGCCATGCGTCGATTCTTCCATGAGGCGCGTCGCCGCCGCCTCGCGCCCTCGGAAGCTGTGGAGAAGTCGTTCGATGCCCGGTCTGTGGGCACGTCCCCGGGGTATGGTGCCCGGCCGGCCCCTGCGCGTATCCTGGCCGGGTTGCCACCCTCATAGCCGCGCCGGCCAGCGCGGCCCGGTGGTGTCCCGCAGGAGGACCTGGCATGAGTCGCATCCGTCCGACCACGGCGCTTGCTCGCTGCCAGACACGGGCCGACAACGCGTCCGCCGGGAACCAGGAGAGCGTCGCCGCGAGGCGCCGTCTCACCCGAATGGCGAACTGAACCCACGCGGACGCGCTGCCGGCCACCTACGCGGTGTGATGCCTCCCCATCGGCACCACCAGCGGCGTGCCCGTCACCGGATCCGCCGCGACCACCGACTCCACCCCGAAGACCTCGCGCACCAGCTCCGCCGTCACGACCGCGGAGGGCTCCCCCGCCGCGGCCACCGCTCCGGCGCGCATCGCGACCAGGTGGCCCGCGTACCGGGCCGCCAGGTTCAGGTCGTGCAGCACCATCACCACGGTCGTGCCGCGAGCCGCGTTCAGATCGAGCAGGAGGTCGAGCACGTCGAGCTGGTGGCTGAGGTCGAGGAAGGTCGTCGGCTCGTCGAGCAGCAGGATCTCGGTGCGCTGGGCGAGCGCCATCGCGATCCACACCCGCTGCCGCTGACCCCCGGAGAGCTCGTCGACCGGCCGCTCGGCCAGGTCGCCGATCCCGGTCGCGGTCATCGCCTCGGCGACCGCCTCGTCGTCGTCCGCCGTCCAGCGCCGGAACCAGCCCTGGTGCGGGTAGCGGCCGCGCGAGACCAGGTCGGCGACGGTGATGCCGTCGGGCGCCGTCGGCGTCTGCGGCAGCAGGCCGAGCCGTTGCGCCACCTGCTTGGTGGGCAGCGAGTGGATGTCGGCCCCGTCGAGCAGCACGGACCCGGCGGCCGGTGCCATCAGCCGGGAGAGCCCCCGCAACAGGGTCGACTTGCCGCAGGCGTTCGGCCCGACGATGGCCGTGACCGCTCCGGCCGGGATCTCGAGGTCGAGACCGTCGACCACCGTCCTGCCCTCATAGGCGAGCGAGAGGCCGCGGGCGGTGAGCTCCGCGGGCGCTGGTTCGGGTGTCATGTCAGCCTCCACGACCGATGCGGTTGGTCCTGGCGAGCAGCCAGAGCAGGTAGGGCGCGCCGACGATGCCGGTGACGACGCCGACGGGCAGCGAGACGCCCGGGATCGCGAACTGCGCCGCGATGTCTGAGACGACGAGGATGAGCGCGCCGAGCAGGGCCGAGGGCACCAGCGCGAGCGATCCCCGGCCGAGCAGCCCGCGGGCGATCGGGGCCGCCAGGAACGCGACGAACGAGACGGGACCGGCGAGCGCCACCGCGATGGCGGCGAGCGCCACGGCGACCGCGACGACGAGCAGCCGCGTCCGCTCCGGCCGCACGCCGAGACCTGCGGCGAGGTCGTCGCCGAGGGACAGCGTCCCGAGCGGCCGTCCGACCGCGAGCGCGCTCGGCAGCAGCACGACGGTGCCGACGGCGAGCACCGCGAGGGCCGCGGGGTCGACGCTGTTCAGGCTCCCGGTCAGCCAGACCAGCGCCTGCTGGACGTCGGTGATGTCGGCGCGCGTCAGCACGTACGAGACGATGCCGCCGCAGAACGCGGCGATCCCGATCCCGATCAGCACGAACCGGTAGCCGCTCACCCCCCGGCGCCAGGCGAGGAGGTAGATCAGCGCGGCCGCCGCCAGGGTGCCGGTCAGCACGACCCCGGAGAGCGCGAGCCCGGTCAGGCCGAACCACACCAGCGCGATCGAGCCGGTCGCGCTCGCCGCCGCCGTGATGCCGATGATGTCGGGGCTCGCCAGCGGGTTGCGGGCCATCGACTGGATGAGCGCCCCCGACATCCCGAGGCACGCCCCCACCAGCGCGCCGGCCACGAGACGCGGGAGCCGCAGCTCCAGGATGACGAACGACGTCAGCCGGTCGGCTCGCCCGACGAGCGCGGCGAGCACGTCCGCCGGGGCGACCCCGGCCGCGCCGAGCGTCAGAGAGACGGCGCCGACCGCGATCAGGAGCACGGAGAGCACGAGCGACACGCGGAGGGCGCGGCGACGGCCGTGGCGGCGGTCGCGCAGCACGGCGGCGACCGCCGTCTGCTGCGGGGAGCTCGCGGTCACAGGCCCACCGTCCTCCGCCGTCGCACGAGGGCGATGAACACGGGTGCGCCGACGAATGCCAGCACGACGCCGACCTGCAGCTCCCCGGGCGGCGCGACGACACGGCCGACGATGTCGCACGCCAGCAGCAGCGCGGGCGCGACGATGGCCGAGTACGCCAGGATCCAGCGGTAGTCGGCGCCGACGACGCGGCGGCCGATGTGCGGCACGATCAGGCCCAGGAAGGCGATCGGGCCGACGGCCGCGGTCGCCGATCCGCACAGCAGCACGATGGCGACGCCGCAGAGCACCCGGGTCAGCCCGACGCGCTGGCCGAGGCCGCGCGCGACGTCGTCCCCGAGAGCGAGGCCGTTGAGCAGGCGGCCGAGCGCGAGTGCGAGGACGGCCCCGAGGGCCAGCGTCGGCAGCACCTGCACGAGGATGCCGAACCCGCGCCCGGCGAGGGAGCCGACCTGCCAGAACCGCATCGCATCGAGCGACACCTGGCTGGTGAGCTGCACGGCGGTGATGAGCGAGCCGAGCGCGGCCGACACCGCGGCTCCCGCGATCGCCAGCTTGACCGGGGTCGCGCCCTCCCGGCCGAGCGACGAGACCGCGTAGACCAGCGCCGACGCGAGGGCCGCGCCCGCGAACGCGAACCAGAGGTAGCCCGTCGGCGCCGTCACGCCGAGGAACGCGATCGCGACGACGACCGCGAGCGACGCGCCGAAGTTGACGCCGAGGATGCCGGGGTCGGCCAGCGGATTGCGCGACAGCCCCTGCATGACCGTGCCCGCCAGCCCGAGCCCGAGGCCGACCGCGATCCCGAGCAGGGTGCGCGGGAGCCGGCTGTCGACGACGACCAGGGCGTCCGCATCCGACCGCGAGTAGTGCAGCAGGGCGTGCAGCACGTCGGCCGGGGCGATGGTGCGCGCCCCGACCATCAGGCTCAGGACGGAGACGGCGACGAGGACGGCGGCCGCGCCCAGGAACCCGAGGAACAGACGCCGGCGTCGCCGGGCGAGCGGGGGCGCTGTGACGCTCCCCGCCCGTCCGGCGTGCGGTGTGACGGTGCTCGCGGGCATCCTCGCGCTACTGGACCTTGTCGGCGGCCTCGGCCAGCTGCGGCACGAAGCGGTCGAGCATCCACGGGATGCTCAGCACGCTCGGCGCGCTGGTGGCGGCGACGAAGGACTGGCCGACGAGCGGGGCGAACCGGCCCTCCTTGATCGTCGGCATCGCCGCGACGAGCGGGTCGGAGGTGAACGCGTCCACCGCCGCCTGGTTCTCGAAGTACATGACCAGCAGGTCGGTGTCGATCTTGGACAGGTTCTCGTAGCTCAACTGGTAGAAGAAGCTGCCGTCGCCCTTCGACCCGTCGAGGCCGTCGATGCTCGGGGAGTTCTTCAGCCCCAGGTCGTTCAGCAGCTGCACGCGCGGGTCGTCGGCGCGGTAGACGTTCAGCTTGCCCGGCTCGTTGGCCGCGGCGTAGAAGAACGTCTTGTCCTTGAGGACCGGGTACTTGCCCGCGAGCGAGGTGATCTCGTCCTCGGTCTTGGTGACGAGCGCGTCGGCCTCCTTCGTCATCCCGAGCGCCTTGCCGACGATGGCGGTCTGGTCGCGCCAGCTGGTCGACCACGGCTTCTCGGGGTAGGCGACGACCGGGGCGATCTTGCTGAGCTTCGCGAACTCGTCCTTCGTCAGGCCCGAGTAGGGCGCGAGGATGACGTCGGGCTTCGCCGCGACGAACTGCTCGAACGGCACGTCGCCGCTGGCGTCCAGGAGCTCCGGCGTCGTGCCCTTGAGCTCCTGGATGCGGTCCTTGTCCCAGGGCAGCAGCCCCTTCGAGTCGCCGCCGTAGGTGAACTTCGGCATGGCGACCGGGACGATGCCGAGCGCCAGCACGATATCCTGCGCGCCCCAGCCCCACGTCGCGATGCGCTTCGGCTTCTCGTCGATCGTCGTCGAGCCGAGTGCGCTCGTGACCGTCACGGGGAAGGCACCGGAGCCGTCGCTCGCGGTGCCGCCGGAGCCTGCTGCGCCGGCGGAGCAGCCGCTGAGGGCGAGGGCGGCGGTGGCGACGACCGCGGAGGCGATCAGGGCGATGCGCGACCGGCGTCGGGCGGGGCGTCGGGCAGGGAGCATGGTTCTCCTCGGGAAGGTGGGGTCAGGGTTCCGGAGCGCGGATCGAGCCGCGCGCTCCGTCTTAGGCAAGCCTAACCTAATCTCTCCCGCTGGACCAGCGGCGTCACTCCGCCCGGTCGCGCTCCCCCGCCTCCTGGTCCCGGATCTCGTCCTGCAGGTCGCGAAGGGTCGACCGCAGCGCCCGCTCCGCATCCAGCCCCTGGGCCTTGGCGGAGGCCACGATCGCGAGCAGCAGCGGCCCGAGCTCGTCCTCGCTGCCCACCTGCACCCCGCCCTGCTCCTGCAGGTCGAGCAGTCCGACCTTCTCCGCCCGCCCGAGCAGCTTGTCCGCGAGGGCGAGTGAGGGCATGCCCTGCGGGATGCCGTCCAGCACGCTCGTACGGCCCGGCTTCTCCTGCTTCTTCAACTCGTCCCAGAAGCCGACCACGTCGTCCGCCGTCTCGGCACGGCGGGCGTCGGCGGCGGCGCGGTCGCCGAAGACATGCGGATGCCGGCCCACCATCTTCGCGGTCATGTGCGCCGCGACATCCTGGATGTCGAAGTCCTCGCCCGGAGTGTGCGCGGCGATGTCGGCGTGGAACAGCACCTGGTAGAGCACGTCGCCGAGCTCCTCCAGGAGCTCGTCGCGGTCGCCGGTCTCGATGGCGTCGATCAGCTCGTAGGTCTCCTCGATCAGGTACTGCACGAGCGACTCGTGCGTCTGATCGGCGTCCCACGGGCACCCGCCCGGCGCCCGCAGCAGGGCCATCACGGCGACCAGCTCGTCGAGCTTCGTCGCGGCCTCCGGGACCACCGCCTGACCGACCGTCTCTCCCATGCCGACCTCCTCGCTCTACCCTGCAACCATCCTGCCACCCGGTAGAGTTGGACGCGGTGTGCCGGGAAGTCTGGTCGGCGTCGTTCTCCCGACCCCGCACGATAGGTGACCGCATGAGCATCATCCGTTCCGAGCGCACCGCCGCCGGCCTTCTGCTGGGCGCCGCCGCGCTCGGCCTCCTCCTCGCCAACACGGCTCTCGGGCCCGCGCTGCTCGACCTCCAGCACGCGCACCTCGGCGGCGGCGTCATCGACCTGAGCGTCGGGCACTGGATCAGCGACGGCCTGCTCGCGATCTTCTTCTTCATCGTCGCGGTGGAGCTGAAGCACGAGCTTGTCGCGGGCGAGCTGAACAGCGTCCAGAAGGCCATCCATCCGGCCATCGCAGCGGTCGCCGGGGTCATCGTGCCCGCCGGACTCTACCTCGCGATCAGCGCGGGGAGCGGGCTCGAGCAGGGCTGGCCCATCCCGACCGCGACCGACATCGCCTTCGCGCTCGGCGTGCTCGCGGTGTTCGGACGCGGACTGCCGAACCGGCTCCGCGTATTCCTGCTCGCGCTGGCGGTGCTCGATGACCTGATCGCCATCGTGATCATCGCCGTGTTCTTCACGCAGGACCCGAACCTCCTGGAGCTGCTGCTCGCCGCCGTCACGGTCACCCTGTTCGGCGTGCTCAGCCGGATGCTGCGCGGGCGCCTGCGCTGGCCGCTCGGCGTGGTGATGGTGCTGCTCGCCGTGCTCACCTGGTGGCTCGTCTACGACTCCGGCGTGCACGCCACGATCGCGGGTGTCGCGCTCGGCCTCGTCATGGCCCGTCGGCCCGCCCGCCGCGTCACGCACGTGCTCGAGCCGTGGTCGAACGGGCTGATCCTGCCGCTGTTCGCGTTCTCCGCCGCGCTCGTGCCCATCCCGCAGGTGGCTCCGTCGGAGTTGTCGCCCGCGTTCTGGGCGATCCTCGTCGCGCTCCCGGTCGGGAAGCTCGTCGGCATCACCCTGGGCGGCTGGCTGGGGTCGTTCACCAAGCGCGGTCCGGAACGCGGGCGCATCTCGGTGCCGGGGCTCATCACGATCGCCGCGCTCGGCGGGATCGGGTTCACGGTGTCGCTGCTGATGAACGAGCTGGCGTTCGCGGGCTCGGAGGAGGTGCGGGCCGAGGGGACGCTGGCCGTGCTGCTCGGATCGGCGGTGGCCATCGTCGTCTCCGGCGTCCTCGTCTCCCTGCTGGCCCGGCGCAACCGACGGCTGCACCCGGTCGCCGCGGAGGGCAAGGTCCCGGCCGCCTGATCGGCCGCGGCGGCGGCGTCCGCATCCATGGGGCGCAACACGCCGTTGCGTCGCGCGCATAACGGCGTGTTGCGCCCCATAGATGTCAGCTGGCGCGGGAGGACGGCGTGCTGCGCCCCAGGGATGTCAGCTGGCACGTTCGGCGGCGGCCGGCTCCTTCTCGGGGAACAGCGCGCCCAGCAGGTCGGCGACCCAGCCGATCAGCGCGGCGTCGTCGACGGCCTCTCCGTTGACGCGGGGCAGCGGCACGGTGGCGACCTTCGGCGCGGCGTGATACTTCGACCCGGGGTACATGCGCTGCAGGCGCACCTGCAGCGAGTCGGGCAGGATCGCCGGCGCGAGCCGCAGGTTGGAGCCCATGGCGACGACCTCGCCGAGCCCGGCCTTCTGCGCGGCGCGACGTAGGCGCGACACGGCCACGAGATTCGTCACGGCCTGGGGCGGCGTGCCGTACCGGTCGGTCAGCTCCTCCAGCACCAGGTCGATCTGGCCGTCCTTCGCCGTCGGCGAGCTCGCCGTCGACAGCTTCTGGTAGGCCTCGAGCCGCAGCCGCTCGCTGTCGACGTACTCCTCCGGGATGTGCGCATCCACCGGCAGCTCCAGCCGCAGTTCCGTCTGACCCTCCGCGACCTCGCCGCGGAAAGTGGACACGGCCTCGCCGATCATGCGCAGGTACAGGTCGAAGCCGACGCCGGCGATGTGGCCCGACTGCTCGCCGCCGAGCAGGTTGCCCGCGCCGCGGATCTCCAGGTCTTTCAGCGCCACCTGCATCCCGCTGCCCAGGTCGTTGTTGGCGGCGATCGTGGAGAGCCGGTCGTGCGCCGTCTCGCTGAGCGGCTTGTTCTCGTCCCACAGGAAGTACGCGTACGCCCGCTCGCGGCCGCGGCCGACGCGGCCGCGCAACTGGTGGAGCTGGCTCAGGCCGTACTTGTCGGCGCGGTCGATGATGATCGTGTTCGCGTTCGCGATGTCGAGGCCGGTCTCGATGATCGTCGTCGAGACGAGCACGTCGAACCGCCGCTCCCAGAAGTCGACGACGACTTGCTCCAGCGCGTGCTCGTTCATCTTGCCGTGCGCGACGCCGATGCGCGCCTCCGGCACCAGCTCGGCGAGCTTGGCGGCCATGCTCGTGATCGAGCCGACACGGTTGTGCACGAAGAACACCTGGCCCTCGCGCAGCAGCTCGCGGCGGATCGCGGCGGCGACCTGCTTGTCCGAGTAGGGGCCGACGAAGGTGAGGATCGGGTGCCGGTCCTCCGGCGGAGTGGCGAGCGTCGACATCTCGCGGATGCCGGTGACCGCCATCTCGAGCGTGCGCGGGATGGGCGTCGCACTCATCGCGAGGATGTCGACGTTGGTCTTGAGCTTCTTCAGCGCGTCCTTGTGCTCGACGCCGAAACGCTGCTCCTCGTCGATGATGACCAGTCCCAGGTCTTTGAAGGTGACCCCGTCGGCGAGGATGCGGTGCGTGCCGATCACCACGTCCACCGTGCCGTCGGCCATGCCGCGCAGAGTCTCGCGCGCCTCCTTGTCGGTCTGGAACCGGCTCAGCTGCCGCAGGTGGATCGGGAACCCGGCGAAGCGCTCCTGGAACGTCTCGGCGTGCTGCTTCACCAGCAGGGTCGTCGGGACGAGCATGGCGACCTGCTTGCCGTCCTGCACCGCCTTGAATGCGGCGCGCACCGCGATCTCGGTCTTGCCGAAGCCGACGTCGCCCGAGATCAGGCGGTCCATCGGGATGGGCCGCTCCATGTCGGCCTTCACCTCGTCGATGGTCTGCAGCTGGTCGGGGGTCTCCGCGAACGGGAAGGCCTCCTCCAGTTCGCGCTGCCACGGGGTGTCGGGCGCGAAGGCATGGCCCTTGCTCGCCATGCGCGCCGAGTAGAGCTTGACCAGCTCCACGGCGATGTCGCGCACCGCCCGGCGCGCGCGCCCCTTCGCCGCGGCCCAGTCGCTTCCGCCCATCTTGGACAGCTGCGGCGCCTCTCCGCCCACGTAGCGGGTGAGGAGGTCGAGCTGATCGGTCGGGACGTAGAGCTTGTCGCCCGGGTAGCCGCGCTTCGACGGCGCGTACTCCAGCACGAGGTACTCGCGCTTCGACTTGACCGCGTTGCGGCCGCCGCTGGAGACCTCGCGCTGGGTGAGCTCCACGAACTTGCCGATGCCGTGCGTCTCATGGACGACGTAGTCGCCGGACTTGAGCTGCATCGGGTCGACCACGTTCTTGCGCCGGGCGGCGAGCTTCTTGACCTGGCGCGAGTCGTAGCCGATGGTGCGACCGTAGAACTCCGCCTCGCTGATCAGCGCCAACTTGATGCCGGGGAGCTCGAAGCCGTGCTCGGCCGTCGCCTTGATCAGGTACGCGATGCCCGGCTCCGGCTCGGCGGGGAACTCGTCGACCGGTCTCGCGGGGAGCTCCGCCTCGCCCAGGACGTCGGCGGCGCGCTCGACCAGGCCGGTGCCGGCGGCGACGATAGCGACCTGCCAGCCGTCGCGCAGCCGCGAGCGCACGTGATCGACGGCGCCTGAGACGTTGCCCTGGAAGCTCGGGACGGCCTCGGCCTGGATGCGGACCTGCAGGTGCTCCTCGAGCTCGCGCTCCTCGGGCAGGACGTCGTCCGCCTGAAAGCCGCTCATCGTCCACCACGGGTGGTCGGGCGCCGGCGCACCGGGGCGGCTGAACTTCACCGAGTCCTTCAGCTGCTGCAGGGTCAGGAAGTCGCCCGCGGCCAGGTCGATCGGCGCCTGCGCCCCGACGGTCGCGGCGCTCCAGGCGGCCGAGAGGAACTCGCGGTTCGTCTCGGCGAGGCTGACGGCGCGAGAGGCGACGCGCTCCGGTGACATCACCGCCACGGCGGCACCGTCGGGAAGGTAGTGGGTGAGCGGCACGAGCCGGTCGACGAGCGCGGGAGCCAGCGACTCCATCCCCTCGACCGGGATGCCCTCGCCGATCTTCGCGAGCATCGACGACAGGCTCGGGAACTCGTGCTCCATCTCGCGCGCCCGCTGCCGCACCGACTCGCTCAGCAGCAGCTCGCGGCTCGGCGGCAGGCTGACCGTCGGGATCGGCTCGGGCAGGGAGCGCTGGTCGGCCACCGAGAACGCGCGGATCTGATCCACCTCGTCGCCGAAGAAGTCGACGCGGTACGGGTGGTCGGCCGTCGGCGGGAAGACGTCGAGGATGCCGCCGCGCACGGCGAACTCGCCGCGCCGCGTCACCATGTCGACGCGGGCGTAGGCCAGGTCGACCAGCTGGGCGGCCAGGCCGCCGAGGTCGAAGCCGCGGCCGCCGATCGAGAGCTCGGCCGTGCCGTAGTCGGTGAGGTTGTCCGCGAGCGGTTGCAGGGCCGCGCGGACGGAGGCGACGAGGATGAACGGTGTGCGCCGCTCCCCCGCCGACCAGTCGGCCAGGCGGCGCAATGCACTCAGCCGCTTGCCGACGATCTCGGGGCTCGGGCTGAGCCGCTCGTGCGGCAGCGTCTCCCACGCCGGGAACTCGACGATCTCCGCATCCGGAATCAGACACGGCAGGGCTCCGCGGATCGACTCGGACTCCCGCCCGGTCGCCGTGATGAGCAGGACGGCCTGAGAGGCGCCCTGCTCGGCGCGCCGCCGGAGGAGGGCCGCCAGGAGCGGCGCCCGCAGCCCGTCGGTCAGCGAGAAGTCGGCGTCGCGCGCGGCCGAGGCGAGCGCATCGCCGAACGAGGAATCGCGCGCGAGCGCGCTGACCAGACCCTGCAGTATCACTCGGTCGATTCTACGGGGGACCGCCGACAGGTCGAGGGGTGGGAGGGGTCAGATCCAGCCCTCGAGGGCTTTCATGAAGCCGTCGTGGTCGTCGCGGTTGATGACGTGCCCGGAGCCGGGCACGATCCGCACCTCGTAGCCGTCCTCCCGCAGCCGCTCGGCGAGCTCGGGCTTCACCAGCTGGGAGTTGTCGGCGAGCATGACGAGGGACGGCACGGCCATCACCTCGGGCGCTCGCATCGCGGAGGGGGTTACGACCACGGGCAGCACCGCGCGGTCGAACGCTTTGAAGGTCTCCACCTCGATGGCGACGTCGGCGGGATCCCAGCGCGGGTTGCGCTTGGCGATCCGGACCGCGGACTGCCGGGCGAGCGTCCGGAGGAACGCGGGCGCGAGCCACCGCTGGAAGCCGTTGGTCGCCGGGCACGAGAACGCCGGGTCGACGTAGATGACGCGCTGCGGGTCGAGCCGCTCGACGACGAGGCTGACCGTGAGGCCGCCCAGGGAGTGGCCCATCACCAGTTCGGGTCGGGCGGGCACCGTGTCCACGATGTCCTGCGCCATGAGCTCGGCTGTGTACTCCGGGGTGCGCGGGCTGTGGCCGTGCCCGCGGAGGTCGACGGCGATCACGTGGTACCCACGGTCTGCGAGTGCCGGTGCCACCCGGCGCCACGTGCGCGAGTCCGACATCACTCCGTGGACGAGGACGGCGTAGCGGTCGCCGGTGCCCCACTCGCGCGTGTACAACTGCATGCCGGTCACGGTACGCGGGCGGAGTGGGACTTAGCAGGGAGCTGCCTGCGGCTCCGCCGGAGGGCGACCGGGAATCGCCTTTGAGCGGAGCCGCCGTGCCCGTCAGACGCGATGGCTGTCCCGAGCGGCCAGGTCGGCGCGAGAGTCGTCGACGGTCTGCGCCGCCGTTCCGGTTCGCCCGTCCGGATCCGTCGGTCGCCCGCGGTGGGCCGCATGGGACGCCGCGCGACGTCGCCGGCGCCGGATCAGGAGAAGTGCCGCGTACGCGATCGCTGCCACGACGAGGAGCGCACCGGCGACACCCGCCCACAGCCACCATTCCGCCGAGGATCCGGCGGTGGACTTCGGCACAGGACTGCTGCCGGGCTCCGCCACCCCGGGAATCCGGTCGGCATCCGAGGAGAGGACCACGGGCGGTGCAGCGGAATCGTCGCTCAGGTAGAACCCGGCCAGGGTGGTCACCCTGGTGAGGTTCTTCGGGATGGTCCCGATGCGCACGGTGGCGGTCCGCTTCACGGATGCGCCCGGCTCGACCGTGATGTCATCCCACGACGCGGTCGTGTCGGTCAGCTTGGCCTCCGGCTCCGCCTTGGTGACCGTGCCGTAGCCCGGCGCGGTCAGCGTCACCCGACCGCCGACGGCCTCGGACCCCTGGTTGCGGAACTCGACCGTGTAGGTGGTGTCGCTGTCCGGCGACACCTGGTCCCCGTCGTTGCTGATCTGGATCGAGAGCCCGGGCGGAGGCGCGTCCGCCAACGCGGCCGGGGCGGCGCCGCCCAGGAGCACCCCCGCCGACGTGACGGCGAGAGCACCCCCGGCCAGGCCTCGGAGCAAGCGTGTCGAAACTGTCATGATTCCCTTCACCGATTTCTTCCGCGCGCTCGTCACGCTTCGCCGGTACGACGGCGGCGGACCCACAGCACGACGCCCAGTCCGAGGACCGCGGCCCCCAGGCCGAGGCCGGCCAGGATGCCCGACAGCTGCGCTCCTGTCTTGGCGAGCACCGCTGCGGCCGGAGTCGCGTCGATCTGCACCGTCACCTGGCAGTCCGGGTCCTCCGACGCCGGCGGACAGTTGCCCCCGGTGTCTCCCGGCGTCACGACGATGTTCTTCGCCGTGCCCGCGGTGGTCTGCACGATCGTGACCGAGTAGGTCACGGTCACCGACTTCCCCGCCTCCAACGGCCCCGACCACGACAGGATCGGCGCCTGATAAGTGGCGCCCCCGGTCGCGTCCCCGTTGTACTTCGCGACTGCCAGCACCTGCGACAGGTCATCCGTGAACGACGCCGGGTCCTCGGCCGTGTAGTCGACCGCACCGATGTTGGTCACCGTGACCGCGTAGGTCAGCACAGCACCTGCAGCACCGCTCTGTTGCGACACCGTCTTCTTCACCGCGAACGCCTGCGGATCGATCCGGCTCTCGCACTCGACCTGAGGGTTGCACAACCCGTCCGGTCCTGGCACCGCCACGTTCACGAGCGGCTGCTCCGGATCGAGCTTGGGGTTCAGCTTCACCTGGTAGGTGACCGACACCTCGCCGTCCACCGGCAACGCGCCCGACCAACTCAGAATGTTGCCGTTCAGGTTCGCCCCGCCGGTCGCACTCCCCTCCACCTTCAGGCTCTCGGGCAGCACCTCCGCGTTCTTCATGACCTGAGTCAGGTCGTCCGTGAACGAGGCCGGCTTGTCCTCCGTGAAGGGCACCTGGCTCGTGTTCGCCACGCGAATCGTGTAGGCGACCACATCGTTCGGGTGCGCCACTCCCGACGGCGACGAGGTCTTCGCGACCGCATACGACCCGACATCGGTCCTGGTCGAGCAGTTCGCGGGGCACGCTCCGCCCGGGCCGTTCGGAACCACAGTGTTGACCATGGCGCCGTCTCCGGCATCCGCACCCGTTGTGGGCGGCTTCACCTTCACCTGGTAGGTGACCTGGACGATGTCCCCACCCGCGACATCACCTTGGGCAGCCAGCGGCCCGGACCAGCGCAGTGTCATTCCGTCGAGAACCGCGCCACCGGTGATGGAGCCCGGCACGAGCTCGCCGTCCACGGCGTCGTCCAGCACACGCGACAGGTCGTCGGCGAAGGAGGCCGGCTTGTCCGTGGTGTACGCCACGTCCCCCGTGTTGGTGACCTGGATCGTGTACATCAGCGTGTCACCCGGGTAGGCGCTCGTCGAGGACACCGCCTTGTCCACGCGGTACGAACCGCGCGGGATGATCTCGGAGCAATCCGGATCCGTGGAGCCGGGCTCGCAGTTGCCTCCCGGGGATTCCGTCACCACGGCGTTCACCAACTGGGTCGCCGGGGTCGCGTCCTCGTCCACCTTCACCTGGTACTGGATCTTCACCTCGCCCGGCGCGGGGAGTGCCCCCGACCACGAAAGCACGTCTCCCGTCACGGCGGCGGTGCCCGCTCCGCCCGGCTCGGTGATCACCGAGCCGGGAACCAGCTTGGCGTGCGAGAACACGTCGGACAGATCGTCCGTGAACCTCACCGGCTCTGCCGCCGTGTAGTCGACCCGACCGGTGTTGGTGACCGTGATCGTGTAGGTGACGATCCCGCCGGGCAGGATCTCGCCGGTGTCCGCCTGCTTCACCGCCTGATACTGCTGGACGTCGGTGATCACCGGAGGAGGACAGGTGGCGTTGACGCAGCCACCGCCGTCACCGGTCGGGACCACCGCGTTCGTTAGACGCAGGTCGCCGGTTGTCGGCTTCGACACCTGCAGCTGATAGGTCACGTTCACAGTGGAGCCCGGCTGCCCGGACTTGGGCAGCGCGCCCGACCACGTCAACACGTTGCCGGTGAGGACCAGGTCCGGACTCAGTGGCGTCACCACGAACCCGTCGTCCAGGATCTCGGACAGGTCGTCCTCGAACTTCGCCACGTCCTGCCCTTGGCCTGTGTAGTCGACCTGCCCGACGTTGGTGACCTGCACCGTGTAGGCCACCTTGTCACCCGGATAGACGCTCGCCCTGTCCACGCTCTTGTTGACCGTGTACGCCTTGACGTCGTCCGTCACGGAGCACGCGTTCGGCGCGATGCAGTCACCGCCCGAGCCCTCCGGTGCCACGACGACGTTCTTCAACGAGCCGTTGCCCGGCAGCTTGCCGTCCACCGGCCCCTTGACCGTGACGGTGTACTCGAGCGGAAGCGTCTGGTTGACGCCGAGGGCGCCCGACCAGGTCAGCTTCCTCGTCGCCTCGTCGTAGCTCATGCCCGTTGGGAGGTTCGCCACGTCGAGAGTGGCGTCATCCACCACGTCGGACAGGTCGTCCTCGAAGGTCGCCGGGTCGGCGTCGGTGTACGGATCCTGCCCGGTGCCGGTCAGCTCCACCCGATAGGTCACCGTGGCGCCCGGCGTCACGGGACCCTGCGCGTCCGAGCTCTTCTGGACCGTGTACGCCTGAAGCTTCGTGGTCGTCGCGCACCCGTCGACGGTGGCGCACCGGTACCCCGGCGGCGGGGACACCACGTTGCGCAGCGCCCCATCTCCGGTCACGGTGTCGTTCACCGTCACCCGGTAGGTGAACTCCACATGGTCCTGCGCGGGAACGGCACCCGACCAGTGCAGGATGTTGTTCTCATCCACCGTCACGCCCGCGGGCAGCGACGCCGTGTCGACGCGCGCGTCATCCACCACGTCCGACAGATCGTCCGTGAGCGAGGCCGGCTTGGCCGCCGTGTAGGGAACCGTGCTCGGGTTGTCCACCCGAACGGTGTATTCGACCGTGTCCCCCGGACGCGCTGTGGTGGTGTTCACCGACTTCGACACGGTGAACACTCCGACCTCGGTCGAGGTTTCACATGAGGTCGGGGAGAGGCAGGAGCCGCCCGCGGAGCCGGGCGACACCACGTTGCCGAGCACCCGGTCCGCGCCCGGCTGCGCCGGAGCGTCCACCTTCACGTCATAGGTGATCTCGACCGTGTCGCCGTCCTCCCCCTTCGGCGCGAGTGCGCCTTCCCAGGTCACGGTGTTTCCGGAGACCTGAGCGCCGCCCGTGACGCTGTCCTCGACGATCTGGGCATCATCCACAAGCGCCCGGAGATCATCCACGATCGTCGCCGGCGCATCCGGCACGGTGTACCCCTCGGAGCCCACGCTCTTCACCACGATGGTGTAGCGCAGCACATCGCCCGGGTATGCCGTCGTCGACGACACACTCTTCTCCACCGTGTACCCGCGCACCTTTGTCGTGGTCTCGCAGGTCGCCGGGGCAGGGCTGCACAGGAAGGCAGGCGGCGGGGTCACGATGTTCTTCAGGATCCCGTTTCCGGTCACCGGGTCGTTCACAGTAACCGTGTACGTCACGTCCACGCTGGACTGGGCCGGCAGCGCGTCCGCCCACGACAGGGTGCGGGTCGCCGGGTCGTAGGTGGTCTGGGCCGACAACGAGGTCAGGTCCAGTTCGGCGTCATCCACCACATCCGACAGATCGTCCTCGAAGGTCGCCGGCACCTGCCCGGTGAACGGGACCAACCCGTTGTTAGTCACCTTCACCGTGTACGTCACCGCCCCACCCGGAACCACCGGCCCGGGCGACGCCTGCTTGGAGATCACCAACGAGGAGATATCCGTGGTCGTCGCACACGACGTCGCCGTCAGACACTCACCACCCGGCGCCGTCGGGGCCACCCGGTTGATCAACGTGCTGTCGCCCCGCCCGTCCGGCTTCTCGCTCACCTTCACCTGGTAGGTGATCAGCGCCGTGTCCCCCGCGTTTCCGGCTGCGGCCAGTTCCCCCGCCCAAGACAAGGTATTCCCGCTCAAGGTGGCCGCACCGATGTCCGCAGTCACGGACCCCGGCACCAGCGCGTTGTCCGTCACGTCATCGAGCACCCGGGTCAGGTCATCGGTGAACGACGCCTCATCCGGCGCCACGTAGGGCCGATCGCTCAGATTCGCCACCTGCACCGTGTACGTCAGCACGTCACCCGGGTGCGCCGTCGTCGAGGACACCAGTTTGGACACCGCGAAGCGCTGCTGCGGAATCGTCACCTCGCAATCGGGATCCACCGCACCCGTCGCGCAGTTGCCGCCCGGCGTGGTCGTCGTCACCACATTCGTGAGGGTCTGATCCCCCGTCGCCGGTGTGTTCACGGTCATCGTGTAGCTGATCGTCACCGAGTCGCCCACCGGCAACGCGCCCGACCACGACAGGGTGTCGCCGCTCACCGTCACCGTTCCCGCGCCCACCGGATCGATGGCCGCGTCGCCGTTGTAGGCAGCGTCATCCGTCACCTGCGACAAATCGTCCGTGAACGAGGCCGGGTTCGCCGCGGTGAAGTCCACCGCTCCCGTGTTGGTCACGGTGATCTCGTAGGGCACCACCGCGCCGGCGACGACCTGCTGCGTGGTCGAGCTCTTCTTCACATGGAACTGCGCCACCGGTGTCGTCGTCGTGCACGTCGCCGTCGGATCGCACCACGACCCTGCCGGCGGGATCACGACATTCGTCAACAGGTGATCGCCCTCGTTCGGGGCGTCGACCTTGACCTCATATTCCACGTCGACGAACTGGCCGACCGGGACTGCGCCCGACCAGGAGAGAGTGGTTCCGGACAGGACCACATCGGAGGGCAGCGTCTCCGTCACCACGCGCGCGTCATCCAGGACATCTTTCAGGTTGTCCGTGAACGATGCCGGATCCGCAGCCGTGAACGGCACCTTGCCCATGTTCGTCACCCGAACCGTGTACTTCACCACACCACCCGGCAGCACCGTCGCCGGTGACGCCGACTTCGAGACCATGAACGCCCTCACTGGCGTCGTCGTCGTGCAGGCGGCGGTCGTCGAACAGTGCCCGCCCACCGTGGCGGTAGGAACCACCACGTTCGTGAGCGTCCCGTTCCCGGTCATCGGACTGTTCACCGTCGCGGTGTACCGCAGCACGAGCGGCTGCCCGCCAGCCGGAAGCGCGCCCGACCACGACAGTTTCCTCGTGGCCGCGTCGTACGTCATGCCCGGCGGCAGTGTCGACTCGTCCAGCGTGGCGTCATCCACCACCGCCGAGATGTCGTCGGTCAACGACGCGGGCTCATCCTCCGTGTAGGGAACGCCACCCGTATTCGTGACCGTGATCGAATAGGTCAGCTCCTGGCCCGGCGTCGCCGCGTCCGTGTTCACTTCCTTGCGGACGGAGAAGCCCTTCACTGTGTTGGTGGTCGTACACTGATCCGGCAGGCACCGCGGCTCCTTCGGCACTACAACGTTCTTCAGGGTCGAGTTCTTCCGCAGATCCTCCGGCTGCACGACCACCGAGTAGGTCACCTTGGCGGTCAGGCCGCCACCCAGCGACCCGGAGACGTGCAAGACGTTGTCGGAGTCCAACGACACCGTCACACCCGGCGTATCGGAGGTGGGGCCGGAGACCAGCCGCGCATCGTCCAGCACGTCCGAGAGGTCGTCCTCCGAATCGACCTTCCCGGCGCCGAGGCCGAGGTTCTCGAATGTCAGGGTGTAGTCGATCTGGTCGCCCACGACCACCGCGGAGTCCGTCGGCGGATTCGACGTCTTCGACACCACGATGTTCGAGACGAAGTTGACGGTGCACACCGGATTCGTGGTCTCACACGTGGGGGGCGGAGTGCCGCCCGTGTCGACGACGAAGTTGGCCAGCGTGTCGCTGTCCCGCTCACCGTCCGGACGCACCTTGACGGTGTACGTCACCGACACCGATGTGTTCGGCTGCAGAGTACCCGTCACCGTGTACCGACCGTTGGACAGTCCGGACACCGACAGGGCCGGATCGTCCGTCGTCGGCGTCTTCGTGACCGACGCACCCTCCAGAACCGCCGAGAGGTCGTCCTGCTTGTTCACCGCGACCGGTGCGTTGCCCTGGTTCGTGAACGTTACCGTGTAGTTCAGCTCCTGGTCCGCCTTCACGGCCGAACCGGACGCCGGATCGACCGACTTGGTCACGACGAGGTCCCCCACTTTGTGGTTCGTCGTGCACTCATCCGGAGCACACGTGCCTGTACCCGGGTCCGGGATCACCACGTTCACCAGATCGCTGTTGGCGCGATCGGCCTTCGCCTTGACCTGTACCGAGTACGTCACCGTCGCCGACGTGCCCGCCGCCAACGCGCCCGTCACACGGAGCATGTCGTTCGAGGCGAGCACCGCTGACAGCCCGTTCGTGGCC
This sequence comes from Leifsonia sp. C5G2, assembly GCF_013359685.1. Taxonomy (GTDB): domain Bacteria; phylum Actinomycetota; class Actinomycetes; order Actinomycetales; family Microbacteriaceae; genus Leifsonia. Next base: position 109,111 of record NZ_JABFMV010000010.1, read on the forward strand.
GTGATCGAGCCCACCATCGCGGCATCGTCGAGGACATCGGACAGATCGTCGGTCGAGTCGACCGGGCCCGCACCGGTGCCCGAGTTCGTGTATGTCAGCGTGTACTCCACCGTCTGACCCGGCTCGACAGCCGCACCCGAGGCGGGGTTCGACGACTTGGTGATAGTGATCGCCGGTACGGTGACCACCCCGGTGACCCGGGCGGTCTCCTTGATCGGGAACGACTGCGTACCGCCGAAGTTGTCCGCACGGTCATCAACACCGATGCCGAAGTAGGCGTCAGTCAGCCAGGAGAAGGCGGAGACGGGGCCCACGTTGACATCGCTGAGGACGAGCGTCCCGTTGGACCAGAGGCTGGCGTAGACATTGGTGCCGTCTGTGCGGAACTCGGCTTCCATGTTGTACCACTGGTCGTCTGGTGTGGTGGCAGGAATGCTCGCAATGTCGTGGCTATCCGTACCGTCAAATACGCGAATGTAGGTGACGTTGGTGCTCCGACCGATGAGAATCGAACCAAATCCAGGCGGCGGCGACCCCAAGGGAGCCCCAGCCACGGAGGAGCCGATCCACAGATAGCTTTCATTGGTGTCGCGCGCGAGCGCTGCACGGTTGAAAAAGTCAGCCGACAGGCGGAGCGGTCCGTCGTTGAGATCGACCGTGTCGGCGCGGGAAAGCCACGTGCTGATCTGGGAACACGCGACAGTTCCGGGCCCGCTGCAGGGGGTCGTCGGGAGGTTGCCGCCGAAGAACGATTGGGTTCCGCCCACCCCGGTCCCCTCTTCTACTCCCCAATCGTCGGTGGCCGCATCCGGTGTGAGCCCCGGCGGGGCTACTCCCACTCCGGGCGTCACGTCGTCGAAGGTGTAGTCGGCCAGCACTTCACCGTCCGCACTGATGGTGTACGAGAAATCCACCGGCCCCGAGAAGCCCGGGTTAGGGGTGAACGTCAGCGTCTTGTTCGCGTTCAGAACGACCGTGCCGCCCGTCACCGCTACCGATCCCCCCACGACGATTGCCGTGCCGTTGATCGCCGAGATGGTCACGCCGGTGTACTTCGACAGGTCCCCGTCATTGCCCAGGACGTCGATCGTGGTCGCCTGCCCTTGCGGTGTGGTGAAGGTGTCGTCCTTCAAAGTCGGCGACGACGCCGCAGCCGCGGGAGAAGCCGACTTCGCGGCTGCGGTTGTGGCGGCGTCCGAGAAGTACTGGGGGAAGATCATCGCCCCGACCAGAGCACCGATGGCGGCGCAGGCACCTACGGAGAGGGCGATGTTCCAGGCCCTCGCGCGCCGGGAACGCGGTTTGAGTTCACGCATCATGAGCAGCGCACCCCCGCCCGAGCAACCGACCGAGAGCGCTGCCGACGCTCTCTGCTGGGGGATCCTGATGACGTGCCATGATGAATTTCCTCGGAATACGGGCCTCGGATGCGCACAGACTAGGGAGCCCTGTTCGGCGACCGAAAGACAGGGTTGCGGCGCGGCATCGCGATGAAGAACTGCTTCTGCCCATATAGACGCGGCGCGGTCGCGTCCATGACGCCGACGCCGGCCTGTACCGGGACCAGGAGCGGATCCGGACAGTGGATGTCTCATCGAGCCGCGCATCCACTACGCTCGGGCGCAGTCCTCCGGCGACTGACCGAGGCGAGGTGCGCCCGTTCTGGCGCAATAAGGAGTGCGATGTCCGACCCCGACCAGAGCGCAGGCGCGTCGAATGGACCCCCTCCGCCTCAGCCGATCGTGACGTCCGCGGACGTCGGGCCCGCCGGCAGCGCGGGAGAACCGTCCCTGGCGCCTCGGGCCGCGTCCGGGTTCGTCCCTCCATCGCCGCACTCCGCCCCCGCGTACCCTCCCGCCCCCGGGCAGAGCGCTTCGCACGGGTACGCCCCTGCACCCGACTACGTCCCCGCCCCCACATACCCGCCGGGTCCCGGATTGTCCGCGGCACCGGACTACCCCGGGGCCGTCGGCTGGACGGCGCAGCCCCCGGCGCCGCGCTCGCGCGCCCTCGGGCTCACGTCGATGCTCATCGCGATCCCGCTGTTCGTGCTCTCGGTGATCGCGTCGGCCGTCGTCGGCGTCTCGATCGGTCCGTTCGCGACGCGGACCGGCGCCGGGTTCTCCTACAACTCCAGCGACCTGCCTGCGGGTCAGGCGGCGAGTCTGGCGCCGGTCGGCATCCTCATGGTGGCCCAGATCCTCGTCGGGACCGCGCTCGGCATCCTGGCGCTCGTGCTGGGGATCGTCGCGGTCGCGACCAAGCGCGGCCGACCGCTCGGCATCGTCGGGATCATCGTCTCGGTCGCGGCGCCGATCGTCTCGTTCGCCGTCTACCTGGCGTGCGTGGTCTCCACGCTGCCGCCCGCCTGACCCGCTGACTCGTCACCAATCGCGCGGCGCGTCAGCGAGCGTGGAAGCGGTTCTGCGCGGCGGTGAGGCCGGCCGACGTGATCTCCTCGACGGCGTCGGCGGCGTCGGAGACCAGGATCGGGAGGTTCTTGCGCTCGGCGGCGGAGAACGCCTTGAGCACGTGGTCGGCTGCGGCGGACGAGCCGGGCGGGCGGCCGACTCCGACCCGGACGCGGGTGAAGTCGCCGCTGCCCGTCGCCGCGATCACGTCGCGGACGCCGTTGTGCCCCCCGTGCCCTCCGCCGTGCTTCAGGCGGATGGTGTCGAAGGGGATGTCGAGCTCGTCGTGCACCACGATCAGGCGCGAAGGATCGAGCGAGTAGAAGCGCAGCAGCTGCGACACCGGCCCGCCGGACACGTTCATGTACGTGTTGGGCTTGGCCAGGACGAGCCGCGGGCCGCCGGGGGTCAGGCGACCCTCGGCGACCGTCGCGTTCGTCTTGTGGGTCTTGAAGGTGAGACCGCCGCGCGAGGCGAGCTCGTCGAGCACCATCTGGCCCACGTTGTGACGGGTGGCCGCGTAGCCGGGCCCGGGGTTTCCGAGCCCGACCACGAGCCAGGGCCTGTCCTGCTGGAGAGGAGCGGCCATCGGGGGAGTTACTCCGCGGCGCTCTCGGCGGCCTCGGCCTCGGCGGCCTCTTCGGCAGCCTCGGTCTCCTCGTCCTCGGCGCGCGCGGCGGCCGGGACGACGATGTTGAGGATGAGGAGGTCCTCGTCCTCGGCGAGGGTGGCGCCGGCCGGAAGGGCGAAGTCCTTCGCGTGGTACTGGGTGCCCTCCTCGGCGTCCGTCACGTCGATGACGATGCGCTCCGGGATGTGGGTGGCCTCGACGTCGAGCTTCAGCGTCGGGATGTCGAGCACGGCGATGGTGCCGGAGAACGGCTCGCCCTCGACGTGGACCGGGACCTCGACGGTGACCTTCTCGCCACGCTTGATGACGACCAGGTCGAGGTGCTCGATGATCTGCGACACCGGGTCCTTCTGCACGTCCTTCACCAGCGTGAGCTGCGAGGCGCCCTCGATGTCGAGGTCCAGAACCGCGTTGGCCTTGCGCAGCAGCAGCGAGACCTGGTGGCCCGGGAGGGTCACGTGGACCGGGTCGGTGCCGTGGCCGTAGATGACGGCCGGGATCTTGCCGACGGCGCGGATCTTGCGGGCCGCGCCCTTGCCGAAGCTGTCGCGCTTCTCGGCGCTGACCTTGTTGGACTCTTCCGTAGCCATGGTGTCTCCTCGCCGGCGCGAGGCCGGCTGTCGGGCGAGCCGCGAGGCCCGCAGTGTTGGTGTTGTTCGACTCGAACGCATCGAAGTGCGCGAGGAAAGACTGCGTAGCCTGCTCCACCGCGTCGATCACGGATGCTGTGGAGCATCCCTCGCCGAAGTTCTTGCCGAGTCTACCCGATCCGGATACACTAAGCGCGCTTAGTAAATCTGCCGAGAGGATCAGCCATGTGGACCACCGAGCACACCGCCACCACCACCGCCCCCGCCGCCGCCGTCTGGTCGGCGCTCCGGGATCTGCACAGCGGCATCCCGCTCGGGCCCTCGAGCGACGCGTTCGAGCTGCACGGACCGTTCGCGGTCGGCACCGAGGTCACCGTGACGCCGCAGGGTCAGGAGGCCATGACGTCCACCATCGTCGAGCTGGAGCCCGAGCACGTGTGCGCCGACCGCACGGTCTTCGGCGAGCTGGCCCTGACGTTCCGCCACACCCTCACGGCGACGCCCGACGGCGGCACGAGCGTCACTCACACGCTCGAGATCGAGGGAGCGGGAGCGGAGGCGGCCGGCCCGGAGCTCGGCCCGCAGATCGCCGGCGACTTCCCCGTCGCCATGGCCGAGCTGCTGCGGGCGGCGGAAGAGCGGGCGGCGGCGACGGCGCGTGCCTGAGGCCGGCCTCGGCAGCCGGTTCCCGGCCGCATCGCAGAGCCCCGGCCTGCTGCTCTGGCGCGTGACCAACCGCTGGCAGGCGGCGATGCGCGCCGCTCTCGCGCCGCACGAGCTCACGCACGTGCAGTACGTGCTGCTCGCCTCCCTCACCTGGCTGGGCGACAAGGAGCCGGAGCGCCTCGTCACGCAGGTCGACCTCGCCGCGTTCGCCGCGACCGATCCCATGATGACCTCGCAGGTACTCCGGACACTGGAGCGCGCCGGGCTGGTCGAGCGGCTGCCGCATCCCACCGACGGCCGGGCCCGGGTGCTGCGCGCCACCCCGGACGGCGCAGCAGCGGCCCGGCGCGCCACCGCGGACGTCGAGGCGGCCGACGCGGCGTTCTTCGACGGGGTGGATGCCGCCGCCTTCGCCGCGCAGCTGGCGACGCTCGCCGCCGGGCGCGACGTTGACTAAGCGGTCGCCCGGACCGCCGCCGCGATCGCGTCCGCGAGCTCGGCCGGCGGACGGGAGACGTCGAGGCGCAGGCCGTGCTCCTCCGGCCGCAGCGGCTCCAGCGTCGCCAGCTGCGAGTCGAGCAGCGACACCGGCATGAAGTGCCCCGGGCGCGCGGCCATCCGGTCGGCGAGCAGGGCACGGCCGCCGTCGAGCTCGGCGAACAGCGCATCCGGGGCCTCAGACCGGATCAGGTCGCGGTAGGAGCGCTTCAGCGCCGAGCACGCGACCACCGCGCCCTCGGGCGAGGTCTCGGCGAGCGCGCGGCCGACCGCGCGCAGCCACGGGATGCGGTCGTCGTCGGTCAGCGGGACGCCGGAGGCCATCTTGGCCACATTCGCGGCCGGATGGAGTGCGTCGCCGTCGACGAACGGAACGCCGAGAAGCTCCGCGACCTGCTCGCCGACCGTGCTCTTTCCGGAGCCGGACACCCCCATCACCACCACCTGCGGTCGCCGCACACCGTCTCCTCCACTCGGGCCGTCAGGACAGTATCCCCCGATCGCGGCCGCGCGACTCGACGCCCGCCCGGCCGCGCTACGCTGGGAGGACTGCTCGATTCTTGCCACCAGCTAAGAGAGCTGACCCCGGACCACACCCGTCGCGGCGGACGGCCTCCCGGCTGCCGCGGCACCACGAAGGAGCATCACGTGTCACAGGAAGCAACCGCCAACATCGGAGTCGTCGGGCTCGCGGTGATGGGGTCGAACCTCGCCCGCAACCTCGCCTCGCGCGAGGGAAACACGGTGGCGGTGTACAACCGCACCTTCGCGCGCACGGAAGACCTGATGGAGTCGCACCCGGAGGCCGGCTTCGTCGGCTCCGAGGAGATCGACGACTTCGTCGCCTCGCTGTCGAAGCCGCGCACGGCGATCATCATGGTGCAGGCCGGCAAGGGTACGGACGCGGTGATCGACCAGCTGGTCGAGCGGTTCGAGCCGGGCGACATCATCGTCGACGGCGGAAACGCGAACTTCCACGACACGATCGAGCGCGAGAAGCGGATCGCGCCGACCGGCATCCACTTCGTCGGCGCCGGCATCTCGGGCGGCGAGGAGGGCGCGCTGAACGGCCCGTCGATCATGCCGGGCGGCTCGGCCGAGTCGTACGAGACGCTGGGCCCGATCCTGGAGTCGATCGCCGCGGTCGCCGAGGGCGAGCCGTGCGTGACCCACGTCGGCACCGATGGCGCCGGCCACTTCGTGAAGATGATCCACAACGGCATCGAGTACGCCGACATGCAGCTCATCGCCGAGGCGTACGACCTGCTGCGCACGGTCGGAGGCCTCTCGCCTGCCGAGATCGCGGACGTGTTCGCCGAGTGGAACAACGGTTACCTGGAGTCGTACCTGATCGAGATCACCGCCGAGGTGCTCCGCCAGGTGGATGCGGAGACCGGCAAGCCGTTCATCGACATCGTGCTCGACCAGGCCGGGTCGAAGGGCACCGGCGTCTGGACCGTGCAGAACGCGCTCGACCTGGGCGTGCCGGTCGGCGGCATCGCGGAGGCCGTGTTCGCCCGGGCAGTGTCGTCCAAGCCGAACCAGCGCGCGGCCGTGCAGGCGACGGTCCAGTCCCGGCCCGAGGTGCAGAAGGCGGCGGACGTGCAGGCGTTCGCCGACGACGTGTCCAAGGCGCTCTACGCCTCGAAGGTCGTCGCATACGCGCAGGGCTTCGACGCGATCATCGCGGGCGCCGAGAAGTACGGCTGGGACATCCACAAGGACCGCATCGCCAAGATCTGGCGCGGCGGCTGCATCATCCGCGCCCAGTTCCTCAACCGGATCGCCGACGCGTACGACGAGAACCCCGACATCGCGACGCTGCTCGAGGCGCCGTACTTCGCCGACGCCGTGCGCGAGGGAGAGGACGCCTGGCGCCGGATCGTGTCGACCGCGGCGCTCTCCGGGGTCCCCGTGCCCGGCTTCGGCGCGGCACTGTCGTACTACGACTCGCTCGCGTCGAAGCGCCTGCCCGCCGCACTCGTGCAGGGCCAGCGCGACTTCTTCGGCGCTCACACCTACAAGCGCGTCGACAAGGAGGGCACCTTCCACACCCTGTGGTCCGGCGACCGCACCGAGATCGAGACCGAGGGCTCCTCGCACTGACCCTCCCTCCACCGTCGAGCTTCACCCACCGTCGAGTCCACGAAGAGTGCACGCCGATCACCCGATCGGCGTGCACTTCTTGTGTACTCGACGGCTGGGGAGAGAGAGGATGGAGGGGTGAGCTACGAGGACCACCCGGAGCTGGCAGGGTACGAACCGCAGGACGAGCGGCCCCTGCGCGGGCGAACGATGACCGTCGCCAGCCGCGTCTTCGTGTTCGTCGCGCTCACCGCGCTCGTGCTCCCCGGCGTCCTGCTGACGGTCAGCATCCAGACGCAGACGGCCGACTACACCTGCGGCGTCTACAGCCGCCACTACGAGCCGGACTCGACGGGAGCCTCGGCCCGCTTCGAGTTGTTCGGTCCACTCGGCCCGGGGTGGCAGTGCTACGCGCTCAACACCGAGGGCGACGCGACCTGGGTCGCTCCGCTGGGACTCATCCCGTCGGCGCCGCACCAGCTGCCGTGACGCCCGTGGCGCCCGTCACGCGGCCGCGATGAGGGTCCGCACCGCCGCCAGCAGCCAGGTCGCGTAGCGCTGGTCGCTCCAGCTGCTCTCGCCGACGAGCTGCTGGTGGCCCTCCGGAGACATGACGAACGAGAGCGCGTCGGCGAGCTCGCGACGGCCGGCCTCGTCGAGCCGCGCGATCGCCGGGAGGCCGCGCTCCCCCAGTAGCGCGACCATCGCCCCATAGTCGGCGTGGCGGCGGCCGAGCAGTGCGGCGAGCACCGCGCCCACCTCCGAATCGTCGCGCGCGGCCGCCGTGAAGGTCGCCCACAACCCGGACGTGCGCGCATTCGCCGCCGCGATGAACGGCACCAGCTCGGCGAGCATGCGATCCGGGTCGTCGATAGCCGCGATCGCCGCGATCTCGGGACGCTCGGTGAGCGATGACTCGCCCGCCTCCCCACCGAAGGTCAGCTCGAAGGCGGCAAGCAGTAGCGCCCGTTTCGGACCGTGCACCTTGACGCTCTCGACCGACACCCCGGCGGATGAGGCGATGTCGGCCAGCGAGGCGCTCGCGTAGCCGCGGGCGGAGAACACCGCCGCGGCGGCCTCCAGGATGCGTCGGCGCGTCTGCTGCGCGTGCTCCTGTCGCAGCGTCGAACGGTAAGGACGGGTGCCGGCCACTATTGACTACCTTCCATGTGTAGTGAATACTGTTGACGTTTATTCGACTCTACCCGAAAGAGGTCCACCGCATGTCCCGCCGTCCCCTCGACATCCTCCTGTGCAGCACACCGGTGCACGGGCACGTCACTCCCCTGCTCGCCGTCAGCCGGGCGCTCGTGGAGCGCGGCCACCGCGTCCACTTCCTCACCGGCGAGCGCTACCTCGACCGCGCGGCCGCCACCGGCGCCCACGTGCTGCGGCTGCCCGTCGAGGCCGACTACGACGACACCGACATGGATGCCGCCTTCCCCGGCCGGGTCGGGCTGACAGGCCCCGCCGGAATCCGCTTCGACATGACCGAGATCTTCCTGCGGCCGGCACGCGCCCAGCTGGTCGCGGTGGACGCTGTGGTCCGGGAGCTCGGCATCGACGCCGTGCTGGCCGAGAGCCTGTTCCTCGGCGCTGCGCTGCTCGCCGGCCGTCCGCGGTCCGAGCGCCCGGCGCTGCTCAACCTCGGGATCGTGCCGCTCGGCCTCAAGAGCAGGGATACGGCCCCGTTCGGCCTCGGCGTCCCGCCCCGGCCCGGGAGGCTCGGCCGGCTCCGCAACGCGGCCCTCACCGCGGTCGCGGAGAAGGTCGTCTTCGCGCCGGTGCAGCGCGCCGCCGTCCGGGTCGGCCTCGAAGCGGGCACGGGCCTGCCCGGCTTCGTGCTGGACTGGCCGTCGCACGCCGACGGCGTCATCCAGTTCACCGTGCCGGAGTTCGAGTACCCACGGACCGACCTGCGCGTGCCGGTGCACTTCGTCGGCCCGGTCTCCCGCACGCAGGCGTCGGAGACCGCACTTCCCGCCTGGTGGTCCGACCTCGACGACGCCCGGCCGGTCGTGCACGTCACGCAGGGCACGGTCGCGAACCGCGACTTCGGGGACCTCGTGCTGCCGACCATCCGCGCCCTCGCCGGCGCCGACGTCTGGGTGGTGGCGAGCACCGGCGGCCGTCCGGTCTCCGAGCTCGGGGCCGACCTCCCGGCCAACGCGCGCGTCGCGCCGTACCTGCCGTACGACCGCCTGCTCCCCCGCACGGCGGTGTACGTCACGAACGGCGGCTACGGCGGCATCCACTACGCCATGGAGCACGGCGTCCCGGTGGTCGTCGCGGGCACGACCGAGGACAAGACCGAGGTGTCGGCCCGCGTCGCCTGGTCGGGCGTCGGAGTGAAGCTGGCGACCAACCGGCCGGATGCCGCGGCCGTCGGGACCGCCGTGCGGACCGTGCTCGACGACCCCGCGTACGCGGAGCGCAGCGCGCGCATCGGCCGCGCCATCCGCTCCTCCTCGGGGCTCGACGGCGTCGAGCGCGCGGTGCAGGAGACCGTCGGTGCGGTCGCGGCTACGGCCGCTGGGCCCGTATGAAGTCCTCGCGCTGCTCCTCGTGCCGCAGCGCGAGCCTGCCGAGGTCCTCGTCCAATTCGAGAACGATCCGGCTGCCATCCCGAACCTGCTCGTCGGTGTCGTCGACGAGTCGTTGGAGCACCTTTCGAAAACCGTCGTGATCGGCAACGCCGAGGCTCACGGCGAGGCGGTGGGAGGACTCGAACATCGCGTTCAGCGTCGAGCGATAGTGCTCCAAGCGCTGTTCCGCCTCGCCGACGGCCCGCCGGGCCGCCTGACGTTCGCGATCCTGGGACTCCTCGAGCTCGGCCAGCGAGTTGTGACTCATCGGCCCGTCCCTTTCACAGCCCGTGCGTAGTCGCCGTTCGAGCTGAGCTCGGCGATGCCGGAGCGCACCTTCTCCGCGACCGCACCCGCCAGCACCTCGTCGATCTTCGCGTCGGCGAGCGCTCGACGGATGGTCTCGGCATGTTCGCCGATCCTTCGAGCGGCGTCGGACTTCACCAGGCTGTAGCGCTGGCGGACATCCGGGGGCATGCTCGCGTCGATGATCGCCTGGGATGCGTGGCGCAGCTGGCCGTCCAGCCAGGCCAGGAAGTCGTCATTGCTCGTGCGAGCGGCCGAGGGACCTGCGCGCAAGTAGTCCGCTATCGATCCGCTCGGGACGCTGGTGTTGTTCATCGGTTCCTTCCTGTCACTGTCGCGCTACTGTCCGCGGAAACCCGCCGCCGCCCGACCGTCGTGGATGAGCGCGTTGACCACGGTGGAGCGGATACCGTCGTGCAGCGCCTCGACCAGCTCGAGGTGGCGATCGATCTGCTTGTTCACGGCGGCGAGGTCGTCAGCGTCGATGTTCTCGTGCACCTCCAGGCTGTGCACCCGCACGCAGTTCTCCACGTCCTGCTGGCGGACCCACGGTCCGTGAAGCATCTGGGCTGCCCGCGCGTCGTCGAGCGCCTCCTGCATGCTGTCGACCACACCGGCATTCACCTTCTTGATGTCGTTCAGCGGCTTGGAGAGGTCCCGGATGCTCGCCGCGAGCGCCGTCGCGGATTCCTGGGCCACGAGCACCTTCGGGTACGGGGAGTTCTTCTGCGACTGCCAGGCGGCCTGCGCGGCGCCGGTCAAGCCGAGGTTGTACAACAGGACACCCCGGTCCACGGGGTCGACCCCCGCGCCGACTATTCCGCCGCCGGCATCGAACCGGAAGCTCAGGGGGTTGCCGTCGGCGTCTTCGCCGAGGCTGTGGTATTCGGGCACGGATCGGTTGGGCTCATCATCGACGTAGATCGCGGCCCCCGACCGATTGCCGAGCCCGTTGCCGACGGGATCGAACCTGTTGACCCAGTTCTTCAGGGGGTTCGTGCCCGCCGCGTTGCACTCCGCCAGCCATTTCCTGGCCTCCTTCGACATGAGCCGCCACGCATCGGGGGCGTTGAACGCCGCCGACGACCACCGGTTCTCCGCGGCGACCAGCAGGGCGAGATACCCTCCGAGCGAGTGACCCACCGTCTCGAACGTCGCCTCCGGATGCTTTTTGAGCGTCAGCTCTTTGACCTTCGCGGCGAACTCGATCGCATCGTCGATCTGGGCGATCCGGGTCCCGATCATCACGCCCGCGTCCGCCGACACGTCGTGCGGGTCGCTGAAATTGGTCCCCGCGTACGCGATCGAGACGCGCGACCAGTCCTCGACGCCGTTCACCACGGGGACGACCGCCATGCCCTGGAAGCCGGTCTCGACGTTCGAGGAGACGTTGACGACCTTCCAACGCTGTTTCGATCGGTCACTGTCCGTGAAGAACTCATCACCGGCAAAGGTGGTTGGTTTCGGCCCGAGCGGGTCCGCTTGGTATACCCAGTCGGCAATAGATGCGTAGTCTTCGGCTGTCGTCACGGAAGTTCCTCCGTCGTGCCGTCGCTGTAGCGGACGAGAACCGGCGAGGGTCTAGTGGCCGTCGGATCAGGCCATGGTTCGCCTCCGACTACGTGCGGTCCGAGAATCGCTCGGTAGTCCTCCCCATCGATTGTCACCACGGCGTTGGTTGACCACTGACCGGAGCCGAGGAAACCCCCCTCTCTGGTGAAAGCGATCGACTCGACGTCAGGCTGGAATTCTCTGAAGTTGATTGCCGTGATCCTCTGGTACTTGTGGTTCTCGGCCGGAGTTGTCTTCCGTTGCAATGCGTCTCCAATCAGCGAGCAGCCAGTGAGCGCAGCGAACAAGCAGCCGACGAGAACGCCAGCGAGCATCGCTCTTCTTCCTCGGCCACCCATCTGGCGGCCGAATGCGACAGAGGTCGTCATCCGATCACCTCCGAACTGCCGTCGCTGTAGTTCACCGTTAGAGATGACGACGGTTGCCCCGCCACGGGAAGTGGCAAGTCTTCCCCGCCGCCGGAATAGGGCCCGAGAATCTGTCGATAGTCCTTGCCGTCGATCGTGACGACAGCGTTGGCCGACCATGTCCCGGAACCGAGGAAGCTCCCCTCTTCGACGAAGGTGATGACATCGATGTTGGGCCAGTACTTCTTGGTATTCACCGCCGTGATCCGCTGGTACTTGTGGTTCTCGGCCGGAGTCGTCTTCCGCTGCAGGGTGTCTGCGATGAACGAGCACCCGGTGAGCCCGGCGAGCAGCGCGACGACGACCGCACAGGAAGCAACCCGTCTGACCGAACCTGCTGCGTGCATGGAACACAGAATATTGCGCATCTGTGTCCAGCCGCCTATTGCGGTCACGATCGGCGGAGAAAGCCGCCGACACGCCCGACGGATACACGAAAGGGAGGACTTCCGGCTGGGTCAGCCCGGGAAGTCCTCCCTTTCGGACGTGCGTGCGGTTACGCGGCCCCGTCGAACATCGACGTCACCGAGCCGTCGGTGAAGACCTCGCGGATGGCGTTCGCCAGCAGCGGCGCGATCGGCAGCACGGTGAGCTTGTCCCAGCGCTTGTGCTCCGGCAGCGGCAGCGTGTCGGTCACGACGACCGAGTCGATGACCTCGCTCTGCAGCAACTCCACCGCCGGGTCGCTGAACACCGCGTGCGTCGCCGCGACGACGACGCCGGTCGCGCCCGCCGCCTTGAGCGCCTCCGCGGCCTTCACGATGGTGCGGCCGGTGTCGATCAGGTCGTCGACGAGCAGGCAGACGCGGCCGTTCACGTCGCCGACGATCTCGTGCACCGAGACCTGGTTCGGGACGAGCGGGTCGCGCCGCTTGTGGATGATCGCGAGCGGCGCGCCCAGCTTGTCGCTCCAGATGTCGGCGACGCGGACGCGGCCCATGTCGGGCGAGACGACGGTCAGCGTCGCAGGGTCGAGCTCGCGGCGCATGTGCTCCAGCAGCACCGGCATCGCGAACAGGTGGTCGACCGGACCGTCGAAGAAGCCCTGGATCTGCGCGGCATGCAGGTCGACCGACATGATGCGGTCGGCGCCGGCCGCTTTGAACAGGTCGGCGACGAGGCGGGCCGAGATCGGCTCGCGACCGCGGCCCTTCTTGTCCTGACGGGCATACGGGTAGAAGGGGGCCACCACCGTGATGCGCTTCGCCGAGGCGCGCTTGAGCGCATCCACCATGATGAGCTGCTCCATGAGCCACTCGTTGATCGGCGAGGTGTGCGACTGGATGACGAACGCATCCGACCCGCGCACGCTCTCGTCGAACCGTGCGTAGATCTCGCCGTTGGCGAAGGTGCGGGCGTCCGTCGGGACGAGCTCGCTGCCGAGTGACTCGGCGATCTCCTGGGCGAGCTGGGGATGCGCGCGACCGGAGATCAGGACGAGACGTTTCTGGCCGGTCGCGGTGATCCCTGACACTTACTCTCCGCTCTCTTCCGCAGCACTGCTCTCTCTGGCAGCCCTGTCGGCGTCCGTGCCCGGCCGCTTCTCCGCGACCCAGCCTTCGATGTTGCGTTGCGGAGCGACGGTGATGGCGAGTGAGCCCGCCGGGACGTCCTTGCGGACGACCGTTCCGGCGCCGGTGTACGCTCCGTCCCCTATCCTAACCGGCGCGACGAGCACGGTGTTCGTGCTGATGCGCACGTGCGAGCCGATCACCGTGCGGTGCTTGTTCACGCCGTCGTAGTTCGCCGTGATGACGCCGGCGCCGAGGTTGCCCTTCTCCCCCACCTCGGCGTCGCCGACGTAGTTGAAGTGGGCGAGCTTGGTCCCCTCGCCGATGACCGCGTTCTTCGTCTCGGTGAAGGTACCGATCTTGCCCTTCGCTCCGAGCACCGTCCCGGGGCGCAGGTAGGCGAACGGTCCGACGGTGGCTCCCGCCCCGATCACCGCGAGGGTCGCGTCGGTGCGCGCGACGGTCGCGCCCTCGCCGACCTCGGTGTCGAGGAGGGTGGTGTCCGGGCCGATCGTCGCGCCGGTCTCGACGACCGTCGCGCCGCGCAGCTGCGTGCCCGGGCGGATCGTGACGTCGGGCGCCAGCTTCGTCTTCACGTCGATCCACGTCGTGGCCGGGTCCTGGACGGTGACACCGGCGAGCTGCCAGGTGCGCACGATGAGCGCGTTCAGCTTCGCGGCCGCGTCGCTGAGCTGCGCGCGATCGTTGATGCCCTCGACCAGCCACGACTCGGCGACCGGCAGAGCGTCGACGTCGAAGCCCGCCTCGCGCAGCAGGCCGATGACGTCGGTCAGGTACTTCTCGCCCTGCGCGTTGTCGGTGGAGACCAACGCCAGCTTGTCGCGCAGCGCGGCCAGTCCGAAGAGGTAGATGCCGGCGTTGATCTCGCCGATCGAGCGCTCCTCGGCGGTCGCGTCCTTGTGCTCCACGATCCGGTCTAGGTGCCCCTCCGGCGTCCGCACGATGCGGCCGTAGCCGGTGGCATCGGCGGGGAAGGACGACAGGATGGTGGCGGCGGCCTCGCCCGAGCGGTGCTTCCCGATCAGCTCGCGCAGCGTGCCGGCGTCGAGCAGCGGCACGTCGCCGTTGACCACCAGCACGTCGCCGGCGAAGTCCGACGGCAGGGCCGCGACGGCCTGCTCGACGGCGCGGCCGGTGCCGGGCACCTCGTCCTGGTCGACGATCACGGCCTCCGGGAGGTCCGCCTCGATCACCTCGGCGAGCCGGTCGCGCTCGTGCCGCACCACGGCGACCACGTGCGCGGCGTCCAGCTCGCGCGCGGTGGCGAGCACGTGCGACACGATCGGCAGCCCGCCGAGCGGGTGGAGCAGCTTGGGGGTGGCGGACTTCATCCGCGTGCCCTGGCCCGCCGCGAGCACGACGATGGCGAGGTTCTGGTCGGTCATGTCCCTCCAGGGATCGGGGCGTCTCGGAACGCTCCGCCTCCAGGACTCGAACCTGGACCTAACAGCTCCAAAGGCTGTCGTGCTGCCATTACACCAAGGCGGAACGCGCGCTTCGCGCACGTGACAGTCTGCCAGACGCGTCCGGGGCGGACCCCCAATAGCATGGGGTCATGGCCGACGCACGTGACGAGGTGGACCGCATCGTGGACGCCTGGCTGCGCGAACGGCCAGACCTCGACTTCGCGCCGCTGCAGGTGCTCTCCCGGGTGGACCGGCTCTCCCGCCACCTCGACCGCGCACGCCGCGGCGCGTTCGAGCGCTCCGACCTCGACTCGTGGGAGTTCGACGTGCTCGCCGCCCTCCGGCGCGCCGGCTCGCCCTACCAGCTGAGCCCGAAGTCGCTGCTGCAGCAGACCCTCGTCTCCTCCGGCACCATGACCAACCGCATCGACCGGCTCGTGGCCCGCGGCCTCGTCGAGCGCCGCACGGACCCCAACGACGGCCGCGGCATCCTGGTGCAGATGACGGCGCAGGGCCTGACCCGAGTGGATGCGGCCATCACGCGGCTGGTGGATGCGGAGGCCGAGCTGCTCGGCGGCCTCTCCGCCGCCGACGCCGAGCGGCTCGCCGGGCTGCTGCGCAAGCTGAGCCTGGGCTTCGACGCCGGGGCTTGACGGCAGAAATATCGTCCAATATTTTTGTACCTGTCGTGGAGGGACTGCCAACGCGGCCCGACGGGGACGACGACGAGACTGCCGACGCGGCTCGTCCCCCGGTTCGACCGTTCATCGAGTGAGGCTCGGCGCATATCGCCGGGCCTCATTCGCGTATCCGGGGAAATGCATGTATCTGCTTTATGTCGACGAGTCGGGGGTTCACGACGGGCCGCACCCATTCGTGCTCGGCGCGATCGCAGTTCATGAGAGGGATGCGAGCCGGTTGCAGCAGCAACTGGAGGCCGCGCTGCGGAGCGCCCTCCCCGAAGAGCATGGGGTCTCAGAGCTCGAGTTGCACGGATCCGAGATCTGCAACGCTCCGGCCAAGAGCAGATGGTCCTCCTTCGACCGCGCCACCCGCGCCACGGTCCTCAAGGCCGCCTATCGAGCACTCTCCGCGTTCGCCCCCGCAGATCCGTCGAGGCCGCTCGCCGCATTCGGAGTGATCGTCGATCGCACGTTCCGTCCGAACTGGAGCGATGACGAACGAGAACGATGGGCCTACGAGGTGCTGCTCCGGAAATTCGACGCGATGGTCACCCGCAAGTCCACCCGGGAGGCCGGCCTCGTCATCCACGATCGCCGCAGGACGGAGCCGCGCATCCAGGCGTGGGCGACGCGGTGGCGGAGCGAAGGCGGTTGGCTGCGCTCCCCCGGGCGACTGGCGGAGGTCCCACTGTTCGCCGACTCCAGGGTCTCGCGGCTCGTGCAGGCCGCCGACCTCGTCTCGTACGCGCTGTTCCGCGAATACGGGAATGTGCTGCCGGATCAGACAGGGGCGGCCGCGATCCGGCCGCTCTTCGACTCCGTGGACGGCAGAATCCACGGTCTGATCCACTTCTCGCCGGGCTTCGGTGCAGGTGCGTGCATCGCGTGCATCCACCGGCTTCGCGCCTCCGCCGAACACGCGTTCGTCCGTCGCATACGCCGCTCCCAGGTGACCGTTATGCCGCTCTCATAAAATCGGCGCTGATGAGACTCTCCCGACTGAAGCGACTCCCCTCGCGGGCCAAGCGCGCCGCGCGCTACGAGATCCACGCGCACTGGCGCCGTCAGCCGATCGTCCAGGGGTCGGTGCTCTACGAGTCGTTCTCCGGCAACGGGATGCTCGACAACCCGGAGGCGGTCTTCCGCGAGCTGCTCGCCGCCCCCGACCTGCAGCACCTCACCCACATCTGGGCGCTCTCCGACCTGCGGCTGTACCGCGCCGCCGTCGAGGAGTTCGCCGGAGACCCGCGGGTCAGCTTCGTCCGCTACGGCTCGGCCGCGTACTACCGCGCACTCGCCACCAGTCAGTACCTCGTCAACAACGCCACGTTCCCGCCGGACTTCTCGAAGCGTCCCGGCCAGGTGTACTTGAACACGTGGCACGGCACGCCGCTGAAGCGCATGGGCTACGACATCGAGGACGGCGCGCTCGGCACGGCCAACATCATCCGCAACTTCGTGCAGGCCGACTACCTGCTGTCGGCGAACCCGTTCATGTCGGAGCAGATGTACGAGACCGGGTACAAGCTCACCGGCGTCTACCGGGGAACGCTGGTCGAGGAGGGCTACCCGCGCATCGACCGCCAGTTCCTCGACGACGCCGGCCGGGAGCAGGTGCGGCAGCGTCTCGTGGACGCCGGCATCCCGCTCGGCGACCGCAAGATCATCCTGTACGCGCCGACCTGGAAGGGCCAGACCTTCGGGCGGCCGGAGGACGACCTCGACGCGCTGCTCGCGCACGTCGCTCAGATCGAGGAGCGTCTCGACACGAGCCGCTACGCGGTGCTGCTGAAGACGCATCAGACGGTGCACGCGTTGGCGGCGCACCGGCCGGAGCTGGCGCGGATGCTGGTCCCCAACGAGATCCCGACGAACCTCGTGCTCGGCGCGACCGACATGCTCATCTCCGACTACTCGAGCATCTTCTTCGACTTCCTGCAGACCGGCCGGCCGATCGTGTTCTTCACGCCCGACCTCGCCGACTACGCGGGCACCCGTGGGCTCTACTTCGAGCCGGAAGAGTGGCCGGGTCCCGTGCTCCTGTCCGCGCGGGAGGTCGGCGACGCGCTGCACGCCATCGCCGACGCGGGCGGGGAGCTGCCCGAGGAGTCGCGCGAGCGCTACCTCTCCATGCAGCGCCGGTTCACCCCCTACGAGGACGGCGCGGCCTCCCGCCGGGTCGTCGACATCGTGTTCCGCGGCGTCCGCGACGGCTACCGGCTGCGCACCGACCTGGCCGACGACGGCCGTGAGAAGGTGCTGCTCTACCTGGGCGGGATGCGCCCCAACGGCATCACCACGTCGGCCCTCAACCTGCTCAACAACATCGACCACGAACGGTACGACGTCTCCGCGTTCTTCGCGCAGAGCCGGTCCAGTGTGGTGATCGCGAAGCAGCGGCAGATCCATCCCGAGGTGCGGCAGTTCCCCCGGGTCGGCGGGATGAACGGGGCCAAGCTCGTGCACCTTGCGCGGCACCTCGACTTCCGGCGCGGGCGCATCGCGCAGCACGCCGACGTCCCCGCGCAGAACCGGCTGTGGGACGACGAGTGGTACCGCTGCTTCGGCGACAGCCGCTTCGACTACGTCGTCGACTTCTCCGGGTACGGGCCGTTCTGGGCGACGCTGCTGCTGCACTCCCCCGAGGCGCAGCGCGCGATCTGGCTGCACAACGACCTGGCGTCCGACGCGCACCGCGAGGTGAACGGCGAGAAGCGGATGCTGCACAGCCTCACGCAGATCTTCACCCTCTACGGCCAGTACGACCATCTGGTCTCCGTCTCGCCGACCCTCGCGGAGATCAACCGCGCGTCGCTGGCCGAGTACGCGGCGCCGGAGAAGTTCGTCTCGGCGCTCAATACGGTCGACGCCGAGCACATCCTGGAGAACGCGGGCGCCGACCTGCATGAGCTGACCTTCGACGAGGAGACCGGGAGCATCCCGGACTGGGCGGAGCTGCTGCTGGCGGACGACGACGTCACCACGTTCGTCAACGTCGGCCGGCTGTCGCCCGAGAAGAACCAGGCGCGGCTCATCGACGCGTTCGCCGCGGTCCACGCCGAGAACCCGAAGACGCGGCTCGTCATCGTCGGCTCCGGACCGCTCGCCGGCGACCTGGAGGCCCAGGCCGCCGCGCTCGGGCTCGAGGGCTCGGTGTTCCTCACCGGCATGCAGCGCAATCCGCACGCGATCATGGCGAAGGCGGACTGCTTCGTGCTGTCCAGCGACTACGAGGGCCAGCCGATGGTGCTCCTGGAGGCGCTGGTGCTGCAGCTGCCGATCGTCACGGTGGAGTTCGCGTCCGCGAAGAACGCGCTGCCGGTCGGCAGCGGCATGGTCGTCCCGCAGACGGTCGAAGGTGTCGCGGAGGGCTTGCGCGCGTTCCTCGCCGGCGCGGTCCCGGACAGCCACTTCGACTACGCCGCCTACAACCGCAAGGCCGTCTCGGAGTTCTACCGCGCCATCGGCGCCGTCGCGCTCCCTGCCCCGGCTCCCGCCGACTCCTGACCCCATCCATCAGCTCCTGAGTTGTTCGACTTCGCCGCGGCGTGTCTCTCGAAGAACTCAGGAGCTGATGGCGTGGGTCAGGCGCGGGCGATGAGGGGGGATAGCGCGAGGCCGGAGGGGAGTTCGCCGTAGAGGGAGCCGCGTTCGGGGCCGAGGCGCGCGGCGACGAAGGCGTCGGCGACCGGGTCGGGGGCGTCGCGGATGAGCAGCGAGGCCTGCAGGGCGAGGGCGAGCGCGGCGACCAGGGGGCGGACGGCCGCCTCGGCGCCGGCCGGGTCGGCATCGGCGCCCGCGACGCACGACGCCGCCCGGGCGCGCAGCCGGTCGTGGTGCGCATCGAACGTGCGGTACACCCCGCGGGCGGCCGCCAGCTCCGCGTCGAACGCCTCCCACGCGGCCGGTTCGCGCCTCAACGCGCGGAGCACGTCGAGCGCGATGACGTTGCCCGAGCCCTCCCAGATCGCCATCACCGGCTGCTCCCGATACCGCCGGGCCAGCGGGAACGCCTCGGTGTAGCCGTTGCCGCCGAGGCACTCCAGCGCCTCGTACGCGTGCCCGGGTCCGCGCTTGCAGACCCAGTACTTGGTCACCGCCGTCGCCAGCCGGCGGAAGGCGGCGTCGCTGTCCGGTGCGTCCGCATCGTGGGCGCGCGCCAGCCGCAGCGCGACCGTGGTCGCCGCCTCCGACTCCAGTGCCAGGTCCGCCAGCACGGCGGTCATCGCCGGCTGATCGACCAGCTTCGCACCGAAGGCGGACCGGTGCCGCACGTGCCAGGCCGCCTCGGCGACCGCCTGCCGCATCCCGGCCGCCGTGCCGTACACGCAGTCGAGCCGCGTGCGGTTCACCATCTCCAGGATGGTGCGCACGCCGCGCCCCTCCTCCCCCAGCAGGTACCCGACCGTCCCGTCGAACTCGACCTCGCTGGACGCGTTGGAGCGGTTGCCGAGCTTGTCCTTCAACCGCTGCAGCAGGAACACGTTGCGGTCGCCGTCCTCCAGCACCCGCGGGACGAGGAAGCACGACAGCCCGGACGCCGTCTGCGCGAGCACGAGGAAGGCGTCGGACATCGGCGCCGAGCAGAACCACTTGTGGCCGGTCAGCAGCCACCGTCCGTCGCCGTCGGCGAGCGCGCGCGTGGTGTTGGCGCGCACGTCCGAACCGCCCTGCTTCTCAGTCATGGCCATTCCGAACAGGGCGGAGCTCTTGCCTGCGCGGAGCCGTCCGTCGTACTCCCGGCTGAGGAGGCGCGGCATCCACTCGGCGGCGAGCGCATCGGATGCGGCCAGCGCGGGCACCGCCGCGTGCGTCATCGAGACCGGGCAGGCGTGCCCCGGCTCGATCTGGGCGAACAGCATGAAGGTGGCCGCGCGGGCCACGTTCGCGCCCGGCCGGGGCTCGGCCCACGCGGACGTGTGCGCGCCTGCGGCCACGGCCGCAGCGATGACCCGGTGGTAGCCGTCGTCGTACTCGACCTCGTCGATCCGTTCGCCCCAGCGGTCGAACGCGCGCAGCTGCGGCTCGTGCACCGTGGCGAGCTCGGCGTCCCGCTGGAACGCGGCGGAGCCGACCAGCCGCCCCACCCCGTCGAGCGCGCTCGCCGCCCACCCGGCGTCGTAGCGTTCGACGCCCTCCCGCAGCGGCGCGTTGGCCGCGAACTCGTCGACGTCGACCCGCGGCGGGGCCTGGTTCACGACGGTGTGGGTGACCATGGCGGGAGTCTAACCGCCACCACGACGGCCGCGCTTCGGAACGTTTGCAGTGGCGCGCGCGCACGCACACGTTCCTAAACCGCAGCAGACGCCTCGACGCCGCCGGGTAGGCTGGACAGCCTCATGGCACACCTTCTCGGCGCGGAAGCGCTGCACCTGGAGTTCCCGACGCGCACCGTCTTCGACTCCGTCACGCTCGGCGTCTCGGAGGGCGACCGGATCGGCGTCGTCGGCCGCAACGGCGACGGGAAGTCGACGCTGCTGCAGCTGCTCGCCGGCCGGCTGGAGCCGGACTCCGGCCGGGTGACGCGGCGGCGCGGTGTGACGGTGGGGATGCTCGACCAACGCGACGAGCAGCCTCCCCAGCTGACCGTCGGGCACGCGATCGTCGGCGACCGCGAGGAGCACGTGTGGGCGGGCGATCCGCGGGTGCGCGACGTGCTCGCCGGGCTCGTCACCGACATCCGCTGGGATGCGACCATCGGCGAGCTCTCCGGCGGACAGCGGCGACGCGTTGCCCTCGCCGCTCTGCTGGTGCACGACCACGACATCCTTTTCCTCGACGAGCCGACCAACCACCTGGACGTGGAGGGCGTCGCCTGGCTCGCCCAGCACCTCAAGACCCGCTGGGCCGCGGGCTCCGGCGCGGTCGTGGTCGTCACGCACGACCGCTGGTTCCTCGACGAGGTCTCGACGACCACGTGGGAGGTGCACGACGGGATCGTGGAGCCGTTCGAGGGCGGCTACGCCGCGTACGTGCTGCAACGGGTGGAGCGCGACCGGATGGCCGCCGTCGCCGAGACGAAGCGCCAGAACCTCATGCGCAAGGAGCTCGCCTGGCTGCGCCGCGGAGCCCCCGCCCGCACGTCCAAGCCGAAGTTCCGGATGGACGCGGCCGCCACGCTCATCGCCGACGAGCCGCCGCCGCGCGACGCGGTGGAGCTCACCACCATGGCGACCGCCCGGCTCGGCAAGGACGTCGTCGACCTCATCGACGTCTCCGTGTCGTACCCGCCGAAGACGGTGCTGCGCGACGTGGAGTGGCGCATCGCGCCCGGCGAGCGCACCGGCATCCTCGGCGTCAACGGCGCAGGCAAGTCGACGCTGCTCGGGCTCGTCGCCGGCACCGTGAAGGCCGACTCGGGGACGGTGAAGCGCGGCAAGACGGTGAAGATCGCGACCCTGACGCAGCAGCTCGCCGAGCTCGACGACGTTCAG
The DNA here is from genome assembly GCF_013359685.1 of Leifsonia sp. C5G2. GTDB lineage: Bacteria > Actinomycetota > Actinomycetes > Actinomycetales > Microbacteriaceae > Leifsonia. Next base: position 130,917 of record NZ_JABFMV010000010.1, read on the forward strand.
GACGACCGGGTCAGCGCGGTCGTCGCCACCAAACGGACCACCTACCTCGCCGGCGGCAAGGAGGTCACGCCGGGGCAGCTGCTGGAGCGGCTGGGCTTCTCGAACGCGCAGCTCTCCACACCGGTGAAGGACCTGTCGGGAGGCCAGAAGCGCCGGCTGCAGCTGCTGCTCATCCTGCTCGACGAGCCGAACGTGCTCATCCTCGACGAGCCGACGAACGACCTCGACACCGACATGCTGGCGGCGATGGAGGACCTGCTCGACTCCTGGCCGGGGACGCTGCTGGTCGTCTCCCACGACCGGTACCTGCTGGAGCGTGTGACCGACCAGCAGTACGCCATCCTGGACGGGCGGCTGCGCCACCTCCCGGGCGGGGTCGACGAGTACCTGCGGCTGAGGCGGGCGCAGAGCGCGGCGGAGTCGGGCGCTGCGCCGGTTGCCGAGGCGGCGGCGACGACGGTAGGGACCCCCGCCCTGACCGGTTCCGCGCTCCGGGCCGCCGAGAAGGAGTTGTCCGCGCTCGACCGGCGGCTCGCCAAGGTCACCGACCAGGTGGCGGCGAAGCACGAGGAACTCGCCCGCCACGACCAGAGCGACTACGTCGGCCTCGGCCGGCTGACCGATGAGCTGCGGACGCTGGAGGGCGAGATCGCCGACCTGGAGACGCGCTGGCTGGAGTTGTCCGAGCAGCTCGAGGGCTAGCGACACGCCGCACCCCCGGACTGGGGAACGAAGGTTTCCGTGCGCTGTGCGATGATCCAGGGACTCGACCGCACAGGACCCGACGCGGCCGAAGGGGACAGGAGTCACGCGTGACCGACGAGAACCGGCCTGGCCCGCGTCCCCTGTTCGGACGGGACCGCGCTCGCGAGACCATCCTCCTGGTCGCCCACCGGGCCCGTGCCGAAGGCGGCGCGGTGCTGGTGACCGGTGAGGCCGGTTTGGGCAAGACGGCGCTGCTGGCGGATGTGGCGGAGCGGCTCGACGGCTGGACCGTGCTGCGCGTCCACGCCGACTCGTTCGAGTCCGATCTCGCCTACGCGACGGTCGAGACCCTCGTCCGCGGGCTCAACGCCCTGCGCTCGGGGACGGCGGGCGCCCGCGGCGGCGCCATCCGGCCACCGGGCCCCGGCGACGACCCGCTCACCGTGGGCCGCCTCCTGCTCGATGCCATCGACGCGATCGACGGCCCGGTCTGCCTCGTCGTCGACGACGCGCAGTGGGTCGACGAGCCCTCGGCGCGCGCCCTCCGCTTCGTCGTCCGCCGGCTGTCGCACCAGGGATTCCTCTTCACGGCAGCCACCCGGCCGCAGCAGAGCAATCTGGTGACCCTGTTCGACGACGTGGCCGCCGTGACCACCAACCATGCGCGTGTCGACCTCACGCCGCTCACGGTCGGCGACACGCAGGAGCTCGCGCTGCACCTGCTCGGACACCCCGTGTCGCGGCGCACCGCCACGCGCCTCACCGATGCGACGCAGGGCTCCCCGCTCCTGCTCAGCGTGCTCCTCGTCCACCTGCGCGACACGTTCTCCCAGGCGCTGCATCCGGCGGGCTGGGACCTCCCGGCGACCGCGATCGCCCCACTGTCCACCGCGATCGCCGCGTCGCTCGAGGGTGCGGACCCGTCGGTCCGCACGGCCGCCGAGCTCATCGCCGTGCTGCGCGACCCGCTGCCGCTGCCCGTGGTCGGGACGATCGCCGCACGCCTGGGCGTCGAGGTCGACGTACCGGGCGCGGTGTCGCGCGGGCTGGTGCTCGCCGAGTCGCGGGACGGCGTGGTGCGGGTGGAACCCGCGCACGCCATCCTCGCCGACGCCCTCGCTGCCGAGCTGCCTCTGGAGCGCCGGGTGGCCGTCCATCGTGTGGCGGCCGACGTGCTCTCCGGGCACCGCGCTCTGCGCCACCGGGTGGAGGCGGCGGACCGCGCCGACCCGACCCTGGTCGACGAGCTCCTCGCCGCGGCACTGTCCGCCTCCGACCTGGGCCAGGCGGAGCAGGCGCTCAGCTACGCGCGCTCGGCGGTCGACCTGGCATCGGAGGCGGAGGCGGAGCGGGCGCTGCTGGAGCTCGGTCTGATCGCGATGCGTTTCCGGATGCACGAGCGCATCCTGGAGCTGCGGCCGGCGTACGAGACCGCAGCCCCGTCCCCGACGCGGGACGCCGTGCTGCTGGAGCTCCGCACGCTCTCCGGCGACCTGCCCGGGGCACTCGCGCTGGCCCTCGCGTTCGAGGAGCGCCCGGCCGCGACGCCCGACGAGCGGGCCCTCCGGTCGCACGCCGCCGAGGCCCTGCCCAAGGTGCTCATGGCGATGGGCGACTTCCCTGCCGTGCTCGACCACGTCGAGGCAGCCCGGCGGCACATCGCCGAGAGCCCGGACCCGGTGGAGGTCTCCGACCCCGCCCTGCGGTGGCTGGCCGCCCCACAGGACGACCTGACCCGGCTGCTCGGCTGGGCGGTCATCTCCGCCGCCCACGCCCGCCGGCCGGACCTGTTCGTCCCGCTGGTCGCGGAGCTCGACGAGCTCGTCGTCGGTCACGAGTCGCCGGCCGCCATCGACGCCCTCGTCGGCCGGTCGCGCGTCTTCATCATGAGCGGCGATCTGGAGCGGGCACGCGCCGACCTGGCGCGGGCGAACGAGCTGGTTCGTCGCTACCCGGGCAGCTGGACGGCCGGATTCGCGCGCACGATGTACGCGCACATCCTGTACCTCACGGGCGAGTGGGAGGAGTCGGTGACGCTGGCCGACACCGCCGTCGCCCTGGCGCTCGACGAGACCGACCTGTCCTGCTGGCCGATCGCGCTGTGGGCGTCCGCCCTGGTGCGCGCCGGCCGGGGCGAGGCGGAGGCGGTCGAGGAGCGACTGCGCGCGGCGGCGCAAGCCGATCCGCGCATCGCCGGGTCGTACGACGGAGACCTCCCGTACCTGGCCCGCGCCGAGCTCGCGCGCGCCCTCGGCCGCCCGGAGGACCAGCTGGCCGCCACGGAGCAGGCGGAAGCCGCAGGCAACCGCGGGTCGACGCTCGGCTGGCTGACCTACCGGGTGGATGCGCTGGCAGCGCTGGGCCGCGCGGCCGACGCCCGTGCGGCGTACCACGCGGCCGCTGCGCCCGGGCTCTGGCGCCCCTACTACGGCTCGCTGCGCTGGCTGGAGGGCCGGGTGCTGGAGGCGGAAGGCCGCACCGCCGACGCGCGGGCGGCCTACGAGGACGCGGTCGCCGACCCGGCCGGCATCCTCTTCCCGCTGCCCCAGGCGATCGCGGCCTTCGATGCCGGTCGTCTCGCTGCCGCGGCCCGCGGAACGCAGGCGGCCCGCGCCCGTGCGCTGCTGGAGTCGGCCGCCGCCACCTTCCGGCGGCTCGGCGCCTCGGGGTACCTCGCCAGGGCGGTCCGGCTGCTCGACGAGACGACCGCGGTCACCGCATCCACCGATCCGCTCGCCACGCTCACGACGCGCGAGCGCCAGGTCGCGCACGCGCTCGCGACCGGGATGACGAACAAGGAGATCGCCGAGCACCTGTACGTCTCGGTCACGACGGTGAACTTCCACGTGCGCAACATCCTCGCCAAGCTCGGTCTGCGCTCCCGCCGCGAGCTGCGCGCCCTCTCCCGGAGGCGGCCCGTCAAGTCTTGACGGTTTCGCGGCCTGAGCTGGGAGCGGCGCACGAGCTCTCGCTAGGGTGAAGACACCTGGGATGCCCGGTCCCGGACGTGGAAACGTTTCTCACCTTCTCGACGAATCGTCTCAACCCGACGCGGCCTGCGGCCGGGCATCCTCGGGCAGACCTCGACTGTTCCGCTCGGTCTCTTCGTCGTCCGTCAGTCGCCGACGACGCGGGCGCCGTGGACAGGGCCGGTCGCCCGCACGGCGTGCACGCGCGCCGCGCTGAGCGCGATCTGGAGATCGATCGCCGAATCCAGGTCGGAGGTCAGGAAGGCCACAGTCGGCCCGGACCCGGAGACGATGCCCGCGAGCGCGCCGTTCGTCTCGCCGAGCTCGATCACCTCCGCGAGCTTCGGGACGAGGTGGATGGCCGGGGCCTGCAGGTCGTTCGTCAGCGCCTCCGCCAGCATGGCCGGGTCGCCGGCGCGCAAGGCCTGCAGCACGCCCGAGTCCACGCTCGGAGAGAGCTGCGCCGGTGCGATGTCGCCGGCATGCCGCTCGCGGTGCCGGTCGAGCTCGCGGTAGACCTGCGGCGTGCTCAGCTCGCCCTCCGGCAGCGCGAGCACCCAGTGGAACTGACCGGTCGCCAGCGCCGGGCTCAGCCGGTCGCCGCGTCCGGTGCCGATGGCGGTGCCGCCGAGCAGCGCGAACGGCACGTCGGCGCCCAGCCGGGCCGCCAGCGTCTGCAGCTCGTCGCGGCCGACGTCGGTGCCCCACAGCGCGTCGCAGGCCACGAGCGTCGCGGCGGCGTCGGCCGACCCGCCGCCCATCCCGCCCGCCACGGGCACGTGCTTCTCGATCTCGAGCCGCACGCCACCGGTGTACCCGGTGCGCTTCGCCAGCAGCCGGGCGGCTTTGATGGCCAGGTTGGACTCGTCGAGCGGGACGGAGCCGGTGTCGATGCTGCCGCTGAAGCCCACCGAGAACTCGTCATCGGGGTAGGCACGGACGTCCTCGTAGAGCGACACGGCCTGGTAGGCGGTCGCGACATCGTGGTAGCCGTCCTCCATGACCGCACCGACGCGCATGAACACGTTGATCTTGCCCGGAGCGCGAACGTGCACGCTGTCAACGTCCCAGCCGTCCACCATGCTTCCAACCTACACACCCGCGGGGCTCGGCGCTGTGCGACGGCCGGTCGGGCGCGGAACGCCCGGGCGGTTGCGGTCAGCCGGCGGAGACCGCGGCCAGCCGGACGAAGCCGGCGAGACCCAGCTGCTCGCCGCGCAGGGTCGGCGACAGGCCCGCACGCTCGAGCGCGCCGGCGGCCGCGGACGGCTCGCCGAACACGGGGGCCAGCGCCTGCCGGAGGGTCTTCCTGCGCTGCTGGAACGCCGCATCCACCAGGGCGAACGTGCGCTTGCGCAGCTGCTCGTCCCCCGGCGGGGTCTCGTGGCGCTCGAACCCGACCAGGACCGAGTCGACATTGGGCACCGGCCAGAAGATCTGCCGGCTCACCTGGCCCGCGGTGCGCCAGACGCCGTACCAGGCCGCCTTCACGCTGGGCGCGCCGTACACCTTCGATCCCGGCTTCGCCGCGATCCGGTGGCCGACCTCGGCCTGCACCATGACGACACCGGAGCGCAGGCTCGGGAAGTGCTCCAGGAAGTGCAGCAGCACGGGCACGGAGATGTTGTACGGGAGATTGGCCACCAGCCGGACGGGGTCGGCCGGCAGCTCGTCGACGGCGAGGGCGTCGCGGTGCACGACCGTCAGCCGCTCCGCCGCCTCCGGAGCCAGCTGCCCAACGGTCAGCGGCAGCTGGGCGGCCAGGCGGCCGTCGATCTCCACCGCCGTCACGCGCGCGCCGGCCTCCAGCAGGCCGAGGGTGAGCGAGCCGAGGCCGGGGCCGATCTCGACCACGCTGTCGCCGGGCTGCACCTCGGCGACACGGACGATGCGGCGGACCGTGTTCGCGTCGATGACGAAGTTCTGGCCGAGCTTCTTCGTCGGGGTGACGTCGAGCAGCTCGGCGAGGTCGCGGATCTCCGCCGGGCCCAGGAGCCGCACCTCGCTCACGCGATGATCCCGATGGGCTGCGTCGGCGGCGGGCCGACCGGCTCGCTGTCCCAGCGGCCGTAGACCAGCTCGGTGTTGGAGTTGATCTGAGCAGCGAGGGTCGAGGCGTCGGTTCCGATCACCTCGGCCATTGCGCGCAGGGTGTGCGGGATGAGGTAGGGCGCGTTCGGGCGGCCGCGGAACGGGGTCGGCGTGAGGAAGGGCGCATCCGTCTCGACCATGATCAGGTGCCGCGGGGCGACCGTGAGGGCCTCCCGCAGGTTCGGCGCGTTCTTGAAGGTCACGGTGCCGGCGAACGACATGTACCAGCCGTTCTCGGCGCAGATGCGGGCCAGCTCCACGTCGCCCGAGAAGCAGTGGAAGACGGTGCGCTCCGGGGCGCCGACGCGCTTCAGGGTCGCGACGACGGCGGCATGCGCGTCGCGGTCGTGGATCTGCAAGGCGATGCCGTGCCGTTTCGCGATCTCGATGTGCGCCTCGAAGGAGCGGAACTGCGCGTCGCGGCGCGGCCCTTCCTCGGTCCGGAAGAAGTCGAGCCCGGTCTCCCCCACGGCCCGCACCCGCGGCCGGCCGGCCAGCTCGTCGATCACGGCGAGGGCGTCGTCCAGCTCGCCGCGTTCGTCGTAGTCGGGGGCGTCGTTGGGGTGCAGGGCGACCGCGGCGAGCATCCTCGGCTCGATCGCCGCCGTCTCCGCCGACCAGCGCGAGGTCTCGACATCGTTGCCGACCTGGACGACCCCGCGGACGCCCACGCTGGAGGCGCGGTCGAGCTGCTCGCGGTAGTCGAGGGGCTCGACGCCGTCGGCCATCTCGAGGTGCGTGTGGTTGTCGTACACCGGCACGGTCAGCGCCTCGGGCAGCGGAGGGTACGCCAGGTCGCGGCCGTCGGTGACGTGCCGCTGGCGGACGAACGACGGGTCCGTCATACGGCGGCGACCGCCTCCGCGTCGATCCGCGGGAACAGCGCCGCCAGTCCGTTGACCTCGGTGCCGGCCGGCAGCCGGCCCCAGTCGCCGGCCGCGCGAAGCGGCTGCGCGGTGAGCGCGCCCAGCTCGCCCTCGACGCCCAGCGCCTCCCACAGCTTGGATGTGGCTCCGGGGATCACCGGCGACAGCAGGACGGCGAGCGCGCGCAGGCCCTCGGCGGCCGTGTAGAGCACGGTGCCCAGACGCTCGCGCTGCGCCTCGTCCTTCGCCAGGGTCCACGGCTCCTGCTCGGTGATGTAGCCGTTGAGCTCGTCGACGATCCGCCAGATCGCGGCGAGGGCGTCGTGGATGGCCAGCCGCCCGATGGCCGCGTCGGCGTCGGCCGCCGCGGTGCGCACGACCTCCTGCACGTGGAGGTCGACCTCCTGGTACTCGCCCGCGGGCGGCACGATCCCCTCGAAGTAGCGGGTCACCATCGCGATGACGCGCGACGCCAGGTTGCCGAAGCCGTTGGCGAGTTCCGCCTGGTAGCGCGCGGCGAGGTCCTCCCAGCTGAACGAGCCGTCCTGGCCGAAGTTGATGGCGCGCATGAAGTAGTAGCGGAACGCGTCGGACCCGAACGTGTCGGTGATCTGCGTCGGCGCGATGCCCGTGAGCTTCGACTTCGACATCTTCTCGCCGCCCACGAGCAGCCAGCCGTGGCCGAACACGCGCTTGGGCACCTCGAGCCCTGCGGCCATGAGCATCGCCGGCCAGATGACGGCGTGGAAGCGGAGGATGTCTTTGCCGACCAGGTGGTTCGCCGGCCAGCGCCGCGCGAACTCCTCGTCGTCCTGCCCGTAGCCCACGGCGGTGATGTAGTTGAGCAGCGCGTCGAACCAGACGTAGACGACGTGCGACTCGTCCCACGGCACCTTGATGCCCCAGTCGAAGCTGGAGCGCGAGATGGAGAGGTCGCTGAGGCCCTGTCGCACGAAGCTGACGACCTCGTTGCGCGCCGACTCCGGCTGCACGAAGTCGGGCCGCTCCTCGTAGAGCGAGAGCAGCCGGTCGGCGAACTGGCTCATGCGGAAGAAGTAGTTCTTCTCCTGCAGCAGCTCGAGCGGCTTCGAGTGGATGGCGCAGACCTTCTGGCCCTCGTACTCCCCCGTGCCGTCGACGATCTCGCTCTGCGGCTTGAACTCCTCGCAGCCGACGCAGTAGAGCGCCTCGTACTCGCCGGCGTAGATGTAGCCGTCGTCGTACAGCTTCTGCAGGAACTTCTGGACGTTGACCTCGTGCCGCTCGTCGGTGGTGCGGATGAAGTCGTCGTTGGAGATGTCGATCGTCTTCAGCAGCGGCAGCCACTCCTCGCCGACCAGCTTGTCGGCCCAGGCCTTCGGCGTCGTGCCGTTCGCCGTCGCGGTGCGCAGGATCTTCTGGCCGTGCTCGTCGGTGCCGGTCAGCAGCCAGGTGTCGTCGCCCGCCTGGCGGTGCCAGCGGGCGAGCACGTCGGCCGCGACCTCGGTGTAGGCGTGCCCGATGTGCGGGACGTCGTTCACGTAGAAGATCGGCGTGGTGATGTAGAACGAGGAGCCGTCGGACATGGTGACTATCCTACGGGCGCGCGGCGACGCGATCCGGCGTGTTACTGCGCCTGTGGAGACGTTCGCCACGAGAAATCGTGAGGAGAACATCGAAAGAAATCCGATCCAACTTCGAGTGCATGATCCTCAATATGAAGAAGTTGCACGTCGATCTCCCGATCGCCGTCGTGTTGTGATCATCAACTTAGCCGCACCGCGATTTGGCCGTGGGCAAGAGGCCGCTTGGGCAAGCACCCTTACGCGATTGCATTGTCACATCTAAACAGACCCTGTCCGGTTTGTTTCTGCTCGCAGAATCCGCACGCTAGCGTCAAGCCATGGCACAGGGTACTGACGGAATGAAGCTAACGGAGCACGAAATAGCATCGGCATTTGCACGCGCAGCCGCTTTGTCGTTGCTTGAACAGGGCTTCGACTCAGGCGATATGACACCCGAAGAACTAAAAGTCCATGCTGCGCAATTGTTCCTCGACCAACTGCTTTCAGACGAACCCGCGTTCGGAGGAACGACCCATGTCGATGCGATCCTGTCTCAAGCGCGCTCATTCCGGCAGGAAAGCGAGCACGACTTTGCACTCGTCTTCTACGCCATGTGGCACGAGCACACAGTCAATGCAATTCTGAGGAACGCTTTGCATCCCAAGAAGCTGGAAAGCGAGGCGGAAATCAATCAGGTCGTAAGACTCTCGCTTCCGACCAAACTGGGCGCTATCTGGACGCTTGTCCTCGGCGAGAAGATCGATCGGCAGCTAGCGAGCGGAATCCTGCGAGTTGCGGAATACAGAAATGCGTTCGTCCACTACAAGTGGCCGATGCGCGATATCAACCGGATGGGCGCACGAGAGGCGGACACCCGAGCCCTCATTGAAATCGCAGAGTCTGCCGTTGACGCGCTGACGACGTTTCGCTACTGGGATTCGGAGGTCGCTCAATTGCTTCTTAGCGAAGAACGTGATGCTCCATACAATCGACGACGCGATTGATGCGACCAACACCCATGCCCATGAGCCGTTGGAACTATTTGCGGGCGAGCGCGGCCTGGTACAGGTCGCGCTTGCCGAGGCCGGTCGACTCGGCCACCTCGGCGGCGGCGTCCTTCAGGCGCGTCCCGGCGGCCACGAGGGCGAGCACCTGCTCGACGGCCGCCTCCGGGTCGGCCGAGCGCGCCGGCGCGCCGGCCACCACGACGACGATCTCGCCGCGGACTCCCTCCGCCGCCCAGGCGGCCAGCTCGGCCGCCGTTCCGCGCCGCACCTCCTCGTAGAGCTTCGTCAGCTCGCGGCAGACGACGACCCGGCGGTCGTCTCCGAGCACCGTGGCGATGTCGGCGAGGGAGGCGGCGAGCCGGTTGGGCGACTCGAAGAACACCATCGTGCGCGGCTCGGCGGCGAGCGCGCGCAGGGCGGTGTGGCGCTCGCCCTGCTTACGCGGCAGGAAGCCCTCGAACGTGAACCGGTCGGTCGGCAGGCCCGAGACGGCGAGCGCGGTCAGCACAGCCGACGGGCCCGGCAGCGCGGTGACCCCGACGCCGGCGGCGGCCGCGGCCTCCACCAGGTGGAAACCCGGGTCGGAGACGGTGGGCATGCCGGCGTCGGAGAGCAGCACGACGTCCTGGTCGCGGGCGAGCTCGACGAGGTCGGCCGCACGGTCGCGCTCGTTGTGGTCGTGCACGGCGATCAGCCGTGGCCGGTTGGCGACGCCGAGTCCGGCCAGCAGGCGCTGGGCGACGCGGGTGTCCTCCGCCGCGACGACCGTGGCCTCCTCCAGCACCTCCACCAGCCGGCGAGAGGCGTCCCCGAGATTGCCGATCGGGGTGGCGGCCAGGATGATCATGGCCTCTAGTCTGGCAGCCGGAAGGCGAACCACAGCCGCGCGCCCCTACCATTGCCTGGTGACCTCCGCCCCGCTGACCGACGCCCCGGCCGCGCACGTCGCCCCCGAACGCGCGGGAACCCGGCTGGACGACTGGTGGGCGCGGATGCTGCGCACGCCGACGCGCCTGCGCCTCTGGTACTGGGGCGCACCCGTCGCCGTGACACTGCTCGCGGCCGTGCTGCGGCTGTGGAACCTGGGCGCGCCGCACACGCTCGTCTTCGACGAGACCTTCTACGTCAAGGACTCCTGGACGATCTGGAACCTCGGTTACGAGGGCAGCTGGCCCGACAAGGCCGACCCGCGCTTCGCCGCCGGCGAGACGGGCATCTTCTCGCACGATCCGTCGTTCGTCGCGCATCCCCCGCTCGGCAAGTGGCTGATCGCGCTCGGGATGGCGGCCACCGGACCGGCGAACTCGTTCGGCTGGCGGCTCTCCACCGCCGTGGCCGGCACGATCGCGGTGCTGCTGGTGTTCCTCATCGCCCGCATGCTGTTCCGGTCGACGATGCTCGCGACCATCGCCGGCTTCCTGTTCGCGATCGACGGCCACGCCATCGTGATGAGCCGGGTCGCGCTGCTCGACGGCTTCGTGATGTTCTTCGGCCTGCTGGCGTTCTTCTGCATCCTGCTCGACCGCCGCTGGTCGACCGGCCGGCTCGCGGCGAAGGTCGCGGCGGCACGCGCCTCCGGACGCGATCCGGCGTGGGGTCCTGTGCTGTGGTGGCGGCCGTGGCTGATCGCCGCCGGCATCCTGTGCGGCCTGTGCGCCGGGGTCAAGTGGACGGGTTTCTACTTCCTCGCGTTCTTCGCGGTGTACACGGTGGTGGTGGACGCCGTGGCCCGGCGCCGCGAAGGGCTGCCCTTCTACGTCAGCGGGGCGCTGCTGAAGCAGGCCCCGGCGACGTTCGTGCTCATGGTCCCGCTCGCCTTCGTGGTCTACGTGTCCACCTGGGCCGGCTGGATCCTCACTTCGGGCGGCTACTACCGCGACTGGGCGCAGAGCGTCCACATGGAGTGGTCGGGGGCGCTGGGCTGGGTGCCGCTGTGGGTGCAGAACCTCTGGCACTACCAGACGGAGATGTACAACTACAGCATCAACCTGCACACGCCGCACCCGTACCAGTCGAACCCGCTGGGCTGGACGCTGATGCTGCGGCCGACGAGCATGTACTACGTCGGCACGACGCACGGGCAGGACGGCTGCACGGCCGACGCCTGCTCGTCCGCGATCACCTCACTCGGCAACCCGTTGATCTGGTGGGCCGGGACGGCCGCCATCCTCTTCCTGGTCTACTGGCTCATCCGCTACCGCGACTGGCGCTACGGCCTCATCCTGACCGGGCTCGCGGCGGGCTACCTGCCCTGGTGGCTCTACATGCAGCGCACGATCTTCACGTTCTACTCGATCGCCTTCGAGCCGTATCTCATCCTCGCTCTCACGGCGGCGATCGGGATCGTGCTCGGCAGACCAACCGATCCAGAGCACCGCAGACGGCGCGGCATCCTGTGGACCGGCGTGTTCCTGGCCGCCTGCGCCGCGGTGAGCGCGTTCTTCTGGCCGATCTGGACGGGTCAGCAGGTGCCGTTCTGGTTCTGGCAGATCCACATGTGGCTGCCCAGCTGGGTCTGAGCCGCACCTCTCCCGGCTGTCGGACGCCGGTGGTAGACCGAGGGGTATGACCGACGCAGAAGAGCCCCTCGACCTCGTCCCCCTCCCCGGAAGCGAGCGCCCCGCGCGGCCGGGCTTCCGCGCCCGGGGCGGGCTGGCTCCGGACGTGCGGGTCGATGCCACGCTGGTGCTCCGGAGACGAGCGGAGCTGCCGGAGAGCGCGTTCGCGCACCCCCTCTCCCGGGACGAGCTGGCCGAGAAGTACGGCGCCGCTCCGGAGGACGTCCAGCTGGTGCGGAGCACGCTCGAAGGCCTCGGCCTGACCGTCGACGAGGTGGACGCCGGCGCCCGCCGCATCCGCGTCTCCGGCCCGGTGCAGACGGTGGCGCGGGTCTTCGGCACCGACCTCGCCGAGTCCACCCCGGAGGACGACGGGGCGGAAGCGCCGACGTACCGTCAGCGCACGGGCGGCCTCAGCATCCCCGCCGCGCTCGGCGGCGTCGTCACCGCGGTCCTCGGCCTCGACGACCGGCCGCAGGCGCGGACGCAGTTCCGCTACGTCCCGGCGGCGGCCGTGAGCACGAGCTACACGCCGCCGCAGCTCGGGACGGTGTACTCCTTCCCCGAGGGCACGGACGGGAGCGGGCAGACCATCGCGATCATCGAGCTCGGCGGCGGGTACGTGCAGTCCGACCTCGACACGTACTTCGCCGGCCTCGGCATCCCGACCCCCTCGGTCACCGCGGTCGGGGTGGACGGCGGCTCGAACGCCCCGGACGGCAACCCCAACGGCGCCGACGGCGAGGTCATGCTCGACATCGAGGTCGCCGGCGCACTCGCACCCAAGGCGTCCATCGTCGTCTACTTCGCGCCGAACACCGACGCCGGGTTTCTGGATGCGGTGTCGACGGCCGCGCACGCCGACCCGACGCCGTCGGCCATCAGCATCAGCTGGGGGCAGTCGGAGGACCAGTGGACGCCGCAGGCGCGCACCGCCTTCGACCAGGCCCTGCAGGACGCCGCCGCGCTCGGCGCGACCACCACGGTCGCGGCCGGGGACGACGGCAGCAGCGACCGCGTCGGCGACGGCCGGCCGCACGTCGACTTCCCCGCCTCCTCACCGCACGCGCTCGCCTGCGGCGGGACGCGGCTGGAGGCGGACACGTCCACCGGCGCCGTGCACTCCGAGACGGTGTGGAACAACGGCAGCGGCGGCGGGGCGACCGGCGGAGGGGTGAGCGCGGTCTTCCCGCTGCCCTCGTGGCAGAAGGGCGTCGGGGTGCCGAGCGGGGCCGGCGGCACCGACGCGGGCGGCTCCGCCAACGGGAAGGGAGGGCGCGGGGTGCCCGACGTGTCCGCGGTGGCCGACCCGCAGACGGGCTACCGCATCCGGGTCGACGGGCAGGACACCGTGATCGGCGGCACCAGCGCCGTCGCTCCGCTCTGGGCCGCCCTGGTCGCCCGCTTGGTGCAGTCGACCGGCCGGCCGCTCGGGCTCGCGCAGCCGGCCCTCTACGACTCCATCCGCTCCGGCCAGGTCGCGGCCGGCTTCCGTGACATCACGGTCGGCGACAACGGCGCCTTCGCCGCGACGGCCGGCTGGGACGCGTGCACCGGCCTCGGCGTGCCGAACGGCGGCACGCTGCTGTCGGCCCTCTGATCGCGAGGGCAGCAGAATGGACCGGTGACCTCCTCCCCGGCCGCCGTCCGCCGACCGCTCCCCTGGCTCCCGGGGCTGATCGTCTGCGCGCTGGCGGCAGCGGCGGCCTGGGGCGTGCACTGGCTGGCGCCCGCGGTGCCGCTGCTCACCGCGGCGGTTGTGCTCGGTATCGTGGTCGGCCAGCTCCCGGCCGCGCGCCCCGCGGTCACGGGCGTGCTCGCGCCCGGCCTGTCGCTCAGCGCGAAGCGGCTGATGCGCATCGGCGTCGTTCTCCTCGGCCTGAAGCTCAGCCTGGGCGACATCGCCGGGCTCGGCTGGGTCGCCATCCTGACGACCGTCGCCGTCGTGCTCGTCTCGTTCGCCGGGACGTTCTGGATCGGGCGGCTGCTCGGCCTGCCCGGTCACCAGCCCCTGCTCATCGCGACCGGCTTCTCGATCTGCGGGGCCTCCGCGATCGGCGCGATGAGCGGCGTCGTCAAGCCGAAGGACGAGGAGGCCGCCACGCCCGTCGCGCTGGTCACCCTGTGCGGGACGCTCGCCATCTTCGTGCTGCCCCTGCTGTGGCATCCTCTCGGCCTCGACGCGCAGCAGTTCGGCCACTGGGTCGGCGCGGGGGTGCACGACGTCGGCCAGGTGGTCGCGACCGCGCAGATCGCCGGAGCCGCGGCCCTCGCCGTGGCGGTCGTCGTGAAGCTCACCCGTGTGCTCATGCTCGCCCCGATCGTCGCCGTCGCCGCGGTCGTGGAGCGCCGCCGGCACGTGGAGGGCGACCCGGCGGCCAAGCGCCCGGCGATCGTGCCGCTGTTCGTCGCCGGGTTCCTCGTGGCCGTGCTGGTCCGCACGTTCGTCCCCCTCCCCGCGGCGGTCACCGGCGGCGCGGACACCCTGCAGACGATCCTGCTGGCGATGGCGCTGTTCGGCCTCGGCACGGCAGTCCGCCTCCGCACCCTCGTGGGCACCGGGTGGCGCGCCCTCGTGACGGGACTCGCCTCCTGGGTGCTCATCGCGGCGCTCGCGCTCGGCGCGGTGTGGGTCAGCGCGGCCTGACCGGGTCAGTCGACCAGCTTCAGCCCGATGACGCACCCGACCAGGCCGACGATCAGCAGCGCCTTCACCAGCGAGAAGCCATCGCCGCCGAACACCATCGCGTAGAGCACGGTGAGCGCCGCGCCGATGCCGACCCACACGGCGTACGCGGTGCCGGTCGGGATCCCGCGCATGGCGAAGGCGAGGCCGCCCATCGACGCGAGCAGGGCTCCAGCGAAGACCAGCGTCGGCCAGAGGCGGGTGAACCCCTCCGACTTGCCGAGGGCGGTCGCCCAGACGGCTTCGAGCACGCCGGAGAGAATGAGGACGATCCAGGACACGGTCCGACTCCTTGGCCAGTCTTGTCGCTCACCGGGTACTGAACCGTCGTCCGGGGCCCCGATCGGGGCCTGCCTCCAGGGTAGCAAGCGCCGGTTGCGGTCTGTTACGGCGCCCGGGAGGCCGTGTCGGCCGGGTCGGGTAGCGTGAGCCCATGGCAGATCGTGAGTACGGCTTCCGCACGCGTGCGATCCACGCGGGCAACATCCCCGACCCGGTGACGGGGGCGCGCGCCCTCCCGATCTACCAGACCAGCGCCTTCGTCTTCGACGACACCGCGGACGCGGCAGCGCGGTTCGCGCTGCAGAAGTACGGCAACATCTACTCGCGTCTGGCCAACCCGACCGTCGCCTCGTTCGAGGAGCGCGTCGCCAGCCTCGAGGGCGGCCTCGGGGCGGTCGCCACCGCGTCCGGCCTCAGCGCGCAGTACATCACCTTCGCGTCGCTGGTGGGCGCGGGCGACCACATCGTCGCCTCCGCCAACCTGTACGGCGGCTCCATCACCCAGCTGGATGTGACCCTCCGCCGGTTCGGCGTCGACACCACGTTCGTGCAGAGCTCCGACCCGGCCGACTACGCCGCGGCGATCACCGACAAGACCAAGATCCTGTTCGCGGAGACCATCGCGAACCCGTCCGGCGAGATCGCCGACATCGCCGGCCTCGCCGACGTCGCGCACGCCGCCGGCATCCCGCTCGCGATCGACTCCACGATCGCGACCCCGTACCTCAACCGGCCGATCGAGTGGGGCGCCGACATCGTCATCCACTCGGCCACCAAGTTCCTGGGCGGGCACGGCACCACCCTCGGCGGCGTCGTGGTCGAGAGCGGCCGGTTCGACTGGCACTCGTCGAAGTTCCCGCTGTTCGGCGAGCCGGTGCCGTCGTACGGCGGCCTGCAGTGGTCGGGCAACTTCGGCGAGTACGCGTTCCTCACCCGGCTGCGCGCGGAGCAGCTGCGCGACATCGGCCCGGTGCTCGCTCCGCACTCGGCCTTCCTGCTCGCGCAGGGCGTCGAGACGCTGCCGTACCGCATCCAGGCGCACGTGGACAACGCGCGGGCGGTCGCCGAGTGGCTGGATGCCGACCCGCGCATCGAGAAGGTGTTCTGGGCCGGCCTGCCCGAGCACCCGCACCACGAGCGCGCGCTGAAGTACCTGCCGAAGGGCCCGGGCAGCGTGTTCAGCTTCGTCGTGAAGGGCGGCCGGGAGGTCGGGCAGAAGTTCATCGAGTCGGTGAACCTCGCCAGCCACCTGGCCAACATCGGCGACGCGAAGACGCTGGTGATCCACCCCGCGTCCACCACCCACGCCCAGCTCACGGAGCAGCAGCTGCTCGACGCGGGTGTGCTGCCCGGCGTCGTGCGCATCAGCGTCGGCATCGAGGACGTGGAGGACATCATCTACGATCTGGATCAGGCGCTCACGATCGCCGTCGAGGAGGCGAAGGCCGCATGACCACCGCGACAACGGAGGACACCACCGAGGTCCAGCTCGCCAACGGGCTGAGCTGCGCGGTGCCGGCCGACTCGCCGCTGGCGAAGCTGCTGAAGTCGCAGCGCACCTGGGTCGGGCCGGACGCCAAGGAGCGGCTCAGGATCCTCCGCGGCGCGAAGTCGGTCGCCATCGTCGGCGCCTCGCCGAATCCCGCGCGGTCGTCGTACTTCGTCGGCACGTACCTGCAGCAGTCGAGCGACTACCGGGTCTACTTCGTCAACCCCAACGCCGACACCATCCTCGGCGAGAAGGCCTACCCCGACCTGGCGTCGCTGCCGGAGGTGCCGGACATCGTGGACGTGTTCCGCAAGCCGTCCGACATCCCGGCCGTCATCGACGAGGTGCTCGCCGTCGGCTCCCCCACGGTCTGGGTGCAGCTCGGCATCTGGAACCAGGAGGCGGCCGAGTACGGCGAGTCGAAGGGACTCACGGTCGTCATGGACCGCTGCATGAAGATCGAGCACGCCCGCTTCCACGGCGGCCTGCACCTGCTCGGCTTCGACACCGGCCAGATCACCGCCCGCAAGACCCTGCGCTGACCGTCCCCAAGCCAACAGCTCCTGAGTTCTTCGAGCGAGAACGCCTGTTCCGGTCGAAGAACTCAGGAGCTGATTGCTTGGGCCGGGGCCGGGGCGTCGCGGGTCAGGCGCGGGCGACGATGTGGAAGACGTGCCAGTGCTTCGGGCCCTCGAACGACATCCCGCGGCGGTCGTCCTCGACCAGCTGCAGCACGTCCATTCCGGTCAGCATCCCCTCCACCTGGGCCCGGTCGTGGAAGCTCATGCCCGGCCGGCCCACCCACTCGTCGTGCGGGCCGAACAGCTCCCCCGCGAACAGGCCGCCGGGCCGGAGCGACTCACGGATGTCGGCCCACAGGTACGCGAAGTGGGATTCGTCGCAGAACGGCAACGCGAAGCCGGCGTAGACGAGGTCCGCCGCCGGCAGCTCCCCCAGCGTCTCGAAGGTCGCCCGCCGGACGGTCACCCTCTCCGCGGCCTCCGGCGACAGGCCGGCGGTGACGCGCTCCTCGACGCCGGCGTCCGCATCCACCGCGAGCACCCGCCAGCCGTGCTCGGCCAGGTGCCGCGTCTCGACCCCGTCGCCGCAGCCGAGGTCGATCGCCTCGCCGGGCTCCCCCTCCCACGCGGCCATCGCGCTCTGGAACGTCGGCCTCACCCCGCGTCCGCCCTGCTCCTCGTAGAACTGCGACCAATCGAACGCCATGCCGCGAGCCTACGCGTGCCCGCCACCCCACCGTCGAGTCCGCGAAGAATGCACGCGCAGGCGGCGTGTCGCGGGCAGTCTTCGCGGACTCGACGGCGGGACGCGCGCGGGCGCGATGGGTAGGATCGGGCGCGTGTCCTCTTCGCCCCGCATCGCCGTGCTCGGGCCGGTTCTGGTGGAGGACCGGGCCGGCGAGCTGAGCGAGCCGTCGGGGCTGCTCGGCAAGAGCCTGATCGTCGCGCTCGTGCTCGCACGCGGCGCCGCGAGCGTCCCGTCGCTCGTCGAGGATCTGTGGGACGACGCTCCCCCGCGCCAGGAGCGCGCCGCCCTGCAGACGCTGGTCTCGCGGGTGCGCACGGTGAGCGCCGACGGACTGCTGGAGTCCACGCCGAGCGGCTACACGCTCGCCGTCTCCCCCGAGGAGACCGACCTCGGCCTCGCCCGCCGCGCGCTCGACGAGGCGGCCGAAGAGCTGCAGCACGGCGACCCGGAAGAGGCCGTCGCGCAGGCGACCGCGGCGCTGGCGCTCTGGCGCGGCGAGCCGGGCGCCGAACTCGGGGGCACCCCGCTCGCCGACGAGCTGCGGCAGACGGCGGACACCCTGCACGACGACCTCCTGCTGCTGCGCGCCCGTGCGCGCTTCACCGCCGGGGACCACTCCGGCGCCCTCGCCGACCTGCAGCCGCTGCTCGCACGCCGCCCGCTCGACGAGACCCTGCGCCTGGTGCAGCTGCAGACCCTCGCCGGCGCCGGCCGCCGCAGCGAGGCGCTGCTGGCGTTCGCGGAGCTGAAGGAGGCGCTGCTCGACCGGCTGGGAACGCGTCCCGGCCCCGAGCTGGTCGCCCTCAACGCCGAGCTGCTCGCCGACGACGAGCAGCAGCGGCCCACCGCGCCCCACCGCATCCGGATCGGCCTCCGTGCGGCGCCGAACGCCCTGGTCGGCCGCGAGTACGACCTGCAGGCCGTCGAGGACCTGATCGCGACCTCCCGGCTGACGACCATCCTCGGTCCCGGCGGCCTCGGCAAGACGCGCCTGGCGCAGGAGGTCGGCAACCGCGCCGTCCACACGCCCGCGGTGATCGTGGTCGAGCTGGCGAGCGTCCGCACCGGGGAGGATGTGGAGCTCGCCTTCGCCTCCACCCTCGGCATCCGGGAGGCGCGGGCCGCGCGGCCCACGGATCCCGGCGCGCAGCTCGACCTGCGTTCGCGGATCCTCGGGGTCCTGGCCGAGCGCGAGACGCTCCTCATCGTGGACAACTGCGAGCACATCGTGGATGCGGTCGCCGCCTACGTGCAGGACATCCTGGACACGACGACGGCCGTCCGGGTGCTGGCGACCAGCCGCGCCCCGCTGGCGATGGGCGCCGAGCGCGTGTACCCGCTCGACTCCCTGAAGAGCACCGACGGCGACGGCGGCACGGACGCGCCCGGCGAGTACGGACCGGCGGTCGCCCTGTTCCTGGAACGCGCCCGCGCCGCCCGTCCGGGCGTCGTGCTTCCGCTGGAGGTCGTCGCGCGCCTCTGCGACCGCCTGGACGGCCTCCCGCTCGCCATCGAGCTGGCGGCGGCGCGCACCCGGTCGCTGTCGGTCGACGAGATCGAGCGCCGACTCGGCAATCGCTTCGCGTTGCTGACCGGCGGCGAGCGCACCGCCCCGGAGCGGCACCGCACGCTGCTCGCCGTGATCGAGTGGAGCTGGAACCTGCTCCGCTCGTCGGAGCAGGTGCTGCTGCGCCGGCTGTCCCGTTTCCCGGACGGCTTCAGCACCGAGGCGGCGGAGGCCGTCGCGGGTCCGGGCGCCGCGACCGTGATCGACGACCTGGACGCGCTGGTCGCCCAGTCACTCGTGACGGTGACCGAGGACCGGACGACCGGCCTGCTGCGCTACCGGATGCTGGAGACCGTCCGCGAGTTCGGCGACCGGGAGCTGGTCGCAGCGGCCGAGGAGGACGAGGTGGCCGCGGGCATGGACGCCTGGGCCGTCGCCTTCTGCCGGACCGCGCTCGCCGGCATGCACGGCCCGGAGCAGCTGCCCACGTTCCAGCGGGTCACCGCCGAGCAGGACAATCTCGTCGCCGTCTTGCGTGCGGCCCTCGACGGCGAGCGCCACGAGACGACCGCCGTCGTCTTCGCCGCGCTGTCGTACTACTGGTCGCTGCGCAGCGCGCATTCGGAGGTGATCAGCTTCGGGACGGCGGTGCTCGGCGCGCTCCTCCGCTGGGATCCGCCGCCCGCGGCCCGCGACGCCGTCGCCGCCTGCTTCACGGTCATCGGCGCCACGTTCCTCTTCATCGACCTGCGCACGTCCGCCCGCGCGATCTCGCGGCTGCGGCGGCTGCGCGGCGCCGGCCCGCTCTCCGACCCGCGGCTCGACGGGCTGGCCGACCTGGTGCTGCACGCCGGGCGCGCGGAGGAGGGGCTCGCACTGCTCGAGCGGTACGCCTCGTCGAGCGACCCGGAGCGCGCGGCGCTGGGGAACCTCCTGCGGGCGCAGCTGTACGAGAACGGGGCCGAGCTCGACCAGGCCCTCGCCTTCGGGATGCGGGCGTGGGAGAACGCGGAGCGGGCCGGAGACACCTGGTCGATGGCTTCCGCCGCGCAGTCGCTCGCGCAGTCGCACAGCCAGCTCGCGCATCCGGCCGAGGCCCTGGTGTGGGCGCAGCGCGCGTACGACCACATGGCCCGGCTGCAGGCGGACGGCGACATGCACCAGCTGGACTGGCTGATCGCCATCAACGCCATCTCCAGCGGCGACACCGACCGCGGCAGGCAGCTGCTGGAGCGGTACCTGGCGGTGGAGGTGGACAGGAGCGGCTTCGACTACGCCGACTACTACGCGATCGGCTTCGCCGGGATGGCGGAGATCGCGCTCGCCGAAGGCGATGTCCCCGAGGCGGTGCGGCTGTACGGCCAGGCACTCGACGCGTTCGGCGACCCGCCGAGCGGGCGCGCGGGCTCTCTGAATCCCTGGCTCATCATGCTCAGCGCGGCCGCCCTGACGGCACGGCTGCGCGCGCACGCCACGGTGGACGGCCTGCTGGAGTGGGCGGAGACCGACACCGCCGCCGCGTCGCTGCGCACCCGCATTCTGGTGAGCGCGCGGCTCAGTCCGCCCTACCTCGACCGTCCCGTGATCGGCTCCGGAATGCTCGGCTACGCGGCGTGGATGCTCGACCCGCACACCGTGGCGGCGCACGGCGACGACACATGGCTGGATTCGGGGCTGACGCTGTTCGCGCTGGCGGGCCGGGCGAACTCCCGGCAGGACGTCGCGAGCCTGCACCGCGACGCCGTCGCCGAGCGCCTCGCCGCCGCCTGGGGCCGCGACCGGCTGGACGCCGCCGGTGCGCCCGTCGCGGACCTCGGCCCGGAGCAGGCCATCGCCCGCGGCCTCGCGCTCCTCTCCGCAGTCCGCGCCTGACCCGCTGCCGCGACATCCCTGGGACGCAACACGCCGTTCCGGCGCGCGCGCAACGGCGTGTCGCGTCCCACAGTTTTAGCAACTTAGGTTGACAAGCAGGAATAAGCAACTATGGTTGCTTACATGAACGCCGCACCCTATCCCGATCCCGTCGGCGGCGTCGCCGACGGCCTGGCCGCTGTGGTCGCCCTGCGCGAGCTCGCCGACCGGCTCGAAGACGCCGAGGTCGAACGCGCGCTCCGCGACGGGTGGAGCTGGACGCAGATCGCCGACGCGCTCGGCGTGACCCGCCAGGCGGTCCACAAGAAGCACCTGCGCCGGGTCGCCGCCGCGGGCATCGAACTGAGGAGGCGCAATGTCTGACATCCCGCCCGGATCGGTCAGCAACCTGCCGGGGCAACCACTCTCGCGCACGCTGCGACCGATCGTCATCCGCTCCATCGTCGAGGCGCAGGAGCGCCACTCCCCCGCCGTCGAGGCCGAGCACCTCCTGCTCGCCCTCTCGCGCGACGGCAGCGCGCCCCTCCGGGAGGCGCTCGCCTCCG
The DNA here is from genome assembly GCF_013359685.1 of Leifsonia sp. C5G2. Lineage (GTDB taxonomy): Bacteria > Actinomycetota > Actinomycetes > Actinomycetales > Microbacteriaceae > Leifsonia. The sequence continues at coordinate 152,307 of NZ_JABFMV010000010.1, forward strand.
TGGGGTTCGACCACGACGGGCTGGCGGCGGCCCTGGATGCCGAACGAGCGGCCAGTCTGCGCGTCGCGGGGGTCAGCCCGCTGCCCGCCGAGCGCCTGCTCGCCGCACCCAGCCTCACCCGCCCGCGCTGGGGCGCGTCGGCGAGAGAGGCGCTCACCCGGGCGCACCGCATCGCGGGAGCCCACCATCGGCAGCGGATGGACCAGCTCCAACTGCTCGCCGCCCTGCTCGGCCTCGAGCTCGGCACCGTCCCGCGGACCGTCGCCCTCGCCGGCGTCGACCCCCGGGCCCTCCTCGCGTCGGCCCGCCGCACCTCCTGACCTGCCGGCGCATCCATGGGACGCAACACGCCGTTCCGGCGCGCGCGCTGCGGCGTGTCGCGTCCCATGGATGCCGCTTACAGCGCCGGGCGCGACGCGTAAGCGCGTGTAAGCGGCGCGTAAGCGCCGCGTAAGCGGGGGCGCGCAGGATCGGGACATCACCGATCCACAAGGAAAGGACACACCATGACTCGCAGCTCGGAGTGGGCCGTCGAAGCCCACGGGCTGGTCAAGGTCTTCGGCGACAACCGGGCGGTCGACGGCGTCGACCTGACCGTGCGCGCCGGCGCCGTCTACGGCGTCCTCGGCCCCAACGGCGCCGGCAAGACCACCACCATCTCCATGCTCGCCACCCTGCTGAAGCCCGACGCCGGCGAGGCCTTCATCTTCGGCCACGACATCCGCCGCGAGCAGCAGGTCGTCCGCCAGCTCATCGGCGTCACCGCCCAGTTCGCCTCCGTCGACGAGACCCTGTCGGCCAGCGAGAACCTGATGATCTTCTCCCGCCTGCTCGGCCTCTCCGGCCGCGAGGCGCGCGCCAAGACCACCGAGCTGCTCGAGGAGTTCGGGCTGAGCGAGGCCGCGAAGCGTCCGCTGAAGAAGTTCTCCGGCGGCATGCGGCGCCGCCTCGACCTCGCCGCGAGCCTGATCGCGCAGCCGCCGCTGATCTTCCTCGACGAGCCGACCACGGGCCTCGACCCGCGCACGCGCTCGCAGATGTGGGACACCATCCGCCGCCTGGTCTCCACCGGCTCCACCGTGCTGCTGACCACGCAGTACCTGGACGAGGCCGACCAGCTGGCCGACCGCATCGCCGTCATCGACCGCGGCCGCGTCGTGGCCGAGGGCACGGCGGACGAGCTGAAGGCGTCGGTCGGCGAGTCCTCGCTGCAGCTGCGCCTCACCGACCCGGCCGACGTCGAGGACGCCCGCCGCGCCATCCAGACCGTGCTCGGTGTGGATGCGGTGGTCTCGCCCGAGGGATCCCGCATCACGGCGCCCATGCGCAGCGCGGACACGGTCACCGACCTGTTCGTGACGCTCCGCGAGGCGGGCATCCACCTGTCGGAGATGTCCGTGCAGAAGCCGACGCTGGACGAGGTGTTCCTGACCCTCACCGGCCACGGCGTCGAGGACGAGAAGGCGGACGAGGCGTCCGCAGAGGAAGAGAAGGTCGACGCATGAGCGCCATCGCCACCATCACGCCGCCCTCGGAGCGGCGGCTGAAGAACCACGTCAGCCTGCGCCAGACGCTGGCGAACACCCTGACCATGGCCCGCCGCGGCATCCTGAAGGTGCGGCGCACGCCCGAGCAGCTGTTCGACGTGACGCTGCAGCCGATCATCTTCACCGTCATGTTCGCCTGGCTCTTCGGCGGCGCGATCGCCGGAAGCGTCGACGCGTACCTGCCCCAGCTCATCCCCGGCATCCTGGTGCAGACCGTCATCACCGCATCCGTCGTCACCGGCGTCCAGCTCCGCGAGGACATGGACAAGGGGGTGTTCGACCGCTTCAAGTCCCTTCCGATCGCGCGCATCGCCCCGCTCTCGGGCGCATTGCTCGCGGACACCCTGCGGTACGCGATCGCCACGACGATCACCTTCATCGTCGGTTTCGCCATGGGCTACCGCCCGGGCGCCGGGTTCGGTTTCGCGGCTCTGGGCGGCCTCCTCGTGATCGTCTGCGCCTGGGCGATCAGCTGGATCTTCGCCTTCTTCGGCGTGATCGCCCGCACGGCCGGGTCGGTGCAGGGCATCTCGTTCCTCATCCTGTTCCCGCTGACGTTCTTCTCGAACGCCTTCGTGTCGCCGAGCACGCTGCCGAGCTGGCTGGAGTGGTTCGTGAACATCAACCCGGTGTCGCACCTGGTCACGGCGGTCCGCGACCTCGCCAACAACGGCACCTTCGGCGCCGACGGCTGGATCGCGCTGGCCGGCGCCGCGGTGATCGTCGCGGTGTTCGCCCCGCTCACCGTCCGGGCGTACATGCGGAAGGCCTGACCGGCGCGACCGGTCCGACAGCCGGCGGCCGTCGCATCCTGCGGAGGGATGCGGCGGCCGCCTCCCTGTTCGCCCACGCACGATCGGTGCGTGGATTGCGGTCACAGCGCGAGATTCGAGCGCGCGGGCCGACATAGACTGGAGAAGTGACAGCGTACGTCTCGGCCTTCGACCTGTTCTCGATCGGCATCGGTCCTTCGAGCTCGCACACCGTCGGCCCCCTCCGCGCGGCGGCCGCGTTCGCTGCCCGACTCGACGACGCGGGGATGCTCGACCGCGTCGACGAGGTCACGTGCACGCTGTACGGCTCGCTCGGCTCCACCGGCATCGGCCACGGGACGCCCGATGCCGTGATCGCCGGGCTCCGCGGCCTCCAGCCGGAGACGTGCCGCCCGGAGGACGTCCGCGGCGCGTGGTCGGCGCTCGAACCGGGCGCGACGCTGCTGCTCGCCGGCCGCCGCCGCATCCCCATCGGCAGGGACGACATCGCCTTCGAGCCGCGCACCCGCCTGCCCGGCCACCCGAACGCACTGACGCTGCGAGCGTGGGGCCGCGACGCCGCCGGCGCGCGCTCCCCGCTGCCGCTGCTCGAGGAGACCTACTACTCGATCGGCGGAGGGTTCATCCGCCGCGACGGCGAGGAGGCCGCGCTCGCGGCCCGGCACTCCCACCCCCTCCCCTTCTCCAGCGCCGCCGAGCTGCTGGCGATCTGCGAGCGGGACGGCATCCCGATCTGCGAGGTCGCCCGCCGCAACGAGGTGGCGCTGCACGGCGAGGAGGCCACGCGCGAACGGCTCGATCTGATCTGGGAGGCGATGGCGGAGTGCGTCGCCCGCGGGCTCTCCGGCGAGGGGACGCTGCCGGGCGGCCTCGGCGTCTGGCGCCGCGCCGCCCGGATGCGGGAGCACCTGGAGGCGGTTCAGGACGACCCCGGCCGCGCGACGGCCCTGGAGTGGCTGCACGCGTTCGCGCTGGCGGTCAACGAGGAGAACGCCTCCGGCGGGCGAGTCGTCACGGCGCCGACCAACGGCGCGGCCGGGATCGTCCCCGCCGTCGCCCACTACTACCTGCGGTTCGTGCCGGGGGCGTCGCTGGAGGGCATCCGGCAGTACCTGCTCACCGCGACCGCCATCGGCTCGCTGTTCAAGGCGAACGCCTCCATCTCGGGCGCGGAGGGCGGCTGCCAGGCCGAGGTGGGCTCCGCCTGCGCCATGGCGGCCGGCGCGCTGTGCGCGGTGCTCGGCGGCACGCCGAAGCAGGTGGAGAACGCGGCCGAGATCGCGATGGAGCACCACCTCGGCCTCACCTGCGACCCGGTCGGCGGCCTGGTGCAGATCCCGTGCATCGAGCGGAACGCGATCGCCTCGTCGACCGCGGTCTCGGCGGCCCGGCTGGCCCTGCACGGCGACGGCTCGCACCTGGTGTCGCTGGACACGGTGATCGAGACGATGCGCCAGACCGGGCTGGACATGTCCACCAAGTACAAGGAGACCAGCGAGGGCGGACTGGCCGTCAACGTCATCGAGTGCTGACGCGAGCGTTACGGCACGTTGCGCGGTGCATTTCGGGCGTCGGTGGTCGTGGCTAGCGTGAGCGGGTGACCGAAACCTCCTCTCCCTCCGCGCAGCCCGCCGCCACCACAGCGCTGGCCTCGGCCCTCGATGGGCCGCTGGTCTCGACGCAGTGGCTCGCCGACCACCTCGGCGCCGAAGGACTCGTGGTGCTCGACGCCACGGCTGTCCCGTCGCGGGATGCCGACGGCCACACCGTGTACGTGAGCGGGCGGCCGGCGTTCGCCGAGACCCGCATCCCGGGCTCCGCCTTCGCCGACCTGGTCGACGGGTTCAGCGACGCGGAGGCGCCGTTCGCCTTCACGCGGCCGGGCGCCGACGCCTTCGCGGAGGCCGCGGCGGCGGTCGGCGTCGGGCCTGAGACCACCGTCGTGGTCTACGACACCGCGCTCGGCCAGTGGGCCTCGCGACTCTGGTACCTCTTCCGCGCCTTCGGGCACGACCGCGTCGCGGTGCTCGACGGCGGCCTGGCGAAGTGGAGCGCGGAGGGCCGGCCCGTGGAGGCCGGGGACGTGCACGCCGCACAGGCTGCCGCCGTTCCCGCGCCCGCGGCCGAGCAGCCCGGATTCTGGGTCGACACGGAGGAGGTCGCGGCGATCGTCGACGGCACGCGGCCCGGCGCCCTCGTGTGCGGGACGCCGGCGCGCGACTTCGCCGCACGCCACATCCCGGGCAGCACGAGCGCCCCGGTGGCGCGGCTGCTCGACCGGGAGACGAACGCGTTCCTCCCCGCCGCCGAGCTGCGCGGGGTGCTCGCCGACGTGCTCGCGGCGCCCGGCCCGATCGTCGTCTACTGCGGCGCCGGCATCGCCGCGGCGGCCGACGCGCTGGCGCTCGCGCTGCTCGGTCGCAACGATGTGCTGCTCTACGACGGCTCCCTCGGCGAGTGGACGGCCGACCCGGCCGCACCGCTGGCCTCGGCCGCCTGAGGGGAGGGATCGAGCGGCCCACGCGTTCTCCGAGCCGGCTCGAAGCCAGCGGCGCTAGGGTGCGGTCATGACCGTGATGGACATCCCCTTCCACACCATCGACGGCGACGAGACCTCGCTGAACGCGTTCGCGGGCAAGGTCATCCTCGTCGTCAACGTCGCCTCTCGCTGCGGGCTCGCGCCCCAGTACGAGAAGCTCGAGAAGCTGCAGGAGACCTACGGCGACCGCGGCTTCACCGTCGTCGGCTTCCCGAGCAACCAGTTCCTGCAGGAGCTGAGCTCGACCGACGCCATCAAGGAGTACTGCTCGACCACGTGGGGCGTGACGTTCCCGATGGCCGAGAAGGTGCGGGTGAACGGGCGCAACGCGCACCCGCTCTACCAGGAGCTCACGAAGGCGCCGGACGCGGAAGGCAAGGCGGGCCGCGTCAAGTGGAACTTCGAGAAGTTCGTCGTGACGCCGGACGGCGCGGTGCACCGCTTCCGTCCGCAGACCGAGCCGGACGACCCGGCGATCGTCGCGCTGATCGAGGAGTCGCTGCCCGCCGCAGCCTGACGCCGGTCAGGCTCCTGGCCCGCTCAGGCGCGCCGGTACCAGCGGCCGCCGACGCGCTCGGTGAGTCGCCACGCACCGACCTCGGCGAACGTGCGCAGCCGGGCCACGGTGTGCTCGGCGACGCGGAGCGCGGTGCCGGCGTTGTCCTCCGTGAAGCGCACGGTGATGCGCGCCTCGCCGGACACCACATCCACGCTCGTCGCCTCGACGACCGCCAGCTCGCGCGCCGCCGCGGCCACGGCCGGTTCGACGTCACGCGGGTCCACGGCGGGTCGAAGGCGGCCGACGGCGACGATGACGCGGAAGGAAGGCACCCGCCGAGCCTACGCGCGTCGAATGGGCGGATGCGGCGCCGCAGGCGTACTCTGACTCGGTCAGAGAGACGTTCGGGGGAACGGAAGGGGTGCTCTGGTGCAGGAGGTGCGAATGGATGACCGGGTGCGGTCGGCGGACGTGGAGGTCCTCGACGACGCGGAGCGGGAGGAGCTCGCCGCGCTGCTGCGGGAGCGCCGCGAGACGGACATCGCCGAGGCGCAACGCATGGCCGAGTCGCTGGGCGTGCTGCTCTCGTCGCGGTCAGAGTCGACCGCGGACGACGAGCACGACCCGGAGGGCCCGACCCTGTCGTCGGAGTGGAGTCGCCTGCAGGCACTGCGCTCGGACGCCGCGCACGACATCGTCGCGGTGGATGCCGCGCTCGAGCGGCTGCGGATCGGCACCTACGGCATCTGCGCCCGCTGCGGCGAGCCGATCGGGGTCGACCGGCTCCGCGCGCGTCCGACGGCCGAGCTGTGCATCCGCTGCGCCGTGGCCGTCGAGAGCTGATCGCGCCGCTACGTCAGCGGACGGGAGGCCAGGTACACGGCCTCCGTACGGCTCGACGCGCCGGTCTTCCGCAGGATGCTCGACACGTGGACGCTCGCCGTCTTGGCGCTGATGTAGAGCCGCTCGCCGATCTGCTTGTTGCTCAGGCCCTGCTCGATGAGGGCGAGCACCTGCTCCTCGCGCTCGGTCAGCGGCTGGCCCTGGGCGCTCGCGGCAGCGGCCGCGCGGGCCGGCGGCTGCGCGCCGATCGCGTCCGCCGCCCTGACCAGCATCGCGACCCCGCCGGCCTCCGCGAGCTCGCGGCCCTGTGTCACGAGCCGGTCGGCACGCGGCCGGTCGCCCGACAGCTGGGCGACGCGGGCGGCGCGCAGCAGGGCGTATGGGAGGAGCTGCGCGGGGGCGAGGGGATGCTCGGCTGCCGCGGAGGCCTGCTCCCAGGCGGCCGCGGGATCGGCGTAACGCTCGCTCCGGTCGGCGGCCGGTGAGACGGCCGCGCGCGCGGTGGCGAGTTCGGCCTCGATCAGCGGCGCCCAGGCCGGAGCGGTCGGCCACGTGCGCAGCGGAGCGAGCACCGACTCCAGCCGGCGCGCCTCGGCCAGGACGGCCGCGGCGAGGGCGGCCTCGGTCGCGGCGAGGGCGGCCTCGGTCGCGGCGAGCCCGCTAGCCTCGGGGCCGCTCCCGGCACCGCCACCGGCCAGCACACCGAGCGAGCGGCCCGGATCCGTCGCCCCGGCGAGTTCGGCCAGCGCGCGCGAGGCGACCGCCAGCACCGGGAGGTCATATCCGGGCAGCGAGCAGAACGGCGGCGCACCGATGCCACGGGTCTCCAGCCACGCGCGGTCGAACTCGCCGAGCGCGATCGCGACCTCTCCGGAGGCGCGCGCGAGGGCGAGCCGGGTCTGCTGCTCCAGCTCGGCGAGGGCGCGGAGCGGGGAGCGGAGGCGGCGCAGCAGGTCGTCGGCTCGCTTCGGCTCGCCGTGCCAGACCCACAGACGCACGCGTTGCAGTTGCGCGGTCACGCCCGTGCGGTCGTCGAAGCCGAGGGCCACGCGGAGCATGGCGCCGGCCTGCTCGTACTGGCCGAGCGCGATGAGCGGCTCCGCGGTGTTGGCCGCGAGCCAGATGCCGGACGTGCGCTCCACCCCGCGCTCGCGGGCCCGGGCGACTCCCTCTTCGGCCATGCGCACCGCTTCGGCGTAGCGGCCGACCGAGTTCAGGGCGTCGGACGCGTTGACCAGGTAGCGGAGGGTCGCACCGGCATCCCCGGCGGCGAGGGCGCCGGCGATCTCGAACTCGGCGAACCCCTCGTCGATCCTGCCCGACTCGACGAGCGACGCGGCGAGGATGTTGTGCGCGATCGAGCGCATCCGGGCCGGCGACTCCTGCGCCTCCGCGATCGCGCCGCGCGCCGTCTCGATGGCCGCGTCGAAGTAACCGGCGAGCATCCGCTGGGCGGCGAGCTCGGTCATCAGGTGCGGCCGCAGCGGGTCTCCGGACGGCAGCGAGCCGGGCGGCACGGTCGCGAGCGCCTGCTCCAGCAGCTGCGCGCTGCCCGGCCGGTTCAGGTTGCCGAGGTACTGGCCCTTGTCGCGCAGCAGCCGCGCCCGGCGCGACGGCGGCAGCTCATCGGCCTCGGCCAGCGCCGCCTCCACCAGGGCGAGGGCGCGCTCGTTGTTGCCGGCGTTGCGCAGCGCGGACGCGGTCTGGGCGAGCACCGCCACGCGGTCGCTGCCGCTCAGCACCTCGGCGTCGGGCACGCCGTCCCAGAGCTCGAGCACGCGGTCGCCCATCGCGGCGACCGTCGCGTAGGCGTAGGAGCGCTTGGCCTCCTCCATCGCCTCCAGCGACGCCAGGAACGCGCGCCGCACGTCGTGCGCCGCCAGCCAGTGCGCCGACAGCTGCACGGCCGACCGCTGCGGGCTGACCTCGAGCGCCTCGGCGTAGCGCGCGTGGTAGCGCGTGCGCTCCCCCGGCAGGAGGTCGGCGTGGATGGCCTCGCGCACGAGGGCGTGCCGGAACAGGTACTCCGTGGAGTCGGCCGCGAGCAGATTGGCCGTCACGGCCTCGCGCGCGGCGGCGTCGAGCTCGTCCGGCGTGCCGTCGAACACCGCGGCGAGCAGCTCGTGGGTGACGCACACGCCCCCGGCGGCGAGCACGCGCAGCAGTCGCTGTGCCGGCTCGCTCAGCCGTTCGTACCGGGCGAGGACGAGCTCGCGCAGGGTCTCCGGCAGGTCGTCGCCCGACCGCAGGCCGTCGATGCCGACCAGCTCCTCCACGAAGAACGGGACGCCCTCGCTCAGCTCGGTGACCCGCTCCAGCGAGCCGTCGTCGGGCACGCGGCCGAGCAGCTCCTCGACCAGCTCGGCCACCTGATCGTCGCCCAGCCGCGACAGCTCCCAGCGGGTCACGCGCCGCGTGCGCTCCAGTTCCGGCAGCCACGAGCGCAGCACGTGACCGCGCGGCACCTCGTCGCTGCGGTAGGTGAGCAGCACGAGCAGCCGGCCGCTCTCGGCCATGCGCACGATGAAGCGGAGCAGCTCGAGCGTGGAGCGGTCGGCCCAGTGCAGGTCTTCGATCGCCAGGATGACGGGGCGCTCCGCCGAGACACGCTCCAGCAGCACCGTGACCAGCTCGTAGAGCCGCTCGGCGCCCGTGCGCGGCGGGACGGCGGAATCGTCCGCCAGCTCGGGCAGGAGTGCCGAGAGCACGCCCGCGCCCGGCCCTGCGGCCTCCAGAACCCGCTCGAGGCCGACCGTCTGGATGAGCCGGCGCAGCACCGCGGCGAACGGCGCGTACGGCGCCCCGTCGTCGCCGAGATCGACGCAGCGGCCGAGCAGCACCGTCGCCGCGTGCTCCTGCTCGCTCAGGAACTCGTCGAGCAGGCGGGACTTGCCGATGCCCGCCTCTCCGCCGATCACGACGGCCCGCAGCTCGCCCCGCGAAGCCGCCGCGAACTCGTCGCGCAGCGCCGCCAGGTCGGACCCCCGCCCGACCAGCGTTGTGCTCGACGCCGGTGCTCGCATGGCTTCATCGTGCCACCGACCACCGACATCCGGGGCCTCGTCCCGGGTGGCTTCGCGGAGAGCAGACAGCGCGGGCCGAGCGCTGCTCACCGGGCGGCGTGCGCGAGCTCGCGCTCCGGCTCAGGGACCACGGCTGCGGCGTCGCCGGCCGGTGCCGTCGCGGCCGTCGTGGGCACCGCCGGAGCGGGCGCGGCCTGCGCCCCGGCCGTCGCTCCGCGACGCCCGTGCGCCCGGCTGTGCGCGGTCAGCGACCGCAGCCGGTTCGCGCGCTCTCGCACCCGTCGCGCGTGCTCCCGCTCGCGCTCCAGCCGCTCCATCTCCCCCGCCCGCACCCGCAGGTCCACGAACTCGTCGATCAGCATCTTCTCGTTCCCCTCGTCCGTTTCTTCGTCGGTCTCCACCCTTCTCGCTAAGGCACCCCGGCAGCATCGGGCGAATGCCCTATTCCTGCGCGATGGTCGGCGGGTAAGGGCTTCACACCGCCGTGCGCCGGGAGCAGCATGGCGTCATGGCGACGATCAACGAGCTCCAGCCCCCGTACAAGGTCGGCTACTTCGTGGGGAGCCTCTCCACCCAGTCCGTCAACCGCACCCTCTCGAAGGCGCTGCTCCGGCTCGCGCCCTCCGACCTGGTGTTCACCGAGATCCGCATCGGCGACCTCCCCCTCTACAACCGCGACCTCGACGGCGACTACCCGGCGTCCGCGCGCGAGTTCAAGGCGACGATCGCGGCCCAGGACGCCCTGCTGTTCATCACCCCCGAGTACAACCGGTCGATACCCGGGGCGCTGAAGAACGCGATCGACTGGGCGAGCCGCCCGTACGGCGAGAACGTCATCGCGCGCAAGGCAACGGCGGTCATCGGCGGCTCACCCGGGCAGATCGGCACGGCCGTCGGGCAGCAGCACCTGCGCAGCATCCTGAGCTTCCTGCAGGCGCCGCAGATGAACGCGCCGGAGGCCTACATCTGGATGCGCCCCGGGCTCATCGAGGAGGACGGCACGGTCACCGACCCCGGCACCGAGGAGTTCCTCCGCGGCTACATGAACGCCTTCTTCGAGTACATCGAGCGCGTCCTCACGGTGGTGCCGAGCGCGCCATGAGGCTGCGGGACGAGGGCGGCGATCGCAGCGTCGAGCTGCGGCCGGCCGCGCGTGAGGGCGACGGCGACCGGGTCGTGGTCGACGCCCTCGTGGACGACGGCGAACGGCACTGGTCGCTGACCGAGGCGTGCCTCACACGCCCGGAGGCGCGGGACCTCGCGGCCTGGCTCGCCGGGATCGCGGAGGACACGACCGCGGCGGCCGACGAGGGGACGTCGCTGACGTTCGAGGCGAACGCCCTCTCGCTGAGCGGCCACCGCATCCCGGGCGGGACGGTCGAGCTCCGCATCGCCCTGCTGCGCATGCACGCGGACGGCCCGGGCACGACCGACGTCGTGGTCGGCCTCCGCGCTCCGCAGGCCGAGGTCATCGCCGCGGCGCGCGACCTCCTCGTCGAGCTCGACGCCCTCCCTGACCCCGCCACTCGTGACGAATGCGCGCGATTCGTGACGAATCGCGCGCATTCGTGACGAATCGCGCGCCTTCGTGACGAGTCGCGACCCGGATCAGCGACCGCCCTCGCGCTTGCGGTGCCGCTGCTGGACGGCCTGCTCGCCGTAGGGGTAGATGTCTGCGCGCGGGGTGCTCGCTTCGTCGAGGCGGGCGCGCTGCTCGTCGGAGAGGGACAGTTCCGCCGCGCCGAGGTTGTCCTTCAGCTGCTCGACGGTCCGCGCCCCCAGGATGACGGAGGTGACGGCCGGGCGGCCCGACAGCCACGCGAGCGAGACCTGCGAGGGCGACGCTCCGGTCTCGCGGGCCACCGCATCCACCGCGTCGATGATCTCCCACGTGCGCGGGTCGGCGTTGCGCGCCTCCCACGCCTCCATGCCGCGGGTCGGGTTCTCGCCGAGGCGCGTGGCGCCGGTCGGCGGCTCGTCCCGGTGGTATTTGCCGCTCAGCCAGCCGCCCGCGAGCGGCGACCAGGGCAGCAGGCCGACACCGGCATCCAGCGCCGCCGGCACGATCTCGTGCTCGATGCCGCGCACGATGAGGCTGTACTGCGGCTGCAGGGTCACCGGTGCCGCCCAGCCGTTCGCACGCGCCAGCTGCACGGCCTTCGTCAGCTGCCAGCCGAGGTAGTTGGAGAAGCCGTAGTACGAGATCTTGCCCGCCCGGACCGCGTCGTCGAGGAATCGCAAGGTCTCCTCCAGCCGCGTCAGCGCATCCCACGCGTGGAGCTGGTACAGGTCGATGTGGTCCACCCCGAGCCGCCGGAGGGAGGCGTCGAGAGCCGTCCGCAGGTGCGTCCGCGAGAGGCCGAGGTCGTTCGGGCCCGCGCCCATCGGGAAGCGGCCCTTCGTGGCGACGACGATGCCGTCCCGGCGGCCGGGGTGGCGGGAGAGCCAGCGCCCGATGATCGACTCCGATGCTCCGGACGAGTACACGTCGGCGGTGTCGACGAGGTTGCCGCCCTCGTCGAGGTAGCGCTCCAGGATGGCGTGCGAGGTCGCCTCGTCCGCCTCCGCGCCGAAGGTCATGGTGCCGAGGGCGAACTCCGACACGATCGTTCCGCTGTTTCCGAGGTTCCGTAGCTGCATGAGTGCGACCGTAGCCCCCTTCCGGCCCTGTGCGTACTGTGGTGGCTCGTGAGGCTGCTGCTGATGTCCGACACCCATGTCCCGAAGCGGGCGCGCGCGCTGCCCGCGCAGCTGCTGGAGGCGGTGGAGGCGGTGGATGTCGTCATCCATGCCGGAGATTGGGTGGATGCCGCGACGCTCGACCTGCTGGAGTCCCGGTCGCGCCGCCTGATCGGCGTCTGGGGCAACAACGATGGGCCGGAGCTGCGACGCCGGCTGCCCGAGGTGGCCCGGGTCGAGCTCGACGGGGTGCGCGTCGCCGTGATCCACGAGACGGGTCCGGCGGCCGGGCGGGAGGCGCGCTGCGACCAGGCATTCCCGGAGACGGACCTCCTCGTGTTCGGCCACTCCCACATCCCGTGGGACACCGTCACGCCGCGCGGGCTGCGCCTGCTGAACCCGGGGTCGCCGACCGACCGCCGCCGCCAGCCGGTGTGCACCTACCTGACCGCCGAGATCGTGGACGGCCGGCTCGGCGCGGTCGCGCTCGTCCCGGTGGACAGGTCCGCCTGAACTGTCTTTCGCCTCCCGCGCCGCCGGGAGCACCCTGGCCCTGCGACGACACGGGCGGGGTGGCGACATGGGGATGCGGCGCAGGCGGATCGGTGACGGCGGGACGGCGCCGGCATGGGCCGGGACGGTCACCCTGCTCGCGCTCGGGATCGGCCTGACCGGGATCTGCCTGGCACTGCGGGTCACGCGTCTCGCGGCGACCCCGGCCGGCGCCGACCCGGTGCTCGGCGTCGCGCTCGCGCTCGCCGGACTCTGCTGCGTGATCGGCGCCGCCGGCGGCGCCGATCACGCAGCAGAGTCC
>NZ_JABFMV010000011.1 GCF_013359685.1 Leifsonia sp. C5G2
CTCGTGGAGGCCCTCCCGCGCCCCCTGGCCACCCGCCTCCTCACCGAACTCCTGGCCCGAGCCGTAGAACCCCCAGCCTGACCCCGAAACGTGAGTAATCGGGGTTTCCCCGGCCGGGTCGTGACGAGATGTCACCACTCGAGCACCTCAGCGAAGGGAAAGGCCCAGCTTGCGGCCGGTGAGGCCGCGCGGGCGGGTGGAGAGGCGCTCCGCGACCGCGCGGATCGCGGCCGCGGCCGGGTCGGCCGGGTCGGTCACCACGATCGGCGCCCCCGCGTCACCGCCGGCCCGCAGCGGGATGCTGAGCGGCACGCTCGCGAGCAGCGGCACCTCCTCGTCCTGCCCGGCCGACAGCCGCCGCGCCACCTCGGCGCCGCCGCCCGAGCCGAACAGGTCGAGGACGCTGCCGTCGGGCTGCACCAGCCCGGCCATGTTCTCGATCACGCCGATGACCTTCTGGCCGGTCTGGCGGGCCACCACGCCGCTGCGCTCCGCCACGTCGGCGGCCGCGGGCTGCGGCGTCGTCACGACGAGCACCTCGGCGCCCGGCAGCAGCTGCCCGACCGAGATCGCGACATCCCCGGTGCCGGGAGGCAGGTCGAGCAGCAGCACATCCAGATCGCCGAAGAACACGTCCGACAGGAACTGCTGGATGGTGCGGTGCAGCATCGGCCCGCGCCACGCGACCGCGGCGGACGCCGAGTCGACGAACATCCCGATCGACACCACCTTCACGCCGTACGCGACGGGCGGCAGGATCATGTCGTCCACGCGCGTCGGCCGGGGCGCGACCCCGTCGGCGTCGGTGAGGCCGAGGATGCCGGGGATCGAGAACCCGTGCACGTCGGCATCCACGATCCCCACCCGCAGGCCGCGCTCCGCCAGCGCCACCGCGAGGTTGGCCGTGAGCGTCGACTTGCCGACGCCGCCCTTGCCGCTCGTCACCGCATAGACGCGGGTGAGCGAGTCAGGCCCGAACTGCTGCCCTCGGGCGGGCCGCCCGGCGCGCAGCTTCTCGGTGAGGGCGCGCCGTTCGGCCGGCGTCATCACGGAGACGTCCACCGCGACCCCGGTCACCCCGGGGACCGCGGCGGTCGCCGTGCGCACATCCCGCTCGATCGCGTCCGCCGCCGGGCAGCCGACGATGGTCAGCTTGACGGCGACGCTCGCGCGGCCGTCCGCATCCACCGCCACGTCGCCGACCATGTCGAGTTCGGTGATGGGTTTGCGGATCTCCGGATCGAGGACGGACGCCAGCGCGCTCCGCACCGCCTCGGCGAGAGCGGCCTCAGGCACGGGCCTGCTCGCCCTCGCCCGCGTCGCTCCTCTCGAGGTCCTCGAGCAGCGACCTCAGCTCCGCGCGGATGAAGTCCTTCGTCGCCATGTCCTTGACCGCCAGGCGCAGGGCCACGACCTCGCGCGCCAGGTACTCGGTGTCGGCCAGGTTGCGCTCCGCACGCTGCCGGTCCTGCTCGATCTGCACGCGGTCGCGGTCGTCCTGCCGGTTCTGCGCGAGCAGGATGAGCGGGGCCGCATACGACGCCTGCAGCGACAGCACGAGCGTCAGCGCGATGAAGCCGAGTGCGGCCGAGTCGAAACGCCACGAGTTGGGCGCCAGCGTGTTCCAGCCCATCCAGGCGACCACGAAGATCGTCAGCCCGAGCACGAACCAGGGCGTGCCCATGGCGCGCGCGATCCACTCGGTGAACCGCCCGAACCGGTCGCGCGACTCGACGTTGTCCCGCCGGAGCACCGGCGTCCGGAGGCCCTTCGGGGCGTCGAGCCCCGTGTCCTGCCTACCTCGTGCCACTTCCGCCCCTCCTTCCGTTCACAACGCGGATGCTGCCGGTCTCGTCGGACGGCTCCGCGTGTTTCACGGGGTCGTCCTCGTCTTGACTTCGCCAGTCGTCGGGGAGCAGGTAGTCGAGGATGTCGTCGATGGTCACCACCCCGACGAGACGGTGCTTGTCGTCGACCACGGGGACGGAGACGAGGTTGTACGACGCCAGGATGCGGGACACTTCGGCGGCGGACGTGTCGGCCGTCACGGGCTCGAGCCCCGGGTCGAGGAGGGTGCCGAGACGGACATGCGGCGGGTAGCGCAGCATCCGCTGGAAGTGCACGACGCCGAGGAAGCGGCCGGTCGGCGGCTCGTACGGCGGGAGCGTGACGCAGACGGCGGCGCCGAGCGCAGGGGCGAGCTCGTGCCGGCGGATCAGGGCGAGGCCCTCCGCGACGGTCGCGTCGGCCGAGACGATGATCGGTTCGGTCGTCATCAGGCCGCCCGCGGTGTCGGGGTTGTAGCTGAGGAGCATGCGGACGTCCTCCGCCTCCTCCGGCTCCATCAGCTCCAGCAGGTGCTCGCCGCGCTCGTCGGAGAGCTGCGCGATGAGGTCGGCGGCGTCGTCCGGCTGCATCTGGTCGAGCACGTCGGCGGCACGGTCGTCGTCGAGCTTCGCGAGGATCTGCACCTGCTCGCTCTCCGGCATCTCCTCCAGCACGTCGGCGAGGCGGTCGTCGGGGAGCTCCTCCGCGACCTCCAGCATGCGCTCCTGCGGCAGGTCGAGCAGGGTGTTCGCGAGGTCGGCGGGCTTCAGTTCCGAGTAGGTGGCGATCAGCTGCTCGGCGGACTGCGCCTCGCCGCGCTTCTGCTTCTCGCGCACCTCGTTCCAGGCGACGAACGTCGTCGCCCCCTTGGCGAACGGGGAGGCGCCGGTCTTGGGCTTGCGGACGAACAGCTGGCTGACCGCCCAGTCGCCTGTGCCGGTCTCCTCGATCGCGACGTCCTCGATCGTGGCCTCACCGGTGCCGTCGGCGAAGACGACCTTGCGGCCGAGCAGCTCGGCGATGACGCGCACCTCGCCGCCGCGCTGCTCGAAGCGGCGCATGTTGATGATCCCGCTGGTGATGATCTGGCCGCTGGAGATGCTGGTCACGCGGCCGATCGAGAGGAACACTCTTCGCTTGCCCGGGATCTCGACGATCAGTCCGACGACGCGCGGCGGATCGCTCTTGCGGTACACCACGAGCACGTCGCGGACCTTGCCGACCCGGTCACCGACGGGGTCGAACACGGTCGTGCCGGCGAGGCGGGCGACGAAAACTCTGGTCGAAGTCACGAGACAAACCTAAGCCCTCACCGGTGAACGGCAGCTGATTCCCGTGCCACGCGCGAGCCCGGAATGGAACAATGGGTGGATGAGCACACCTGGGCAGCTGAACGGGCGCAACCGTCTCCTCTATCCGACCCTGCCGCGGGGCGAGGTGGTCGCCACCTTCGAGAGCTATCCGCAGGCGCAGGAGGCGGTCGACGTCCTTGCGCGCGCCGACTTCCCGGTCGACAAGGTCTCGATCGTCGGAAGCGACCTGAAGAGCGTCGAACGCGTGACCGGCAAGCTGACCTGGGGCCGCGTCGCGCTGGCCGGTGCGGCCTCCGGCGCCTGGCTGGGCATCTTCTTCGGCCTGCTGCTCATCATCTTCTCGCCGACCGTGAGCCTCGGCTTCGTGCTCGCGGCGCTGCTCATCGGCGCCGGCTTCGGCATGCTCTGGGGCATCGTCACCTACGCGGTGAACCGTCGCCGACGCGACTTCACGTCCATCCAGCAGGTGATCGCGACCAGCTACTCGGTGCTGGTCGACTCCGACCTCGGCAACCGCGCGCGCAACCTGCTCGCCGGTGGCGGCGCCCAGGCGCCGGCCGAGGCGGCGCCGGCGTCCGGCTGGACGCCGCCCGCGCAGCCGCAGCACCCGTCCGACCCGCCGCCGGCCCCGCCCGCCGCGCCGGCCCCGCCGTCCCCGCCGTCCGACGACCTCCCGCCGGCGCCACCCTCCGCTTGACCCTCCGCTGAGGTGCTCGCAGGTGTCGCCGACACGCCGGTCGGCGCGACGTCTACGAGCACCTCAGCGGCAGGGGTCAGCGCTGGGAGAGGCGGCGCACCCAGGACTCGACGTCGTCCGGCGTGCGCGGGATGGCGGCGGAGAGGTTCTCGGCGCCGTCCTCGGTGACCAGGATGTTGTCCTCGATCCGCACGCCGATGCCGCGGAAGCGCTCCGGCACGGTCAGGTCGTCCGGCTGGAAGTACAGGCCCGGCTCGATCGTGAACACCATGCCCGGCTCCAGCACGCCGTCGAGATACAGCTCGCGGCGGGCCTGAGCGCAGTCGTGCACGTCGAGTCCTAGGTGGTGGCTCGTCCCGTGCACCATGTACCGGCGGTGCTGCTGGTTCTCCGGCTCCAGGGCCTCCTCGGCCGTCACGGGCAGCAGCCCCCACTCGGCGGTCCGGCGGGCGATCACGGCCATGGCGGCGGCGTGGATCTCGCGGAACCGGATGCCGGGACGCACGATCGCGAACGCCGCGTCGGCCGCCTCCAGCACCGCCTCGTACACCTGCCGCTGCGTCTCGCCGAAGGTCCCGTCGATGGGGAAGGTGCGCGTGATGTCGGCCGTGTAATACGTGTCGAGCTCCACGCCGGCGTCCATCAGGATGAGGTCGCCGGGCACCACGGGGCCGTCGTTGCGGGTCCAGTGGAGGATGCAGGCGTGCGGCCCGCTCGCCGCGATCGTGTCGTAGCCGACCGCGTTGCCGTCGGCCCGGGCGCGGCCGTAGAAGACGCTCTCCACGAGCCGCTCGCCCCGCGGGTGCGTCGTGATGCGCGGCAGCTCGGCGATCACGTCGTCGAAGCCGCGGGCGGTCGCGGCGACCGCTGCGCGCAGCTCGCCGACCTCGAAGTCGTCCTTCACCAGCCGCAGCTCGGAGAGGTCGCGGGCGAGCCGGTCGTCCTCGGCGTGGTCCTCCGGGTCGCGGTCGCCGTCGGTGTCGTCCCACAGCAGCATCCGGGCGGCGTCCACCTCGTCGGTGATGGCCGGGTCGGCCTCGCGCAGCACGAGGGTGTCGCCGTCGACCGTGTCGAGCACCTGGCGCACGTCGGCGATGCCGCGCGTGGCGAGCGCGAGGTCGCCGGCGACCTGCGCGAGCGACGGTCGGGGGCCGATCCAGAACTCGCCGATCTCCGGGTTCGCGTAGAACTCGTCGGAGTCGCGCCCGGCGCGCTCGCGGAAGTAGAGGGTGGCCTCGTGCCCGTCCGCCGTCGGCTCCAGCACGAGCACGCTGCCCGGCTCGGAGTCGGAGCCCCAGCCGGTCAGGTGAGCGAAGGCCGAGTGGGCGCGGAAGGGGAAGTCGGTGTCGTTCGAGCGCTGCTTGAGCCTCCCGGCCGGGACGATGAGGCGCTTGCCGGGGAACAGCTCCGATACGCGCGCCCGCCGCGCGGCTGCGTACTGCGCCTGCCGCCGCGGCTCCGGGATGACCTCGGGATGCTCCGCCCACCCGCTGCCGATGTACTCGCGGAACGCGTCCGAGCCCGGAGTGGTGGACCGGTTCTGCGTCGCGCGGGGCGCCTGGTCGGTCTCGGCGGCCGCCGGGGTCTCGGTCGTCGTCGCGACGGCGGCGTCCGTCGCCGGCGCGGAGGTGGGGGTGCTCGACTGGGAGGACATGGCGTCCATTCTTCCACCCGGTGCTCCGGCCGGGGGCCGTGCGCGGCCGGCCCCTCCTAGGATGGTCAGCATGGCTGATGCGCGACGGTTCCGTGGTCCCGTCGACCTGCACACCCACTCGAGCGTGTCCGACGGCACCGAGACGCCGGCGGAGCTGGTCCGGTCGGCTGCCGCGGCGGGCCTCGGGACGGTGGCGCTCACGGACCACGACTCCACCGCGGGCTGGGCGGACGCCGCGGCCGAGGCGGTGCGCTCCGGCGTGACCGTCATCCCGGGCATGGAGCTGTCGACGCGCATCGAGTTCGCCAGCGTGCACATGCTCGGCTACCTGTTCGACCCGACGGATGCCGCGCTGGTCGCCGAGACCAAGCGCATCCGGGAGGGTCGGATGCGGCGCGCAGAAGACATGGTGCGCCGCATCTCCGAGGACTACGACATCACCTGGGACGACGTGCTCGCCCAGGCGACGGAGGGGGCGACGGTCGGGCGCCCGCACATCGCCGACGCCCTGGTGGCGCGCGGGCTCGCCAGCGACCGGAGCGCCGCGTTCGCCGGCATCCTGCATTGGCGCAGCGGCTACTTCCAGCCGCACTATGCTCCGGACCCGCTGACGGGGGTCCGGCTCATCCGCGGCGCAGGCGGACTGCCTGTGCTGGCACACCCGGCGACGGGAGGGCGCTCGCGCGTCATCCCGGAGGACCGGCTGTGGCGCCTCAAGGAAGCCGGTCTGTTCGGTCTGGAGCTCGACCATCGGGAGAATACCCGCGAAGCGACCTCCTGGTTGCGACACCTCGCAGGGCTGTACGAACTCAAGATCACCGGCTCCAGCGACTACCACGGTGCTGGCAAGCCGAACCGGCTGGGCGAGAACACGACCGACCCGGCCGTCGTCGACGCCATGCTCGCCGAGGCGACCGGCGCGGCACCCTTCTACGCCTGACCGCCTGACCGGCCGCCCGCCTGAACGCTCGACCGCGTCCGGATCCGGTGACGAAGTCGCGACAGGCGCTGGCCGCTTTCGGGCTGAGCGCCGGCCAGCACGTAGCCTGGTGCCCGGGGATCGGGAAGCGAGGTGCGTGAGTGAGACGGTTCTGGCGAGGCTCGGCGGTCGCGGCCGCCCTCGCGGCGACCCTGGTCCTCTCGGCGGGGCTGGCCCCCGCGCAGGCCGACCCGTCGTACCCGTCGTGGGACGACGTGCAGGCCGCGAAAGCCAACGCGTCGGCGGCCCAGGCCGAGGTGGACCGGATCAACGGCATCCTGACGGCGCTGCAGACCGCCGCGAACGCCGCGGGCGACCTCGCGGTGAAGCGGTTCGGCGAGTACGGGCAGGCGGAGGCGGCCCTTCAGACGGCGACGCAGAAGGCCGATGACCTGGCCACGCGCGCGGCGGACGCCTCCGCGAAGGCCGACGAGCTCAAGTCGCAGAGCGGTGCGCTCGCCGAGCAGCTGACCCGCTCCGGCAGTTCCACCGTCTCGGTGCGGCTGTTCCTCAGCCCGACCGCGCAGAAGTCGGACTCGCTCCTATACCAGCTGGGCGCACTGTCCCGGCTGGGGCAGCGGGCGAGCTCCCTGTACGCGCAGGCGAGCGCGCAGAAGAACCTCGCGGCGTCGCTGAGCGCGCAGGCCACGACGGCCGAGAAGGTGCGCGACCAGCTCGCCACCGACGCGAAGAAGGCCTACGACGTCGCGGTCGCGGCGAAGCAGTCGGCGGACGCGCAGCTCGCCGACCAGAAGCAGCACGCCACCACCCTGTACGCGCAGCTGGCGACCCTCAAGAACACCGAGGCGTCCGTCGAGCAGAAGTACGCCGAGGGCGAAGCAGCGAGGCAGGTGGCCGAGCAGGCCGCGAACTCCGGCGGAGGGGCCGACGGGGTCGCGCCGCCCCCGGGCATGGTGGTAGACCCGGCCGCAGCGCAGGCCTATGCGGCCAGCCGCATCGGCGGGTACGGCTGGGGCGGCGATCAGATGAACTGCCTGATCCGGCTGTGGAACGGCGAGTCGGGCTGGCGCGCGAACGCCCTCAACACCTCCAGTGGCGCCTACGGCATCCCGCAGTCGCTCCCGCCGAGCAAGATGTCGAGCGCCGGCCCCGACTGGATGACGAACGCCAACACGCAGATCGACTGGGGTCTGAACTACATCAACAGCGTCTACGGCTCCCCGTGCGCCGCCCTCAGCAAGTGGCTCGCGCGCGACCCGCACTGGTACTGACCCCTCCCACCCGGACTCCAACACCAAGAGCTCCTGAGTTTTCCGACCTCTTCTTGCGGAATCGGTCGAAAAACTCAGGAGCTCTTGGCCTGGGGGAGTGCCCCGGGTCAGCTGGCGGGCGTGGCGGGGGAGCCGCCGCGGGAGCGGCGACGACGACGGCGCGGAGCGCTGTTGCCGTCGCGGTGCTGCGACCCGCCGCCGTCGTGCGTGCCGGCGGCCGGAGCCTTCGGCTCGCCGCCGTCGGCGCCCTCAGCGGAGGTCGCGGGAGCGCCCTCGGTCGTGGCGTGCTCGGCACCGCCCTGGCCGGACCCGCCGCGGGTGCGACGGCGCCGGCTGCCCGAGCGCTCGCCACCGTCGGGACCGGTGGAGTCGCTGCGGCCGCCGCGGGCGGACTGGCTGCCCGTGGTCCCGGCCGCCTTGACGGCGGGCGTGGGCTTGAGACGGCCCTTCACGCCCTGCGGGATGTCGAGGTCGGTGTAGAGGTGCGGCGACGACGAGTAGGTCTCGGTCGGCTCCGGCTGCCCGAACTCCAGCGCCCTGTTGATGAGGGCCCACTTGTGCAGGTCCTCCCAGTCGACGAAGGTCACGGCGATGCCGGTCTTGCCGGCGCGGCCGGTGCGGCCCGCGCGGTGGAGGTACGTCTTCTCGTCGTCCGGGATGGTGTGGTTGATGACGTGCGTCACGTCGTCGACGTCGATGCCGCGGGCGGCGACGTCGGTGGCGATCAGGATGTCCTTCTTGCCCGCCTTGAACGCGGCCATCGCGCGCTCGCGCTGCTCTTGGTTGAGGTCGCCGTGCACGGCTGCGGCGTTGAAGCCCCGGTCGTTCAGCTCCTCCACGAGCTTGGCGGCGGCGCGCTTCGTGCGCGTGAAGATCACGGTCTTGCCGCGGCCCTCGGCCTGCAGGATGCGGGAGATCACCTCGTCCTTGTCGAGCGAGTGCGCGCGGTAGATCAGGTGCTTGATGTTGGCCTGGATCTGGCCCTCGTCCGGGTCGGACGCGCGGATGTGCACCGGCCGCGTCATGAAGCGGCGGGCGAGCGCGACGATCGGGCCGGGCATGGTCGCCGAGAACAGCATCGTGTGGCGGGTGGGCGGCGTCTGCGCGAAGAGCTTCTCGATGTCGGCGAGGAAGCCGAGGTCGAGCATCTTGTCGGCCTCGTCGAGCACCATCTCCTGCACGTTGTCGAGGTTCAGCATCCGCTGCCCGGCGAGGTCGAGGAGGCGGCCCGGCGTGCCGACGACGATCTGCGCGCCGGCCTTCAGCTGCGCGATCTGACCCTCGTAGGCCTTGCCGCCGTAGATGCTGGCGATGGCGGTCGGACGGCCGGCCGCGGCGAGCTCGAGGTCTTCGTAGACCTGGATGGCGAGCTCGCGGGTGGGGACGACGACGAGCGCCTTCACGCCGGGCTCCGGGTCGAGGCCGAGTCGCTGGATGAGGGGGAGGCCGAAGCCGAGGGTCTTGCCGGTGCCGGTCTTGGCCTGGCCGATGATGTCCTGGCCGGTGAGGGCCAGCGGGATGGTCTGCGCCTGGATGGGGAACGGCTCGACGATGCCCTTGGCCGCGAGCGTGTCCACCATGTCCTGGTCGATGTTCAGTTCTGAGAAAGTCACTGGGTGATTGCCTGTCGATTGGGTCGGAGTGTTCACGCCCTGTCCGTGCCGCAGGCGTGAGGCCGTCGATCCAGTGCCGACGGCGTTCCAAGCCTACTGGACGGTCCCGATACACTGCTGAGCGTGTCAACTTGGTTCACCCGGAGACGGCCCGCTGTCGAGCTGCCGCGACTGACGCCGCGGCGTCCGGTCGCGACCGTGCGGGTGGACCTGCACGAGGTGATGCCGGAGCCCGTGCCGTACCTCGGTCAGGCCGCCTACCTCCAGCTGGAGCAGTTCGAGACCCTGTCGCGCGTGGCCGCCGAGGCGGCGGACCTGCGCGCGAAGAGCCTGATCTCGGCCGCGGCCGGCCACGCGCTCTCGAAGCACCAGGGCATCGTGGCGGAGCTGCGCCGTCGCGGCGACGACCCGGCGGAGGCGATGAAGCCGTTCGCCGACGAGATCGAGGGCTTCAGCCAGCTGATCGTCGGGACCGACTGGCGCGAGACGCTGCTGTCGGCACTGGTGACGGGCGGCCTGCTCGACGACTTCTTCATCCGCCTCGCCGCCGGCCTGCCCGGCGACGTCGGTCCGCGGATCGCCCACCTGCTCGGCTCGGAGTCGGGACAGGAGGGCGTGCTTGAGGTGCTGCGCGGCGAGATCGCCGCAGACCCGCAGCTGGCCTCGCGTCTGGCGATGTGGGGGCGCCGGCTGGTCGGCGACACGCTGCTGGTCGCGCGCTCCGCCCTGCACCTGTCGGGCAACCGCGCCACCGACGAGGAGCGGATCGAGCCCATCTTCACCGAGCTGATCGCCGCACACACGCGCCGGATGGACGCCCTCGGCCTCACGGCCTGACGATTGCGCGCGAGTGCGCCCGTTCGGAACTTCTGCGCCTGCGCGCGCGCCCGCAGATGTTCCCAACGGGCGCAGTCGCGGACGGGGTCAGCGGGCGACGGCCCCGCGGGCCAGCGTGTGGAGCATGCGGTCGTCGGCCGTGGAGCGGACGCGGCCGATCACGATGTCGGCGACGGCGACGATCGCGGCCGTGCCGAGAAGCGTGATCCACCAGATCCAGCCGCCGTCCCACTTCAGGCCGGCCCAGGTGAGGGCGACCCACAGGATGGACGCCGCGGCGACGCCGACGGCCGGTATCAGCACCGACCCGTGCGTGTGGCGGTTGGGCAGCAGATAGCGCCCGGCCAGGCCGATGATGGCCCCGCCGAGGACGACGAAGAGCAGTTCCACGAGAGGGAGGCTAGCCGACGAAGCCGATGCGGCGCGATTCCTCGGTGCCGATCTCGATGTAGGCGACGCCCGCGGTCGGGACCACGTACAGCCGGCCCTTGTCGTCGGTCAGCTTCAGGACGCCGGTGCCGCTGCTGAGGCCGGACTCGACCTGCGCGGCGAGCTCCTCCGCGGACTGCGACGACTCGAAGCTGAGCTCGCGAGGGGCGTTGACGATTCCGATGCGGATCTCCACTTGTGGTGCCTTTCGAGTCTGACCGGCGGGTGTGAGTTCAGACTACGGCACACGGCTCGCGGCCCCCGCTCGCGTTCTCTGTCGGCGGACGCCGATAGCGTGAAAACCATGACGACGCGAGGCTTCCGGATGCGACCGGCACGGGCCGCGTCCGCCGGCGTCCCGCAGCTCGACGGGGCGCAGGTGGAGGTGCTCCTGCTGGCCGACGGCGCGTCCGCCGCGGTGCTCGGCGCGCCGGGCACCGGCAAGACGACCGTGCTCGTCGAGGCCGTCGCCGAGCGCGTCGCGCAGCGTGGGTACGCGACGGAGGAGGTGCTCGCGCTGAGCGCCTCGCGCACCGCCGCGACGGCCCTGCGCGACCGCATCGCGCTGCGGCTCGGAGTGCCGACGAACGGCCCGCTCGCCCGCACCGCGACCTCGCTGGCGTTCCAGCTGGTGGGGGAGCGCGCCCGTCGCCTGGGCGCGGAGCCGCCTCGCCTGCTCACAGGCGGTGAGCAGGACCAGATCATCGCCGAGCTCCTCAGCGGCCACATGGAGGACGGGACGGGTCCGCACTGGCCGGAGCCGCTGGTGGACGAGGTGCGCGCCCTCCGCGGTTTCCGCACCGAGCTGCGCGAGCTGATGGCGCGCTGCGCCGAGCGCGGGATCGGCCCCTCCCGGCTCTCGGAGCTCGGCGCGATCACCGGCCACGACGAGTGGCGTGCCGCCGCCCGCTTCATCGCGGAGTACCAGCTCGTCGTCGACAGCTACCGCGGCGGTTTCGTCGACTCGGCCGAGCTCATCGCGTCGGCCGTGACGGTCGTGCAGGAGGGCAGCTCCCTCGACCGTCTGCGCGCCGTCTTCGTCGACGACCTGCAGGAGGCCACGGTCGCCACCCTGACGCTGCTGCGCGCTCTCGCCGAGCGCGGCGTCGCGGTGATCGCGTTCGGCGACCCGGACGTCGCGTCCACCACCTTCCGCGGCGCCCAGGCGACCGCGCTCGGCCAGCTGGAGTCCCGCCTGGGCGTCCCGGTCTCCCGGTTCGTGCTGACCACCGCGCACCGCCAGACGCCCGCGCTGCGCGAGCTCACCGCGCGCGCCACGGAGCGCATCGGCACCGCTGCGGCCGGAGTGCAGCGCATGGCGGCCGCCGGGCGCCCGGAGCCCGCCGACGACGCCGATGCGGCAGGGCGCCCGCCCGAGGTCGTGCGCCTGATCGCCGTGTCCGGCCCCGCCGAGGCGTCGAGGCTTGCCCGCAAGCTGCGCGAGCGGCACCTGCTCGACGGCGTGCCGTGGAGCGACATGGCGGTGATCGTCCGGTCCGGCGCCCATGTCCCCGCGCTCGCCAGGTCCCTCGCGGTCGCAGAGGTGCCGACGACCACGAGCATCGCCGGCCGTCCGCTGCGCGACGATTTCGCGGCGCGGCAGCTGATCACCGTCGCGGGCGTTCAGCTCGGCACCATCGAGCTCACCCCGATCGTCGCCACCGAGCTGCTGCTCGGACCGTTCGGCGGCCTCGACAGCGTCAGCCTGCGCCGGCTGCGCCTCGCACTGCGCCAGGAGGAGCTCGCCGGCGACGGCAACCGCCCGGGCGACGAGCTGCTGGTGGAGGCGCTGCAGCATCCCGCGCACCTGGCCACCATCGACGCCGCCCCCGCCCGGCGCGCCGGCCGGCTGGCCGAGACGTTGCGCTCCGGCCGCGAGAAGGCGGCGCAGGGCGCCTCCATCGAGGAGCTGCTCTGGCACGTCTGGGAGCGCAGCGGACTCGCCGGGCGCTGGCTGGAGCACTCGGAGCGCACCGGCATCGTCGCGGACGAGGCCAACCGCCACCTCGACGGAGTGGTCGCGCTGTTCACCGCTGCTCGTCGCTTCGTCGAGCGCTACCCGGAACGGCCGGCCGCCGACTTCGTCGTCGAGCTGCTCGGCGCCGAGGTCCCGGAGGACACGCTCGCCCCCGGCACCGCCGGCGACGCCGTTCTCGTCTGCACTCCGAGCGCGACGATCGGCCGTGAGTTCGAGGTCGTCGCGGTCGCCGGCCTCCAGGAGAGCGTGTGGCCGAACCTCCGGCTGCGCGGCTCCCTCCTCCACCCGCAGGAGCTCGCCGACGCGATCGAGGGCCGCACCACCGAGACCGAGGACGCCAGAGCCGAGGTGCTGGGCGACGAGCTCCGGATGTTCGCGCTGGCCATCTCCCGCGCCCGCGGCCAGGTGCTGCTCACCGCGACGGCGAACGACGACGAGCAGCCTTCTCCCTTCCTACGGCTGGCGGGCGACCTCGCGGTCGACGACGCCGACGACGGCGCCCATCCCCTCTCGCTGCGCGGCATGGTCGGCCGGCTGCGCCGCCGGCTGGTCACCACGGGAGCGCCGGACGCAGCAGAGGCGCTCGCGCGGCTCGCGGACGCCGAGGTGGAGGGCGCCGACCCGTCATCCTGGTACGGGCTGCTCGCGCCGTCGACCACCGACCCGCTCGTCGACCTGGACGACCCGGAGGCGGTCGTGCGCGTCTCGCCCTCGCGGCTGGAGACCTTCGAGAAATCCCCGCTCGCCTGGTTCGTCGACACCATGGCGGCCTCGCCGAGCGGGCTCGCGGCCGGCATCGGCACCGTCGTGCACGCCGTGATGGAGGAGGCGAGCACCAGCGACGACCGTGACCTCAGCGTCGAGCGGCTCTGGCGCGGCATCGAGCGCCGCTGGGGCGAGCTGGCCTTCGAGTCGCCGTGGCTGGAGGAGAAGGAGCGCCGGCGCACGCGAACGCTCACCGCGGGCGTCTCCGAGTATCTGCGCGACTTCGAGCGCGCCGGCGGCACCCTGCTCGGCTCGGAGGGCTCCTTCGAGTTGCGGATCGGCCGCGCGCTCGTGCGCGGCACGATCGACCGGGTCGAGCGCACTCCAGACGGCACGGTGGTCATCGTCGACCTGAAGACCGGCAACCGCACGCCGACGGCGGCCGAGGCGGAGCAACACGCGCAGCTGGGCGCCTACCAGCTCGCGATGGAGCACGGCGCGATCGAGCAGGCGGAGGGTCTGACCTCCGGCGGGGCGAAGCTGCTGTTCGTCGCGAAGGGGGTCCGCGGGAAGGGCTACCGCGAGGTCGCGCAGGACCGCGTCGACGAGGAGCGGCTGGAGCGGCTGCGCGAGCGCGTCGCCGCGGCCGCCGAGGGGATGGCGGCCGCGACCTTCGCGGGGGTCGTCGACCTGGGCGAGCGCGACCCGCACGGGTCGTACGAGTACCGCATCCACCTGGTGCCGGCGGTCAGTGCGGGAGGAGGAGCATGACGGACGAGGCGACGCACATCGACGATGAGGGGCTGCTGGTGTGGGCGACCGAGCAGGCCGACCTCGACCTGGTCGAGCAGGCCTTCTCTCTGCAGGAGGAGACCGAGCAGGAGCGCGGGCGGCCGGCGCGTGCGCTGAGCGCCGCCGAGATCGCCGAGGCGCTCGGCCTGCCCATCCCGACGCCGCAGCAGCAGGCGGTGATCGAGGCGCCGCTGCGTCCGGCGATCGTCGTCGCGGGGGCCGGAAGCGGCAAGACCGAGACGATGGCGAACCGCGTCGTCTGGCTGCTCGCCAACGGGCACGTCCGGGTGCCGGAGATCCTCGGCCTCACCTTCACGCGCAAGGCGGCGGGTGAGCTCGCGGGCCGCATCCGCACGCGCATCGAGCAGCTCGTCGCCTCCGGTGTGACCGACGTGGAGTTCGACCCGTTCGAGGCGCCGGAGGTGGCGACCTACAACGCCTTCGCGAACGCCATCTTCCGCGAGAACGCGCTGCTGATCGGCCGCGAGCCGGAGTCGGCGGTGCTGAGCGAGGCGTCGGCATGGCAGCTGGCCCGGCGGCTCGTGGTGAGCTCTACGGACGAGCGCCTCGTCGAGCTCGACCGCGGCGTGGAGGCCGTGACGAGCGCCGTCGTGTCGCTCAGCCGCGCGCTGAGCGAGAACGTGGCCGAGGCGGGGGACGTGGAGCGGATGGTGGAACAGTTCGCGCGCATCGCCGAGCTGCCCACGGGCAACGGCCGGGTCAAGGACGTCTACGCGTCCGTCCGCTCCGCCGTCGACGCGGTCGGCTCGCTCCCTCCGCTGCTCGATCTCGCCCGCGCGTTCGACGAGGAGAAGCGCCGCCGCGGCTTCGTGGAGTACTCCGACCAGGTCGCCCTCGCCCTCGCGGTGTGCGAGCGGCTGCCGGAGGTGGTGGCCGACTACCGCCGCCGCTACCGCGTCGTGCTGCTCGACGAGTACCAGGACACGTCCGTCGTGCAGACCAGGATGCTGTCGCGCCTCTTCGCCGGCCGTCCGGTGATGGCGGTCGGCGACCCGCACCAGTCCATCTACGGCTGGCGCGGTGCGAGCGCGGCGAACCTGGGCCGGTTCTCGCTCGACTTCACCGGGGAGCGCGACGGCGCCGAGGAGTACGCGCTGAGCACGAGCTGGCGCAATCCGACCCGGGTGCTCGATGCGGCCAACGCCCTGGTCGCCCCGCTGACGGCGGCCTCCCCGGTGCACGTCGAGCGGCTGCAGCCGCGGCCGGGCGCGGTCGCGGGCGAGCTGACCGCCGTGTTCGAGCAGACCGTGGCCGACGAGGCGGAGTCGGTCGCCCGCTGGTTGGGCGGGCGGCTGCGCGAGCGCGACGACGCCGGCGCGCCCCCGAGCGCGGCGCTGCTCTGCCGGTCGCTGAAGAAGGTGGACGTCTTCACGAGCGCGCTCGCCCGGCACGGCATCCCGTACCACGTGCTGGGGCTGGGCGGGCTGCTGGAGCAGCCCGTCATCGCCGACCTGGTCAGCGCGCTGCGGGTCATGCACGACCCGACCGCCGGCTCCGAGCTGATCCGCCTGCTCACCGGTGCGAAGTGGCGCGTCGGCCCCAAGGACATCGCCGCCCTGCGCGACGTGGCCTCCTGGCTCGCCGAGCGCGACCACCGGCACCAGAAGCTCGACCCGGAACTGCGCGACCGTTTGCGGCGGTCCGTGGCGGGGGAGGAGTCCGCCTCCCTCGTCGACGCGCTCGACTTCGTGGTGGAGGCGCCGGAGGGCCACGGCCGGCTGCAGGCGTTCAGTGCGGAGGGCCTGGAGCGGATGCGCGACGCCGGCCGCCGGCTCGACCACCTGCGCTCGCGAGCCGGGCTCGACCTGCTCGACCTCGTCACGCTCGTGCAGCAGGAGCTGCTGCTCGACATCGAGGTCGCCGCCAACGAGACCGCGCAGCTCGGCCAGGCGAGCCTCGACGCGTTCGCCGAGCAGGTCGCCTCGTACCTCGCCGCCGACGACCAGGCGACGCTCGGCTCCTTCCTCTCCTGGCTGGCCGAGGCGGAGCAGCGCGACAACCTCGCGCCCCGCAGCGAGGACCCGGAGCCGGGCACGGTGCAGGTGCTGACCATCCACGGCTCGAAGGGGCTGGAGTGGGACGTCGTCGCCATCCCGCGCCTGGTCGACGGCGAGCTGCCGGGGCCGCCGCAGAGCAGGAAGGGCTGGCTGGCCTTCGGGCAGCTGCCGAACGAGTTCCGCGGCGACTCGGCCGAGCTGCCGGTGATCGCCTGGCGGACGGCGGAGACGCAGAAGGACGTGAACGACTCCATCGCCGCGTTCGAGGGGGAGAACCTCGCCCGTCACCTGGACGAGCAGCGCCGCCTCATCTACGTGGCCGTCACGCGCGCCCGGCGCCGGTTGCTGCTGACCGGTTCGTACTGGTCGACCCAGACCCGGCCCCGCGGCCCCGGCGCCTACCTGCTCGAGCTGCAGGCGGCTGGGCTCCTTCCGGAGGACGCCTTCCCCGACTGCGACGAGCCGGACGAGAACCCGCTCGCGCTGAGCGCGTCCACGGTCACCTGGCCGCTCGACCCGCTCGGCGCCCGCCGCACCCGCGTGGAGGCGGCGGCGGAGGCCGTCCGGAGGGCGCGAGAGCACGGCGCGGGAGACGGCGGCGTGTACGCCCGCGACCTCGACCTGCTGCTCGCCGAGCGCGCCCGGCGTTCCGAAGAGGCCGGTCTCGTCGAGCTGCCCGCGCGCATCCCGGCCTCGCGGTTCAAGGACTACATCAGCGATCCCGCCGCGGTCGCCGCCTCCCTCCGTCGCCCGATGCCGGAGCGGCCGTACCGGCAGACCAGGCTCGGCACCCTCTTCCACCACTGGGTGGAGGAGCGGTTCGGCACGGTCGTCGGCAGCGCCGACGTGCTCGACGCCTACGGCCCGGAGCTGGACGATCCGGCGGGCGACGTGCTGGAGGCCGAGCGCTTCGACGAGCTGAAGGCGACCTTCGAGCGCAGCGAGTGGTCGGGACGGAAGCCGGAAGAGGTCGAGCTGGAGATCCACATCACGCTCGCCGGCCAGGTCGTGGTCTGCAAGCTGGACGCGGTCTACCGGGCGGACGACGGTCAGCACGACTTCCAGATCGTCGACTGGAAGACGGGCAAGGCGCCCCGGGACGCGCAGGACCTCGAGCGCAAGCAGCTGCAGCTGGCGCTGTACCGGCTGGCGTTCGCGCGCTACGCGGGAATCGACCCGGAGCGCATCGACGCCGTCTTCTACTTCGTCGCCGACGACCGCGTGGTGCGGCCGGAGCGCCTCTACGCGGAGGAGGAGCTGACGTCGCTCTGGTCGTCGGCCACCGGCTTCATGCCGCCGGAGCGACGGTAGCCGTCCGGGCGGTCGCCGGGGGTGCGGTCGAGCATGGCCTCGACATCGTTCACCGCCATGATCGGGCCGGTCGCGGTCGAGAGCGGGTTCATCGCGTTGCTGTGCACACGGTCGACCAGGCCGTCGAGCATCTCGACGGCGTCGTCCACGATGTGCTGGTCGCGCACCTCGCGGCCGTGCAGCAGCCAGCGCGCGACCTCGAGCTCCGCGTACAGCATGGCGCGCTGCGTGAACTGCCGGTCGGTGGCGACCTGCCGCCGGGAGGCGTAGGCCCCGAGCGCGCCGTCGGTGGCGCCGGGGTCCATCGCCAGCAGCCAGTGCAGGTCGCGGGCGGGGTCGCCGACGCGCAGCGCCGACCAGCCGAGCACGGCGGTCACGGCCTCGTCCTCGACGAGGAACGAGTCGGCGGTGAGGGAGCCGTTGATGACCGTCGGCTGGAACTGCCAGATCGAGTGGTCGGCCGCGGCGTCGCGCCAGCGGTCGCGCAGCGCCACGGGCAGGAGACCCGTGGAGGCGGCGGACTCGATGACCGAGGTGGCCGCGGTGAGGCACTCCGCCGCCGACATGACCGGGAGGCCGGCCTCGCCGACGAACGCGGTGGGGAGCGCGTGGATGGCGGCGATGGCGTGCCCGATGGAGCCGGCCAGCCCGTCTCCGGGCGGAACCTCCTCCACGGCGATGTGCGAGCCGGGGAGGTAGTCGTAGACGACCGCGCGCGTCCCGCCGACCGGAGCCTGGCCGAGGTACCGGGGAACGTCGAAGGGAAGCCTGCTGCGGATCCCGGTGGTCAGCGCGCGGAGCGCCACCAGGTCTGCGCTCTGTTCGGTCTCGGCGACCTGCGAGGTGGGCACGCGCACGATCACGGTGGAGCCGTCCCTCGTGTTCAGCAGCGCGGAGTCGAACTCGCCCGCACCGCCGTGGCTGTACGCGCGGGCGCCGGAGACGTCCAGGCCCGGGACGGCCGAGGTGGCCAGCGCGGCTAGAGTGAGATGGGATCTGGCCATGCACCTAGGCTAATCAAACCGCCCTGCGACGGCCGTCCGCCACGCCCCGAAAGGACCTCGATGTCGTCCGCTCCCGCCCCCGCTCTGCCGCTCGCCGCGCTGCCGCTGTCCCGGCACGCGACGGATCGCGACCACGCGGCGCGCTCGCGTCCCGCGCTGTTCGACGAACTGTGGGGCGAGCCGTCCACGCGCGTGCTCGCGCTGTGGAAGGGCCGGGCGCTGCTGACTCCGGCGAGCATCGCCGCCGCGACCCCCGCAGCCGACGGCTGGTCGGCCCCGGACGCCGGTCCCGCCGCCCTCGACCTGCTGCCGGTCGAGCGGGTGACCTCTGCGCTGATCCGTGTCTACCTCGGCCGGACGCTCGTCGCGACGGAGACCGAGCCGGCCGGCACCGCGGTCGTGCTCGAGGTGCTCACCGACGCCGCAGCGCAGGAGCTGGAACCCGACGAGGCGCGCTGGGGCAACCTGCGCACGGTCGCGACCGCGCTGAGCGACCGCGACGCAGGCCTCTTCACCGAGGCTCTGGCGATGGCGAACTGGCACGCCACGCACACGCACTGCCCGCGCTGCGGGACGCCGACGGTCGTGGAGCAGGCGGGATGGGTGCGCCGCTGTCTGGAGGACGGCTCCGAGGTGTTCCCGCGCACCGACCCCGCGGTGATCGTCGCCGTGCTCGACGCCGACGACCGGCTGCTGCTCGGCTCGAACGCCATGTGGGAGAACTCCCGCTACTCGTTGCTCGCCGGGTTCGTCGAGCCGGGCGAATCGTTCGAGGCGGCGGTCGCTCGCGAGATGTTCGAGGAGGCCGGCATCCGCGTGGTCGACGCCCGCTACAAGGGCTCGCAGCCGTGGCCGTTCCCCGCGTCGGTCATGGTCGGGATGACGGCGCGTCTCGCCGACGACCAGGAGGCCGCGGCGCTCGACCCAGACGGCGAGGAGATCCTCGACCTGCGCTGGTTCAGCCGCGAGCAGCTCTGGGAGGCGCGCGAGCAGATCATCCTGCCCGGTCGTTCGTCGATCGCGCGCGCCCTGATCGAGGACTGGTACGGCGGCCCGCTCGACGAGCCGCCGGCGCCGTGAGCGCCGCGCTGGGCGTTCCGGCGACCCCGGACGCGCTCCTCGCCGGCCTCGACGCGCAGCAGCGCGTCGCCGCCGAGGCACTGTTCGGCCCGGTCTGCATCCTCGCCGGCGCGGGCACGGGCAAGACCCGCGCCATCACGCACCGCATCGCCTACGGCGTCGCGTCGGGCGCATATGCGCCGAACCGCGTCATGGCGCTCACGTTCACCAGCCGCGCCGCGGCCGAGCTCCGCGGCCGCCTGCGCCAGCTGGGCGCCGGGGGAGTCTCCGCCCGCACCTTCCACTCCGCCGCCTTGGCGCAGCTGAACTACTTCTGGCCACAGGTCGTCGGCGGCCAGCTCCCGTCGGTGCTCGACGGCAAGGGGCGCATCCTCGGGCAGGCGGCGGAGACCCTCAAGCTGAAGGTGGACACCGCGACCCTGCGCGATGTGGCCGCCGAGATCGAGTGGCGCAAGGTCTCCGGCCTGAGCGTCGAGCAGTACACCGCGGCCGGCCGGCCGACGCCCGGCTCGCTCTCCGCCGAGCAGGTCGCCGACCTGCTGCAGCGGTACGAGGACCTGAAGGACGACCGCAAGCAGATCGACTTCGAGGACGTGCTGCTCGCCTGCGCCGGGATGATCGAGAGCGAGCCGGCGGTCGCGCTGCAGGTGCGCGAGCAGTACCGGTTCTTCGTGGTCGACGAGTACCAGGACGTCTCCCCGCTGCAGCACCAGCTGCTCGGCCTGTGGCTCGGGACGCGCACCGACCTGTGCGTCGTCGGCGACGCCAGCCAGACCATCTACTCGTTCGCCGGTGCCCGGTCGGACTACCTGCTCGGCTTCGAGCGCGAGCACCCCGGGGCCACCGTGCTGCGACTGGAGCAGAATTACCGCTCGACCGCGCCTGTCATCGACGCGGCCAACCGGCTGATGCGGGGCCGGTCAGGTGCTCTCACCCTCCGCCCCGCCGAGACCTCGCACACGCCGGAGGCCGCCGAGCCGGTGCCGGAACCGGCCGCCTACGAGGACGACAGGGCGGAGGCCCGCGCCGTCGCCGAGCAGATCGCGGCGGAGCTCGCCGCGGGCGCGCGTCCGGAGCACATCGCGGTGCTCTATCGCGTCAACGTGCAGGCCGCCGCCCTGGAGCAGGCCCTCGGCGACCGCGGGATCAGCTACCAGATCCGCGGGTCGAAGCGCTTCTTCGACCTCCCGGAGGTGCGCCAGGCGATCATGTCGCTGCGCGCGGCGAGCCTCGCGGCCACCGACGACCCGTTGTTCAAGTCGGTCAGCGACGTGCTGCGCTCGCTCGGCTGGTCGGTGCAGCCCCCAGAGGGCCGTGGCGCCGTTCGCGAGCGCTGGGAGTCGCTGAACGCGATCATGGGCCTGGTGGATGAGCAGCCGACCGGGCAGACGCTGCGCGGCTTCACCGACGAGCTGCTCGCGCGGCAGGCCGGCCAGCACGAGCCGACGATGTCGGCGGTGACCCTGGCGACCCTGCACGCGGCGAAGGGCCTCGAATGGCCGTCGGTATACCTGGTCGGGTTGAGCGAGGGGCTCGTGCCGATCAGCTATGCGACCACCTTCGAGCAGGTGGACGAGGAAAGGCGCCTGCTCTACGTCGGCATCACGCGCGCGCGGCGGCGCCTCCGGCTCAGCTGGTCGGCGCGCGGCAACCAGCCGGGACGGCCGTCGCTGCGGCAGCCTTCGCGGTTCCTCGGCGAGCTGCGCCCGGCCGTCACGGCGGAGGGCCGAGACAGCCGCACGCGGGGTGCGGCTCCCAGTCGCGGCTGATCCACTCGGTCGCGCCGGAGGGCAGGTGCGCGCTGCGGCCGACCATCGCCCGCGGGCGCGGCGCCGACGCGGCGAGCAGCTCGGCCGCCGCACGGGCGGCCGCCGCCGCGGCGGAGACGGCGGTCTCGCCGGGTGGCGACCGCCTGTGCAGCTGGGTCGCCATCGCCGGCCACGCCGGGTCGGCATCGGTGCGGTGCAGGTCGACGCAGCGCAGGCACGGCCCGCTGCCCGGCCGGACCATCGGCCCGACGGTCACGCCGCCGTCGGAGTAGACCACGGCGAGGTGCGGGATGTCGCGGCGCAGCCAGCGCGCATGGCGCTGCGGCTCGACCGCGTACGAGGCGACGAGCACGGCAGCATGCGCACGGTCGACCGCCGGGTCCGTCCACCGCAGCCCGCCGCGGACCTCGACCCCGGCGTCCGTCAGCAGCCGCTGGACCGTCGCGGCGGTCGGACCGGCGCCGTCGAGGACGACGAGCGCCGGGCGGGGCGCGGGAGGGGCCGGCTCGACGAGGATCGGCGCGACCTTCTGCAGCAGGGCGGCGACCTCCGACCGGGAGGCGCGCGACCGCAGCGCGATCACCTCCAGCCCGCGCCGGGTCACGCCGTCGCCCAGGGCGGCGAGCATGCGCTCCTCCGCCGCCGTGACGTCGTCGAGCACCAGCGCCGGCCGGTCGACGCCGAACTGGACGGACTCCGGCGTGCGCCAGACGCGCGGGAGGCGGGGGTCGAGCAGCAGCACCATTCCGGCATCCTGCCGCATCCCGGTCCGCGTTCCGGCCTTATCCACAGGCCGGGCGGCGGCTACTCCGTCGGCCGGTCGCGGTCCTCCCGCAGCAGGTCCTCGATGGCCTGGTCGAACTCGTCCTGCTCCGGCGGCTGGCCGGTGGCGGCGGCGGTGAGCCGGGCGACCAGCGCCGACGGGTCGTCCAGGTCGGACGACTGGGGGAGGAGGTCCGGGTGCGACCACAGGTCGTCCCGCGCGTCCATGCCGACCGCGTCCGTCACCGCGCGCCACATCGCCGCGGCGTCGCGCAGGCGGCGGGGCCGCAGCTCCAGTCCGACCAGGGTCGCGAAGGCCGACTCCGCGGGGCCGCCGGACGCCCGGCGCCGCCGCACGGTCTCGGCGATGGCGTCGGCGCGC
The DNA here is from genome assembly GCF_013359685.1 of Leifsonia sp. C5G2. Classification (GTDB taxonomy): domain Bacteria; phylum Actinomycetota; class Actinomycetes; order Actinomycetales; family Microbacteriaceae; genus Leifsonia. The sequence continues at coordinate 22,383 of NZ_JABFMV010000011.1, forward strand.
GGCAGCAGCCGGGTCGCGTTCGCGGTCACCACGTCGACCCAGCCCTCGACCAGCGCGAGCACGGTCTCGAGGCGCGCGAGCGCCTCCTGCTGCTCCTCGGTGCGCGGCGGGATGAGACGGCCGCTGACCATGGCCTCGCGCAGCTCCTCCGGGTTCGACGGGTCGAAGTTCTCGGCGAGCGACTCCAGGGCGTCGGTGTCGATCCTGATGCCCTTCGCGAACGCGGTGATCTGCGTGATCAGCTGCAGTCGCAGCCACTTGGCGTGCCGGAACAGCCGGGCGTGGGCCAGCTCGCGCACCGCGAGGTAGAGCTGGATCTGGTCGTCCGGGATGTCGAGGCCGTCGCCGAACTCCGCGACGTTCTGCGGGATGAGCGCCGCAGCGCCGTCCGGCAGCAGCGGGATGCCGATGTCACCGCCCGAGACGACCTCCTTCGACAGCTGCCCGACCACCTGGCCGAGCTGCATCGCGAACAGGGCGCCGCCGATCGAGCGCATGACCTGGCCGGCGTTCTGCAGCATCGCCTGCATCTCCTCCGGGGCCTGCTCGGCGAGCACCTGCGTGAGCGCGTCGGAGATGCTGAGCGCGACGGGCTCGGCCAGCTGCGTCCAGAGCGGCATGGTCTGCCTGGCCCACTCCGCGCGGCCGATCAGCTCGGGAGACGCGCTCAGCCCGGCGACGCCGGTCGCCTCGTCGAGCCACAGCGAGGCGACGTGGAAGGCCTGGTCGAGCGACGCGCGCTCGGCGGGCGTGACGGTGTGGGCGCCGTCGGCGGCGAGCTGCCTCGCCTGCTGCTCCGCGATGTCCCAGTTGATGCCGCCGCCCGGGTTCATCAGCGCGTTCTGCAGCTGCCCGAGCAGCGCCTGGATGCTGGCCGGGTCGTTCGGCAGGCCGGCGGCGCCGGCCAGCCGGCTCGGGTCGATCGATGCGCCGTCCCCCGACAGGAACTGGTTCAGCATGTCCCGGAGCTCGTCGTCGTCGCGGTCCGGGTCCCGGTCGTCGTTCCGATCGTCGGCCATCGTCAGGGTCCTCTTCTCGAAGTGTGCCGGCCCGAGACGTGACGCCGTCGGCTCGGCTTCAGGCTTGTCGTCTACGCTAGCCGCTGGCCCCGGGGAGGCGGATGGGAATTGCCCTATGCTCGCCTTCGGGCCGTGCGCCCGTGGCGAACACGACCGAGAGGATGGGCCCGTGACCCTGTTCAGCGACGACGATCCGGCGCTGTACAGGCAGGAACCGGAGCGCGTGGCGCCGCCGAAGCGCGTGATCGTCGGCTGGGTCGCCATCGCGGTCGCCGTGCTGCTGGCGCTCGTGCTCGCCTTCGTCCCCGCGCCCTTCGTCATCGAGCAGCCGGGCCCGGTGTACAACACGCTCGGCACCGACCAGAAGGTGGGTGCCGCACCGAGCGACGGTGCGAAGCCGCTGATCAGCATCCCCGGCCAGAAGACCTACCCGACGAAGGGCTCCCTCGATCTGCTGACCGTCTCGCTGGTGGGGAATCCGGAGCAGCGGCCGAGCTGGGTCGAGATCGTCGGCGCATGGTTCCAGCCGAGCAAGGCCGTTCTGCCGATCGACAGCGTCTTCCCGCCCGGCACCACGACCGAGCAGTCCAACGCCCAGAACGCGGCCCTCATGGTCGACTCGCAGCAGGACGCGATCGCCGCGGCGCTCAACCAGCTGGGCTACACCTTCCCGGAGCACGTCGCCGTGAAGCAGCTCATCCCCAAGACGCCGGCCGCCGGAGTGCTCAAGGTCGGCGACGAGATCACCTCGGTCAACGGGACGACCGTGAGCAGCGTCGACGAGCTGCGCAACGCCGTCAAAGCGAACGGAGCGGAGAAGGCGGCCGAGCTCGGCATCGTGCGCGACGGCGCCGCGACCACCGTCTCGCTCACCCCGACCGAGTCGCAGGGCCAGGTCGTGCTCGGGATCGGGGCGGGCATGGACTACACCTTCCCGTTCGACGTGAAGATCCAGCTCAACGACGTCGGAGGCCCGAGCGCCGGCCAGATGTTCGCGCTCGGGATCATGGACAAGCTGACCCCGGGGTCGCTGAACGGCGGCAAGCGCGTCGCCGGCACCGGAACGATCGACAACACCGGCCAGATCGGGCCGATCGGCGGCATCCGGCAGAAGATGTACGCCGCTCGCGACGAGGGCGAGGCGGCCTACTTCCTCGCCCCCGCGTCGAACTGCGACGAGGTCACCGGCCACATTCCGGCCGGGCTGCAGGTCTTCGCGGTGAAGACGCTGTCCGACTCGCTCAAGGTCCTCGAGGCCGTGCGCGACGGGTCGAGCACGGCGGATCTTCCCACCTGCCCCGCAGGCTGAGGTCGGCGGAGCCGCAACATTCTCCCAGCGTCGGCTGCCTAGGATGGATGTCACACCCGTCACGCGAGACCAAGAAGGCCATACGTGAGTTCAACAGCAGCAGCTCGACCCGCAGGCCGCCGGCGCGCGGCCATCTGGATCACTCTCGGCGTGATCGTCGCGGTGGTGATCCTCTTCTTCGTGTTCGCCGGGCTGTACGCGGACATCCTCTGGTACGACCAGCTGGGCTACCTGAACGTGCTGACCACCCAGTGGCTGGCCGGGCTCGCCATGTTCTTCATCGGCTTCCTCGGCATGGCGCTGCCGCTCTGGCTGTGCATCCAGCTCGCCTACCGGCTCCGGCCGGTCTACGCCAAGCTGAACTCGCAGCTCGACCGCTACCAGCAGGTCATCGAGCCGCTGCGCCGGCTCGCGATGTACGGCATCCCGATCGTCTTCGGCATCTTCGCCGGCGTCTCGGCGGCGAGCCGCTGGCAGACCGCCGCGCTCTGGCTGAACGGCACCTCGTACGGCAAGTCCGACCCGCTGTTCCACCTCGACATCGGCTTCTACCTCTTCGACCTGCCGTTCCTGCGCAGCCTGGTCGGCTTCGCGTCGGCCGTCGTGCTCATCTCGCTGCTCGCGACGCTCGCCACCTGCTACCTCTACGGCTCCATCCGGGTGAGCGGCCGGGAGGTGCGCATCTCCCGCGCCGCGCGCGTGCAGATCTCCGTCGTCGCCGGGCTCTACCTGCTGCTGCAGGGCGTGAGCATCTGGCTCGACCGCTACGCGACCGTCACCGACTCCAATGTCAACGACATGATCAACGGCGCCTCGTACACCGACGTGAACGCGACCATCCCCGGCCGGGCGATCCTGGCGGGGGCGGCGATCTTCGTCGCCATCCTGTTCTTCCTGACGGCGTTCATCGGCCGCTGGCGGTTCCCGATCGTCGGAACGGCGCTGCTCGTCGTCGCCGCCCTCGTCGTCGGCGCGATCGTTCCCTGGGTCGTGCAGCGCTTCCAGGTCGACCCGAGCCAGAAGACGCTGGAATCGCCCTACGTGCAGAAGGGGATCGACTATACGCGCGAGGCGTACGGCCTGAGCGACATCGAGACCATCCCCTACAACGCCAAGACGACCGCGGAGCAGGGCGCCCTGCGTCAGGATGCGCAGACCACCGCGCAGATCCGCATCCTCGACCCCGCCGTCGTCAGCCCGTCGTTCCGCCAGCTCCAGCAGTTCCGGCAGTACTACGCGTTCCCGGAGAAGCTGAACGTCGACCGCTACAACCTCGACGGCACCCAGCAGGACGCCGTGGTCGCCGTGCGCGAGCTGCAGCAGTCCGGTCTCAGCGGCGCCCGCAACTGGTTCAACGACACCATCGTGTACACGCACGGTTACGGCCTGGTCGCCGCCTACGGCAACAAGCGCTCGACCGACGGCCAGCCGGTGTTCCTGGAGTCGGGCATCCCGACCTCCGGCACGCTCGGCTCGTACCAGCCGCGCATCTACTTCGGCGAGCAGTCGCCCACCTACTCGATCGTCGGTGGCCCGAAGGGCAGCAAGCCCGTCGAGCTCGACTACCCGGGCGGGAGCGAGGGCGCTCAGCAGACGTACACCACGTTCAACGGCAACGGCGGCCCGAAGCTCGACAACATCTTCAAGCGGCTGGTCTACGCGCTGAAGTTCCAGGACGAGCAGATCGTGCTGTCCGACGCGGTGAACAACAACTCGCAGATCCTGTACGACCGCGACCCGATCAAGCGCGTGGAGAAGGTCGCGCCCTACCTGACGCTCGACTCGCAGGCGTACCCGGCCGTGGTCGACGGCAGGGTCAAGTGGATCGTCGACGGCTACACGACGAGCGACCAGTTCCCGTACTCGCACGTCGGCAGCCTGAGCGACGCCACGGCCGACAAGGACACGCCGAAGCCCGCCTACGCCTTCGACGACATCAACTACATCCGCAACTCGGTGAAGGCCACGGTCGACGCCTACGACGGCTCGGTGACCCTCTACGCGTGGGACACCACCGACCCGGTTCTCAAGACCTGGCAGAAGATCTTCCCGTCGACGGTCAAGCCGGTCAGCGACATGAGCGCCCAGCTGATGAGCCACGTGCGCTACCCGTCCGACCTGTTCAAGGTGCAGCGGTCGGTGCTCGGTCAGTACCACGTCACCGACGCCGGCTCGTTCTACTCGCGTGAGGACGCCTGGACGACGCCGAACGACCCGACCTCGCCGTCGAGCAACCCGGCGCTGCAGCCTCCGTACTATCTGACGCTGAAGATGCCGGGTCAGAAGGAGCCGACGTTCTCGCTCTACTCGACCTTCATCCCGCAGGGGACGAGCGAGTCGAGCCGCTCGGTGCTCAAGGGGTACCTGTCGGTGGATGCGGACGCGGGCGACCAGAAGGGCAAGGTCGCCTCCGGCTACGGCAAGCTCAGACTCCTGCAACTGCCGTCCGGCGACAGCATCCCCGGCCCGGGCCAGATGCAGAACCAGTTCGACTCCGATCCGACCGTGTCGCAGCAGCTGAACCTGCTGCGCCAGGGCAAGTCGGAGGTGATCAACGGCAACCTGCTGACGCTGCCCGTCGGCGGCGGACTGCTGTACGTGCAGCCGGTCTACGTCCGCTCGTCGGGTGAGACCAGCTACCCGCTGCTGCAGAAGGTGCTCGTCGCGTTCGGCGACAAGATCGAGTTCGAGGACACGCTCGACCAGGCGCTCGACGCGCTGTTCGGCGGCGACTCGGGTGCGAGCGCGGGAGACAACAACGTCCCGAGCACCGGCACCGGTAGCGGAGGAACCGGCGGCCAGTCCGGCGGTGAGACCTCGGGCGGCGGCACCGGCGGCAGTTCGTCGGCGAACAACGCCGCTCTGCAGGATGCGCTGCAGCGCGCGAGGCAGGCCCTGTCCGACAGCCAGGCCGCGCTCAAGTCGGGGGACTGGACGGCGTACGGCGCGGCGCAGCAGCGCCTGCAGCAGGCCATCTCCGACGCCGTCGCGGCCGAGGGGCAGCCGGCGGCCAAGTAGCCGTCCCGATCGTCGCAGAAGCGGCTCGCACCTCCGGGTGCGGGCCGCTTCGCCGTCTCCGCCCTCCGGCGCTCACGAGGCGACTGCGGCCGCCTGTGACGTCTGCGGGTGCGCGCGCACCCGCAGACCTGACGCGGGGGCGCAGTCGCGGGGGACAGCAAAGGCCCCTGACCGGAGAACTTCCCGGTCAGGGGCCTTATTGGTTGCGGGGGCAGGATTTGAACCTACGACCTCTGGGTTATGAGCCCAGCGAGCTACCGAGCTGCTCCACCCCGCGGCACAAGAATTGACTCTAGCACGGTTCCGGAGAGGGGTGAAATCGCGAACGACCGCCCGGGCGCGTCGATCCGTGTGGACCGGTCGTCCTACTAGAGTCTTTCCCAGATAGGGGATGCGATGGCGAGTGCCGTGACGAAGTTCCGGGTGGTGGTGGTCGAGGACGACCCGGACGTGGCCTTCTTCATGAAGACCGTGCTGGAGAAGCGGGCGGATGCGATGGCGATCGCCGTCACCGACCCCTCGGTGGCTCTGGACACGATCGCGGAGGTCGATCCGGATCTGGTCATCACCGACATCGAGATGCCGGGCATCTCCGGCCTCGACCTGCTCAAGGAGCTGCGCAGCCGGTATCCCGGCATGCCTGTCGTGGTGATGACCGCGCACGTCTCGGTCGACTACGCCGTCTCCGCACTGCGGGCGCAAGCAGACGAGTTCCTCACCAAGCCGGTCGCCTCCGCCGAGCTGGTGGAGATCGTGAACCGTCTCGCGGCCGAGGGGCGCGTCAAGCGCGCGGGCCAGCGCCGGCAGGTGGTGCTGGCGATCGGCGCCCACCCGGACGACGTCGAGATCGGCGTCGGCGGCATCCTCGCCGCGCACCGCGACGCAGGCAACGACGTCGTCATCCTCACCCTCTCGCGCGGCGCCCGTGGCGGCGACGCCGACGACCGGCAGCACGAGTCGCTCGCCTCGGCGGAGCTGCTGGGCGCCCGGCTGTTCCTGGAGGACCTGGAGGACACGCACATCTCCGCCGCCGACCCGACCGTGAGCATCATCGAGCGGGTCGTCGCCGAGGTGCAGCCCGACATCGTCTACACGCACTCGTCGCACGACCGGCACCAGGACCACCGGGCCGTCCACGCGGCCACCAACGTGGCGACGCGATCGGTGCGGACGGTGTGCTGCTACCAGAGCCCGTCGGCGACCATCGACTTCCGGCCCACCCGGTTCGTGCCGATCGACGGGTTCACCGAGACCAAGCTGCAGCTGCTCGACTGCTTCCGCTCGCAGACCGAGCTCCGGGCCTACCTCGAGCCGGACTTCGTGCTCGCCACCGCCCGCTACTGGTCGCGCTTCGGGGGCGGGAAGAACTGCGAACCCCTGGAGGTCATGCGCGACACCGCCGACATCTCGGTGCCGGCCTCCAGCATCCAGACCGACGCCCGCATCCGGAGGACCGCGTAGATGACCGACACCACCCGAACCCGCGTCCTGGTCACCGGCGCGGGCGGCCCGGCCGGCGTCGCCGTGATCCGCTCGCTGCTCGCCCGCGACGACGTCGACGTGTTCGCCGCCGACATGGACGGCTGGGCGAGCGGCCTGTACCTCGTGCCGGCGGACCGCCGCCGCATCGTGCCGCCGGGCCGCTCCGACGGCTTCGTCGACGCGCTCATCGCGATGAGCCGCGAGGACGGCATCGACGTGCTCTTCTCGACCGTCGACGTCGAGCTCCCGGGGCTCGCCGCGCGGCGGGACGAGCTCGCGGCAGTCGGCACGGCGCTGGCCGCTCCCACGCACGACACCCTCGTCACGTGCCTCGACAAGTACGCGCTGGTGCAGCGCGTCGACGGCCGAGCGCGCATCCCCGTGACCCGGCTGCTGAACCGCGAGGGCGTCGGAGCCGACTGGACCTTCCCGGTGATCGTGAAGCCCCGGAGCGGCGCGGGCTCGCGCGGCGTGCGCCTCATCCCGGACCGCGGGACGCTGGAGGCGCTCGGCACCGACGAGAGCATCATCATCCAGGAGAATCTGCCGGGCGAGGAGTTCTCGGTCGACGTGCTGGCCGGTCTCGACGGCGAGGTCATCGCCGCCGTTCCGCGCTCGCGCGAGCGGGTCGACTCCGGCGTCTCGATCGCCGGGCGCACCGTGCGGCGGGCGGAGCTCTCCGACACGGCCGCCGACGTCGCGCGGGCGATCGGCCTGACCGGCGTCGCCAACGTCCAGCTGCGCTACAGCTCCGACGGCGTCCCGGCACTGCTGGAGGTGAACCCGCGCTTCCCCGGCGCGATGCCGCTGACGATCGCGGCGGGCGTGGACATGCCGTCGCTGCTGCTCGACCTCGTGCTCGGCCGCCCTGTGCCGTCCGCCGTCGACTTCGAGGAGCTGGCGAACGTCCGTTTCCTCGAGGACGTCTTCCTGCGTCCGGCCGATGTGCTGGTCTCCGAGAACGCGGCGCACACGGAGGGACCGGAGGAGTGAGCGGGACGGAGGCCGCTCGGCTGACCGCCGTGCTCCACGGCGACTTCCACGTCCACTCCACGTTCTCCGACGACGCGAGGAGCACGCTCGCGGAGAACATCGCCGCCGCCTCCGCCGCCGGCCTCGCGACGCTGCGGCTGACCGACCACGTGCGCGCTACGACGACGTGGGTGCCGGAGTTCCTGTCCGCAGTCCGCGCGGAGCGCATCCCGGAGGGTCTCACCGTCCTGACCGGCGTGGAGGCGAAGCTGCTGGATGCGGCAGGGACGGTCGACACCCCGGCCGGCCTCGTCGTCGGGCCCGGCGGGGTGGATGCCGTCGTCATCGGCGACCACCAGTTCCCCGGCACCGACGGCCCGTGGTCGCCGACCGCGACCCGGGAGCGGCTCGACGCCGGCCTCTCCGCGGACGACGCGCTCGACCTGCTCGTCGAGGCCGGCATCCGGGCGATGGAGCGCACCCCGCACGCCCAGCTGGCGCACTGGTTCTCGATCCTGCCGAAGGTGGGCCTCGACGAGTCGCAGCTCGGCCCCCAGCGCCTGCTCGCCTGGGCGGAGGCGGCGGCCGCCACCGGCACGATCGTCGAGGTCAACGAGAAGTGGGCGTGCCCCGGGCCCGACGCCATCGCCGCGCTGCTGCGCGCCGGAGCGCGTATCGTTGCCTCCACCGACAGCCACGTCGCCGCCGACGTCGGGCGCTATGAGCGCGTCCCCGCGCTCCTCGACGCGGCGTCCGCCCGCGTCGCAGCCGAGACCGAGGAGGCCCGATGAGTCCCGTCGAACCGCCGGCCGAGGTGCGGCAGCAGATCGAGGAGGAGCTGGAGCGCAACCGCCGCTGGGAGTACCGGCTGCCGGTGTACGCCGGTGTCGCCCTGCTGGTGTGCGCGGCCATCGTGGTCGTCCGGGTGGTGTTCCTGCATGTCTGAGGCTGGCGTGGAGCCCGTGGCGGGTGACCGCAAGCGCGTCGTCATCGCGGACGACGACGCCGACATCCGGGGCCTGATGACCATCGCCGCCTCGCGTGCCGGTGTGGACATCGTGGCCGCCGTGGACAACGGCCGGGACGCGCTGGACGCCGTCCGCTCGGGCGGGGTCGACCTGGCCGTGCTCGACATCTCGATGCCGGGGCTCAACGGCGTGGAGGTCGCCGAGGCCATCCGCTCGGATGCGCTCACGAAGGACACGCTCATCCTCATGGTGTCCGCCTCCGTGCAGCTGCTGACCGACCACGGCGTGGTCGCCGACCGCTCCGACAGCTTCATCGTGAAGCCGTTCAGTCCGCGGCTGCTCTCGACCCGCATCCGCGAGATGCTCGACCTGGAGGAACGGGTATGACGATCGATCGCTGGATCAGCCGCATCCCGCTCGACTCGCCGTCGGCGTTCATGAAGCAGCTTCCGACGCTGGTCGGGTTCGGCATCGTCGTGCTCATCGCCCTGATGCCCAACGGGGTGCCCGTGACGAACTGGCCGGAATTCGTCGCCAGCATCGTGCTCGTCCTGATCGCCACGGTGCTGTCCCTCGCCGTGCCCTGGCGACGCTTCGCCGCGGAGTGGGCGGTCATCGTCCCGGTGCTGTCTCTTCTCGCGGTCGGACTGATGCGTCTCGGCACCGGCTCGTCGGCGTCGCCGTTCGTGGTGCTGACACTGCTCCCGTTCGTGTGGATCGCCTCCGAGGAGGGGCGTGTCAACATCCTGATCGCGGCGGTCGGAACCTTCATCGTCCTGCTCGCCCCGCTCGTGGTCGACGGCGGGGGCGGATCCCCGGCCGACATCGTCCGCGCGTTCTTCTCGCCGGTGCTCTACCTGATCGTGGCCGTCGTCATCAACGAGATCGCGCACCGGATGCGCGTGCAGCTCAGGGTGGCGCGCGAGGCGGTCGAGCAGCAGCAGCAGCTGCTGGCGCAGGCGGTCACCGCGCAGGACGAGCTGGTGCTCAACGAGGCGCGGCTGAAGACCGCGAACCGGCTCATCCAGAGCATCTGGAACGCGGTGACCGAGCAGTCGGTCATCGGCACCGACCTCGACGGGCTCATCGACGTCTGGAACCCCGGCGCCGCGAAGATGCTCGGCCTGACCGAGAAGCAGGTGCTCGACGGCAAGCACCACATCATCGACTTCCACGACACGCAGGAGATCGAGCAGCGGCTGGAGGACATGGACGCACGGGTCACCACGGTGTCGAGCGTCGACGAGTTCTCCGCCCTGGTCGACACCGTCCGGGCCGGCTCCGCCGATGTCCGCGACTGGACCTACGTGCGGCCCGACGGCAAGCGTGTCGCGGTGCAGGTGGCGGCGACGCCGCGGCTCGACGAGAACGGGCACCGCGTCGGCTTCATCTTCGTGGCGACCGACATGACACAGGCACGGGAGTTCGCGCGGCTCAAGGACGAGTTCGTCGGGCTGATCTCGCACGAGCTGCGAACGCCGCTGTCGTCGATCCTCGGCTACCTGGAGCTCATGCGGGACGACGACGAGGCGCCGCTCTCGGAGGAGCAGCTGCAGTACCTCGGCGTCGCCGAGCGCAACGCCCACCGGCTGCTGCGGCTGGTCGGCGACCTGCTGTTCACCGCGCAGGTGGAATCCGGCCGGTTCCCGCTCGACATCCGCGACGTGGAACTCGGGAGTGTAGTGTCCGCCTCCATCGAGTCGGCGCGTCCGCTCGCCGCCAACGCGGGCGTGACGATCGTGGGCGACCTGCCGGACGGGCCGCTCCAGGTCCGCGGCGACGCGGTGCGCCTCGGGCAGGCGGTCGACAACCTGGTCTCCAACGCGATCAAGTTCACGCCGTCCGGCGGGACCGTCACCGTCGCGCTGCGCGCCGACGGCGAGACGGCCGTGATCGCCGTCTCGGACACCGGCATCGGCATCCCCGCCGTGGAGCTCAGCCGGCTCTCGCAGCGCTTCTTCCGGGCGTCCACGGCCACGCGCAACGCGGTGCCCGGAGTCGGCCTCGGCCTCACCATCACGAAGGCCATCGTCACGGCCCACGGCGGCCGGCTCGACATCGCCAGCGAGGAGGGCGTCGGCACCTCCATCAGCATCGTGCTGCCGGTGGAGACGCCGGAGCCGGTGACGGCGGCCATCCCGCGCGTCGAGGTGGCGCCGTGAACGACCGTGGCGCTGTGAGCGACCGTGGCGCTGTGGGCGACCGGCCGGCGGAGCTGACCGTCGAGGGGCGGAGCATCGGCGTCGCGGTCGTCCAGTTCGCGCCGGGGGAGGACCGCGTCCACAACCGGGATGTGGTGGCCGGGCTCATCGCGGTCGCCGCCTCGCGCGGTGCCCGGCTGGTCGTGCTGCCCGAGTACGCGTCGTACTTCACCGACCCGCTCGGGCCTTCGTTCGCCCGCAACGCGGAGCCGCTCGACGGCGAGTTCGTCGGCGGGCTCGCCGCCGCGGCGCGCGAGCACGGTGTCACGATCGTGGCGGGACTGATCGAGCGCACGGACGAAGCCCGCAAGTTCTCCAACACGCTCGTCGCGGTGGGGGAGTCGGGCGATGTGCTGGCGACCTACCGCAAGCAGCACCTGTACGACGCCTTCGGCTCCCGGGAGTCGGAGTGGGTGGTCCCCGGTCCCGTGGACGAGCCGCAGACCTTCGACGTGGACGGCGTCACCGTCGGTCTGCAGACCTGTTACGACCTGCGCTTCCCGGAGGTCACGCGCCGCCTGGCGGACGCGGGAGCCGACCTCGTCGCGGTGCCGGCGGAGTGGGTGCGCGGCCCGCTCAAGGAGTTCCACTGGACGACGCTGCTGGCCGCGCGGGCGATCGAGAACACCCTGTACGTCGCCGCGGCGGACCATCCGCCGTCGATCGGCGTCGGCGTGAGCGCGATCGTCGACCCGATGGGCGTCACGGTCGCCGGGCTCGGCGAGACGACCGGCGTCGCGGTGGCGGAGGTGTCGACCGCCCGGATCCGCGAGGTCCGGGAGCGGAACCCCGCACTGGCGCTGCGCCGCTACCGCGTCGTCCCGCGCTGACTCAGCGCGGAAGCGACGACAGCCTGCGGGCCGCCTCCTCCAGCACCTCGGTGCGCTTGCAGAACGCGAACCGGACGAGAGACGCGGTTCGCGCGGCGTACTCTCCGCGGCTGAACGCGCCGAGAGGCACGGCGACCACCCCGGCGAGCTCCGGCAGCGTCCGGCACAGCTCCACGGCGTCCGGGAACCCCAGCGGCGCCGCGTCGGCGACGACGAAGTAGGTGCCGTCGCTCGGGAAGACGCCGAAACCGGCCGAACGCAGGCCGTCGGAGAGGATGTCGCGCTTGTACGCGAGAGCGTCGGCGATGCCGTGGAAGTAGGCGCCGGGGAGCCGGAGCCCGGCGGCGATCGCCGGCTGGAACGGCGCCCCGTTCACATACGTGAGGAACTGCTTCACAGCGAGCACGGCGGTCACCAGCGGGGCCGGCGCGGTGAGCCAGCCGACCTTCCAGCCGGTCGTGTTGAAGGTCTTGCCGCCGGACGAGATGGCGACCGTGCGCTCCCGGGCTCCGGGCAGCGACTCGATCGGGATGTGCTCCGGCCCGAAGGTCAGGTGCTCGTACACCGAGTCGGTGACGATGACGGCGTCGTGCCGCTCGGCCAGCTCCACGACGACGGAGAGCGTCTCGCGGTCGAGCACGGCGCCGGTGGGATTGTGCGGAGTGTTCACGAGGATCACCCGCGTCCGGTCGGTCACCGTGTCGCGCAGCCGGTCGAGATCGGGGCGGAACGCGGGCGGCTCGAGCGGGACGGTGCGGTGCACGCCGCCGGCGAGGGCGATGACGGCGCCGTACTCGTCGTAGTACGGCTCGAACGTCACGACCTCGTCGCCGGGCTCCAGGAGTGCGAGCAGCGTGGCCGCAATGGCCTCCGTGGCGCCCGCGGTCACGAGCACCTCACGGTCGGGGTCGACCTCCAGCCCGTAGAACCGCTGCTGGTGCTCGGCGACGGCCAGGCGCAGGTCGGGGATGCCCGTTCCGGGCGGGTACTGGTTGTCGCCGCCGCGGATGGCCGCGACCGCGGCATCGAGCACCTCGGCGGGCCCGTCCTCGTCGGGGAAGCCCTGGCCGAGGTTGATCGCGCCCGTGCGTGCCGCCAGCGCGCTCATCTCGGCGAAGATGGTCGGCCGGACGGACCCGTCGGCGCCGAGCAGCCCCGCGCCCTCGGCGGCGCGTCGCCAGGCTCCGGAGATCGTCATGGATCCACCGTACGGCCTTACTCCCACCTCACCCATCGGTTACGTTGTGGAGAGTCATCGACTTGCAGAAGGTCGTCCACAGCATCGGGAAAGAGAACGCTCAGGTTGGCATCCCAAGCTGTTCGTGCTTGGAAGGAGCAACACCATGACCGACACCCCGAACACTCCGGAGCCCGCGAAGCCCCAGCATGACGCCGACACCGACGCGGTCGTGGATGCTGCCGGCACCGAGCAGGCCCCCTCCGCCGAGACGGCGGCCCCCCAGCACACCGAGAGCGCCGCTCAGGACACCGCGTCGCAGCCGACCGCGGTGCAGCCGACGGTCCCGCAGCCGACGGTCCCGCAGCAGCCGGTCGACCACCAGCCGACCGTGCCGCAGCCCGCGCCGGTGCAGCCGGGAGCGCAGCACACCCAGCCCACCCAGCCCGTGCACCCGCAGCCCTACGGCCAGCCGTACGGGCAGCAGCCGAACTACGGCGGCGGCTCCTTCGGCCAGCCGTCCGGATACGGCCAGCAGCCGTACGCGCCGAACGGGCACCAGCAGGCCTACGCCGCGGCCCCCGGCACCCCGGGCGCCCCCGGCGCCGCCCCGGCCCAGAAGCCCGCCAAGCGCGGCAACACCGGCCTCATCATCGCGACGCTCGCGATCGGCGCACTCGTCGGCGGCATCGCCGGCGCCGGCGCCGGGGTCGGCCTCTACGCCGCCACCAACGGCGGCAACGCCACCATCAAGACGGTGTCGGGCCCGCAGAACATCACGGTCAACGACTCCAACAACGCCACGACGGTCACCGCCGTCGCCGCGAAGGCCTCGCCGAGTGTCGTGACCATCTCGGTCAGCGCGTCCAGCTCGGGCGGCACCGGCTCCGGCATCGTCCTGACCAGCGACGGCTACGTGCTCACCAACACGCACGTCGTCACGCTCGACGGCCAGGCGTCGAACGTCAGCATCACGGTGACCGACAACGACGGCAAGATCTACACCGCGAAGCTCGTCGGCACCGACCCGACCACCGACCTCGCCGTGATCAAGCTCGACAAGGCCTCCGGGCTCACCCCGATGAGCTGGGGCGACTCCGGCAAGCTGAACGTCGGGAGCACGACGGTCGCCATCGGCGCCCCGCTCGGCCTCTCCGGCACGGTCACCGACGGCATCGTCTCCGCGCTCAACCGCAGCATCAGCATCGCGTCGTCCGCCGCGCCGAAGGGCGACTCCAACAGCGACGGCAACGGCAATGGGAACGACAACGGCCAGAACCCGTTCAACTTCGACTTCCCCGGACAGGGCGGACAGCAGCAGCAACAGCAGCAGTCCCAGGGCACGATCTCGCTGCCGGTCATCCAGACCGACGCGTCCATCAACCCCGGCAACTCGGGCGGCGCGCTGCTGAACGACAAGGGCCAGCTGATCGGCGTCAACGTCGCCATCGCGAGCGCCGGCGGCTCCAGCACCGACGGCTCCCAGTCGGGCAGCATCGGCGTCGGCTTCGCCATCCCGTCGAACCTCGCGAAGCGCATCTCCGACGAGATCATCAAGAACGGATCCGCCAGCCACGGCCTGCTCGGGGCTTCGGTCGCCGATGCGAGCAGCGACAGCAACGCGACGACGGTCGGCGCGCTGATCAAGAACGTCACGTCGGGCGGCGCCGCGGCGGACGCGGGCCTCAAGGCCGGTGACGTCGTGGTGAACTTCGCCGGCTCGCCGATCACCGACGCGACCGACCTGACCGCCCAGGTGCGGGCGCAGGCGGCCGGCGCGAAGGTGGACCTCACGTACATCCGCGGCGGTCAGACCAAGACCGCCTCGGTGACGCTGGGCTCGCTTCCCGCCCAGTGACCCGGAAGCGCTGAGAGGGCCGTCCCGCCGACGCGGGGCGGCCCTCCGCCGTTCCTCCCGGGCTCGTCGCAGGGGCGGCTGGTAGGCTCGACGCCGACCCGTACGACCGAAGGATCAGATGCCGGACCCCGCCGTGAACACCCTCCCCGGTGTCTCGTACGTGATGCCCGTGCTCAACGAGGTCACCCACGTCCGGGCAGCGGTCGACAGCCTGCTCGAACAGGACTACGCGGGCCCGTTCGAGGTGACGATCGCCCTCGGTCCCAGCATGGACGGCACCACCGAGCTGGTCGAAGAGCTGGCGGCGGTGGACGACCGCATCCGGGTCGTGGACAACGTCGTCGGCTCGACGCCCGCCGGGCTCAACCTGGCCATCCGCGAATCGCAGTACCCGATCGTGATCCGTGTCGACGCCCACAGCGTCCTGCCGCCCGAGTACGCCCGCATCGCGGTCGAGACCATGCTCGAGACCGGCGCCGACAACGTCGGCGGCCTGATGGACGCGCAGGGCACCACCGACTTCGAGCGCGCCGTCGCGCGGGCCTACGGCAGCCGGGTCGGCCTCGGCGGCACCAAGCTCCACGTCGGCGGCGAGGCCGGCCCGGCCGAGACCGTGTACCTCGGCGTCTTCCGCCGCGACCGCCTGCTCCAGGTCGGGCTGTTCGACGAGGAGATCAAGCGCGGGCAGGACTGGGAGCTCAACCGCCGCATCCGGACGGCGGGCGGCACCGTGTGGTTCACACCGCGGCTCAAGGTGACGTACCGCCCGCGGCCCAACCTGTACCGTCTGGCGCGGCAGTTCTTCTCCACCGGCATCTGGCGCGGCGAGCTCGCGCGCCGGTTCCCGGCGTCGAACGGCCTGCGCTACTTCGCACCGCCGGTCATGGTGATCGGCGTCACCGTCGGAACCCTGCTCGGCATCGCCGGGATCGTGCAGGCCGCCCTCGGTGCGACCCCGTGGCTGCTCTGGGGCTTCGCCGCGCCGCTGCTGTACCTCGTGATCGTGGTCGTCTCGGCCCTGGTCTGGGGCCGCCGCGACGGTTTTCGCCCGTTCCTGTGGTTTCTCGTAGTCTTGCCGTGCATCCACTTCAGCTGGGGGATCGGCTTCGTCCTCGGATACCTGTCGCTCACCCGCAACATCACAGCCCACACGGGAAGGTAGGCATGTCCGCACCCGGAGCAGCCGCACACGGCGCCCGTCCCACCTCCATCGCCGAGCTCCGGGCCGTCGCCCAGCCGCCGGAGGTGCGCGGACGCCGCAACGCCGAGCACTGGACCGCGTCTCTGTACCTGCGCAACCTCTCGCCGTACCTGACCTGGTTCCTGCTGAAGACCTCGATCTCGGCGAACGGCGTCACGGGCCTCATGATCCTGACGGGATGGGCGACCGCGGCATCGCTGCTGATCCCCGGCATCGCGGGCGCCGCGCTCGCGCTGGTGCTCGGCCAGCTGCAGATGCTCGTCGACTGCTGCGACGGCGAGGTGGCCCGCTGGCGCGGAACATCGTCGCCCGCGGGCATCTTCCTCGACAACGTCGGCCACTACACGACGGAGACCCTGATCGCCATCGTGCTCGGCATCCGCGCGGCCGGGTATCCGTTCCAGGCGCCGGAGGACTACCTCTGTACCAACCTCGGCACCCTGCTGGCGCTCGTGATCGTGCTCAACAAGGCGCTCAACGACATGGTGCGCGTCGCGCGGGCGAATGCGGGCCTGCCGAAGCTGGCGGACACGCAGTCGGAGTACGCGCCGACCCACGGCGTGGTGGCCACGCTGCGCCGCGCCGCCCGGTTCCTGCCGTTCCACCGGCTGTACCACTCGGTCGAGCTGACCATCCTGATCTTCGTGTTCTCGATCGTCGGGCTGTTCATCGGGTCCACCCTGGCCGACCGCATCCTGCTGTGCGCCCTCGTGCCGCTGTCGATCCTGGCGCTGATCGGCCACTTCGTGACCATCATGGCGTCGCGGCGGGTCCGTGGCTGAGCTGCCGGCCGTCGCGGTCGTGGTGCTCACGCAGGGCGCCAGGCCGGTGGAGCTGCGCCGCGGCGTGGACTCGGTGCTCGCGCAGCACGGCGTGACCACCGACATCGTCGTGGTCGGCAACGGCTGGGATCCGGCGACGTCCGACCCCGCGCTGCCCGACGGCGTGCGCACCCTCGCGCTGCCGGAGAACGTCGGCATCCCGGCCGGCCGCAACGCGGGCGTTCCGCTCGTGGCGGGGGAGTGGCTGTTCTTCCTCGACGACGACGCCGACATCCCGTCGCCCGCGTTCCTGGCCGACGCGGTCGCGAAGCTGCAGGCGGATCCGGGCATCGGGATGCTGCAGCCGCGCCTGCGGGTGCCGGGCGGCGCCCCGTCGCCGAGGCGCTGGATCCCGCGCATCCGCAAGGGCGACCCGGAACGCTCCAGCAACGTGTTCGCCGTGCTGGAGGCGGCGGTGGTGCTGCCCCGGGAGGTCTTCGAGCGCGCCGGCGGCTGGGCGGATCCGTTCTTCTACGCGCACGAGGGCATCGATCTGGCCTGGAAGGTCTGGGACCAGGGCCGGCGTGTCTGGTACGCGGGCGACCTGGTGGCGGAGCACCCGTCCGTCTCGCCGACCCGGCACTCGTACTACTACCGCCTGAACGCGCGGAACCGGGTCTGGCTCGCCCGCCGCAACCTGCCGGCCGTGCTCATCCCGCTCTACGTCGGGTCGTGGACCGGCATCCAGCTGCTCCGCTGGTTCCGCAAGCCCGCGGTGCTGCGCGCCTGGTTCGGCGGCTGGGCGGAGGGCTGGCGCGCCGACCCGGGCGAGCGCCGCCCGCTCCGCTGGCGCACCGTCCTCCGCATGACCGCTGCGGGACGCCCGCCGGTCATCTGAGCAGCTTTCGCCCGCTCGCCGAGTGGTGACACGATGTCACCACTCGCCCGACTTAACCGCGGTTACTCACCACTCGCGGCGCGGAGGTCGTCCTCGGCGGGCGGGAGCGCGAGGAGTTCGGGCGCGGGCTTGGTGCGTCGGGGCACGGCCGAACCCAGCGCCTTCCCGACGCGGGCGGCGCGCTCGCCCGTCGCCCGGCCGAGGCGCACCATGCCGCCGCCCGTCGCCGAGCCGAGCCGCCGGACCGCGCCGGGGCCCTCGACGGGAGCGAGTGCCTCCGGGATGACGAGCGGCGCGGGCCCGAAGGCCAGCCGGGCGTTCTGCACGACGCGGCGGCCGAGGATGTTGTTCCCGGCCCCGCCGATGACCGCGCCCACCCCGAACGGGATCGCCCGGGCCAGCATGCTCGCACCGCCGCGCACCGCGAAGTGCCGGATGAACGTGCTCTTCAGCTTGTCGACGAGCGGCCCGACCACCATCGCCGGGAGGCTGGAGGTCACGAGTTCGCCCCAGTACGCCGTGCGCGTCACACCACCGCCGCCGAACTGCCCGGCGAGCTGACGCACCAGGTCGGAGCCCTCGCGGCCCAGCATCATGGTGAGCACCAGCGCCCTCGCGCGCTCCGGGTCGTCGACCGCGATGCCGTGCAGCTCGCTCATCGACTGGGCGTAGAGCGCCGTCGCCTCCAGGAAGGCGGCGGTCTCCACGCCGGAGAGGGCCAGGGTCACACCCGTCCCGATGGCGGGGATGACGGCCGTCGCACCGACTGCGGCACCTCCGCTCGTCACAGCGGCGACGTAGCGCCGCTCCAGCACGCGAGCGAGCTCGTCGGCGGTGGCGTCGGGGTGCCGGCGCCGGATGCTGCGCAGGTGCGCGAGCACCACGGGACGCTGGATGGCGAGGACGCGGTCCAGCGTCGCATCGAGGGCGCGCGGGGTGTCCCCGCCCTGCGCAGGGCCTCCGGTGACGGAGATGATCGGTTGCTGCTTCTTGGCCATCCCCACAGAGTGTAGGCCGCTCCGCCGCGGTGTCGACGCCTGCCGGGCGGGCTCGCGGGGAGCCCCCAGGATGCGTCAGGCCTTGGAGCGGCGGGACCGGCGCTTGCGCTCGGCCAGGAACTCCTGCGCGCCGAGCACGCGGACGCCCTCGGGGAGGTGCTCCCGCGTGATGTCCTTCGTCAGGGAGGCGACGTCGGTGCCGAGCACTGCGGCGATCCGGACGATCGTGAGCAGGCTGGGATTGGCGTTGCCGCGCTCGATCTTGCCGTAGTTGGTGACGTGCATGGCGGCGAGGCTGGCGATCGCCTCCTGGCTGAGGCCCAGCAGGACGCGTGCCAGACGGATGCGCTCGCCGAGCAGCTTGGCCGCCGGTTCGACCGTGTTGTTCATGCTCCCAGTGAAATGCCGGCCGTCCCGGGACTCCAGAGCGGCTGAGCCACGCGGCACGGACCTCGCGCGTTGCCGACCGGAAATGCCAGCGTTGCAGGCATTGCGGGATCCTCGGGCCGCCGGGACCGGCGGCCCGAGGATCGCCCTCAGAGGCTGATCTGCCAGAGGTACTCGCGGCCGTCGGGCGGGAACCAGCGCACGACGAGGACCGTGTCGCGCTCGGGATGGCGGCCGGAGACGCTGGCGCGCACCGCCTCGCCCGGCTGCACCGAGCTCGGGCCGCTCACGCGCAGGCGGGAGCCGCCGGCGACGCTCACGGTGACGCCGCTGAGCGGCTCACGGCCGTCGTTGACGAGCCGGAGATGGGGTGCCGCGGAGCGGTCGACACGCCAGGGGACGGGGTACGCGAACCGGCGCGGACGCGGGGCGGGCGAGGGGCTTCGGAGAAAGCGGAGTCGATTCATGCGATGACGCTAACCAGCCCCTCCGACGCTCTCGGCCCGGAATCGGGCACATATGCCACTTCGGGGGATAACTCGCCGGATTCTTTTCTGTGGACACCTTTCGGCGCTGGGGAAGGGGCCGCGGCAGTGGCGTACGTCAGCTGCCGTAGTCGGCGTTGTAGAGCGACAGCACGTCGTCGATCGGCCCGTCGAGCACGAGCGACCCCTTGTCGAGGTAGAGCCCGCGCTGGCAGAACCGGCGCAGGTCCTTCTCGTTGTGCGAGACGAAGAACAGGGTCCGCCCGCCCGCCAGCAGCTCCTCGATGCGGCGATAGCACTTCTCCCGGAACCCGCGGTCGCCCACGGCGAGCACCTCGTCCACGAGCAGCACAGGCTCCTCCAGCTGGGCGATCACGGAGAACGCGATGCGCACCTTCATACCGCTGGAGAGGTGCTTGTAGGGGGTGTCCACGAAGTCGCCGATCTCGGCGAAGTCGATGATGTCGCCGAAGCGGCCGTCTATCTCCGACCGCGACATCCCGTGCAGCCCCGCCGTGAGGTAGACGTTGTCGCGCACGGTCAGGTCGTCGACGAATCCGCCGGTGATCTCGATCAGCGGCGCCACGCCCTCCGTGACCTTCACCGAGCCCTCGTCGGGCAGCATCACCCCGGCCACCAGCTTGAGCAGGGTCGACTTGCCCTGGCCGTTGCGGCCGACCACGCCGATCGCCTCGCCGGGCTGCACGTCGAAGCTGACGCCGCGGAGCGCCCAGAAGTCGTCGGGCCGCGTGCGCCGCTGCCGGGACGAGAACAGGTCCTTGAACGAACGCCGTGCGCCGCGGTTGCGGCGGAAGCGCACGCCGAGGTCGTCGACCGCGATGACCGGTGCCACTCAGATCTCCTTCAGCACGTCGCGCTCGAAGCGCTTGAACACGGCCCAGCCGATCCCGAGCAGCACGACGGACATCGCCGCGCTCACCCCGACGAGGAACCAGTCCAGCTCCTCCGGGAAGAACGCCGCCCGGTACAGGCTGAAGATGCCCGTCAGGGGGTTGAACGCCGACCAGAAGTGCAGCGAGAACAGCACATCGGTCTGCGCGCCGGGATGGGTCGCCAGGTAGGCCGCGCAGTGCTTCGCCGCGACTCCTCCTCCGCAGCCGCCGGGCAGATCGCGGGCGCTGTAGATGATGGGGGACGCGTAGAAGAGGAACCGCAGCGCCAGCTTCACCGCGCGCTCCAGGTCGCGGAAGAACACGACGAGCGGCGCCACGATGAGCCCGACGCCGACCGTCAGCACCGTCTGGATGAGGATCGCCAGGGGGAACAGCAGGATGTCGACGTTCACCCGCGCTCCGGTGAAGATCGCGAACGCGGCGAGCACCGGAAGCGAGAGCAGGAACTCGATGCCCTTGGACGCCACGATCCGGTTCACCCAGATGGTCCTCGGGATCATCGTCGAGCGGATCAGCTTCGCCTCGCGGATGTACGCGCGGGTGCTGTCCGACACCGCCCCGTTGAACCACATCCACGGCAGCAGGGCTGCGAGCAGGAAGACGATGTAGGGGTTCTCGCCGACCGACCGGTGGAAGATGACCGTGAAGACGAACCAGTAGATCAGGCTCATCACCAGCGGGTCGAGGATCGACCACAGGTAGCCGAGGGCGCTGGTGGAGTAGCGGACGCTCAGGTCGCGCTTGGTCAGCAGCCACAGGGAGTGCCGGTACCGCGTGAAGCGGGAACGCTGCGCAGGGCGCACCTCAGTGGGGATACTGGTCACGGCAACCCATCGTATTGATCGAAACTGCGTGAGTGCTCACGCGGCTTCGACTATACGAAAAGATTCGCGCGCTCCAGGTCCTCCTGGAAGTCGACCTCGACCGCGTACAGGTCGGAGATGTCGACCGGCTCGACCAGCATGCGGTCCTGCTCGATCGCGAGCTCGATGCCGCGCTCGAAGTAGTCCTGGTCGCCGACGCGCTGCAGCTGGCGCAGCAGGGCGGCCTTGTCCTTCGAGGAGACGTAGTTGATGCCGACGGCCTCGCCGAGCCCGTTCTTGACGGTCTTGGACAGCTCCTGGATGAAGCCCTCGGTGCCCGTCGTGTACTTGACCTCCTCGTCGGCGACCGACGAGGTGTTGACGGTGACGAAGGTCTGGTCGCGTGCCACGTTCGCGGCGCCGCGGACGAGAACGGCCGGGTCGAAGACGACGTCGCCGTTCATCCAGAGCACGCCGCCGGGGCCGGAGGCCTGCAGGGCGCGCATGAGGCTCTTGGAGGTGTTCGTCTGGTCGTACTGCTCGTTGTAGACGAACTGGGCGTCGGGGAACGCCTCGATGATGTGCTCGAGCTTGTAGCCGACGACGATCGTGACCTGGACGTCCTTGCCGAAGGCCGCGTGGATGTTGTCGAACTGCTGCTGCATGATCGTGCGGCCGTCGCTCAGCTCGGTCAGCGGCTTCGGGAGGCTCCGTCCGAGCCGGCTGCCCATGCCGGCCGCGAGAATCACTACCTGGGTCGTCACAATCAATCTCCTTGAGTCGACGCGAACCAGACCGGTGGCGGCGCCTCATCGGTCGCCGTCGGCCTGCGCCCGGGAGAGGTTCACCCAGGATTCATCCGCGCTTACGCGTTTCGACACCCCTTCATGCCTCCGCCAGAATACCGACGGCCCCCGTGTGGGGGCAGGGGTTGACGGATGTCGTTAGGGGGTCGTTATGTTCCTCACAGGGTTTTAAGAGGTGCGGAAAGCGACCTCTTCCTCACGCGCGGGGGCTACGCAGCGTGGTGTGAATTGGTACGTTAGCGGGGTGAGTTCCGAGCGCGCGCGTACCGAGCCCGAGACCGTCGAGGACGGGGCGCTGGTCGCGGCGGCGGTGCCGCAGAGGGGGGAGATCATGGCGGAGACGGCCGAGACGGCGGTCTCGGGGAGCGCCGAGGCCACGACAGCCGAGGAGACCGACGCGACGGAGGCCGGCGCGGCGACGTCCGCGCGCCCGGCGCAGAAGCGGACACCGGCGAAGACGGCGGCCGCGGCCGCCGCGCCGAGCACGCGCGCGCCGCGAGCGCGCACCACGACGCCCAAGCCGCGGACGCGCAAGACCGCGCAGGCCCGCACCGCCGAGGCGGCGCCCGCCGCGCCGGAACGCCCGGTCGACACCCGGCCGACCGTTCTGACGGTCGACGGCCTGCGCAAGCGCTACGGCGACACCGTCGCCGTCGACGGCGTGACCCTCGACGTCAAGGAGGGCTCGTTCTACGGCATCGTCGGCCCGAACGGCGCGGGCAAGACGACCACGCTGTCCATCGTGACCGGGCTGCTGCGCCCGGATGCCGGCCGCGTCGTCGTGCACGGCGTCGACGTGTGGGCGGAACCGGTGCGCGCCAAGCACATCGTCGGCGTGCTCCCGGACAAGCTGCGCCTGTTCGACCGGCTGACCGGCGCCCAGTTCCTGCGCTACGCGGGGACCCTGCGCGGTCTGAGCGCGAAGACCGTCCGGGCCAGGACCGACGACCTCGCTGCCGCCTTCGGCATCGAGGACGCGCTGGACCGGCTCGTCGCCGACTACTCCGCGGGCATGACCAAGAAGATCGCGCTGGCGGCCGCGATGATCCATTCGCCGCGCCTCCTCGTGCTCGACGAGCCGTTCGAGTCGGTCGACCCGGTCTCCGCCGCCAACATCATCGACATCCTGCAGCGCTACACGGCCGCGGGCGGAACGGTGGTGGTGTCCAGCCACGGCATGGACATGATCCAGCGCGTCTGCGACAGCGTCGCCATCATCGTGCGCGGTCAGGTGCTGGCCGCCGGCACGATCGACGAGGTGCGTGGCGAGCAGACGCTGGAGGAGCGCTTCGTCGACCTCGCGGGCGGTCGCAAGGCAGCGGAAGGCATGGAGTGGTTGCACAGTTTCTCGGACTGAAGCTCCGGATCATGGGCAACGCCTTCCGGCGGAGCCCGTGGCAGGTCTTCGGCCTGGTGATCGGGCTGCTCTACGGGGCGTTCATCACCGTGCTCGTCGTCGGTTCGCTGGTGACGGCGCGGCTGGTCACGGACCTGTCGGCGACGCACAGCGTGGTCGTCGTGATCGGCGCCGTCGTGGTTGCGGGGTTCGCGCTGCTCCCGCTCCTGTTCGGCGTGGACGACACGCTCGACCCGCGCGAGTTCGCGCTGTTCGGCATCCCGAACCGGACGCTGGCGACGGGCCTGCTGCTCGCCGGGCTGATCGGCATCCCCTCGCTCGTGCTCATCGTCTGCAGCGCCGCGACGGTGGTCACCTGGTCGCAGAACCCGGGCACCGTCGTGATCGCGCTGGTCGCCGCCGTCGCGGTTGTGCTCACGTGCGTGCTCGCCTCCCGGGTCACCACCGCGGTCGCGCACGCCATGCTGTCCACCCGCCGCTCGCGCGAGGCGGGAGGCGTGATCGGCATCCTGCTGCTCGTGCTCATCGCGCCGGTCCTGCTCCTGCTGGTCACCGTCGACTGGGCGCGCGACGGGCTCGGCGCCCTCGGCGGCGCCGCCGGCTGGCTGGCGTGGACGCCGCTGGGTGCGGCCTGGTCCGCTCCTGGCGCCGCGGCGCAGGGGGAGTGGGGCCCGGCGCTCCTACAGCTGCTGATCGCTCTCGCGACCCTCGGCCTGCTGTGGCTGGCCTGGGTCGGCCTCGTCGGCCGGGTCGTCGCGACGCCCGAGCGGGAGGCACGCTCGAAGGCCTACCACGGGCTCGGCTGGTTCGACCGGCTGCCCGGCGGCCCGACCGCCGCGATCGCCGCCCGCTCGATGACGTACTGGGGCCGGGACGCCCGCTACTGGGTGTCGATCGTGCTCGTGCCCGTCATCCCGATCTTCGTGATCGTCGTGCTGATCCTCGCCGGGCTGCCTGCGCACTACGTCGCGCTCGTGCCGCTGCCGCTGGTCTGCCTGTTCCTGGGGTGGAGCATCCACAACGACCTGGCGTTCGACAGCACCGCGATCTGGCTGCACCTGGTCTCCGGGACGCGCGGGATCGCCGACCGGGCGGGACGGATGTTCCCGCCGGTCGTGGTCGGCATCCCGGTGCTCGTCGTCGGCTCCATCGCGACCACGATCGCGTTCGGCGACTGGGCGGTCCTCCCGTCGGTCGCCGCGCTGAGCGGGGCTGTCCTCGTGATCGGGCTCGGCCTCTCCAGCATCTCGTCGGTGCTGTTCCCGTACCCGGCGACGAAGCCCGGCGACAGCGCCTTCACGCAGCCGCAGACCTCGGGCGCGTCGGCCGCGACGGTGCAGGCGCTCAGCTTCTTCGCCATCCTGATCCTCGCCTCCCCGGTGCTGGTCTTCCTGGTGCTCGGGCTCACGGTGAACGCGTTCTGGCTGGCGATCGCGCCGGTGGTCGCAGTGCTGATCGGCTTCGGGACGCTGTTCCTCGGCCTCTGGCTGGGGGGTCGCGTCTTCGACCGCCGCGGGCCGGAGCTGATGGCGTTCGCCAACCGGAACGACTGACGTCCCGCGCGTCTACACTTGAGGTATGAACGACGCGAGCATCACCGAGCCCGGCGGCCCGGACGGGCTGCCTTCCGGCGGTGGGACGACGACGCTCGACCGTGAGCTCGACGAGCTGCTGCAGAACCAGGAGCCGGGCGACCACGAGCGCTTCTCGCACTACGTGAAGAAGGAGCAGATCCTCGAGTCGGCGGTCACCGGCAAGCCGGTCAAGGCGCTGTGCGGCAAGATGTGGACGCCGAACCGCGACCCGCAGCGGTTCCCGGTCTGCCCCACCTGCCGCGAGATCTACGAGAAGCTGAAGGACGAGTAGGCCTCACTCGAAGATCGTCGGCAGCACCGGGTCGCCCCGGCCGAGCCGGAACGCCTCGTCGGGGAGCTCCCTCATGGCGAGCTCGCGGTGCTCCCGCGCCCGCCGCGTCCCGTCGGCGCCCAGGTGCTCGCGGTGGACCTCGCCGTCGGTGATGAGCGGCACCAGCAGGTCGCGCCCGGTGTCGTCGGGGGTGTCGCCCTTCTCGACGATGTGCACCACCTCGGCGACCGCGGTGCCCGTGGCGTCGAGACGGCGGATCGGATGCTTGCGGCCGCCGACGCTGGCCTTGTGCTCCGACTTCTTGGCCACCGGGATCCACTCGCCCGCGCCGTCGGCGCGGCGGTGCGCGACCAGCTTGTAGACCATGCCCGACGCGGGATAGCCCGAGCCGGTGACGACCGACGTTCCGACGC
Source organism: Leifsonia sp. C5G2 (assembly GCF_013359685.1). Classification (GTDB taxonomy): domain Bacteria; phylum Actinomycetota; class Actinomycetes; order Actinomycetales; family Microbacteriaceae; genus Leifsonia. Next base: position 48,106 of record NZ_JABFMV010000011.1, read on the forward strand.
CGTAGGAGTCGACGGGGGAGGCGGCGAGGGCCGCGATCGTGAACTCGTCGAGGTCGTTCGTGACCGTGATGCGGGTCTTCGTCGCTCCGAGCGAGTCGAGCTGCTCGCGCACCTGCGTGACGAGTTTCGGGAGGTCGCCCGAGTCGAGCCGGACGGCGCCCAGCTCCGGACCGGCCACCTTCACGGCCGTCTCGATCGCCTTCTCGACATCGAACGTGTCCACCAGGAGCGTCGTGCCGGGGCCGAGCGCGTCGACCTGGGCGCGGAACGCGGCCTCCTCGGTGTCGTGCAGCAGCGTGAACGCATGGGCGGCGGTGCCCATGGTCGGCACGCCCCAAGTGCGTCCCGCCTCCAGGTTGGAGGTGGCGGAGAAGCCGGCGATGAACGCTGCGCGCGCCGCCGCGACCGCCGACCGCTCGCTCGCGCGGCGCGATCCCATTTCGGCCAGCGGGCGCCCGACCGCCGCCGACACCATGCGCGCGGCCGCCGATGCGACCGCCGAGTCGTAGTTGAACACGCTGAGCAGCAGGGTCTCCAGGACGACGCCCTCGGCGAAGGGCGCATCCACGATGAAGAACGGCGAGCCGGGGAAGAACAGCTCGCCCTCCCGGTAGCCGCGGATCGTGCCGGAGAAGCGGTAGTCGGCGAGCCAGTCGATCGTCTCCCCGCGCACCACGTCGTTGTCGCGCAGGAACTGCAGCTCCGTGTCTCCGAAGCGGAACTGCTCGATCAGCTCCAGCAGCCGGCCTGTGCCGGCGAGCACGCCGTAGCGCCGGCCGGCCGGAAGCCGCCGGGTGAACGCCTCGAACACGCACTCGCGGTCGTGCGTGCCCGCGAGCAGGGCCGCATCGATCATCGTGAGCTCGTAGCGATCGGTCAGGAGGGCGGAGGACGCGCTGGTCTCGGTCACGCCGTTCAGCCTACTCACGCGCGCACACCGCCGTCCCGGCCCGGGCGGGTAGGCTGGTCTGCTGTGACGGATGCGCCGATTGGGATCTTCGACTCGGGAGTCGGCGGGCTCACCGTCGCCCGCGCGATCCGCGATCAGCTGCCGAACGAGTCCCTGCTCTACGTCGGGGACACCGCGCACTCGCCGTACGGCCCGAAGGCGATCGCCGAGGTGCGCCAGTACTCGCTGGAGGTGCTCGACTTCCTGGTCGAGCAGGGCGTGAAGCTGCTCGTCATCGCGTGCAACACCGCGTCCTCCGCTGTGCTGCGGGATGCGCGCGAGCGCTACGACGTGCCCGTCATCGAAGTCATCCAGCCGGCCGTGCGCCGGGCGGTCGCGGCGACGCGCACCGGCCGCGTCGGCGTGATCGGCACGGTCGGCACCATCGCCTCGCGGGCCTACGAGGACGCCTTCGCCGCCGCGCCCACCCTCGACCTGTTCACGCAGGCCTGCCCCCGCTTCGTCGAGTTCGTGGAGGCCGGGATCACCAGCGGCGACGAGGTGCTGCGGGTCACCGCCGAGTACCTGCGACCGCTCCGCGAGGCCGAGGTGGACACGCTCGTGCTCGGCTGCACGCACTACCCGTTCCTCAAGGGCGCGATCTCGTACGTGATGGGGGAGGGCGTCTCGCTGGTCTCGAGCGACACCGAGACCGCGAAGGACGTCTACCGCACCCTCGTCGGCCAGGGGCTGGAGCGCCGCTCGCCGCTGCCGCCGACCATCCGCTACGAGGCCACCGGCACCGACGCCGACTACTTCCTGCGCCTGGCGCACCGGTTCATCGGCCCGGAGGTCTCCCGCGTCGACCTGGTGCAGACCGGCGTCATCGAGCTGCCCTTCTGAGCCACCCCGTCCATCCCCCCATCGAGGAGACCGAAGTGACCGACATCACCCGCGCCGACGGGCGCACCCCCGACCAGCTCCGCCCGGTGACGATCGAGCGCGGCTGGAGCCGCCAGGCGGAGGGGTCGGCCCTCATCTCGTTCGGCGACACCAAGGTGCTGTGCACGGCGTCGTTCACCAACGGGGTCCCGCGCTGGATGTCGGGCAAGGGCCGCGGCTGGGTGACCGCCGAGTACGCCATGCTGCCGCGGTCCACCAACGAGCGGATGGACCGCGAGGCGGTCAAGGGACGTGTCGGCGGCCGCACCCACGAGATCAGCCGGCTCGTCGGGCGCAGCCTGCGGGCCGTCGTCGACATGAAGGCCCTCGGCGAGAACACGATCGTGCTCGACTGCGACGTGCTGCAGGCCGACGGCGGCACCCGCACGGCCGCCATCACCGGTGCGTACGTCGCGCTCGCCGACGCGCTGGAGTGGGGTCGCGAGCACCGCTTCATCGGCCAGAAGGCGACGCCGCTGGTCGACTCCGTCTCCGCCGTCTCGGTCGGCATCATCGACGGGACGCCCATGCTCGACCTCGCCTACGTCGAGGATGTGCGCGCCGAGACCGACATGAACGTCGTCGTCACCGGGCGCGGCCTGTTCGTGGAGGTGCAGGGCACGGCGGAGGGCGCGCCGTTCGACCGCACCGAGCTGAACGCGCTGCTCGACCTGGCGCTGGGCGGCACGAGCGAGCTCGCCGGCATCCAGGCGGCCGCCCTCGCCCCCGCCGCTGCGACCTCCGCGGAGGGCTGAGCGTGGTCCGCGTCGTCCTCGCCACGCACAACCCGCACAAGGCGCGCGAGTTCCAGCAGCTGCTCGGCGCGGCCGTGCCCGGTCTCGAGATCGTCGCCTACGACGGCCCGGAGCCGGTGGAGGACGGCACCAGCTTCGAGGAGAACGCGCTGATCAAGGCGCGCGCCGCGGCCGGGCACACCGGCCTCCCGGCGCTCGCCGACGACTCCGGCATCTGCGTGGACGTGATGGGCGGCGCGCCCGGCATCTTCTCCGCCCGATGGGCGGGCGCGCACGGCGACGCGCAGGCGAACCTGAGCCTGCTGCTCGACCAGCTGGCCGACATCCCGGACACCGACCGCGGTGCGCACTTCACGGCGACGCTCGCGCTGGTCGTCCCCGACGGGGAGCCGACCGTGGTGCAGGGCGTCTGGCCGGGCCGGATCGCGCGCGAGGCGCGCGGGGAGAACGGCCACGGCTACGACCCGATCTTCGTGCCCGACGGCGGCGAGGCGACCGCGGCGGAGCTGACGGCGGAGCAGAAGAACGCCGACAGCCACCGCGCCCGCGCCCTCGCGGCCATCGTCCCGGCGCTGCGCGAGCTCGGCTGAGAACGGCACTCATTCCCAACTAGGCCGCAGCCCTGGCGGGAGCGACAAGTTCTCCCTACCGTAGAAGCGATGAGTCACGACCACGGCCACACCGCCAACCGCAACCGCCTGTCGATCGCCATCGCCATCGTGGCGACGGTGCTCGTGGTGGAGGTCGTCGGCGCCTGGCTGAGCGGGTCGCTGTCGCTGCTCGCCGACGCCGGGCACATGCTGAGCGACCTCGCCGGGCTGATCATCGCGCTCCTGGCGACCATCGTCGCGGCCCGCCCGGCGACGGACCGGCAGACGTTCGGGTTCCGCCGGGCCGAGGTGTTCGGGGCGCTCATCAACGGCCTCATCCTGGTCGTCGTCGCGGTGAGCGTCACCGTCGGGGCGATCGGCCGGCTGGTGGGCGGCGAGACGGAGGTGCACAGCGTCCCGATGCTGATCGTCGCCTCGATCGGCCTGGTGGCGAACTTCGGTGCGCTCCTGCTGTTGCGGCCGGCGGCCGGGCACTCGATCAACATGCGCGGCGCCTACCTCGAAGTGCTCGGCGACCTGATCGGGTCGGCGACCGTGATCGTCGCGGCCGTCGTCATCCTGACCACCGGATTCATGCCCGCCGACGCGATCGCGTCTCTGCTCATCGCGGTGCTGATCGTGCCGCGGGCGTTCACGCTGCTGCGGGATGTGGTGCGCGTGCTCAGCGAGGCGGCCCCGGCCGACACGGACGTCGCTCAGATCCGGGATCACATCCTCGGCACGGCCGGGGTGGTGGCGGTGCACGACGTCCACGTCTGGGCCATCACATCGGGCGCGCCGGTGTTCACGGCACATGTCGTGTGCGAGCCGGAGGTGTTCCGCTCGGGCCGCACGGGCGTCCTGCTGGACGAGCTCTCGGGCTGCCTGGCGAAGCACTTCGACGTGGAGCACTCCACGTTCCAGCTCGAACCCGCCGAGCACGCCGCCCACGAGGACGAGTTCCACCGCTGATTCGGCCGTCACTCGTCACGAATCGCCCCGACACGTGACGAACGGCCGCGATTCGTGACGAATCGCGGAGGGTCAGACCTCGGGGTGGGAGGGTGCGGGCGCGTCGACGACGGGCGGCGCGGTCACGTCGTCGGCGGCCGGCTTGCGCTTCGCCTTCCGCAGCGACTGGAAGTAGTGGAAGAGCGTCGGGATGAGCGTGATGAGCACCGCGCCGATCAGGATGACGTCGATGTAGCTCGAGACGAAGTCCGCGACCGGCGGGATGTACCCGATCAGGTAGCCGAAGAACGTCAGGCCCGCGCCCCAGAGCAGCGCGCCGATCGCGTTGTACAGCGAGTACTTCTTGTAGCTCATGTGGCCGACGCCTGCCGCGACCGGCGCGAACGTGCGCACGATGGGCACGAACCGCGCCACGATGATCGCGAGGGCGCCGAAGCGCTCGAAGAAGGCGTTCGTCCGACGCACGTTCTCCATCGAGAACAAGCCGGACTCCTTCCGCTCGAAGATCCGCGGACCGGCCTTATGGCCGATCAGGTAGCCGACCTCTCCGCCGAGGAACGCGGCGAACGCGATCGCCAGGCAGACCCACCAGATGTCGACGCCGAACACGAGAGACGTGTGGGTCAGCAGCCCGGAGATGATGAGCAGGGTGTCGCCCGGGAGCAGGAAGCCGACCAGCAGGCCGGTCTCGGAGAAGACGATCCCCGCGACCACGAGCAGCGCCCACGGACCCGCCGCCGAGATGATGGTGTGCGGGTCGAGCCACGGGATGAGGCCGGCGTGATGGATCACTGTTCTCCATGAGGGATCGGTGGGAAAGCTGAGCCCGAGTTTAGCGTCGGCCCATGGCCGGAAGCTGCACGAAGCGTGCGAATTCCCGGTCGCCCGAGAAAGATCATCCCCTGGTCTGACCCACCGGTGCGGGAGAAGGGACTCGAACCCTCACGCCGTGAAGCACAGGAACCTAAATCCTGCGTGTCTGCCAGTTTCACCACTCCCGCGACGCGTCAGCGCGCGGCTACGACATTAGCTCATGCACGCGCGGAGCGACCTCGGTGCCGTAGAGCTCGATCGAGCGCATGAGGTCCTCGTGCGGCAGCGTCCCGTTGCTCATCTTGATGTCGAAGCGGGAGGCGCCGAGCCCCTTCGCGGCGTACGCGATCTTCTGCGCGACGGTCTCCGGCGAGCCGACGACGAGCGCGCCGTCCGGCCCCGCCTCGTGCTCGAACCGGGCGCGGGATGCGGGCGGCCAGCCGCGCTCCCGGCCGATGCGGTTGGTCATCACCTCGTAGTGCGGCCAGAGGGTGTCCTTCGCCTCCTGGTCGGTCTCGGCGATGAAGCCGGGGGAGTGGACGCCGATCGGCAGCGTCGTGTCCTGGCCGAACTGCTCCAGCGCCTTGCGGTACAGCTCCGCCAGCGGCTGGAAGCGCATCGGGCCGCCGCCGATGATCGCGAGCACGAGCGGGAAGCCGTAGTGGGCGGCGCGGACGACCGACTCCGGGCTGCCGCCGACACCGACCCAGGTCTTCAGCAGGCCGTGCTCGACGTGCGGATAGACGGACTGCTCGGTGAGCGGAGCGCGGAGCTCGCCCGTCCAGGTGACGGGCTGCTGCTTGCGCACCTCGGCGAACAGCGCGAGTTTCTCCTCGAACAGCTCCTCGTACTTCGCCAGGTCGAGACCGAAGAGCGGGAACGACTCGATGAACGACCCGCGGCCGAGGATCACCTCGGCGCGGCCTCCCGAGACGCCGTCGAGCGTGGCGAACCGCTGGAAGACGCGCACCGGGTCGTCGGAGCTCAGCACGGTGACGGCCGAGCCGAGGTGGATGCGCTCGGTCCGGCCGGCGATCGCCGCCAGCACGACCTCGGGCGCGGACACGGCGAAGTCGGAGCGGTGGTGCTCGCCGATGCCGAAGAAGTCGAGGCCGACGCGGTCGGCCAGCACCCCCTCCGCGACCACGTTGCGCAGCACCTGCGCCTGGGGCAGCGCGGCCCCGTCGGAGTCCAGCGTCACGTCGCCGAACGTGTCGATCCCGAGTTCGAGTGTCCCGGCCATGTCATCCCCTCGATTCATGCGTCTGCATGGATGCTAGCGCGACGCGTTTCGAGGGTATTCCCGATCAAGCCGGGCGCGCCCTCCGCGGGACGTAGCGCGGGATGTAGCGCGCCAGCATCGCGGCGCCCGCCAGCCCGAGCACGCCCATCACCCCGCTGGCGAACGAGATGGAGACGAGCGCGGTCAGGAGCGAGACGAACAGGGGAGCCGCCGCCTGCCCGGCGTCGGCCGAGAACCGCCACGCGCCGAGGAAGGGGGCAGGATGGTCCTTCGGAGCGAGGTCGGCCCCGAGCGTCATCACGATGCCCGATCCGATGCCGTTCGCGACCGACAGGAACAGCGAGACGCCGATGTACCAGGTGACGTTCGACGGCAGGTCGTGGGAGAAGGCGAGGACGATGAACCCCGCGCCGAGTCCGAGCATCGACGGGATCGCGCTCCACATGCGGCCGAACCGGTCCATGATCTGCCCGCTGGCGTAGAACAGGGCGAAGTCGACCGCCCCCGCGATGCCGATGATCAGCGCCGTGTTCGACTCGCTCAGCCCGATGGACACGGCCCAGAGCGGCAGCAGCACCGTGCGCGCCGAGCGGATCGCGGCGACCAGGGAGACCCCCGCGCCCATCCGCAGCAGCACCTCGCGGAACGACCAGATCGTGCGGAACAGCCCGTGCGTGCGCTCCTCGGCGTCCTCCTCGCCCTCGGTGACGCGCTCGCCGCGTTCGTCGGCGACGCGGGCGGACGGTCCGAACATCTTCTCCGGGTCGGGCAGGGCGATCAGCACGACCACCGAGCCGAGGCAGCTGACGATGAAGATCCAGAACACCGACTGCGTCGATCCCGTCGCGCTGATGACGAGGGAGGCGATCAGCGGCCCGACGAACCATCCCGCGCGGAAGATGCCGCCCAACGTCGACAGCGCCCGCGCCCGGTACTGGACGGGAACGTACGAGGTCATGAAGGCGTGCCGGGCGAGCGCGAACACCGCGGTCGCGATCCCGACGAGGAAGATGCCGGCCATCAGCACCCAGTAGTTCGGCGCGACCAGGCAGACCGCGACGCCGGCGATGGCGACGGCGGCCGCGCCGATCATCGAGGTGCGCTCGCCCAGGCGGGAGACCACCCAGCCGCTCGGGATGTCGCCGGCCAGCTCGCCGAGCATCACCATGGAGGCGATGAAGCCGGCCATCGCCAGTCCTGCACCGAGGTTGCCGGCGGCGACGGGGATGATCGGGATGATCGCGCCCTCCCCGATCGAGAAGAGCAGCGTCGGGAGGAAGGCGGCGAGGGCGACGGAGCGGAAGCTGAACGGGCGCTCGTCGGAAGTCATGTCGTTAACACCGTACAACTTTCGGCGGGGGTCTCCCGCCCGGCGGTGAGGCTCGGGCCGGTAGGCTGGATGCCGACATGATCGAACTCGACCTCTCCTCCCAGATCGCGGACCTGCGCTCCACCTTCTCCGACATCACCGCGGTCGTCGACGTGCCGAAGCTGCGCGCCGAGATCGCCGAGCTCAGCGAGCAGGCCGGGGCGCCCGACCTCTGGGACGACACCGCCAACGCGCAGAAGGTGACCAGCGCGCTCAGTCACCGTCAGGCCGAGCTGTCGCGCATCACCGCCATCGAGCAGCGGCTCGACGACCTCGAGGTGCTGGTCGAGCTGGCCAACGAGGCGGAGGACGAGGAGTCCGCCGCGGAGGCGCGCGCCGAACTGCAGTCGCTGCAGACCGCACTGGGCGACCTCGAGGTGCAGACCCTGCTGAGCGGGGAGTACGACGATCGCTCGGCGATCGTGACCATCCGGTCCGGTGCGGGCGGCGACGACGCCACCGACTTCGCCGAGATGCTCATGCGCATGTACCTCCGCTGGGCGGAGCAGCACAAGTACCCGGTCAAAGTGATGGACACGTCCTACGCGGAGGGCGCGGGCATCAAGTCGGCCACCTTCGAGGTGGACGCGCCGTACGCCTTCGGCACCCTGTCGGTCGAGGCCGGCACGCACCGGCTGGCGCGCATCAGTCCGTTCGGTTCGGCCGACAAGCGGCAGACGTCGTTCGCCGCGGTCGAGGTCATCCCGCTCATGGAGGAGGCGACCGAGGTCGAGGTCCCCGAGGGCGACATCCGCGTCGACGTGTTCCGGTCCTCGGGGCCCGGCGGTCAGTCGGTCAACACGACCGACTCCGCGGTGCGCATCACCCACCTCCCGACCGGCCTCGTCGTCTCGATGCAGAACGAGAAGTCGCAGATCCAGAACCGTGCAGCGGCCATGCGCGTCCTCCAGACCCGGCTGCTCCTGCTGCAGCGCGAGGAGGAGGCGGCCAAGAAGAAGGAGCTCGCCGGCACCATCACCGCGAGCTGGGGCGACCAGATGCGCTCCTACTTCCTCTACGGCCAGCAGCTGGTGAAGGACCTCCGCACGGGCTACGAGTCGGGCAACCCGAGTGCCGTCTTCGACGGCGACCTCGACGGCTTCATCGCGGCGGGCATCCGCTGGCGTGCGGGCAACAAGGCCGACGCCGACTCCTGATCGCGCAAAGGCGACGTGCGGCGGCCGTCCGGCTCGCTGTCAGGCTTGCGGCCGCCGGGCATGTCGCTACTGCGGATCGCCGCGCGACTGCATAGTCTCGAACAGTCATGATCCGGTTCGAACACGTATCCAAGCAGTACCCGGGCACAGCGCGCCCGGCGCTGAACGGCATCAACCTCGAAGTGCTGCGCGGAGAGTTCGTCTTCCTCGTCGGCGCGTCGGGGTCGGGCAAGTCCAGCTGCCTCCGCCTCATCCTCAAAGAGGAGAAGCCGACCAAGGGCAGGATCCACGTGCTGGGGCAGGACCTCGGCACGATCTCCTCCCGCAAGGTCCCCTACTTCCGCCGCAACATCGGCGTCGTCTTCCAGGACTTCCGCCTGCTCCCGAACAAGACGGTCTTCCAGAACGTCGCGTTCACGCTGCAGGTGATCGGCAAGTCGCGCGGCTTCATCCAGGAGGCCGTCCCGGACGTGCTGAAGATGGTCGGACTCGACGGCAAGGCCCAGCGCCTGCCGCACGAGCTCTCCGGCGGTGAGCAGCAGCGTGTCGCGATCGCCCGTGCGGTGGTCAACAAGCCGCAGGTGCTGCTGGCCGACGAGCCGACCGGAAACCTGGACCCTGCGACGAGCGCCGGCATCATGGCCGTGCTCGAGCGCATCAACGCCGGAGGCACCACGGTGCTCATGGCAACGCACGAGGCGGCGATCGTCGACCAGATGAAGCGCCGCGTGATCGAACTCGTCGGCGGCCAGATCGTGCGCGACGAGCGGCACGGCGGGTACGGCTTCACCGCCGCCATCCCGGTCGCCCAGCCGCTGGAGCGCGACGAGCCCGTCACCGCGGGGACCCCGGTGTTCGCCGGGGCCGCGGCCGGATCGCACATCGCGGGCGCCGCGGCCCACGCCGAGCCGATGACCCGTCCGAACGCTCCGACCTCGACGCCGACGGCGCCCGTGTCGGTGCCGCAGCACACCGCGCCGGTGCAGCGGGTGCAGCAGCAGCCGGCCCCGCAGCAGCCGGCCCAGCCGCAGCAGCCGTCGGCCTACCCGCCGCCGCAGCAGTTCGCGACCGCGCCCGTCCCTCCGGCGCCCTCCTCGGAGGAGCTGCCCGACCACCTCAACTTCACGGCGAACCTCGACCTCAGCGGTCTGCGCGAGGGCTCCGACCGTGAGGGCGACCAGAATGTGGGGCCGACGAAATGAGATTAGGACTCATCTGGTCGGAGGTCGGCAACGGCCTCCGCCGCAACCTCTCCATGGTCGTCTCGGTCGTGCTGGTGACCTTCATCTCCCTGACCTTCGTGGGCACCGCCGTGCTGCTGCAGCTGCAGATCGGCCAGATGAAGACGTACTGGTACGACCGTGCCCAGGTCGCCGTGTACCTCTGCACGCCGACCGACAACTGCGCGAGCGGCCCGGCGAGCGACCAGACCGTCGAGGCGGTCAAGAAGCAGCTGGAGTCGCCCGAGCTCTCGCCCTACATCCAGAAGTTCTACTTCCAGGACCAGAAGCAGGGCTACGAGCAGTTCAAGGAGCAGTTCAAGGGCAACCAGATCGCCGACTTCGTCACGCCGGACATGATCCCGCAGACGTTCTGGGTGAATCTGAAGGACCCGAACCAGTCCGCGGTGCTCACCGAGACCCTGTCCGGGTCGGCCGGTGTGCAGAGCGTCGTGGACCAGCGCAGCTACCTGGATCAGATCTTCAGCATCCTGAACGCGGCCAGCTACACGGCCATCGGCGTCGCCGCGCTGATGCTGATCGCGGCCGTGCTGCTGATCGCGACCACGATCCGGCTCTCCGCGTTCTCGCGCCGGAGGGAGATCGGGATCATGCGGCTGGTCGGCGCGTCGAACCGCTTCATCCAGACCCCGTTCATCATCGAGGGCGTGATCGCGGCGCTCGTCGGCTCGATCCTCGCTTCGGTGGTGATCGGACTCGGCGTGCAGTTCTTCGTCCGCGGGTACCTGAGCGAGCGCATCCAGTCGATCAACTTCGTCGGGATGGAGCAGGCCTGGCTGGTCATCCCCATCCTGGTCGTGATCGGCGTGGTGCTCGCCGCGGCCTCCGCGAACTTCGCGATCAAGCGCTACCTGAAGGTCTAGGGGCCTCCCTGCGCTAGACTGGTCCGCTGCCCCCGCGAACCCGCGGGTGCATCCGGCGTCGACGTGAGGAGTGAGCCGTGCCGAAGGAACGTGGCCAGAAGGTCGTGGCCACCAATCGCCGTGCGCGCCACGACTACCTGATCGAGGACACCTTCGAGGCCGGTCTCGTGCTGACCGGAACAGAGGTGAAGTCGCTGCGGCTGGGCAGGGCGTCGCTCGTCGACGGCTACGGCTTCGTCGACGGCGGCGAGGCGTGGCTCGACGCCGTGCACATCCCGGAATACGCCGACGGCACCTGGAACAACCACGCGCCCCGGCGCAAGCGCAAGCTGCTGCTGCACAAGGCGCAGATCCTCAAGATCGAGAGCAAGGTGAAGCAAGGCGGGTACACCATCGTGCCGCTCTCGATCTACTTCAACGACGGCCGGGCGAAGGTCGAGATCGCGGTCGCGAAGGGCAAGCGCGAGTACGACAAGCGCCAGGCGCTGCGCGAGCGCCAGGACAAGCGCGAGGCGGACCGGGCCATGTCGACCCGCAACCACCTGGGCGAGTGACCGGCGGTGCGAGACTAGCCCCATGGACTCCACCGGTCAGCGACTCCCGATCGACGGCACCTACAACTTCCGCGACGTGGGGGGCTATCCGGCGGCGGGCGGCACCACGCGGGTGGGCAAGCTGTACCGCGCCGACGCGCTCGGCCGCCTGGGGGAGTCGGGCCGCAAGGCCCTGCGGGAGCTGGGCGTCCGGGTCGTGATCGACCTGCGCGACGACTTCGAGGTGGAGTCGTTGCCCGACGACCTGGAGGGGCTGGACGTCGAGGTGCTGCGGCTGCCGGTGTTCGAAGGCTCCGGGGCGTCGGCGTCGACCGTCGGTGCGACGATCGTGCACCTGTACGACAAGATCGTGTTCCAGCACACCGATGTGATCGTGAGCGCGCTGCGCGAGATCGCCGACACGGGAGACGAGCCGGTGGTCGTGCACTGCACGGCAGGGAAGGACCGCACGGGCATCGTCATCGCGCTCGCGCTGCTGGCCGTCGGGGTCGACCGCGAGACGGTCGTCGCCGACTACGCCCTCACCGAGGCCAACCTCGAGGGTCCGTGGCTGGAGGGCATGCTGGAGCTCGTCCGCGGCTACGGGGTCGAGGTGACGCCCGACCTGCGGGTGATCCTCGGCGGCAGCCCGCGCGAGGCGCTGGAGACGACGATCGACCGCATCGAGGAGCGCGCCGGAAGCGTGCGCGCCTACCTGCTCGACGCGGGGCTGGACGAGGTGGAGCTCGCGAAGCTCCGTTCCGTGCTCGTCGAGCCGGCCTGAGGGTCCGACATTCTCATCGGACCCATAACCTGTTCCCAGCGCGGTCCGGGGGGACTGCTGCTTTCATGTGAGCATGAGCAACACCCAGCCCACTGAGCCGCTTCCACCCCGGCCGGAGTATTCGACGCCTCCGCCTGCTGCGGGGACGGGGCCGGCAGGGACGGGGCCGGCCGGCGCCCCGGCGGAGCCGTTCTACAAGCGGCACGGTCTCGCGTTCGCGATCTCGACGCTGGTGCTCTCGGTCGTCATCCTGCTCGGGCTGTTCACCGCCGGCGCCTTCGCGGTCGCCAACGTGGTGACGCATATGGGGGAGCGGGCGATCTCGCGCGTGCTTCCGCAGGGGCAGCAGCCGGGGGTCCCCGGGATGCCGGGCATGCCGGGGAGGCCGGGCGACGGTGACGGGAACGGCGGCAAGGGCAACGGTGACGGCAACGGCCAGATGGGCCACGTCTTGGTCCGCGGGACGATCGCCTCGATCTCCGGCGACACGTGGACCGTCGACCGCGAGAGCTTCGCCGCAGTGAAGGTGAAGGTGGACTCGTCGACGGTGTTCGGCGTCCCGGGCCAGTCGGCCTCGAAGTCGGACTTCGCGAGCGGCGACGAGGTCGTCGTGATCGGGACCCGCTCCGGCGGGACGGTGACCGCGACCCGCGTGCTGAAGCTCACCGGCTTCCCGACCCGGCCGCCGTCGACGCCGGGCCCCGCGACGCCGGGGTCCTGAGTCGCGCGCCGGTCAGCTCGCTGCGAACCGGGCGTGCACCTGCACCGCGATCGTCAGCTGCTCCGGCTTGAGTGCCAGCGTCGCCCCGCCGCTGTCGGCCGACACGGAGCGTGCGAACAACGGTTGCGGCGGCTGGCCGGGTGCGGACCCGTCGCCGAGCATCCCCGGGTCGCTGAGCGCGACCGGCTTCACCGTGGTGAGCCCGAGGCTCGTCGCGTAGACGGTCGCCTTGGCCACCGCGTTCTCCACCGCGCGCCGGCGGGCCTCCTGCGTCAGCGACTGACGACGTGCTTCCGTCAGCGACCAGGTGACCCCGTCGACCGTGACGCCGTCGAGCAGGGAGACCACGCCTACCCAGTCGGAGAGCGCAGCCAGGTCGCTGAACAGGGCATCGATGCCGACCTCGGCGTGGTGCACGACGTCGAGCCGCTGGCCGTCCGGACCCCACGGCCGTTCGCCCCAGACGCGGAGCTGGTCGGAGGACCACTGCGTGACGGGGCCTGCCTGCGGGCTGTGCAGCTCCCGCAGCTCGGAGGTGAGGGACAGCTGACGTTGCGCCGTGAGCGCGAGCACCTCATCCCGCGATGGACCTTCGTAGGACACGCGGAGCCGGAGCGCGCCCCGCTCCGCCGGGTGCCGCAGCTCGTACTCGCCCTGGACGGTGATGATCGTGTCGGCCATCCATCGATGCTGGCATAATCCGGGAGCCGTCGGTGTTGTATGATGAGAAGCTCGCCGGATCACGGCGGGCACTGCATCTGGACAACTCAACAGCGCGTGACAGCGACCCGGCCTCACGGCCGTTCACGGGGATGATCGGTTTCGACATTGTCTGCGTGACTGTGAGAAGCGGGTCGAGGATGCATGGTTATCTCGTTAACGATCCATGCGAAAAAATAAGTGCCAATAACAAGAGCACTGTCTCGGCCAAGGCCGACTTCGCCCTCGCGGCGTAAGTCCACCTCCGCCATTTGAGAGACCGTCAGACCGGGAATTGTTCTCTACCCGGATCCTGGCGTCAGCTAGAGAACTTGCTTCTGCGTTGAGCATCAGGGCGCAGAGGGACTTCCACTGATACTGGGCCCGTCGGAGCAGGTGCCAGCGACAAGCTCCGGGGCCGAGAAAGCGATTTCACTGGCTACGCCCGTAGAAGGCACATGACCACAGCAGTGGACGGGGGTTCGATTCCCCCCATCTCCACCATGGTCGCTGTCACGCGTTGTTCGAGTCCGGAGACACTTCCGGCGATCGGTGGCGCGTGCTTGACTGCACGCATGCCGATTGCTCTCGTCTTCAACGGGGACGCCCTCGTTGCTGAGCTGGACGCCCGCCGGGTGCGGTTCGCGCTGGGCTGGCCGGCTCTGGCGGAGGAGCTGACGCAACAGTCGGGCGAGCTGAGAGCCGCGCTGAACGACCATGCTGTGTGCTCGGGAGCGCTTGTCCGCACCGTGAGACGCGGCTCGATGTCCTGCCAGTACGCGCTGATGCTGCTGCAATGGCTGGAACGGTCTCCCGAGGACTTCCTCTTCGGGGAGGGGCGAGAGGTCGGGGACACGCGCCTGCCGTCGGTCGGGACCGACGCCCGCCTGCGCTGGGACCTTCCCGAACTCCACGGGGCCGTGAACGACGAGCGGCGCCGACGCGGACTCACCTGGGCGGCTCTGGCCGAACAGCTGGGCTGCACCCCGAGCCGTCTGACCAACCTGCGCACCGCACGCCTTGCGGACATGGATCTCGCGATGCGCCTCACGCAGTGGCTGGGCCGGCCCGCGGCGGATTTCGTGCACCCCGCCACCTGGTGAGCAGGTGCCGTCTAGCCACGACGGCACCCCCGGACGTACCGTCTGGCCACGCGAAGCGATGGGCGCTTGGCGGTAGGAAGGGAGCCGTCATGACTTTCTGGGATTTCCTCGTCTGGGCGTTCTGGTTCTACATCGTGATCGTCTGCATCACGATCTTCATCCGCATCCTCATCGATATCTTCCGCGACCCCGAGCTGAACGGGTGGGCGAAGGCGCTGTGGGTGCTATTCATCGTCGTGGTGCCCTTCCTCGCCGCGCTCATCTACCTGATCGCCCGCGGCAGGAAGATGGCGCAGCGGAGCATGGCGGGCGCGGCCGAGGCGCAGCAGGCGAACGACCAGTACATCCGGTCGGTCGCGGGGTCCGGCTCGGCGGCCGGTGAGATCGAGTCCGCGAAGCGGCTGCTCGACAGCGGCGCCATCACCCCGGCCGAATTCGACACGCTGAAGGCGAAGGCGCTCGCCACGGCGGGCTGACGACGCGGGCGATTCGTGCCGAATGTGCGTTCTGCGGTGGGCGAAGCGCACATTCGGCACGAATCGCTGTGCGGGTGGGGTCAGGCGTGGTGGCGGCGCTCCAGGGCGGCGCCCTCCACATCCACGTTCGGGAGGATGCGGTCGAGCCAGCGCGGGATCCACCAGGCCGAGCGTCCCAGCAGGTGCATGAGCGCGGGCATGAGCAGCATCCGCACGGCGAACGCGTCGACCAGGACGCCGAACGCCAGTCCGAAGCCGAACGAGCGGATCATCGTGGAGTCGCTGAACACGAACCCGCCGAAGACGGAGACCATGATGAGCGCGGCAGCGACGACCACCGTACGGCCGGCGCGGAAGCCGCGGGCGACCGCGAGCCGCGCGGGCGCTCCGTGGACGTACGCCTCGCGCATCCCGGAGGCCAGGAACAGCTGGTAGTCCATGGCCAGGCCGAACAGGATCCCGACGAGGATCACCGGCAGGAAGCTGAGCACCGGTCCGGTGTGGATGCCGAGCGCGTCGGCGCCCCAGCCCCACTGGAACAGGGCCGTGACGGCGCCGTAGGTGGCGAACAGCGACAGGATGAAGCCTCCCGTCGCGATCAGCGGCACCAGGAGCGACCGGAACACCAGGATCATGATGATCAGCGACAGCCCCACCACGACGAGCAGGTAGAGCGGCAGCACGGCGGCGAGGTTGGCGGAGATGTCCTGGTTGATCGCCGTCTGCCCGGAGACACCGAGCCGGATGCCGCCGTCGAGCGGGCCGAGGTCGCGCAGCCCGTTCACGAGCTTCTCGGTGGAGACCGCGTTGGGGCCCTCCTTCGGCACCACCTGGAAGGCGAGCAGCTCGCGGTCCTTCGAGACCGCGATCGGCGCGACCGCGGCGACATCGTGCTGGTCGGCGAGGGTCTTCGCCACCTGAAGCTGCGTGGCGGTCACGTTCGCCTCGTCTACTCCTCCCGAGACAGTGGCGGTGACGAGCAGGGGACCGGTGGACCCGGCGCCGAACGCGTCGGCGGTCTCGGTGAACGCGTCGTACGTGGTCGAGCCGACCGGCTCGGAAGAACCGTCGGGCAGGCCGACCCGCATCGACAGGGCGGGGATGGCGACGATGAGCAACGCCACGGCGGTGACGACCACCGTGAGCACCGCGCGCCACGTGCGCATCGGGCGGACGTTCGGGTCGGAGTGCCGCTCGGTGCCGATCCTGGCACGGGCCTTCCGGCTCAGCAGGCGCGTCCCGAGCAGTCCGAGGAGCGCGGGCGTCAGGGTCACCGCGATGAGCACTGCGAGGATCACGGCCACCGCCCCGACCGTGCCCATCAGCCCGAGGAACGGCACGCCGGTGATGTTGAGCGCGAGGAGGGCCACGACCACGGTCGTGCCGGCGAAGACGACGGCGTTGCCCGAGGTGCCGTTGGCGAGGCCGATCGACTCGTGCACCTCGGCGCCCTCGAGCAGCTGGCGGCGGTGCCGGTTCACGATGAAGAGGGAGTAGTCGATGCCGACCGCGAGTCCGAGCATGATCGCCAGCACCGGGGTCACCGAGGCCATGTCGACGACGCCGGAGAAGGCGAGGGAGCCGAGCGCGGCGACGGCGACGCCGAACAGCGCGGTGACGAGGGGCAGCGCGGCGGCGACGAGGGAGCCGAGCACGACGACGAGCACGATCGCGGCGAACACGACGCCGACCGCTTCGCCGACGCCGACGATCTGCGGAACGCCCTGCGCGATGTCGGTGGAGAAGGAGACCCGCACGCCGTCGACGGGCTTCGACTCGAAGTGGAGGATGGCGGCCTGCTTCGCGCCCTCCGACAGCTCCAGCCGGGGCTTGGTGAAGGCGATGTTGACGAGGGCGGTCGAGCCGTCCTTCGAGACGACGCGGATGCCGTCGGAGAGCGACAGCAGCTCGGAGCCCTGCTCGAGCTCCGTGCGCTTCTCGGCGAGCTGCGTACGGCCCTGGTCGATGGTCTGCTGCTGCGCGTCGAGCGCCGTCGTGGGTGCGCCCGCGGCCTGCAGCTGCGCCTTGGCGGCATCCAGCTGCGTCTGCCCTGCGTCGAGCTGCGCTGCCGCGGCATCCAGCTGGGTCCGGCCGTCGGCGACCTGCTGCCGGGCCTGCGCACGCTGCGCCTCGGTGGCGAACGGGTCGACGACCTTGGAGACGTCCGGCAGGGTGTCCGCGTCCTTCACGAGCGCGCTGATCGCGGCCCGCTGGCCGGCGTCGAGCTTGGAGCCGTCCTTCGTCTGAAAGACGACGGTGCCCGACGCTCCCGCATAGTCCGGGAGCTTCTCGGTGAGCTCGTCGACGACCTTGCCGGAGGCGGTGTTCGGCACGTCGAAGCTGCTCGCGAGGCCCTTGAAGCCGATCAGGAACCCGCCGACGGCGATGCCGAGCACGAGCAGCCACGCGACGATCACCTGCCAGCCGCGGCGCGCGGAGAACTTCCCGATCCGGTACAGCAGCTCGGCCATGACGTCCCTTCGTGTGGCTTGGGTCGGTTCATAATACGCAACGGTCCGTCTCGTAAAGTGACGATAGGCTGGGAGCCATGGCCGGACGACGGGGTGCTCCGCGCAGCGAGGCCGCGCGCGTGGCGATCCTCGACGCCACCGCCGCCCTGTTCGCCGAGCGCGGCTACGACCACCTGAGCATCGAGGGCATCGCCGCGCGCGCGGGCGTCGGAAAGCAGACCGTCTACCGCTGGTGGTCCGGCAAGAGCGCCCTGATCGCGGACTGCCTGCTCGAGGGGATGCTGCTGCCCGGCACCCTCGATTTCCCGGACACCGGCGACCTGCGAGCCGACCTGACCTCCTGGCTGCGAACGGCACAGGGGATCATCGAGAGTCCGACGGGCGAGGGCCTGTTTCGCTCGCTGATCGCCGCGGCCACCGAGAACGAAGATGTCGGGCGCCGGCTGCGCGAGAGCCTCGCGGACCCGCGGCTCTTCGCGTCCCGGCTGCGCGAGGCGCGCGAATCCGGCGACCTGAGCGCCGACCTCCCGATCGAGGACGTGAGCGAGACCATCATCGGCGCGCTCGTCTTCCGCGCCCTCGCCCGCACCCCCGCCGATCCCGGCTACGCCGAGCGGCTGGTCGACCTCGTGCTCGGGCCGCGCACCGCCTCCTGAGCGCCCGCGATTCGTGCAGAATGAGCGCTATTCGTCACGAATTGCGCTCATTCGGCACGAACGGTGCGGGCCCAGTCGAGGGCGACGCCGAGGGCAGTGAGTACCGAGACGTGACCCTCGCGCGGGCGGATCCACAGTTCGGCGTTCGGGAGCCGCTCCAGCAGGGCTGCGGCGTGCGGGGCGGGGACGACGCGGTCGGCGCCGCCCTGGATGAGGAGCACGGGCGTGCGCACCGCGCGCAGCTCGACGCCCCACGGGGCGACGTAGGCCAGGTCGTCGTCGGCCTCGCCCACCGGCCCCTCCGCCGCTCCGGCGCCAGCGTTCGCGCCGAGCGCGCCCCAGACCCCCTTCAGCGTCTCGTAGTCGCGCGACGTGAACGACTCCGGGTCGAACTCCGCCGTCTCCGCGTAGGCCAGCCGGGCGTCGCGTCCGGCCAGCGCGGCGCGCAGGGCGTCGGGCGACGCCATCCCGGAGAACCAGTCGGGGGAGTGGTCGAAGGGGGCGAGCCCCGCGAGGGTGACCGCCGCCGTCGCCCGCTCGCCCGCGAGGGCGGCGAGAGCGAGGGCATGCGGTCCGCCTCCGGACGCGCCGACGGTGACGAAGCGGTCGACGCCGAGCGCGTCCGCGATCGCCAGCACGTCCGCCGCCGCGTCGGCGACGGAGCGGCCGGGCAGCGCGTCGGAGCCGGGATAGCCGGGCCGTGCCGCCGAGACGACGCGGAGGCCCCGCGTCGCGGCTTCCGCGGCGACGGGTGCGATCACGGCGCCGGTCTGGGGCGTCCCGTGATGCCAGATGAGCACGGGCGTGGCCGGGTCGCCGCCGGTGTCGAAGTACCGGACGGCGCGGCCGTCGGCGGTGACGAAGGTGCGCGGGTCGCTCATGGCCGCCAGGCCTCCAGTTCCTCGAGCAGCTGCGCCTTGCGGTCCTCCGACGCGAACGACGCCTCGATCGAC
The DNA here is from genome assembly GCF_013359685.1 of Leifsonia sp. C5G2. Classification (GTDB taxonomy): domain Bacteria; phylum Actinomycetota; class Actinomycetes; order Actinomycetales; family Microbacteriaceae; genus Leifsonia. Next base: position 67,336 of record NZ_JABFMV010000011.1, read on the forward strand.
GTGCGGGCGAACCGGCGCGCCTGGTCCGCGGTGACGCCCAGCGCATCCCGGATCGCTTCGAAGTTGCGACCCACGTAGCCGCCGAAGTACGCCGGGTCGTCCGAGTTGACCGTCACCTGCACGCCCGCGGCGTCGAGCCGGAGCAGCGGATGGTCGCGCAGGTCGGGCGTCGCCTGCAGGCGCACGTTGGACAGCGGGCACACGGTCAGCGGGATGCGCTCGGCGGCGAGCCGGGCGACCAGCTCGTCGTCCTCGATCGAGCGGATGCCGTGGTCGATGCGCTCCACCTTCAGCAGGTCGAGCGCCTCCCACACGTACGCGGGCGGCCCTTCCTCGCCGGCGTGGGCCACCACGTGCAGGCCCGCCTCCCTGGCCCGGGCGTAGACGCCCTCGAACAGCGACGGCGGGTAGCCGACCTCGGCGGAGTCGAGCCCGACGCCGACGATGCGGTCCGTCCGTGCGAGACCCGCGGTGAGTGCCTCCTCGGCCGATGCGACCGGCTGGTCGCGGAGGAAGCACAGGATGAGGCCGCCCGACATCCCGAGCTCGCGCTCCGCCTCGTCGAGGGCGTCGCCGATCCCGTCGACCACATCGTCGAACGCGACTCCGCGCGCGGTGTGCGCCTGCGGGTCGAAGAACAGCTCCGCGTGCCGCACGCCCTGCGCGTGAGCGCGACGCAGGTAGCGGCGGGTCAGTTCGGCGAAGTCGTCGCGGGTGCGCAGCACCGCCATCGTCGCGTAGTAGAGGTCGAGGAACGACTGGAGGTCGTCGAAGTCGTACTGCGCGGCGAGCTCCGCCACATCCGCGTACGGCAGCTCGACGCCGTTGCGGCCGGCCAGTTCGAAGGCCAGGTCCGGCTCGAGCGTTCCCTCGATGTGGAGGTGCAGCTCGGCCTTCGGCAGACGGGACAGCGCGTCGTCGGTGGGGGCGTCGGTCATGCCTACGATCCTCCCACCGGAGGACGCGTCTGCGCCGCAGGAGGGACGCGCGGCCGCCGGGACGACCGTAGCGTTGAGCCATGCCTCCCGTCCGCGGTCGCCGAGTCGCCCTGGTCGTCGCAGCCGTTCTGATGGTCCCCGCCGGCCTTCTGGTGGCGCGCGGGCTGGACGGCCCGGCCGCGGCGTTCGCCGGTGACGCCCTCTACGCGGCCCTGATCTACGTCGTGGTCGCGGCCGTCTCCGTGCGGGCCCGGTCCGCCGTGGTCGCCGCCGTCGCGACCGCGATCTGCGCCGCGATCGAGGCCTTCCAGCTCACCGGCATCCCGGCCGCGCTCGCGCAGAGCGTCCCGGCCGCGGCGCTGGTGCTCGGGACCACGTTCCAGTGGACGGATCTGCTCGCCTACCTGCTCGGCGCCGTCTCGGCCGCCCTGGTGGATGCGGTCACCCGACGCGCAGCAGGATCTTCCCGCGGTGCGCCGAACTCTCCATCCTCCGGTGCGCGGCCGCCGCATCCTCCAGGGGGAACACCGAGTCGATGACCGGCCGGACCCGCCCCTCGGCGAGCAGCGGCCAGACCGCCGCCCGCACCCCGGCGATGACGGCCGTGCGCTCGGCGAGGGGACGTGCGCGCAGCGTGGTGCCGTGGATGCTTGCCCGCTTCCGCATGAGCAGTCCCATGTCGACCGACGCGGGCTCCCGTTCGCGCACCGCGATGGACAGGATGCGACCGCCCACGGCGAGCGCCTCCAGGTCGCGGGCGATGTACGACCCGCCGACGATGTCGAGCACCACATCCACGCCGCGTCCGTCGGTGAACGCGAGCGCAGCCTCCACGAAGTCCTGCGAGCGGTAGTCCACCGCCGCGTGCGCGCCGAGCTCGCGGCAGAACGCCGCTTTGTCGGCGCTGCCCGCGGTCGCGATGACGTCGGCGCCGAACGCCCGGCCGAGCTGGATGGCCATGCTGCCGATCCCGCTCGACCCGCCGTGCACCAGCAGCGTCTCGCCGGCGACGAGCCGGCCGAGCCGGAACACGTTCGACCAGACCGTCGCCGCCACCTCGGGGAGACCGGCCGCCTCGACCAGGTCCACCGACTCCGGCACCGGCAGGGCGAGCCCGGCGTCGACCGTGACCAGCTCGGCGTAGCCCCCGCCCGGCAGCAGCGCGCACACCCGGTCGCCGACGCTCCAGCCGTCGACGCCGGGGCCGACCGCGTCGACCGTGCCGGAGACCTCGAGTCCCGGCCAGTCGGGAGCGCCCGCCGGGGCGGGGTAGAACCCGCGGCGCTGACTGAGGTCGGCCCCGTTGAGCCCGGCGGCGGCGACGCGGATGCGCAACTCGTGCTCGCCGGCGACCGGATCGGGCCGCTCGGCGAGCGACAGCACCTCCGGCCCGCCCGGCTGCGTCACGACGACGGCGCGCATCAGGCGCCCGTCCGCTGCGTCGGCTGGGCGCGCTCGGGACGGCGGCCGAGCACATCCCGGATCCGCACCTTGCTGGTGTACTCGATCGAGCCGTAGCGGAACAGCCGCACCGCGATGCGCAGCACGACCACCGACAGCGCGAACAGCTCCACGATGATGACGATCGCCTGCCACAGCGGCAGCGAGCCGAACGCGTTCAGGATGAGGGCCGTGATCGGCGCGGTGTACGGGAAGTAGGCGAGCAGCTGCACGATCGGCGCCTGCGGCGAGCTGATCGCGAAGCCGGACGCGTACAGCGGGATGACGACGGCGAAGATCACCACCGAGAACACCGGTGCTGCGTCCTTCGCCGTCGGCATCACCGCGCCGACGGCGACGAGCGTCCCGGTGAACAGCGCGAACCCGCCGATCAGGATCAGGGCGCCGACGATCATCTTCTGCGGCTCGAACACCAGCCCGCTGAGGTCGAAGTTCGGCAGTTGCAGCTGGTCGCGGAAGAACAGATACCCGACCAGCATCGGCAGCGCGAAGACGGCCAATTGGATGATGCCGATGGCGAACAGCGAGATCACCTTCCCGAGCAGCAGGTTCGTCGGGTTGATCGTCGTCAGGATCATCTCCGTGACGCGGTTCTCCTTCTCCTCCAGGGTGGAGTTCAGCATCTGGTTGCCGAGGAACACGATCACGATGAAGAACGCCGCGAGGAAGACCAGAGCGGGCAGGATGGCCTCGAAGCCGGGCGCGACCTTCCCGTCCTTGAACGTGGTGGTCGACGTGCTGACGTCTCCGCGCAGCACCGCGACGTCGGTCGGATCGCCGACCTTCCTCTCCACGCTCGCCGCCAGCAGCGACTGTGCCACGGCGGAGTACCGGCTGTTCTGGAACACCCCCGCGTCCTCGCCCCACACCTTGACGGTCTGCTTGGCCGGGTCGGCCGGGTAGGAGAAGTACGCCGGGGTCCCGCCGATCTGCACCTCCTCGACGCCCTCCGCCTCCGAGGCGATCTCCGTGCCGCCGTACTCCTTGGCGATGCCCGCGTCGACGAGGCCGGAGGCGTCGGTGTACAGGAACTCGAAGCGCGCGTTCTTCTGCTGGTCGGCCGTGTTCGCCGTGGACACGTTGGACGCGATGATGAGCCCGCCCAGCCCGAACACCAGGATCGGGAGGATGAGCGTGATCGCCCAGAACCGCCGCTTGGTGACGGTGCGGCGGAACTCGAAGGCGATGACGGTGCTGAGGTTGTGGCGGGCCATGTGTCAGTCCTCCTGGCTCTCGGCGCCGTAGACCTCGACGAAGATGTCGTCGAGCGACTTGCGGGTGGGGGCGAAGCGGGACACGCGCACGCCCGCATCCACGAGTCCCTGCAGGATCGCGGCGGGGTCGGCGCCGTCCGCCACCTCCAGCTCGGCGTGGCCGTCGTCGTCGGTGAGCAGCCGGTAGGCGGGGGAGTCCGGGATGGCGCCCGCGTGGTCGACGTGCACGATCGTGCCGCCGAACTGGTCCTGCACCTCCTCGACCGTGCCGTAGGCGCGTGCGGTGCCGTCCTTCAGCAGGATGACGCGGTCGCACAGGCGCTCCACCTCCTCCATCTGGTGGGTCACCATCATGACCGTGGACCCTGCGCGCTTCTGGTCGTCGATGATGTCCATGAGCAGGCGCCGGTTGACCGGGTCGAAGCCCTTGGTCGGCTCGTCGAGGATGAGCAGCTCCGGGTCGTTCATGATGGTCACGCCCAGCTGCACCTTCTGCTGCTGTCCGCCGGAGAGCTTGTCGAGCCGCACCTTCTCCTTCTCGCCGATGCCGACGCGTTCCAGGTAGGAGCGCGACCAGCGGCGCGCCTGCTCGGCGCCAAGGCCCTTCAGCCGGCCGAAGTAGACCATGACGTCGATCACGGACTCCTTCTTGTACAGCCCGCGTTCCTCCGGGAGGTAGCCGAGCCGTTCGCCGGCCTCCGGGCTGAACGGGCGGCCGTCGATGTGCAGCACGCCCGCGGTCGGCTGGTAGATGCCGAGCAGGGCGCGGATCGTCGTCGTCTTGCCCGAGCCGTTGCTGCCGAGGAACCCGAACGTCTCACCGCGCCGGATGTCGAAGGACAGGTCGCGGATCACGGTGGTGCGGCCGAAGTCCATCCGGAAGTTCGCGATGTGGACCAGCGGCTCCGTCGTCGTCGTTGCGTTCACCCGGCCAGCCTAGGGGGTCGGGGAAGGGCCGCGCGGCTAGCGGTCGGCGGGCCCTCCGGAGAGCGCGTCGAGCAGCGCGGGGTGGAGCAGCCCGTTCGACGCGAGGGAGGAGCCGTTGCCCGGCCCCGGCGTCCCGTCGACCGACGTGAAGGTGCCGCCCGCCTCCTCCACGATCGGGATGAGCGCCGCCAGGTCATAGGTCTTCACGTCGAACTCGGCCACGGCGTCCAGCACCCCCTCCGCCAGCAGCATGTAGGACCACATGTCGCCGTAGGCCCGGTCGCGCCAGATGCGCCGGGTCAGGTCAATGAGCCGGTCGAGGTAGCCGGCCTGGTCCCACTGGGCGATGCTCTGGAAGCTGAGCGAGGCGTGCTCGAGGTCGGAGACGCCCGAGACGTGAAGCGGGCGCGGCTGGGCGCCGGGCGCATCCGTCGTCCAGGCCCCGCCGCCGGACGTCGCCCACCAACGGCGGCCGAGGGCGGGGGAGCTGACGACGCCGACGCGGGGGGTGCCGTCGACGGCGAGCGCGATGAGCGTGCCCCACACCGGGACGCCGCGCAGGTAGTTCGCGGTGCCGTCGATCGGGTCGACGATCCACTGCCGGGTGCTGTCGCCCTCGGTGCCGTACTCCTCGCCCAGGATGCCGTCGCCCGGGCGCTCGGCCGCGATGGCGTCGCGGATCGCGCGCTCCACCGCCAGGTCGGCCTCGGTGACGGGGGAGCGGTCGGGCTTGGTCTCGACGTGCAGGTCGAGGTCGCGGAACCGGCGGAGCGAGATCGCGTCGGCGGTATCGGCCAGCCGCAGGGCCAGCGCGAGGTCGCCGTCGAGCGGGCGGGAGTCGGCGGTGTTCGTCACAGCCACGAGCCTAGCCGGGTACGGGGTTGGCAGCCCGGGCCGCGAAGCGTACGTGTGGAGGTATGCGACGGATCGTGTATGCGGGAACGGCGTTCTACACCGGGGATGCCCTGGCGGAGGCGTTGATGGAGTACGCACGCGCACTGGCCAGGCATGGCATCGCGGACACGGTGTTCGTCCCGGGCCGGACGCTGCAGGGGGACCGAGACCGCATCGAGGTGCTCGTCGGCCCGGCCAGCCAGATCCTCAGCGAGGCCGCCCACCTCGAGGGCGTCGTCGAGATCGAGGACGCCGGCCTGGTGCGCAGCCTCGCAGAGAAGACCGCGGAGCTCGCGCCGCTCACGCCCGCCCCGGAGCCGGGGGACCCGGGCGCACTCGAGTCGTTCGATGACGTCGGCTGACCGCCGGCGAAAGATAGCCTCGCCGGGCGGATTGCCAATACAGTCCAGGTAGCCCGTCCCGGGCGTCGAGCGGAGGCAGCATGCGATTCATCCGGCGACCTGTCAGCCGAGGCCGCGACGGCGGCGGTCCCGCGCGCACGTCCTCCGCCGAGCCGCTCATCCGCCGCAGCCCGCTGCTGTTCGGCTACCTCGCCGCGCTCGGCGCGATCGGGGCCGTCGCCACCGGCTTCATGCTGTACGGCCTGCGGTCGATCATCTTCTCGGTGTTCCTGGCGATGTTCGCCACCGTCGGGCTCGATCCGCTGATCCGCTGGTTCCAGCGCCGGGGGATGACCCGCGTGTGGGCGATCGTGACCGTCATCCTTCTCATCGTCGCGCTGCTCGTGGCCATCATCTGGGTCGTGGTGCCGCTGATCGTGCAGCAGATCGCGAACCTGGCCACCCAGGTGCCGAAGGAGATCGCGGCCCTGCGGGCGGAGGGCTGGTTCGACTCGGTAAACGAGACCACCAACGGCGTCCTCGGGCAAGTGTTCACCTGGATCTCGGACCAGGCGAAGGACCCGAACACGTGGGCCACGATCGGCAACGGCCTACTCGGCTTCGGCCTCTCGGTGCTGAACGCCGTGACGACCGGCTTCTTCATCGCGATCCTGACCATCTACTTCATCGCCTCGTACGACAGCACGAAGCAGGCCGCCTACCGGCTCGTGCGCCGCTCCAACCGGGCCCGATTCGAGAGCTACGCCGAGCGCATCCTGCAGAACTTCGGGAAGTACCTCAGCGGGATGGTGATCCTCGCCTTCTGCAACTCGGTGTACAGCCTCATCCTGCTGCTGGCGACCGGAGTTCCCGGCGCCTTCCTGATCGCGCTCGCCGCCTTCTTCATCACGCTCATCCCGCTCATCGGCACGGTGCTGACCACGGCGGTCATGTCGGTGCTCGCGTTCATCCACTCGCCGGTGAGCGGCGTGGTCGTGCTGGTGCTGATGCTCGTGTACATGCAGGTGGAGGCGTACATCCTGACGCCGCGGGTGATGGGGAAGGCCGTTCAGGTACCCGGATCGGTGGTGCTGATCTCCGCGCTGGCCGGATCGACGCTGTTCGGCCTGCCGGGCGCGCTGGTCGCCATCCCGATCTCGGCGGGGATCATCCTGATCATCAAAGAGATCGTGATGCCGAGGAAAGACCTCCGCTGACACGAGCGATCCTCGATTGGCGGGATGGCCGAAACGGATGCTAGTGTTGAGCCTCGGTTCGGGTCACCGAGCCGGATGCGCCTCTAGCTCAATCGGCAGAGCAATTGACTCTTAATCAATGGGTTCAGGGTTCAAGTCCCTGGGGGCGCACCACCCTGAAGGCCCCCGCAGCTGGAGACAGCGGCGGGGGCCTTTCGCTTGTCCGCAGGTGATTGCGGCCACCTGGCCTCCGGCGCTGTCGCTGCCATGGCAGCATCATCCCCCATGAGTATCTTCGACCCCCGGCGCAACAGCATGGGGTTTTTACGCCTCTTCCTCGCTGCAGCGGTGATCGTGACGCACGCCGTCCCGCTCGGTGGCTACGGCTACGCGTTGGCCCGGCAGAACAACCACCTCGGGTTCCTCGCAGTGCAGGGGTTCTTCGCGCTCTCGGGCTTCCTGATCACGCGCAGCGCAGAGCGTCACTCGGTCGGGCGATACCTGTGGCATCGGCTGGTCCGGATCATGCCCGCCTACTGGGTGTGCCTGGTCGTGATCGCACTGGTGTTCGCACCCGTCGTGTGGCGTCATTCCCACGGACTGACCGAGTACCCGACCGCCCAGCCGTCACCGTGGGGCTTCGTTTTGAACAACTTCCTCTTGGCGAACAACCAGCAGCAGATCGGCGACACTCTTGCCTCCAACCCGTACCCCACCCTCTGGGACGGCTCGATCTACACGCTTCCGTATGAGTTCGCCTGCTACCTCATCGTCATGGCGCTCGCAGCCATGAAGGTGCTCAACCGTCGCGTCGTCTCTGTCCTCCTGATTGCCGCGTGGGTCTGGCAGCAGATCGCGTTGTCCGCGGTGCTCGGCGCGTCGGACACGCGCCAGGCCACCCTGACCGTCTGCTTCCTGCTCGGCTCCGTGATCTACCTCTGGCGGGATGTGCTGCTCGCGCCGCGCCTCTCCTGGTGGTTGTTCGGGATCTGCCTCATCGTGGCGGTGGTCACCTATGTGACGGTCGGGTTCCGTCCGATCGGCCTACCGGCGTACCTCTACGTGGTGGTCTGGGCCGGTGCCCGGTTGCCGTCCCCGTTCACACGGATCGGCGTCAAGCGCGACTTCTCCTACGGGCTCTACATCTACAGCTGGCCCGTGCAGCAGCTCTGTTCCTTCTACGGGCTCGCTGCGCTGGGGTTCCCCCTGTATGCGGCGATCGGGCTGGTCGCGACCACCGGATTCGCGGCGGCGTCGTGGTACCTCGTCGAGTCGCGCGCCCTCCGATTGAAGAACATCTCGGTGCCCGCGTGGCTGGGCGGTCGCCGTGCGAACGGCGAGTCGGCGGTGGACGGACGCATCGCGGAGGCGACCGACTCCCGAGCGTGAGCGAGCCGTCAGCGGTCGCGCGCGATCACCGAGAAGTCCTCCTCGCCGTGGCCGTGGCGAGCGCGCCGCATGAGCCAGCACTTGCTCAGTACTTTCTGGCGTGCGCCCTGGCGACGCGGCCCGCGTGGGATGATCTCGCCATGATCACCGCGGTGCCCGTCGACCTCGAGGCGATCGCGCGTGCGTGCGAAGCGTACGGAGTCGAACGGCTCCGCATATTCGGTTCGGTGCTCGGCGATGACTTCGATCGCGCGACGAGCGATGTCGACTTCCTCGTCGACTTCTTGCCCGGACGCGGGGCGCTCTTCCACGACTACTTCGAACTGAAGCAGGAGCTGGAGCGGATCGTCGGTCGAGGCGTGGACCTGGTCGATGCCGGGGCGGTCCGCAATCCGTACTTCGCGCGGTCGGCGTTCGGCAGTGCCGAGGACGTCTATGCTGCGTGAGTCGCCGGCCTTCCTCTGGGATGCGCGCGAGGCCGCGATGAAGGCTGCGTCCGTCGCCGAAGGTCGCGAGCGCGAGAGTTATCTCGCCGATTGGGTGCTTCAAGCGGCCGTGGAGCGCCAACTCGAGATCCTCGGCGAGGCGCTCAAGAATCTCCGCTCGGCTGATCCTGCGACAGCGAGCAGGGTTCCGGACGTTCACGCGATCATCGCGACCCGGAACATCCCACGGCGCATGAAGCTGCGCCAGGTGCAGGATTCGACGCCGCCCAGCTGAGGAGTCGAACGGTTGAATCTCCGTCCGGGCAGACAGCCGTCGGAGATCCGGGCGGAAAGTCGCCCGGATCTCCGGCGGCGGCTGGCGGCGTGGCCGGTGCGGTGGGTGCTATACCCCGCAGGGCTTGAGAGCCGCCACGGACGCCGTCAGCGTCGCGGTGCCCCCGATCAGGACGAGGTTCTGAACCCCGTACCCGTAGATCGCCTGGAGCGTGCTCTGATCGACGCAGTCGGCCCGGGACAGGAACAGCGGAGCAGCATTCTTGCCCGAGAGCAGCGCCGCGCTCATGCCGTCCGCGTAGTTGACGCCGGAGACGATGTAGGCAGTGGTCTTGCCCGTCGACCCGTACGTGCGCCGGGCAGCCTCGACGGCCGTGGTGAACCGGTCGGACCCGCTGACACGGAGGGTGTTCGACACCAGCTGGCCCAGCGCCGCGAGGGTCGCGTCGCTCACCCCGGCCGGGCCGCCGACGACACGGATGGCGCCCGGCGCGAGATCACGGATCAGCGTCGTCGTGGCGGCGTCGATGGTTCCGCTCGGGCCGTTCACGATGAGCACCGGCTCGCCGTTGAACGCCGCCATGTTGCCCGCCGGGAGGCCATCGGTCCACGCGTTCGAATCGACCACGAAGAGCACGGGCGTGCTCGTGAAGGCCGAACGGATCACGTTGCGCGACGTCTCGAACCTGTCGGTGCCGCCGAGCCGGGTGACGGTCGCGCCGGGAACAAGGGCCTGCGCAGCGGCGATCACAGAGTCGGGCATCGTCGACGCGCCGCCGACGAAGTAGACGCGCGACGGGCTCAGACGCTGCAGCTCCGTCTGCGTCGCGGGCTGGAGGCCCGTGCCGTCGTTCAGGAGCAGCGGGCCGCCGGCCTTCGCCGCCGCCGAGCTCGCGGAGATGACGTCGACCGCGCTCTGCCCGCTGGCGATGTAGACGGCCGGTGCGGTGCCCGGGAAGGCGCTGCGCGAGATGGCCGCGGCGGTCTCGTACCTGTCCGAGCCCTCGACCCGTGTCGCGGTGGGTGCAGAGCCGGTCACGGTCACGGTTCGCGACCCGAGCGGCTGCTCGGCACCGGTGGAGGTGTCGATGGCGGAGATCGCCACGGTGTGGCTGCCCGGACTTGCCGCGAGGGTGACGGCGAAGCCGTTGTTCCCACTGAGCTGCGGGTAGATCCGCTTCACATCGCTGCGGTAAAGGTTCGCCGGCGTCACGGAGACGCGCACCCCGTCGAGGGAGGCCGCCACGTTGACCGACTGAGCGGGAGTGTCGAAGTCCGCCGCCCATCCGGAGGCGACGATGCTGTTCGCGGACGGGCTCGAGATGCCCTCGTAGTTGCCCGTCGGGGCGGAGTTCGGGGCGGGAAGGTTCAGGGGCGACGGCGTGCCGCGGTAGTCGATGTGGTGGTGGTCGCAGCCGGCGCCCGAGACGAAGAACTGGTGCATGTACGGCGAAACGGCCGCTTCACCGCAGAGCGCTTCCGTCCACGCGCCGCTCGTGACCTGCGGGACGAAGGTGGCGATGAAGGAGAAGAGCGCCGACGCCGACGACGCACTCGGCCCCCCGAGGCCGCCGATGGATCCGAAGTCGATCGCGCTGGTCGGCACTCCGCCGTTGCCTTCGACGCAGTGCACCGGGCTTCCGGGGCAGGTGGCATCGGTGCCGCCCGAGCAGTCCCGGTTGAGGTCGGTGATCGTGGCCGACCCGAACTTCTTGATTACGATCAGGATGGTCTGGAGGGCGCGGATGTCGACGTCGCACGTCGGCGTGACGGTGTTGTTGGCGATCGCGGCGATCTCGTTCGGGAAGATGCCCGGGTATGCCGCCGGGATGACGAGCGAGCCGGCGCTGTGGGCGTTGACCAGCTGCGCGGCGACGGCCTGCTTGCTGGTCGGGATGCCCGCGCAGGCGGCATCGCCGCAGGTGGCGGCGCTCGCCGGCGCCGCGCCGACGGTCAGTCCCGTGACGATGAGAAGGGCCGCAGCGACGGCCGCAAAGAATCTACGCAATTTCCCCCCTGAAAGTTTGCGCTTCTGTAGCGTTGGGCAAAGAATGCCAGAAGACGACTCGAATCGGAAGAGTCGACATGAGGGGGGATCTCATGCGAGAGAAGGTGCTTTCCACGGCGCTCGTCGTGGCCCTGAGCGCGGTGCTGACGGGGTGCGTCGGAGCGCCTCCGCCGCTTCGGACGTCGTCACCGGCGGGTACCACGCAGAAGTCGACCGGTGGCGGAGGCGCATCCTCGCCGACGCCGGCGCGAACGCCGTCGCAACCGTCCGCCGGTTCGTCGTCGGCGCCGCGGGCCGGAGAGAGCGACGCTCGCCAGGCCTGTCAGATCGTGAGCACCGGGCTGGCGAGCGGCTCCATCGGCGTGCCCGCGGACCCGGCGGCGCTGGCACCGGCGACCGAGGCGGCCCAGCGAGCAGTGAAGGCGGACCCGTCATGGAGCTCACTGGCCAGTGCGCTGTCGAGCTTCGTCGAGGGGGCGACGGCTGCGCAGCCGGAGGTCCAGAAGGTCAATCGCGACCTGGCCGCGCTCGACACGCAGTGCTCGCCGATCGGGGCGCCGATGCCCGCCAACTGAGGTCCCGACCGACCAACCGACAGCTCCTGAGTTCTTCCGCCTCTACTCGTCGTGTCGCCCGATCAACTCAGGAACTATTGGCGAGCGGACGGGTCAGCGGTCTCGGGCGATGATCGAGAAGTCCTCCTCGCCGTGGCCGGCGTCCACGGCGCGCTGCAGTTCGGCGGCCACGAGGGCGGCGGCGGGAAGCGGGGTGTCGGCGGTCGCCAGCATGAGGCGCAGGTCCTTGGCGAGCAGGGCGGCGGAGAACTGCGTGTCGCCGAAGTCGCCGGAGGCCACGACCAGGCCCTTCATCGAGGCGATCGGGGCGATCGTGGTGAGGGGCAGCAGCGACAGCACCTCGTCGGTCGACAGGCCTCCCGCCGTGCCCAGCCGCAGCGTCTCGCTCAGCGCCTCCATCGAGATCGCGAGCGCGAGGTTCGCGACGAGCTTGGCCGATGCGGCCTTCGCCGGGGAGTCGAACGTGCGGATCTTGTCGGGGTCGGCCCACAGGCTGACCACCGACCGGGCCTCGCGGGCGGCGTCGTGCTCGCCGCCGATGAGCACGGCCAGGCCGCCGGCCCGGGCCGGCGCGAGCGACCCGACGACGGGCGAGTGGACGTAGCGCACTCCCGCCCGCTCGGCCCACCCCGCGAAGTCGCCGGCGTCGGACGGGGCGACCGTGGTGACATCGATCCACAGCGCGCCGGAGGGGATCGGCAGCGACGGGTCGAGCACGGTCTCGCGGACGGCGTCCGGGCCGAACAGCACGGTGACGACGACCTCGGCGCCTTCCACGGCGTCGGCGGCCGACGATGCGATGCGCGCACCGCGGCGGCCGATGGTCTCCGCAGGTCCCGGGGAGCGGTTCCAGGCGGTCACGCGATGGCCGGCGTCGATCAGGTGCGGCACGAGTTCGCGGCCCATACGGCCGAGTCCGAGGAAGGCGATGTCCATGACCCCACTCTGCGCCTGACCGGACACCGGGGGAAGGGGCGGAGGCTCAGCCGGTGAGCGCCGCGCGGCGACCCAGGAGGAAGGCGCGCTCCGCCTCGCCGGTGCAGAGGGCGGCGGCGGCCTCGTACTCGTCGGCCGCCTCCTCGAGCCGACCGGCGCGGGCGAGCAGTCCGGCGCGGATGCCGTGCAGCAGGTAGAAGCTCGCCAGCCGCTCGCGCAGCGGTTCGACCGCGTCCAGCGCGGCGACCGGACCCTCCACTTCGGCGACCGCGACCGCGCGATTGAGGGCGACGACCGGTGTGGAAGCGACGCGCAGCAGCTGGTCGTACAGCAGCACGATCTGCCGCCAGTCGGTCGCGCCGGCCGACGGCGCGTCGTCGTGCACCGCCTGGATGGCCGCCTGCAGCTGGTACGGGCCGGGGCGGCCGCGGCGCAGGCACTCCCGCACGATGTCGTGCCCCTCGGCGATCAGCGCCGCGTTCCAGAGGGAGCGGTCCTGCTCCGGCAGCGGGACCATCAGTCCTGCGGCGTCGACCCGCGCCGCGCGCCGCGCATCCACGAGCAGCAGCAGGGCGAGCAGCCCCTGCACCTCCTCCTCGTCGGGCAGCAGCGACCGCAGCACGCGTGCGAGCCGGACCGCCTCGTCGCACAGCTCCTCGCGCACCAGCCGGTCGCCGGCGCTCGCCGCGTAGCCCTCGCTGAAGATGAGGTACAGCACCGACAGCACCGACCGGAGCCGCTGCGCAAGGTCGGCGGAGGACGGGATTCGGTACGGGATGCGCGCATCCCGGATCTTGGCCTTCGCCCGCGACAGGCGCTGCCCCATCGTGGCCTCGGGCACGAGGAACGCCCGCGCGATCTCGGCCGTGCTCAGGCCGCCCAGCAGCCGCAGGGTGAGGGCGACGCGCGCCTCCGGCGACAGGGAGGGGTGGCAGCAGGTGAAGATCAGCCGCAGCCGGTCGTCGGGGATGTCGTCGGGCGCGGAGTCCGGTTCGGACAACGCGGCGAGCTGCACGGCCTCGGCCTCCCGTGACCGTCCGACCCCCTCCCGGCGCAGCCGGTCGATCGCCCGCCGCCGGGCGGTGGTGATGATCCATCCGGCGGGCGCAGGCGGGATGCCGTCGCGCGGCCAGCGCTCGACGGCGACCGCGAACGCCTCCTGCACCGCGTCCTCGGCGCGGTCGAGATCGCCGAGGACGCGGTACAGCACGGAGACGGCGCGGCCGTATTCATGGCGGAAGATCCGCTCGATGCGGGCATCGTCTTCCATCGGGGTTCAGCCGCGGAAGGGCCGCACCTCGATGGGGAGGGTGGTCGCCAGGGCGAGGCGGCGGCCCCACTCGAGCGCCGCATCCAGGTCGGGCACGTCGACGATCGAGAACCCGCCGAGGTGCTCCTTGCCCTCCGCGAACGGGCCGTCGGTGACGAGCACCTCGCCGTCGCCGGGGCGCAGGACGGTCGCGGAGGACGGCGGCAGCAGCCCGTTCGAGAACACCCACACGCCGGAGGTGCGCATGTCGGAGTCCACGGCGGTGACGTCGCGGTCGATCCGCGCCATCACGTCGGGCGCGGGCATCGGGCCGTCGGGCTCGATGACGCTGAGGAGATACTGGGTCATGATGGTGATCCTTCCCGAGCGCCCGGGTCGGTGGGAAGGGGCGCTCTCACCGTCTATACGAACGTCCCACCCCTATTTCGACACGTCGCGCTCCAGCGACGCCACACCGATCTTGGAGTAAGTCGACGCCGGTCTTGTGGAGCCCCCGCGGTCAGACAAGACTGGGCGGCACGCGATCACGCCATCGCCGGGTGAGAGGAGCTCTCGTGGAGTACAAGGACGTTCCCACCAAAGCCGACGTGGAGCGCATCGCCGCCTTCCGTCAGCCCGGATGCGTGAGCATCTACCTGCCGACGGGCACCACGCCTCCGGAAGCCGACCGGGCCAGGATCGAGCTCAAGAACCACCTCGCCTCGGCGGTCCGCGCTCTCGAAGCCCTCGAGGTTCCGCGGGCGCGCATCCAGGCCGCGCACGCGGAAGGCGAGCGCATCCTCGACGACCGCGACTTCTGGCGCTACCAGTCCCGGTCCCTCGCGGTGTTCCTCGACGGGGAGCTGGCCGAGACGTTCCGGCTGCCGAACCGCCTCGGGACGTCCTGCGAGGTCACCGACCGCTTCTACGTGAAGCCGCTGCTGCGGGCGCTGACGTTCCCGCAGACCGCGCTCATCCTGGCGCTGGCCGGCAACTCGGTGCGGCTGCTGCAGCTGACGCCCGACCGGCCGCCGGAGCGGATCGACGTGCCGGGCATGCCGAAGGACGTCGCCGACGCCGTCGGGCTGGCCTCGGTGAGCGGCCGGTCGCCGGACGGCCGCATCCAGGGCTCGGAGGGGCAGAAGGTGCGGTACCTGGAGTATGTGCAGGCGATCGAGCGCGCCCTGCACCCGCTGCTCGCGAACTCGACCGAGCCGCTCATCCTCGCCGCCGCCGAGCCGCTGATCGGCATCTTCCGCGGGGCGGGGGAGCACCCGCGGCTCGTGCCGGAGGTCATCGCCGGCAACCCGGAGGACAAGACCGACGAGGAACTCGCGACGGCCGCCCGCGGCGTGCTCGACCGGCTCTACGCGGGCAAGGTCGCCGAGTTGCGCGAGACGTACGAGAGCCGGATCGCTGCGGGCACGGCGCTGGTCGACCTGAGCGACATCGCCCGCGCCGCCACGTTCGGCGCGGTGGAGTCGCTCATCATCGACATCGATCGCCGGGTGCCCGGGACGGTCGACGAGACGACGGGCG
Source organism: Leifsonia sp. C5G2 (assembly GCF_013359685.1). Classification (GTDB taxonomy): domain Bacteria; phylum Actinomycetota; class Actinomycetes; order Actinomycetales; family Microbacteriaceae; genus Leifsonia. The sequence continues at coordinate 82,722 of NZ_JABFMV010000011.1, forward strand.
CGATCACGCTCGCGCCGGAGGACGAGCCGGGCGACTACGGCGTCGTCGACGAGATCCTTCGCCGCGCGCTGGCCTCCAAGGCGAAGGTCTACGCCCTCCGCGCGGAGGATGTGCCGGGCGGAGGACCGGCGGCGGCCGCCATCCGCTTCCCCGTCTGATCAGCGGCGGGGCCGCAGCGCCAGCACCAGGAACTCCTGGACCGCGGCGAGCCAGTCGTAGACGGCCCGCTGCATCGCCGACTCCTCGTCGTGGACATCGCCCTCGTCGCCGTCCTGCCGGATCCCGAGCCGCGCCGCCAGCACCAGGCGCACGTCCGTGATCGTCCGCAGCCACGCGGTCGCCTGCACGTCGTCCAGCACCACCTCCACCCGGGAACTCCCGGCCGAGCCAGCCAGGGTGTCCACCACCGTGAGCGCGGCGGCCTCCTTGCGATCGGCCAGCCCCGGCGCAGTGAACCGCCGGAACTCGGCCGACGCCTCCGGGTCGTCCGGGTAGGCGTCCGGCAGCAGCCGGCCGAGCGCGGGGTCGGCGATCGCGTTCTCCGGGGAGGCGGCAGCCCGGGCGAGCTCGACGGCCTCCTCGGCGAGCGACAGCAGCAACTGCGCCTCGCCCGGCTCGAAGCGCGCCGAGACGCGGCCGTCCCTGCGGCGGCGGAACGGGATCACGCGTCCGCCTTCGTCAGCGTCGCCCAGAGGCCGTAGTCGTGCATGGCCTCCACGTGCCGCTCCATCTCCTCGCGCGTGCCCGTCGCGACGACCGCGCGGCCCTCGGTGTGCACCAGCATCATCAGCCGCTCCGCCTCCTTCCGCGGGAACCCGAAGTAGGTCTGGAAGACGTAGGTGACGTAGCTCATCAGGTTGACCGGGTCGTTCCACACGATCGTGACCCACGGCGACCCGAGCTGCAGCAGCTCGTCCGTGCCGGTCTCCTCGAGCGTGCCTGCGGCCGTCGAGGTGCCGGTCACAGCGGGACGCCCCCGATCGCGTCCGCGGCGCGCACCAGCGCCAGATGGGTGAGCGCCTGCGGGGTGTTGCCGGCGTGCGACCGCCCGTCGACGTCGTATTCCTCGGAGAGCATGCCGACGTCGTTGGCCAGCCCGACCAGCCGGTCCATCAGCCGGGTCGCGTCCTCCAGCCGTCCGGAGGCGGCGTACTGCTCGGCGAGCCAGAACGAGCAGGCGAGGAAGGGATGCTCGCCGGGCGGCAGGCCGTCCACCCCGCTCTCCGTGCGGTAGCGCAGCAGCAGGCCGTCGCGGAGCAGATCCTCCTCGAGCGCCCGCACGGTGCCCAGCATCCGCGGGTCGTCGGGCGAGACGTAGCCCACCTGCGCCAGCTGCAGCAGGGAGGCGTCCACCTCGGTGCTGCCGTAGTGCTGCACGTAGGTGCCGCGGTGCTGGTCCCAGCCGTTCGTCTCGATGTCGGCGCGGATGGCGTCCCGCTCGCGCTTCCAGCGCTCCGCCGGGCCGTCGAGGCCGTACTCCTCGACGGCGCGCACGGCGCAGTCGAAGGCGGCCCACACCAGCGCGCGGGAGTGCGTGAACTGTCGCGGCTTGTCGCGGATCTCCCAGATCCCGTGGTCCGGGTCGCGCCAGTGCTGCTCCAGGTAGCCCATCAGGGCGCGCTGCAGCGCCCACGAGAAGCGGGTCTCGGCGACGCCGGCGCGGCGGCCGCGGTCGAGGCCGAGCATGACCTCGCCGATCACATCGGCCTGGAACTGGTTGGATGCGTCGTTGCCGAGCCGCACCGGGCTCGCGCCCTGGTAGCCGGGCAGGCTGTCGATGATCCGCTCGGAGAGATCCCGCTCGCCGGCCAGGCCGTACATGATCTGCACCTCGCCCGGGTCGCCCGCGATCGCACGGAGCAGCCAGTCGCGCCAGTGGTCGACGTAGTCGATGTAGCCGTGGGCGAGGAGGACGCCGATCGTGAGGGAGGCGTCCCGCAGCCAGACGTAGCGGTAGTCCCAGTTGCGCTCGCCGCCGAACGACTCCGGCAGCGAGGTCGTGGCCGCGGCGACGATGCCGCCGGTCTCCAGGTGAGACAGGGCGCGCAGCAGGAGCAGCGAGCGCACCACCTCGTCGCGGTAGGGCCCCTGGTGGCTCGCACGGCTCGCCCAGTCGGTCCACCACTCGCGGGTGTGCTGCAGGGCGGCCTCCACATCCAGGTGCTCCGGCGGCTCGCGGTGCGACGGGTACCAGGTGAGGGTCAGGTCGACGGTCTGTCCCGCACGAACGGTGAAGTCGCCCTCGTGCGTGTGGTCGGCCGGGTGCAGCTCGGCGCCGCGCACGACGATCGCGTCCGGGCCGGCGACGGCGACGAGCGCATGCGGCCGCTCCGACTTCTCCTGCCGCACCCACGGGATCGCCGTGGCGTACCCGAACCGGATGCGCAGGTCCTGGTGCATCCGCACGGTGCCGCGGACGCCGCGCACGCGCCGGATGACGTCCGCCCGGTGGTCGCCCATCGGCATGAGGTCGGTGACCTCCACCTCGCCGTCGGCCGTGCGCCAGCGGGTGACGAGGATCATGGTGTCCTTCTCGTACCGGCGGGTGCTCGTGGCGGACGGGTCCGCGGGCGCGACCAGCCAGCGGCCGTGGTCCTCGGTGCCGAGCAGGGAGCCGAACATCGAGCGGGAGTCGTAGCGCGGAAGGCACAGCCAGTCGATGCTGCCGTCCTTGCCGACGAGGGCCCCGGTGAAGCAGTCACTGATCAGGGCGTAATCCTCGATAGGGAGCGACATATTCCCAGTATGGACGTACTGTGATCGACATGACGCAGTCCGTGGACACTCTGGTGATTCTCGGAGCATCCGGCGATCTCACGTCGAGGCTCCTCCTCCCTGCCATCGGACAGCTGCTCACCGACCAGCCCGAGCGCACCTTCACGCTGATCGGGTCGAGCAGCGACGACCTCGACGACGACGCCTGGCGGAAGATCGTCGCGACGTCGTTCTCGACGGTGGACGCGAAGGGGCCGACGGTCGACAAGCTGCTGAAGGAGACCCGCTACGTGAAGGCGGACGCCACGAGCGCGGACGACCTGAAAGGCCTGCTCGCCGACGCGGACGGCGTGCCCGCGCTCTACTTCGCGCTGCCGCCGGCCGTCGCCGCGAAGGCGTGCGAGGCGCTCGGGACGTTCGACCTGCCCGAGGGTCTGACGCTCGCGCTGGAGAAGCCCTTCGGCACCGACCGGGAGAGCGCCATCCGCCTGAACGCGACGCTGGCGAAGCTGGTGCCCGAGGACCGGATCCACCGGGTGGACCACTTCCTCGGCCGGTCCAGCGTGTTCAACATCCTCGGTGTGCGGTTCGCCAACAGCATCCTGGAGCCGCTGTGGAACGGCCTCCACATCGAGCGCGTCGACGTGATCTACGACGAGACGCTGGCGCTGGAGGGCCGCGCCCGCTACTACGACGGCGCCGGCGCGCTGATGGACATGATCCAGAGCCATCTGCTGCAGGTGATGGCGGTGCTCGCGATGGAGCCGCCGTCGACCCTGGGGGAGGCCGACCTCCGCGACGCCAAGGAGATCGTGCTGCGGGCGACCCGGGTGTGGGGCGACGACCCGGAGAAGGCGAGCCGGCGTGCGCGCTACGCCGCGGGGGAGGTCGACGGCAAGAAGCTGCCCGCGTACGCCGACGAGCAGGGCGTCGACCCGTCGCGCGAGACGGAGACGCTCGCCGAGCTCACGCTGCAGATCGACACCTGGCGTTGGAAGGGCGTGCCGTTCACGCTGCGATCGGGCAAGGCCCTCGGCGGCAGGCGGCGCGAGATGGTCATCACCTTCACGCCCGCGCAGCACATCCCGACGGGACTGAAGGGCACGATGGAGCCGGCCAAGCTGCGGCTGCTGTTCGCGCCGGACTCGATGTCGTTCGAGATCAACATCAACGGCAGCGACGACCCGTTCGAGCTGGAGCGCGCATCGCTCACGGCGGACTTCGGCCCGGGCGCGCTCCTGGCCTACGGCGAGGTGCTGGAGGGCATCCTCGACGGCGACCCGTCGCTGTCGGTCCGCGCCGACACGGCCGTGGAGTGCTGGCGGATCGTGGAGCCGGTGCTGAAGGCCTGGCGCGAAGGCCGCGTGCCGCTGCAGGAGTACCCGGCGGGATCGGAAGGGCCGGAGGACTGGAAGCAGCTCGGCTGACTTTCGTCACGATCCGGTGGAGGGCCAGTCTCTACCTGAGTGGAGATCGCTCGCCACGACGAAAGGACGCGCCCATGAACACTTCAGCTGCACCCCCGGCTCCGGTCTCATCCCCGGCCCAGAAGACCAACGTGCTCGCCATCGTGGCGCTGGCGACCTCCTTCGTCGTCGGCCTGGCGGGCATCGTCTGCGGCGCCATCGCGCTCGGCCAGATCAAGCGCCGCGGCGAAGGGGGCCGTGGCCTCGCGATCGCCGGTATCGTCGTCGGGTCGGTGACGACGTTCCTGTCGGTCCTCGGCGTCGTGGCGATCATCCTCGCGTTCGCGGGCCTGTTCGGCGGCATCGCGGCGACCTGCGCGGAACTCGGACCCGGGGTGCATGAGGTCGGCGGCGTGACGTACACCTGCGGCTGAGACCAGCGGCGTCGTGTTGCCGAGGTGCTGCGGCGGTGACTCGCTTCGGGCCTCAGGCCGCGGAGCGGTGCGAGACCAGCGGGAACTCGCCGGTCACGGGCTTGCGGAGGTCGGTCCACTGGGTGATCGGCGCGGGCTCCCAGCCGAAAGCGGCGGGCTCGGCCTCGGCGGCGGGGGCGGCCTCGACAGCGGGAGCGGGGGCGTCGTTCGCTTCGACCGCGGCGGCCGGTGCCTCGGCGGCGACGTGCGCGGCGGGCTGCTCGGCGGTCGCGGTCGGCGCGTCTGCGACGGTGGCGGCGAGGTGCTGCGGCTCGGAGAGCGACTCGCCGGCATCGAGGCGGCGACGTGCCTCCGCGATGGCCGCGGCGATGCCCACCGAGACGGACTGCGCGAGGATCGAGTGGAAGATCGTGTCGGTGTCGTCCTGAGCGCGGCGAACGACCGTCCACTCGCCGTCCTCTCCGATCAGCTCGGCGACCTTGGCGTGGACGAGCTCAAGGATCTGCGCATCCGTCAGCTGGGGTACCGGCGCCGCCGGAACCACGGCAACGTGCCGCCTACGACCAAACATCGCGCACCCCTTCCAGGTTCACCTGAATACAAGTGTCCTGGACGTTCGCCGCGTGTTCCTGCTGGACACGCCGGGAAAGTTGCGGAAATCCGCGGGTCAGCGGCCCTTTCGTGCGCCCACGCGGGCTAATCGCGCTCGGACGCCTCCTTCGACTCCTCGAGCACGGCCCCGACGGCCAGGACGAGCGAGATCCCGGCGTTGATCCACATGAGCGGGATCCGCCAGTCCCGCGGGCCGTTCTTCGACGACTGGACCGTGGTCCACAGGCCGATGACCGCGCTGATGATGGCGCCGTTGAAGAGGTACTTGCGCATCCCGTTCCTTTCGGTGTCGTCCCGTAGCGTACGCTTCCTTAGTCGGGACCGGGAGGAGTGGGATGCGCACCGCGATCGTGGGCGCCGTGCTGCTCGTCCTCGGAGGGGTCGCCGTCGCGACCGGCCTGCTGCCCGTCCCCGAGGTGGTCGAGCTGTGGGACCGGGTCTGGCCCATCCTGCTCTTCGTCATCGCGATCACGGTCGTCACCGAGCTCGCCGCCGAGGCCGGCGTCTTCACCGTCCTGGCCCAGCAGACCGCACGCTGGGGCCGAGGCCGCGCCTGGCTGCTCTGGCTGCTGGTGGTGCTGGTCGCAGCGCTCAGCACGATCTTCCTCTCGCTCGACACCACCGCCGTGCTGCTCACGCCCGTGGTCATCGTGCTGGCTCGCCATGCCGGGCTGAACCCGCTGCCGTTCGCCCTGACGACCGTGTGGATGGCGAACGCCGGCTCCCTGCTGCTCCCGGTGTCCAACCTGACGAACCTGCTGGCCCAGCACTCGATGGGCGACCCGTCACCCGCCGCCTTCGCCGCACTCATGTTCGCCCCCGCGATCGTGGCGATGGTGGTGCCGATGGTCGTCGTCTTCGTCATCGCCCGGCGCTCGCTGCTCGTCCGCTACGAGACGGGGGAGGAGGACGGCATCGAGGATCCCGTGCTGTTCTGGGTGTCCGGCGCGGTCGTGGTCGTGCTGGTGCCGCTCCTCGTCTCCGGCCTGCCGGTGTGGCTGCCGACGACCGTCGCGGCCGTCGTGCTCGCCGTGCTGTTCCTGGTCCGTCGCCGCAGCGTCGTGCGCTTCGGGCTGCTGCCGTGGCAGCTGGTGCTGCTCGCCTCCGGCCTGTTCCTGTTCATCGAGGCGCTGCACGCGGCCGGGCTCGGGACGCTGCTGGCCAGCGTCTCCGGGACCGGCGAGTCGCCGCTCGCGCTGCTCCGGCTGTCGCTCACCGGGCTCGTCGGCGCGAACGCGATCGACAACCTGCCCGCCTACCTCGCGCTGGAGCCGGTCGCCCAGAGCCCCGTCCGGCTCGCGGCGCTGCTCATCGGCGTGAACGCCGGGCCGCTGATCACGCCGTGGGCGTCGCTGGCGACGCTGCTCTGGCACCAGCGGCTGACCAGCTTCGACGTCGAGATCCGCTGGAGCCGCTATGTGCTCCTCGGCCTGCTCGTCGCCCCGGTCACCGTCGTCCTGGCGACGCTGGCCCTCGCCTACCTGGGCTGACCGACGGATACATGGGACGCGACACGCCGTAGACGGTGTCGCGTCTGCGGCGTGTCGCGTCCCATCGATGCGGCTATTCGGCGGGGAGAAGCTGCGCGGCGTTGATGACGCGGCGCCGCGCCACCGCGATCAGCGCCAGGGCGAAGCCGAACGCCGCCCACAGCAGTAGTCCGCCGAGGCCGCGCCAGGCGTCCGTCGTGCCCTCGACGGCGCCTTGCATGGCGGTGATCGCGGGGGAGGTGGGCAGCCAGGGCAGCGCCGCGTCGAAGAAGGTCGGCGCGGTCGACACGATGCCGGAGGCGAGCGTCACCACCACGACGAGCATCGAGACGAACCGCCCGACCCCGCCGAACAGCGCGGCGAGACCGTGGTTGACCGCGGCGAACGCGACCCCGGCCGCGGCGGCCAGCCCGGCGAACCCGAACCAGTGGCCGACATCGAGGCCGAGCGCCGGCGTCATCACGGCCGCGACCAGGACGCCCTGCACCACGCCGAGCGCCGCGGCGGGCACGAAGCCGTCGAGCGCGATCCGTCCGGCGGCGCGGGAGGTCAGCAGGGCCCGGCGCGAGAGCGCCTGGAGCACCAGGAAGGTCGCCAGTGCCCCCAGCCACAGGGCGACGGACGCGAACAGCGGGATGCTGGACGTGCCGAACGCCTGATCGCCCGAGGTCTTCTGCGTGACGGGCTCGGCGGCGACGGAGGCCAGGCTGGTCCGCTCGCCCTTGTCGTACGCCGGCAGCTGCTTGACCGCCGTGTGGAGTCCGGTGGCCAGCGAGGCGGCGCCCGCGGCCGACTGGTCGGCGGCGGAGGCGAGCGCCGGGATCCCGTCGCTCAGCTGCTGCGCACCGGTCGCCAGCTGCTGCGCGCCGTCCGCGGACTGCGACGCGCCGGAGGCGAGGGCCGACGCCCCCGATGCCGACTGCGCGGCGCCGCTGGAGAGTTGCGAGGCGGCGCCGGCCGCCTGTCCGAGGCCGGTCACCAGCTGATCCGTCTTGCCCGCGACCGTGTCGACGCCGACTTGCGCGATCGTCGCGTTCGTGATGCCGTCCTTCAGCGTCGGGATCTGCCCCTGCACCGCCTGGCACAGGCTGCCGAGCTCGGGGCTCGTCGCGATCGCCGCCGGGGTGCACGAGGAGGACAGGGCCGCACCGATCTTCGTCGTCGCACTCGTGACGTCGCTCGCCGCGGTGCCGGCATTCCCGCTCAGCGAGCGAAGACCGCCGGGCAGCGCCGCCGTCTCGTCGGCGGTCTGCTGCAACCCCGACGCCAGCGACGATGCCCCGCCGGACAGTTGCTGCACCCCCTCCGACAGCCGTGACGCCCCGGTCGACAGCTGCGACACCCCGGTCGCGAGCGAGGAGGCGCCGCTCGCGAGGGGCGCGGCGCCGTCCGCGAGCTGGTGCGTGCCGCTCGCGAGCTGGGTGAGACCGCTCGCCAGCTGGTCGGCGCCGGTCGCGGCCTTCCCCAGCTGTTCTCCGAGCGTGTTGAAGCCGACGTAGACGTTCTCGATGTAGGTCGAGGTGAGCTGCTTGTTGAGCACCGAGGTCGCCGTCGTCGTGACGGCCTGGCTGATCGCCGGGTCGACAAGCTTCGACTCCGCGCTCGTGCGCACGTCGATCGTCGCCTGCGTCGCGTCCGACGGCGCCCCCGCGGTCGAGGTGGCCGCCTTCGAGAAGTTCTCCGGGATGGTCACGACCGACACGTACTCGCCGCTCGCGAGCCCCTTCGACGCGTCCTTCTGATCGGTCAGCACCCAGGTGAAGTTGTCGTGCGTGCTGTCGAGCAGTCCGGCGCTGAGCTGGCGCCCGAGCGGGACGGTCTGGCCGTTGAGCTTCACCGGCTGGTCGAGGTTCACGACGGCGGCCTTCACCTCGCCGAGCCGCTCGGTCGGGTTCCACAGCGCCCACACGAGCAGGCCGCCGACGACGATCGGCACCAGCAGGATGCCGACGATGGTCAGCCAGGTGACGCGCTTGTCCGAGCGCATCCGCTCCAGTGAGAAGAGCGAGCCGGGGCGGCGGAGCGGGGAAGTGGGGGTGGTCATCGGGCGTCGGCCTTCTCGAGGTGGGCGCCGTGCTGGGCGCGGTCGGGTTCGGGGAGTTCGGGGAGCGCGGTCGCCGCCGGGGGAGCGGCGGCGAGGTCGACCTCGGTCGGCTCGGCCGCATCCGGGAGCAGATCGTCCAGGCCGGCGGGGTCGACGCAGCTGACGACGAGCGCGAACGGCCGCTGCTCCACGCGGGCGCGGCTGAGCGCCGCCGTGAGCTCGGCGTGGATGCGGCGGCGCTCGACCGGGTCGGTCACGGCGTCCGCCGCGTCGAGTGCCAGGAGCTGCGGCCGGCCGGCGAGCGCGTGCCGCACGTCGTCGACGGGCGTCTCGGCGGAGCCCAGCCGCACGATGGCTGTCCTCGACCGCACCGCCGCGCCGCGGGTCGGCAGGACGAAGCCCGCCGCCTTCACGGTGCCGGCGTCGACCTTCGTGCGGCCGGTGACCGCCATGAGCAGCGCGAGCGCGGCGGTGCGGTCGTCTCCGTGCACGACCAGCACCTCGCCGTCGTGCAGCCGGAACGACACGTCGCCGACGAGGCGCTGCCGGCGGGTGCTGACGCCCAGGCCGTCGGCGGCCGCGATCACGCCCTCGCCGTCCTCGGGCCAATCCGCGAGCTCCAGCTCCTTCTGCAAGCCGTCCCCCTCGACGTCGAACGACGGGAGGATGCGGTCGAGCCAGCGCGGCATCCACCAGGCCTTGTCGCCGAGCAGTTGCAGAACGGCGGGCACGAGCGTCATCCGGACGAGGAACGCGTCGACGAACACGCCGACCGCGAGGCCCAGGGCGATCGGCTTGATCGAGGTGTCGCCCTCCGGCACGAAGGCCGCGAACACCGAGATCATGATGATCGCGGCGGCGGTGACGACCTTGGCCGACCCGACGAACCCGCTCTGGATGGCGCGGCGGGCGTCGCCGCCGTGCACGTAGTCCTCGCGGATGCGGCTGACGAGGAACACCTCGTAGTCCATGGCGAGGCCGAACAGCACGCCCATCAGGATGATCGGCATGAACGAGATGATCGGCCCGGTCTTGTCGACGTGCAGGGCGTCGGCCAGCCAGCCCCACTCGAACACCACCGTCACGGCACCGAACGCGGCACCGACCGACAGCAGGTAGCCGAGGGCGGCCTTGATCGGCACCGCGATGGAGCGGAAGACCATGGTGAGCAGGATGAGCGACAGGCCGACCACCAGGATCCCGAACGGCAACAGCGCGCCGCCCAGCCGCGAGGAGACGTCGATCTGCGCCGCCGTGTTGCCGGTGACCTTGAGGTCGACGCCGTACTCGTCGAGGAAGTGCTGGTGCTTCGAGCGGATCTCGGAGACGAGGTCGGCCGTCTTCTGGTCGTCCGGTCCGGTGGTCGGGACGACCTGGACGATCCCGGTGTCCGCCGTCTGGTTCGGCGTCGCGAGCGGCACGGAGGCGACGCCGGGGAGCTGCGCGATCTCGTCGCCGATCTTGGTCATCAGGCCGACCGGGTCCGTGCTGGAGATGATCGATCCGGTGACGATGAGCGGGCCGTTGTAGCCGGGTCCGAAGTGCTCGGAGACGAGGTCGTAGGCGACCCGGGCGGGCGCGCCCTGCGGCTGGGAACCCGCGTCGGGCAGCGCGAGGCGCAGCTGCAGCGCGGGGAGGGCGGCGATGCCGAGCGCCACGATCACGGCGACGACGGTGACGATGGGGAAGCGGATGACGGTCCGCACCCAGCCGCGGAAGAACCCGGGCGGGATGTCGGCCTTTGCGGCGTGGGCGAAGGTGTGCGCGGCGGGTGCGGTGGCCGCCGCCGCCGGTGCGTCGGAGCCGTCGGCCTTCGCGGCCTTCGCGGCCTTCTCCGCCTTCCGCGCGGCCCGCCGTCCCGGCGTCAGGCGGGCTCCGGCGAAGCCGAGCATCGCCGGCGTCAAGGTCAGCGCGACCAGCACGGCGACGCCGACCGCGACGGACGCGGCGATGCCCATGGTCGTGAGGAACGGGATCCCGGCGACCGCGAGCCCGGCGAGCGCGATGATGACGGTGATGCCGGCGAACAGCACTGCCGAGCCCGCGGTCGCCACCGAGCGTGCGGCGGACTCCTCCGGCGGCACCCCCGCCTTCAGCTGACTCTGATGCCGGGAGATGATGAACAGCGAGTAGTCGATGCCGACGGCGAGGCCGAGCATGAGGGCGAGCATCGGCGTCGTCGACGAGATGGACCCGAACAGCGTCGCGATGAAGATCAGGCACATCGAGATCGCGACCCCGAGGATCGCCGTGAGCAGCGGCATCCCGGCGGCCAGGAACGAGCCGAACGTGAGGATGAGGACGATGAGGGCGATTCCGACGCCGATCAGCTCGATGGCCGAGAGCGTCGGCAGGCTCTGCGAGAACAGCTGTCCGCCGACGGCGGACTTGGAGCCCTCCGGCAGCTGCTTCTCGAGGTCGGCCCCCGCCTTCTTCAAGGCGTCCTTGGTCTCGGTGGAGACCGTGGTCGTCTGGCCCTTCAGCTGCACCTGCACGATCGCGGCGGAGCGGTCGTTCGAGATGAGGTCCTTGACCTGGTTCGAGTAGGGGGAGGTGGTGCCGGAGACGCCCGGGATGTCTTTGATCGCAGCGACCGCGTCCTCCACCGGCTGCTTCACGTCGGCGCTGTCGACGGCCTGTCCCTCCGGTGCGACGACGACGATCTGCGCCGTCGTGCCGCTGATCTGCGGGAACGTGCGGCTGAGCGTGTCGAGCGCCTCCTGCGACTCGGTTCCGGGGATGCTGAAGCTGTTGTCGGTGCCCTGGTTGAACAGCAGGGCGCCGCCGCCGAGGAGGGCGAGCAGGCCGATCCAGACGATGACGACCAGCTTCCGGGCGCGGTAGGCCCAGCGGCCGATCGAATACAGCAGCGAGGACACGCGTTCTCCCGGTATGAGTAGCGAAGACGACGGATGAGGTTTCGATACACCGTTGTATCCGTACAGAACCGTATCGGATACACTCTTGTATCGGACCTCGGTTTCAGGAAGGTTTCAGCTTGGACACCACGACTCTCAGAGACGAGCCGCAGAGCGGGCACGACGCTGACGAGCGCGACGACGCGCCCGCCGAATCCGCCCGCCGCCGTCGCACCCGCGCACGGCTGCTCGACGCCGCGTTCGAAGTGTTCGCCGAGCAGGGCGTGCGCGCCGCCAGCGTCGAGACCATCGTGGAGCGGGCGGGCTTCACGCGCGGCGCGTTCTACTCCAACTTCTCTAGCAAAGAGGAGCTCTTCTTCGCCCTGATGGAGCGCGAGAAGGAGATGCGGCTCGAGCAGCTCGAGACCGGCGTCGCCCAGTTCCTGCGGCCGCTCGTCGGCGAGCAGGGGGCCGAGCTCGGCGACGACGACGTCGTGCGCACGGTCACGCGCATCCTGGAGCTGCAGTCCGACGACCCGCGCTGGTGGCTGGTGCAGGCGGAGTTCCGGCTGCTCGCCCTGCGCGACCACACCATCGCCGCCGACTACCTCCGCTACCAGGACGAGTTCTTCGCCGACCTCACCCAGACCGTGGTCGCGGCGCTCACCAGCGCGCGGCGCCGGTTCACGATCGCGCCGGAGGAGGCCGTGCGCGTCATCGCCGAGCTGTGCGCGAACGGGGAGGCGCGGGCCGTGCTCGCCGGCGACGAGCGCACCTTCCCCGAGCGGCTCTCCGAGTCCGTCCCGGCGATCCTGCTCGCTCTCACCGAGCGCGTCTGAGCGTTCGCCAAGGCTTCACCGGTACGCTCGGTCGGATGCGACCCGAAGCACGACGGCACCCGCGCGGCATGGCCGCGCCCGCGCGGTCGCGCGTGCTCCGCGCCGCCGTCGCGCTGCTGGCGGTCGCGGCCGTCGCGACGCTGAGCGCCTGCTCCGGTGCGCCCACCGGTGCCGCGCCGCAGCAGCCCGCGGCGACGGGCGCGCCGACGCCGAGTGCGACGCCGGACCCGTTCCCCAAGCAGCCGCTCACCGCGTCGACGCGCTACGTCGCGCTCGGGGACTCGTTCGCGGCCGGCATGGGCGCGGGCAACGAGAAGGGCAAGTGCCGGCTGAGCTCCGCCGCCTACCCGACGGTGTTCGCGCGGACATCAGGCGTCGACCTGGTCGTGAACGCCGCGTGCGCCGGAGCGACCACCTCCGACCTCCTGAAACACCAGCTGATCGCCCTCGACGACCGCACCGACCTCGTCACCGTGAGCGTGGGCGGCAACGACCTCGGGGTGGCGCAGATCGCGGGCGACTGCGCAGCCGGAAAGGTGACGGCCTGCCGTAACGAGGTGACCGCCGCGCTGTCGCTGCTCAACGTGCTGCCCGACCGTCTGCGCACCACATACTCCGCGATCGCCCAGGCGGCCCCCATGCGCGCATCGTCGTCACGAGCTACGTGCTCCTGTACGACTCGTCCGACCCGAGCGCGAAGGACTTCCAGACCTCCGCCGCGATCAACGCCGCGGCCATCGGCCTGAACGAGGTCATCCGGCAGGCGGTGGAGGAGCAGCGTGCCAAGGGGGTCGCCATGACCTACCTGCCCGTCGACTTCACGGGGCATGCGTTCGGCGACCCGCATCCCTGGCTCAACACCTCGGGCGCCGACATCTTCCACCCGACGGCGGCCGGGTACGCGCAGTACGCCAAGCGGCTGACGCAGCTGCTCGGCACGGCGAAGTAGCCGGGCGGCACGAAGGGGCCTTGGAGGACGCTGGTACCCTGGCTGGTGTCCACCGCGACCCCTCGAGGGAGTTGACCGACCATCAGCACGACGCCCCAACCGACGACCGGATCCACGACAGAGAAGACGCACCAGGAGACCTACGACCTGGTCATCGTGTCCAACCGACTGCCCGTCGACCGGGTGGTCGACGACCGGGGCGAGGCCGACTGGCGACCGTCGCCGGGTGGGCTCGTCGCAGCGCTGGAGCCGATGATGCGCTCCCAGGACGGCGTGTGGATCGGCTGGGCCGGCGTCGCGGGGGAGGACGTCGAGCCGTTCGAGGCCGGCGGGATCAACATCCACCCGGTCCCGCTCTCCGACCAGGAGCTGCAGGAGTACTACGAGGGCTTCTCCAACGACACCCTCTGGCCGCTCTACCACGACGTGATCGCGCAGCCGAGCTACCACCGCGAGTGGTGGGAGAGCTACGTGAGGGTCAACCGCCGGTTCGCGCAAGCGGCCGCGGCGGTCTCCGCGCCCGGCGCCGTCGTCTGGGTGCACGACTACCAGCTGCAGCTGGTGCCCGCGATGCTGCGCGAGGAGCGGCCGGACCTGGTGATCGGCTTCTTCAACCACATCCCGTTCCCGCCCTACGGCATCTACTCTCAGCTTCCCTGGCGCCGGCAGATCATCGACGGGCTGCTCGGCGCCGACGTGATCGGGTTCCAGCGCGTCGCCGACGCCGGCAACTTCTCGCGCGCGGTCCGGCGGCTCAAGGGCTACGAGACCCGCGGTCCGATCATCGAGGTGCCGATCGACACGGACGACCCGAAGGCAGGGTCGCACCGCCACGTCACCACCGACCGGCGCGGCGGGCTCGTCCGCACGGTGCTCGCGCGGGCCTTCCCGATCTCCATCGACGCCGACCAGTACCAGGACCTCGCCCGCCGACCCGAGATCCAGGCGCGGGCGCGCGAGATCCGCGAGGAGCTGGGCAACCCCGAGAAGATCATGCTCGGCGTCGATCGGCTCGACTACACCAAGGGCATCGGTCACCGGCTGAAGGCGTTCGGCGAGCTGCTGGAGGAGGGCCGGCTGAGCGTCGAGGACGTCACCCTCGTGCAGGTCGCCAGCCCCAGCCGCGAGCGGGTCGAGACGTACCGCCAGCTGCGGGACGAGATCGAGCTGACCGTCGGCCGGATCAACGGCGACTACTCCACCCTCGGCCACACCGCCATCGCCTACCTGCATCACGGCTACCCGCGCGAGGAGATGGTCGCCCTCTACCTCGCCGCCGACGTGATGCTGGTGACCGCCCTGCGCGACGGCATGAACCTGGTCGCGAAGGAGTACGTCGCCACGCGCGTCGACGAGGACGGCGTGCTCGTCCTCAGCGAGTTCGCCGGCGCCTCCGACGAACTGCGGCAGGCGCTGCTGATCAACCCGCACGACATCGAGGGCCTGAAGGACACCGTCATGCAGGCGCTGGCGATGCCCAAGCGCGACCGCACCCGCCGGATGCGCGCGCTGCGCAAGAAGGTGCTGACCAACGACGTCGCGCGCTGGTCCGCGTCGTTCCTCGACGCCCTGACGCGGAGCGCCCACGGCGACCACCCGCTGCAGAACCCGCCGGTCAACCGGCGCTGAACCACCCGATCCTCTCCGGAAGACGAATGACGAACACCGCATCCCCGCTGCCTCCTGCCTCCGCCGTCGCGCTCGCGAGCGCGCTGCAGCGGCTGGCCCGCGCCGACCGCCTCCTGCTCGCCCTCGACTTCGACGGGACGCTCGCCCCATTCGTCGACGTTCCCCGCGGCGCGCGGGCGCTGCCGGAGGCGAAGGCCGCGCTCGACCGCCTGGAGCACCTCCCGGACACCTGGGTCGCCTACGTCTCCGGGCGGCCGTTGTCGAGCCTGGAGACCGTGACGGAGGCCGACGAGGACGCGTTGCTGATCGGCTCGCACGGCGTGGAGATCCGCTTCGGCCGCGACGGGGTCTCGCTCGACCTGACAGCCGAGGAGCAGGACCGGCTCGCGCGCCTGGGGGAGGCGCTGCAGGAGCTCGTCGACGACATCCCGTCGACCAAGCTCGAGACCAAGCCCGTGGGCTACGGGGTGCACTACCGGCTCGTGGCGGCGGAGCGCGGACCCGAGGTGGTCGCCCGGGCGCGGGAGGCCGCTGCCGCGATCGGCGACGACCTCACCATCCGCGACGGGAAGGACATCATCGAGTTCTCGGTGCGCGAGGCCCACAAGGGCGACGGCGTCGAGCGGCTGCGCGAGTACACCCAGGCGACCGCCGTCCTCTTCGCGGGCGACGACGTGACCGACGAGGACGGCTTCCGCGTCCTCGACCCGTCCCGCGGCGACGTCGGCATCAAGGTCGGGCGCGGGGAGACTCTCGCGCAGTACCGCGTCGCGGACGAGCGCGCGATCGCGACGCTGCTGACGCTGCTGGCGGAGGCGCGCGCGGCGCACGTGAAGCCGTCCACAGCCTGACGCCGCGGGCCGCTGTCCACAGGTCCCGGGCACATGGTCCGAGCGGCATTCGAGACGTCCTAGAGTTGTCACATGCCAGAAGTCGATTGGAAGCCGCGTTCGCGCGTCGTCACGGACGGGATCGAAGCCACCACCAGCCGCGGGATGCTCCGCGCCGTCGGAATGGGCGATGAAGACTGGGAGAAGCCGCAGATCGGCATCGCCTCGTCCTGGAACGAGATCACCCCGTGCAACCTCTCGCTCGACCGCCTCGCGCAGGGCGCGAAGGAGGGCGTGCACGCCGGCGGCGGGTATCCGCTCCAGTTCGGCACCATCTCCGTCTCCGACGGCATCTCGATGGGCCACGAGGGCATGCACTTCTCGCTCGTCTCGCGTGAGGTCATCGCCGACTCCGTCGAGACGGTGATGATGGCCGAGCGCCTCGACGGCACCGTCCTGCTCGCCGGCTGCGACAAGTCGCTCCCCGGCATGCTCATGGCGGCCGCGCGGCTCGACCTCTCGGCCGTCTTCCTCTACGCCGGCTCGATCGCGCCGGGCTGGGTGAAGCTCTCCGACGGTACGGAGAAAGACGTGACGATCATCGACTCGTTCGAGGCGGTCGGCGCGTGCAAGGCCGGCAAGATGAGCGAAGAAGACCTCAAGCGCATCGAGTGCGCGATCGCCCCCGGCGAGGGCGCCTGCGGCGGCATGTACACCGCCAACACGATGGCCTCCGTCGCCGAGGCGCTCGGCATGAGCCTCCCCGGCTCCGCCGCTCCGCCCTCGGCCGACCGCCGCCGCGACTACTACGCGCACCGTTCGGGCGAGGCCGTGGTGAACCTGCTCAAGAAGGGCATCACCGCGCGCGACATCCTCACCAAGGAGGCGTTCGAGAACGCCATCGCCGTCGCCATGGCGTTCGGCGGCTCCACCAACGTCGTGCTGCACCTGCTCGCGATCGCGCACGAGGCCGAGGTCGACCTGACGATCGACGACTTCAACCGGATCGGCGACAAGGTGCCGCACATCGGCGACCTGAAGCCGTTCGGCAAGTACGTGATGAACGACGTCGACCGTCACGGCGGCGTCCCCGTCGTCATGAAGGCGCTGCTCGACGCGGGCCTGCTGCACGGCGACTGCCTCACGGTCACCGGCAAGACGGTCGCCGAGAACCTGGCCGAGATCAACCCGCCCGCGCCGGACGGCGAGGTCATGCGGTCGCTCGACAACCCGATCCACCCGACCGGCGGCATCACCATCCTCAAGGGCTCCATGGCTCCGGAGGGCGCGGTCGTCAAGACGGCCGGCTTCGACGCCTCGGTATTCGAGGGCCCCGCACGCGTGTTCGAGCGCGAGCGCGCGGCGATGGACGCCCTCACCGAGGGCACCATCAAGGCCGGCGACGTGGTGGTCATCCGCTACGAG
This sequence comes from Leifsonia sp. C5G2, assembly GCF_013359685.1. Taxonomy (GTDB): domain Bacteria; phylum Actinomycetota; class Actinomycetes; order Actinomycetales; family Microbacteriaceae; genus Leifsonia. Next base: position 99,953 of record NZ_JABFMV010000011.1, read on the forward strand.
GGCCCCAAGGGCGGCCCGGGAATGCGCGAGATGCTGGCCATCACCGCCGCCATCAAGGGCGCAGGCCTCGGCAAGGATGTACTACTATTGACGGACGGACGATTCTCAGGCGGCACAACCGGCCTGTGCATCGGCCACATAGCACCCGAAGCGGTGGACGCAGGTCCCATCGCCTTCGTGCGCGATGGTGATCTGATACGGGTCGATATCGCGGCTCGCTCCCTCGACCTACTTGTCGACGAGTCCGAGCTGACCGCCCGCCGTGAAGGCTGGGCGCCTCTTCCTCCGCGCTATACCCGTGGCGTTCTCGCGAAGTTCTCCAAACTCGTGCGCTCCGCAGCCGAAGGAGCCGTCACCGGCTGAGGCGCGGCTTCCGCACCCCAATCCACCGTTCGTACGTAAGGACTGATGACAGGCATGTCCACGGATGCAACCCCCAGTACTGTGTTGCCGTCCGCGACGCCGGGCAAGGCGTCGCCCGAGAACCTGACCGGCTCCCAGTCGGTCGTCCGCACCCTCGAGCTCCTCGGCGTCACCGACGTCTTCGGGCTGCCGGGTGGTGCGATCCTCCCCATCTACGACGCGATCATGGACTCGTCCAAGATCCGTCACATCCTGGTCCGCCACGAGCAGGGAGGCGGCCACGCGGCCGAGGGCTACGCGGTCGCGAGCAACAAGGTCGGCGTCGCCATGGCGACCTCCGGCCCCGGCGCGACCAACCTGGTCACCGCCATCATGGACGCGCACATGGACTCCGTGCCCGTCGTCTTCATCACCGGCCAGGTGTTCTCCACCCTGATGGGCACAGACGCGTTCCAGGAGGCCGACATCGTCGGCATCACCATGCCGATCACCAAGCACTCCTTCCTCGTGAAGAGCGTGGAGGAGATCCCGGCGACGATCGCGGCGGCGTACCACATCGCCGGCACCGGCCGTCCGGGTCCCGTCCTCGTCGACATCACGAAGGACGCGCAGCAGAACACCGCGCCTTTCGTCTGGCCGCCGAAGGTCGACCTTCCCGGCTACCGGCCGATCACCAAGGCCCACGGCAAGCAGGTCTTGGCAGCGGCCCAGCTGCTCGCCGAGGCCAAGAAGCCGGTCCTCTACGTCGGCGGCGGCGTCATCCGCTCGCGGGCATCGCAGGAGCTCCTCGAGCTCGCCGAGGCGACCGGTGCGCCCGTTGTCACCACGCTGACCGCGCGCGGCGCCTTCCCCGACACGCACAAGCAGCACCTCGGCATGCCGGGCATGCACGGCACCGTGCCCGCGGTGCTGTCGCTCCAGGAGGCCGACCTGCTGGTGTCGCTCGGCGCCCGGTTCGACGACCGCGTGACCGGCAACACGGCGCTGTTCGCCCCCAACGCGAAGATCGTGCACGTCGACGTCGACCCCGCCGAGATCTCCAAGATCCGCGTCGCCGACGTCCCCATAGTCGGCGATGCCAAGGACGTCATCGTCGATCTGACCGCGGCGTACCAGGACGCGACGAGGTCCGGCAAGCCCGAGCTGGTCGAGTGGTGGACCTACCTCAACGGGCTCCGCGAGGAGTTCCCGCTCGGGTACACGCCCACCACCGACGGGCTGCTCGCGCCGCAGTACGTCATCCAGCGCATCGGCGAGCTGACCGGACCGGAGGGCGTCTACACCGCCGGCGTCGGCCAGCACCAGATGTGGGCCGCTCAATTCATCAAGTACGAGCGTCCGAACTCGTGGCTCAACTCCGGCGGCGCCGGAACGATGGGCTACTCGGTGCCTGCCGCGATGGGCGCCAAGGTGGCCCAGCCGGATCGCACCGTGTGGGCGATCGACGGGGACGGCTGCTTCCAGATGACCAATCAGGAGCTCGCCACCTGCACGATCAACGACATCCCGATCAAGGTCGCGATCATCAACAATTCGTCGCTCGGCATGGTGCGGCAGTGGCAGACCCTCTTCTATGACGGCCGCTACTCCAACACCGACCTCAACACGGGCCACGACACCGTCCGCGTCCCCGACTTCGTGAAGCTGGCCGAGGCGTACGGAGCCCTCGGCATCCGCGTCACGAAAGAAGAAGAGGTCGACGCCGCGATCAAGCTCGCGCTGGAGACCAACGACCGCCCCGTGGTGATCGACTTCGTCGTGAGCGCAGACGCGATGGTGTGGCCGATGGTGCCGCAGGGCGTGAGCAACAGCTACGTCCAGTACGCCCGCGACCACAGTCCGTCCTTCGGAGGGGAGTGACCATGAGCACGCACGTTCTGAGCCTCCTCGTCGAGGACAAGCCCGGTCTGCTGACCCGCGTGGCGGGGCTGTTCGCCCGCCGCGGCTTCAACATCCACTCGCTCGCGGTGGGCACGAGCGAGGTCGACGGCCTCTCCCGCATCACCGTGGTCGTGGATGTCGAAGACCTCCCGCTCGAGCAGGTGACGAAGCAGCTGAACAAGCTCATCAACGTCATCAAGATCGTGGAGCTCGACCCCGCGCAGTCGGTGCAGCGCGAGCACCTGCTGATCAAGGTGCGCGTGGACAACTCCACCCGCTCGCAGGTGCTGGAGGCGGTCAACCTCTTCCGCGCCCGGGTGGTGGACGTGGCGACCGACGCCCTCGTCATCGAGGTCACCGGCGACAGCGGAAAGACGCAGGCGCTGCTCAAGGTGCTCGAGCCCTACGGCATCAAGGAGATGGCCCAGTCGGGCCTGCTCGCGATCGGCCGTGGCGGCAAGTCCATCACCGAGCGCGTCTTCAAGAACTAAGAACGTCCCCGAACCAATCAGCAAGGAGAAGCCAAGTGGCTGAGATCTACTACGACAACGACGCGGACCTCTCGATCATCCAGAACAAGAAGGTCGCGGTCATCGGCTACGGCTCGCAGGGCCACGCCCACGCGCAGAACCTGCGCGACTCGGGCGTCGAGGTCGTCATCGGCCTCAAGGAGGGCTCGAAGTCGAGGCCGAAGGCCGAGGAGGCGGGCTTCCGCGTCCTGAGCGCGGCCGACGCGGCCGCCTGGGCCGACGTCATCGTCATCCTCGCGCCGGACCAGGTGCAGCGCCACCTCTACGCCGACGACATCCAGGGCAACCTGCAGGAGGGCAACGCCCTCGTCTTCGGCCACGGGTTCAACATCCGCTTCGGCTACATCGAGGCGCCCGAGGGCGTCGACGTGATCATGGTCGCCCCGAAGGGCCCGGGCCACACGGTCCGCCGCGAGTACGAGGCCGGCCGTGGCGTCCCCGTCATCGTCGCGGTCGAGAAGGACGCGACCGGGAACGCCTGGCCGCTCGTCCTCTCGTACGCGAAGGGCATCGGGGGCCTGCGCGCCGGCGGCATCAAGACCACCTTCACCGAGGAGACCGAGACCGACCTGTTCGGCGAGCAGGCCGTCCTCTGCGGCGGCGTCTCGCAGCTCGTCCAGTACGGCTTCGAGACCCTGACCGAGGCCGGCTACCAGCCGCAGGTCGCCTACTTCGAGGTGCTGCACGAGCTCAAGCTCATCGTCGACCTGATGTGGGAGGGCGGCATCGCCAAGCAGCGCTGGAGCGTCTCCGACACGGCCGAGTACGGCGACTACGTCTCCGGCCCGCGCGTCATCGACCCGCACGTCAAGGAGAACATGAAGGCCGTTCTCTCCGACATCCAGGACGGCACCTTCGCCAAGCGCTTCATCGCCGACCAGGACGCGGGCGCGCCGGAGTTCCTCGCCCTCCGCAAGAAGGGCGAGCAGCACCCCATCGAGGCCACGGGCCGCGAGCTGCGCAAGCTCTTCGCCTGGAACGCCTCCAACGACGACGACTACGTCGATGGCGAGGTCGCTCGCTGAGCCCGACCGTCACGGTCACCGTGCCCTGATCTCCGGGGTGCCGCACGCGTCGCGCGCGGCACCCCGGAGATCGCGCCACACGCGCTGGGCGTTGCTACAGCGCGCACACCACGCACAGGGCGATCAGCACCACCTGCAGGAGCGCCCGCGGCACCAGCGGTGTGGCGAACACTCCGAACCGCTCCGTCTTGCCCGCGGCGTACGCGTTCGCCGGGAAGACGGCGACGAGGAACACGACAAGGCAGACCGCGGCGGCCACCCGCGTCGCCGGGACCAGCAGCCCGATCCCTCCCGCCACCTCGCAGACGCCCGTGAACGCCACGAGCGCGCGCGGCGGGACCACCCGCACGGCCGGCGGGATCATCGCGGCCATGCCGCGCGCCGGACCCGGGACGAAGTGCAGGACCCCCATCCCCACGAAGACGAGGGCGAGCGCGATGCGCAGGACGAGCTGGACGATCTCGAACGGGGTCACCCGTCCATCCTCTCCCGGCCCGTCCGCCTCCGCTCCCGTAACGCGGCGAAAAGCCCGCTTGACGCCCCGCTAGAGTTAAGCCGTTCGGCGCCCCACCGACCGTGGCGCACTTCATCCCAAGCCAGCCCTCGCACCACCGTAAGGATCTGCCACGTGACAAAGCCGGTCGTCCTGATCGCCGAAGAACTCTCGCCCGCCACCGTCGACGCCCTCGGGCCCGACTTCGAGATCCGCTCGGTGGACGGCACCGACCGGCCGGCGCTGCTCTCCGCCGTCGCCGACGCGGACGCCATCCTGGTGCGGTCCGCCACGAAGGTCGACGCCGAGGTCATCGCCGCCGCACCCGTGCTCAAGGTCATCGCCCGCGCCGGTGTCGGACTCGACAACGTCGACATCAAGGCGGCGACCAACGCCGGGGTCATGGTCGTGAACGCGCCGACCTCCAACATCATCTCGGCCGCCGAGCTCACGGTCGGCCACATCCTGAGCCTCGCCCGCCACATCCCGGCCGCGCACAACGCGCTCGCGCAGGGGCAGTGGAAGCGGTCGAAGTACACCGGCGTCGAGCTGTACGAGAAGACCGTCGGCATCATCGGCCTGGGCCGCATCGGCGCGCTCATCACGGCGCGGCTGCAGTCGTTCGGCACCAATGTCATCGCCTACGACCCGTACGTGACCAGCGCCCGCGCGCAGCAGCTCGGCGTCCAGCTGGTGACGCTCGATGAGCTGCTCGCGCAGGCCGACTTCGTCACCATCCACATGCCGAAGACGCCGGAGACGACCGGCATGATCTCCGACGACCAGCTGGCGCTGATGAAGGACACCGCGTTCATCGTGAACGTCGCGCGCGGCGGCCTCATCGACGAGGACGCGCTCTACCGTGCCCTCACCACCGGCACGATCGCGGGCGCCGGACTCGACGTGTTCGTCTCCGAGCCGCCGCAGGACTCGCCGCTGCTCGCCCTCGAGAACGTCGTGGTCACCCCGCACCTCGGCGCCTCCACCGACGAGGCGCAGGAGAAGGCGGGCGTCTCGGTCGCGCGCTCGGTGCGGCTCGCCCTCTCCGGCGAGCTCGTTCCGGACGCGGTCAACGTCGCGGGCGGCGTGATCGACCCCTACGTGCGTCCCGGCATCCCGCTCGTCGAGAAGCTCGGCCAGGTGTTCTCCGGCCTCGCCGCCAGCCCGGTCACCAGCGTCGACGTCGAGGTGCGCGGCGAGCTCGCCGACTACGACGTCAGCGTGCTGAAGCTCGCGGCGCTGAAGGGCATCTTCACCAACATCGTCAGCGAGACCGTCTCGTACGTGAACGCGCCGCTGCTCGCCGAGCAGCGCGGCGTCGAGGTCCGCCTCATCACCGACTCGGTCAGCGAGGAGTACCGCAACCTGATCACCCTGCGCGGCGCGCTGAGCGACGGCTCGCAGATCTCGGTGTCCGGCACGCTCACCGGACCGAAGCAGATCGAGAAGATCGTCGGCATCAACGGCTACGACGTGGAGGTCCCGGTCGCCGAGCACCTCGTCGTCATGGTCTACGACGACCGCCCCGGTATCGTCGCGGTGTACGGCCGCGAGTTCGGCGAGGCCGACATCAACATTGCCGGCATGCAGGTCGCCCGCACCTCCGCCGGCGGCAAGGCGCTCAGCGTCCTCACGGTCGATTCCCGCGTGCCGGACGGCCTGCTCGAGAAGGTGCGCCTGGCGATCGACGCCGACCTCATGCAGGAGATCGACATCACCGAGTCCTGACCCGCGACATTCCTGCCGAATGAGCGGAATGGCGCCGCCGTTCCGCACATTCGGCAGGAATGTGCGGGGTCAGCGGCCTTCCGCGAAGCGGCGGATGAGGGTCACGAGGTCGTCGATGTCGGTCTCGTCGCGCAGCACGTTGTTGGCGGCGGGCAGCAGGGCCGTGTTGTAGTACATCCCGTCGCCGATGAGCATGATGGTGCGCGCCACCAGCGGGTCGCCGACGGCCTCCTGGAGCACCTCCAGCCAGCGGCGCTGTGCGCTCGCGAGGGCGTCCCGCGCACGCGGGTCGGCAGCCTGCGCCAGCCGCGCGATGGCGACGATCGCCCGCTCGAACCGCGAATCGGTCGGGATGGACGTGCGCAGGAAGTAGTCCACCGGCCCGTCCTCGGCTTCCCGCATGCGGCGGATGTCGTCCTCGATCAGGTCAGAGAACCGGTCGAGGACACCGGAGGCGAGCGCCTCCTTCGACGCGAAGTGGTAGAGCAGGCCGCCCTTGGAGACGCCGGCCCGCGCGGCGACGGCGTCGAGGGTGGCGGCCCGCTCGCTCTGCTCCGCCAGGAGCTCCTCGTAGGCGTCGAGCACGCGGTCGCGCGCGGAGCTCTGGGCCGCACCCGGGGCGGGGGAGGAGGAGGGCGTGGACGCGGCGGGCGGCATGACGCCCATGGTAGCCGTATTCGCTTGCTACTGTACCGTCCAGACGGTACAGTAGTGCTCATGTCCTCGACCAGCACGCTCCCCGTCCCCGCCGTCGCCCGCGCCGGCGCCCGCGGCTGGGCGGCGCTGGCCGTTCTCATGCTCCCGACGCTGCTGGTGTCGGTCGACAACACGGTGCTGAGCTTCGCGCTGCCGTCCATCTCCGAAGCGCTGCGGCCCACCGCGATCGGGATGCTGTGGATCGTCGACGTGTACCCGCTCGTGCTCGCCGGGCTGCTCGTGGCGATGGGCAGCCTCGGCGACCGCATCGGCCGCCGCCGGCTGCTGCTCGTCGGCGCCACCGGGTTCGCCGCCGTGTCGGCCCTCGCCGCGTTCGCGCCGACCGCCGAGTGGCTCGTCGGCGCCCGCGCCGCTCTCGGTGTGTTCGGCGCGATGCTCATGCCCTCGACCCTGTCGCTGCTGCGCAGCGTCTTCCTCGACCGGGAGCAGCGGCGGCTCGCGATCGCCATCTGGGCCTCCGGATTCGCGGCCGGGTCGGCGCTCGGCCCGATCGTCGGCGGCGTGCTGCTCGAGCACTTCTGGTGGGGGTCGGTGTTCCTGCTCGCGGTGCCCGTCCTCATCCCGCTGCTGGTGCTGGCGCCGCTGCTGGTGAAGGAGTCGCGCGACCCGGCTCCCGGCCCGGTGGATGCCGTGGGCATCCTGCTCTCGCTGCTCACGATGGCGCCCGTCGTCTACGGGATCAAGGTGCTGGCGGTCGACGGCTTCTCGCCGGTCGCGGTGGCGGCTATCGTGCTGGGCGTCGCGTCGGGCGCTCTGTTCGTCCGGCGGCAGCTGCGCAGGCCCCAGCCCATGCTCGACATGCGCCTGTTCACGCGGCCGGCCTTCAGCGGGGCGATCGTGGTCAACCTGCTGAGCGTGATCTCGCTGGTGGGCTTCCTGTTCTTCGTGTCGCAGCACCTGCAGCTGGTGATAGGGCTGTCGCCCCTCCAGTCCGGCCTCGTGCTGCTGCCCGGGCTCGCCACGATGATCGTGGCCGGGCTCGTGGTGGTGCCCGTCGCACGGCGCATCCGGCCCGGTGTGGTCATCGCCGGAGGCCTGATGCTCTCGGCCGCCGGTTACCTCCTCGTGGCGCTGACCGGCGGCGGGGCGCCGTGGGCCGTCCTGCTCGCGTCGTTCGTGCTCCTGGGCGCGGGCATCGGGGCTGCGGAGACGGTCTCGAACGAGCTCGTCATCTCGACCGCCCCCGCGGCGAAGGCCGGTGCAGCGTCCGCCGTCTCCGAGACGGCCTACGAGCTGGGTGCGGTGCTCGGGACGGCGATCCTCGGCACCATCATCACCGCCTCCTACCGGGCGGCGCTCGTCGTGCCCGCGGGCCTTTCTGCCGGGCAGGCGGACGCCGCGGGGGAGACCCTGGGCGGCGCCGTGACGGTGGCGGGCTCGCTGCCCGGGCCGCTCGCGGAGCAGCTGCTGGAGTCGGCGCGGGCCGCGTTCGACAGCGGCGTCGGCGTCACGGCCGTGATCGGTGTGGGGCTGGTCGCGACGGCGGCGATCGTGGCGCTCGTCACGCTGCGGCACGTGCGCTCCTGACGCCGCGGCGTCGTGTGCGCGGCGATAGGGTTGCTGTACCGAATCGATCGCCGACCACCGCAGGAGTGCCATGTCCCGTTCCGTCAAGCTCGCCGTCATCCCGGGCGACGGGATCGGTCCAGAGGTCATCGCCGAAGCGGTCAAGGTGCTCGACGCGGCGACGTCAGGCAGCGGCCTGTCGTTCGAGAAGACGCACTTCTCGCTCGGCGCCGACCGCTACCTCGCCACCGGCGACGTGCTGACCGACGACGACCTGGCGGCGATCGCCGGCCACGACGCCATCCTGCTCGGCGCCGTCGGCGGCAAGCCCGGCGACCCGCGCCTCGCGGGCGCGAACATCGAGCGCGGGCTGCTGCTGAAGCTCCGGTTCTCCCTCGACCACTACGTCAACCTGCGGCCGACCACGCTCTTCCCGGGCATCGCGAGCCCGCTCGCCGCTCCGGGCGAGGTCGACTTCGTCGTGGTGCGCGAGGGCACGGAGGGGCCGTACGTCGGCAACGGCGGCGCCATCCGGCAGGGCACCCCCCACGAGATCGCCAACGAGGTCTCGGTCAACACCGCCTTCGGCGTCGAGCGCGTGGTCCGGTACGCCTTCGAGCAGGCCGAGCAGCGGCGCAAGAAGCTGACCCTCGTGCACAAGACCAACGTGCTGACCTTCGCCGGCGGGCTCTGGAAGCGGATCGTGGATGCGGTGGCGGCCGAGCACCCCGATGTGGCGGTCGACTACCTCCACGTCGATGCGGCGACGATCTTCCTGGTGACGGATCCTGCTAGATTCGATGTGATCGTCACGGACAACCTCTTCGGCGACATCCTCACCGACCTCGCGGCCGCGATCAGCGGCGGCATCGGGCTGGCGGCCTCGGGCAACATCAACCCGGCCGGGGCCTTCCCGAGCATGTTCGAGCCGGTTCACGGATCGGCTCCGGACATCGCCGGCCAGCAGAAGGCCGACCCCACCGCCGCGATCCTCTCCACGGCCCTCCTCCTCCGCCACCTCGGCGAGAGGGAGCTCGCCGGGCGGGTCGAGCAGGCGGTGACCGCCGACCTCGCCGCCCGCACGGGCGCGTCCCGCTCCACCTCGGAGATCGGGGACGCGATCGCCGCCCGGGTGGCGCAGAATTGATTCACCGTCGCGCAAAGGACTGACATGACCTCGACCAGCATCAACCTCACCACCGGACCCACCGAGACCTCGGGCCTGCTCTGGAACGTCACCCGCAACGAGGCGGCGCGCGATGCCGCCGCCCGGGCGGAGATCCTCGCCAACCCCGGTTTCGGCAACTACTTCACCGACCACATGGTCGACATCTGCTGGTCCGCGAAGGGCGGGTGGCACCGCCCTCGCGTCTCGCCGTACGGCCCGATCCAGCTCGAGCCCTCGGCCGCGGTGTTCCACTACGCGCAGGAGATCTTCGAGGGCCTCAAGGCGTACCGGCACGAGGACGGCTCGATCCGCACCTTCCGCCCGGAGGCCAACGCCGCCCGCATGCAGCGGTCGGCGTACCGCCTCGCGCTGCCCGAGCTGCCGGTCGAGCACTTCCTCGACTCGCTGAAGCAGCTCATCGCGGTCGACGGCGACTGGGTGCCGGAGGCGCCCGAGACGAGCCTCTACCTGCGCCCGTTCATGTTCGCCAAGGAGGCCTTCCTGGGGGTCCGCCCGGCCAATAAGGTCGCGTACTACCTCATCGCGAGCCCGGCGGGCGCCTACTTCCCGAGCGGCGTGGCCCCGGTGTCCATCTGGCTCTCCGACCGCTGGTCGCGCGCGGGCAAGGGCGGCACCGGCGCCGCCAAGACCGGCGGGAACTACGCGTCGAGCCTGCTGCCGCAGGCGGAGGCGTACGAGCACGGCTGCGCCCAGGTGCTCTTCCTCGACTCGGTGGAGGGCAAGTACCTCGAAGAGCTCGGCGGCATGAACGTCGTGCTCGTCTACAAGGACGGCACCCTCGTGACCCCGGAGTCGGACAGCATCCTCGAGGGCATCACGCTCGACTCCGTGCTGCAGCTCGCCCGCGACCGCGGCCACAAGGTCGAGCGCCGCAAGGTGACGATCGACGAGTGGCGCGACGGGGTGGAGTCCGGGGACATCGTCGAGGTGTTCGCCTGCGGCACCGCCGCGGTGATCACGCCGATCGGCGAGCTGAAGTCCGACACTTTCACGGTCGGCGACATCACCGCCCCTCCGGGCGAGCTCACCATGTCGCTGCGCCAGGAGCTGACCGACATCCAGTACGGCCGCGCCCACGACCGCCACAACTGGATGTACCGCCTCGACGCGTAGCCCGCGCGAGGTGCTCGTCGTTGCGCCCGACACCGCGCAGGGCGGAACAACGACGAGCACCTCGGCGGCGAACGCCGTGAGGCGCACGGGAGCGAGAGGAGCGACCGGTGACGGACGAGGATGACGAAGTGTTCGCGGTCGTCGGCCCGGGGGCGGTCGGCGGTCTGTTCGCCTGGCTGCTGCAGCGGGCCGGGCACGAGGTCGTCGCGGTGGGGAGGCCGGGCACCGTGGAGGCCATTCGCCGCGACGGCATCGAGGTGCGCAGCGAGCAATTCGGCGACGGCGTGCAGCGCATCCGGGCCGAGACCGAGGTGCCGGCGGGTGCACATGTGATCGTCGCGACCAAGGCCTACGGGCTGGCCGACGTGCTTCCCGGGATCGCCGCCGCACGGCCGGCGGAGGTCGTGTCGTTCCTCAACGGGATCGAGCACATGGCGCCGCTGCGCGACGCGCTTCCCGGGGTCCCGGTGGCGGGCGCGTCGGTCGCGGTGTCGGCGCTGCGCGCCTCCGCGACGGTGATCGACCACCGCAGCCCGTTCGTCCGGATCGAGGCGCCGGAGATTGCGGCGGAGTCCGCCGCCGTCCGAGCTCTGGCCGATGCCGGTCCGAGCGTGCGCATCGGCGGGACCGAGGCGGAGGTGCTCTGGGCCAAGTTCCGGCTGCTCGCCGCGCTCGCCCTGCTGACGTCGTATTGGCGTCAGCCGGCCGGTGCCGCCCTCAGCGAGGATCCCGAGCTCACCGAGGCGGTCGTGTCAGAGATCGTCGCCTGCTCGGCGGCCGAGGGCGTCCCCGTTGCGGAGCTCGACCTGGTGCGCGCGCTCCGCAGCGTCCCCGGCGGGATGCGCACGTCGCTGCAGGAGGACCTGGCCGCAGGCGCACCGAGCGAGCTCGACGCGCTCGGCGGCGCGCTGCTGCGCGTCGGGGAGCGGCACGGCATCCCGACCCCGGCCATCGCCCGGATCGTCGCGGCGCTGAGCGCGGCCGACTGAGCGCGGCCGACTGACCCCGCACCCGCAGCGGTAGGCTCGGACGCGTGAAGATCGCACGATTCAGCCACACCCGCGACGGCCAGTCCACCCCCGCCATCGACTACGGCATCGTCGACGAGGACGCCCTCGTCGTCCTCGCGGGCGACCCGATGTTCACCGGTTTCGACACGACGGGGGAGCGCATCCCGCTCGGCAAGGTCGGCTCGCTGCTCGCGCCGGTCATCCCGCGGTCGAAGGTCGTCGCGGTCGGCAAGAACTACCGCGAGCACGCCGCCGAGATGGGCGGCGAGGCGCCGGGGGAGCCGCTGCTGTTCCTGAAGCCGAACACCGCGGTCATCGGCCTTGGCGACGCGATCGTCGTCCCGCCGCAGTCCGAGCGGGTCGACTACGAGGGCGAGCTCGCCGTCGTCATCGGGAAGATCGCCCGCAACGTGCGGGCGGAGGACGCCGCGGAGCACATCTTCGGCTACACCGTCGCCAACGACGTCACCGCGCGCGACCTGCAGGAGAAGGACGGCCAGTGGACGCGCGCGAAGGGCTTCGACACCTTCTGCCCGCTCGGCCCCGTGATCGAGACCGAGCTCTCGCCCAGCGCGGTGCTCCGCACCCGCCTGAACGGCGAGCTCAAGCAGGAGGCGCCGATCTCGGACATGGTGCACGACATCCCGTCGATCATCGCCTACGCCTCCAGCGTCTTCACGCTGCTGCCGGGGGACGTCATCCTGACCGGGACGCCGTCCGGGATCGGCCCGATGAAGGCGGGCGACACGGTGGAGGTCGAGGTGGACGGCGTCGGCTCACTCGTCAACCCGGTGCGCGCCCCGAAGTAGTCCGGCCGGGAGCATCCCGGCCGGTAGAATCGCGGATGTATGTCTGACTCGATCGCTCATCCCTTCTCCACCGCCACGGGCGCCGACGTGCGCGTGCGGTTCTGCCCGTCCCCGACCGGCACGCCCCACGTCGGCCTGATCCGCACGGCGCTGTTCAACTGGGCGTACGCCCGGCACACCGGCGGCAAGCTGATCTTCCGCATCGAGGACACCGACGCCGCGCGTGACAGCGAGGAGAGCTACGAGATGATCCTCGACGCCCTCCGCTGGCTGCGGCTCGACTGGGACGAGGGCATCGACGTCGGCGGCCCCGACGGCCCGTATCGGCAGTCGCAGCGCTACGACATCTACCGCGCCCTGATCGCGCGGCTGGTCGAGTCGGGCCACATCTACGAGAGCTTCGCGACGGCCGAGGAGATCGAGGCGCGCAACGTCTCGCTCGGCCGCGACCCGAAGCTCGGCTACGACAACTTCGAGCGCGACCTGACCGACGAGCAGAAGGCCGCGTACCGCGCCGAGGGCCGACAGCCGGCGCTGCGCCTGCGCGTGCCGGACGACGACCTGAGCTTCGACGACCTCGTGCGCGGCGAGATCACCTTCAAGGCCGGGTCGTTCAGCGACTTCGTCGTGGTGCGCCCGAACGGTCACCCGCTGTACACGTTCGTGAACCCGGTCGACGATGCCCTCATGGGCATCACGCACGTGCTCCGCGGCGAGGACCTGCTGTCCTCCACCCCCCGGCAGATCGCGCTGTACCACGCGCTGATCGACGCCGGCGTGACCACGTTCGTGCCGCGCTTCGGCCACCTCCCGTACGTCATGGGCGAGGGCAACAAGAAGCTGTCGAAGCGCGACCCCGAGTCGAACCTGTTCCATCACCGCGACCGCGGGTTCATCCCCGAGGGCCTGGTGAACTACCTGGCCCTGCTCGGCTGGTCGCTCACCCACGACCGCGACATCTTCTCGCTGCCGGAGATGGTGGCCGCGTTCGACGTGAAGGATGTGAACCCCAACCCGGCGCGCTTCGACCTGAAGAAGGCGGAGTCGATCAACGGCGACCACATCCGGTTGCTGGATGTCGCCGACTTCGCCGAGCGCACCATCCCGTACCTGACCAGGGCCGGTGTGGTGCAGGAGCCGCTGACGCCCGCACAGCGCGAGGTGTTGGCGAAGGCCGCACCGCTGGTGCAGGAGCGTGTGCAACTGCTCGGCGAGACGCCGGGGATGCTCGGCTTCCTGTTCACCGACGCCGCCTCGCTGGTCGTCGAGGACGACGCGCGCGCGTCCCTGCCCGCGAACGCGGGCGAGGTGCTCGCCGCCTCCCTCGGCGCGCTCGAGCTCGTGCCCGAGTCGGAGTGGACGCACGACGCCATCGAGACCGCGCTGCGGGAGGCGCTCGTGGAGGGCCTCGGGCTGAAGCCGCGGGTCGCGTTCGGGCCGCTCCGGGTGGCGCTGTCGGGCCGCCGCGTGTCGCCTCCGCTGTTCGAGTCGATGGAGATCCTCGGCAAGCCCGAGACCATCGCCCGCCTCGACCGCCTGTCGGCGTCGCTCGGGTAACGGCCATGACCGGGGAGGCGTCGCCGCTGGACGCATCGTACGAGGTGGTCGTCGTCGGCGGGGGTCCCGCCGGGCTGTCGACCGCGCTGAACCTGGCCAGGGCCCGCCGGCGCGTGCTCGTCGTAGACGGCAACCGCCCCCGGCACGCGGCCACGCTGCGCGCGCACGGGTTCCTCACGCGCGACGGGGTGTCCCCGCTCGACCTGCGCCGGATGGGCCGGGAGGAGGTCGACGCGTACGACAACGCGACCGTGGTGTTCGCCCAGGTCTCCGGGCTGGCCGTCGAGGGCTCCGGCTTCCGGGTGACCGGCCGCGGCGTGCGCGGCGGCGCCGACATCGACGTCACCGCCGACACCGTGGTCATCGCGACCGGCGTGACCGAGGCGATGCCCGCTATCCCGAGCCTGCGCGCGTACTACGGCACCCAGCTGCACAGCTGTGTCGAGTGCGACGGCTACGAGGAGGCCGGCCGGCCTCTCGCGCTGATCGGCGAGACCGACGACCTCGCCGAGCGGGCACTGCTGCTGACCCAGTGGACGGACGACCTGATCGTCTTCACGAACGGCGCCGGTCGTGTGACGGAGGACGAGGAGCGCGCCCTCGGCCGGCTCGGTGTCGGCGTCGAGCGCCGCCGCATCGACGACGTCGTGGGCGAGAAAGGCGTCATGACCGGCGTCCGGCTCGACGACGGGACGGTCGTCCCGCGCGCCGGCGGTTTCCTCCGTCCGGTGTGGTCGCCGGCCCTCGGCTTCGCCGACGCCCTCGACCTCGACCGCGACGAGGAGGGCTACCTCGTGACCGACCGGCACGGCCGCACGTCCCTCCCCGGCGTGTACGCGGCGGGGGAGACCACGGCACCCGGACCGCAGCAGCTCATCGTCGCCGCGGGCGCCGGAGCGACGGTCGCCGCCGCGGTCAACCGGGACCTGATCGGGCTTGCTCTGGACGACGCCGCCGTTTTGTAGTCCGGCCTGCGGGTAGGCTAGAGTTGGTTCTCGTGCCCGGGCCGCGGTTCGGAGCAGTGGGGTATGGTGTAATTGGCAACACGGCTGATTCTGGTTCAGTTGTTCTTGGTTCGAGTCCAGGTACCCCAGCAGTAAAAGCATCGGAGATCTGACGCTCTCAGCCGTCGGATCCGGGCAGTCCCGGC
Source organism: Leifsonia sp. C5G2 (assembly GCF_013359685.1). GTDB lineage: Bacteria > Actinomycetota > Actinomycetes > Actinomycetales > Microbacteriaceae > Leifsonia. The sequence goes on from NZ_JABFMV010000011.1 coordinate 115,024, forward strand.
ATCGTGCGGTCGTGCGGCGGCTGTCGTTCTGCGTACAAGAACGATCGAGTCGCGACCGGAAGGATGCGCGGCCCAGTACGGTAGACGCGTGATACCGAGCCAGCGATGGTCGAGTCCTGCAACCGCCGGAGGAGCCGCCTGATGCAGCCGAAGAGGCTCGCGACATCCGTGACGATGGTCACCTCCATGGTTGTCGTCGTCGTGGCCGCCGCCCTTGCTGCGTGCACCGGTACGGCCGACCGCGTGCGCGCCGACGCCCCGAGCCCTCCGCCCACGACGAGCGGACCGGACGCGGCGGGCACTCCGGCGCCGTCGCCGACCGCTCCGGCCACGAGCCCGTCGACCCCGGCCGCGCAGCCGCCCGACCCGTCGACCCTGCCCGACGGGTTGAAGACGGCGATCTCCCGGGACCTCCACATCACGCCGCAGCAGTACCTTGCGGGTGCGCAGGCCGCCGCCGCTGCTCCGGCCACCATCGCCTCGCTTCAGAAGGCGGGAATCGACCCGGCGCGGGTGTGGCTCGACGGCAGCGTCCTCAAGGTGCACACCACCGACTCGCACGAGCGGGAGGTCGCCCGCGCGCTCGGGGCGGAGCCTTCCGCCTCCGCACCTCCGGCCGCGCCCGCCGTGTCCACGGCCACATCCTACGAGGACCTGGTCGACGGATCGGGATGGTACCTGCCGGTCGGCGGCGGCTACATCTCGATCTGCTCTACGGGGTTCAACGGGTGGAACGCGTCCGGGGCAGCGAGCGTCGCGACCGCGGGGCACTGCCTGCTCGGCAACTCCCCGGTTCCCGCTGCTCCCGTGACCGCCACGCGGTACGTCCAGACCCAGCCGAACCAGACCGGGACGTCCGGCTCGACGATCGGCAACCTCGACTACAACTCGTTCCAGTTCGGCGGGGGCTACGACTCCGGGCTGATCGGCGTGAGCAACCCGGCCGTCGCCCCGCGACCACTGGTCTCGACCTGGGACGGGAACGCCATCCCCGTGCGCGGCACGATCACCGCCACCGTCGGAGCGTATGTCTGTAAGTCCGGCCGGACGACCGGCTGGACGTGCGGAACGGTCCAGCGCGTCAACTACGCGCAGGGCATCAGCGGCGGCCAGACCGTCAACTCCGTGCAGACGAGCATGTGCATGTACCACGGCGACTCGGGCGGTCCGGCGATGATCGGCTTCTACGCGGTCGGGGTCAACTCCAGCGGGACCTGGTCGAGCGCGGCGTGCACCGACAGCGTAGGCTACTCGGCGATCTACCCGATCCAGGGGAACGCCGCCAGCGTCCTCAGCCAGCACACCGGGTGGGAGCCCATGGTGGCGGTGGATGCACCCGCGGTCACCCAGGTGACGCCGGGGACGACGACCGTCCTCACGGGTACGCTGCCGAATGCGGCGACGGGCAACTCCGTCTCGGTCTACCTGGATGGCGGCACCACGGCCGCCGGGACCGCCTCCGTCGACGTTGCATCCGGCGCCTGGAGCGTGTCGGTGCCAGGGCAGTCGGCCGGCTCCCACACCTACCGCGTCGTGGCCGGGTGGGGGGCTCACAGCCGCTCCGCGGCGGCCGCGGGCGGCTACACGGTCACAGCGACGCCGACCCCGACACCGACGCCGTCGGTCATTCCGACGCAGACCCCCGCCGCCACGGCGACCCCGACCCCGACTCCGACGTCCACGCCGTCGCCGTCGCCCGGGACGCCCGCTCCCACTCCCGCCCCGCTGCTTCCCGGCTACCCCACCGGCTCCTTCATCAAGTCCCCGAGCTCTGGGACGGTCTACATCGTCGGCCCGACCGACATCAAGCCCGTCTCGTCGTGGGGAGCGCTCCTGGCTCTCACCCCCAAGGGACAGAGCCCCGTGATCCGCGTCGTGCCGGCCTCCGTCATCGCTGGTCTGCCGATCGGGCCGATCGCCCTCACGTCGGGGACGCTGGTCCGCAGTGCCGCCGACGCGACGGTGTACCTCGTCAACGGCCTCACCAACAAGATCCCGTTCTCGACATTCGACATCCCCGCCTCCATCGGGATCACAGGATTCTCGTTCGTCAACAGCGCCGTCCTCGCCGGCTACCCGGCCGCCAAATCGGTCATGGGCTACGGCATCACGTGTGGAGGCACGGACTACGTCGCAGCGGCCGGTACGCTCCGGTCGCTGGATGCGACGACGAAGCCGCTCTACCCGCTGGTGTTCACGCCCCTCGACTCCTACACCTGCGCCCTGCTCCGCGTGGGGGCGCCCGCCACCAAGTTCCTCCGGACGCCGGACGGCTCCATCTACCTGCTCGACTCCGGAACGAAGCGGCCCATCTCCTCGATGGCGCGCTTCGCGCAACTGGGCGGCTCGGTCGGCTACGTCGACGTCACCGCGGGCCTCGCAGCCACGATCCCGTCGGGGCCGGCGGCCTAGCAGCCGCTCCCCGCCGGAACACCTTCCGCGCATCGGCGGCCTCCCGGAACGTCTGCGGGTGCGCGCCGCGCCGCGGTCGTTCCGCACCGCCGCAGTCGCGGGGGCGGGCGGGGCTTCCCGCGCGCGCGTGCCTGCGGCATCATGGGCGCGTGGCAGACCCGGAAGGACCCGGCATCGTCGGCGTCGGAACCATCGGCATCCCCGTGAGCGACCAGGATCGCGCGCTCGCCTTCTACCGCGACGTGCTCGGCTTCGAGGTGCGTGTCGACGCACCGCTGCCGCAGCTCGGGACGCGGTGGATCATGCTCGCGCCGCCGGGTTCCGCGGTGTCGGTGTCGCTGGTGCCGGAGAGCGACGACGCGCCCGCGGGCGTGGAGACCGGCATCCGCTTCGAGACGGAGGATGCCGAACGCGCCCATCGGAGCCTGAGCGAGCGCGGCGTGGACGTCGGCGAGCTGCTGCGCTGGCCCGGCGTGCCGGCGATGTTCGCGGTGCACGATGCGGAGGGCAACCGGTTCGAGATCGTCGAGCGCGGGTAGCGCCGGCGTCCTGGTCCCGGTCGGTGGGAGCAGTCGCTATGCTTCAGGACAGGGGGTGGTCACGATGAGCGCACTGCTTGCGGGACTCGAGAACGATGAGCGCCGGCGGCGGCGGGTGGCGCTGCTGTGGGTGGTGGCCTGCATCACCGGCGCCGGCACGTGGCTGACGGCGCCGTTCGGGATCGCGTTGGTCGCCCGCGGCGAGACGATCGGCTGGGCGCTGATCGCGGCCGGGGTGGCGCTGCTCGCGGCGACGGTGGTCGCGGTGCTGTTCGCCCGCCGCATGCACCGGCGCCCGGAGAGCCTCCCGGGCAAAGCGAACCCGCGGTTCGACGAGCCGGAGCCGTCGCCCGACCCGCGGGGCGGCTACTCGATGAACGGCTCCATGCTCGGCTCCCGCTGAACCGACTCCGGACTAACGGAGCCTGCCTCCCGCGGGGGCCTTTCGTCCCTGCCGCGCCGGCCGCGGACCTGACTCCATAGGAGTGAGCGGGTCGCGCGCTCCGGAGGACGTCCGCGGCCGGGGAGGAGGCGCGGTGGCGCCGCAGCCGGACGAACGGCCCACACGGGAGCCCATCGACACCCTGCTCCGCGACCTCAAGACCGGACGGGACGGGCTCGGCAGCAGGGAGGCCGCCCGGCGGCTCACCATTCACGGCCCCAACACACTGCCGACGGGGCGGCGGGCGAGCTGGCTGCGCGAGCTGGTGCGGCAGTTCACGCACCCGCTCGCGCTGCTGCTGTGGGTTGCGGCCGCGCTGGCGTGGGTGGCCGGGACGCCCGTCCTGTGCTGGGCCATCCTCGCGGTCATCGTCATCAACGCGATCGTGGCCTATCTGCAGGGGAGGCAGGCGGAGCGGGCGATCGAGGCGCTGTCCCGCTACCTCCCGCAGCAGGCGACGGTGGTCCGCGACGGCGTCGCCTCGGAGGTGCCGGCGGTCGACCTGGTGCCCGGCGACGTCATCCTGGTGACCGAGGGCGACCGGGTCTCCGCCGACGCACGGCTGATCGAGGGGAGCGTCGAGATGGACCTCTCCACGCTGACGGGCGAGTCGGCTCCCGTCACCCGGTCGGCCGGTGCCGAGGACACGGCGGACCGGTTGATCGACGCCCCGGACGCGGTCTTCTCGGGCGCGCAGTGCACGTCCGGGCAGGCGCGGGCCGTCGCGTTCGCCACGGGAGCGACGACGGAGCTCGGCCGGATCGCCACCCTCTCCCGTCAGGCGACGCCGCAGCTCAGCCCGCTGGAGCGGCAGGTCCGGCGCTCCACCTGGCTGATCGCGGGAGTGGCGGTCGGGGTCGGCGCGCTCTTCCTCCCGCTGGGCCTGCTGGCGGGGCTGTCGCTGCCGGAGGCCGCCGTGTTCGCGATCGGGCTGCTGGTCGCCAACGTTCCCGAGGGGCTCCTGCCGACCATCACCCTGGCGCTCGCGGTGGGCGTGCGGGTGCTGGCGCGTCAGGGTGCGCTGGTGAAGCAGCTCTCCGCGGTGGAGACGCTGGGCTCGACGACCGTGATCTGCACGGACAAGACGGGGACGCTGACCCGCAACGCGATGACGGTCACGGCCGTGTGGAGCGCGAGACGGGCGATCGACCCGACGGCGCCGGACCCCGCGCTCGGCCCGCTCGCCGAGGTGATGGTGGACTGCAACCAGCTGGAGCGCCTGTCCGACCCGATGGAGACGGCCCTGCGGGAGGCGGGGGAGCGGCTCGGCGCCCGCGTGGCGCTTCGGGTCGCGACCTTCCCGTTCGACGCGGAGCGGAAGCGGATGAGCGTGGTGAGCCGCCGCGGCGACCGCCTGCTCGTCGCGGTGAAGGGAGCCCCGGAGCTGCTGCTCCCGCTGTGCGTCTCGGTCTTCGACGGCACGCGTGCGCGGCCGGCGACGGACTCCGATCGCAGGGAGGTGCTCGACGCGGTGGATGGGTTCGCCCGGCACGGCCTCCGGGTGCTGGCGCTCGCATCCCGGGAGGCGTCGGCTCCGCCCGAGGATGCGGCCGCGGCCGAGTCCGGCCTCTGTCTCCTCGGGCTGGTCGCCCTGCTCGATCCGCCGCGGCCCGAGGTGCCCGAGGCGGTCGCCGCCTGCCACAGCGCCGGGATCACCATCCACGTCGTCACCGGCGACAACGGGACGACCGCGAGCGAGGTCGCGCGTCAGGTCGGCATCGCGACGGACCGGGTCATCACGGGAAGCGAGGCGGACGCGCTCTCGGAGCCCGAGCTGGATGCGCTGCTCGCCCAGCCGGGCGAGTTCGTCTTCGCCCGCAGCACGCCGGAGGGGAAGCTCCGGATCGCCGAGGCGCTGCAGCAGGAGGGCCAGACGGTGGCGATGACCGGCGACGGGGTGAACGACGCCCCGGCCCTCCACCGGGCCGACATCGGCGTCGCGATGGGCCGCTCGGGGACGGATGTCGCCCGGCAGGCGGCGACGATGGTCCTCACCGACGACAACTTCGCGACCATCGTGACGGCGATCCGGGAGGGGCGGCGCGCGTACGACAACCTGCGCAAGTTCGTGCTCTACATCTTCGTTCACGCGGTGCCGGAGGTCGTGCCGTTCATGCTGTTCGCGCTGTCCGGCGGCGCGATCCCGCTCCCGCTCACCGTGCTGCAGATCCTCGCGATCGACCTGGGGACGGAGATCCTCCCCGCCCTCGCACTCGGCCGGGAGAAGGCGGAGCCGGACGTGATGTCGCGGCGCCCGCGCCCCCGCTCGGAGCCGCTCATCACGCGCCGCCTGCTGCTCCGGGCGTGGGGCCTGATGGGGGTGCTCTCCGCCGCGCTGGCCCTCGGCGCGTTCTTCGCGGTGCTCGTCGCCGGTGGCTGGACGCCGGGGGCGCCCGTGGGGCCCGGCGACCCCCTCCACGGCGTCTATCTGCAGGCGACCACGGCGACGTTCCTCACGATCGTCGCCTGCCAGGTCGGCACGGCCTTCGCGGCGCGCACCGAGCGAACCTCGCTCCGCCGGCTCGGCGTCCTGAGCAACCCGCCGCTGCTCGCGGCCATCGGCGTGGAGCTGCTCTTCGCCGCCGCCCTCTGCTCCGTGCCCGTGCTGCAGACGGTGTTCGGCACGGCGCCGCCTCCCGCGTGGCTGATCCTGCTCTTGCTGCCGTGCCCGGTCATCGTCTGGGGCGCCGACGAGGCGGCGCGCTGGTTCAGCCGGCGGCGAGCCGATCGGCGGTCGGCAAGTGCTGCTCGAACCATCCGGCCGCCAGCTGCGCGACCGTCTCCAGAGCTCCCGGCTCCTCGAACAGGTGACCGGCGTCCGGGACGACCTCCAGCCGGGTCGGGCACCGCATCCGGGAGAGGGCGAGCCGGTTGAGGTCGAGCACCTCCGGATCGTTCCCGCCCACGATGAGGAGGGTCGGCGCGGTGACGCGCTCGAGCGCGCCGGCGCCGGCCAGGTCGGGGCGGCCGCCGCGGGAGACGACGGCGACGACGCCTTCCTGCTCCTGAGCCGCCGCGGTCAGCGCGGCACCGGCCCCGGTGCTCGCACCGAAGTAGGCGAGCGGGAGCCCGGCCGTCGTCTCGTCCTGTCGCGCCCACCGGGTCGCGAAGCCGAGCCGCTCGGCGAGCAGCTCGATGTCGAAGACCAGCCGGCGGTCGTGCTCCTCGCCGGGCGTCAGCAGGTCGAGGAGGAGTGTGGCGATGCCCCGGGCGTTGAGCACAGCGGCCACAAAGCGGTTGCGCGGGCTGTGCCGGGAGCTGCCGCTGCCGTGGGCGAACAGGACGAGGCCGGTTGCCTGATCCGGCACGGCGAGCGATCCGGCGAGCGTCACGCGTCCCGCCGGGATCTCGACCTCCGGGTCCAGGTCGGCGGGCGCTCCCGTCGGCCGGAGGGCCGCGCGTGCGAGAACGCTCGCGACCTCGTCGTCGGTCGTCTGGGTGAAGTCGCGGTACGCCTGGCCGACGGCGAAGTAGGGCACCGGCTCCTCCAGGCACACGACATCGTCGGCGTCCGGGATCAGCCGGGAGGCGGCCTCCGCAGGACCGACGGGTGCCGCGACGACGACGCGGGAAGCGCCGAGCGCCCGGGCGACGCGGCAGGCGGCGCGCGCCGTCGACCCGGTGGCGATGCCGTCGTCGACGATGATGACCGTCCGACCGGCGAGGGATACGCGCTCGCGATCGCCGCGGAACGGGCGGACGCGCCGCTCCAGCTCGGCCCGCTCCCGGTGCTCGACCTCGGCCAGGTCGGCGTCGGTGAGACCGGCCATCCGGACCACGTCGTCGTCCACGACCCGGACGCCGCCCTCGCCGATGGCGCCCATCGCCAGCTCCGGCTGATACGGCACCCCGAGCTTCCGGACGACGATCACATCCAGGGGAGCGTGCAGGGCCTTCGCCACCTCGTCCGCCACCGGGACGCCGCCGCGCGGGAGGCCGAGCACGACCGGGTCGTGGACCGCGAGGAACTGCAGGCTGTCGGCGAGTTCGCGACCCGCCTCGATTCTGTCCGCGTACATCCGCTCGCCTCCCACCCGGTCGATCCTCCTCGCCGGCGGGCCGCACGGGCGGGACCTAGGGCCCGCGGCACCCGTCCGCCGGCCGCTACAGTCGGCGCCACCGCGGCTGAGCGCGGCGTACCCGAGAAGGAGGCCGCCACGATGGAGCAGCATCCCGTCGACGCCCGCCCGGTCCGGCAGATCCTCACCGTGACCCTGAATCCCGCCCTCGACATCAGCGCGTCCACGCAGGAGGTGGTCAGGGAGCACAAGCTGCGCTGCAGCGGGAGCCGCCTGGACCCCGGCGGGGGCGGCGTCAACGTGTCGCGGGTCATCCACCGCCTGGGCGGCCGGAGCCTCGCCCTGTACACCGCGGGAGGCCCGATCGGCGAGGCCTACCGGCGCCTCGTCGACGCCGAGCGCGTGCCGAGCGTGGTCGTGCCGATCGCCGGGCAGACCCGGCAGAGCCTCAGCGTGGAGGAGCGGGCGACGGGAGCGCAGTACCGCTTCGTGCTCGAGGGGCCGACCCTCAGCGTGGAGGAGTGGGGCGCGTGCCTCGATGTGATCGGGCAGACCGTCGCTCCCGGCGGCTTCCTGGTGGCGAGCGGGAGCCTCCCGCCGGGCGTCCCGGCGGACTTCTACGCGAGGGCCGTGCGGCTGGCGCGGGAGGCGGGGGCGGAGTGCGTCGTCGACGCGTCCGGGCCCGCGCTCGGCGCGGCTCTGGCCGAGGGGGTCTTCGCGGTCGCGCCGAGCGGGCGGGAGCTCGAACAGCTCGCCGGCGCCCCGCTGCCGACCCTCGACGACCGGATCGACGCGGCCACCGCACTGGTCGCGGACGGCTCGGCGCGCTATGTCGCCCTCACGCTCGGCGCCGAGGGTGCCGTCCTCGTCTCGGCGGAAGGCGTTCTGCGGCTCGCGGCGCCCGTGGTGGACGTCGTCAGCGCCGTCGGCGCCGGCGACGCCTTCGTCGCGGGCTTCGTCCTCCGGCTCGCCCAGTCGCGGCCGGTGGAGGCGGCGTTCCGCGCGGCCGTGGCGGCCGGAACCGCCGCCGTCATCACCCCGGCGACCGCGCTCTGCGACCGCGCCGACGTCGAACGGTTCGAGGTGATGCTCGACCGGGCCTGACCGCCCGGCCGCGACGGCGGGCCGAAAGCCCCTGTGCCGGCCGTCGCGGCGGGACGTACCGTCGCCCCGACGCGTGGGCGCCACCGGCGGCGCCACGGCGGATCGGAGGAGACCGGTGGACGGGTTCGTCTTGTGGTTCGACGAGGTCGGGATGGACGATGTTCCGCGGGTGGGCGGCAAGAACGCCTCCCTCGGAGAGATGACCGGATCGTTGACGCCGGAGGGCATCCGCGTCCCGGACGGGTTCGCGACGACGGCCTCCGCGTACCGCGCGTTCGTCGCAGAGAACGGGATCGAGCCGGCCCTGCGCGAGCAGCTCGAGCGCTACCGCTCCGGTGCCGTGACGCTGCGGGAGGCCGGGCAGGAGTTGCGCAGGCTGTTCCTGTCGGCGGAGTTCCCTCCCGCCATCGCGGACGCCGTCCTCCGCGCCTACCGGCGGCTCGGCGAGCGGACCGGCACGCCGACGCCCGCCGTCGCCGTGCGCTCCAGCGCGACGGCGGAAGACCTCCCGGAGGCGAGCTTCGCCGGAGCCCAGGAGACCTTCCTCAACGTCGCGGGCGAGCAGGCCGTGCTGACGGCCTGCCGTCGCTGTTACGCATCCCTCTTCACCGACCGGGCGATCGCGTACCGCGAGGCGCAAGGGTTCGACCACCTGGCAGTGGCGCTCTCGATCGGCGTCCAGTCGATGGTTCGCTCCGACCTCGGCGCGTCGGGGGTCATGTTCACCATCGACACGGAGACAGGCTTCCCGGACGTCGTGGTCATCAGCGCCGCGTGGGGCCTCGGGGAGCTCGTGGTGCAGGGCGCGGTCGACCCGGACCGGTACCAGGTGTTCACGCCGTTGCTCGACCGGCCCGGCGCCGAGCCCATCATCGAGAAGGCCCTCGGCGCGAAGGCCCGCATGATGGTCTACGGCGAGGGCGGCACCGCACGCACCCGGACGCTCGACACCCCGGCCCGCCGCCGCGCCGCGTTCACGCTGACCGACGACGAGATCCTCCAGCTGGCGCGCTGGGGGCGGTCGGTGCAGAAGCACTACGGCCGGCCGATGGATGTGGAGTGGGCGCGCGACGGGATGACCGGCGAGCTCTTCCTGGTGCAGGCGCGGCCGGAGACCGTGCAGTCGGTGAAGACGCGTCCCGTGTTCGTGGAGCACCACCTGACCGAGACGGGTCCGCTGCTGCTCTCCGGCGCCGCGATCGGCGATGCGATCGCGGCCGGGACCGTGTGCGTCATCCGCGACCCGTCGCAGATCGCGCGCTTCACGGACGGCGCGATCCTCGTGGCCGAGATGACCGACCCCGACTGGGTGGCCGTGATCGCGCGGGCCTCCGGGATCGTCACGGATCACGGAGGATCCACCAGCCACGCGGCGATCGTCGCCCGCGAATTGGGCATCCCGGCGGTGGTGGGCACAGGATCCGGAACGGAGACCCTGCGCGACGGCCAGCCCGTGACTCTCTCCTGCGCCGAGGGCGATGTCGGTCACGTCTACGGCGGTGAGCTCGCGTTCGAGACCACTGAGGTCGACCTGAGCCGCGTCCCGGCGACGCGGACCCGCGTGAACGTCAACGTGGCGAGCCCGAGCGCCGCCTTCCGCTGGTGGCGCCTCCCCGCCGCCGGTGTGGGTCTCGCCCGGATGGAGTTCATCGTCAACAACGTGATCGGCGTGCACCCGATGGCGCTCGTGCATCCCGACCGGGTGGACGCGGACGCGCGCGCGAGGATCCGGGAGCTGACGGCCGGGTTCGACGACCCGAAGGACTTCTTCGTCGAGAAGCTGGCCCGCGGGATCGCCAAGCTCGCCGCGCCGTACCACCCGCACGACGTGGTCGTGCGCCTCAGCGACTTCAAGGCGAGCGAGTACGCGCACCTGCTCGGCGGGGAGGCGTTCGAGGAGCCGGAGGAGAACCCGATGCTGGGCTTCCGCGGCGCCTCCCGCTACTACCACCCGCGCTACCGCGAGGGGTTCGCGCTGGAGTGCGCCGCCCTGAAGCGCGCACGGGAGCTGCTCGGGTTCGCCAACATCATCCCGATGGTGCCGTTCTGCCGCACACCCGGCGAGGCCGACCGCGTGCTGGAGGAGATGGCCGCCAACGGGCTGGTGCGCGGCGAGCAGGGCCTTCGCGTCTACATGATGTGCGAGATCCCCTCGAACGTTATCCGCGCGTCCGAGTTCGCGCGCCGCTTCGACGGCTTCTCGATCGGGTCGAACGACCTCACGCAGCTGGTGCTCGGCGTCGACCGCGACTCCGAGCTGCTGGCGCCGCTGTTCGACGAGCGCGACGCGGCGGTCGAGTGGATGATCGCCGAGGCGATCCGGCGGGCGCACGAGGCGGGGATCACGATCGGGATCTGCGGCCAGGCGCCGAGCGACCACCCCGACTTCGCCGCCTTCTTGGTCGAGCAGGGCATCGACTCCATCTCGCTCAACCCGGACAGCCTGCTGCGGACCATCGGACGGATCGCGGAGGCCGAGGCGGCGGAGCCGCCGCGCGCTCAGCCGGCCGACACGCCGAAGACGCGGAGGACCGTGTCGATCTGAGACGCGTAGATCACGGAGAGGAGCTGCAGCGCCAGCACGGCGATCGCGAAGAGCAGCACGGCCCAGACGACGGCCAGGCCCGCCATCTCCAGCAGGGCCCCGGAGCGCGCCGGGCGTCCGGCGCTCATCGTCCGTCCCCCAGGTGCACCTGGAGCAGGTTGTGGACCATCGTGACGTTCGGCGAAGACCAGGCGGTGACCTCCGCCTCGTGCTTCTCGATCCACGAGCGGACCGTGCCGGTGAGGGTGAGCTCCGTGCCGTCGGAGGTGACGACGATGTTCCGGGCGTCGAGGGCGGCGTTGCGGACGATCGCCTGACGGACCCGGTGCTCGACGTCCTGGGCGTCGGGTCGTCCCGTCAGCTGCACCCGGTTCTCCACCCTGTGCACGCCGCGGAGCTGCTGCACGGCCCGGGCGGCCGCCGTGCGCTGGAAGTCCCAGTCGACCAGGCCGGTCAGGATGACCGTGTGCCCGTCCACCTCGACGTGGATGCCCTTCGGCGGGAGGCCCGAGGTCCAGCTGAGCACGTCGTCCACCGCCTTCGCGAGCTCGACGCCCTCGGGCTCCCCGGCGACGGGTCGCAGCTCGAGCTCGTCGTTGACGGCGCGGACGCCGGTCACCCGCTGCGCGGTCATCACCGCGGCCAGGCGCTGGCTGAGCGTGCGCACGTGGCCGCTGAGCGTGACCACGCCGGCATCGACGGCGACGCCGATGTGCGCGGGGTCGTCGAGCGCGGGCTGCCAGCCCAGCTCCGACTGGACGTCGTGACGGATCTTGAGGTCCTCGGCGGAATGCGTGACGGTCTTGGTGTTCATACGCCAAGGGTGCGATCGACGGGGTCTGTGCTGTGAGGGCCGAAAGTCCTCCGCCGAGCGAGTGCGGCCGGGTCGCTAGGAGGCGCCGAGCACCCACGCCCAGCTCAGGAGGATGAGCACGAACATGTCCACGAACACGAAGGCGATCGACAGGACGGCGATGAACAGCACGACCGCGATGAGCTCGATCACCCGGAAGAACAGGGCGTTCCCGCCGCTGTCGAGGTGCGGCGCGAACCGCCGGAGCATCAGCCCGGAGCAGCAGAAGGGCGCCGCCATCGCGACCAGGAGCACGCCGGTGTAGGCGGCGCCACCCGCTCCGATCCTCAGCTGCGCCAGGCCGAACAGCGCAGGCCCGAGTACCGCGAGTCCGAGCCCGATGAACAACTGCCCGTGGCCGGCCCACCACACCGCGCGGGCCAGGCGCCCGAGTCCTGCGGGCGGCATTCTGCGGTACCAGCGCACGCCTGGCGCGACGACGACATCCCCCATGGGCCGAGGCTACCCGACCGTCGTGCACGGACGCCGTAGCCTGATGGGATGGGGAATGTCGAGGTGAGGCCGGCGCGGACGGACGACGCCGAAGGGATGGCGCGCGTGCACGTCCAGTCGTGGCGTGAGACCTACCGCGGGATCATGCCCGACGCCGTGCTCGACGACCCGGAGGCGCCGGCCAGGCGGGAGCGGATGTGGACGACGGTGCTCTCGGACGACCGGTACGCCGCCAACACTTTCGCGGTCGCCGAGGTGGACGGCCGGATCGTCGGCATCGCGATGTCCGGCCCCGCGGACCCGCAGCACGGCGACGTGCGCGAACTCCAGGTTCTCTACCTGCTCGCCGGGCACCACGGGTCGGGGCTCGGCCGCCGGCTGCTGCAGGCGGTGGTTCCCGACGGGACGGCCGCCGCGCTCTGGGTCGCCGACCCGAACCCGCGGGCGCAGGCGTTCTACCGCGCCGCGGGCTTCGCCCCGGACGGCGGAACCAAGGTGGAGGAGGGTGTCCGCCACCTCCACCTGGTGCGTCCGGCGGCCGCGACTACACCTGCGCGCCCAGCTTGAAGCCCTGCGCCTCGTCGCCCTTGCGGGTGTAGGAGAAGCCGTCGGCGCCGATGGTCACGTCCATCTCGGAGTCGTCGGTGCGGGAGGTCAGCGGCTGCGGGTTCCCGTCGAGGTCGAGCACGGTCGAGGCCTCCGTGTACCAGGACGGGACGACGGGGTTGCCCCACCAGTCGCGGCGCTGGTTGTCGTGCACGTCCCAGGTGACCACCGGGTTGTCCGGGTCGCCGGTGTAGTAGTCCTGGGTGTAGATCTCCACGCGGTGGCCGTCGGGGTCGCGGAGGTACAGGTAGAACGCGTTCGAGACGCCGTGCCGGCCAGGTCCGCGCTCGATGCAGTCGCTGCGGCGGAGGGCGCCGAGCTTGTCGCAGATTGCGATGATGTTGTGCTTCTCGTGGGTGGCGAACGCGACGTGGTGCATCCGCGGTCCGTCGCCGCCGGTCATGGCGGTGTCGTGCACGGTCGGCTTGCGGCGCATCCAGGCGGCGTAGGTGGTGCCGGCCTCGTCCTGGATGTCCTCGGTCACGCGGAAGCCGAGGTCCTCCATGTACGCGACGGCACGCGGCACATCCGGCGTGACCTGGTTGAAGTGGTCGAGCCGGACAAGCGCGCCCGGAGTGTAGAGGTCGTAGCGCCAGGCCAGGCGCTCCACGTGCTCCACCTCGTAGAAGAACTCGTAGGGGAAGCCGAGCGGGTCCTCCACGCGCACGGAGTCGCCGATGCCCTTCGTGAAGCCCTCCGCACGGCGCTCCACCCGGCACCCGAGCTCGGAGTAGAACGCGACGGCGCGGTCGAGGTCCTCCGGGGTGCGGACGCGGTACGAGAACGCGGCGACCGCGGCCACCGGGCCCTTCCGCAGCACCAGGTTGTGGTGGATGAACTCCTCGAAGGAGCGCAGGTAGACGGTGTCCTCGTCCTCCTCGGTGACGACGAGGTCGAGCACGTCGACGTAGAACTCGCGGCTGGCGGCGAGGTCGGTGACGACGAGTTCCATGTAGGCGCAGCGGACGACGTCGGGCGGCGTCGCCTTGGGGGTCCGGATGCGGTGGGTCGGCGCCGGGATCGGGTCGCCGTCGGTCACGGCGGGCTCGGGGGCGTCCGGGGTGATGGGTGAGGTCATGTCAGAGCTTCCTTGCTGTGGTGGGGGAGGGGATCAGGCGTCGCCGGCGTCCTCGGCCGCCTCGGCGGCCTCCTCGGGACGGTGCGCGGTCGCGCCGAACCGGGCGGTGTGGACCGGGCCGAGCGTGATGTGGACCGCCTGCTGGTCGGTGTAGAAGTCGATCGAGCGGTAGCCGCCCTCGTGTCCGAGCCCGGACGCCTTCACGCCGCCGAACGGGGTGCGGAGGTCGCGGACGTTGTGGGAGTTGAGCCACACCATCCCGGCCTCGACGTTCTGCGCGAAGGTGTGGGCGCGCTCCAGGTCGCTGGTCCAGATGTAGGCGGCGAGGCCGTAGCGGACGCCGTTGGCGAGCTCCAGCGCCTCCTCGTCGGAAGCGAACGGGGTGATGGCGACGACCGGGCCGAAAATCTCCTCCTGGAAGATGCGCGCATCCGGGGAGACGTCGGCGAACACGGTCGGAGCGACGTAGTTGCCGGTCTCCAGGCCCTCCGGGCGGCCGCCGCCGGCGAGCAGGCGGCCCTCCTGCTTGCCGAGCTCGACGTACGACATGACCTTGTCGTAGTGCTCCGGGTGGACGAGCGCGCCGACCTCGGTCTTCGGGTCGTGCGGGTCGCCGACGACGATGTGCTTCGCGCGTTCGGCGTACCGCTCCAGGAACTCGTCGTAGACCGGGCGCTCGACCAGGATGCGGGAGCCGGCGGTGCAGCGCTCGCCGTTCAGCGAGAACACGCCGAACAAGGTGGAGTCGATCGCGGCGTCGAGGTCGGCGTCGGCGAAGACGACGGCGGGCGACTTGCCGCCGAGCTCCATCGAGAGCCCCTTCAGGAACGGCGCGGCGTTGGCGAAGATGATCTGCCCGGTCCGGCTCTCGCCGGTGAACGAGATGAGCGGCACATCCGGGTGCTTGACCAGCGCGTCTCCGGCCTCCTCGCCGAGGCCGTTGACGAGGTTGAAGACGCCGTCGGGCAGGCCGGCAGCACGGAAGATCTCCGCCCACAGGCTCGCCGACAGCGGCGTGAACTCGGCGGGCTTCAGCACGACGGTGTTGCCGGTCGCGAGCGCCGGGGCCAGCTTCCAGCTCTCCAGCATGAACGGCGTGTTCCACGGCGTGATGAGGCCGGCGACCCCGATCGGCTTGCGGTTGACGTAGTTCAGCTGGCTGCCGGGGACCTTGTAGGCGTCGTCGGCCTGCGCGACGATCAGGTCGGCGAAGAACCGGAAGTTCTCCGCCGCGCGCTGCGCCTGCCCGAGCGCCTGCGTGATCGGGAGGCCGGTGTCGAAGGTCTCCAGCTCCGCGAGGCGGGCGTCCTGCGCCTCCACCGCGTCGGCGATGCGGTTCAGCACGCGAGCCCGCTCGCGCGGCTTCATGCGCGGCCAGGGGCCGTCTGCGAAGGCGCGGTGCGCGGCGGCGACGGCGAGGTCGATGTCCTCCTTCTGGCCGGCCGCGGCCTGAACGTAGGTCTCGTTCGACACCGGGTCGAGGACGTCGAAGGTCTTGCCCGAGACGCTGTCGACGAACCGGCCGTCGATGAAGTGCTGGATCTTGTCCGGAAGGTTCTCCGGGATGTGGTGCTGCGCCATGCGCGGCCTCCGTTCGATGGGTGCGGTCAGTGCTGCTGCTTGTGTTCGCTCTGGTACGCGTGGAACGCGTCCAGGGTCGCCAGCCGGTGGCGGCGGGCGGCGAGCTCGATCTCCAGCGCGTCGGCGCCGGACTCGATGAGCTGGAGGATGTGCTCGTGCTCGTCGACCGACTCGCGGGCGCGACCGGGCACGAAGCTGAAGGTGGAGTCGCGCAGCACGGTCAGGCGGTTCCAGCCGCGGTGCACGAGGTCGAGGATGTGCGGGTTGGGGCACTCCTCGAACAGCACTGCGTGGAACTCCTGGTTGAGCTGCGTGAACCGGTGCGGGATGAAGTCGTCGAGGCAGGCGATCATCTCGCGGTTGATCATGCGGGCCCGGTGGAGGTGGTCGCCGTTCAGCAGGGGAGCGGAGAGCTGGGTCGCTGCCCCCTCCACGAGCGCGAGGGTCTCCATCGTGTACGTGTACTCGGCCTCCTGCAGCAGCGCGACCTGGGCGCCGACGTTCTTCTCGAACGTCACCAGCCCCTCCGCCTCCAGCCGCCGGATGGCTTCGCGCACCGGGACGACGCTGATGTCGAGCTCGCCCGCGATCTGCCCGAGCACGAGCCGGAAGCCGGAGACGTACCGCCCGTCGTCGATGCGCGCCCGGATGAAGTCGTAGGCCAGCTGCGACTTGCTCGGGGCGGCCGTCTTCACCGCTGAGTCGACCATGCGCGGTACCTCTCTTTCCATTCGGCGTTCATCGGGAACAGCCCGTCGACGGGGGCGCCCTGGGCGACCTGCTCGGCGATGAACTCCTCTTCGCGTTCCTGCTCGATCGCGTCGGCCACGACCTCGTCCACGAGGGCGGGCGGGATGACGAGCAGGCCGTCGGCGTCGCCGACGATCACGTCGCCCGGCTGCACGGTCGCGCCGCCGCAGGCGATGGTCACATCGGTGTCCCACGGCACATGCCGGCGACCGAGCACCGCAGGGTGCGGGCCGTTGTGGAACGTCGGGATGTCGAGTGCGGCGACGACCTCCAGGTCGCGCACGCCCCCGTCGGTCACGATGCCGGCGGCGCCGTTGACCTGGGCCCGCAGGGCGAGCACGTCGCCGACGGTGCCGCTGCCGCGCTCGCCGCGGGCCTCGATCACGAGCACCTCCCCGGCACCGACGGCGTCGAAGGCGCGCTTCTGCGCGTTGTAGCCGCCGCCGTGCGAGGCGAAGAGGTCTTCGCGGTTCGGCACGTAGCGGAGCGTGCGCGCCGTGCCCACGACCTTCGTGCCGGGCCGGGTCGAGGTGAGGCCGTCGATGGAGACGTTGTTCAAGCCGCGCTTGCGCAGCTGCGAGCTGAGCGTGGCGGTCGCGACGGACGCGAGCTTCGCGCGCCGGTCGTCCGTCAGTTTCCATGCGGGCTCTTCGGGAGTGCCGTACGCCTCCGCCCGCTGGTGGTCGTCGACGGCGGGCTTCGTGCCGAAGTCGCCGAACGGGATGGTGCCCTCGACGATCCGCGTGACGAGGCGGCCGGTCGTCGGTGCGCCCGGCGCGGAGGGCGCATCCACTTCCACCTCGACCGTGTCGCCCGGCTGCGTGACGGACGAGCCGGCGGGGGTGCCGGTGAGGATGACATCTCCCGGCTCCAGCGTCATCAGCTGCGAGAGGTCCGCGACCAGGCGCCCGAACGGGAACAGCAGGTCGTCGGTCGTGCCCTCCTGCACGAGTTCGCCGTTCAGCCAGGTGCGCACGCGCAGGGCGCCGGGGTCGAGGGAGGCGGCGGGGAGGACGACCGGCCCGAGGGGCGTGAAGCCGTCTCCGCCCTTGGAGCGGACGTTGGAGCCTTTGTCGGCGGCGCGGAGGTCGTACAGGCCGAAGTCGTTCGCCGCCGTGACGCCGGACACGGCCGCCCAGCCCTCCTCCGGCGTGACCCGGCGGGTGGGGCGGCCGATGACGAGGGCGATCTCGCCCTCGAAGGCGAGGAGCTCCGTCCCGGCCGGCCGCTCCAGCTCGCCGCCGGAGTGCGCGATCGACGACGACGGCTTGAAGAAGTAGGACGGCTGGGCCGGTGTGCGGCCGCGCTGCGCGGCGCGCGAACGGTAGTTCAGGTGCACCGCGATGATCTTGCCGGGGTGGCCGATGTCGCTCACGGGTGGTGGCTCCTCATCGTCCGGGAAGGGGTCTGCTGACCGTATTCGAGATCATATACGATCCGCGTGTTGTGGGGCAAGGTCAGTAGCCCGCCGGTGCGGGCGCGTCGGGGGAGGCGCCGATGAACCGGTCCGCCAGCGCCTCCGACGCCCGGGCGAGCAGCGTGACATCGGCGCCGACCAGCAGATAGGAGGCCCCGGCCGCCGCATACCGGTCCGCGGTCGCGGGATCGAAGGCGTTCACCCCGACCGGCGTTCCCGCCGCGCGACCGGCCGCGATCACGCGCTCGACGGCGGCGATCACGTCCGGGTGGTCCTGCCGGCCCAGCAGGCCCATCGAGGCCGCGAGGTCGGCCGGGCCGACGAGCAGGGCATCCACACCCTCCACGGCCGCGATGCCGTCCGCGACCTCCACGGCGTCGGCCGTCTCGATCTGCACGGTGAGCGAGACGAGGACTTCCGCGCGGGCGAGATAGTCCGGGATGCGGCTCCAGCGGGACGACCGCGCCAATGCGCTACCGACGCCGCGGATGCCGTGCGGAGGGTACCGCACGGCGCGCACCATGGCCTCGGCCTGCTCCACGCTGTCCACCATCGGGACGAGGATGTTCTGCGCGCCGAGGTCGAGCAGTTGCTTGAGCGTCACCGTGTCGCCGAACGGCGCGCGCACCAGGGGCACGACCGGGTAGGCGGCGACGGCCTGCAGTTGGGCGAGGATCGACTCCAGCCCGACGGGGGAGTGCTCGCCGTCGACGAGGACGATGTCGAGGCCGCTCCCGGCGCAGATCTCGGCGACGAGGGCGCTGCCCCCGCAGGACCACATCCCGTACAGGGGGCGGTCGGCGGCGCGGAGGCGGTCGGCGAAGGTCGGTGTCGCCTCTAGGCGAATCGGCATGTGATGGCTCCCAGGGTTCCGTAGTCGGCGTGGACGGTGTCGCCGCGTTCGACCCACATCGGGCGGGTGAACGAGCCGGCGAGGACGATGTCTCCGGCCTCCAGTCGCGTGCCGTGCTGCGCGAGCTTGTTCGCGAGCCAGGCGACGCCGGTGGCGGGATGGTCGAGCACGGCGGCCGCGACGCCCGACTCCTCGATCGTCTCGTTGCGGTACAGCAGGGCGCCGATCCAGCGCAGGTCGACGGCGTCGACGGCGACCGGGCGGCCGCCCACGACCATGCCGCCCATGGCTGCGTTGTCGGAGATGGTGTCGACGATGGTCCTGCCCTGCATCTCGATGCGCGAGGAGAGGATCTCCAGGGCCGGGACGACGTACCGGGTGGCGCCCAGCACGTCGAACAGGGTGACGTGCGGCCCTTCGAGCGGTTCGGCGAGGACGAAGGCGAGCTCGACCTCGATCCGCACGTTGGAGTACTGGTCGAACGGGATGACGGCCCCGGTCTCGTAGACCATGTCGTCGAAGATCGCGCCGTAGTCGGGCTCGGTGATCCCGGTGGCCTGCTGCATCACCTTCGAGGTGAGGCCGATCTTCCGGCCGACGAGCCGGCGTCCGGCGGCGAGCCCGCGCTCGACCCAGACCTTCTGCACCGCGTAGGAGTCCTCCACCGTCATGCCGGGGTGGCGTGCCGTCAGCAGCGGGACGGTCGTGCGGTCCCGCTCGGCGGCGGCGAGTTCGTCGGCGATGGCCTGGATGGTCGGGCGGTCGAGCACCGGTGGGTCCCTTCGTCGTCGGAGGCGGGGCGCGTTCGCCCTGCATGGATCGTATATCTTCCCGTACACCGCGGGCGCGGTCGTGCACGGAAATTCCAGCCGTCTGCCGGGATTTCGTGTTCCCCATGCCGTCGTGTCAGGCTTTCCCCATCGTTTTTCTCCGTTGGTTGCCTTTCTTGTCAACAACTGTAGAATTACCGCCACGACACACCGGAGTGTCCGGCGATCGCGGTCGACGACCCGCTCCCCGTGTTGTGTCGAGTTCCACCTCCTTGCCGAAGAGAACCGAGAGAAGACACCATGAAGAAAGCAATGATCGCGGTGGCCCTGGCCGCCGTGACCGCGCTGGCGCTGAGCGCCTGCGGCTCCGGGGGAAGCGACACATCATCCACCGCCAAAGCGGACGGCGGTCCGCTCAACATCGGCGAGTTCGCCGACGTCACCAGTTGGGACCCGTCGCTCGCCGACATCGGCTTCGACGGCCCCTACCTCTCCGCCGTGTACGACCCGCTGATCGCCGTCGACGGAGACGGCAAGCCGGTCCCGGCCCTCGCCACCTCGTGGAAGGTCTCGGACGACTTCAAGACGGTCACCCTCACGCTCCGCAGCGGCGTGAAGTTCTCCGACGGTGAGAAGCTCGACGCCGCAGCCGCGGTGAAGAGCCTCGAATACTTGCAGAAGGGCGCCAGGAGCGGCGAGGCCTACGCCAGCGTCGCGGGCTTCAAGGCCGTCGACGACAAGACAGTCGAGATCGACCTGAAGCAGCGCGACGACATGCTCCTCTACTTCATGGGCATCGGCCGAAGCTACGTGATGGCGCCGAAGGCGATCGACGCGGGCACGCTCGCGAAGGACCCGGTCGGCTCCGGCCCGTACACGCTCGACAAGACCAGCGTCGCCGGCGCGGAGTACCACTTCACCAAGGTGAAGGACCACTGGGACTCCAAGAACTTCCCGTTCTCGCCGCTCGCGATCTACCCGATCCAGGATGCGACCGCGCGCGACAACGCGATGCTCTCCGGGCAGATCAACGTCAACTACGCCGACGACACGGCTCTCAAGCAGGCGAAGGAGAACGGCTGGAACGTCGCGGCGAAGGTCTCCGGCTGGGTGGGCCTGCAGTTCACCGACCGCGCGGGCGCGAAGTTCAAGCCGCTCGGCGACGTGAAGGTGCGCCAGGCGCTCAACTACGCGTTCGACGGCGCCGGCATCCTGAAGGCCGTCGGCAACGGCGCGGGCAAGGCATCCGACCAGGTCTTCCCGTCGGGCCTCCCCGGCAACGTCGAGTCGCTGAACTCCACCTACAAGACCAGCATCGCCAAGGCCAAGTCGCTGCTCGCGGACGCGGGCTACCCGAACGGGTTCGAACTGCACATGCCGATGTCGCAGGTGTTCCAGGTGTGGCAGCCCGTCGTGGACCAGACGTTCAAGCAGCTGGGCATCACGGTCACCTGGGACGACATGCAGTACATGGACTACCAGAAGAACGCGCCGACCTACCCCATGTTCGTCGCCTTCATCTCCATGGACTCCAACCCGGTCGCGAGCGTGCAGCGGCAGATCAACCTGCCGCAGTGGTACAACCCGACGCCCGACGTCGACGCCTACCCGGACGTCAAGGCCGCCGTCGAGAAGGTGCTCACGGCGAAGCCGAGCGACCAGGTCGGCGAGATCGAGGCGCTCAACAAGCTCGTCACCGACAAGGCGTGGTTCGACGTCTGGTACCAGGCGAACAACTCCTACACGTCCACGTCGAACATCCAGGTCACCCCGGTGGTCGGGATGATGTTCCCCACACTCCGCCAGATCCAGGCGAAGTGACCCCCGGCGGGTGGGCCGTGCGACCGGCGCGGCCCACCCGACACCGCTCGTCACCCGACTCCGGCACCCCCGACCGGCAGGAACCCCCTCCATGATCAGATTCACCCTCAAGAGGCTCGTCTCCGGCGTGATCCTCCTGGTGGCCGTCTCCATCGGCACCTTCTTCCTCGCCCACCTGGCGATCGGCGACCCGACCGCCGGACTCCTCGGCACCTCCGCGACCCCCGCCCAGCAGGCGGCCCTCGCAGCGAAGATCGGCACGGACCGCCCGCTGCTCGTCCAGTTCTGGGAGTGGGGCAGTCACGCCGTCGTCGGAGACTTCGGCACCTCGTGGCGCAACTTCCAGCCGGTGAACGCGCAGATCGCGCTGAAGCTGCCGGTCACGCTCTCCGTGGTCACGGCCGCCGTGCTGCTCTCGGCGGTGTTCGGCGGCCTGTTCGGCATCCTCGCGGGCCTGCGGCCGGGCAGCATCCTCGACAAGGTCATCAAGGCGGCGTCCGTGATCCTCTTCGCCCTTCCCGGCTTCTGGGTGAGCCTCGTGCTGGTCATCTGGTTCGCGGTGAACCTGAAGTGGTTCCCGGCGGTCGGGTACGTCCAGCCCCAGGTCAGCGTCGAAGGCTGGGTGCGGTCGATCACCCTGCCCGCGATCGCGCTGTCGCTCGGAGCGATCGTGATGATCGCCGAGCAGCTGCGCAACGCGATCATCACCGCGGACAACCAGGACTACGTCCGGACCCTCCGCAGCCGCGGACTCAGCTCGGCGCGGGTCACCGTGCACCTGGTGCGCAACGCGGCTCCCGCCTCGCTGACCGTGCTCGCGCTCATGTTCGTGGGGCTCCTGGGCGGCGCGATCGTCGTCGAGCAGATCTTCTCCCTGCCGGGGATCGGCGCCCTGACCTCCGGCTCCTCCCAGAACGGCGACATCCCCATCCTCCTGGGCATCACCGTCATCACGGTCATCTTCGTCGTGGTGGTCAACTTCCTCCTGGATGTGGTGCTCGGCTGGATCAACCCGAAAGCGCGTGTGCAATGACGGCGACGGAAGTGATCATCGACCCCCGCGAGAGCGCGGCTGCGGCCGCCACGAGGCGGCGCGGCTCCACCCTGGTCCGCCTGCTCAGGCGCCCGGCGGGCGCGGTGTCGCTCGCGGTGCTGCTGCTCGTGGTGCTGGTGGCCGTGTTCGCGCCGCTGCTCGCACCGCACGACCCGAACTTCGTCGACTTCGCGATCACCAAGGCGCCGCCCAGCGCTGCGCATCCGCTCGGCGGCGACAGCGCCGGCCGCGACGTGCTCAGCCGGCTGATCTGGGGCACCCGGTCGACCCTCTGGGGCGCGCTCGTGACCATCGTCGTCGCGATCGTCGTCGGGGTCCCGGCGGGACTCGCGGCCGGGTACTACGGCCGCTCCTTCGACCGTGCCGCCAGCTGGGTCAGCGACGCGCTGCAGGCGGTGCCCGGCATGATCGTGCTGCTCATCGTGGCGGCCGGCACGCGCAACGACTTCACCGTTCTGATGGCGACCCTCGGCGTCTTCATGGCGCCCGGATACTTCCGGCTGACCCGCTCGACGGTGCTGGCCGTCCGCAACGAGCCGTACGTGGATGCGGCCCGCGTCGCCGGTCTCACCGACGCCCGCATCATGGCCAGGCACGTCGTCAAGGCGGTGTACGCGCCGGTCATCATCCAGACCGCGCTCACGGCCGGGCTGGCGATGGGCATGCAGGCCGGGCTCCAGTTCCTGGGCATCGGCGGGGCGCGCACGCCCGCCTGGGGCGCCATGATGAACGAGGGCTTCCGGACCATGCTCACCAGCCCGCTGCTGCTGCTCTGGCCCTCCCTCGCCCTGGGCATCACCATCGCCGCGCTCGCGGTGCTCGGGTCCACGCTTGCCGACGTGGTCAGCGTGCGGACGCCCGTGCACCGGCGCCGTCGCCGCCGCGCCGCCGCGCGCTCCTCCGGCGAACCCAGGGACGTGACCACCTCGACCGGCGCTGTCGCGCACAGCGCCTCCGACTCCGCCGTGCAGCTGAAGAACCTGCGGGTCGCCTACGCGGCGCCCGACGGGAGCGAGCTCGAGGTGGTGCACGGCATCACGCTCGACGTCGCCCCCGGCGAGGTGCTCGGGATCGTGGGGGAGTCGGGGTCCGGCAAGTCGCAGACCGTCTTCAGCATGCTCGACCTGCTGCCCGCGGGCGGGGCGTGCACCGCGGACGCGATCTGGATCGGCGGCCGCGACGTCACGCGGCTCGGCCACAAGGACCGCCAGCGGCTGCTCGGACACGAGGTGGGGTACATCCCGCAGGAGCCCATGTCGAACCTCGACCCGTCGTTCACCATCGGGCACCAGCTGATGGAGCCGTTGCGGGCCGTGCACAAGCTCGGGCGCGCGGCGGCCCGCGAGCGGGCGCTGGAGATGCTGGCCAAGGTCGGCATCCCCGACCCGGCGCGCGTGATGAAGGTGTACCCGCACCAGCTCTCCGGCGGCATGGCGCAGCGCGTCCTCATCGCCGGGGCGATCGCGGGCAAGCCGTCGGTGCTGGTCGCCGACGAGCCGACGACCGCTCTCGACGTGACCGTGCAGGCCGAGGTGCTGGAGCTGCTGCGCGAGCTGCAGCAGGAGTACCGGATGGCCCTCGTCATCGTCACCCACAACTTCGGCGTCGTCGCCGACATCTGCGACCGCGTCGTCGTCATGCGCGACGGCGAGATCGTCGAGATCGGGACGGTGGAGCGCATCTTCGCCCGGCCGTCCAGCGACTACACCCGTGAGCTCATCGCGGCCTCCCTCGACGGCGCGGAGAGCCGCGCCGAGCTGGACGCCGCCCACGCATCCCGGGAACCGGCCGGCCCCGACGGCGCCGGCGACCCCGCGACCAGGAAGGCGGTGCCGGCGTGACCGCATCCCCCAACCCACTGCTGAGCGTCGAGGACCTGGTGGTCGACTACGGCCAGCGCCGCGGCAGCTTCCGGGCGCTGAAGGAGGTGTCGATCGAGGTCGGAGCGGGCGAATGCGTCGGCCTCGTCGGCGAGTCGGGGTCGGGCAAGTCGACCCTGGGCAAGGCGATCCTCGGACTGGTCCCCGTCGCCTCCGGTCGCATCGTCTTCGACGGGCAGGACATCACCCGGGCGAGCGGTGCCGCGCGGCGTGCCCTCGCCTCCAGCATCCAGGTCGTGTTCCAGGATCCGTACGGGTCGCTGAACCCGGCCATGACCGTCGGCGACATCCTCGCCGAGCCGCTCACCATGGCGGGGGCAGGGCGCCGAGCCGCCCGCGCCACCGTCGCGGAGATGCTCGACCGGGTCAAGCTGCCCTCGGGCGTCGTCGACAGGTACCCCAAGGAGTTCTCCGGAGGACAGCGGCAGCGCATCGCGATCGCACGCGCCCTGGTCCGGAAGCCCCGCCTGATCGTCTGCGACGAACCGGTGAGCGCACTCGACCTGACGACGCAGGCGACCATCATCGACCTGCTGCTGGAGCTGCAGCGCGACACCGGGGTCTCGTACCTGTTCGTCTCGCACGACCTGGGCGTCGTCCGCCGCATCTGTCACCGCGTCGCCGTCATGTACCGCGGCGAGATCGTGGAGACCGGCGACGGCGAGCAGGTCACACGTGCTCCGCAGCATCCCTATTCGCAGCGCCTGCTGATGGCCTCGCCCATCGCCGACCCGGCCCGTCAGGCCGAGCGCCGCGCCGCCTGGCTGAAGCTGCGCGAGCGGGCGGCGTGAGGGGTCGGCACGCGGGCGGGCTGGAGATGTGGATGAGGATGCGGCACGATGTAGGTACGTAGCTACATCGGAGGGCGAATGGCGATCATCACGGCGCGCGAGTTCAACCACGACGTCTCGTCCGCCAAACGGGCCGCGGCCGACGAGCCGCTCATCATCACCGACCGCGGAAAGCCTTCGTTCGTCCTCCTCACCTACGACGAGTATTCGCGCCTGACCGGGGAGCTGCCCAACGTCGTCGACGCCTTGCGGCAGGACCTCCGCGGCGACTTCGACTTCGAGTTCCCCCGTGCGCTGCTCGGCGCGCGCAAGGTCGACCTGTGAAGTGGCTGCTCGACACGGTGACGCTCTCCGCCACGCGGAGACCAGATCGCGCCGAGCCGTCCGTCGTCCGCTGGCTGGAGCGGCAGAACCCGTTCTCGCTCTACCTGTCGGCGATCACGGTCTTCGAGATCGAACTCGGGACCGCACGCAAGGAACACACCGACCCGCAGCAGGGGGCTGACCTCCGGCGCTGGGTCGACGACGTGTACTCGGTGTTCTCCGACCGCATCCTCCCGGTGGACCACGAGGTCGCCGGTGTCGCGGCTGGGTACCACGTGCCCGATCCGCGTCCCGAACGGGACGCGCTCATCGCCGCTACGGCGGAGGTCGGCAAGCTGTCCGTGGTGACGCGCAACGTCCGGGACTTCGAGCCGTTCGGCGTCCCGCTGTTCGACCCTTGGTCGATCGGGCGCTGAACCCCCCCCACGAGAAAGCGCTCCGACCCTGCCGGGCCGGAGCGCTTGCGTGTGGGCCGCGCTCAGTAGTGGAGCCAGACCGACTTGAGCTCGGTGTAGGCGTCGATCGCCCACGGACCCATCTCGCGGCCCCAGCCCGAGGCCTTGTAGCCGCCCCAGGGGGCGGCCATGTCGGGGATCGAGGGCATGTTGACGAACACAGCCCCCGCGCGGATGCCGTTCGCCAGGCGCTGGGAGGTGGCGATGTCCTTCGTCCAGATCGTCGCCGCCAGGCCGTACTCGGTGTCGTTCGCGCGGGCGACGATCGCATCCAGCTCGTCGCCGTCCTCGTAGGAGGTGATGGAGAGCACCGGGCCGAAGATCTCGTCGCGCATGATCGTCATGTCGTCGGTCACGCCGGCGAACACGGTCGGCGTGAAGAAGTAGCCGTCGCGGTCGGCGCGCACGCCGCCGGTGACCACCTCGGCGCCCTGCTCGCGGCCGGCGGCGACCAAGCGCTCCACGTGGCCGAGGTGCTTCTCGGAGACGAGCGGACCCAGGTCGGTGCCCTCCTCCAGACCGTTGCCCAGCCGCAGGCCGCTGACGCCGGCGGCGAGCTTGTCTACGAACTCGGCCTCGCGCTTCTTGTCCACGTAGAAGCGCGTGTACGCCGCGCAGACCTGGCCCGAGTTCAGGATGCTGCCCTGGATGTTGCCGAGGACGGCCGCATCGATGTCGGCGTCCGCGGCGATGATCGACGGCGCCTTGCCGCCGAGCTCCAGCGTCAGCCGCTTCAGGTTGGAGTTCGCGCTGGCGTGCGTGATGATCCTGCCGACCGCTGTCGAACCGGTGTACGACAGGTGGTCGACGTCGAGGTGCTCCGCGAGCATCGCGCCGACCGATCCGTCGCCGGTGACGAGGTTCACCACGCCGTCCGGGATGCCGGCCTCACGGCACAGCTCCACCAGGCGAATGCTCGTCAGCGGGGTCACCTCGCTCGGCTTGATCACGACCGTGTTGCCGGTGGCGAGCGCCGGGGCCAGCTTCCAGGCCAGGATCATCAGCGGGAAGTTCCACGGCGTGATCAGCGCGTTGACGCCGACCGGCTCCCGGCGCGTGTAGTGCAGGGTGTCCGGGAACGACACCGGGTTGACGGTGCCCTGGATCTTGGTCACCCAGCCGGCGTAGTAGCGGAAGTGCTCGGCGGCTCCGGTGACGCTGACCATCCTGGAGATGCCGAGCGGCTGCCCCTGGTCGCGGGTCTCCAGCGCCGCCAGCTCGTCGTGGTGCAGGTCGATCAGGTCGGCGAGGCGGAACAGCAGCGCGGCCCGCTGCACGGGGAGGAGCCCGGCCCACTCGGCGCGGCCGAGCGCCGCCCGCGCGGCGGCGACCGCGGCATCCACGTCGGCGAGGGCCGCCGTTCCGACCTCCTCGATGACCTGCTCGGTGGCGGGGTCGACGGTGGGGATGGCGCCGCCGGACGCCTCCGTCCACTCGCCGTCGATGAACAACTTGGTGGCCACTGGGGTGCTCCTTCGCTTGCCCGGGGATGGGGACCCCAGCAGTATCCGCATGGGCCGTCTGCGCCGTCTTGACCGGCAGGGCACGGCCGTTGACGATGCGGGAACGTCGCGCGCCCGCGCGTTCTGCGCCCGGGGACGGGCATGCCAGCCTCGACAGCATCCACCGGCGCCCGGCACGGGAACGACGGCGGCGAAGACGACGAGGACGGGAGAACACATGGACGTGATCGTGATCGGGGCCGGCTCCGCCGGATCCGTGGTGGCCCGCCGCCTGGCCGACGCCGGCCACGGGGTGACGGTGCTGGAGGCCGGCGGCGAAGACGCCAACCCGGCCATCCACGACCCGTCGCGCATGGGCGAGCTGTGGCACTCCGCCGACGACTGGGACTACCGCACGGTGCCGCAGGAGCACGCTGCCGGACGTCGCCTGCACCTGCCGCGGGGCAAGGTGCTCGGCGGGTCGCACGCCCTGAACGCGATGATCTGGGTGCGCTGCGCGCCGGAGGACTACGACGGCTGGGCCGCGGGCGGCAACGACGGCTGGGCGTGGGACGACGTGCGCGGCATCTTCGAGGAGGCCGAGCAGCTGCTCGAGGTGACCGACGACTATGCGCTCGACCCCATCCAGGAGTCCATCGTCCAGGCGGCGGTGGAGGAGGGGCTGGAGCGCAACCCGGACTACAACAGCGGCCACCTCGACGGCGTCTCGCAGCAGCAGGTCACACTGCGCGACGGCAAGCGCTGGAACACCTACATGGCGTACCTCAAGCCGGTGCGGGACCGCGTGGACGTGCGCACCGGCTGCTGGGTGCACCGGCTGCTCATCGAGCCGGCCCAGGACGGCCTGCGGGTCGTCGGGGTGGAGTTCGAGCAGGGCGGCGAGCTGCAGCGGCTGCGCGCCGACGAGGTGGTGCTGTCGGCCGGCGCGCTCGACTCGCCCCGCATCCTGCTGCGGTCGGGGATCGGGCCCGCCGACGAGCTGCGCGCGGTCGGCATCGAGCCCGTGCACGACCTGCCGGGGGTGGGACGCAACCTGCACGACCACCTGCTGTCGCCGGTGATCTTCACGACGGAGAAGCCGGTCGGGCCGCCGCGGAAGGGCGTGTCGGTGACGCAGTCGCACCTGTTCTGGCGCAGCCGGCCGGAGCTCCCCGTGCCCGACACGCAGCCCATCCACTTCTCCGTCCCCATGTACCAGGAGGACCTCACCGGGCCCGCGGACGGCTTCTCCCTCATGGCGGGGCTCGTCACCCCGAAGGCGCGCGGCAGGCTGACGCTCACCGGACCGGGGCCGCACGACCCGGTCGCGATCGACCTGGACGCGCTGGGCCATCCGGACGACGTGGCGTCGCTCGCCGCATCGGTGCGCCAGTGCCGCAGCATCGGCCGTCGTCCGGCGCTCGCCGCGTGGGGCGCCCGCGAGCTGCATCCCGGGCCCGCCGTCTCGGACGACGACCTCGAGGACTACGTGCGCCGTACCGCGATCACGTACCACCACCAGGTGGGCACGTGTGCGATGGGCGTGTCCGGCGACGCCGTCGTGACCCCGCGCCTGCGGGTGCACGGGGTGGCGGGCATCACGGTCGCGGACGCCTCCGTCGTGCCGACCATCACGACCGGCAACACCAACGCGCCCGCCGTCCTCATCGGCGAGCAGGCCGCCCGCTTCCTCCTCGCCCCCTGACCCCGCCCCAAGCCATCAGCTCCTGAGTTTTTCGACCTGTGACCGGCGTGTCGCTCGAAGAACTTAGGAGCTGACGGCGGAGGCGCTGGGGTGGAGGCGACGGGCGGCGAGGGCGGCGGCGGTGGCTGCGGCGAGGGAGGCGGCGGCGATGGTGGCGGACATCGCGAGGGGCGAGGCGCCGGCGAGGGCGGCCAGCGGCGCGACGAGCGGACCGACCGTGAAAGTGACCGTCCCGAGCACGGCGGCGGCCGTCCCGGCGCGCGCGGCGTGGGAGCCCAGCGCCAGCGTGGTGCCGTTCGGGCCGCCGAGGCCCGACGCGAACAGCCAGAGCGGCAGCGCGATCACCACGCCCGGCAGCCCCCAGCCGAGCAGCACGGCCGCCAGCAGCAGCGCGGCCGCGGCCACCGACGCCACCTGCCCGCACACGTAGAGCCGCGCCGGCCCCCCGCGGCGCACCAGCACGCGGCTGAGCTGCGCGCCCAGGAGGTTGGCGAGCGCGTTCCCGGCGAAGCACAGCGCGAAGAGCTGCGGGCTCAGGCCGAAGCCGTCCTGCAGCACGAAACTGGACATCGACAGGTAGGCGAAGAACGCCGTGCCGCCGGCCGCCGCCGCGATGACCATCAGCACGAAGACCGGGTCGCGCATCAGCGAGCCGAAGTGCGCGCGGAGCACCCGCATCCCGCCGCCGTGCCGTGCCGCTGCGGGCAGCGTCTCGCGCAGCCCGAACAGGGCGAGCAGGAAGAGCGCACCGCCGACCCCCGCGAGCACCAGGAACACGCCGCGCCAGTCGACGACCAGCGCCAGCGCCCCGCCCGCGACCGGGGCGACGATCGGCGCCGACGCGCTCACCAGCGTGAGCAGCGACAGCATCCGCGACAGGTCGGCGCCGCTGTACAGGTCGCGCGCCACCGCCATCGTGATGACCAGCCCGGCCGACCCGGCGAGCCCTTGCAGGAGGCGCGCCACCAGGAGCGCCTCCACCGTCGGCGAGAACACGCAGGCCAGCGAGAACAGGGTGAACAGCGCAACGCCGACCAGCAGCGGCCGGCGGCGTCCGAACCGGTCGGAGAGGGGACCGGCGACGAGTTGCCCCACCCCGAGTCCCACCATGCACACCGACATGGTGAGCTGCGCCATCGCGTCGCTGGTGTGCAGCGACGACGCCAGCTGCGGCAGCCGAGGGAGGTACAGGTCCATCGACAGCGGTCCGAACGCCTCGAGGACCCCCAGCACCAGGATGCTGCGCCGCACGCTCATCAGCGGGGGCGCCACGGCGGCGGTGGCGGTCACGGCAGCCGCAGCGTGCGGCGCACCCAGCTGTCCCGGGCGTCGACCGCGGCGCGCGAGACGACGGCCCCGGGGGAGAAGCCGGAGAAGCCGTGGTACGCCCCGCTCCAGACATGCAGCTCGGCGGAGCCGCCCGCGGCCCAGATGCGCGAGGCGTAGGCGGTCGCCTCGTCGCGGAACACCTCGGCCGCTCCCACCTCGATGTACGCGGGCGGGAGGCCGGAGAGATCGGCGGCGCGTCCCGGGACCGCGTACGGCGAGACGTCGTCGCCGAACCGGTCGGGGCCGAGGATGGCATCCCACGCGGTGTCGTTGTTGTTGCGGTCCCACGCGCCGAGGCCGTCGTACTGGCGACTCGACGGACTCTCGTTGCGGTCGTCGAGCATCGGGCAGTTCAGCAGCTGCCCGGCGAGCCGCGGACCGCCCCGGTCGCGCGCGAGCAGGGCAACTGCGGCGGAGAGGCCGCCGCCGGCGCTCGCGCCGGACACCAGCAGGCGGTCCGGGTCGACGCCGAGCCCGGCCGCGTGCGCGGCGAACCACAGCAGCGCGGCGTAGCAGTCCTCCGCGGCGGCGGTCCCGCGCGCGGTCTCGCCCATGGCGTCCCTGGCCTCCGGGTGCAGGCGGTACTCGACGGCCACGCCGACGATCCCGTGACGGACGGCCAGATCGATCAGCTCGCCGGTGCCGAAGAAGCGCGTCCCCAGCACCTGGCCGCCGCCGTGGATGCCGAGCACCCCGGGAACACGGGCGCTGGAGGCATCGTGGCCGGCCGGCCGGACGACGGTGACGGCGACCTCCGGGCTGCCGTGCGGCCCCGGGACGAGCAGGTCCTCCCACTCCACCGCCCTGCCTGCCGCCTGCTGCTCCATCGACGGGATGATCGTCGCGAAGTGGGCGCGGTTCTCCAGGATGGTGTGCGCTCGCAGCGGGATGCCCTCCACCTGGTCGAGGAAGGCGGCGAGCCCGTCCGTCAGCTCCGGGTCGTACGGCACCGGCCGGGGTGCGCCGGTCGTCACCGGAGCTCCAGGATGCGCCGCAGCCACGAGTGGCGGGCGTCGAGCGCCGCGCGGGTCAGCTCGCTCCCGGGTGCGTACATGTCGAAGCCGTGGAAGCCTCCCGACCAGACGTGCAACTCGGCCTGACCGCCGACGGCCCAGATGCGGGAGGCGTACTCGACGTCCTCGTCGCGGAACGGCTCGGCGGCGCCGACCTCGATGTAGGCGTGCGGCAGCCCGGACAGGTCATCGGCCCGCGAGGGCGCCGCGTACTGCGGGGCCCGGTCGCTGAAGGCGAGCTCGTCGCCGAGCA
The DNA here is from genome assembly GCF_013359685.1 of Leifsonia sp. C5G2. GTDB lineage: Bacteria > Actinomycetota > Actinomycetes > Actinomycetales > Microbacteriaceae > Leifsonia. The sequence goes on from NZ_JABFMV010000011.1 coordinate 146,513, forward strand.
CGCACTCCCACGCGAGCAGGTTGGCCTCGCGCGTCCACGTGCCGATGCCGGCGTACTGGTGGCTGGAGACCGTGGTGTTGGTGTTGTCGATCATCGGGCACAGCAGCAGCTGCCCGGCGAGCGCGGGACCGCCCCGGTCGCGCGCGAGCAGCGCGACCGCGGCCGAGAAGCCGCCGCCGGCGCTGCCGCCCATCACCACGATCCGCTCGGGGTCGGCCCCGAGCTCTGCGGCGTGCTCCGCCAGCCACACCAGCCCGGCGTAGCAGTCCTCCACGCCGGCGGGGTAGGGGTTCTCGGGCGCGAGCCGGTACTCGACGTTGACGGCGACGACGCCGAGCTCGTCCACCAGCTGCACCAGGCGGCCGGTCTCCCAGCTGCGGTGGCCGACGATCATCCCGCCGCCGTGGATGTTGTAGAGCACCGGCAGCGCCGGCCGCGTCGCATCGTGGCCGCGCGGGGTGAGGATCGTGACCTCCAGGTCGGGGGCGCCCGCCGGACCCGGGATGACCCGGTCCTCCGCGTCGATCGGGAGGGCGCCGATCACCTCGGCGGCCGACGGGAACAGCGTGGCTGCGCCGGGGCGGGTCGCGGGGAGGCTCTCGCGGCTGAGCGGCGGCTGCGGGTCGGCCGCCATGGCGTCGAGCACCGGTGCGATGTCGGGGTCGAAGGGGACGGGGACGACGGTCATGATGCTCCTTGTCGTGGTCTGCTGTTGCGGGACGCGTTCCTGCGGCTCAGGGGCCGGCCGGGTCGACGACGCCGCGGTCGGCCCAGAACGGCTCGACGCGGGCGCGCAGCGTCTCGGCGCCGACGCGCTCGACGAGGTCGACCGCGGCGAGGTTGCTCGTCAGCTGCTCCAGGCGGCTGGCGCCGAACAGGGTGGTGGCGGTGGCCGGGTGGGTGAGGGTGAAGGCGACGGCCAGCTGTGCCGGGGTGGTGTCCAGCTCGGCCGCGAGGGCCGCGAAGGCGGGCACGTCGGCGACGATGCGGTCGCGGATCCCGCCCGGGTCGCGGCCCACCTCGCGCCCCGGCGAGACGTTGCCGGCGAGGATGCCGCCCTCCATCACGTCGGAGGCCTGCATCGAGAGCCCCTGCTCGAAGAGGCGGGCGAACGGCTCCCCGTCGGGGATCGACCGCCGGGCGACGCTGTACTTCAGCTGGGCGACCTGCGGGCCGGGGACGCCTTCCTCTGCGGCGATGTCGATGAGCGCCTGGATGGCGGCGGCGGACCAGTTGTTCACACCCCAGGCCCGGATGAGCCCGGCCTCGGTGAGCCCGGCGAGGTCGAGCACGAGGTCGCGCAGCTGCAGGTCGTGGCGGCGGAGGTCGCCGAGGATGACGAGGTCGGCGTAGTCCGCGCCGACGCGGAACAGGGCGTTCTCCAGCTGCGGGCGGAACCCTCCTTCGCCGTAGCCCTCCAGCCACAGCTTCTCGGACAGCAGGTAGCTGTCGCGTGCGAGACCTGCGGCGCGGACGATGGCCGAGAACAGCACGTCCGTGAAGACCGGCGGCTGCATGCCGCGGAAGCCGTAGACCCCGACGTCGAACAGGGTGATGCCGTGCTCGACCGCGGTGGAGACGAGCTCGACGGCGTCGGCGAAGTCCATCCGGTCGTAGGTGTGCCACGAGCCGAGCGACAGGACGCCCGTGCGCAGGCCGGAGCGGCCGATCGGGCGGGTGGGGATGGTGGTGGTCATCGGGATGCTCCTCTCAGCCGATCCGCGGATCGACGACGGCCTTGATCTCGCCGAGCGCGGCCATCGAGGCGACTTTCGCCGACGCCTCCGCCAGCCCGACCGGGGTGCTGAACAGTTCGTCCCACGGCATCCGGCCGGCGAAGGCGGAGAAGAACTCGATGGCGCGGAAGTAGTCGGCGATGTCGCCGTTCAGCGATCCGACGACCGTCAGTTCCTTGCCCATGACCGCGCTCAGGGCGAGAGGCTGGCCGACCGGGCCGGTGGAGCCGACGACCACGAACGTTCCGCGGGGCGCGGCCATCGCGACGGCCTCCGGTCCGACGCTCGGCGCTCCCGCGAGGTCGATGACGAGGTCGGCGCCCTGTCCGCCGGTCGCGTCGAGCACGGCCTGCACGGTCGCGTCCGATCCGCCTGCGATGTCGACGACCACGTCGGCGCCGAAGCGGCGCGCGGCCGCGAGACGGTCGGCCGGGGCGCCGACGGTGATCACGGTTCCCGCGCCGGAGAGCCGGGCGACGGCCGTCGCGAAGATGCCGAGCGCGCCGGACCCCTGCACGACGACGCGCGATCCGGGCCGGACGCCGCCGGCGCGATCGAACGCCCGTAGGACCGTTTTGGCCGCGCATCCCGCCATGGACGCCCAGGTGTCCTTCACCGTGTCGGGCAGCAGGAGCTTTGCGGCGCCGGGCGTCACGTAGGCGTAGTCGGCGAGACCGGCCGTCGCGTAGGGCGGCACGTCGGAGCGCTGCAGGAAGCCGTAGCCGCGTCGCGAGCAGTGCACCGGCTGCCGGAGCACCGTGCAGCCGAAGCATTCGCCGCAGGTTGATTCCGACCAGCCGATGCGGTCGCCCGGTGCGAGCGGGCGCCCGAGCGTGTCGTGGACGCCCTCGCCGACGGCGACCACCTCGCCGACCATCTCGTGGCCGAGGACGAGGGGGAGCATCCCGGGGAAGGTCATCGCTCCGGACCAGATCTCGATGTCGGTGCCGCACAGCGTCGCGCACGAGATGCGGACGAGCGCCGCTCCCGGCTCCAGCGTGCGGGGCAGCGGGAGCTCCTGCAGGTCGAGGGGTTCGCCGTGCGCCGTGAGGACGGCCGCTCGGGTGGTGCTGGGAATCGTCATCGATGGCTCCAGGATCGTCGGTGTGGGTTATTCTACATACGTTGACCAAAATTGCCAGGTCGACCGCGAACAGGAGGAACCGTGCACCCCACCACCGTCGGCACCGGCGCCGACCCCCACGCCGACCTCGTCCTCCGCGGCGGCGTCGTGCACACGCTCGACGACGCCGACACCACCGGCACCGCGATCGCGGTCCGGCACGGGCGCATCCTGCGCGTGGGCAGCGACGCCGACGTGGAGCACACGATCGGGCGGCGCACCCGCGTGATCGAGCTGGACGGGCGCGCGGTGCTGCCCGGCATCAACGACTCGCACCTGCACGCCGCCTGGCTCGGGGCGATGTGGCCGCGGACCGTCTTCGGTGCGATGGGCGACGAATCCGGGCCGGAGGCCTCGGGGGACGCGGCAGGCGGCGACCCGCACGACACGTCGCACTCGGCCCCGCTGCTGGCCACCCGCGCCGACCGGCGCGCGGCGATCCTCCGTGCGCAGGAGCTCGCCGCGTCCTTCGGGATCACCTCGTACACGGAGCCCGGCCTCGGCCCGGGCGAGGACTCCGGTGCCACGGGCTGCTTCGGCCAGGACGTGCTCGAGGCCTACATCGAGCTGGAGGCGGAGCGAGCGCTCACCGCGCGCGTCAACGTCCTCGCCCTGTTCGGTGTGCTGGACGGGCCGAGCACGCTCGGCGACGTGCTCACCGGACTGCGCGCACTCCGGCGCGAGACCGACCGCCCGACCTGGCTGCGGGTGGCGGGCGTCAAGATCTTCGCCGACGGCATCCCGCCCATGCACCAGGCGTGGACGCGGCACCGCTACCCGGACGGCGGCTCCGGCGGCCTCCTGGTCGACGGCGCCGACGCGGAGGAGCGCGAGGAGAACCTGCGGCTGATGATCCGGGAGGCGAACCGCCTGGGGCTGCAGGTCGGCGTGCACGCCACCGGCGACCGGACGATCGACACCGTCGTGGATGCCGTCGAGGATGCGCTGGCGGAGAGCCGGATGGAGCTGCGCCACTACATCATCCACGGTGACCTGGTCACGCCGGAGACCCTCGCCCGGATGTCCCGGCTCGGGATGGGCCTCAACGTGCAGGCCGGCATCGCGGTGACGACCGCGCCGTGGCTCGCCGCCGTGCTCGGGGACGAGGTGGCGGCGTCCGCGTGGCCGCTGGAGGCGGCCGCCGCGGCGGGTGTGCCGGTGTCGCTCAGCTCGGACGCGCCGATCCTCGCCCCGGACTGGCGCCAGGGCGTGGCGGACGCCGACGCCTGGCTCGGCGCGCCGGCCCCGGGAGACGAGGCGGCGCGCATGCGGCGGCTGCTGCGCGCATACACGACGGTGCCGGCACGCCAGGACGGCGCGGAACCGTGGAAGGGCAGCCTGGAGCCGCGGAAGGCCGCCGACCTGTGCGTGCTCGAGGCCGACCCGCTGTCCCTCTCGCCACGCGAGCTGCCCGCCGTCGGAGTCGAGCTGACCGTGGTCGACGGCGACATCGTCTTTGAGCGCGTCGCGGCCGCGGTGTAGGCCGGCTGCGCGCTGCCGGCCGGCGGGTTCGGTCGGAGAATCGGCCGCTGTGCGATCGATTCTCCGACCGGTGACAGCCCAGCAGGAGATTTCGGGCGTGTCGTCCGACGGAAGCAGGGGTGGTGCGGCGGTAGGGCGGTGACGGTTGAGCCGGACGGGCCGTTCCGGCCCGGGCCCCGGCTTCGGTCGGAGAATCGGCCGCCGCGCGTTCGGTTCTCCGACGGGAGGCAGCCCAGCAGGAGATTCCGGGCGTGTCGTCCGACGGAAGCGAGTGCGCGCGTCGGGAGTACTGTTCGGGCGACACGCCGGTCGCCGGCGCACAAGGGAGGCGGTCGGCCGCGATTCACGGGCCGGCCGCCTCCCTTTCGCGCGGACCAGGCGCGGCGCTACCCGCGCCAGGCGAGGCGCCCCGCGCCCCAGGCGCGGCGCTACCCGCGCCCCAGGCGAGGCGCTCCGCGCGTCACGCGAGCAGCTGGCCCCCGTCGACGGGGAGGCTGACGCCGGTGATGTGGTCGGCGCCGGCCAGGAAGACCACGGCGGGCGCGACATCGTCCACCTCGGCCAGGCGGCCCAGCGGGATGCGCGACGCCCACGCGGCGCGCGCGGGCGAGCCGTCGGGCATCCCGGCCCGCAGCATCGGGGTGAGCACCGGTCCGGGTGCGACGGCGTTGACGCGGATCCCGGCGTCGGCAAGCTCGATCGCGGCCCAGCGGGTGAGGGAGTCGACGGCGGCCTTGCTCGACTCGTAGGCGCCCATCCCGGGGGTGGGCTGGCGGCCGCCGATGGAGGAGATGTTGACGATCGCCCCGCGGATGCCCGCGGCGGTCATGTGACGGGCGACGGCCTGCGTGACGGTGAAGGTGCCCAGGATGTTGACGCGCACGATCACGCCGTAGTCGTCGGGGGAGAGCTCGGTGAGCCGGCCGTGCACCGACAGCACGCCCGCGTTGTTGACGAGCACGTCGACGCTCCCGTGGTCGGCGACGACCTGTTCGACCGCGGCCTGCACGGCCACCGGGTCGGTGATGTCGACCGCGACCGCCCAGGCGCCGGGGCCGAGGTCGGCCGCGGCAGAGGCGACGGCGTCGGCGTCGACGTCCGCCAGCACCACGCGGTCCCCGTTCGCGAGGAACGCGGCCGCGATGCAGCGCCCGATGCCGCCCGCTCCGCCGGTGATGAGCACCGTTCGCTCGGTGGGCGGGGCGGCGTCCGCTCCGGTGGGCTCGTGGGGGTGGGTGGTGTCGGTCACGGTGCACCTCTCTGCTGGGGGCGCCACTCCCGCGGGGCGCTCGGTATATTATACAACCGTAGAAAAACCATGGTCGCAAGGAGGCCCCGTGTCCGCTGGAACCGTCCGCATCCCCACCCGCCCCCTCGGCCCGGGCGGTCCCGACGTGCCCGTCTTCGCCCTCGGCTCCTGGAACACCTGGGACCGCATGGCGCCGGACGAAGCCGTCGCGCTCATCCGCCGCGCGCACGAGGTCGGCGCCGCCTTCTTCGACGTGGCTCACTACGACATGGGTCCGCACGCCGAGAACGCGCGCACCGACCTGCTCTTCGGCGAAGCGGTGCGCGCCGCCGGCCTGGGTCGCGACGATTACCTGCTCTGCGGCAAGCTCTGGCTGTGGGAGTACCCGGAGAAGTCGTTCGCCGGGCAGCTGGACGTCTCGCTCGACCGCGTGGGCGTCGACCGCGCCGACCTCGTCGTCGTCGGCGACTACGTCGGCGAGGTGGATGTGCCGCGGATCGTCCGCGAGGTCGCCGAGCAGATCGCGGCCGGCCGCTTCGACGCGTGGGGGGTCAACAACTGGGCTATCCGGGATGTCAGGACGGCGCTCGAGACCGCGGAGGCGGAGGGGCTCACCCCGCCGACCTTCGCCCAGCTGAAGTACGGCCTGGTGCGCCGTGCGATGGCCGAGGGGTCGCACTACGGCGAGCTCTTCGCGGACGGGACTCTGGCGCTCCAGGCCTCCGACGTCTTCGAGGGCGGCATCCTCGCCGGCAAGTTGTCGCCCGCGCGCAAGATCGGCGCGGATGTCGGCGGCATCCGGGAGCGGATCGTCGCCGTCTACCCCGAGGTGGAGCGGATCGCAGCCGACCTCGGCGCCACTCCGACGCAGCTCGGCATCGCCTTCGCGCTGGCGCATCCCGCGACGGCGAATGTGCTGTTCGGCGTCAGCCGGCTGTCGCAGCTCGAGGACAACCTGGGTGCGCTGGAGCTGCTCGACCGTGTCGGCGCGGAGCGGTTGCGGGAGGCCACCGCCGGCCTGTGGCTGGACGGTGCCGTCGCCCCGGACGGCACCTGGGCCCCCTGAACCCGGGCTACTTCGGAGGGACGCGGCCGGCCGGAACCCCTTCGGCCGGCCGCGAGCGAGTGGCCGTCACATAGCGGCGTCGCCGGGCCGTCCGCCGAGGAAGGCGATCGCGGCCGCGCGGAACGCCTCCGAGTCGAGCGCCCCGCGATGGTCGCCGGGCACGCGCAGGAACCGGCCGTCCGGGAGGCCTGCGGCGAGCGCATCCAGGCCTTGGGTCATGACGTCGTCCGCCCCGGCGACCACAAGCGTCGGGACCCGGGGCGCGCCGAGCGCGGGGTCGAACGGTTCCGCGGCGAGCCCCGCCATCAGCGCGAGGAGGGAGTCGGTATCCCGGCCCGGCGCTGCGATCATGGTCGCCATCATGGCGACGAGGGGGTCGGCGGGCCGCCCGTCTCCTGCCGCCGCGCGCGCCACGGCGCACGTGTCGACCGTGGCGAACGGCTCGAACGGGCTGAGGCCGCCGAGCACGAGGCGGCGGACGCGCCCGGTCGCCGCCGGGAGCTCCCAGGCGAGACGTGCTCCGAGCGAGTAGCCGATGACGTCGACGTCCGCTCCGAGGTCGTCGACGACCGCCGCCAGTGCCGCGACGACGGCGGAGGTGGTCGCGGCGCTGCCGGCGACGGCGGGGGAGTCGCCGTGGCCGGGCAGGTCGACCGCGTGCACCTCGTGCCCGGCGGCTGCGAGCGCCTGCGGCCATCCCGTCGTCAGGTAGTCCTCCCGGGCGCTGGCGGCGAAGCCGTGGAGCAGCAGGACGGGCCCGCGCGCGGGTGCGCCGGCGACGGCCGGAGTGGAGTGCAGGGCAAGGGTGGTGGTGGGCATCGTCGTCCTTCGCGTCCGGTTTTTCTATGATAGTAGAAAATAAACCGGGAAATGGGTAGAGTCGGCCCGATCCTCCCTCTCATCCGTCAGAGACGACCGAACGAAAGAGCCGCGACGTGACCCCAACCACCGCCATCCAGACCCCCAGCCCCGAGACGATCGTCGACATCGCGATCGGCTTCATGGGCGCGAAGCAGCTGTTCGCCGCCAGCCGCGTCGGCCTGTTCCCGGCGCTCGCGGACGGCCCCCTCGACGCAGCCGGGCTGGCGACCGCGACCGGCGTGCCGGAGCGCCAGGTGCGCATCCTCGCCGACAGCATGTCCGCGCAGGGACTGCTGACGCGCGAGGGGGGACGCTACGCGCTCACGGCCGACTCCGCGGCATTCCTCACCGGTGCGCGAGCCGAGCTCGACCTCGGGCCCTTCCTGGCCTTCCTCGGATCGACCAGCTACACCCAATGGCTCGGCTACGACCGCACCGTCGACTCCGACGCGCCCGGCGTGCTGGAGCTCGACGAGTCGGGCTGGGGCGACTTCCTCGCCGGCGTCATGCGGTACAACGAGCTGCACGCGGCCATGCTCGGGCGGTCGTTCGACTTCTCCCCGTACCGGGACGCGCTCGACCTCGGCGGCCTCAGCCCCGCGTTCGCGCTCGAGGGCCTGAAGACGAACCCGGACCTGCGGGTGCGGTTCGTCTTCGACCCGCAGTCGGTCGAGCCGGTGCGCCAGGCGGTCGCCGAAGCCGGCTACGCCGACCGCACGACCGTGGAGGGGGCGGAGACCGCGACGGCCGCGCCGCAGGGCGCCCACGACCTGGTGCTGGTCAACCACGTCATCCACCGCTTCGACGACGCGCAGAACCGTGCGATCCTCCGCAACGCGCGGGCGGCCGCGGCCGACGGCGCGACGCTCGTCCTGCTCGACTTCTTCCTCGACGACGACCCGCAGCAGCGCAAGATCGACGCTTTGCACGCGGGGGAGTACTACAACATCGACGGCACCGTGGTGTACCCGGAGGCGGTGGTGCGCACCTGGCTCACCGACGCCGGCTGGCGCGCCGAGCGGACCGTCGCCCTGCCGGGCAGCCCGCGCATCCTGGTCGCGACCGCGGTCTGACCCGGGCCGTGGCCGCGGCCGACTGCGAACGGTCGCGGCCACGGCCGCTCAGCGGCGCGTGATCCGGTCGAAGAACGCGTCGAGCTGGGCCGTGAGGAGTTCCGGGGTCGACAGCTCCGGCGCCAGCAGGCTCATGATGTTCGCGCCCGCGTTGATGAGCACGATCTCGTCGACGAGCTGCTCGTCGGGAGTGTCCGTCACGATGTCGCCGTCCGCGCGGCCCTGCGCGAGGTACGACGCGAGCCCGGTGCGCCAGGAGACGAGGTGCGTGCGGTAGGACGCGTGCAGGTCCTGGTTGGACAGCGCCCGCTCCCAGAAGCTCAGCAGCACCCGGCCGGCCGTGATCGACTCGGGAGTGGTCGGCGCGGAGGCGTAGACGATCGCCTTCAGCGCCTCCAGCCCGGTCTTGCCGTCGACCGCGCTCTCGACGGTCGAGCTCATCATCCCGAGCGCACGGTCGTACGTGCCCTGGATGATCTCGTCCTTGCCCGGGAAGTAGTGCTTCAGCGCGCCGTTGGCGAACCCCGCTTCTGCGGCGATTTCGCGCATCGTCGCCGCCTCGAGTCCGCCCTTCACGATGAGCCCCCACGTGACGTCGATGATGTCGGAACGCCGCTGGTCGTGGTCGATCACCTTGGGCATGGCCCTCCCCTCGTCGCCCGGTCGGCCCGGGAGTCTCCACAAGTGTAGGGGAAAGACTCCCGGGCGCTCCGGAGCGTCACGCGCGGGAGAACACCTCGCGTCCGGCGAAGTACGTGCGCTGCGCGGTCAGGGTCACCAGCTCGGTCACCGGGATGCCGAACGGGTCGCGATCGAGCACGACGAAGTCGGCCGACTTCCCGGCGGTCAGCGAGCCCGTCACGTCGCCCAGGCCCATGGCGCGGGCGCCGTTCAGGGTGAACACCTCGATCGCCTCGGGCAGGGTGATCGCCTGCTCCGGGCCGAGCACACCGGGCCGCTGCCCGTGCGGGTCGGCCCGGGTGACGAGACCCTGGATGCCCTCCCAGGCGTTCGGCGTCTCGCTCACCGGCCAGTCGGAGCCGCCGGCGACGAGGGCGCCGGAGTCGATCAGCGACCGGTTCGGCTGTAGGCCGTTCACCTCGGCGGCGGGACGGACGGTGCTCAGCGCGTCGGCGATGACGCCCGGGAACCAGAGGAACGGGGAGATGTCGGCGGCCACGCCCAGTTCGGCGAACCGCGGGAGGTCGTCCGCCGCGATGAACTGCCCGTGCGCGATCTGGTAGAGCGGTCCGGTGTGCCCGTCCGCGCGCACGGCGGCGACCGCGTCCAGCACCATCCGGACGGCGGCGTCGCCCGAACAGTGGATCTTCGCCGAGATGCCCTGCGCGGCGGTCCGGCGCAACCAGCCCAGGAGCTCGTCGGCCGGCATGGTCGTCGAGCCGTGGAAGTGGTCGCCGTACCCCTCGGCGGGCAGGTACGGCTCCAGGAAGGCCCCGGAGTGGGCGGGTGGTGTGCCGTCGAGGAAGATCTTGATGAAGTCGGGACGGTGGTGCTCGCCGGTCAGCTCCTCCCGGTGCTCGATGAGCGCATCGCCCAGCTCCGCGTAGCCGAAGATCTGGTCGTTGACCGTCATGGACGAGACGACCCAGGCCGGGAGCTTTCCTCGGTCGTCCAGCGCCTTGAGCGCACGCATCTGGTCGAGCGAGATCGCCGCATCCTGGAACGCCGTGATGCCGTACGAGTGCAGGATCTCGATCGCGCGCGCCGACGAGCGCTGCTGCTGTTCCGGGCTGAGCGTCACGGCGGGGCCGGCGACCTCCTCCACGAGCAGACCCGCGGCTTCGAGCAGGACGCCGCTCGGCTCCCCGGTCTCTGGGTCGCGCACGATCACGCCGCGGTCGGGGTCCGGGGTGGAGGCGTCGATCCCGGCGAGCTCCAGGGCCCGGCTCGACGCCCAGCGGTTGTGGTGGCTGTCGTCGGTGAGCAGCACCGGACGGCCCCCGGCCGCTTCGTCGAGGGCGCGCCGCGCCGCCGCGTGACCGAGGGCGTCGAGGAGGCCGGTGCCCCAGCTGCTTCCCACGATCCACTCGTCGGGCCCCTTCCGGGCGGCATGGGCGCGCACGGCGTCCAGGACCTCGTCGAGCGAGGCGGTGTTCGGGAAGGTCAGCTCATACAGTTCGGCACGGCCGGCGTGCGCGTGGTGGTTGTGCACGTCCACGAGTCCCGGCATGACGACGGCGTCGCCGAAGTCCAGGTCGCGGGTCTGCGGTCCGCGCAGCGCAGCGACCTCGTCGCGCGTGCCGACGGCGAGGATGCGGCCGTCGCGCACCGCCATCGCCTCGGCATGGGGCCGCTCCCGGTCGACGGTGTAGAGCCTCCCGGCGACGATGAGGTCGGCCGTCGTCACCCTCACGCCTCCGTGGGGTCGTACGGCGCGGGGTGGACGGTGTTCGACAGCAGCCTGCCGTGGGCGCCGAACGTGAAGTGCGTCGGCACCCGGCCGCTCTCGTCGAGTCCGAAGAGCACGCCGTGCGAGCGGATGGCCTTCTGATCGCGGTGGTCGGCGATGGTGACCGACGCGCAGGGGATGACCTTCTCGCGCCAGGCGAAGACGTAGATGCCCGGGCGCACCTGCCAGACCGAGTTCTCGTCGGTGTCGGCCAGTCCCTTCTCGGGGCCGGCGAGGCACTGCCAGGTGTACCAGTTCGGGCTCAGGTACACGTGCTCGTACGCGTGCAGCGAGCTGTACACCCACATCACGCGGCGCCCGATCAGGGTCGTGGTCGGCGCCGGGGCCGCGCCCCGCTGCTCCGCGCCCTCGATCACGGCGGGCACGAACAGCTGCTTGACAGCCGTGGTCCCGGGGAACGGGCCGCCGATCGCCTGGATCACCGACAGCGCCCGGCCGTTGGCCAGATCGAGGATGAGAGAGACCGCCTCATCCGGCTTGTGCTCGTGGTGGAACTGCGCGAAGTACAGGCCGTCGTCGACGAGGAACGCCTCGTACGCATCCGACCCGGTGCTCGCCTCGATCGCGTCCCCGTCGCCCGGGGTGTACTCCCACTCGACCCGGGAGTCGCCGAAACGGTGGGCGATGCGGGTGCCGCGCTCGTCGACGACCGTGATGGTGCGACCGGCGAGGTCGCCGGTGGTGGGTGCCTTGTTCGCATCGAACCCGGGCGCGAGGCCGTCGAGCGGCAGCCAGGTGGACGTGTCGGACAGCGTGATGGACATGGGACTCCTTCGTCGGATGGGGTGGTCAGTGCCCGCAGGTGCAGCCGTCCCCGCCGCCGCAGCAGGAGGTCGCTGCGGCGCCGTCGGGCAGGTCGAGGGCGGGGTTGCGGTCGAGGAAGCCGTACGGCTTGAACAGGAAGCCCGAGTAGTCGACGGGCATGATCGGCCAGTCCTCCGGGCGCGGGATGTGCGTCGGCCCGAAGACGTGCCAGAGCACGATGTCCTCGTCGGTGAGCGACCGGTCGGCGGCCGTCCACGCGGGGAGGCCGGCGCCGCCGGCGTGCGCGTTCGGGTAGTCGCCCGCGGGGAAGCGCTCCGCCGGGTCGAAGCGCGTCGCCCAGAGGTGCTTCGTCGCGAACGTCGCGCGATCGTACACGCTGGAGCCCGGCTGTGCGAGCAGCGTCGCGCTCGGCTGGGGGATGAGGTGGTAGGCCGTCTTCCTCCCCACCGCGTTGCGCCGCTCGGCGCTGGTGACCTCCCAGACCCGCGCGGTCGCGGTGTTCGCCGTCCTCGCCGCGTCCGATTCCCGCTCGATCGGGGTCGTCGTCCAGGTGAACGCGTTGCCGTAGGGGTTGTCCCGTCCCATCGGGATGCCGACCGCATCCACCTCGGCGAGCGAGTTGCGCTCCCCGTCGACGGCGACATCCAGTCGCGCGCAGAACAGGTGCTGGTGCACCGGGGCGAACAGTCCCGGCGCGATCTCGGCGGCGTGCGGGTCGGTGGACCCCGGCACCCCGGCCCCGGCGAACACGATGCCGGTCGCCTTCGCCTCCACCTGGATGGTGCCGTCGAGGTAGAGGTACCAGAAGAAGCCGTAGTCGTAGTTGCCGATGGTGGAGAAGTACGAGACGACCAGGCGCCGGGAGCGGCGCACCTCGGTCTTCCCGGTGAGGTCGGTGTGCTTCCAGAGGATGCCGTAGTCCTCCTCGTGCATGCAGACGACCTGCGGGATCGTGACCGGGTTGCCGTGGTCGTCGGCGACGACGCCGTCGAAGTAGTGGATGACGCCGAGACAGTCGCACCCGAGCGTCAGGGTGTTCGCGTTCTTGCCGAGCAGGTACTCGCCCGCGTCGAAGTAGCTGATCCAGAACCGCGTCGGCGTGGTGTCGCCGTACGGCACCACCATCTCCGGGACGGACGCGCGCGTGAGGACCGGCCGGTCCTCGTCGCCGTCGCGGAACGCCACCTGGTTGAGCACCAGCCCCTCGCGGGCGTTGAAGCCGACACGGAAGCTCCAGTTCTCCCACTCGACCCGGCTGCCGTCGACGCGGAAGCTCGGACCCTCCGGCTGGGTGATCTCGATCGGCTTCAGGCTGGTGCGCGCGGCCCCGATCGTGGCGGCGTCGTAGTTGCCGTTCAGCTCGGGCACCGGGATGTCGCCCTCGTCCTCGACGCGGATGACCTCGCCACGGGTGAGGTCGATGTGCACGATCAGGCCTTCGACCGGATGCGACCACGGCGAGTCCTCCGGGCTGTCGCGCAGGAACGTGAGCGAGCGGATGGCGCGACGGCCCGCCTCGTCGGCCCGGTTGAAGAAGCCGGGGGCGAGCGGCGCGCAGAAGGCCAACTCCATCCGGTCCTCGAGCCCGCGGCGGCGCATCGCCGCCTGCCACCCCGGCGACGCCTTGGCGATGCGCTCGGCGGCCTCGTACTCCTCGAACAGGTACTGCGGCTGGCCGTACGGGGAGTCGGCGGTGCCCAGCGCCCGGTGCTCGATCACCTCTCCGGAGGTCACCGACACGATGGCCTCCGCGGCCTCGCCGGTGGCGGTGTCGAGCAGCACGTACAGGATCCTGCGCTCGATCGCGTCGCCGGGGGAGAAGGCCGTGACGGCCGTCTTCTCCGGCTCGACCGGGAGCACGTTCGGGAAGCGTGTGCCGGGTCCGATCAGGCCGGCCGCGTCGAGAACGGCCCGGCCGGCGGCGAGCTCGTCCGCCGTGAGCGGGTCGAGCGGGTGGACGACCGCGGTCGGCGCGGTCACGGTGCTGCTGTGCTGGTGCATCCAGGGTCCTTCGGTTCCGGGTTTCGTCCAGTATGCGGAGGGCGCCGCGCGCCCGCATTGACGGCGGGCGCGCGGCGCTTGTCCGCCAGCGCCCGATCAGGCGACCTCCTCGGCTGCGGTGCCCTGCAGGCATTGCATGCATTTTTAGCGAATAGAGCGCTTATTGCGTTTAGCTGCCCGCCCGACTAGCCTCGAGGCGAAGGGAGCTCACATGACGCTGATCGATTCCCGCGCGGTGGATGCTGTCGATGCCTCGGAGCGGTCTCAACTGGAGGGTCTCGTTGCCGCCCTTCGCGGATCGTCCGGCGCGATCAGGCTGGAGGCCGAGACGGTCTCCGTGTCCCTCCCGGCTGACGTCGCCAACGCGGTCGTCGAGCTGCTCGGCCGCCTCGCTCACGGCGATGCGGTGGTGATCGCTTCGACGGGAACCCTGCTCACCACCTCGCAGGCAGCCGACCTTCTCGGGGTTTCTCGTATGTTCGTCGTCCAGCTTCTCGACAAGGGAGAACTCGAAGTGCACTACCGCAACACCCATCGTCGGGTCGCTCTGGCCGACGTCCTGCGCTATGCCGAGGAGCGCCGTCACAGCAGGCGCGAGGGGCTGGATCGTCTTTCCGACCTGACGGAGGAGGCCGGCGGGTACGAGGGCGACGCGTTCTGACGTGCCGTTCCGGGTCTTTGCCGATGCCAATATCCTCGTGCGGGCTCGTTGGCGGGACATCGTTCTCTCCCTCGCCGAAGCAGGAACGTGCCGCGTTCTCTGGAGCGATGGCGTGCTGGACGAAGTCCGCCGCCATCTTCCCGAAGGGATGAGCCCAGCCGATCGCACCGCGCTCCTGGACACGATGAATGCCGTGTTCCCGGAGGCACGCGTCGCGTGGCCGGGTGCCGTCGACGTGACGGTGCAGATCGAAGTCAACGACAAAGACCGACACGTCGTCGCCGCTGCTCTCTGGGGGCATGCCGATGTGGTTCTCACCGATGACCGCGCACTGAGGGAGCAGCTCGAAGCGACCGGCGTTCTCGATGTCTGGTCGATGCCGGAGTTCATCGGCTATACGGCCGACGCCAACGAATCGGCGGCCAGGGAGGCGCTGATCGCAATGGCGCGGAAGCGCTGGCTCCGTGACCCGTCCGCGAGCGATGACGCTGTTCTGGCTCGGCTATCCGCGTACTTCACCCGGAACGGCTGGCCGTTGGAGGCCATCCGTTCCGGGTGAGGAGTGGCGAGGATCAGGCGACGGGCTCCTGCGCCTCCGCCTCGGTGGTCGCGTGGGCGTCGAACCTCTCCAGGTCGGTGGCGAGGGCGTCGTACACCGCCGGCTTCGACCGGCGCAGGTACCAGCCGAAGCCGATGCCGCCGACGAGGGCGACCACGAGCAGCAGCGGCAGCAGGCGGATCGCCAGCGCGTCCGAGCCGGCCACGATGTCGAAGTTGACGATCGCCATGACGACGATGACGAGCAGGGCGAGGAAGCCGATCCCGGGCGCGACGAACGTGGACCACCAACGCGGGTCGCGGCGGCGCCGGAAGTACACGACGATCGACAGCGCCGCGAGCGCCTGGAGCACGAGGACGCACAGCGTCCCGAAGCCGATCATGCTGGGCACCAGCGACGAGATCGGGTCGAGCCCGGCCAGGGCGAACAGGCCAGCGACGACGGCCGCGAACACGGCCTGCACGATGCCCGCGAGCTGGGGCGCGCCGTTGGGACGTGTTCGGGCGAGCGCGCGGGGAAGCACGCGGGCACGGCCCAGCGCGTACAGGTAGCGCGTTGCTGAGTTGTGGAACGCGAGCATCGCGGCGAACAGGCTGACCAGGAGCAGGATCATCATGATGTCGGTCATGACCGTTCCCAGATACTGCTGCGACAGCGTGAAGATCAGGTCGCCGGTCGGCAGGTGCTTCACCGCGACCGCCTGCGCCTGCGGCACTCCCGTCGCGCTGACGACCGCCCACGTGGTGACCGCCAGGATGAGGCCGATCGCGCAGATCGCGACATATGTGGCACGCGGGATGGTCTTCAGCGGCCGCTTCGCCTCTTCGCTGAACAGCGCGGTCGCCTCGAAGCCGAGGAAGCCGGTCGCGGCGAGGAGCAGACCGATCGGCAGCGAGCCGGAGAACACCGCCTGCGGGCTGAAGGCCGCGACGTCGAATCCCTTCTGCACCAGCACGGAGATGTCGAAGACGACCAGGATGAGCGTCTCGAGCACCAGCGAGACGCCGAGGATCTTGGAGGAGAAGTCCACGCCGCGCCGCGCCATCAGGAACGACACGACGATCGAGAGCAGGCCCCAGACGTACCAGTACACGTTGAGGCCGGTCAGGTCGGCGATGACGGTCTGCATGAAGAAGCCGCTCGTGCCGATCGTGCCGACGACGAAGAAGTTGTACCCGATCGTGGCGATCAGCCCGGCGACCAGGCCGCCGGTGCGGCCGAGGCCCTTCACCACGAAGGCGTAGAAGCCCCCGGCGTTCACCAGCTGTTTCGACATCTGGGCGTAGCCGACCGCGAAGAGCAGCAGCACGACGGCGACGATGAGGAACGAGGCCGGGGTCCCTCCGCCGTTCCCGAGCGCGATCGCCAGCGAGGCGACGACGACGATGCCGGTCAGCGGGGCGACGGCGGCGAGGACGAGGAAGACGATGCCGGCGACGCCGAGGCTGTTCGCCTTGAGACGGTCGTGGGCGCGGGGTTCGCTCATGGGGTTCCTTCTTCGGGGGCTGCGTGGGGGGCCGCAGCCGGGACGGCTTCGGCCCGGTGCGTCGATCGTGGCAGCCGCGGGGCGGCGCGGGCTTGTCGCCGAGCGAACGCCGTTGTCCTGTGCGCGCACGGGTGCCCGTTCGCCGTTCCGGCACCGGCGGCCCGACGGGATGCTGGAACCCATGGATCTGGACCTGGCCGGACGGCGCGTCGTCGTGACCGGTGCCGCCTCCGGGATCGGAGCGGCGTGCGCGCGCGCGTTCGCCGCGGAGGGCGCGGAGGTCGCGGGGATCGACCGCTCGCCGGGCGGCACCGTGACCCACCGCGCCGACCTCACGGTGGAGGACGAGGTGCGCAGCGCGCTCGACTCCGCCGCGGCCTCCCTCGGGGGTGTGGATGCGGTGGTCGCCTGCGCCGGAATCTCCGGACCGTTCGGCCGCGGCATCGAGCACATCGGCCTCGACGAGTGGAACGCCGTGCTCGCGGTCAACGTGACCGGCACCTTCCTCACCGCGAAGCACGCCCTCCCGTATCTGCGCCGCTCGGCGAGTCCGGCGATGGTGCTGCTCGCGTCGGACTCCAGCTTCGTCGCCGCGCCCGGGATGGTGCCGTACAACGCATCGAAGGGCGCCGTCCTGCAGCTGGCGCGGGCGCTCTCGGTCGATCTCGCGCCGGACGGCGTGCGCGTCAACTGCGTGTGTCCGTCGGTGGTCGACACGCCGATGTCGCGCGCCGACCTGGGGGTGGCCGACGTCGGCTTCTCCGACGTCGGCTTCCCCGTTCAGAGCCCGGAGGAGGTGGCGCGGCACGTGCTCTACCTCGCGTCCCCGGTGTCCCGGCCCGTGAACGGGCACGCCCTGGTCTCGGATTTCGGCTACCTGGCGCGCTCGTCGTTCCCGGCCTGACGCCTCCCATCCCCTCCTCGAAAGGACCGCCATGCAGAAGCCCGTCGTCGTCATCTCCGGAGGGGGCACCGGCATCGGTGCCGCTGCCGCGCGCCGGTTCGCCGCGGAGGGCGCGCGTGTCGTCCTGCTCGGGCGGCGACGTGAACCGTTGGACGCGGTCGCAGAGGAGCTCGGCGGTCTCGCGCTGCCGTGCGACACGAGCGACCGCGAGCAGACGGAGGCTGCGCTCGCCCGCGTGGTCGCCGACTTCGGGCGCGTGGATGCGGTGGTCGCCAACGCGGGCGGCCACGGCCTCGGCACCGTCGCCGAGACCTCAGACGAGGCGTGGGACGTGTCGTTCCGCACCAACGTCTCGACGGCGTTCGTGCTGGCCCGGGCGGCGCTGCCCGCGCTGACCGCCTCCCGCGGAAGCATCGTCGTCGTCTCGTCGCTCGCCGGGCTCTTCGCCGGCCCGGGGGTCGCCGGCTACACGGTGGGCAAGCACGCCCTGCTCGGGCTCACCCGCAGCCTCGCGCGCGACTACGGCCGCAGCGGGGTCCGCGTGAACGCGGTGTGCCCGGGATGGGTGCGCACCCCGATGGCGGACGAGGAGATGGACGACTTCGCGCGCCAGGCCGGCCTAGCCTCCCGCGAGGAGGGCTACGCCATCGTCAGCAAGGATGTGCCGCTCGGCCGTCCAGCAGACCCCGACGAGATCGCCGCCGCCATCCGCTTCCTGGCCTCGCCGGACGCCTCCTACATCACCGGCGCCACCCTCGTCGTCGACGGCGGAGCCCACATCGTCGACCTCCCCACCACCGCCCTAGCCTGACCGCCC
>NZ_JABFMV010000012.1 GCF_013359685.1 Leifsonia sp. C5G2
GGGGGAGGCGGCGCGGGCGCGGCGGCGGGAGGCGCGCTCGGCGGCGGCGACGACGTAGGCGAGCACGACCACGGCGCAGGCGACCGTCGCCGCGGCGGGCAGCACCGCTCCGAGCGGGACGAGCAGCAGCGACAGGACGACCGCGGGGACACCCCAGCGCAGCACCACCCGCCACTCGTCGCCATAGCGCCGCGAGATGACCGTGTTCGCGAAGTAGAACAGCGCGATCCCGCCGCCGAGACACAGCGAGAGCGCGAGCGGGAGCGGCTCGCCGGGATGCGCGATCGCCGCCGACAGCGCTCCCGACAGCGCCGTCACCCCCGCCAGCAGCAGGAACGGCAGGAACGCCACCGTATCCCGGACGCCGCGGATGTCCCCGCGCGCGAGCAGCCGCTCCAGCCCCTGGTGCATCGCATCCACCCCGTACAGGAAAAACGTCCACGCCAGCCCGGCGGCGATGAGCAGGCCGAGCAGGCCGACCAGCGCCCCGGCCACGGTCCACGTCGCGCTCACCGCCGCGACGATGCTCAGCACGGACTCGCCGAGCACGATGATCACCAGCAGCCCGAACCGTTCCGACAGGTGGTCCACGTTCAGTGTCTCGAACGCTCCGGACGCCCAGCTCGACGCCGTCGTGATCAGCAGCACGACCTCGAGCGCGATGGCGACCGCCCACAGCACGTACCCGGCCGGCTCCGGCAGCACGATCGAGACCAGCCAGAGCACCGCCGTCACGCCGTTGTACACGCTGATCCGGATGCGCGACGCCACCCCGTCCGCCCACGACAGCCGCACCCAGGCCGCGAGCAGCACGATCCGGAGCGCCGCGTTCCCGGCAGCGAACAGCCAGGCACGCTTGCCGATCGCCTCGGGAGCGGCGACGGCCATCGCGCCGACCGCCACCATCGCGAGCAGCATCACCAGCGACAGCCCGCGCCGGGTGAGCCGCCGCGACACGTTGACGACGAAGGTCAGGTTGCCCCACGACCACCACACCGCCGCGAACAACGCGAGGAAGACCCCGATCGCCGCGAACCCGGGATGCTCGTGCAAGCCGTGCGCCAGCTGCCCGACCAGCGCCACGAAGATCAGGTCGAAGAACAGCTCCATCCAGTCGGCCCTGCCCGGGTCGCGGTCGCTGCTCCCGATCATCCTCATCGCAGGTCGTGGTCCTCGAACACGAGCGACGTCTTGGTGTCACGCACGGAGGGGATCGCGGTGAGCTCTTCCAGCACCACGCGCCGCAGGTCCTCGTTGTCCCGGGCGCGCACGAGGAGGATGACGTCGAAGTCGCCGCCGACCAGCGCGAAGTGCTCCACCTCCGGGATGCGCTGCAGCCGCTCGCGCAGGTCGTGCCAGTCGGCCTGCTCCACCCGCAGCGTCACGTACGCGGACGACGCCCGCCCCGACCGCCGCGGGTCCACCTTCGCCGTGAACCCGGTGATCACGCCCTCCGACACCAGCCGCGAGACCCGCGAGTAGGCGTTGGCGCGCGACACGTGGGCCGCCTCCGCCACGGACGTGATGGAGGCGCGGCCGTCCGCGCGCAGAGCGTCCAGGATCCGTACGTCGATGTCGTCCATGGTGCTGGACAGTCTGGCACCGATTCCGGCCACGCGCACCCGTTCGTCTCGACTCGTGCGCACCCGTAGCGTTCCGCGTCTGCCGAAGTCATCCTGGGGAGGAGCGACGTCTTTCGAAGGAGAACAGATGCACGCGGACGATCTGCTGCCCGGCGACACCCCGCTGCGGCTCATCGACCAGGATGGCGGGTCCCACCCGGACGACCGCCACCGGATGCCCGCCGCCGGCACCCTGCTGGAGGGGTACCGGCAGCTCGTGCTGGCCCGCCGGATCAACGATCAGGCCGACGCCCTGGTGCGCCAGGGCCGCCTCGCCGTCTATCCCTCGTCGCACGGCCAGGAGGCGTGCGAGGTCGCCGCCGCGATGGTCCTCGGCGGGCAGGACTGGCTGTTCCCGACCTACCGCGACACCGTCGCCGTCATCGCCCGCGGCGTCGACCCGTTCGAGGCGTTCGTGCTCCTGCGCGGCGACTGGCACTCCGGCTACGACCCGCACGAGCACCACGTGGCGCCGCAGTCCACGCCGCTCGCGACCCAGCTGCTGCATGCGGTCGGCTTCGCGCACGCCGCCCGGATGCGCGGCGAGGACACCGTCGTGCTCGCCCTGTGCGGCGACGGCGCCACGAGCGAGGGCGACTTCCACGAGGCGCTCAACTTCGCCGCCGTCTTCCACCTGCCGGTCGTCTTCCTGGTGCAGAACAACGGCTACGCCATCTCGGTTCCGCTCAGCAGGCAGACCGCCGCGCCCAGCATCGCCCACAAGGGCGTCGGCTACGGGATGCGCGGCCGGCTGGTCGACGGCAACGACCTGGCCGCGCTGCTCGCGGTGCTCGGCGAGGCGGTCGCAGAGGCGCGCGACGGCGGCGGCCCGACCCTGGTCGAGGCCCTGACCTACCGGATGAAGTCGCACACCAACGCCGACGACGCCACCCGCTACCGCACCGACGACGAGGTGGAGCCGTGGCGCGCCCGCGACCCGCTGCTCCGCCTGCGCGCCTGGCTGACGGCCGAGGGCGCGCTCACCGAGGGCGACGACGCCGAGGCGCACGCGCACGCCGAGCGCGTCGCCGCCGACCTCCGTGCGGCGATCACGACCGACGGGGAGCCGCATCCCGAAGACCTGTTCGCCCACGTCTACGCCAGCCCGACGCCGCAGCTGCGCGAGCAGGCCGAGCAGCTCGCCGCCGAGCTCGCCGCAGCGGAGGAGGCCGCACGATGACCCTGATGCACGACGCCCCCGCGGAGCGGACCGCCGAGGCCCCGCCCACCTTGACGATGGCGCAGGCCCTCAATCGCGCGCTCGCCGACGCGCTCGCCGCCGACCCGTCCGTCGTCGTCTTCGGCGAGGACGTCGGACCGCTCGGCGGTGTCTTCCGCATCACCGACGGGCTGACCGCCCGCTTCGGCGAGGACCGCTGCTTCGACACCCCACTCGCCGAGGCCGGCATCGTCGGCACGGCCGTCGGGATGGCCATGAATGGGATGCGCCCGGTCGTCGAGATGCAGTTCGACGCCTTCGCCTACCCCGCGTTCGAGCAGATCGTCGACCACGTCGCGAAGATGGGCAACCGCACGCGCGGCCGGATGCGGCTGCCGCTGGTCATCCGCATCCCGTACGCCGGCGGCATCGGCGGGGTCGAGCACCACTCCGACTCGTCGGAGGCGTACTACGTGCACACGCCCGGCCTGACGGTGGTGTCGCCGACGACCCCGCAGGACGCGTACGGGCTACTGCGCGCCGCGATCGCGCATCCCGACCCGGTGATCTTCCTCGAGCCGAAGAAGCTGTACTGGTCGACGGGCGAGGTGGACACCCAGGCGCCGCTGCCCGAGATCGGCCGGGCGCGGGTCGCCCGGGAGGGCACGGACGCGACGCTCATCGCCTACGGGCCCTCGGTCCCGGTGGCGCTCGCCGCCGCGGAGGCCGCCGCGGAGGACGGTCGCAGCCTCGGCGTGATCGACCTGCGCTCCCTGGTGCCGTTCGACGACGAGACCGTGTGCGCCGCGGTGCGCGCGACCGGCCGCGCAGTGGTCATCGCCGAGGCCCCGGGCTTCGCGAGCATGGCGGCCGAGATCGCCGCACGCGTCTCGGAGCGCTGCTTCCACCACCTGCTCGCCCCGGTGCGGCGCGTCACCGGCTTCGACACCCCGTTCGCACCGCCGAAGCTGGAGCGCTTCTACCTGCCGGATGTGGACCGCATCCTCGATGCCGTCGACGCGTTGCAGTGGGAGGACGCGTGACCGCCCGGGTGTTCACCCTCCCGGACCTGGGGGAGGGGCTGACCGACGCCGAGCTGGTCCGCTGGCTGGTCGCGGTCGGCGACACCGTCGTGACCGACCAGCCGATCGCCGAGGTGGAGACTGCGAAGTCGGTGGTGGAGGTGCCATCGCCGTTCGCCGGTCGGGTCGCGGCGCTGCACGGCGACGAGGGCGAGACGATCCTCGTCGGCGCCCCGCTGCTGGAGGTCGAGGAGGAAGCGGTTGTGGAGCCTGCCGCGTCCGGCTCCGGGCAGGTGCTCGTCGGGTACGGCACGACCGCGCACGGCGCCCGGCGGACGCGGGCGGCGCGCTCCGGCAGCGGGACCACGGCCGCGGCGACGGCCACCGCGCCCGCGCCGCCGTCGCGCGGCCGCATCGTCCCGGTCGTCTCCCCGGTGGTGCGCGCGCTGGCCCGCAGCCACGGCATCGACCTGGCGACGCTGCGGCCCAGCCGTCCCGACGGCGTGGTGACGAGGCGGGATGTGGAGGCTGCCTTCGCGACCGCGCCCGACGGCATGACGCCCTCGACGCAGAACGCTCCGGCGCCGCTGACCGACACCGGCGCCCCCGACCCCCGCACCGGCCTCACGGTCGCCGCGACCACCCCGTTCTCGCGCCTCCGCCGCACCGTGGCCGAGACGATGTCCCGCAGTCGCTCCGAGATCCCGGAGGCGACCGTCTGGGTGGATGTGGACGCGACCGAGCTGTGGAACGGCCGCCGCCGGCTGGCCCGCGACGGCCGCGCCCCGTCGTTCCTCTCGTTCGTCGCGCGGTTCGCGCTCGCGGCGCTGGCGCGGCATCCCGAACTCGCGGGCCGCGTCGCCCCGGACGGCCAGGGCGTCGTCACCTTCGAGGGCGTGAACCTCGGCTTCGCCGCCGACACCGAGCGGGGACTGCTCGTGCCCGTCGTCCGCCGCGCCGACCGGCTCTCGGTGCGCGAACTCGACACCGAGCTCGACCGGTTGGCGCGAGCCGCCCGCGAGGGGACGCTGCCCCCGGCCGACCTCGCCGGGTCGACCTTCACGATCAACAACTACGGCAGCCTCGGCGTCGACGGCAGCGCCGCGATCATCAACCACCCGGAGGTCGCCATCCTCGGACTCGGCCGCGCCATCGAGCGGCCCTGGGTGGTGGACGGCGCGATCGTGCCCCGGCGCATCCTGCAGTTGTCGCTCGTCTTCGACCACCGCGTCACCGACGGGGGCGTCGCGGCGGGCTTCCTGCGCGAAGTGGCGGACGCGATCGAGTCGCCGCTCGGCGCCCTTGCCGACCTCCCCGGCGCCGTCGGCGGCCGGGCGTAGGGTGGCGGCATGAGCGACAAGAAGAACGACGACGACTACGACCTCAGCGAGGAGAAGGAGGTCGCGCCGGAGGAGAACATCGACTGGCTGCCCCAGCCGGAGCCGACCGACGGCGAGGCTCCCGCTCCCTGAGCTCCGGCGCGCGGGGCTCCCGCCTCACGGCCTAGGGTGGGAGGAGTGACCCCTCGCTCCCTCCCGCTCTGGCTCGCCCTCGTCCTCGCGCTCCTGTGCGGCGCGCTGGTGGCGATCCAGTCCCGCATCAACGGTGAGCTGGGCAGCAGGCTCGGCGACGGCTTCACCGCCGCGAGCATCTCGTTCGGGTCGGGCCTCGTCATCCTCTGCGTCGCCCTCGCCATCGCTCCGGTCGGTCGGCGTGGACTCGCGCGCGTCCGGGAGGCGCTCCGCGACCGCCGGCTGCGCTGGTGGTACGTCTGCGGCGGCGCCGCCGGGTCGTTCCTGGTGCTCTCGCAGGGACTGGCCGCAGCCGCCCTCGGTGTCGCCCTGTTCACCGTCGCGGTGGTCGCGGGCCAGACGATCAGCGGCCTCGTGCTCGACCGCGTCGGCATCGGCCCCGGCGGCCGCCGTCCGCTCACGGCCGCGCGGCTCGTCGGCGCGCTGCTCGCCCTGGTCGCCGTCACCTGGGCGGTGTCCGCCCAGTTCGGTGGGAGTGCGCCGGTCTGGCTCATGCTCCTGCCGTTCATCGCCGGCCTCGGCACCGGATGGCAGCAGGCGGTCAACGGTCAGGTGCGCGTCGTCGCCGAGAGCGCGCTCACCGCGACCTTCATCAACTTCGCCGTCGGCACGACAGTGCTCGTCGTGCTGATGCTGGTGCGGTGGGGCGTCGGCGGGATGCCGCAACGCCTGCCTGCGGAGCCGTGGCTCTACATCGGCGGCGCGCTCGGCTGCGTGTTCATCGGCGTCACCGCGCTACTCGTCCGGATCACCGGCGTGCTGCTGCTCGGCCTCGCGACCGTCGCCGGCCAGCTCGCCGCCGCGCTGCTGCTCGACCTGCTGCTCCCGACCGCCGGCCACCAGCTGGCGTTCTCCACCATCGGCGGGACGCTGCTCGCCATCGTCGCCGTCGCGATCGCGAGCGTCAGGTGGCGCTGGCGGCGCACCGCGGCCTGAGCCGGCCGCTCACTCCAGCGTCGTCAGGAACCGCTCCGGGTCGATCGTCGTGCGGTGACCCTCCTTGCCGTCGGCGGGGATCCCCCCGACGTACAGCCAGCCGAGCAGCCGCTCATTCTTCGCCAGACCGTGCATCCGGTGCACCGCCTTCGACCGGGTGTGGTGGCCGGTACGCCACATCACGCCCCAGCCCGCGTCGTGCAGCAAGAGGCTCAGGATGTGCGCGACACCGGACGCGACGGCGTCCTGCTCCCAGCCGGGGACCTTGTCGCTCTTCGTCCGGACCGACACGATCGCGAGCAGCAGCGACGAACGCAGCGGCTTCGCGGCGAGCTTCTCCGCGTCGGCTCCGGTCGCCTTCGCATCCGCGACGAACGCCCGGCCCAGCCGCTCGCGCGCCTCGCCGCGCAGCTCGATGAGCCGCCAGGGGTGCAGCGCGCTGTGGTCGGCGACCCGGCCGGCGGCCGCGACGAGGGGCAGCAGCTCCTCGTGCGTCGGCGCGTCGGCCGTGACCCGCGAATACGACCGCCGCGCGGCGACGCGGCCCGCGAGGTCGGTCATCACGCCTCCGGCGTGAAGTTCAGCGAGATCGAGTTCATGCAGTAGCGGTCGCCGGTCGGCGTGCCGAAGCCGTCCGGGAACACGTGCCCCAGGTGCGAGCCGCAGCTCGCGCACCGCACCTCGGTGCGCACCGTCCCGAGGCTGGTGTCCTCGATCAGCTGCACCGCCTCCGGTCGCACCGACTCGTAGAAGCTCGGCCAGCCGCATCCCGAGTCGAACTTGGTGCCCGACTTGAACAGCTCGGCGCCGCACGCGGCACAGGTATAGAGGCCGGCGCGACCCTCGTCGAGCAGCTCGCCCGTCCACGGACGCTCCGTCCCCGCCTCGCGCAGCACCGCGTACTGCTCCGGGCTGAGCTCCTCGCGCCACTCGTCCTCGCTCTTCGAGACCGTGTAGCCGTCCTCGGCGGTGTGGTTCTGTGACATGCCTGTCCCTTTCGTCGTCACCAGACTAAACGGCGCGCTTCCGCGTCGTGTTCCCGATTGCGTCCCGCGACGTGCCGCGGAGAAACGGGGAACACACAGGACCCGCGCCCTAGGATGACGTGCGAACGCGGGGACGACCGGGATGCCGGACGCCCAGGCGTCCGCGACGAGGGAAGGCGGTGCGCGTGACCCGGTCAGCCGACGAACGGCCTGCCGACGAACGCGAGCCCTCGGGCGTGGACGGTCTGAGCGATCGGGATGCCGCGATCCTCGCTTTCGAACGCCAGTGGTGGCGTCACGCCGGAGCCAAGGAGCAGGCCATCCGCGAGGAATTCGGTCTGTCGGCGGCTCGGTACTATCAGTTGCTCGGTGCGCTGATCGACCGTCCGGCGGCACTGCGCCATGACCCCATGCTCGTCAAACGGCTGCTCCGGCTGCGCGAGGCGAGACTGGCCGCACGACACGCACGGACGCTCCCGTCCGGCGACCGACCCTGAGGACCCCCACCCCCGATGGCAGAGAAGTTCCCACGCGACCGGTTCGACGAGATCCCGGGCGACCTCCAGCGCGTCGGCGCCCACCGTGCCCCGCGCCGTCGCGGCCGCGGCTGGATCGCCGTCGGCTGGGCGGCCCTCGCCACCGTCCTCCTGGTCGGGGCCGGCATCTTCGGGCTGTCGCTGGTGAACGGAAGCATCGACTTCCACGGCCCGACCGGCACGGGGTCGCGCACCGCGTCGGCGACGCCGACCTCGACGCCCACGCCCACCATCGTCCCGACCGTCAATCCGGCGCTCACCGTCAACGTGCTCAACGGCACCGCGAAGGAGGGCCTCGCGGCCGCGGTCGGCGACAAGCTGAAGGCCGCGGGCTGGAAGGTCGGAGCGCTCGCTAACGCCGACAAGACCGACCTCGCGGCGACCATCGTCTACTACGGGGACCCGGCCAATCAGGCCGCGGCGCTCGGCGTCGCGCAGTCGCTCCCCGGTGCCACCATCCAGCAGAGCACCGCCTTCAGCGACAGCGGCGCCGACATCACGGTGGTCATCGGGGCGAACTACCCGGGCTGAGCGCGCGTCAGCTCTTTGTTTCGCGCGTGTTTAAGTTCGGACACAATTCGGAACGGATTCCCGAAAACACTGGCGTCCACAGGCATTGCACGCATTAGGATCGGGAGTCAACGTGCGGCGTCGGATCGCGCGAGCGACACAGCAATGGGAGTAATGCATGGCGAACGGGACCGTGAAGTGGTTCAACGCTGAGAAGGGCTACGGCTTCATCACCGTCGAAGGTGGGGGACAGGACGTTTTCGTTCATTACTCCGCGATCGACATGAACGGATACAAGGTTCTCGAAGAGGGCCAGCAGGTCGTGTTCGAGGTCGGCTCCGGGCAAAAGGGCCCGCAGGCCGAGTCGGTGCGCCTGGCCTGAGCGGCAGCGCGACGTAACCCGTGAGACGCCGTCCCCTGCGGGGGGCGGCGTTTCGCCGTTCCTCCTGCCTGGATGCTCCACCGCGCGCTTGCACTCTCCCGCCGCGAGTGCCAGAATCGCTTTAGCACTCCATCTGATCGAGTGCTAATCAACGGAATCTTTCGCAGACGTCCGGGAGGGACGAGAAACACATGGCAAAGATCATTGCTTTCGACGAGGACGCGCGCCGCGGCCTCGAGCGCGGCCTGAACACCCTGGCCGACACGGTCAAGGTGACCCTGGGCCCGCGTGGTCGCAACGTCGTCCTCGAGAAGAAGTGGGGCGCCCCGACGATCACGAACGACGGCGTCTCCATCGCGAAGGAGATCGAGCTCGACGACCCGTACGAGAAGATCGGTGCGGAGCTCGTCAAGGAGGTCGCGAAGAAGACCGACGACGTCGCCGGTGACGGCACCACCACGGCGACCGTGCTCGCCCAGGCCCTGGTCAAGGAGGGCCTGCGCAACGTCGCGGCCGGCGCCGACCCCATCACCCTGAAGCGCGGCATCGAGAAGGCCGTCGCGGCGGTCACCGAGGAGCTCATCGCCTCCGCCAAGGAGGTCGAGACCAAGGAGGAGATCGCGGCCACCGCGTCCATCTCCGCCGGCGACACCACCATCGGCGAGATCATCGCCGAGGCGATCGACAAGGTCGGCAAGGAGGGCGTCGTCACCGTCGAGGAGTCGAACACCTTCGGCACCGAGCTCGAGCTGACCGAGGGCATGCGCTTCGACAAGGGCTTCCTGTCGCAGTACTTCGTCACCGACCAGGACCGCCAGGAGGCGGTGTTCGAGGACCCGTACATCCTCATCGCGAACCAGAAGATCAGCAACATCAAGGACCTTCTGCCGATCGTCGACAAGGTGATCCAGGCCAACAAGCCGCTCCTCATCATCGCTGAGGACGTCGACGGCGAGGCGCTGGCGACTCTGATCGTCAACAAGATCCGCGGCATCTTCAAGTCCGTCGCCGTCAAGGCCCCGGGCTTCGGCGACCGCCGCAAGGCCATGCTGCAGGACATCGCGATCCTGACCGGCGGCCAGGTCATCTCGGAGGAGGTCGGCCTCAAGCTCGAGAACGTCACCCTCGACCTGCTCGGCCAGGCCCGCAAGGTCGTCATCACCAAGGACGAGACCACCATCGTCGAGGGCGCGGGCGACCCCGAGGCCATTGCCGGTCGCGTGCAGCAGATCCGCAACGAGATCGAGTCGACCGACTCGGACTACGACCGCGAGAAGCTGCAGGAGCGCCTCGCCAAGCTCGCGGGCGGCGTCGCCGTCATCAAGGCGGGCGCGGCCACCGAGGTCGAGCTCAAGGAGCGCAAGCACCGCATCGAGGACGCCGTCCGCAACGCGAAGGCCGCCGTCGAGGAGGGCATCGTCGCCGGTGGTGGCGTCGCCCTCATCCAGGCCGGCAAGACCGCGTTCGAGAAGCTGGAGCTGACCGGCGACGAGGCCACCGGTGCCAACATCGTCAAGGTCGCCATCGAGGCTCCGCTGAAGCAGATCGCGATCAACGCGGGCCTCGAGGCCGGCGTCGTGGTCGAGAAGGTCCGCAACCTCCCGGTCGGCCACGGCCTCAACGCCGCGACCGGCGAGTACGTCGACATGCTGGCCTCCGGCATCAACGACCCGGTGAAGGTCACCCGCTCGGCGCTGCAGAACGCGGCGTCCATTGCGGGCCTGTTCCTCACCACCGAGGCCGTCGTCGCCGACAAGCCCGAGAAGAACCCGGCGCCGGTCGGCGACCCGGGCGCGGGCATGGACTTCTAAGTCCCACCCACCACGAAGAGGGCGTCTCCCCACCAGGGGAGGCGCCCTTTTCGCGTCTCCGAGCCGGCGCGCCGTCGGTCAGAAGGGCTCGCAGAACACGTCACGATCCGGGTCCGGCGGCGTCTTCATCAATGAGGCATGACGGCCAGAGGTGGCGCCATCGGCGCTGACAGCTGTCTTTCGCGGGTGAAATCGCGTTCCTAGCATGTGCCTCGAATGCCCGAGGTGAAGGAGAACGTTTGAATGGCTGTGTTCCGAGGCGCACGATCGCTGGCGGTGGCCGCCCTCGTCTCCGCTCTGGTGTTCGAGACGGCGGGGGTCTCCCCGGCCGTCGCCGAGGGCGACGTCCGCGTCGCCTCCGAGGGTGTTGTCACGCGCTCCTCCGGTGACCCGTTCACCGATACGTCGCTGGCGCGGGAGCCGCTGCCGGGCGCGCAGGTGCAGCTGGTCTGCGCCGACGACGGCCGGAGCCTCGCGCAGCAGTCGACCGACGATCTCGGTCGGTACTCCCTCTCCGCTTCCTCGGGATGCTCGTCGGTCTCGCTGCGGCTGTCGTCGACCGCGACGGCCGGCTTCTGGTCGGACGGCGCGGAGGCCCACGGCGCACTGAGCGCCGGTGAGGGCTGGCTGGCGGCGCCGGTGCCGTCGCCTGCCACCGCGGATCCGGGCACGCTCGATCTCGCCGTGGTCGACGCCGCGGCATCGCCGAGCACCGCCGGCCAGACCGACGCCGCAGATCCGGCGACGCCGGACCCGTCCGCATCCGAGACCCCTCCCGCATCGCCGCTCCCGGATACTCCGGACCCGTCCGCGTCGGACGCGCCGCCCACCGGGAGCCCTGAGAACCAGGACGCGCCCCAGGCGCAGGCTGATGCGCGGCCGGAACTGCTGACCGTGACGAACACGGCGATCCGCGTGGTGACCGACGGCACGCCGGTGTTCGATGCCGACGATGCGCCGGGCAACGACTCCAGCGCGAACAACGGCATCGTGCGCACCAACGACACCGTGCAGTACCAGTTCCAGTTCAACACCGATGCGGCGTCGACGCAGCCGCGCATCGAGTCGACGCTGCCGGTGGGGATGCGCTGGCAGGGCGTCCCGCCGCAGTGCACCGGGAACGGGACGACGCCCCACGGTTCGGGCATCTACGACTCGGTGACCGGGCTTCCCGGCGGCGATTCGCGCCTGCTGGTGTGCCAGCTGCCCGATGCTCCTGTCCCTGCCACCCTCTCGGTGTCGCCGATTGCGATGGTCACGACGGACTCGCTGAACGGCCAGACCAAGTCGGTGCAGTTCACGGCCTCCGAGGTCAACGGCGGGGCGCCGGTGACCTCGGCCACCGCGGATGTGACGGTCTCGGCGGGCGCGTTCTACGACCTGGTCAAGGCCTCGTCGAGTGGGCCGAGTTTCGCACTGGGAGAGGACGGTACGACCCAGGGCTTCTATCGTCGCTACCAGCTGGGTATCAAGCTGGCCCCACCGGGGCGTACCGGCGACCAGCAGATCAAGGGCATGTCTCCGTTGGCCTCCCCCTTCACTTTCACCGATTCGCTCGCGCAGATGTCTCCGAACTCGCGGCTCTTCACCTGGGGGACGGAAGCCGGCCTTCCGTGTCGGCAGTCGAGTGGGAATGGCACGGGTATGCCGAATGGGGCAGTCGGAATCGTCACGGGCGCCACCACCGTGAATTCTGTGCCGAACTCGGGGTCGATCTCGTGCGTCGGAACGGGATCGAATGTCGCCGTGACGGTGTCGGGACTCGACAGTTCAGGGTCGAGCTTCCCGACTCGCGCGGGCGACGGAGCGGCGCTCCCGGTGAACGATCGCTGGGTGGCTGCATACCAGATCTACATCTGGACACCCGCTCAGGATGTCGTGAACGGTGCCGACGGGGTTCCGGGAACCGGGGATGACAACGTGCTCAACCTGCGCAATACGGTGAGCGGGTTCGACCCGACCGATGTCACCGGGCAGTCGAACTTCGGTGCGGGCCAGGAACCTCTCGCCAACAACACCGTGGTGAGCACGCAGACCGCGACGGCCGGGTGGGGCAAATTCTACGAGGACTACGCACTGGGAAACGGTGTCCCGGTGCCGGGGAGTTCGGGGTTGCGCGCGGGTGACATCCGCGTCAGCATCGGTAGCAAGGTGCGGACGAGAGCCGACATGACGGCTGGAGCGGTGCCCGTGGAGAACGCGATCCTGTGCGACGTCTTCGACAGCACCTCGCAGCGCTTGATCCAACTTCCGGGCAATGGCGGCTCGCCGACGCGCGGGGTGACGCAGGGCGGAGTCGGCTTCACCCTCCAGTACGGAGCCGCCGTGGCGTCGCCCACGACGTTCGCGGGGATGCGCACGTCACGGTGCGATGACGGCGATGCGACCTGGAGCACCAGCCCGACCGATCCAGCGCTGGGCGGTTCGCTGACCCCGAACGGGTTCCGCAGCACTATCGATCGGGTGCGGATGGTCTTCGCCGGACCCACTCTGCCATTCGCCTTCAACTACTTCGAGACAGGGTTGGAAGTCTATGCGAAGTCCTCGCTCGACCCGGCGCTGAATCCTGACGGTACCTGGGTATCGAACTTCGCCCAATTGAAGTCGGGTACCACTCCGGTATGGGCCACCAACAACTACAACCCCCTCGACAACTCGGGCGTTCCTCGAGGCGATCGGATGCAGATCGTGCCGGGTGAGGTTCGTCTGGTGAAGTCGCTGGTGGAGCAGTCGCCGGGCTCGGGGTCGCAGGTGTCACCGGGGTCGGATGTGGGATGGCGGATGCAGCCGGCGGTGGAGACGACGGGTGTTCCGGGTGTTCCGCTGACGGATGTGACGGTGACGGATGTGCTGCCGGCGACCGCGCCGCGGTTGACGGTGAATCCTCTTTCCGTGACGCGTCCGCCGGGGGTCGGGGTCGAGTTCTGCGAGCTCTGCGACGGGTCGGACTGGTCGGCGACGGCGCAGAGCCCGAGCTACGGGGTGCGGTGGCTGTTCGGCGATGTGGTGCCGCGGACTCCGCTGCCCGCACTCGAGTTCACCGCCCGGGTGCCGTTGGCGGCACCGAACGGCGCGACGTACAGCAACACGGCGGTTGCGGGGTCGCCTGACGATCCGTCGTCGCTGTCGTTGCGGTCGTCGTCGGCGAACGCGCAGGTGGTCGCGGGCGCTGCCGTGCTGGCGACGAAGACGGCGGTCGCACCGGTGACGGGGCTCGAAGGCCCGTTGCAGTGGGATCTGGAGGCGCTGAACGCCTCCACCGACCCGATCACGCGCATCGATCTGATCGACGTGCTGCCGCGTCCCGGAGACGGGCGCACCCCGGCGACCACGGGGGTGGGCGGCTACTCCGCCATCAGTGTGTCGGGGCTTCCTGCGGGGGTGACGGCGTATGTGACCAGCGCGGACACGTCGGTGCTGAACGCTCAGGATGGCACCGATGACGGTTACGCGGATCCGGGTTCGCCGGGAGACGGCTGGTATGTGACGCCGGGTGCGGGCGCGTGGTCGTGCACGGTCGCGCAGGTGGGCTCTCCGGGGTGCCCGACCGCGGCGCAGGTGACCGCCGTCCGCTTCGCGACCGCGGAGGGTTCCAGCGCACCGGTCATCGCGGCGGGTGGGACGATGTCCATGCGGTTGTCGCTGACGCCGGTCGGCAACGCGAGCGGTCAGGACTACACGAACCGGTTCCAGTTGCGGGTGAACCCGGAGGTGCTGGCGTTGCCGGTGCCGTCTCCGGATGCGACGGTGCGGGTGGTGGCGCCGTCGGTGTCGATCGCGAAGCAGACCTGCACGGCGGCCGACACGGTCCTGTGCGATCCCGCCGACGATGCGGTGTGGGCGGAAACCGACCTGGTCCGCCCGAGTGAGGCGGGCGTGTTCCGGCTGCGCGTGACCAACACCGGCCCTGTCGACGGCGACATCGAGGTCACCGATGTGCTTCCCACCGGACTGTCGTATGTGCCCGGCTCGGTGGCCTCCAGCGGCGGAGACGTGACGGCGTTCCCGTCGACCTGGACGATCGATGGCGTCGCGTCCGGGGAATCGGAGTGGTTGACGTTCCGTGCGGTCATTCCCGGAACGGGATCGGTGACCAACTCCGCGTCCGCGAAGATCACCGACGAGTTCGGGCAGACCGGCACGGCGTCGGACACGTCGGCGTTGGAAGCGGCGCCGACCGTCGTGAACGTGACGAAGACCCTCGAGAGCGCGACCGTCGACCAGGACGGGGCGGCCCAGCTGGTGTACCTGCTGACCGTGGCCAACACCGGCCGCCTCTCTTCGGTCTACGACCTGACCGACTCGCTGGCCTTCCCGAGCGGTGTCCAGGTGACAGCCGCTGAGGCCGTCAACACTGCGCCAGGGGATGTGGCGGTGAACCCCGGCTGGAACGGCGCCGACGACGCCGCCATCGCCACGGGCGTCTCGATCGCGGCCCAGGCCACCCACACGTACCGCGTGACGGTGTCGGCGACCGTGCCCACGACGCTCTCGGGCGACGAGCGGTCCTGCGCCGCCGGCGGCGGGTTCGCGAACACCGCCGCGGTCTCAGGAGACGGAATCGACGACGACGCCTACGCGTGCGGCGACATCCCCGGAACCGGCCTGACGGTGGCCAAGAGCGGCCCCGCCACCCTGGAACTGGGTGCGGATCGGCTCACCTGGGAGATCTCGGTCGCGAATACCGGCGCGCTCACCCTGACCGATGTCCCGGTCACCGATGTGCTCCCCGACGGGATCGCATTCGTCTCCGCGACCGCGGGTGGCGCGGCCACCGGCCGGACCGTGGGGTGGACCATCCCCGAGCTGCTGCCCGGACAGACGGTCACGCTCAGCGTCACCGGAAGCGTGGACCGGGCCGCCATCGGCGCGGGTCCCATCCGGAACTGCGCCAGCGCGCAGCTCCCGGACGGCAGCGACCCGGTGACCGGCTGCGCCGCCACCACGATCACCCCGGCCGTCATCCCGCCGGCCCTCGTGCCGCCCCTGGCCACCGTGATCGGCGTCCCGGCAGCGCTGGCAGCCACCGGCAGCGACCTGTCCACCATCGCGGTCGCTCTCGCCGTCGCCGTCCTGCTCGCCGGATTCGCACTCCTGGTCATCACCCGGATCCGCCGCCGCCGGCCGCGCCCCGAGTGAGCTGGACTCCCGTGGGGGTGCCGGGGGGCACCCCCACGGGACCCGAGGGCTTCTCAGCAGCGCCGAGCGGGATGCTGCATCCGGAATACATGGCCCCCTATGCTCGGATCGCGGGGTGGACCCGTGTCACACCGAGTTCGGGGGGTCCGGGTGCGTCGTTTCCGTCCCGGCCGCGCAGCGGCCGCCATCCTCATCGTCGCGCTGGCTCTCGCGGGTTGTGCACCTGTCGCGGCCGGCGATCCCCAGCGCAGCAGTTCAACGGGGCGGCCGACCGGCTCGGCATCGCCCATGCCCGTCCGAACGGCCGCGCCGGCGTGCGATGCGCTCGCGACCCCGCAACAGGCCGTCGCCCTTGTCGGCGGGTCGGGTGAGCCGCAGCGCTTCGAGCACCTCCCGTCGGGTTTCCTGCAGTCCTCGTGGGCCGCACTGGCCGCGAACGGCGCCGTCTGCGGTTGGGGTGAGAACGGCCTCCACGAACTCGTCGGATCGACCGGAACGCCCTGGGTCTTCGTCCGTGTCGTCCCGGGACTCGCCGACGAGTGGAAGACTCTCGCGGCGGAACTGTCCCCGTCCGCGGGCGCCGGCTACGACGGCGGCGTGTCCCGCGGCGGCTCGTGCGAGCAGATCTGCAGCACGGATGTCCTGGTCGGCGACGCATGGCTGTCCGTCGAGGCGAACGCCGCGACGACACCCCTCGACGAAGCAGCCTTCCACACGTTCGTGCAGGGGATCGTCTCGCGTTACCGCTCTCTTCCCCAGCCGACACCGGTGGCCATGCATGCGCCCCGGTCGTGCGAGGACGACCGTGTCCGCAGCGCGGTCTCCGCTGCGTTCGGGAGCAAGGGGGTCGTCCACTCCAACCCTCCCGTCTTCTCCCTCGGCGAGGCGCTGCAGCGCGCGGGACTGTACACGTCGTGCGCGTACTTCTCCGGCGGCGATCGCGACACCTGGGAGACCTGGATCACCGTCGTGGATCACGCCGACCCGTCGCTCCTCGCCACCTACCGGGCTGCCGTGGACCATCCGGAAGCCCGGTCCGTCGACGCGTCATCCCTCCCCGCCGGTGCCTTCGCGCTGTTCGAGCCGTCGGTCGATTCGCAGCGGACCATCGTGGACACGCTGAGCGGCTCGTCCTGGATCGACGTGGTCACCTACATCACCTCCGACTCGGCCGCCAGCGTCGGCCTCGCCTCCGCTCTGACGCACAGCGCCTGGCTCGGCTGACGACCGGCCGCCGTCAACCAGACGGGCGGCGTCGGCGGCGTTACGGGGCGAGCGGCTTCGGGGCGGCGGGGGAGCCCGCCAGCGGCAGGGACACGCGGAACGTCGCGCCGCCGCCCTCGGTGTCGACGACCTCCACGGTGCCGTTGTGAGCGGCCACGATCGACGACACGATCGCCAGGCCCAGGCCGCTGCCGCCGGTCTCCCGGGCGCGGGACGTGTCGGCGCGCCAGAAGCGCTGGAAGATCTTCTCCCGCATCTGCGGCGGGATGCCCTCGCCGTGGTCCCGCACCTCCAGGGTCGCCCGCTCGTTGCGGTGGTCGATCTGCACGGCGATCTCGATCGGGCTGCCCTCCGGCGTGTAGCGCAGAGCGTTCCCCATCAGGTTGGTGACGACTTGGCGGAGCTTGTTCTCCTCCGCGAGCACGACGGCGGGCTCGGTCGGCGGGTGCTGCGCGAGCACCACCTTCTCGGTCGTGCTGATCGGCAGCGTGCCGGTGGACCCGCGACGGCTGCGTCCGCGTCGCAGCCGGGCGAGCGCCGAGCCGGCGAAGGCGATCGGCCCCGTCGCGTTCGACGGCCGGCCACTCAGGTCGGGCACCGTCATGGGCACGGTGTCGACGCCGGGCTCCGGCTCCTCGTCCCGCCCTCGCTGCACCGGCTCGGGCGTGAGCACGGTGACGACGCGGCCGGGCGCCCCGGCCATGGTGTCCATCGCGGCGTCCTGGGCGATCTTCACCAGGTCGACGCGCGTGAGGTCGAGCGGCTTGGTCTCGTCGAGGCGGGCGAGCTCCAGGAGGTCCTCGACGAGGGTCCCCATGCGGATCGCCTCCTTCTCGATGCGGTCCATGGCCTGCGCCACGTCCTCCGGAGTCTGCAGCGCGCCCATCCGGTACAGCTCGGCGTAGCCGCGCACCGAGACGAGAGGTGTGCGCAGCTCGTGCGACGCATCGCCGACGAAGCGCCGCATCTGGTCGATGGTGCGCGCGCGATCGCTGAACGCGCGGTCGATGCGGTTCAGCATGGTGTTGAGGGAACGGTTCAGCCGCCCCACCTCGGTGTTCGGCGTCGCGCCGCCGAGACGTTGGCTGAAGTCGCCGTCGGCGATGGCCGCCGCGGTCTCCTCCACCTCCCGCAGCGGGGCGAACGTCGTCGTCACCAGCATGCGGGTGAGGCCGGCGCCGACGATGACGACGATCACACCGAACCCGAGGAAGATCGCGAGGAAGCTCGCCATCACCGTGTCGATCTGGGAGGTGGTGGTCGCCACGATCGCCGTCGCCAGCTCGCCCGAGTTGGCGAACGTCTGCGTGGTGGCGAGCGCACGGTACGTGGTGCGGCCGTCGTTGCTCTGCAGCGTGAAGGGCCCGAGCATGCCCTTGGCCTCGGGCAGCGTCAGCGTCTTCGGGATGTCGGGGCGGTGCGCGTACGGGATGTTCTGCCAGTTGTACGTGACCAGCTTGCCGTTGGAGTCGTACAGCGCCGCGAAGTAGTCGGACGGGCTCGAGTCGGTCGCGATCTTGTCGCCGTCCTTCGAGGAGCTGAACAGGTAGGTGTTCAGGTACGACGCCCCGGACGCCGCCG
The DNA here is from genome assembly GCF_013359685.1 of Leifsonia sp. C5G2. Taxonomy (GTDB): domain Bacteria; phylum Actinomycetota; class Actinomycetes; order Actinomycetales; family Microbacteriaceae; genus Leifsonia. The sequence goes on from NZ_JABFMV010000012.1 coordinate 18,441, forward strand.
ACAGCTGCGCATCCAGCTGGTCGAGCAGCACCGGCTTCAGCATCGACATCGTGCCGATGCCGGTCACGAGCAGCCCGAGCGTCAGCATCAGCACGGTCACGCCCGTGATCTTCGTGCGGAGGGAGATCGCGTTCCAGCGGTCGAGCAGGCGTGAGTGCATCAGGCCGTCAGTCTATGCGGGGGATGCTGAGCCGGGCATGTGTGCTCCCGGTGACCCGGCTCAGGCCTTGGCCGCCTTGAGCATGTAGCCGAACCCGCGCTTGGTCTGGATGAGCGGCTCGCTGGAGTGCGCATCCACCTTGCGGCGCAGGTACGAGATGTACGACTCGACGATGCCGGCGTCTCCGTTGAAGTCGTACTCCCAGACGTGGTCGAGGATCTGCGCCTTCGACAGCACGCGGTTGGGGTTGAGCATCAGGTAGCGCAGCAGCTTGAACTCGGTCGGCGAGAGCTCGATCGGGGTGTCGCCCACGAAGACCTCGTGCGTGTCCTGGTCCATCGTCAGCTCGCCCGCGCGGATGACCGCGTCTTCGTCGGCCTGCATCGTGCGGCGCAGGATGGCCTTGATGCGGGCGACGATCTCGTCGAGGCTGAACGGCTTGGTCACGTAGTCGTCGCCGCCGACCGTGAGGCCGGTGATCTTGTCCTCCGTGTCGTCCTTCGCCGTGAGGAAGAGGATGGGCGCGGTGTAGCCGGCGCCGCGGAGCCGCTTGGTGACGCCGAACCCGTTCATGTCGGGGAGCATGACGTCGAGGATGATGAGGTCTGGCTCCTCTTCGAGGACCGCGGAGATCGCCTGCGCCCCGTTGCCGACCGCCCGGACGGCGAACCCGGCGAAACGGAGACTGGTGGTGAGGAGATCGCGGATGTTCGGCTCGTCGTCGACGATGAGAATGCGGGGTCCGGCGTTCATGCGCACCATTATCTGCGCGTGGGCTGAGTCCTACCTGTGAGCCGTCGGTGCGCGATGGGTGCGCGGGTCTGGCGCCCGCAGTGTGAAGAGTGGATGCTGAGGTCATGTCGAATCCCACCGTCGTCATCGCGGGCGCCGGCCTGGCCGGTGCGACCGTCGCGACCGAGCTGCGCGAGCGCGGCTTCGAGGGGCGGATCCTGCTGCTCGGCGCCGAGGAGCACCGTCCCTACATCCGGCCGCCGCTGTCGAAGGAGTATCTGAAGGGCGACGCGTCCATCGACGACGCCGACGTCCATCCGGGGCACTGGTACGCCGAGCACGCCGTCGAGTTCCTGCCCGGCGTCACGGCGGGCTCCTTCGACCCGGGAGCGCACGAGCTGTTCGTCTCGGACGGCGGGCGCATCACGTACGACAGCCTGGTGCTGGCCACGGGTGCGAGCGCGCGGCCGCTGGGCGTGCCGGGCAGCGGGCACGGCGCCGTCTTCCCGCTGCGCACCCGCGAGGACGCGAGCTGGCTGCGCGCCGCCCTCGAGGTCGGCGGCCGCCGCGTCGTCGTGGTCGGATCGGGCTGGATCGGGCTCGAGGTGGCCGCGGCGGCGCGCGGCTACGGCAACGAGGTCACCGTGCTCGGCCGCGCAGCCGTGCCGCTGAGCGCCGCGATCGGCCCGGAGCTCGGCGCGGTGTTCGAGCGGCTGCACCGCGACAACGGCGTCTCGGTCCGCAATGGTGCAAAGGTCGTCGGCGTCGACGGCGGCGCCGAGCAGGTGGTCGTGCTCGACTCGGGCGAGCGCGTCCCCGCCGACGTGGTCGTGGCCGGTGTCGGCGCGACGCCGAACACGCAGGTGGCGGAGCGCAGCGGCGTGCGCCTCTCGAACGGCGTGCTCACCGACAAGGGGATGCGGACCAGCATCGAGGACGTGTACGCCGTCGGCGACGTGGCCAACCCGTTCCTCCCCGCGCTCGGTCGCCACTACCGCAACGAGCACTGGGCGAACGCGATCGCCGGCGGCACGGTGGCCGCGCACGCCATCCTCGGCGAGCGCGCCTCGTACGACGACATCCCGTACTTCTACTCCGACCAATACGATCTGGGCATGGAGTATTCGGGCTACCCGCCGCTGGCCGCCGGCAGCCGCGTCGTCTACCGGGGCGACGTGGAGGCGCGCGAGTTCATCGCGTTCTGGCTGCGCAACGACCGCGTCGTCGCCGGCATGAACGTGAACGTCTGGGACGTGCAGGACGACATCCAGCGCCTCATCCGAGGCGGTGAACGGGTGGATGCCGACCGGCTCGCCGACCAGAGCGTCGACCTTGCCGCCGTCTGAGGCGCGGAGCGCGGAGCCGTACCTCCCTCCGCTGCGCGTCCCGGTGCGGACCATCGGCGCCCGCACCTTCGACTTCTCCCGCCGGGTGGCGGTGATGGCCGTCGTCAACCGCACGCCCGACTCCTTCTTCGACCAGGGCCGGACCTACGCCTTCGACCGTGCCGTGGACGCCTGCTTCAAGGCGGTCGCGCTCGGCGCCGACTGGGTCGACATCGGCGGAGCGCCCTTCGCACCGGGGGAGCCCGTCCCGGTCGAGGAGGAGGTGGAGCGGGTGGTCCCGGTCGTCGGGGCGCTGCGGGCCGGCTCCGACGTCGTCATCTCGGTGGACACCTTCCACTCGACCGTCGCCCGGCACGCGATCGCTGCGGGCGCGACCGTCATCAACGACACCACCGGGCTCAGCGACCCGGAGCTCGCGCCGGTCGTCGCCGACAGCGACGCGACCCTCGTCATCACGCACAGCCTGGCGGAGCCGCGGCGGCCGTACCCGCGCCCGCACTACGACGACGTCGTCGCCGACGTGTCGCGGTTCCTGCTGGAGCGGGTGGAGCGCGCGCTGGCGGCCGGCGTGCCGGAGGAGCGCATCATCCTGGACCCCGGCCACGACCTGAACAAGAACACGCTGCACTCGCTGGAGCTGACCCGCAGGCTGTCCGAGATCGCCGACCTCGGGTTCCCGACCCTCGCCGCCGTCTCGAACAAGGACTTCATCGGCGAGACCCTCGACGCCCCGCGCTCCGAGCGGCTGGAGGGGTCGCTCGCGGCCGCGGTCATCAGCGTGATGAACGGTGCGCGTATCGTGCGGATGCACGACGTGCGCGCCTCGGTGGCCGCCATGCGGATGACGGAGGCGGTGCTCGGCCTCCGTGCGCCGGCCTACCTCAAGCACAACATGGGAGACGTGAATGACTGACCCTGCGGTCCCCGCCATCCACCGGCTGTCGCCGCTGCCCTCGCAGACCGGCCTGGCCGACGAGGAGATCGCGGCGCTGTACCGCGAGGGCGCGGGCGACCCGTGGCTGCGGGTGAACTTCGTCACCAGTGTGGACGGCGCGGCAACTCACCAGGGCCTCTCCGGAGGCCTGTCGAACGACGTCGACGCCCGGGTGTTCGAGATCCTCCGCCGGCTGTGCGACGTCGTGCTGGTCGGCGCCGGGACCGTGCGCGCCGAGGGCTACGGGGCCATGCGGGTGGATGCGGCGTCGGCGCGGGCGCGCAGCGGCGCCGGCATGACCGCGCATCCGGTCTTCGCGATCGTCTCGGCCGGACTCGACCTCGACCCGCGCAGCAGCATCTTCCAGGACGCCCCGGAGCGCCCGCTCGTGCTGACGACCGAGCTGTCGCGTCCGGAAGCGCGGGAGGCGCTCAGCGACGTCGCGGACGTCGTGATCTGCGGCCGGGAGCGCGTGCAGGCCGAGCGCGGGCTCGCGGTGCTGCACGAGCGCGGGCTGACGCGCATCCACTGCGAGGGGGGCCCGCACCTGTTCGCCGACCTGATCGCGGCGCGCGCGGTCGACGAGCTGTGCCTGACGGTCAGCCCCCGCCTCGAAGGCGGCACGTCGCCGCGCATTGCGACCGGCGCCGCTCCGATCGCACCGCTCGGGCTGCGGCTCGCCCACACCCTGGCGGGAGACGACACGCTGCTGCTGCGGTATGTGCGCGGCTGAGCTGCGCCCGGAGATCGACGCCGCGCTGGTGCGGCGGCTCGTCGACGCGCAGTTCCCGCAGTGGCGGGAGCTGCCCATCCGGCCCGTCGACCACGATGGGTGGGACAACCGCACCTTCCGTCTCGGGGAGGCGCTGAGCGTCCGGCTGCCGAGCGCCGAGGGGTACGTCGAGCAGGTCGCGAAGGAGCAGCGCTGGCTGCCGCGGCTGGCCGACCTCCTGCCGGCGGCGATCCCGCAGCCCGTGGCGCAGGGCGAGCCGGGGGAGGGGTACCCGTTCCCCTGGTCGGTCTACCGCTGGCTGCCGGGCACGCCGGTAGTGCTCGCCGGCGACGTGTCGCGGGATGCGGAGCTCGCCGACGCCATCGGCCGGTTCCTGGTCGCGCTGCGCGCCGCGCCGACGGCGGGAGCGCCGAGGCCCGGGACGCACAACTTCTTCCGCGGGGCGTCACCCGCCGTCTACGAGGAGGAGGCGCTCGCGGCGTTCGCGCTGCTCGACGAGCCGTGGCGCGGTCGCGCGCGGGCGCTCTGGGAGGAGGCGAGCGCATCTCTGTGGCAGGGCGAGCCGGTGTGGTTCCACGGCGACGTGGCGCCGGGCAACCTGCTGCTGGATGCGTCGGGCGCGCTGTCCGCCGTGATCGACTTCGGAACTTCGGGCGTCGGGGACGCCGCCTGCGACCTGGTCCCGGCCTGGACGATGTTCGAGGGGGAGGCCCGGCACGCGTTCGTCGCGGCCGCCGGCCTCGACGGGCCGACGTGGTCGCGCGCCCGCGGCTGGGCGCTCTGGAAGTCGGCGATCACCGTGCGCGACCGCCCGGCCGACGCCGAGGCGCGCGCCACCCTCGCGCGCATCCTCACCCCCTGACGCGCGCGCCGTTACGCGCCTGCCGCGCCGCGCCCGCCCCGGCATGACTCGTCACGAACTGGCGCGATTCGTCACGAACGGGCGTGATTCGTGACGAACCCCGCGCTCGTCGCACGCGACGGTCCGCGCACGCGCGGCGCCCGCAGGGCAGCGTTGGTCACGAACGGGCGCGATTCGTCACGAACGGTTGCGATTCGTCACGAACCGCGCGAAGCGCTACGCGGCCTCGAGCGCGTGCGCGTCGAGGATCGTGTACGAGTAGCCCTGCTCGGCGAGGAAGCGCTGGCGGTTCTGCGCGAAGTCCTGGTCGACCGTGTCGCGTGCGACAAGCGTGTAGAAGTTCGCCGACAGGCCCGACTCCTTCGGGCGCAGCAGCCGTCCGAGGCGCTGGGCCTCCTCCTGCCGGCTGCCGTACGACCCGGAGACCTGGATGGCGACCGTCGCCTCGGGCAGGTCGACCGAGAAGTTCGCGACCTTGCTGACCACGAGCACCTTCGTCCGGCCGTCCCGGAACTCCTGGAACAGCCGCTCGCGCTCGTCGACCGGCGTCGCGCCGGTCAGCTGCGGAGCATCCAGCGCCTCCGCCAGCTCGTCGATCTGGTCGAGGTACTGCCCGATGATCAGGATGCGCTCCCCCTCGTGCCGCGCCACCAGCTGCCGCACGATGTCGAGCTTCGCGGGGGCCGTCGCGGCCAGACGGTAGCGCTCGTCGTCCGGTGCGGCCGCGTAGCTGAGCCGCTCCGAGGCCGGCAGGTCGACGCGCACCTCGTAGCATGCGGCGGGGGAGATGAAGCCCTGGGCCTCGATCTCCTTCCACGGCGCGTCGAAGCGCTTCGGGCCGATCAGGCTGAACACGTCGCCCTCGCGGCCGTCCTCGCGCACCAGCGTCGCGGTCAGCCCGAGCCGACGGCGGGCCTGCAGCTCGGCCGTCAGCTTGAACACCGGCGCCGGGAGCAGGTGGACCTCGTCGTAGACCACGAGTCCCCAGTCGAGTGCGTCGAGCAGCGCCAGGTGCGCGTACTCGCCCTTCCGCTTGGCCGTCAGGATCTGGTAGGTCGCGATCGTGACCGGCTTGACCTCCTTCACCTGCCCCGAGTACTCGCCGATCTCCTCCGCGGTCAGCGTCGTGCGCTTCAGCAGCTCGTCGCGCCACTGCCGGGCCGAGACGGTGTTGGTGACCAGGATGAGCGTCGTCGTCTTCGCGGTCGCCATCGCGCCCGCGCCGACCAGGGTCTTGCCCGCGCCGCAGGGGAGCACGACGACGCCCGAGCCGCCGTCGAAGAAGTTCGTGATCGCCTTGCGCTGGTAGTCGCGCAGCGCCCAGTCGTCCTCCTGCAGCCCGATGTCGTGCGGGGTGCCGGGCGTGTAGCCCGCCAGGTCCTCCGCCGGCCAGCCGAGCTTGACCAGCTCCTGCTTCAGCTGCCCGCGCGCCCACGCCTCCACGACGAAGGTCTCGTCGTCACGGCGCTCCAGCAGCAGCGGGGAGATCCGCTTCGCGCTCGCGACCTCGGTCAGCACGGCGAGGTCGGTGGAGCGCAGCAGCAGCGTCCCCTCGTCGTCGCGTTCGATGACCAGCCGGCCGTAGCGGGCGACGGTCTCGCTCACATCCACCGAGACGGTCTGCGGGATGGGGAACTTCGAGTACCGCTCCAGCGTCCCGAGCATGTCCTCCGCGGTGTGGCCGGCGGCCCGCGCGTTCCACAGGCCGAGCCGGGTGATCCGGTAGGTGTGGATGTGCTCGGGCGCCCGCTCCAGCTCGGCGAAGACGGCGAGGTCGTGGCGGGCGTCCTCTGCGGCCGGGTGCGCCACCTCGAGCAGCACGGTGCGGTCGCTCTGGACGATCAGGGGGCCATCGGACATAGCTCACCAGCCTACGCCCTGACGGTGTGCTCCCTGCTCAGGGTGTGGGGACCGCTCCGCACAGCGGGCACGACGGCATCGCGTCGAGCGGCGTCTCGAGCAGCGGATGGTTGCGCCCCTCGGCGGCGAGCCACGGCACGTCGGAGCGCGACGCCTCGGCGATCAGGGCGCGATCGGTGAACAGCCGGACGCGCGCCGCGAGCCAGACGCGGGCGGAGCCGCCAACCTCGGTGCGGCTGAGTGCCAGCACCATCCGGGCGACGCCGTGGCGCGACCCCGTGGCCAGGTCGAGCCGGTCGAGCAGTTGATCGATCGTCACCGCGACGATCTCCAGCGGAGGAGCGGTGGGATCCGCGTCGGGCACGACCGTGGCGAACAGCACGTCGTCCCGCTCGTCGTAGCCCCAGGAACTCGCCGCGGAGTAGCCCGCGATGTCCAGCACGTACTCGTCCACGGGCCCCCGTCTCTCTCCGACCTGGACAAGCTATTCCGCCCCGGCAGGGCGGCGGAAGGGAGCGGCAGAGAGAATGCTGGCATACCTTTCGGAGCCCTCGCCCGGCGGTCGATCAGGGCGCCGGACGCACCCCGCGCACGCTCGACAGCGGCAGCGTCCGCTCGATGTCGGCCGCCCGGTCCCGCCCGCGCAGCCGGCCCCCGCCGACCCCGGTCGGTTCGAGCAGGTAGTCGACCACGCGGCCGTCCGGCATCGCCACCTCGATCACGATCGGCGACCGCGACCGCACCGCGAGGTCGAGCTGGCGCGCCAGCCAGCGCTCGCCGGTGTCGTCGCCCGCCTCCTCCTCCGCTGTGCGCAGGCGCGCCACCAGCTCCGCGTCGCGGTCCTCGACGGCTTCGGCCCGCGCCCGGGCGACGCGCTGGCGGCGCAGGATCACCTCGCGGCCCCCCGCATCCTCCGCGACCACGGGATAGCGGGCGTCGCTGAGCGCCCAGAACACCACATCCCGCGGGAACCGGCTGAGCAGCTCGCCGTCGCCGCCCTGCGAGAGCCTCAGCGAGCCGAGCGCCTGGTCCACCTGGATGGTGCGCAGCAGCGTCCCGTCCGCCGACCGCACGGCCGACCGCGCGCCGTCGGTCCCCTCCGCCTCGCGGACGCGCACCCGCCCGTGCCGCTCCGCCGCGTCGGTGACGAGGTAGTCGAGCGGCTGGGGGAGGCCGGTGAGCGAGATCGAGGAGAGGAACTCCCGGATCCCGTCGGCCGTCTCGCCCGCCGTCAGCGCCCGGTCCACCGACGCGGCCGAGAGGCGGAACGTCGACGCCAGGGCGCGCGACTCGAGGTCCGCGATGCCGCGCAGCCGCGTCTCCACCTCCGGCGCCAGCGGCCCGGGGGAGACGATGGTCAGGTCGTGCTGCAGGTAGACGCGGTCCACCTCGGCCGGGAACAGCTCCGCCATCGCCGCGGCCGCCGCCTCCGGCCCCTGCTCGACCAGGGCGGCCCCGGCGGTGCTGGGCGCCTGGTGCGCCGTGATCCCGAGCCAGTCGGCCAGCCGGGTGTGCGCGTCCACCCGCTCCTGCGCCTCCTCGACCGCCGCGGGATGGAGCCACGCGACGTGCTCGCGCAGGCTCTCTCCCCACGCGGCCCGGCTGCGGAGGGCGAGCAGCGACCGGACGTCGTCCGGCAGCGCCTCCAGCCACGCCGTGGCGAGCGCGCGCCAGCGCTCCGGCGTCGGGGCGTGCGACCAGGAGGCGGCGCGGTCGGTCGGCAGCCACATCCCGTCGTCCACCGCCGCGAGGCCGGCGCGCTCGGCCGCGGAGAGCGCGACCGGCACCAGCTCGGCGTCGACCGACATCGCCTCGGCGAGACGCTTGATCGCAGGCAGGGCGACACCGCCCTTCTGCAGCCGTCGTGCGCCCTCCCTGGCGAGCTCGGCGAGCAGCTCGGACACCGCGGTGACCGCCTCGAACGCGCGCTCGGCCGCCAGCCGGTCGGTGAACCGCCGCTCGGTGTCGGGCACCGGCGCCAGCGCGGGCGGCGGCGCGGTGCGCAGCAGCTCGTCGGGGGAGGGGATGCCGAGGTCGGCCCACGCGTCCAGCTGGGCGGTGACCGCGTCGTAGACCGCGAAGCGCCGGGGGTCGCCGTCGGCGGGCTGCGCGAGCAGCAGTCCGGTGAGGTCCTCCAGGGCAGCGGTCACCGCGTCGACCGCGATCCCGGCCGTGGCCGGTTCGGCGGCGAGGCGTGCGGCGACCTCCTCGGCGCTCAGCGGCTCTGGCGCCCGGCCCAGCACGACAACCGTGGCGAGCCTCGGCCGGTCCAGCGGCACGAGCGCGCGCTGCACCGAGTCCGCGTCCAGCAGCGCGTCGGCGAGGTCGAAGAAGTCGGAGACCCCCGTCCGCCGGTAGGCGCGGCGGTGCAGCGCGCCGACGAGTGCGGCGTCGTCCAGCTCCCGCAGCCGGGCTGCGAGAGCGAGGGTGGTCGTCATCGCGCGGACCGCCGCGATCGCGGCTAGCGCCGGCCCTTGGAGTCGCCGGGCCGAGAGTCGCCGGACCGGTTGGCCGCCCTGTTCCGCACAGCGCTCACGATCAGCAGCACGATGATCAGCACGAAGGCGATCGGCAGGGCCACGAGCGGGAAGAAGAAGACCGTCGGCCAGATGCCCTGCCCCGAGCCCTGCTGCGCGAATTGGCCCGCCGCGGTGCCGATCAGGATGGCCGCGATGCAGACCAGGGAGACGATGACGAGCGCCGCGACGATGTACGACAGGATGCGCTGGAGCCGCGATGCCGGCGGCGGGGTCTGCTGGGTCACGAAATCAAGGATAATTGAGGCTGGTCATTCGATCCCCCATGCGAAGTGAGGTTCCCATGCCAACCGGCAAGGTCAAGTTCTACGACGAGGAGAAAGGCTTCGGCTTCATCAGCTCCGATGACGGCCAGGAAGTCTTCCTGCACGCCTCGGCCCTTCCCGCCGGCGCCGTCGTGAAATCGGGGACCCGTCTGGAGTTCGGCATCGCCGACGGCAAGCGCGGCGCCCAGGCGCTGTCCGTTCGCGTGCTCGACGCCCCGCCGAGCCTCGTCAAGCTGAAGCGCAAGTCGGCCGACGACATGGCGATCATCGTCGAAGACCTCGTGAAGCTGCTCGACGGCATCGGCGCCAACCTGCGCCGCGGCAAGTACCCGGACAAGGCGCACGGCGCGAAGATCGCGGCCGTGCTGCGCAAGGTCGCGGACGACCTGGATGCCTGAGCTCGGCGACGAGGTCGACCCGGCGGCGGAGACGCCGGCCGGGCCGACGGACGCGCCCGCGGAGGGTGTCGAGGCTCGGGAGGCTGCCGAGCCCGAGGTCGAGCTGGTCGCCGATCCCGAGCTGGTGGCCGCCGTTCCGCTGGCGCGGCAGGCGCTCGCCGAGATCACGCCGGAGCGCACGATCGGCGAGCCCCTCGGCCACGTCGTGGAGGCGCCGGGCGTCGTGTCGCTGCTGTTCGCGAGCCTGCTGCCCGGCTACCCGGACTGGCGCTGGACCGTCACCGTCGGCCGCACCGGCGACGACGAGGAGCCGACCGTGCTGGAGGCCGAGCTGATGCCCGGCGACGGCTCCCTGCTCGCGCCCGACTGGGTGCCGTGGTCGGAGCGGCTCGCCGAGTACCAGGCCGCCCAGGAGGCGCTCGCGGCACAGGCGGGCGAGACCGCTGAGGACGGCGACGAGGCTGAGGACGAGGACGACGACGTCGAGGACGACGACGTGCATGATCTGCACGCCGACGACGACCTGGACGGCGTCGACATCGACAGTGTGGATGTCGAATTCGACGAGGAGACCGATGTGGACTCCGACCTCGACCTGGAGGCCGAGGAGGCGGCGGCGCTCGCCGACGCGGACGGCGACGACGCGGATGAGGACGACGACTCCGACGAGGAGGAGTGACCCCTCACCGCCGTTGCGCGGTCACCGTCGCCGGCGTGTGACCGTCAGGTAGCCCATCCCGAGCGCGCCGAGCGCCAGCCCGACCACCACGGTCCACATCGCGGTGGTCCCGCCGCCGCCGACGGCGAGCACGACGATCAGGGCGACCGCCCACAGCACGAGGCCGACGAGCACCGCCCGCCGGTCGTCCGTCTTCGCGGGGACCGGGTCGGGCCGGCGCTCGTCGTCGCGCAACCACAGGCGCATGGCTTCGCTCAGCCCAGCCGCTCGACCACGTACTCGATGCAGCCGATCAGCGCCCGCACATCCGCCGGCTCGATGGCCGTGAAGGTGGCGACGCGCAGCTGGTTGCGTCCGAGCTTCCGGTAGGGCTCCGTGTCGACCACGCCGTTGGCGCGGAGGGTCTTCGCGACGGCCGCCGCATCCACACGGGTCTCGAAGTCGATCGTGACGACCACCTGCGAGCGGTGCGCCGGGTCGGCCACGAACGGGGTCGCGTACTCGACGCTCTCAGCCCACGAGTACAGCGCGCCCGACGATTCGCGCGTGCGGGCGTCGGCCCAGGCGAGGCCGCCGTTGCCGTTCATCCACTCGAGCTGGTTCTCCAGCAGCACGAGCGTCGCGATCGCCGGGGTGTTGAGCGTCTGGTTGAGGCGGGAGTTGTCGACCGCGTTCTTCAGGCTCAGGAACTCGGGGATGTAGCGCCCGCTCGCCGCGATGCGCTCGACCCGCTCCAGGGCGGCGGGGGAGAAGAGCGCCAGCCACAGCCCGCCGTCGGAGGCGAAGTTCTTCTGCGGCGCGAAGTAGTAGACGTCCGCCTCGCTCACGTCGAGGTCCACCCCGCCCGCGGCGCTCGTGGCGTCGATCACGGTCAGAGCGCCGTCGTCGCCGTGGACGCGGCGCACCGGGGCCATCACGCCCGTCGAGGTCTCGTTGTGCGGCCAGGCGTAGACGTCGATGCCCGGCACGACCTCGACCTCGCTGCGCGACCCGCCCGGGGCCTCCAGCACGTGCGGGGCCTCCAGCCACGGGGTCGTCGCCGCCTTGGCGAACTTGCCGCCGAACTCGCCGAACACCAGGTTCTCGCTGCGCTTCTCGATCAGCCCGAACGCGGCGGCGTCCCAGAACGCGGTCGACCCGCCGTTGCCGATGACGACCTCGTAGCCGTCGGGCAGGCGGAACAGCTCGCCCAGGCCCTCGCGCACGCGGCCGACCAGGTTCTTCACCGGCGCCTGGCGGTGGGAGGTGCCGAGCAGCTCGGCGCCGGGGCCGGCGAGGTAGGCGACCTGCTCCGGGCGGACCTTGGAGGGTCCGCATCCGAATCGACCGTCGGCGGGCAGCAGCTCAGAGGGGATCGTGACGTCCGGCATAAAGGAAGTGTATTGGCTGTTGAACGCTCCGAATGGCGGGTCGTGCACTGGCGGTGGCCGCCTGCCCGCTGCCGTCGGCGGCACCAAGTAGGCTGAGATGCGGCACTCGCGCGCCGTCATGTGGAGGGGTAATGACCGATCTGATCGATACGACCGAGATGTACCTTCGCACCATCCTGGAGCTGGAGGAGGACAACATCGTCCCCCTGCGCGCGCGCATCTCCGAGCGGCTGGGGCACTCCGGCCCGACCGTCTCGCAGACCGTGGGCCGCATGGAGCGCGACGGCCTGGTCGTCGTCTCCGGCGACCGCCACCTCGAGCTGACCGACGAGGGCCGCCGCAAGGCCGTCCACGTCATGCGCAAGCACCGCCTCGCCGAGCGTCTGCTGAGCGACGTCATCGAGCTGGAGTGGGAGTACGTCCACGAAGAGGCCTGCCGCTGGGAGCACGTGATGAGCGAGCAGGTGGAGCGCAAGCTGCTGACCATGCTCGGCCACCCGACCGAGTCGCCCTACGGCAACCCGATCCCGGGTCTCGGCGAGCTGGGCGCGCCCGACTCCTCCGTGTCCACCGAGAGCCTCGTCAACCTCGTCGATGTCGTCCGCGGCAACGATTCCGGGGTGACTGCCAGGATCCGCCGTCTGGGGGAGCCCGCGCAGGTCGACCCCGAGCTCCTGCTGCAGCTCAAGCAGGCGGGCGTTTTTCCCGGTTCGACCGGCACTTTCTCTCCCGCCGGCTCCTATGTCGCCGTGCAGATCGACGGCTTCGAGCCCGGCCTCGAACTGCCCAACGAGCTGGCCGCGCACATCTTCGTCGACGCCTGATCGCCGTTACCGATTCGTTAAAAAGCGGCCGAAACGTGTGACAAACGGCGGCGCTTCCCCTAGGCTCTAACGAGTCCGAACGGGTCAGAAGCCGGCCCATCAGGACCCCGGATCGTGACGCTCCACCCCCCTATGACCCGTCTCGCGATCCGTGAAGCCGAAGCCACCCAGCTTGGGACGGGGGCAGCATCCCTAGTGCTGCCGGAGCGCTGGAGGTCACACTTTGGCACTGTCGAGCACGCCCGGTCCCGACAAGGACCGTACGAACCCGGACCAGAGCACCACGGACATCTCGTCTTCCCCCGCCGTCTCGCGTCGCGTCGCGCGCGCTGCGTCGCGTCCGACCGCGGTCTCCACCGCGACCGGCTCGACCGCCGCGCAGTCGAAGAAGAAGCGCAAGGGCGGCTGGATCCTGAACGCCGGCGTCATCACCGTCGCCACCGGGCTCATCGCGACCATGTCGCTCCCCGCCTTCGCCTTCAACCCGGACAGCGCCGAGAACGCCGCTTTCGGCCCGAGCGCCGCCGACTCCATGAAGAAGGCCCAGTCGCAGACCGTCGAGGTGGGCGGTGTCGCCTCCTCCGCGGTCACCCGTGACGCCGCGTCGGCCACCAGCGAGGAGCAGCTCAACGCCCAGAAGGCAGCCGCTGCCGCCGCCGCAGCAGCCGAGGCCGCCCGCCGCCAGGCCGCCATCCAGCTCACCAGCTACGCCAGCAAGTCGTCCTCCGGCCCGTCCGTCTCCGACTTCCTCGCCAACCCGCCGTACCCGAACTTCAGCCTCTCGCAGGTGTTCTCGGTCGCGCAGCAGTACATCGGCACCCCCTACGTCTACGGCGGCTCCAGCCCGGCCGGTTTCGACTGCTCCGGCTACGTGATGTACGTCTACGCCCAGTTCGGCATCTCGCTGCCGCACTCCGTCTCCGGCCAGGCCGCGGCGGGCAAGCGCATCTCGATCGCGGACGCCCAGCCGGGCGACCTGGTCATCATGTCGGGCCACGACGGCTTCTACGCCGGCAACGGCAACATCCTGGACGCGCCCACCGAGGGCAAGTCGGTGTCCATCCGCCCCATCTGGACCAGCGACTACTACATCGTCCGCCTCGGCATCTGAGCGAGGTTGTCGAACCGGCGTCGAGCCGGTGAACATTCAGCACCACAGCACCGGAACGGCGTGCCACGAATAGGTGGCGCGCCGTTTCTGGGTTACCCTGGCGTTCTGACGCTGCGTCACCGCAGTTGCTGATCGGAGGATCCGATGGCCGGAACGCGTTCCGCCGGGTCGCTGAGTGCGACCGGGTGGGACGAGCGCGGCCTCCGACCGGGATCGAGCATCGAGCTCTCCCGCTGGGGAGACTTCCTCGCCTGCCGTCACCACGTCGAGGCCTGCCACCGCCACCATGTGGCGTGCCGCCACCATGCCGCCTCCTCCTTGGGCGCTGTCCGCACGGACAGTGCCCTTTTTGTTTGCCCTTCAGCCCGCTCCCGCCTTTTCCCGGAAGGTCGCCCATGAAGACTCTGGTTCTCAACGCCAGCTACGAACCCCTCGGCGTCATCTCGACGCGGCGGGCGGTCATGCTCGTGCTGGCCGGCAAAGCATCCACGATCGCCGGCAGCGGTGCGCAGCTGCACAGCCGGTCCCTGGTGCTGGATGCGCCGAGCGTCGTGCTCCTGAACCAGTTCATCAAGGTCCCGCACCGCCGTATCCCGCTGACCCGCAAGTCGGCCCTGGAGCGCTACGGCCACGTCTGCGCCTACTGCGGCAAGTACGGCGACACCCTCGACCACGTCATCCCGCGCGCCCGCGGCGGCACGCACACCTGGGACAACGTCGTCATCGCGTGCTTCCGCTGCAACAACGTCAAGTCGGACCGCCTGCTCGCCGACCTCGGCTGGAAGCTCCCCTTCGAACTGAAGGAGCCGCACCTCAACATGGCGTCCCTGATCAGCATGCGCTGGAACGACCCCAACTGGGAGGAGTTCACCGAGCCCTGGCGCCGCCACGAGCTGCAGCTGGCCGGTTAGCGCGTGGCCGTTCGCTAGACTTGCGGGGCCAGCCTCTGTAGCTCAATGGAAGAGCAGTTCCGTCCTAAGGAAACGGTTGGGGGTTCGAGTCCCTCCAGGGGCACTTTCGGTCGACAGTAAAAGTGCTGGTCAGAGGCGCATTTCGACCGATAAATAACACTCACTATCCACGATTTGCCCACAATTTGCCCACAGGGCCGCCGAAAAACTCTAAGAAACTCTAAGAGCGTCGCGGAGATGACCGTGCAACGTTTGGCATCACATGTCCGTGGCCCCTAGAAAGGGCCGCTTTCGTGCGGTCGTTTGCCTGGCGTTTGGATCGCCGGGCTGGGATTGCCTTTGGCGAAACCCTAACCGGGACTTTGTTGGAGGCCCTCGCGCCGGCCATTCTCAGCAAAACCGGTATGTTCTTTCTGTCTCCAACACGTGCTGGTGAGACCTTGTGATGCCCGAAGTCACAGACGAGAGTCAGTCGCTATTCGGGACATGGACGCTAACGCAAAGGAGCAGGGCATGAAGCCTGACAAAGTGAACCCGCGGGAAGTCTTTTATCAACCCTCCCGAATGGTCGTGCCTCTCTTCCAGCGTCCCTACGTATGGTCCCGTGACCGCCAGTGGCAGCCGTTATGGGAAGACATTGCGCGGCTCGCCGAAGTTCTCGAGACGAAGAATCCCACGGCCACCCACTTCTTGGGCGCTTTTGTAGTTCAGCAGCTGCCGTCCACGCTCGGGGCCATGCCCGAGTGGAGTGTGATTGACGGTCAGCAAAGGCTTACGACACTGCAGATTCTGCTCGATGCGCTGCACTCGCAGCTGGAGGCAAAGGGAATGCCTATGCTGGCTGCGCAGATCGAGCCCCTCATCGTGAACCCAGCAGCGTTCCACAAGAAGTCCGAGGATCGGTTCAAGGTTTGGCCGACAAATCACGATCGCGCCGGCTTCGAGTCAGTGATGAGCGCACCCGTCCCGGTCGACTACTCGGCTGTAGTTCCATCGCGTCTAGCCGAGGCGCACGAATACTTCAGCTCGGCGATCGAGGAATGGCTCGGAAGAGAGGGCAACGTTGAGGTGCGTGGAAAGCTGCTCGTTGATGCAGTGTCCGGCCAGCTCGAGATTGTGAGTATCCGCCTCGACGCGACCGAGGATGCGCAGGCGATCTTCGAAACGCTGAACGCTCGCGGTGAGCCGCTAAGCGCCGCCGATCTCATCAAGAACTTTGTCTTCCAGAACCATCCTGGTTCCGAAAGTGAGGTGGAGCAGGCCTACCTCGCCTACTGGGCAGAGCTGGAGACACCGTGGTGGATTACTCCGATCACCGCGGGTCGCGTGACGCACCCGCGTGCTTCATGGTTTTTGTGGCACTGGCTTCGTGCAAGGCTGCTTGAAGACTTTCCCATTCGCGAGCTCTTCGCGCAGTTCAAGGACTACATCGCCGACTCTGGCATAGGGCTCGCGACATTGCTTCCCGAGGTGAAAGCCGCCGCCGATCGCTACCGCTTCCTCGTTGAAGGCTCGCAGGCAGAGAGCGGCACGCTCACCCGTGCTCAGTGGTTCACCTATCGAGTGGGGACACTCGATTCCGAGGTGATGAGACCGTTGCTGATCTGGCTCGACGAGTCCTCTCAAGCGGACGTCCCCGATGGCGAGAAGACTAACATTTTGAAATCGCTGGAAAGCTGGTCCGTGCGACGGGCGCTCGTTAAGGCGCCGTCTCAGGGCTCCAACAGGTTCATCGTTGACCTCATGGTGCACCTGAGCAAGCAACCGCATGATGCTCTGGCGGCTGAAACCGAGGCCTATCTTGCGTCGAACAAGACACCTGTGGGTTATTGGCCGGACGACGGCGAAGTGACACACGCGCTCTGGACTGCGCCGGCCTACAACAAATACGTACGCGCTCGTCTACGCATGGTCCTCGAAGCGCTAGAAGACCATCGGCGTGGTTATCCAGATTGGAAGGCATTCGGGATGGGGCCGGTGCCGCGCGGCGTTGGAACGATCGAGCACCTTCTACCCCAAGCGTGGCGAGCGAATTGGCCGCTTGCTGCGACGGCGGATGAGCGACCGGCGAAAGAAGCCGCGAGGGATCGGGCCTTGCAACAACTGGGAAACCTGACTCTCGTCACGCAGAAACTGAACTCCAAAGTGTCGAACGGCGCGTGGGAAACAAAGCTCGCGCACTTTCAGCAGTACAACGACGTGCTCATTACCAACGACGTGATCCAGAATCACGCGGACGGATGGGACGAGGACCTGATCGCGGAGCGCACGGCAAAGCTGACCGAAGCGATTCTCGAGATTTGGCCCACGCCTCCTGGGCACGTTGGCTTGGCGGCTCGGGTAGCCGAGGCTCCGGCCGCGGCAGCGGCCGGGGACGTTGATGTTGCCGTCTTGGTCTCAGCGGGGCTGATCGAACCGGGGGCCCTCCTCATCGCCCGACCGGCAGTTCTCGCAGGCACGACAGCAGCAGTCGGCATCGACGGGCGCATCTTTGTCGGAGAGCAGGGCTTCGATACTCCCAGCGCCGCGGCAGTCGCGGTGAACAGCGAGGGGCTCTACAAAGGGGGAATTAACGGCTGGCGGTTCTGGAAAGTGCGGGAGACGGGGAGGTCGCTGTGGCAGATTCGTGATGAGTATCGCTTGAGCCTCGGCGAAGAAGTCGAGGAAGAGTCCGAGGAGATTGAGGAAGAACTAGCGGTTTCTGAGAGCGTCGGCGACGCGCTTCGGCTGTAGGGTTCCCATCCGGTCGGACGCAAGAATCGAGCTGCAGAGCAGACGCCTCATCCGCCGTTCGAGCGAATGCGACTTTCCTTGGATGGGCGAGCACGCCAATGCTGCTCCCTGGCTTACAGGCGTTCCGGGGCACGTTTGCCCGATCCTCTTGATCCTCAACGTCGTCTGCTCCGTGCGCCAACACAGGGGCTGACCGTTCCGAGTCCCTCCTAATGGGCGTATCGGCACTACTCACGCGGCAGGGAGACTGGGTACCGAGATCTGCGACAGGCCGCTTGGGGGTGCGTTTTGGGATCGGCAGGACATTCCGCCGGTGAAGAAGGGCGAAGACTCAGCGCCTTGGCGGCCGAGCACGACCGACTTGCTGCAGAGGCTCGAGAAGCCGCGGAGCGCTGGATGATTGCGCACCGAACCGAACGGCAAGTCGCCGGCAGCTTGGCGCCACTCTCTGCGGCTGGCTACTCCTTTCTTCACGACCGAGGATGGCCTGGCTCCCGGTCTCGCGCCCAGATTGATCATGTGCTCGTTGGGCCTGGCGGCCTGTTCATCGTCGACACGAAAGCGTGGGCGGACGTGGAGATCGCGGCCGGTCGCATCTTCCGAGGTCAAGCGGACGTGACGGACGACCTGGGTGCTTTAGCTGACGTCGGCTATGGGACCGAAGCGGTCATGGCGGAACTGGGTTTGGCGCCCGGGGAAGTGCACGTCGTTGTAGTGCTGGCTGGTCGCCGCATGCCGCCGACAGAGGTGGGTGGTGCCGTCGTGGTTGGTGAACGACAGGCCGCAACCTACATCAATTCGTATGGGCGACGTCTGACGGATGTGCAGGTCAATGCTGTCCTCAGCGCGGCGCTCAACCACTTCCCGGTCCTGAGCTCGTCGCCCGCGGGGTTGGACACTAGCGTCCCTGAGCCAGTCCTGGTGGAGTCAGAGCCGGAGCCGCTGCTGGAGATCGAGGAAGTGACGGACATCCTTCTCGCGGGTCTGATGGCTGAGCCGATCGAGGAGTGGATGGCTTTCTTGCACCCGAGTCAGGCAAAGCTCGTGAGACGCGGTTTCAATGGTCCAGCGCGCATCCGGGGTGCTGCTGGTACAGGCAAGACGGTGGTAGGTCTTCATCGGGCCGCCTATCTGGCACGGTCACAGCGGTCCAAGGTTTTGGTTACGTCGTTCGTTCGAACGTTGCCGGACGTGCTGAGTAATCTCCTGGCCCGGCTCGCGCCTGACGCTGCGGACAACGTTGAGTTCGTCGGAGTCCATGCGTTCGCGCTGCGTCTACTCAAGCAGCGCGGCATCCGGGTCAACCTTGACGGCTCGGAGGCCGCCTTGGCGTTCTCATCAGCCTGGCTAAGTGTGGCCGCCGGCGGCCCACTCGCCGGCGTCGATTCGAATCCGCACTACTGGCAAGACGAAATCAGTTACGTGATCAAAGGGCGCGGACTGTGGCGCTTCGAGCAGTACGCGGACCTGGTCCGGACGGGACGCCGCCGGCCGCTGAACGTCGATCAGCGACGTGAAGTATGGAAACTCTTTCTGGCTTACGAGGAAGAGCTTCGAGAACGGAAAATCCACGACTTCGATGATGTGATTCTGCGGGCCGAAGCTTCGCTGCGTTCCCAACCAATCACCGAATATGGCGGCGTGATCATCGACGAGGCCCAAGACCTGACCTGTGCGATGGTGCGCATGTTGTACCTGCTCGTCGGAGACAAGCCAGATGGGCTCACGCTTATCGGGGATGGACAGCAGACCATCTACCCGGGTGGATTCTCTCTAACCGAAGCGGGCGTTTCGATCGCGGGCCGGGGAGTCGTGATGTCGACCAATTACCGGAACACGAAGGAGATTGTTGACTTTGCCGCGGCACTGGTCGACGGCGACGAGTTCACTGACATCGAAGGCGACATCCTCGGTCGAGACGCATTCGACGATGTGCCGAGGTCAGGCCCCGAGCCAATCTCCCAGCGCTTCGCCGATCGAGCGACCCACGACAAGCACCTGATCGCCTACTTCGCCGGTTTGGAATGCCCGCCCGGCGACGTGGGCGTGCTGTGCCTCACGAACCAAGGGGTCCGAGACGCAATTCGAGCTCTTAGCTCGGCGGGTGTCCCCGTCCTTGAGCTGACGAAGTATGCGGGAATACCGGTCGACGCGGTGAAGGTTGGCACGATCAAGCGTGCGAAAGGTCTCGAATTCAAGCATGTTCTTCTGCCGCGAGTTCCCCCCTCGCTGCTCGATTCCGTCGACCGCGACGACGAGACCGCCACGATCCATCGGCGAGAGCTGTACGTGGGGATGACTCGGGCACGAGATGGGCTCTGGGTTGGTGTTTGTCCATAGGTCCGTGCCGCGCTAAGTCCAGAGGCTGCCTCCGCTCTCGGCGATCACGCGTTCGTTAAGCCGATCAGCGACAGACCCTAGATCGTCCTCGAAGAGATCGGCGTAGGTGTCCAGCGTCATCGCGGCCGACTTGTGACCGAGCATGCGCTGAAGGGCTTTGACGTTCGCACCGGCGCTGACGGCCAGGCTAGCGGCGGTGTGCTTGAGGTCGTGCGGCGTCATGTGCTCAAGTCCGGCATCGCGCAGCGCGGTCAGCCACCAGGATTGCCGGTTCAGGGCGGTGTCTGGTCGAGCGAGGTAGCCGCCGGCGCGGGCAGGGAATACGAGGTCGCTACGCTTCTTTCCGGCGATCAGCGCCTCGAGACGAGGCGCAAGGAACGCTGGGAACGGTACCGAACGGGCCTCCCAACTCTTCGGCGGCCCCACGTGGATGAGCCCGTCCACTTCTGTAGCGGTTTGGTGGATGGCGAGACGGCAACGTTCCAGGTCGATGTCGTTGACCGTGAGCGCGACAGCTTCACCCCACCGGATGCCGGTGTAGGCGAGAGTCAGGACGAGGACGCTTCGCATGTCGTCGGGCACGGCGTGTGCGAATCGGAAGACTTCCTCGTTGGTCAGGTATCGGCGACGCTTCTTGGTTCCCTTGCGCGGAAGGTTGCTCGCGCCGCGAGCGGGGTTCGCTGGAATCCTGCCGTCGCGCACAGCAACGTCGAGGATGCCCGCGAGGATCCCTACCGCGCGGAGAACGACGCCGGCCGATCGTGGCTTACCGGCGTTACCTTCGCGGACCCGAACCGTGACAGCCTTGCCTTGGCTTAGCTCGCGGATCCACTTCTCGACGGCCGACGGCCGGATCGCGCCGATCGGAGTCGCCGCCCAGCGCGGCTCGACGTACACGCGCCATGCAATGCGAATGGGCGAGAAGCTTGAGGGCTTAAGGGCTTGCTCCTTGTTGGCGAGCCACTCCGAGGCGAGCTCACCGACGGTGATCTTCGACTGGGATGCCTCGAAGTAGGTTCCTCTTGCCATTGCCACTTCGACCGTAGCGTTGTACAGCTCTGCTTCGCGCTTGGTACGAAACCCGCGCTTCTCACGCTGTTGGTGTTCGGGGTCGCGCCAGCGCACGCGATAGCGCCGGCCCTTGGCCGACTCGTATGCGTCGATGCTTCCCACTTCCAGAACCTAACTCGAGCCACCGACGACGTCGGCTTGCGTTGATGCAGGCAAGCTAGCTCGTCGGTTATCCGACGATGGGTGCACTCTGGACGTGTGAGAGTGACGCCTGAACCAAGACCGCGCGGAGCGACAGACGATGAGGCAGTCGAGTTGTGCAGAGATTGGATGTGCTTCCTCGGTGCCACAGACGCAGTCGTGGCGAAGGGTGAGTCGCGCCAGTCCTGCGACCTGTATGCCTCCGGCTATCTTGGCTGGGTTGAAAACAAGCGAGGGAACCTCGGATTGGAGGCCGTGGAGCGAGCTGCGCTGGTTGTCGCTGCAGACGGGCGCCGGGGCTTGATCTTCATTCGCGCAGGAGCTCTCCCGCAAGCGGTCGACAGAGCTGACGCCCTGGGCATCGCAATCTTCGGCTTCGATCCTGAAGGCGGCACGTTGGATGGGGTAAATCTGGTCGGCCGAGAGTTGTGCGCGGTTGGTATTGGCGGCTAGCGCTGTCGACCCGGTCATTGGAGGCCAATCGCGGTGAGTTGGGTTTCGGTCACCGCGGTTATCGGTTCGGCAGACGACCGAGCAGCCCGCCGAAGCTCGACCTGAGCCGCCGCCCGCGATTTCCTCATGGTCTCTTCCGTCGGCTGGCGTTGCATCATCTCGACCAGCTGCGCCTTGGCCGAGTCCGCGTCGGCAGCCACTAGCACCGCCGTGTTGTGCTGCTTGCCTCGAGTCAGACCGACGTAAAGTCCGGCTGCGTCCACTCCGGGTCCGACAAGGGCGCGGTCAGTCGTCTCACCCTGAACGCCGTAGACGGTTGTGGCATAGGCGAGGTGGATGTGCGACGCAGCGTAGTCGAGGCTGACCTTCCTCAAATCGGTTGTGTCGGTGCTCGCGGCCAGGATCACGTGGTCCTTGGCGATCGTCTTCACGACCCAGTTCTGGCGGTTTTGCACGTCCGAAGCGCTGTCGTTGCGTCGGGTCTGGACCACGTCACCAACGAAGATCGCCTGGCCGGATTGTCCACTAAGTGTTTGGCTAGTGTGAATTGCCCCGGCCTCAATGCGTCGGCGTTGTATAGCCTCGCTGATCTCCTGCGCTTCACTGTGAGTCGCTGTCACCAACGCGATTGTCTCCCGGCACTGCAGAGCCTCAAACCATCCTTCGACCATCGTTTCGCGTGCGGCGACGTCGCTATCGGCCATCACGATATGGTCTGTTTGAACGAGGGCCTCAGCGATGTCTCGACTTTGGTCCTCGCTGTACGGGTGCCGGAGCCGAAGCGTCATGGCTGCCCACGTCTCATCGTTGAAGCGGTGAGTAGTCGTGAGCTCAATGCGCCGCGATGACCGGTGCCAGAACAGCGCCATGGCCCCCGAGTGCCCGACTGGCAAGGCTTGATACTGGTCACCCACGAGCGCAACTCCCGCGCCGGTGGCGCGGACGATGTCGCAAAGCGCAGACGCCGCCTCGAGGTCCAGCATGCCAGCCTCGTCCACGACAATGCGATCACCAGGGTCGATGCGGGTGCGGGGGCCGCGATAGCTGCCGCCCGTGGGCGGGTCGACCTCGCCAATCGAGAGTCGCCGCCACTCGGTTGCGCCGGATGCGGTAGTCGCCCAACGCCATCCGAACTCGTGGAGAAGCTGGTGGAGCGACGATGATGCGCTCATTGTTTCGCGTCCGGCGACAGACGAAGCCTTCTTAGTTGGCGCGACGATGATCATCTTGTGGCCGCGCCGCCGAAGCGCTGCGCCGGCCACTTTGAGCATCGTGGTCTTTCCGGTGCCGGCGGGGCCGGAGATAACGACGTTGCGAGACGTGCCGCCGATCGCGGCCGCGCCAGCCAGCTGGGCTTCATCGAGCGTCCGATCGGGCTCAATCGCCCGTCCGATCGCGGCGACCTCATCCGTGTCCAGGGTCTGCCCCGGCTCGGAGAACGCGTCGACCTTCTGAGCGAGGGTGGCTTTCAATGTGGCGGTGGTGACGGCCATCAGGTGCTTGACGTGCTTCGGGACGTCCGGCTCGGAGATCAGTGTCACCGTGTGCGAGCGCGCCACGACTTCCTCAGCGAGATTCGCGAGGACGTCCCGCTCGGCGACAACGCCGGTGGCGGCGATCGCCCGGAGCGCACCCGCCCGCACATCCATCGCGCTGAAGCGACCACCGCTGCCGGTTGAGCGGGCATCCGCGTCGACAACGGCCTTGGCTGCCAGCAATCCGATGTCGAGTTCCTCGACGGCAAGAGGACTCAGTGTCGCAGGAGAATGCTGCCTTCCAATGGTCGGGTCGGCGGAATGCAGTTCCTTGCGGACGAGGGCGGCCCAGTCGTCTTCGTTCAACTCGCCCGGCTTGTTGGGTCGGCCGACCGCCCACGCCCAGTGGTCGATCTGGCTGAGCACATCGTGGGAAGGTTCCTGCCCGGGGTGCTGCCGCCTCCACCAAGCGGTGCGGGCAATCTTGTTGGCCTCGATCTGCGCGGACCGCTTCGACAGCGGTCGCACGAGGTGCTGGAGCTGGGTGATCTCTCCGTCCTCGTTGAGGGTGAACCCCTTAGCAGCGAGAGCGCCGATCCATGCTGGGTCGGTGCGGGAGGCGAGGTCGCCTTCGGCATTGATGACGTTCTGAAACCGCAAGGCCACCCTCGTGTCGATGTTGGACCATTTGCCGTCTTGGCCTTGCACTTTGACATTCAGCCAGAGGTGGCGGTGCTTATGCGGGTCCAAGGAACGGGAACGTTCGTGGCGTAGCTCGACGACCTCGACCCGGGCAAGGTTCTCCCAGATGGATCCGCCCTTGCCGCGGCGAGCGTTGAGCTCGGACTGCCACAGCTTGATAATCCGGTCGCGGAGCCGGTCTTGGAGATCTTCGTACGCGGCGGCCAGGTCGGCGTCGAGCATGGCGACGATCGAGAACGACTTCGGGGCGTTGATCGTCGCATCCAAGATCAGGTCCGCGACGGGCGACTCGAGGTCGCGGCCCCGGCGTTCCCCGGTAAGCGGGTCGAGTCCGTCGACCCATTCCTTCAACTGGGAGCGGGTAAGCAGGTCGTCGCGGATCGCCCCGTTCTCGACGATGTACCGCGTCATGACGGCGTCGGCGTAGCCGGCGGCCGCGATCACGCCGTCGGCGGTCTTGGCGGTGAGGGTGGCGTCACAGACCCCGGAGAAGGCGTAGTTGACCGCTTGCTTGACCCCGTGGGACTGCTGTCCCCGCTTCCATCTGGCTACTCCGCCTCGCACCCGCACTCACCTCCCTCACGCGTGGTTTCTGGACTTCCGAAACCAGGCAGTCTCGTCCTGTCGGAAACTGCCCTCTACTTATTACTTCCGGTTCGGCGATGGGTTTGGCGCGCATTTGGCGCGCGCTGCTGCTTTTCCCCGAAGCCGCGCCCTCCGGGAACGGCGGCGACCGGCCGCACCCGGCACGCTGGCGATCTGCGTTGCGGTACTGCCTCCGGATTGAATGCCCTCATACCTACACGTTGTGTTTCCACGCCGGTTTTGACGCGCAAAACCGAAATCAGTTGGGTCCGGCCCGAGCAGAGGCCCCTGCCGGGTGATACCGAGGGCTAAGCCGATTCCCTTTGGAACCACGGATGCGCGGCGAGCCGGGCCAGATTCACGAAGGGCACGCACGCTGTTTCGGCGGTGAGTGCGGCCAGCCATCCGATGTAGGTGTGCGGGTCGGCGGCGATCGCCCACCCATCCGCCACATAGTGGCTGACGGTCTCCACGCATTCCTGCTTCTCAGCGGCAGTCGGGTTCGAGGACCCTTCCACCCCGATGAGTCCGCCTCGCAGTTCTGGGGCATATTGCTGGTGTCGATGATGAATACCCGCATCCCACCCATCCCCTCTCGGGTCGATCGTCTTTGAGTGCCTTTCCGGCGGGTGATCGAGAGCGAGTGGGAGGTGCGCAGTGCCGGGTCCGTGGAGTACCGGGGGAGCGAAGCGGAGGAGGATACGCCGCGAAAGCCCGGCACGCAGCACCGGGAGGAAGCTACGATCGGGCGGCGGAAAGGCCCTCAACCCTGAAACCGCGCCGCTGGCGGTGTCTTCGACGAGAGACGCCCGGATGTACTTGTGCCCCGGTCGCTCGTTGTGGACCGCTTGTAGCTGACGCACCTTTACCGCCTGGTGCACGGGCCGCTGCACCGCGCTAGTGAGGTGACGATACCCCTCGTTTGCGGGGCCGCGAAAATACCGAACGTCCAGTAACCTCTTGCCTGCGCCCGGGCGACCAGAAGCCCGCTGCGTCAACCGCACCCGACCCAGGAGTTACTCTGTCCGAGAATCTGTCACCCCAGGTACCAACCATCCCGCAAGACCCTCGAGCTCCTCAACCGCCGGCCTCGGGCAACGGCTTCGGGATCGCCTCGATGATTCTCGGAATCGTCACCATGGTGGGCTTCGCGATTCCGTTCCTCAACTACATCACCATCGTCACAGGTATCGCGGGGGTAATCCTCGGAATCGTCGGTCTGGTTATCAAGTTCCGTCCGCGCAAGGCGGCCATTGCCGGCGTTATTCTGTCGGGTCTCGGTTTGGTCCTCTCGATCATCCTGGTGGTCGTCTACACGGCGGTGTTCGTCGGCGCGGCGTCTGCGCTCAGCGAAGAGAAGGTGCCCCTGGCCTCTGCGTCGCCCAGCACTTCCAGCTCGACGGATAAGCAAGCCGACAGCTCGAGTTCGTTCGCTAACGGGGTGTTGACCACGTCGAACATGAAGATTACGATTACCGACCACAAGGTGATCCCGGTCGGGGCCCCTGGTAACGAGTACGGCACCAAGCCGGTCCTTGCATTCTGGTACTCAGTCACGAATCTGACGGACAAGAAGCTCGATCCGACGACCGCTTGGATTGGCACGATCACCGCCATTCAGGACAACAATCCGAACGCGGTGAACAAGCTCGAGGTGGGCTCGCTGCCTGACCAGACGTTCCTCGACACCCAGCTGGAAGACATCAAGAGCGGCGGCACGGTGCAGAACGCGGTCGCCTACGAGCTCACGGACACGACAACCCCCGTGGATCTAGTTGCGTCCGACGACCTCGGCATGACGACGATCGGCAAGCTCAGCTACGCCGTTCAATAGAGGTCGGTCAGCCGTCTCAACGATGTGAAGCAGCTCCCGCCAGCATGGCGGGGGCTGCTTCGTTTACTCTGAGCACAGCTGGAAACTCCCGATTAGGGGGCGAAGTTGCTTCGGTTACCTCTGGGGTGATGCTGGCCGTTTCACTTGAGTGCCTACGTGCATTCGCTCTTAGTACATTCGCTCTTAGTACATTCGCTCTTAGTACCTCCTTCGTCTGTTTGCCTGGTCGTGTCCTCCCACATTCGTCCTCAACGCGTTCTTCTCGTTTCGCCTCCTCGATTTCCGTTCAGGCCCCTCTCTCCCTTCCCGCTCGTCTCTTGGCATTGCGCCAGGAATCTGTTGCCGATGGCTGACCGGCCACAAGATACGGAAACGGATGCACAAGACAGCAACCAACTGCGACGCTCCAGCGCGCGACCGAGGCCCCCGAAGTGGGGCAGATCCGGTCGGTTCCCCCGCTCGATCCCATCGCTAGATTCGACGCATGACGGTTCCTAACGACGTTCTTATCCAGGAAGCCGTTCAGGCGCTCGGCTTGAAGGACCTCGGTCCGATCGGGGCAGTCGGCGGGCAGAAGGCCGTGCGACTGGTAGACGCCGCAAATGGGGAACGTCAGGTACTTGAGGTGATCGCGGTGGATTTCGCCACAGACGAAGCGCTGAAGCGCGCCGAACGCGAAGTTTCGTTGCTTCGTTCGATCGCAAACGCGAATGTAGTCTTGGTGACGTCAGAGCTCGTTGAATTGGGAAACCCGCCGCACGGTGCTGCGTGGGTTGAGGAATACCTCGATGGCGACGACTTCGGGGCGATCGTTGGCGCGGACCCATGGAGTTGGGATGCCACACGGTCGATGGGGATCGACGTCTGTAATGGTCTTGCCGAAGCGCATAAACGTTCCGTAATTCACCGCGACCTCAGCGCAAACAACATTCGGCGGCTGGGCGACGGCAGTTACAAGGTTCTGGATTTCGGGTTTGCACGACATACGCTTTTGTCGGGAGTGACCGTCGCCGGGCAGCCGGGAACTCCCGGATTCCTGTCGCCAGAACATCTGAATAGTTACAGCGGGGGACCTATGAAGATGTCGGATGTCTTTCAGGTTGGCAATCTGATGTATAGAGCGCTCACTGGGGTACTCCCAATTCCATATGCGGGCGACGATTTTGAGTACGTGGAACGGGTGCGCAGGGCCGCGGTGACACCGCTCCAGACGTTGCGGTCGGATCTCAGCGCTAATCAAGCGGGCGTTGTCATGCGCGCGCTACACCCGCAGCCGGCTCGGCGATTTCTTGATGCCGCGGCGCTCCGCAACGCATTGATCGGAACCCCGTGACAACACTCATTGAAGACAGTCCACGTGCGAACTTGGCGGGGTGGATCGGCGAGGCCGTGCAAAACGGAACCGCCTCTGGAGCGGTGTTGACGCCGTGGGCCTCGCCATACGTTCATCGGGGTGGCCCGGGCCTGAAGCCGGGCATCGGTAAGCGAACGGAAGAGCTTCGGGACTCCGGCATACCATACTGGTTTGATCCGATGACTCATGTCCTCCAGATGACTGGAGTTGGTGATTACCGCTACTACCGCGAGTATCCACTCTGGGGCGGCCCGCAGGGCGATCTGACGCTTGACTCATATAGGCGTGAACACGTTCGTCGTGTCTTTCGTTTGCAGAATGAGGTCGGTGCGTTGCATCTGGCTCCGGCTCCGCTGCTGCCTTCGGGCCTGAATAATTTGAGCACTCTCGCTCTCGACACGGCCAAGGCTGCGATGGATTTGGAGCCCGATACCTACTTGACTATCGCTGGCACATCGAGCTTTTGGAGCGATGCCGGCGATTTAGACGCGCACGTGGGAGCGCTTGCCGCATTGCAGCCGAGCGGATGGTTCATCTCCTTCGTTCAACCGAGCAATGACCTTCCGCCGGCGGTGACGGCAGATGAAGTATTCGGTGTGGCTCGTACCGTAAGAGCCTTGAGTGAGTACGCGCCAGTCCACATTTCGCATGGAGACTTCGCGGCCCTTCCAGCTGTGGCGGCGGGGGCTTATTCCGTCGGTACCGGGTGGGACAAGCGTCAACGTGTCGTTGCGTATAGCGACTACGGTCCAAGGCCCGTTCCGGTTCCCGGCGAGCAACAGATGGGTGGGTGGCTTGAAAGGCCAACGCTCGCAGGGCTGCTTGGCTCGCTGGGCAAGTCAGATGGGGCACTGTTGTCGCGCCAAGACCCTGCGCTGGCGACTCGTCTGGGTGGACTGCCGTCCGCCCCCGGGGCCAAAGATGCGTACCTGCACCACGTCGCCCAACTCCAGTTCGCGATCAGCCGAGTAGAAGGCGCCGCGACGTATGAACAGCGTTTCAGGGATTTGGACGCCATGTACACCGCCGCGGCGGTCAATTGGGCCGCGCTACAGACCTCCACTGGCATCCGCGATGCTTCAAGTAGGTGGATCTTCCCCTACCAGCAGGGCCTTCGAATGTATGCACTAAGTGAAGGTTGGACCGCCTAATCCTGCCTTGGTCGCTGAGGAGAACATTTCGGAAGCTTGGAAACGTCGCCATCCCACCGGTGGCTCGATTCGCGGGCGCGCGAGCCATCTGCCATCGACCACGAGACCGCCGCGATCTTGGTTCACCTCAGCGAGCAGAGCGTTGGAGCCTCGATTCGAGATGTCACTCATTACGAGTACGTAGGCATCTGCCCAGGTACGGTATGTGCGAGCTTGGCGGAGCGCCTTTCGCCAGTCCTGAAGCTTAGTTTCAATTGCGTACAGCCGTCCCTGTACCGCAAGTTCCGCCGGGCGGATAAAGCTACCCGGGCTTCGTTCTATGAGAGCGCCAGAAGCGACTAAACGTCTAATCCGTCCTGCCACCGTCTGGGTCGGCCAACCCAGCGCAGACGCGAGCGCGTTTACGTTGCGGCCGCGGTTGATGAGGGCGACGGAGAGGATACCGGCGTCAATGTCACTGACAACGGGTGGCACCCCGAGCGACTGTCGCGCCCTGAGACTCGTGACAGGCCCGACATAGGCAGTGAAGTCCGGCACTCCCAAGGACCCGGCGAATTCAGGAACGACAACTAGGCCCCGCTGCGCACCATGGAGCGACTCCGCAGCAGCCAATGCGGCCTCATGCAGTCGCCGCTCGTGCGTAGGCTCAAATCGCTTGCCAGGGCGCGGGGTAGATGTTTCGATGTGGAGAGCGTTTGTCATTTGGCCTTCTCGCTCACCCCTCCAAGCGTAGCCGAATCCAAATTGTGAGTCTCACGTGGCTGCCCGCAACTGATGTAGCGGGCCACGCAGCGGCCTGCCATCACTATTCAACTTAAGTACTTTGTGGCTGCTGTCGTATAGCTCAGGCGACGGGAAGCATCGGACGACGAGTGCGACGACTAGGTCGATAGCTGCGCCCGATGGGACCGATCATCAGTGCCATCGGGCGACCGGCTTTCCGCGCCCCCGAGCTGGGATTCGTCGCTGACACTATCGGATCCTGATGCCGCATCCGGCTCGTCTTCGGCTCGGCGTCACGGTCGCGCCGAATTGCCGCACTGCCTCGACAGAACGGCGACCGATCTCGATTGCGTCGTCGTTGGCGTCCCTGGCGGCGGGCAGCCACGGCTTTGCCTTGAGAGCGGATCGGCTCGAGTCGATGCCAAGCCGCTCGTGAAACGTGATGACGTCGTCCGCAACCTCGTTGCCGGAGCGTACGACGCGTCCGACCGCAAGCGGGTGAGAGAGTACCTGCTCATTTCGCGCCTGCCGCAGGTGCATCCATCCGGGCTAGCAGCCGCTGAGTGGCGGCGACATGCATGGCGCGAGCGCGGAGAGGACGGGCGGGGAGAGTTCGCCGCGCCGTGTTTAGGGTGACATGTCCCTTGCCTGTGTGGCTCGGTAGGCTGAGGACAACTATCTTCCTGGAGGACCGGGAAGCGACGAGGGAGCGCCGTGACCCGGATCTTCGACAACATCGAGCTCCGCCTGGGAGAACACCTGCAGGCGACGCTGCGCGACTTCGATCGCATGGACGTCGCGGTCGGTTACTTCAATCTCCGTGGCTGGAATGAGTTCGATGAAATTGTTGCCGCGAAGCAAGTAACGAACGGACCCGTTGCTCGCATCCTGATCGGAATGGTGTTCGCCGGTCCCGAGCAGGAGACCCTCGACCAGCTCCAAGCAACCGTCGACGGCCAGCCGCGCCCTGACGCGGACGCTCAAGTATCAAAGGAGCGAAAAGCCCAACTTCTCGAGCACCTCCGGGTCCAGCTCATGCGAGGCGCACCGTCTGCGGAAGACCGTAGAACCCTCGGTGCGCTCCGCGAACATTTGGAGTCAGGAAGGGTAGAGGTCAAGGTCTTCACACGGCGGCCACTCCACGGAAAGACATTCATCTTCCACCGGCAGGATCTCAATTCGCCCATTATGGGATTCGTCGGCAGCAGCAACCTGACGCCGTCGGGCCTGAATGCCAACCTAGAACTGAACGTTGACGTGCCGGACGCATTCGGGGGCGGCAAGGATCTCGCGACATGGTTTGAAGCACGCTGGAACGATGCGCACAGCCGAGTCGTCACCGCGGATCTGCTCGCACTGCTCGACGAATCATGGGCATCGGTGCACCCGAAGTCGCCTTACGAGGTCTTTCTCAAGCTCTGCTACGACCTCTCCCGGGACGTCCGCGAAGGCCAGGAGGAGTATTCAGTACCGATTGAGGTGCAGTCCGAGCTGCTTGAATACCAGGCAACCGCCGTGCGCACCCTTGCCCGACGCATCGTTACGCGGGGTGGGACCATGTTAGGCGACGTAGTCGGGCTCGGAAAGACCATTACGGCGGTCGCCGTTGCGCTGATGCTCCGCGAGGAACACGGCTACCTCCCGCTCGTCGTCTGCCCAAAGAACCTCAAGCAGATGTGGGAGGACTATTTCGACGCGTACGAGGTGCCCGGCAGGGTCGTGTCCTACACCGAGGCGCACACCGTGTTACCGGCCATTAGCCGTTACCGATTTGTCATTGTTGATGAGTCGCACACGCTTCGAAACGACAAGCGCCGCGACTATCAGGCGGTCCTTGAGTACCTGGACCGCGTCGGAGCGAAGGCGCTTTTGCTGACTGCGACGCCCTACAACCGGCGCTTCGAAGACGTGGCCAACCAGCTCGGGCTCTTCATCCAACCCGATGACGACCTGGGTATCTCGCCTGTCAACGCGCTCGCGGCGGACCCGAGGCTGGCCGACCGAGTCGACGGCAAGATCACGACGTTGCAAGCGTTCAAGCGCTCCGATGACCCGGACGACTGGAAACGCCTCATGAGCGAACACCTCGTGCGGCGGACGCGCTCGTTCATCAAGAACAACTATTCGGACACGGACGAGGATGGGTCGAAGTTCCTGCGATTTGCCGACGGGACGAAGTTTCGCTTTCCCGAGCGGATTCCCCTTCCAATCGATCACCCGTTCGAGGGCGACGACCCGGCCGCCCTCATGGTCAGCGACAACACCTTAAACACTCTCCAGGACCTAGTCCTGCCGCGGTACTCGCTGATCGCATACGTGGACGAGACGCACAAGTCGGAGTGGTCCGATGAGGACAAGCAATTGGTTGATAATTTGCGTCGAGCCCGCGGGCAGGTAGCAGGGTTCGTGCGCACCACTCTGTATAAGCGGCTGTCTTCTGGCGGCTACGCCTTCATCCTGTCTTTGCGGCGCCACGTTGCTCGTAATGAGTTGTTCCTCTACGCAATCGACAACGGACTTCCGCTGCCGATCGGCACTATCCAGGAAGCCGACCTGCTCGAGGACGACGACATCGTGGAGCATGAGGTCGACGACACCGAACGTCTTGGCGATGCGGTGGCGCAGCGCTACAAATCTCTGGTAGATGCAGCCCCCGGCTACATCACCTGGGTGCGACCAGAGCTATTTAAGACATCGCTGCGAGACGCCCTGCTTGCCGATACAGAGGCGTTGTCTGCACTGCTAGACGCCTACGGGCCATGGGAGGTAAGTCGCGATTCGAAACTCGCGGCGCTGGCGCAGCTTGTCACGGAGCAGCACCCGGACGAGAAGGTTTTGGTGTTCACCGAGTATAAGGACACCGCAAACTACGTTGCCGCGGCGCTACGCTCGATGGGTGTCGACGCGGTCGATTCTGCTACGGGAGACGACGAAGATCCAACGAAGCTCGCTCGGCTCTTTTCCCCCGAATCCAATAAATTGCGTGGCAAGCCTGATGCGGATACGGCCGGCGACGAGCTCCGGGTACTCATTTCGACCGACGTTCTCAGCGAGGGGCAAAACCTTCAAGACGCTCACATCGTCGTCAATTACGACCTTCCCTGGGCGATCGTGCGCCTCATTCAACGCGCGGGACGAGTTGACCGCGTCGGCCAGGCGTCACCCGAAGTTCTGATTTACTCGATCTTCCATGGCTCGCTGAATAACGTGCTGTCGCTTCGTCAGCGCATCGCGGACCGACTTCAGCAGAACGCACAAGCGTTCGGTTCGGACGAGGCTTTCTTCGGCTCCGAAGATGAAGTCCGGACAATCACAGATCTGTATGACGGCACGTTAGACGAAGCGGAGGATGTCGAGGAAATCGACGCCGCCAGCCTCGCTTTCCAGTATTGGAGCAATGCGCTGCAGCAAACTCCGGAGGCTGCCGAGCGCGCACGGCGGCTGCCGGATTTGGTGGACGCCACGAGATCGAAGCGCGTCACGGACACAGAAGACGGGGTGGCCTGCTACGTGCGCACCGAGGCCGGACTCGACGGATTCGGTTGGACGACCGTCGACGGCGAGACCCGGCTGCTAACAGGCTTCGAGACGCTTCGGTTGTTCGAGAGCACGCCCGATGAGCCGTCCGCGGACCGGATCGCGAATCACGACGAGTTGGTTGGAGCGCTGGTTAGGGGCCCACTGGCGAACCCGCCCACCGCTGCCGGACGCCTGCGGGGCGTCCGTCGCCAGATCTGGAAGCGCCTAGGCGAGAGCCTCTTCGAGTTCGGACCCGAAGCATCAGCAGCGCTCGACCTGCTGTACCAGCACCCGCTCACGAACGAATCCGACCGTCGACTTCGGAATGCCATCCGGAACGGAGCCTCGGACGATGAACTCGCAAACCGCGTCACTGCGTTGGCTCGTGAAGACAAGCTTGTCATCGAGCGTCGTTCGGGAAACGACTCGATCCGGATCGTTAGCACTATGGGAGTGAATCACTAGTGCAGAGCGCAGCGCACCTAGGCCTCGTCGATCGGCGCGAGTTCCGTGATCTCTTCGTTGATCACCTTGGTTGGAGCAACCCCGACCAAGCCGAACTCGGCGTCGAAGCGGACGACGGTGTTCACACGCTGACTCAGGTCGCGGGGTTCAAGGGCCTCCGCGTCTGGTTCCACGACGGCGTGCCCACTCGCTCCGTTCAGCGGCAGATAGATCAGGCGGTCGGCGCCAAGAGTCTCGAACGTCTTGTCATCTTCGCCGACGAACACAACCAGGCATGGCGCTGGCCGAGGCGCGCGCAGATGGGCGGGGCCAACGCCAAGCTAGTGCTCCACGAACACCGGGTGGGAGACAGCGACGCTCGGCTCGTGCGTCAGCTCGAAGCCATCTCGATCGGCTTCGATGAGGAGATCACGCTGGTTGACCTTCTCGCTCGCATGCGCGGGGCGTTCGACCGCGAGGCTGAGACGACCGCTGCTCAGGCGGCGCGACTCATGAGCACTCTGTATGCTGAGCTCGAGTCCGCCGGTTGGGACCAACACAACGCCACACTGCTTCTTGCCCGCCTCCTCTTTCTCTATTTCGCCGACGACTCGGGTATGTGGAAGCAAACGGGGAGCCCTGACAAGTTCCAGGCGTTCCTCGTCGACTACACGACCCCCGAAACACTTGCCGGAGATCTCTCTGGGTTGTTTGAGGCACTCAGCCACCAGCATCGACGCCCTGAGCTACCCGAAGTAGTCCGCGAGTTCCGTTACGTCAACGGCGGTCTTTTCGCTGACAACTTCGTGATGGGAGTTCTCACCCCAGCCTTCCGAGACGAGTTGATCGAGGCCGGCAAATTCGATTGGTCGGTGATCTCGCCGGCCGTTTTCGGATCGATGTTCCAGACGGTCAAGACGCGGTCTGATCGACGAGGCGGAGGTGAGCACTACACAACCGAGACGAACATTCTCAGGACGATCAACCCGCTCTTCATGGACAGTTTGCGGGATCGGTTAGAGCGCTCGTGGAACGACCACGGACAGTTAACGCGGCTTCACAATGACTTGGCAAAGATCCGAGTGCTTGATCCTGCGTGTGGATGCGGCAACTTTTTGATCGTCGCGTACCGCGAGCTCCGCGCACTCGAGCTGGAACTTCTCCTTCGTCAGCGTGAGCTGAATCTCCAAGCAAAGGGTCGCGACTACGCCCAATTGTCGTTCGACGTCACTGGTGATTTGAAAGTCACGCTCGACCACTTCTATGGGATCGAGATCGAGGAATGGCCCGCGCGTATCGCAGAAACTGCGATGCTTCTGGTTGACCACTTGGCGAACCAGCGCATGGCGGAAGATTTTGGGCTCGCTCCAGACCGGCTCCCGATCCAAATCGCGCCCAAAATCCACCTCGGTAGCGCCCTATCGACTGATTGGAACGTCGTCGTTCCCGCAGCGGACCTGGCCTATATTGTGGGCAACCCGCCGTTCAACGGTTCGCGGACCATGAGCGCCGCCCAGAAGGCGGAGCTTCGAGCCGTTGCCCACGGAATTCGAGAAGCTGGATTCCTGGACTACGTGGCCGGATGGTATCTGAAGGCTGGCCGCATAATGAGCCAGAACCCCACAATCAAGTGTGCCCTGGTGTCAACCAATTCGGTTGCGCAAGGCGAGCAGCCGGCGATCATTTGGCGACGGCTCTACGACGGTGGCATGCACATTAACTTTGCACACCAGACGTTCGAGTGGGATAACGAGTCGCCCGACGCGGCAGCTGTGCACTGTGTGATTATTGGCTTCTCCTCCGAGGACTCCGCCATTAAGCGCTTGTTTTCGTATACGCGGGGACGAGGCGAGCCCGCAGAGAGCAAGGTGGGGAGTATCAGCCCCTACCTCCTAGAGGGAATCGAGTATGCCGTCGGCAACCGTCAATCCCAGATCTCAGGTCGCGCTGAAATGGCTTTTGGCAACATGCCGGCCGACGAAGGATCGCTTATCCTGTCGCCCGAGGAGCGCGTCAGACTTCTTGCCGACTATCCGCAGGCTACTTCGTGGGTGCTTCCGCTATATGGTTCGCGGGAGTTCATCCGGGACCGTCCACGGTTCTGCCTTTGGCTCGATGGCGTGCCGGAGGAGGAGTGGCGAGCTGTTCCACCAGTCGCCGCGCGGGTTGATGCGAATGAGCGCATACGGGCAACCTCATCGCGACCCAAGCTTGCACTAATCCCACACCTCTTTGCCCAAATCACCCAGCGTCCGGACCGAACGTTCCTGCTGATCCCGAGCACCTCGTCGGAGCGACGGGACTACATACCGATGGGATTCTTCGGCGCTGGGGTGGTGGCGTCGAACTCATGCCTCGTTATTGAAGACGCCGATATAGCGGACTTCGCGGTGCTGACTAGTCGAATGCATATGGACTGGGTCCGCGCCGTAGGTGGTCGCCTCAAGAGCGATTACCGTTATTCGAAGGACGTGATCTACAACAACTTCGTGTTTCCAACGACTGATTCGGCAGCGCTAGACACGTTGGACAAGCTAGGTCGAGCAGTCCTTGAGACGCGCGACAATCACGAGCAGACGCTTGAGTGGCTCTATGCTTCGAGCACCATGCCCGGCGATCTGCGGTTGGCCCACGCCGAACTCGATGCGTTCGTCGACGAGCTCTATAGGACCGGGGGCTTCTCTAGCGTCAGCGAGCGGGTCGATCATCTTCTCGAACTTCACCGGTCGCACGAGGCTGGCCTCTTGCGCTCGATCTCAGCTCAACCAGGGACGAGGTCGGCCCTCCCCCGCAGACGTCGCTCGACTGGATGAAATCTGGCGGCGCGGTAGCGGTTCGCTGAGGAGTGCGTCAAGCTGAGCCGCGCGCGAAGTCGAGTGCGGGTCCCACGCTCGTCGAAATGCACCAAACGTTCGGCGTCACGTGGCTCAGCGCCACGCCTAAAGCTTCCGATACCTGCGCCCATGTCAATTGCGAAAGATGTTGCAGCCGGGAGTGGATTTAGTCGCGCGCACGGCGCCCCGCCTGGCGACGTGGGGTCCCCTTGATTGTCTTGACTCGTGCGCGAAACTCGTCCTTGCTGGCCCGGATGTCGACGCGTCCGTCCTTAACAAGCAGCAAGTTCAGGGCGACGAATCCGATGAGGGCCCCAACCACAAGAACGAACAATCCGATGGCTTCAGCGTAATGCGCGCTCAACAGCATCACGATGAAGCCGGCGGCACCCACCAAGGCCACGAAGATGGCCAAGCATGATGCCAGTCGGTTGATCGAGATGGAGAGGCGCTTTCGGACCGCATCGGGCTCCCGTGCAGCTCCCTTATTCGAAGTGCGGCACGGCAACTTGCGTGCGGCCCTCCCGCAGTCGAGGTGTTCAACCCCGAACTCTGATGCGCGGCAGGGTGGGTTCCGATCGGCCAAGTCCGGCCGCTCTCTGCTTGTCAACATGGCGTCCCTCCTCAACGTGAGTCCGACGCGACTTGTCGAACCTAGAGCCCCAGTCGAACATCCGGCCGTGGACGATCTCGGGTATCTGCGATGGCGGAGCAGTGGTACCACTAATTTGAGGTATTCTCACGTTTCACCGGCGTTTCACAAGTCCTTCATTCGCCGGTCGTAGCGTCTGGGTAGACCCCGACCCAGGTACACGAAAAAGATTTGGGAGGCTCCAGTGATAAAGATTTGCACTAGCAGCCCCACCGTCCTGAACCGGGCTGGCGTGGAGGTAGACGTGAAGGAGCGGGCCGGCGTACTCCTGCGGATTCTGTTGCTCGATCCGGACCCGCGAGTTCCGGTCGAAGGTGCTGCTGCTGTCATGGGAATTGCGACCTCGGGATTTGGCCAGTACTTGGCGCAACTACGTCGCTCCTTCGGGGACGACGCTCTCGTGCCGCGAGCCAACGGGCACGTCTGGTTCGCCGGTGATCGCGAAGGCAACGATGCCGCGCTCATCAAATCCATCCACAGCGAGGTCGCGCATGAATATCCAGATTCAGCGGCTTTGAGCCCAGAGACTGCAGGGCGGATCATGCCGGGCCTCGAGCGGATTGAGCGACTGTATGCGGGCAATCCGGCCATGGGTCTTTCGGGCTTCAGCATCGATGACGTGCCGGACCAGTATGTGCAATGGGCGATCGCACTCGACGACGTGGTGTCCGAGTGGATGGAACGTTGGAGCTCGGTGCAGCTTTTGCTCGC
Source organism: Leifsonia sp. C5G2 (assembly GCF_013359685.1). Classification (GTDB taxonomy): domain Bacteria; phylum Actinomycetota; class Actinomycetes; order Actinomycetales; family Microbacteriaceae; genus Leifsonia. The sequence continues at coordinate 55,886 of NZ_JABFMV010000012.1, forward strand.
GGATTGCAGAATGACTTTGGCGCCGGATCGTCAAACGGGTCGCCGCGTACTTGCTGACTTGCTCAAAATAGCTCGCAACCGCGATCCGGATGAAGAGGTTTTTCCACGCCTCCTCCGCGCGGCCAAAATGTCCCAGGACATTCGCCAGCATCGCAATGCGTGGGAGTTGGTACGGAGATTCTATGAGCAAGAACGCATAGATTTTCCGGATGAACTGTCGGAGCTGGCTCCGAGAGTTTCGAGCCTGCCCAACACTCCTTGGGCGCCGCACAGGGCACGGCCGCTCAGCGAGCCGCTGGAATCCGGGATCAAGGTTGAGGATCATCTTCACGAAATCGCTCGACTGCTCGGGATCACGACCGATTCGACACTCGCGCTACGCGGTGCGGAGGTGGAACCAGCGGAATGCATCGCACGAACCACTCGTCGGCTCTACTTCTCAGGGATCTTGGCGTCAAAGTGGGTTATGGAGCCTGGCCTCCGAAGCGAATTCGATGAAATGCTGATTCGCCTAGACGGAGAACGCGACGAGCCAGGCGACGTGCGATTTATGATAATCGACCCAGATGGGGACGCGTACAAAGAGCTATTGCAATTACGCGGGGGTCGTCTGAGCAAGGAGTCGGTTCCTCATCTGCGCGACCTCGCATCGCGGCACCCGTCCTTCGAGGTGCGGGTAGTGAACTCTCTGCCGGCCTTCCGCATCGTGGTTATCGACGACGATGTGGTCAGTTTCTCGCCTTACGCGCTTGAGGGAGAACGCTATGCCACGAGCAAGCTCGGCTGGGAAGCTCCGCACGTGCTGCTTGACCCCCTCGCGCCATACCCGCTCGCAGACGCCTTCCGGCTCTACTTCGAGGAACGGTGGCTAAGCGCGAAGGTGCTCTAGTTACAAGCAACTGGCGAAACTCTGGATCTTGGGAGGAACTGGAATGGTACAGAACGGCATCGTGCTTGGGCGGTTTCAACCGCTACACCTCGGGCATGTTGAATACCTGGATGCGGCCCGCGCTCGATGCGTTCGCCTCTTCATTGGCATCACCAATCCTGACCCAAGCCCTTCTTTGATCGTGGAGAGCGACTCGAAGAGGTCGGAAACAGCGAGCAACCCCTTCACATACATCGATCGCCACCTAATGATCGAGCAGGGCTTGATTGAGCTGGGCTGGGCGCGTCAAGACTTCTGTTTGATGGCTGCTCCCATTACCGATCCGAAACGCTTATCGTCGTACCTCCCGTCCCCCAGGACATCTGAGTTCTTTGTCACCATTTACGACGACTGGGGCGACCAAAAGGCGCGCGAGATTACCGCGCTCGGTTACACCACTACCACCTTGTGGCGACGAACGCACGATCAGCGCCTGACGTCTGGGACCGAAATTAGAGCGGCGATGCGGTCAGGGCAACCCTGGCGACATCTGGTACCCACCGGGGTAGCGGACTACATCGTCGAGAATGAGCTCGAAAGTGCAGTGGCGGCGAAGTCATGATCGACCTATCAGAGGGCCTAGCCGATCCCGCCAAGTATGGTTGGAAAGCGCACTACTTGAGCCTTATGCTCGTCGGCGGGTTTGCTGTACCGCACGCGATCGCGATCGATCCCGAGGAGGACCTGCACGGTCTGCCATTCGATGAGCAAACAGTCTTAGCGGTTAGAAGTTCTGGATTCGGCGAAGACGATACGTCTGAATCTCACGCAGGCCGGTTTACGACGGTGTTGAACGTCGACGGGGAAGATGCCGTCAGGATCGCCGTCCACAGCGTCAGGGCAAGCGGAGACAACGAAATGCCGATGGGTGTTGTTATCCAGGAAATGGTCGAAGCGCCCATTCTGTCGGGTGTGGCGTTTTCATGTCATCCGATCACGCTCGACCCTGAGCTCATAACGATCTCTTGGGTAGCTGGGTTGGGTGTGGGGCTCGTTGACGGTACCGCGAAAGCGTGCGAGCTCGAGGTTCGTCGCATCGATGGGGCAATCGCCTCGGGTGACTGGCCCCTTTCCGCCGAGTTACTAACCGAGCTAGTGCACGCGGTGATTGCACTCGATGGCATTCTCGACAGTCCAGTCGACGTCGAGTGGACGATTGATTCTGATGGAGCATTGTTGCTTCTTCAAGTGAGGCCGGTCGTGATCGGGCCAGCCTTATGCGTCGACCTCGACCGTGCTCAAGCGTTCGATAGCCTTCCGGGCCCCGTGAAAAGCCATAACAAGATATCCCTCCGTCGCGATGCCGTAAGGTTGCATATTCCTATGTCACGAGCGCGCGCGGTGGTGGCCACCCGCGGCGATAGCCGTCCGTCGATACCGGAGATGGTGCCGAGCGAGGAGTCGTCGGGCCGTAGCGTCGTCCTGCTTCATCCGCGCCGCGTGAATGGACGCATCGTACGAAAGTTCTCGATGGACCGCCCTATGGATGTAGAGCTAGCTTTGCGCGGATGCGAACGATATGCGATACGTCAGTATCCCGATCCGAACTTCGCTGTCGGTGCGGTAGAACGCGTCCTAGCAACGGGTCTCGAAGCGAGCCCGCTTTCGTGTGTCATCGAGCAAGAACTGTTGTATGCCTATGCCACCGGCATCCTGCGGCGCACGCGTGAGGGCTATCTGATCGAGCTCGCCGTTGGGCACTTCGTGCCCAAAGGATACGTAGAGACATGCACGTTTGTACTCAACGAGCAAGGCGAGGTGTTGTTGCGCTCGCGGCCCTTGCAGTCCAAGGCGTATCAGTTCGTGAACGGGCACGTTGTAGTTGAGTCACCGCCGTTCGAACAGCTAGATGTCTCGGACATCGACCTGGAGAGAACCGTAAGTACTCTCGTTCCACTTATCAACGAGCGACCCAGCGCGGCGATCGAATTTGGCCTGCTTGGAGTCCCCGGCCGTTTGGCCCCCTACATGATTGATATTGCCGAAAGCGACGATAAGGGTGGTCGGATGTCTTCGGTCGAAATTGAGCGAGGGATAGTCTCGTCTGGGTCAGCTGTAGGGACGGTTGTCGATCTCCGAGTCGCGCCGTCGCTGATCGATCTAGATTCCCATTTGCACGACGGTGTGTCCCCTAGTCGAAAGGTTTCCACCGAGTCCTCCATTTATGTCGCACGGCGGGCTTCTGTGGAACTTCTCACCCTCGTTAGGACCTGTCATCCGTCCAGCGGCTTCGTGTTCGAGCAGGCATCGCTACTGTCTCACCTCGCCGTGGTCATGCGAGAGCGGGGTATTGCGGGACTGATTGCGAGTCCCGAGGTACTCGATCGTCTTACCTCTTCAGGCGGCCGATGGCGGCTCGATACCTCAAAGAAGGACCCTGTCACCCCGGCGGAAGTGAGTGCAAATTGACGACGATAGTCACCTCGTATGTCAATCCGGATCTAGACGGCGTAGCGTCGGCGATCCTGGTCGCCGGCTACCTCATGCCGGCCGCCTCGTTGAGGTTTGCCGGCCGTCTCAATGCCGAAACGCTCGGCGTTCTCGGCGCTTTGAGACTGCAGTCCGACCTTGGCGATTTCCTACAGCCGGTCACAAACCCCGCAAACTTCGTTCTTGTGGATTGCCACCATCCCGCTCAGCTGCCCAGCTTTGTCCGGCCCGAAGACGTCATACAGGTAATCGACCATCACCCGGACGGGCATCCCGAGGCGTTTCCCAATGCCGTCGTACAAAACGAGAAGGTCGGTGCCGCGACGACCTTGGTGGTCGAACACGTGCTTCTCCGGCCGGCGTCGCCGCTACCAGCTATTTCGGCGCATCACGCAGGCCTAGTTGCATGCGCAATCGCATCGAACACACTCGATTTCACCGCACCATCGACAAGCGCTCGCGACATGAAAGTTTTCGGCTTGGTCCGTCGCTTGGCGCAAGGCATCGAACTTGATCCTCTTCTTGCCTCGATGAGAGAATGGCGCGCGCAAATTCTCTCCGCCTCAACTCGTGAAGCGGTAGAACACGACGTAAAAGTTATCGACTCCAGTTTGGGCAAGGTTGCGGTAGCGCAGATAGAAGCACACGGCGCTCGGGTCCTGATTCATCGACCTGAGCTCCGACAAGAACTCGAGGCGCTGGCATCTAGCCGCGGTGCCATTTCGGCCTTGCTCAGCTTGGTAGACACGGAGGAGGGCACGACGACTCTCTTTGTCACGAATTCAGAAGTTGGCAAGCTAGTCGCCGCGCTACACCCTTCCTCGCAGAGCGAATTCGTTTTTAAGCTTCCCTACATCGCACTCCGCAAGACCCACGTAATCCCCGCGTTGCAAGGCTGAGATCGACGCAGCCATTCATTCCAGACCCTGACTAAGCGTTGAAGACTGGCTAAACGCAATAGAACCATTCTGACTACGGATCTTCACCATTGACTGGGTCGTCGACTCTCTCACCGGATTCAAGGAAGAAGATTTGCCCACAATTTGCCCACAATCGAGCGAGTTCCTGTGTGATCGCGGTCATCTCCTGAGGTCAAAAAGCGCGGAATTCCGCGGTTTTCGGACCCTTGCTGGTAGGGACTAGATGGTGGTCGCAGTTTTCGAGTCCCTCCAGGGGACGCCGACGTGCACGACGGTCGCCAGGGCGCTCCAGAGGCTCTGACGGCGCCCTCACCGACGGTTGGGATGGCGACGGGAATGATCGGCTGCTCGCGGTGGGCTACCATTCCGGCATGACGAACTCCGCCCACATCGAAGACATCCCGATCGGCGGTGAGGGCATCCGCCTCGGGCAGTTCCTAAAGTTCGCCGGGCTCCTCGACTCGGGCGGCAACGTCAAGGAAGCCATCATCGACGGCTACGTCACCGTGAACGGCGAGGTCGATCGCCGGCGCGGACGGCAGCTGCAGCTCGGCGACGTCGTGACGTTCGAGGGGCGCAGCGTCCGCGTCTCTGCGTAGGTCGCCCGACGGGGCGTGCCCCAGCGGCAGGCCCTGGACACCGCCCGCAATCGATGAGACCCTGCCCCATGTCCGCAGCCGACCACCAGACCCTCCGCATCCTCGACGGCCACTACGTCCTCGAGCGTCTGACCACCGCTGCCCCGCAGACCGACGTGCTCGCCACCGTCCACGGCCCCGACGGCGGCGCCCGGATGCGGCGCGACGACTCCGCCACCGCCGACACCTGGGTCGCCCTCTGGAACGGCGACGCCGCGCATCCGCCGGAGGCGACGGGCATGCTCGCCGCGATCGTCGCGTCGCTCGCGGCGGGCGGTGTGCCGGTGTGGACGGCCGCGAGCTACGACGGCGACATCGTCCTCGTGCCGCAGGACCGCTTCGCGGACGCCACGCAGCTGCTCCGCGGCGCCGGCCACGCCATCAGCTGACGGCCCGGCCTCACACTTCCAGCGACATGTCCAGCACGTTGCCGTGCTCCGGGTCGCCGCCGCGAACCAGCACGTACCGGTGCAGGATCCGTGCCTGGTAGACGTCCATCGGGCCTCCCGCGTTGACGTCGGCCGGTGAGAGCGCACGACCGGACGGGAGACGGTCGTTGAGCGCACGCAGGGCCGCATCCACCTCGTCCGCCGGGACGCGGGAGGCCGTCGCGTCGAAGTACGCCGCCTCCGCGCTCCCCACCGGGACCGTCGAGTCGAAGACCGTCACGGCGACCGACGAGCGGGACGCGATGTTCCGGGAGTGCCGCGCGTCCGCGCCGGACACCCAGCACAGCCGGTCGCCGCCGAGCGGGGCGAAGAACACGGGCGTCGCCCACGGGCGTCCCGAGGCATCGGCGGTGGCCAGCACGCAGTAGCGGTTCGCGGTCAGGATGCGGTCGATGGTGGCGCGATCGGTCATGGCGACCTCCTCAAAGAAAATCAGTGATGCGGGGCGCCCAGCGGCGCGTGGGCCGGCGACGGAACCGGGCGGCCCGACGGGCGGGCGAACAGCGTCCGGATGGTTCGGGCGACGGTTGTGCGTTCCATGATGACCTCCGAAGAGACGAGACGGGTGGATTCAGTGCGCCGGCACCGCGGCCGGCTTCCGCACCAGCAGCGCCAGCGCGATGACCGCCAGCGACAGCACGCCGCCGGCGACGAACGCCAGGTGCGCTCTTTCGGCGTGCTCATCCGGGTGATGGTGTCGCTCATGCGCAGGCTTGCCCCGTGGCAGGTCGCCGACGCCAAGGCCATCGCCGACCCCGGGAACCGTCTGTCCGCCGACACCGCGATCGCGTCGCCGGCCCTGCTCATGGGAGGGTCGCGGATTCCCGCGCGCCTCGGGCGTCGGCTCGGCTCTATGGCGACCATGCTTCCGCAGATCTTCGGTGTCGTGATCGAGGGCCAGGGGCACAGCGCGAACTCCCGGGACACAGAAGCAGATAGTATATTGGTACTTCGGTAAAAAGTCTTGAGTACTAGACCTCACGCTGGTAGCTTCGGGCTTCCGGGGGTCGCCGACTTGAGTTCGCTCCAGAGGGGTTGCGAACTGCTGTCTACGCCATTGGTCTCAACGACGAAAGTTGCTACACAATGCAGATGAAGAAGTACATGGGGGGAATCGCTCTCGCCGCGTCGGCCGCGCTGACCATGGGGCTGCTCGGGGCGTCTCGTGCGCTAGCGGATACCGCGACGGACGATCCGCTCGGCGCCGTCACCAGCGCGACGCCGTCAACGGCAAACAATGCCGCAACGGTGACCACGAAGGAGACAGGCGAAAACGCTATTTCCGCAACCGTGGCCGGCGCCGACGTCACTGTTCCCATTGACCCGTCCTCGGGAATCTCCCTCGGTACGAGCGCTGGCGACCTCACCGTTTCGCTTCCGTTTGCCGCGAAGGCTGACGACGCGGCAGCAGAGAAGAAGGGCGTCGTCTCCTACGACAACAACAACGGCTCGACGACGGTCCCGGTTGTGACCAAGGACGGCTCGCTGCAGGTCAACGCCGTCATCTCTGCTGCGACTGCGCCGAAGCGCTACACCTACGACCTCACCCTTCCGGCGGGAGGCCAGATCGTCCAGGCGGGGGAGGGCTACTTCATAGTCAATGCCGAGAGCAACGCGGTGGCGTATGTCTCTGCCCCTTGGGCGAAGGACGCCAACGGCGCGCAGGTCCCGACTCATTACGAACTGAGTGGCAGCACGCTGACTCAGGTGGTGGACTTCACGTCCACGACAGCGTTTCCGGTCGTGGCTGACCCGCAGTTCGCCTGGCACGGCATCCTGCCCTCGGTCAAGCTCACCCGCGCCGAGACGAAGACTGCAACGACACTCACGGGCATGGCAACCGTGTGTGGCTGGGTCGGGCGATACACGAGTGCCGCGGGCGCTGCTCTGTGCGGTCTCAATGCGGCGTCTATCATCGTGAACACGCAGCGCATCTACTTCAACGAGAAGCGCTGCGCGCAGCTTCTCGTAGGCCCTGGGGTCATCGGAACCATCGGTTATTCGGGAGGGTACTGCAAGTGAAGATTCGTGATGCATTCCGCTCGGACGCGCGACGGGCTATAAACGCCACGCCCGCCCGTCGGATTGCGTCGTTCGGTTCGATGCTCGTGCTGGTCGCGCTAGCAGTGGCATTCGGATCTGTCGCTCCCTGGTGGGTGTGGCCGGTGCTAGTAGTCCTTGAGGGAATCGTCTTTCTTGTTCTCGGGAACCACTGGGCCGGACAGGATGCACTCGCTAGAGAACCTCAAGAGTGAAGCGAGGGGGTGTGGCCAACGGCTGCGCCCCTTCCGCTCTCAGCGCCGAACGTTTGTCAGGATGCTGTCGGCGATCGCCACGAACACCTCGCCAACGCGGGACACCCACAACTTGATCGTCCACTTTCGGCCCGGTTCGCGCTTATGCATCTACCGCCCTCCTAGTGCAGACCGAGGGTAGCGCATGTGGCTCCTGGTTCCGATGGGAGCCCGAAGAGATGGCTCGACTCATCAACGAGTTCTCCCTGGCGTGCTCGGCCCGGACGTCTCCTCCCGGCTGTCCGACCGGGTGCGCACGGCCGGGGGCGGCCCTGCTGACGTGTCACGATCGGTCATGGTGGCGTCTCCAGGCCGAGTGAGCGGTCAGTGGTGCGGGGCGCCCAGCGGCGCGTGGGCCGGCGGCGGAACCGGGCGGCCCGACGGACGGGCGAACAGCGTCCGGATGGTTCGGGCGACGGTTGTGCGTTCCATGATGACCTCCGAAGAGACGAGACGGGTGGATTCAGTGCGCCGGCACCGCGGCCGGCTTCCGCACCAGCAGCGCCAGCGCGATGACCACCAGCGACAGCACGCCGCCGGCGACGAACGCCAGGTGCGCCCCAGCGGCAGCGGCCGCCGCGGACGGCAGGTCCGGGTCGGCGGCCCCGGTCGAGGTGACACCGGTGGCGTACAGCGCCACGAAGATCGCGGTCCCGGCGGCTCCGGCGACCTGCTGCAGCGTGGCGATGGTGGCGCTGCCGTGCGAGTACAGGGCCGGCGGAAGCGAGCCGAGCGAGGAGCTGAACGCGGGAGTGAAGAGGAACGCCAGCGACAGCATCAGGACGATGTGCGCCCCCAGGAGCACCACCCACGACGAGCCGACCCCGAGCGCGAAGGCGAAGGTCCACAGCGACGCGGCCAGGCCGATCGAACCGGGGATCACCAGCGGGCGCGGGCCGAAGCGGTCGTACAGGCGGCCGACGGTCGGGCCGGCGAGGCCCATCAGCAGGCCGCCGGGGAGCAGGATGGCGCCCACCCAGATCGGCTCGAGGCCCAGCGTGTAGCGGGCGAACTGCGGCACGACGATGAACGCGCCGAACAGCGACACCATCGCCGCGGTCATCATCGCCACCGAGACGGCGAAGTCGCGGGAGAGGAAGGTCCGTAGGTCGAGCAGGGCGGAGTCCGTGCGCTGCAGCACGACCTGCCGCCAGCCGAAGAAGCCGAGCGTGATGAGACCGGCGACGATCGGGATCCAGGGCTGCACGGCGGCCTCGCCCACGGCGGCGGCACCGATCTCGCTGAGCCCGAAGACGAGGGCGGAGAAGGCGAGAGCCGAGAGGATGACGGAGAGCGTGTCGAGCGGGACCTTCCGCGTCTCCGACACGTTCGGCACCTTGCGCACGCCCACGGCGAGCATCGCGGCGCCGATCGGCAGCATCACCCAGAACAGGCCCTGCCACGGCAGCACCTGGATGAGCGCTCCCGACACGATCGGACCCACCGCGGGCGCGACCGACATGACGATCGAGACGCGGCCCATGATGCGGCCGCGCTCATCCGGCGGCACGATGGTCATGACCGTCGTCATCATCAGCGGCATCATGATGGCGGTGCCGACGGCCTGGATGACGCGGCCGGCCACCAGCACCTCGAACACGGGCGACAGGGCGGCGACGAGGGTTCCGGCGACGAAGCTCGACATGGCGACCGTGAAGACGGCGCGCGTCCGCAGCCGCTGCATGAGCCATCCGGTGATCGGGATGACGACGGCCATGGTCAGCGCGAACGCCGTCGTCAGCCACTGGCCTTCTGTGGCGTCGATGTGCAGGGACTCCTGGATGCGCGGCAGTGCCACCGCCATCATCGTCTCGTTCAGGAAGACGACGAACACCGCGGCGAGCAGCAGCCCGAGCGCGGTGCGGTCGCGGGCCGTCAGGGCGGAGGCAGGAGCCGGGGCGGCGGCAGCGACCCCGGCGGTCTCTGCATCGTCGCGGGCGATGGTGTCGGTCATGGGTCGTCCCCTTCGTCGGAGTTGCGTCGATGAATTGCTGCAAAAAATAAAGCACACTGCAAATAGTGAAGTCAAGTGGTAATATCGGCGACATGACGAACCAGCACTACGGACAGTTCTGCGGACTCGCGCGGGCGGCCGAGATCGTCGGCCAGCGCTGGACGCTGCTGATCCTGCGCGACCTCAGCGTCGGTCCCCGGCGCTACTCGGAGCTGGTGGCCGGCCTCCCGGGCATCCCGACGAACACGCTGGCGACGCGGCTGAAAGAACTCGAGGACGAGGGGCTGGTGGCTCGGACGGCTCCATCGGGCGCTGAGCGCTCGGTCGTCTATGCGCTGACCCCGCGCGGCGACGAGCTGCGCCCGACGCTGGACGCGCTCTCCCGGTTCGGGGCCGGAGGGATGCGGACCCCGCGCGAGGGCGAGATCGTGACGAGTGCCTCCATCACGTCAGCGTTGCAGGTGGCGGCGGGGGAGGGCGTGGTGCCCGAGGATTGGGACTCGGTCTACACGGTGCGCGTCGGCGAGATCGAGGCGCATGTGATCATGCGGGACGGGGCGATCACCGTCGGCGAGGGCCCGGCCGAGCATCCCGACCTCATCATTACGGCCGGCCCGCAGATCCGCGACGTGCTCGCGGGCGAACTGGATGCGCCGACCGCCGTCGCGACGGGAGTCGTCCAGCTGGAAGGGGACGCCTCCCTGTTCGAACGTTTTGCGGAGACCATGCGGGTGCCGTACAGCGCGCACGTGCCCGCTGAGGCGTGATGGCCGCGGTCTGCGGGCCCGAACTCACAGACCGCGGCCCATCTCAGGGCATGAACCGCAACCACTCCTGCCGCGACAGCCGCAGCCGTCGCCCGAGGTGCTCCACCACCCACTCGTCGGGGGTCGAGGAGACGTAGACGGCCAGGATGGTGTGCGCCGTCCACTCCTCCGTTCCGCGCGTCCAGTGCACCAGGTGGAACTCCGCGCCGATGCGCGGCGTGAGGCCGATCGGCAGCTCGATGTCGGTCATGTCCCCCTCCCGTTCCGGGGTGAGGCGGCCGATGGCCCGATCCTCCGGCGACGGCTCACCCCTGTGCGCAGCACGCTACGGCGGCGGGGGAGTGGGGCGCGTCACCCGGCACGGGTGACCCTGGGGGTGACTCGGGTGCGGCGGCCGTCGACGCGAGGCGGTCAGAGCGTGTCGCCCGTGCCCAGCGGCTCCAGCAGGCCGAGATCGGCCGCGCGGTCGACGGCGGCGGAGCGGGACTGCACGTCCAGCTTCCGGTAGATGCGGGCGATGTGGGTCTTCACCGTGTTGAGGGAGACGTAGCTGCGGCTCGCGATCTCGGCGTTCGAGAGGCGCGTGGGCAGGTACGCGAGGATGGCGAGCTCGCGCCGGGTGAGCGGGTCGGGGAGCTCCTCCGCGACGGCGTGGCCGACGGCCCCGGCGATGCGCACGAGCCGGCGGCGGAACGCGTCGGGCGCCCCGGGGAGGGATTCGATGAGCGCCGCGACCGGACGGCCCGCGGCGAGGAAGGGGCCGAGCAGCTGCTCCGGTTCGGCGAGCGAGAGGGCGCGGACGAGGTGCCGCTCCGAGGCGCCGCGGTCGCCGGACGAGGCGTGGAACCAGCCGAGCGCCAACTCCTGCTCGACCTCGGCGATGAGCGACGGCGAGGGGTCGTCCCGGAGCGCGTCCCGCAACCGGCGACCCGCGCCGGTCGTGTCGCCGCGTACGAGACGGGCGGCGACCTCCTCGAACGAGACGGAGGACCAGCCCTCGGGCGTCTCGTGCGCCGGCTCCGGCAGGCCGGCCAGGCGGGCGGCGCGCAGGCGGAGGGCGTCCAGCTCGACCTGCACCACGGGCGGCGCGGGGGTGGGCGGCTCTTCGACCTCGGTGGGGCCGTCCGGACCGGGGGAGAGCCGTTCCGCCAGCACGGCGAGCCAGAGCAGCTGGTGCCGGGCGTTCCCCGTCGCGCGCAGCACGCCCTCCCGCAGCGAGAGCGCGCCCGACTCCGGCGTGCCGCGGCGCGCGGCGACGAGGGCGAGCGCGATGTACGGGTCGCCGGTGGACTGGTGCCCGAGCAGCGCGGTCTCCTCCGCCAGCTGGAGCGCCTCGTCGGCCCGCGCTGTCGCCTCCACCAGCCTCCCGCTCAAGGCGTCGACCACGGCGCGGCTGCCCAGGGCGTGGATGCGGTAGGGCGCATACAGCGCGCCGGGGGAGGCCAGCATGCGGTCGAGCCGTTCCGCCGCCGGGCCGAGCCGGCCCAGGAACAGCTCCGCCCGTGCGACGGACGCCGCGGTGAGCGCGTACAGCGGCTCGCGCTGGGTCAGCTGCATGATGTCGGGCAGCGACATCTCCGGGTCCGCGTCGAGCGCCGCCAGGGCCAGCTCGCCGTCGACCAGGAGCGCCTCGGCGGGCGGGACGAACTGGACGCCGGCGGCCAGGTACCCGCGGGCGATCGTCCTGATCCCGTCCTCCAGGTCCGGGCGGTCGGCGACGATGCGCAAGACCTCCAGGGCCTCCCTGGCGTGCCCGCTGATACCGAGCGCGATGCCGTAGAGGACCTCCGCCCGCGGGTCCGAGCGGCGTACCTCCGCGGGGACAGCGGAGAGCCAGCGCACCAGCGTGGCGGCGTAGCCGACCTCGAACGCTTCGCGGCCCGTGGAGAGCACCAGCTCCAGAGCGTCGTCCCACTGCCGGGCGCGCAGCAGTGCCTCCACCGCGGTCACGGCATCGTCTCGGTCCCGCGACCAAGCGGCGAGCTGCACGAGCAGGGCCTGCTCCAGACCCGGATGCTCGACGCGCAGCCGCAGCCGCATCAGGTTGCGGAAGAGCGGATGGAAGGCGAACCATCCCGGACGCTGCGGCTGCGCGGTGAGGAACATCGACTCGCGCTCCAGCTGGCGCAGCAGGTCGGGGGCCGGCCCCTCGCCGGCGAGCAGGGGCACCAGGTCGGGGTGCAGCTCGTCCGCCACCGACAGGCGGAGCAGTGCGTCCCTCCGCTGCGGCGGCTGCGCATCCAGCACCTCCTCGCCCAGGTAGTCGACGATCAGCCGGTCCGACTCGGCGATGCTGGCCAGCAGGTCGTCGTCGGGCCGCGACCGGAGGGTGAGGCCGGCGAGCTGCACGCCGGCGGCCCAGCCGTCCGTGTGCTCCCGCACCAGAGCGGCGGTGCGGGCGGGCACTTCCCCGCCGCTCAGCAGGCCGAGCAGCCGGGCGGCGTCGTTGTCGTCGAACCGCAGCTCCCGCTGCCGGATCTCGACCAGCGAGTGGCGCAGGCGGTGCTGCGTGAGCCGCATCCCGGTGTCGACCCGGGAAGACAGCACCAGGTGGGAAGTGGGCGGGAGGAGGTCGGCCAGCCGCCACAGGTCGTCGACGAGGGCGGGGTTGCGCAGCTTCTGGACGTCGTCGACGACGATCGCAACCTCGGCCTCGGCGTCCGCGAGCGCGCCGGCGACGGCGTCGAGGTAGGCTTCGCCGAGACCGCCCGTGGTCTCCGGCTGCGGGAAGGCGGAGGCGATCGACGGGTGCGCCCCGGCCAGCGCGGCGCCGAACCGGCGCGCGAAGCGCACGGCGTCGCGGTCCGCGTCCGACACCTCGAACCAGGCCACGGCGAGGTCGGGACGCGACGCCACCCACTGCGACAGCAGCACGGTCTTACCGGACCCCGCGGGGGCGATGACGACGGTCAACGGCGACCGGATGCCCGCATCCAGCAGCCGCAGCAGGCCGGGACGGGCGACCGCGTGGACCGGGATAGAGCGGCGGTCTGGCATCCGGGGCTCCCGTGATCGGACTTCGGGATACGTGTGTAGAAGTCATCCTATTGGGGTGACGACAGCCTCCACCCGCTCCGCCATCATGCGCAACAGGGGAACGAAAGGGTGGTTCTGCATGGCGGGCCGGCATGTGGAGGTCGTGGTCGAAGGCAATCTCGGGTCGCTGCTGGAACAGGTCGGGGCGCTGCACGGCTTCGCCTGCACGGCCACCCCGGACGGCGGCACCAGCATCGTGGGGCAGGTGGCGGACCAGGCGACGCTGCTCGGCCTGCTCGAGCTGCTGGACGAGCTCCACGTCGAGGTGGTGTCGGTGCGGCGGGTGGAGCTCTAAGAGCGGCTCCTCGCGGAGGAGCGGAGCGAGCGGGCGGCGGACCGTCCGTCCGGCCTCTGCCGCATTTCCAGGATACCGGAGGGGCGGGGGCTTGCGGCAAGGGCCCCGGCATCCACCAGAATGGCTGGTCGCGGCCGGAATTCGACGATCATCGGGCGCGGGGACGGGGCGAGGATGACGGAACACGTGTACGACGCGATCATCGTGGGCGGGGGCCCGACCGGGATGATGCTGGCCGCCGAGCTGCGGCTGCACGACGCGGACGTGCTGGTGCTGGAGCGGGACGCCGAGCCGACGCAACTGGTGCGGTCGCTCGGGCTGCACGCGCGCAGTCTGGAGATCATGGACCAGCGCGGACTGCTCGACCGGTTCCTCGAGCTCGGCACCCGCTACCCGGGCATCGGCAGCTTCGCGGGCATCCCGGCGCCACGGCCGGTCGTTCTCGACACCGCCCACGGGTACACGCTGGGCCTCCCGCAGCCGGTGACGGACCGTCTGCTCGCGGAGCGGGCGGCGGAACTCGGCGCCGAGGTCCGCCGCGGCGCGGAGGTGGCGGGCTTCGAGCAGGACGACGAGGGCGTCACCGTGTCGCTCGCCGACGGCGGGCGGCTGCGGGCGCGGTGGATGGTCGGCTGCGACGGGGGTCGCAGCCTCACCCGGCGCGCCCTCGGGATCGGCTTCCCCGGCGAGGCGCCCACTACGGAGTGGATCCTGGGCGAAGCGGAGGTGACCGCTCCGGCGGAGGAGATCGCCGCGATCTCGGAGGAGGTGCGGAAGACGCACCGCGGCTTCGGGATCGGGCCGGCAGGGGAGGGACGCTACCGCGCGGTCGTTCCCGCGGCGACCGTGTCGGAGGACCGTGCGACGCCGCCGACGCTGGACGAGTTCCGGGAGCAGCTGCGCGCCTACGCGGGCACCGACTTCGGCATCCACTCGCCGCGGTCCCTGTCCCGGTTCACCGACGCGACCCGGCTCGCAGACCGCTACCGCGTGGGCCGCGTGCTGATCGCGGGCGACGCCGCGCACGTGCACCCGCCGCTCGGCGGGCAGGGGCTGAATCTGGGGATCCAGGACGCGTTCAACCTCGGCTGGAAGCTCGCCGCCGAACTGAGCGGGCGCGCGCCGGAGGGGCTGCTCGACACGTACTTCGCCGAGCGGCACCCGGCGGCGGAGGAGGTGCTGACCGTCACGCGCGCGCAGAGCGAGCTGATCGACCCCGCGCCCGGACCGCAGGCCGTGCGCCGGCTGCTCACCGAGCTGATGGCGATGGACGACGTCGCCCGGTTCTTCGCCGAGAAGATCGCCGGTACCGGCGTCCGCTACGACCTCGGCGGCGGCCACGGGCTCGTGGGTCGCCGGATGCGCGACCTCCCGCTGACCCACGGCCGACTCTACGAGCGGATGCGCGACGGACGCGGGCTGCTGATCGACGAGACCGGCACGCTGTTGCCCGACGGCTGGGCGGACCGGGTCGACCTGGTCGCCGAGCCGGCGGAGGGGCTGGAAGCGCCGGCCGTACTGCTGCGTCCCGACGGCCACGTCGCCTGGGCGGGCGACGATCAGGCGGAGTTGGAGGACGCGCTGCGGCGATGGTTCGGGCGTCCCGTCGACTGAGGGTCAGGCGCTCCGGGCCAGCTCGGCGATGAGCACCTCGTCGGCGCCGTCGGTCCAGGTGTCGGTGCGAGCGACCGCGAAGCCTGCGGAGAGGACGGTCGCGGAGAGGTGCGCGACCGAGTCGAACGGGCTGTGGTCGATGAAAGCGGGCGGCGGGGCGGCCCGGTGGCGCGTCCGGTCGAAGGCGAGGAATGTGGCCGTGATCGCCCGGCCATTCGGGCGGAGGACGCGGGCCCACTCGGCGATCGCGGCGTCGGGGTGCGGGAACAGCTGCAGACCGGTCACGCACGTCACCAGGTCGAACGCGTCGTCGTCGAACGGGAGCCGCGTCGCGTCGGCGACGACCAGGTCGGCCTCCGGGAGGTGGCGGCGGGCCTCGTCGATCATGCGCGGCGCCAGGTCGACGCCGGATGCGGAACCCTCGTAGCCTCGGTCGCGGAGGGCGCGCAGGACGAGGCCGGTGCCGGTCGCGACGTCGAGCACCGCCTCGACGCCGGCGAGGTCGGCGAAGGCGGCGACAGCCGCAGCCAGGCCGCGGTGCATGGCGCTCTCGTCGTAGGTGGGGGCCCGGTCGTCGAAGCGTTCGCGGACCACCCGGAGGTGCTCGTCATCGGTCACGCGCGCCAGCGTAGCGGGAAGGCGAGGCCCGGGAGAAGGTGCGGCGGTCGACTCCACCCGAAAGAGCCGACCGCCGGCGCACCGGGAATGCAGTACAGCTGCCCGCCCCCTGCGGTTCAGCCTGCCATCCGGTTGCTTAGTGCACACATTAAGCGGAATCGGGACGAAGTCAACCCGTTCGCCGAATTCATCCCTGGATGTTCACGTCGAGTTCATGGTCGGAGGCCGAGCGTAGGGTGGAATCATGGCCCGCAACCGTGACGAGCAGCGTCGTGCGGCCGGCGAGTCGGACCCGCTCGTCGAGGCCGCGCGCTACCGCCTGCGCCGCGACGCGGAGGCTCGGGGCGAGCCGGTCGAGGAGGCGAACGCCGGCCAGCCGAGCATGGACCAGCGCGCGCAGATCGTCGAGACGGCGATCCAGCAGGCGATCCGCCGCGGCGACTTCGACGACCTGCCCGGTGCGGGGAAGCCGCTGCCCGGCCTGACCGGCACGCACGACCCCGACTGGTGGATCCGCCGCAAGATCGAGCGGGAGCAGCTCACCGGGCTCGGGCCGCCCGCGCTCCTGCTGCGCACGGAGGACAAGGAACTGGAGGACCGGCTCGACCGCCTGGGCTCCGAGAGCGCGGTGCGGGAGCATCTCGAGGGCTTCAACCGCCGGATCGTCGAGGCCCGCCGGCAGCTGCAGGGCGGCCCGCCGGTCGTCACCCCGACCCGGGACGTGGAGGCCGAGGTGGAACGCTGGCGCGACCGGCGCCGCGAACGACTGCGCCAGGCGGAGGAGGCGCGGCGGGCCCAGCAGGAGGCATACGCCGCGCTCTCCCGCCGAGAGCGGCGCCGGTTGCGGCGCGAGTCCGGCCGCTGATCGCGCCTGCGGGCGTCCATGGGGCGCAACACGCCGTCCCGGGTGCGGCGGTCACGGCGTGTTGCGGCCCATCGATCGGCGCTACTCGGTGAGGTGCTGGTGCGGCGCGGTGAAGTGGATGCTGTCCGCGGTCACGCCGACGAGCCCGAGGGTGACGCGCAGCAGCTGCGGCGGCAGTCCGTCGGCCGGGGGAGGGGTGGCGGCGCCGAGCGTGACGCCCTTGCCGTCCGGGCCGGTCGCGGTCGCGGAATCGAGGTAGACCTGAACGTTGCCGCGCAGCGCCATCTGGTCGGCGGTGGTCGCCAGCTTCGGGCCGGTGTCCTTGCGGACGGTCAGGCTGAACCCGTCGATGGTGATGCTGTCGGCGGAGATCTTGAGCACCGGGATGCGGCTGCCGTCGGCGAGCGGCACGGTCACCACGCTGATGCCCTTCAGGCCCGAGAACGACAGCGAGCTGCTGCCCAGCTGCGCCGGGGGCTGGGTGAAGACGGGAGCGCCGGCGTCCGGGGCCGCCGGGGCCGCGGGCGCGGTCGGCGTTGGCGTCGGGGTCGGAGCGCCGGGAACGGCGGGGGAGCCGGGCACCGGGAGCGCCGGGACGCCCGGGACACCGCTCGTCGGAATCGGGGTGGGGGTCGGGCTCGGCGAGCTGCACGACATGAAGAGCGGGATGCACCAGGCGGTGTGAGCGGTCGTCGGCACGCGCGCGGCGCCGAGGCCGGCGAGCGACGCGGCCACGCAGGCCACGAGTGCTCCGGCGACGAATCCCGAGCGGCGGCGGCTCACGCGATCGCGCCCTTCGCCGGGTCGGCCGGCTCTGCGGCGGCGCCGTCCGTGATCGCCGCGGTGCCGGTCTCGGCGTCGTCGGCCGCGTCGGCGTTGTCGGCCGCGCCCTCGTTCTCGACGTCGTCCGGCGCGGCCGGGTCGGTCTCCACTTCCGGCTTCGGCGGCATCCACGCCACGGTCAGCACTCCGCCGACGCAGCTCAGCAGCATCCCGATGAAGAAGCCGCCGAGGTTCACGCCGACCAGCGAGTACACCGCGACCGCGAGCGCGATGATGCCGTAGAAGATGCGGTGCGCGGGCATCGCGATCACGAGCACGCCGAGCACGACGAGGAGGATCGGGATGATCGTCGCCTGCAGCCCCTCGATGCCGAGCTGGACATGGATCTTGCCGATGTCGAGCTGACCCGAGAAGAACATCTCGATGCCGCCGAGGGCCGTGAGCAGGCCGCCCCAGAACGGCCGGCTCCGGCGCCAGGCGCGGAACCGGGCGCGGCCGCCGGGGGCGTCCGTCCCGTCCGCTGTGCCCTGCCGGGTGGCGTGCGCGGCCACGATCAGAAGCATCCCTTCGAGCCGTCGGTCAGCTGCACGTGCATGCCGTTGAGGGTGAAGACCGAGGCCTGGGTGCTCCACGCGGTCTGCTGCAGGTTCGTGATCGTGACGGTGTCGGCGTCCTGCGCGAAGTCGCCTGCCGCGCCCTTCGCCGTCGTGTTCACGGTGGAGGCGTCGACGCCGATGCGGATGTTGTGGAACTCGGAGTCGCCCTTGAGGTCCGTCATCCCGATCTGCAGGTCGGAGGCCGAGGCGGGGTTGCCGCCGCCGCCCGCGGTGATGAGCATGCCCACCTTGCCGAGCGGAGTGTCGGTGACGACCGCCTGGCAGAGGTCGGAGAGCGTGGCCGACTTGATGTTGGCGATGGCGACCTGGTGGTCCTTGCCCGCGGTGTCGGGGGCGACGCCGGCGTACTGCGAGAAGCCGGTCCCGTCGAGCTTGGTCGCGCTGATCTGGAACTGGCTGCCGGAGACGGCGAACGACACGGGCACAGCGCCCTGCGCGACGCCGGTCATCAGCACCGTGGAGACGATCGCGACGGGGACGGCGGCGAGAACGATCCGTCCGGCGTGCGAACCGGCGAGCTTTCGGAACTTCATCGATCCTCCTGTTCGGGGGACTTGACAGCAACGCCGCAGTCAGGTCCAGATGCGAGCTTAGACGTTATTGACCGTGTGTCAATAGTTGCGCCTGCACACCGTTCGCTTGAGCGAGGCGGATAGGCTCGACGCATGGAGAACGACCGGCGCACGCGGTTGACGCCGGACGAGCGTCGGGCGCAGCTGGTCGCGCTCGGGGTGGCGTTCCTCGCCGACAACCCGCTGGACCAGCTGACGATCGACGACCTGTCGGCGCGCGCTGGCGTCTCGCGCGGCCTCCTGTTCCACTACTTCGGGTCGAAGCAGGGGCTCCACCGGGAGGTCGTGCGCACGGCCCGCGACGCCATGCTGCACGCGACGGAACCGGTCGACGGCCTCCCGCCGCTCGACCGGCTGCACGACACGCTGGAGCGGATCGTCGCGTTCGTGCGCGAGCACAGCGGCACGTTCTACTCCCTGGTGCGCGGTGTCGCGTCCGGGGACACCGAGGTGCGCCAGGTGGTCGAGGAGGCCCGTGCCGAGCAAGCGGAGCGCGTGGTGGCCGTGTTCCTCGAACTCGGCGCGGCGGACACCCCGATGCTGCGCATCGCGCTGCGGTCGTGGATCGCCTTCGCCGAGGAGGCGCTCGTCGAGAGCGCCATCGGCACCGACCTGGCCTCGGAGGAGATCGTCGGTTTCCTGGAGCGGAGCGCCCGCGGCGTCGTCGACGCCCTGGGCTAGATCCCCTCCTCCTCCACGTCGTCCTCGGTCAGCACGCCGTCCTCCTCGGAGTCGCCGCCGTGCTCGTCGTACACCGGCTCGGCCTCGCGTGCCTGGCCGCCGGTCGGGCCGTCGTTGCCGTCGCCCGGCCCGGACCAGATCGTCTCGCCGGCGACTGCGTCGTTGGTGACCAGTTCGTCGGCGAAGTCGGCCTCGGCCTCCGGGTCGTTCAGCGCGTAGTCCACGTCGCCGTCCGCCGGGTCGGCCCAGCCGGGGGTCTCGCCCGCGTCGGTCTCGCCGATCTCGACGTCGTCGACTCCGTCCTCCGGAATCCGCTCCATGCGCAGCCTCCCTCTCGCCGTGTCGCTTCCCCACGCACCCTACCCCCGCCCTCACGCAAACAGCTCCGGAGTTCTTCGAGCGAATCGCGGGGATTCGGTCGTAGGACTCCGGAGCTGATGGCTGGGGACGTAGGTCAGTTGGAGGTCGGGAAGGTGATGGTCTTGCCCGAGCCGGCGTCCTTGACCGCGGCGTCCTTGAAGGCGGCGAACTGGGCCGCGTCGGTGAAGCCGCCCTGGTAGCGCTCGCCGTTCACGAACACGGTCGGGGTGCCGAAGCCGCCGGACGTGGGGTTCTTCAGCTGCGTGTTCTTCGTCGCGTCGGCCGTCATGTTGGTCACGAAGTCGGCGAAGGTCTGCTTGTTGACGCAGTCGGTCACGGCCTTCGAGTCCACCCCGGCGTCCTTGAAGATGGAGAGGATCTCGGAGTTGGTGAGGCCGGTGCCGGTCTGCTCGTCGGGCTGCTTGGCGAACAGCGCTGAGTTGACGTCCCAGAACTTGCTCGGCTCGGAGTTCGCGACGCACGACACCGCGGCTCCCGCCCGGGTCGAGTACTGCTGGTTCTGCGCGCTGTCGAGGATCGCGACCGGATGGATCTCGAGCGTCGCCGAGCCGTCGCTCAGCCACTGCTTGATCTGGTCGTCGTTGGTGGTCTCGAACTGGTCGCAGTACGGGCACTGGTAGTCGAGCCAGATCTGGATGTGCGCGGTCTTGCCGTCGAGCTCCATCTTGTTCGGCGTGGGCTGCGCGCCGCTCTTGATGGCGGGCGTGGAGACCGCCTTGTCCGGTGCGGTGAGCAGGATGCCGCCGCTCGCCATGTTCTTCGGGTTGGCCGCCGCGCCGCCGCCGGTGCCGACGGTCGTGAAGATGACGACGCCGATGATGGCGAGCACCGCGATCACTCCGACGATGACGGAGCTCTGGACGATGACCTTGCGCCGCTTCGCCTTCTTGGCGGCCTCTTCGCGCATCCTCCTGGCTGTCTCGCGCGCCTCCTCGCGGCGGTCGCGTTTCGTCGGACCTGTCGATCCCTTGCCAGTTGCCATTCAGCTCATCCCATCGAACCGTGAACAGTGTCCTCCTGATCGTAGGGGGGATTTGCTATGAAGCCGCTGTGCCGCAGCTCCGGCCTCTCTATCCGCGTGCTCCACGGAGACTGCTCAGCGGCTCACTCGGCCGCCGCCTGTGCCCGCCCGAGCTCCACGTCCTCCACACGCGACCGCGGCATCGCCAGCCCGGCGACGATGGTGAGCACCGCCGCGACCGCGACCGCGGCGAACACCGACGTGGAGGCCGCCTGGATGGTCGCCGCGTCGTGCGCACCGCCCGCCGACGCGCCGATGATGGCGTTGGCGATCGCGCCGAACACGGCGACGCCGACCGCGCTGCCGATGGACCGGGCGAACATGTTGCTGCCGGTCACGACGCCGCGCTCGTTCCACGGCACGCTCGACTGCGCCGCGATGAGCGTCGGGGCCGCGATGAGGCCCATTCCGAGGCCGACGACGAAGCAGCTCGCCGCGACGAAGAGCACCGACGGCGTCAGGGAGGTCAGCGCGAGAGCGCTCGCGCCGAGGATGGCGATCACGGTCCCGAGCAGCGCGGTGTTGCGGAATCCGATGCGCAGGTAGAACCGCCCGGAGAGGCTCGCGGCGATCGGCCAGCCGAGCGTCAGCGCGGCGACGGCAAGACCGGAGACGATGGGCGCAGCGCCGGTCGTGCCCTCCAGGTAGGTCGGCACGTACGAGGTCAGCCCGATCAGGATGGCGCCGACGCCGAGCGAGATGAGCGTCGTCGTCACCAGCAGGCGGCGGGAGAACACCCACAGCGGAAGGACCGGCTCTGCCGCCTTCCGCTCGACCAGAACGAAGGCGACGAGCAGCACGGCGCCGAGGGCGAACGAGCCGATGCTCCAGATCGAGTCCCACGCCCAGGCCTGGCCGCCCTCCAGCACCGCGAGGATGAGGAGTGTCATGCCGCCGGTGAGGAGGGCGGCACCGGCGTAGTCGATCCGGTGCTTCCGGCGCTCGATGCTCTCGTGGAACGTGCGGATCAGCATCCACGCCGCCAGCAGGCAGAGCGGGACGTTGACGAAGAAGATCCACCGCCAGGACAGGAACTGCGAGAAGACCCCGCCGAGGGTCGGCCCGACGACCGAGGAGATCGCCCACACGCTCGCCAGGTAGCCCTGGGTCTTGGCCCGCTCGGCGACGGTGTAGATGTCGCCGGCGATCGTCATCGACATCGGCTGGATGGCGCCCGCCCCGAGCCCCTGCAGGGCGCGGAACGCGA
Organism: Leifsonia sp. C5G2; assembly: GCF_013359685.1. Taxonomy (GTDB): domain Bacteria; phylum Actinomycetota; class Actinomycetes; order Actinomycetales; family Microbacteriaceae; genus Leifsonia. The sequence goes on from NZ_JABFMV010000012.1 coordinate 77,956, forward strand.
TCAGCGCGGGCATGCTCCAGGCGAACCCGCACAGCACGGATCCGACGAGGAACAGCGCGATGCCGATCAGCACGATCGGCTTGCGGCCGACCGTGTCGGCGAGCTTGGCGTACACCGGCACCGAGACGGCCTGCGCGAGCAGGTAGATCGAGAACAGCCACGGGAACTGCGCGAAGCCGCCCAGGTCCTGCACGATCGAGGGGACCGCCGTCGCGAGGATCGTCGAATCGATGGCCACCAGCCCGGTCGTCAGCATGAGGGCGATCAGGATGGGGCCGCGTTCCGATCGGAAGCCGACGCTCGCTCGGGTGGGTTCGTTCATATCCATCAACAAGTCTCCTCCTTCCGCGGGCATTCCCGCTTGACGTGAAAGAGGAGCCGCGCGACAATCTGAAACATGTCTTTCACATCGGGCAGACCGGAGCGCCGGACCACCGTCACCGACCCGCGCGCGCTGCGTGCGCTCGCGCACCCGCTGCGGCTCGCGCTGCTCGACCACCTGATGTCGTTCGGCCCACGCACCGCGAGCGAGTGCGCGGCCGTCGTCGGGTCGACACCGTCCAACTGCAGCTACCACCTGCGGGCGCTCGCCAAGGTCGGGCTGGTGGAGGCGGTGGACGCGGACGACGGCCGCGAGCGCCCCTGGCGGTCCGCCTCCACCGGCCTGACGTTCGGACGGTCGGAGGACCCGGAGTTCGCGATCGGCTCCGACACCGTCGAGCGCGCCCTTGCCGACCGGCAGGTCGACGACGAGGCGGCCCTCATCCACCGCGCGATCGCCCAGCGCGACGACCAGCCGGTGGAGTGGCGGGAGGCCAGCATGCTCTTCGGCTACGCCCTGCGGCTGACGCCCGCCGAGCTGCGCGAGCTGGGGGAGAAGCTGGATGCGCTCATCCGCCCGTACATCGCCCTCACGCGCGATGACGCCCCGGCCGGGAGCGACGTCGTCGCGCTGCACCTGAACGCCTTCCGCCACCCGGATGCCGACGCCGCGGCCCGCGCGGCGGACGCCTCGAGCGAGGAGGACCTCCCGTGACCACCGCCCCGGCCCCCGCAGCGCGTCCCGCCCGCTCGCGCTCGCCGCTGTTCCGTCGCGACTTCGCGCTGATCTGGACGGCGGGCCTCGTCTCCGACACCGGCGACTGGCTGCTGATGATCGCCCTGCCGCTGTTCGCGCTCTCGGCGACCGGCTCGGCCCTCGGCGCGTCCACCGTCTTCCTGGTGGAGCTGGTGCCGATGCTGCTCCTCGGCAGCTTCCTCGGCGTCCTGGTCGACCGCTGGGACCACCGGAGGACCATCGTCGTCGTCGCGCTGCTGCAGGGTGTGCTGCTCCTGCCGCTGCTGTTCGCGACCGCCGACACCATGGGCATCGTCTACGCGGTCGCGGGTGTGGAGGCGGTGCTCGGCGCGATCATCAACCCGGCCAGGCAGGCGATGATCCCGCAGGTGGTCGGTCCGGACCAGCTCGCCCGCGGCAACGCGCTCGTCGCGGTGAGCGACAGCCTCGCCCGGCTCATCGGCTCGCCGATCGGCGGTCTCGCGTTCGCGTTGTGGGGTCTGACCGGCGTCGTCATCGCCGACGCCGCGACCTACCTGGTGACGGCGGTGCTCGTCGCGATCAGCAGGCCGCATCCACCGGCCGCACCCGACGCGGAGGGTGAGGAGCCGGTCGCCGCGGAGCGCCGCATCCTGCGCGAGTGGGTGGAGGGCCTCGCCCTGATCGCCCGGTCCGGGACGCTGCGCGTCCTCGGCCTCATCGCCGCCCTCGGCGGGGTGGCGCAGGGTCTCTTCCTCGTCCTGTTCCTCGTCTACGTGACGCAGAACCTCGGCGCGGGGGACACCGGCGCCGGCATCATCCGCGGCGTGCAGGCCATCGGCGGCGTGGTCGGCGGCCTCGTCACCGGATGGCTCGCGCGACGCCTCGGCCCGCGCTCGCTGGTGGGCGGCGGCTACCTGGTGTTCGGGATCCTGTCCCTGCTCGCGTGGAACCTCGCGCCCTTCACCACGGCGCTCTGGGTCTACGCCGGGCTGTTCATCGCCATGGGCCTCCCCTCGGTGACCACCGCGACCGGCGAGATCACCTTGGTGCAGACCCTCGTCCCGCCCCGCGCGCTCGGCCGCGTGATCGCCGCAATGACCACGGTGGACGGCGCCGCCCAGGGTCTCGGACTGCTGCTCGGCGGCCTTCTCGCGGACAGCGGCGACATCGTCCCGATCCTCGACTTCCAGGCGTCGCTGTACCTGTTGTGCGGGGTGATCGGGGTGCTCGCCCTGCGGCGGGAGAAGCGTCTTCCATAACGGGTCTCCGGGCCAGTAGTGTGGCGCCACCGAGGTCTCGCCGGAGGTGAGTGATGACGTTCCGCATCCCGCTGATCCGCCGTACGCCGGCACGGCGCACCGTGACGGCCCTCGTGCTCGCCGGCGCCGCGTTCACGGGGCTCACCGCGTGCACGCTCTGGGCGCCGCAGGACACCCTGTACATCGAGGAGGCCAGCGTCGGGCCGAGCGCGACCGTCGGCGACGTCTTCGTCGGGAACGCGGTGCTGGTCAGCGGTGGGGGCGACACGGCGAACCTCGTGGTCACGCTCGTGAACGAGGGCGGCGACACCCAGCAGGTGCAGCTGGCGCCGCAGGGCAGCCGGACCATCTCGGTGACGCTCGAGCCGCGCGAGATCAAGAAACTGGGCGACCCGCCCGACGAGCTGTCGACGGTCACGGGCCTGACCGCGAAGCCCGGTGCGCTCACCACGGTCACCGTGACGAGCGCCGGCAACACGGTCGGCCTCCAGGTGCCGGTCGTCACCCCTGCCTTGCAGCCGTACTCCACCCTCACCCCCTCCCCGTCCTCCTGACCCGCTCCGACCCGCCCGCAGCCGTCAGCTCCTGAGTTGTTCGAGCGACACGCCGCGACGAGGTCGAAGAACTCAGGAGCTGACGGCTGGGGCGTCATGAGCGGGATGGGCACGTTCGCGTGCCGACATTCCGCACGTGATATTGGCGCGAAACCCCTCAGGAATCCCGGCGATTCCGCGGAAGTGAACGTAGGGTGTCCGTGTGTGGCGACTGGACAGGAAGACCGAGGATGACGACGCGACGTCGGACATCCCAGAAGACGACGCCCTGAACCCGCGCACGACGACCGCGCCTCACACGCTCAGCCTGGGCGACCCGGCGCTGGTCGCCGGCAACATCGCCGACCCGGTCTGGAGGCGCTGGCGCGAGGAGATCGCTGCCGTCGGCGGCGCCTCGCCGCTGCTCCACTTCGAGGACAGCCCCCGCACGCGCATCGAGCTCAGCACCACGCACCCCGGAGGCCTGCCGCAGTTCATCACGGGGAAGAGCACGTTGCTGTCCAGCCTGATCCGCGACGAGCTCGCGCTGCGCACGGCCCGGGCGGCCGCCAACGCGATCACGGCGAAGGGCATCGAGCTGCGCTCCGTGCGCGGGATCGAGTCCATCCACCTCGCCATCGGCCTCGCCCAGTGGCGCCACGGCGGCGACGAGTTCATGGCGCCGATCCTGCTGCGCCCGCTCGCCATCCGCCGCTACGGCCGCGACTTCGAGCTGAAGCTGAAGGGCCACACCTTCCTCAACCCGGAGCTCGCGCGCGCCCTCAACGACCAGTTCCAGATCACCCTCGACGCCGACGCGTTCGTGGCGCTCGCCGTGGAGGGCGGGGTGTTCAAGCCGCAGCCGGTGATCGACCGGCTGCGCGGCCTCACCTCGCACCTGCCGTGGTTCAACGTGCAGCCCCGGCTCGTCGCGTCCTCCTTCGCCGATGTCGCCCCGGCCCTCACCGAGGAGGCCCGGGACCTCGACACCGTGCTGCTGGATGCGCTGGCCGGCAACCCGACCGCGCGCACGACCGTCGAGAGCGCCTTCAACCCGGTGGAGCCGATCCGGCAGGACGAGCGCCCGCCCGCGACCGACACCCTCCTGCTCGACGCGGACGAGGCGCAGGAGAACGTGGTCGCCCAGATCGCCGCGGGCAACTCCCTCGTCGTCAAGACGCTGCCGGGCACCGGCGGCACGCAGACCATCGTGAACGCCATCGGCGCACTGGTGGCGCAGCACAAGCGTGTGCTCGTCGTCAGCCCCCGCCGCTCCAGCCTCGACGACATCGCCCAGCGGCTGGCGAAGGTCGGCCTGCCCGGACTCGCGGTCACGCCGCGCACCCTCCGCCGCGACCTCGTGCAGTCCATCGGGCGCAACGAGAGGGCGACGCAGCCGAAGGTCACCGACGTCGACGAGGCCCTGGTGCGCCTGCGCAAGGTGCTGGTCGACTACCGCGCGGCGCTCACCCGCCGCGACCCCGTGCTCCGGGTGTCGGTGCTGGATGCGCTGCGCGAGCTGTCGCGCTTGTCGCTGCTGCCGTCGCCGCCGTCCACGACCGCACGCCTCGGCCGCCGGGCGATCGAGGCCCTCGCACGCGACCGCGCCGCCTCCGCCGACGCCCTCATCCGTGCGGCCCGGCTGGGCGAGTTCCGCTACGGCCCCAACGACTCGCCCTGGTACGGAGCCTCCTTCTCCACTACGGAGGAGGGCAAGGCCGCGCACGAGCTGGCGAAGAAGCTGAACCGCGCCGAACTGCCGCGGCTCATCGACCGCGCCAACGCGCTCATCGGCCAGACCAGGATGCGCCCCTTCGCGTCCATCGCCGAGCTCGGGGTGTACCTGCGGCTGCTGCTCGACATCCGCGAGACGCTCGACAAGTTCACGCCGTCGGTGTTCGACCGGTCGCTGACCGAGCTCATCGCGGCCACCGCGTCCCGTCGCGAGTCGCCGTCGATGTCGAGCGCCAACCGCCGCCGCCTGCGCAAGCACGCGCTCGAGTACGTGCGCCCGGGCGTGCACGTGACCGACCTCAACGAGAGCCTGCGGCGCATCCAGCAGCAGCGCATCCTCTGGAACCGCTTCGCCGTCGCAGGCGTCGTGCCCGAGGTGCCGGTCGGCATCGCGGACGTCCAGGTCGCCTACCAGCGTGTCGCCGAAGACCTCGCCCGCCTCGACATCCCGCTGCGCCGCACCGGCACGCCGCAGTCGCTCGCTGCGCTCCCGATCGACGAGCTGACCCGGCAGGTCGCCGGGCTCGCCGCCGAGTCGGAGGTGCTCGCCAACCTGCAGGAGCGGACGTCGCTGCTCACCCAGCTGCGCGAACGGGAGCTCGACCCGCTGATCTCCGACCTCTCCATCCGTCACGTCCCCGAGACGCAGGTGAGCGCCGAGCTGGAGCTGGCCTGGTGGCAGTCGGTGCTGGAGTCGCTGCTCGCCTCCGACCGCGCCCTGCTGAACGCGAACACCGCGGTGCTCGACCGCCTGGAGGCCGACTTCCGCCTGGTCGACGAGGCCCACGCCTCCGCCACCGGCAAGCAGCTGGCCTGGATGCTGGCCGAGACCTGGAAGATCGGCATCGTGGACTGGCCCGACGAGGCGGCCGCGCTGAAGCGCCTGCTGAAGAGCGCCGTGCCCACCGCAACCACCCTCACCGAGGCCGCGCCGCACCTGGCGCGCCCGCTCGCTCCGGTCTGGCTGATCTCGCCGTACGAGGTGTCGTCGATCGGCCGCGAGGTCGGCTTCGACGCCGTGCTGCTGGTGGATGCGGGCGCCTCGAGCCTCGCCGAGAACGTCCCGGTCATCCGTCGTGCGCGGCAGGTCGTCGCGTTCGGCGACCCGGTGACGCAGACTCCGTCGCGCTTCGACATCGGCGTGCACGAGTACGGCACGACCGTCGAGCCCGCCGACGTGGACGCGCTGCACGCCGACTCCGCGCTGGCCCGGCTCTCCGAGCTGCTCCCGGTGTACACGCTCAGCCGCAGCTACCGCGCGGGCGGGGAAGACCTCGCCGAACTCGTCAACCGGCGATTCTACGGCGGGATGATCGACTCCCTCCCGTGGGCCGGCACCTACCTCGGCCACGGCAGCCTCGCGCTGCACTACGTGTCCGGCGGGCAGGGCATGCCCGACAGCGACACCGGCGCGGTCGAGTCGACGGATGCGGAGGTCGCCAAGGTCGTGGAGCTCGTGCTCGCGCACGCCACGGAGCGGCCGCGCGAGTCCCTCATGGTCATCACCGCCAGCGAGCGGCACGCGGTGCGGGTCAACCAGGCCGTGCTGTCCGCCTTCGCGAAGCGGTCGGAGCTGGCCGACTTCATCCTGGGCGACCGGGCCGAGCCGTTCACCGTGGTGACGCTCGACCAATCGGTCGGCCAGAGCCGCGACCGCGTGATCTTCTCGATCGGCTACGGCCGCACCCCGCACGGCCGGCTGCTCTCCAACTTCGGCGCCCTGGCCGAACCGGGCGGGGACCGCCTGCTCGCCGTCGGCATGACCCGCGGACGCCGCGGCATGGACATCGTCTCGTGCTTCAAGCCGGAGGACATCGACGAGTCCCGGATGCGCCACGGCATCGCCGCGCTCGCGCAGGTGCTGGGGGAGGCCGACCAGCTGCAGGCCGCCGCGCCCGAGTACCTGAGCCCGGACGCCGACCCGATGGTCGTCGACCTGGCGAAGCGCCTCGCCCGGCGTGGACTGGACGTGCACCTCGGCTACCGGGGCAAGCTGACCCTGGTGGCGTCGAACGAGGGCCGTGCTGTCGTGGTCGAGACGGACGAGGACGTGTCGAAGGGCAGCCTCCGCGAGTCGCTGCGGCTGCGTCCCGACGTGCTGCGCCGCCTCGGCTGGCACTACCTCCGGGTGCACAGCTTCGAGCTGTTCGCCGACCCGGACGCCGTCGCCGGCCGCATCGCGAAGCTGATCGGCAAGCCGGAGCCCGAGCCCGAGACCGCGCCGATCACGCTGCCGACGCTGTAGGGCGATCCGACCCTGGTAGCATCAGGGTATGACCAAGCTGAGCGTGAGCCTCTCCGAGGAGGATGTGGCGTACCTCGACACCGTGGCGGCCGACTTCGCGGGCAACCGCTCGGCCGCGATCCACCGGCTCATCCGCCTCAAGCGCGAACTCGATTCCGAGGCCGCCTACGCCCAGGCCTTCGAGGAGTGGGAGACGTCGGGCGAACAGGAGTTGTGGGATCAGACGGCGGGAGACGGACTCGACGAATGAGGCGGGGCGAGGTCTACGACGTCCAGCTCGACCCCGTGGTGGAGGGGGAGGCCGCTCGGCTCCGGCCATGCATCGTGGTCAGCAACGAAGGTGTGAACGCCGCGGTGACCCGCCGCGCGCGGGGCGTCCTCACGTTCGTCCCCCTCACCTCCAACGTTGCGACTGTCCACGAGTTCCAGGTGGCGGTCCACGAACCTGAGGACTTGGCGCTGATGGGCCTCGAGAGGGCGTCGAAGATCCAGGCGGAGCAGGTACGGGCACTCGGGCACTCGCGCATCGGGCGCTATCGGGGTGTCGCCCCGGCATGGATCATGCACCAGGTCGACGAGGCTCTGCGCTTCCACCTCTCGCTCTAGGCTGGAGGGGTGAGCGAGACCTCCGGACGACGCAAGCACCGCCGGGTGCAGCGCCCCGGCGCGCCCGGGACCGACCCGGCGCCGAAGGTCGAGCCACGCGAGGACGCAGCCCGTCCGGCCGACGGCGACCGCCCGTCCTGGTCGTCGAACGACGACCGCCTCCGCCGAGACGTCCCACCCCACTGGTGACGCCGTGAGGTGCTCGTAGATGTTGCCGACACGCCGTACGGCGGTGCAACGACGAGCACCTCAGCGAAGGGGGATGGGGGTGGGGCTCAGGGGAGGGGGTCGGCGTGCTTGCCGGCGGCCTGCGGCGGGGACTGCTGCGCCTGCAGCAGGTCGCGGATCTCGGTGAGGAGGTCGAGCTCCGTGATGGGGGCCTCCGGCTCGACGACGCCCTTCTTGCGCAGGCGCTCGGCGCGCTGCTTCGCCAGGTTCATCGGGAACACGAACACGAAGTAGACGACGACGGCGACGATCAGGAAGTTGATGATCGCGCCGATGACGGCGCCGAGGTGGAACTCCGACTTGTTGATCGTGAAGACCAGGGCCGAGTCGAGCGACTTGGCGTCGAAGAAGCTGTTGAGCAGTGGATTGATCAGGTTGGTGACGATCGACGTCACCACCGCCGTGAACGCGGCGCCGATGACGACCGCGACGGCCAGGTCGATGACGTTCCCGCGGAGGATGAACTCCTTGAAGCCTTTGATCATGGCCGAGACGGACCCTTCTACGCGGCGGAGCCCGACGACGGCGTCGACGGGGTCGAGGAGGTGGAGGAGCTGGACGACGACGAAGAGGACGAAGACGAAGACGACGACGACGACGACGAGTCCGCCTTCTTCGTGCCGCCGCGCGAGTCGGTCCGGTAGAAGCCGGAGCCGTTGAACGTCACGCCGACCGTGCCGAACACCTTGCGGAGCGAGCCGCCGCAGGTGGGGCAGACCGTCAGTGCGTCGTCGGTGAAGGCCTGCTGGATGTCGAAGGCGGTGCCGCAGTCGCGGCACGAATAGGAGTAGGTGGGCATTCTTCTTCCCGCTGGGAGGTCAGGTGAACTGGACGATCCTGGTCGGGGTGACCGCGCCGTCCACCGGCTGGTCGTGGCGCTCGCGCGGCACCTCGTCCACGAGTTCGCCGTCGAACAGGACGGCGTACACCGGGGGACATTTTTCCATGCTCCCCAGGGTCTTGTCGAAGTAGCCGCGGCCCCACCCCATCCGCATCCCGGTCGCGTCCACAGCGGCCGCCGGGACCAGGATGAGGTCGACGTCGTTGATCGCGATCGGACCGAGCAGCTCGCCGACCGCCTCCGGGAGGCCGAACAGCCCCTCCGTCTCGGACTCGCCGTCGCCGGTGGTCCAGTCGAGCAGCCCGTCCTCGCGGGAGACCGGGAGCAGCACGCGCAGCCCCTGGGCGTGGGCCCAGTTGAGGAACGGCCGGGTGTCCGGCTCCATCTGCGTGGAGAGGTAGGCGGAGACAGAACGGGCCGACAGGTCGGTCGCGAGGTCGACGAGGTTGCGGGTCAGCCCGGCCGTCGCGGCCTGCCGCTCGGTGCTCGTGAGGTTCTGCCGGCGCTCGCGGAGCTCGGCGCGCAGGGCGCGCTTGCGATGAGCGGCGGTGTCCGAGTCCATAGGGCAATCCTAGGAGATGCCGTCGGTGTGCTCCGTGGAAATGCGGATACTGTAGGCGGCATGGCTAATCACGACCGCGTCACGAAAGCAGTGATCCCCGCCGCCGGACTCGGCACCCGCTTCCTCCCGGCGACGAAAGCGATGCCCAAGGAGATGCTCCCCGTCGTGGACAAGCCCGCCATCCAGTACGTGGTGGAGGAGGCGGTGGACGCCGGCCTGCACGACGTCCTGATGATCACCGGCCGCAACAAGAACGCGCTCGAGAACCACTTCGACCGGAACGCCGAGCTGGAGGAGACGCTCACCAAGAAGGGCGACACCGACCGGCTCGAGAAGGTCAACTACTCGACCGCCCTCGCCGACATGCACTACGTGCGCCAGGGCGACCCGAAGGGTCTCGGCCACGCGGTGCTCCGCGCCAAGATGCACGTCGGCCGCGAGCCGTTCGCCGTGCTGCTCGGCGACGACATCATCGACGGCCGCGACGACCTGCTCAAGCGGATGCTCAAGGTGCAGCAGGAGCGGCACGCGACCGTCGTCGCCCTGCTCGAGGTCGACCCCGACTCCATCCACCTGTACGGCGCCGCCGCGGTCGAGGAGACCGACGAGGACGACGTGGTCCGCATCACGGGCCTGGTAGAGAAGCCGGACAAGGAGCACGCGCCCTCCAACTACGCCGTCATCGGCCGCTACGTGCTCCGTCCCGAGGTCTTCGACGTCCTGGAGCGCACCGAGCCCGGCCGCGGGGGAGAGATCCAGCTGACCGACGCCCTCCAGTCGATGGCCGAAGCGCCCGACTGGACCGGCGGCGTGTACGGCGTCGTCTTCCGCGGCCGCCGCTACGACACCGGCGACCGGCTCGACTACATCAAGGCGATCATCCGTCTCGCGATCGACCGCGAGGACCTCGGCCCCGAGCTGCGGCCGTGGCTGCGCGAGTTCGCGAGCGAACTGGAGGACGAGCCCGTGGAGTTCGTCGAGGAGATGCCCGCGGACCCGACCGGTCCGATCCAGACGCTCTCCGCCCGGGACAACTGACGGCCTGCTGAAGGGAGAGCCCGTGGCGATCGTGATCCCGACCCTCGCCGAGGGTCGCGTGGGGTTGCGTCCGATCCGGTTGCGGGATGCGCGCGCGCTCGAGCGCTCGCTGCTCGACAACCGCAGCTGGCTGCGCCAGTGGGAGGCGACGAGCCCGTACGCGCCCGGGTCGTTCGACACCCGCGCGAGCATCCGGTCGCTGCTGGCGAACGCGCGAGCCGGCCACGGCCTCCCGTTCATCGTGGAGTGGGACGGGCAGCTCGCCGGGCAGCTGAACGTCTCGTCGATCGCCTACGGCTCGCTGTCCAGCGCCACCATCGGCTACTGGATCGCGGAGGAGTTCGCCGGACGCAACATCACGCCGACCGCGGTCGCCCTGGCCACCGACTACTGCTTCTACCAGCTCGGGCTGCACCGGATGGAGATCTGCATCCGGCCGGAGAACGGCCCCAGCCTGCGCGTGGTGGAGAAGCTCGGGTTCCGCTACGAGGGACTGCGGCGCCGCTACATCCACATCAACGGGGACTGGCGCGACCACTTCTGCTTCGGTCTGGTCACCGAGGAGCTCAGTCAGGGCGTGCTGCGCCGGTGGCTCGACGGGAACGTCCCGGCCGACGCCGCGGTCATCCCGGCCGAGGACCGGGCGGCCGCCGCGGTCCCGCTCCCGGTGGCCCGGCACCGCTGAACCCGTGACACACCCCCGCAGGTGACACCGGCCCGGTGTCCCCCGCCCCTACCGTAGAGGCATGAACGGGGATGTGATGGGCGGAGGGGTCGTCGTCGCGATCGCGGCCGTGCTCTGGCTGGCCTATCTGGTCCCGGTCTGGCTGAGGCGCCGCGAGTACCTCGCCACGGAGCGCAACGCGGTGCGGCTGCAGCAGACCCTGCGGATCCTGGCCGAGACGAGCGAGCTGCCCGACGAGGTGCGCATGGAGGCGACCGCGCGCACCGTGGCGGAGCAGCAGCGCATCCTGCGCCGGGCGGAGGAGCGCAAGCTCGCCGCCGCCCGCGCCGAGGCCGCCGCGCACGCCCGCCGCGAGCAGGCGATCGCGGAGGAGCGCCGCCGCGCCGCCGAGGAGGCCGAGCGCGCCGCGGCCGAGGCGATCGCCGTCGAGCGCGCCGCCCGCGCGGCTGCGGCCCAGCGGGCACGCGTGCTCGCCACCTCCACCGTCGCGTCCGCCCTGACCCCGCAGCGCCGCCGGCGACTGCGCCGGGCGCGCGCCCTCTCGACCCTGGTGCTCGTCGCCGGACTCGCCGGCCTCGTCGCCGGCGCTGTCGTCGCCGCCGAGACCGGCGCGTGGCTGCTGGCCGGGCTGTCCGGGGCAGCCGTGCTGCTGTCCGGCTGGATGCTCGCCCGCCTCGCGCGCCCGCAGCGCGCGGCGGTGGCGGCGCAGCCGATCGTGCGCACTTCGCAGGTCGCACCGGAGCTGTACGACGACGCGCAGCACGACGTGCCCGTGCAGGAGCGGCTCCGCCAGAGCTGGACGCCGCGGCCCCTCCCGAAGCCCCTGCACCTGTCGCCGGGAACGGTCGCCGCGGCCGCCATGGCCTCGGTGGATGCCGCCGCAGAGCTCCGCCGCGCCGCCGTGCGCGCCGAGTTCGAGCGCAAGGCGGCCGAGGTCGTCGCGCCCGCTCCGGCGCCCGTTCCGCTGCGCCCGGTCGCGGCCGTCGCGCCCGCGGCATCCGTTGCGCCGGTCGCATCCGTGGCCTCTGTGGCGACCCTCGGGACCGTCTCGTCTGCGGCCGAGCCGGCCGCTCCGAGCCGCTACGCGAGCATGGGCGTGCTGGACGACGTGGACGCCGCCGGCATGGACCTGGACGCCGTCCTGCGGCGTCGCCGGGCCGCCAGCTGAGCCGCCCTCGATTTCGACTCGACCGCGGTCAGGTGCTATTGTTTCTAAGCAGTTCCCCGGGGCTATGGCGCAGTTGGTAGCGCGCTTCGTTCGCATCGAAGAGGTCAGGAGTTCGAATCTCCTTAGCTCCACCGGTACCGGAAAGGCCGCCCGCTCGGGCGGCCTTTCTGCTTCTCCGGGCAGTTGCGTGTTCTGCGACTGCGCCCTCGCGGAACGTCTGCGGGTGCGCGACCGGCCGCATTCGTTCCGAACCGCCGCAGTCGCGGGGGTCAGAGCACCAGCAGGACGGCGAGCACCAGCATGAGCACGGCGATGCCGCCGTCGAGGATGCGCCATGCGACCGGCCTGGCGAACACCGGTGCGGCGAACCGCGCCCCGAAGCCCAGCAGCGAGAACCACAGCACGCTGGCCGTGGCGGCGCCCGCGCCGAACACCCAGCGGCCGGGGTCGCCATGCGAGGCGGACAGCGAGCCGAGCAGCAGGACCGTGTCCAGGTACACGTGCGGGTTCAGCCAGGTGATCGCGAGGCACGTGCCGACCGCCGCCGCGAGGGAGCCGGCCACCGCGCCCGCCGCGTTCAGCGCCTGCGGTCGCAGCGCCCGGCGGGCGGCGAACACGGCGTAGCCGAGCAGGAAGGCGAAGCCCGCCCAGCGGACGATCGTCAGGGCGACCGGAGCCTGCTTCACCAGCACACCGATCCCGGCGACGCCCGCGGCGATGAGGACCGCGTCGCTCAGCACGCAGATCAGCACGACGGGGAGGACGTGCTCGCGGCGGAGGCCCTGGCGCAGCACGAACGCGTTCTGCGCGCCGATGGCGACGATGAGGGAGGCGGCCGAGCCGAGGCCGGTGACGAAGGTGGCGAACACCCTTCGACGCTAGGGATGTGCCTCCACTAAGTACAGCTCAGGTTTCTTAGCAGCCATTAGCATGGCTTAGGTGACAGCCAACGCCGATCAGCTGCGCGCCCTCGCCGCCGTGGTGGACGCCGGGACGTTCGAGGCGGCGGCCGCTGCCCTGCACGTCACCCCGTCCGCAGTGAGCCAGCGCATCAAGGCGCTGGAGGAGCAGAGCGGGCGCGTGCTGGTGCGGCGGAGCAAGCCGGTCGAGCCGACGGAGGCGGGCAGCGTCCTGCTCCGGCTGGCGCGTCAGCTGGCTCTTCTCGAGAGCGAGGCCGAGGCCGCGCTGGCGGGACGGCACGAAGCGGCGGGTGCGGTCGTGCCGCTGGTCGTCAACGCCGACTCCCTGGCGACCTGGGTGCTTCCGGCTCTGGCCCGGGTGGACGGCATCCGCTTCGAGCTCGCCCTGGACGACCAGGAGCACACGCTCGATCGGCTCCGCGACGGCACCGCCATGGCGGCGATCGGCTCCGACCCGGAGCCGGTGCAGGGCTGCACCGCCCGACCCCTGGGCGAGATGGTGTACCGGGCGGTGGCCTGCCCGGCGTACGTCGAGCGATGGTGCCCCGGCGGCTGGACGCCGTCGGCCGCCGCGGAAGCGCCCGTGCTGGTGTTCGACCGCAAGGACGCGCTGCAGGACCGCTACCTGGATGCGTTCGCGCCCGGCGCGCGCCCGCCGCGGCACTACATCCCGGCGTCCACCCAGTTCGTCGACGCCGCCGTCCTCGGGCTCGGCTGGGGGATGCTGCCCGACCTGCAGGCGGACGCGCTGGTGGCCGAGGGGCGGCTCGTCGTGCTCGACCCCGTCCGGGTCGAGCGTGTGCCCCTGTACTGGCACCGATGGTCGCTGCGGTCCGCGGCGCTCGACGCCGTCGCCGAGGCGATCGCAGCCGAGGCCGCGCGAGTGCTGGTCCCGGTACCCGCGGCTAGAGAGTCGCGAGCACCAGGTCGAGGGCGTCCACGAAACGGTCGGCGCTCTCCCGCGTGATGCACAGCGGCGGCTTGATCTTCAGCACATTCTTGTAATCGCCCGTCGGCTGCACGATGCAGCCCTCGGCGAGCATCCGGTCGCACACCAGCGCCGCCTCGGCCGTCGCCGGCTTCAGCGTCTCGCGGTCGAGCACCAGCTCCATGCCGAGGTAGAGGCCCATGCCGTGCACCGCGCCGACGAGAGGATGCCGGTCGCCCAGCTCCCGCAGCCGCGCGGCGAGGTGGTCGCCGACGGTCGCCGCGTTCTCCTGCAGGTGCTCGTCGCGCATCACGTCGAGCACCGTCAGGCCGACGACCGACGACACCGGGCTCCCACCGGCGGATGAGAAGAAGCTGCCCTCGGCGGCGAACGACTCCGCGATCTCCCGCCGGGTGATCACCGCGCCGAGCGGCTGCCCGTTGCCCATGGCCTTCGCGATCGTGATGACGTCGGGCACGACGCCCTGCTGCTCGGCGCCCCAGAAGTAGTGGCCGAGACGGCCGTAGCCGACCTGCACCTCGTCGGCGATGCAGACGCCGCCGCGGGCGCGGATGCGTTCGTAGACACCGGCCAGGTAGCCGTCGGGCAGCATCAGGCCGCCCGCGTTGCCGAAGACCGGCTCGGCGATGTAGCCGGCCACCTCGGTGCTCGCGGCGTCGAGGGCGGCGAGGTCCGCATCCAGATCGGCCAGGTAGGCGGGCGCCGAGCCGGGACCGAGGTGCTTTCCGCGGAGGGAGTTGGGGGCGGCGACGAGCGTCACCCAGTCGGGACGCGTCTCCAGCGCCCGCGGGTTGTCGCCGAGGGAGGACGAGACTGCATCGGAGGCCATGGTCCAGCCGTGGTAGGCCTCGGTCACCGCGAGGATGGTGCGGCGGCCGGTGTGGATCTGCGCCAGCCGCAGCGCGAGGTCGACCGCCTCGCTGCCGCTGTTCACGAGGAAGACCGTGTCGAGCCCGTCCGGCGCGAGTTCAGCCAGGCGCTCGGTGAAGCGGGACAGCTCGTCGTAGTGGAACCGCGAGTTCGTGTTGAGGCGCGCCCACTGATCGCGCACCGCCTCCACCAGCCGCGGGTGCCCGTGACCGATCTGCGTGACGTTGTTGACCATGTCGATGTAGCTCTGCGCGCGGGTGTCGACGAGGTGGTGGCGCCAGCCGCGCTCGATGAGCGGTGGATAGGCGAAGTAGTGCTCCTGCACCTGCGCGAACGTGGCATCCCGGCGGGCGAGGGACGCTGCGGGGTCGGGCGCGGCCACGGCGAGGTCGGCTCCGAAGAGCGCGGACGGGTCGGGGGAGACGGCAGACCACTCGGCGAACGGGAGGGCCGGGGTGA
Source organism: Leifsonia sp. C5G2 (assembly GCF_013359685.1). Lineage (GTDB taxonomy): Bacteria > Actinomycetota > Actinomycetes > Actinomycetales > Microbacteriaceae > Leifsonia. Next base: position 93,092 of record NZ_JABFMV010000012.1, read on the forward strand.
CGAAGGCCGGCGGCCGGTGCCCGGCGAGCGTGCTCAGCTGGGCGGTGAGCCGCACAGCGGTGCCGATGACCTCGCCGGCCGCGATGGAGGCGGTGGTGAGCGGGCGCACGAGGCCGTCGAGCCACAGCTCGAGGCCGGCGCCGGTTCCGCGCAGGAGCCACGAGCCCTCGACGAGGGCGAGCTCACCCGCGAACGGAGCCGTGACGTCCAGGCCGGCCGGGGCGTCGACCGTGACCGCGAGGGCGACCGTGGCATCCGGGAGCGAGCGGTCGGCGGTGGTGCGGGTCAGCCGGGCCTCCCCGTAGCGCGTGACGGCGTGGCCCCGCTCGCGGCAGACGCGGGCGAGCACTACGTCTTCCGCATCCTCTTGCAGCCAGACGCCGGCGTCGAGGTCGCGCGACTCCACCGAGAGGTCGGCGAGGTGGGCGGGGGTGGTCGTCAGAGGGATGAGGCGGCCGAGCGGCGTGGCTGCGGCTGCAGACGGGCCCGCCAGGCGGGCACGGACGAGGGTCTCCAGCTCACCGGCGTCGAGCCGCCGGGCGATGTCGAAGGCGACCCACTCGTGGGCGCGGTTCTCGTCGGCATAGACGTTGTCGGCCTCGAGGGCCACCTGCTGCTCGCCGCTGACGACGAGCACCGCTCCGCGCAGCACGACCAGGGGCCACAGCGCGGCCAGGTCGGCGTCATCGAGTGGCGCCTCGGCGTGGAAGGCCTCGATCACATCCAGAACGGCGAGCGGCTCGTCCGGAACGTGGTGCAGGGCGCTCGTGACCGTGGCGGCCAGCTCGGCGACGAGCCAGCCGTCGGACACGTCGCCGAAGTCGATCACGCCCGGACCGTCGTCGCCCAGCACGATGTTGTCGTCGGTGACGTCGCCGTGCACCGCCTGGACGCGCAGCCGCCGGCGGAGGGGCTCCAGCCGCGCGAGGGCGGCATCCGTCGCCTCGCGCACGACCCGGCGCTTCGCCGGCTGCTCGACGTGCTCCAGGAGCAGGTCGACGACCTCGCCGCCGATGCGTGCGTCCCACTGGGTGGTGCGGTCGAGGCCGGGATGCGTCAGCGCGGCCAGGCCGCCGGCGACGCGGCCGGCGAGGGTGCCGAGCGTGCGCAGCTGGTCGCGGGTGGGGCGGCCGACGCCGGTGAGTGGCTCGCCGTCGAGGTAGCGGAGCACGCGCGCGAGGAGTGTGCGGCCGGCGACCTCGACCTCCACCAGTTCGGCGCCGTCGAGCGAGGCGACGACCTCGGGGATGCGGATGCCCGAGCCGGCGAGGGCCGCGAGCGCGGCGTTCTGCGCCAGGAGCTCGTCGGCGGAGAACACCGGGTTGGCGAGCTTGAGCACGAAACGCTCTCCGCCGGTGTCGATGCGGAAGTTGCGATCCTGGTTGCTGCCCAGTTCGACGATGTCGCCCTCCAGCCCGAACCGGGTCGCGGCGATCGCCGCCGCGTCCTCCACCGTGACCTCGGGTCGGGGGAGCGCGGGCTGGGTGAGGAAGTCGAAGTTCGGCAACGGGGCTCCAGGGCTCGGCGGCGATTTCGAGGTCAGTCTAGTGAGGGGGCGCCGACGCCGTGTCGAACGGAGGGCGCGCCTGTGGACACCCTGCTGATTGTGCATCACAGTCGGTATCAGCACGGCTCCCGCCCAGCGAACGTACGGGAGGCTCCGCGTAGCCTGGGGCCTGTGAAGCCTTGGAGGACCGCGCTCGTCGCCTTTGTGATCGACGCGGCCTTCGTGACCCTCTTCGTGCTGATCGGGCGCCGCAGTCACGGTGAGACCACGTCCGCCGCCGGCGTCTTCGACACCCTGTGGCCGTTCCTGGTCGCACTCGTGGTCGGCTGGCTCGTGACCTGGGCGTGGCGGCGTCCGCTCGCCATCGTCTGGCCGGGCGTCCCGGTGTGGCTGATGACGGTGGCGCTCGGGATGCTGATCCGCACCTCCGCGGGCCAGGGCGTCGAGCCGTCGTTCATCGCCGTGGCGGCGGTCGTGCTCGGGGTGTTCCTGGTGGGCTGGCGTCTGGTGGCCCTCCCGTTCGTTCGGCGCAGACGGATCGCGCGGACGGCTGCGGCTGCGGCCGCGGCCGTCGCGGTCGACCGCAGCGTGCGGTAGCGGCCGCGCCACGCGTCGGCGGACTCAGCCGACCAGGTGCAGCTCCCGGCTCGAGTTGTTGAGCCGGTGCGCGCCGTCCTCCGCGGCGACGACGATGTCCTCGATGCGGACGCCGAAGCGGCCAGGCAGGTAGATGCCCGGCTCGATCGAGAAGCACATCCCCGCCTCGATCGGCTGTTCCTCGCCCTCGACCAGATAGGGCGGCTCGTGGGTGGTCACCCCGATGCCGTGGCCGACCCGGTGGATGAAGAACTCGCCGTAGCCGGCCTCGCGGATGACCCGGCGCGCCGCCCGGTCGATCTCCTGGCACGGGACGCCGACGGCGACGGCCTCGAAGGCGGTCTGCTGCGCCTGCCTGACCACCTCGTACACCTCGTGCTCCTCGTCGGTCGGTTCGCCGACGTGCACGGTCCGGGTGGTGTCCGAGCCGTAGCCCGCGAGCAGGCCGCCGAAGTCGAGGACCACCATGTCACCCTCCGCGATGATCCGCTCGCCGGGCTCGTGGTGCGGGTCGGCGCCGTTCGGGCCGGACGCGACGATCGTGAAGTCGACCTGCTCGTGGCCGTGCTCGCGGAGCAGCCTGTCGAGGTCGGCGGCGAGCTGCCGCTCGGTTCGCCCCGCGAACGGCACGCGCAGCACGTCTTCGAAGGTCGCGTCGGCCGCGGCGCCCGCGGCCGCGAGGCGGTCGACCTCGTCGGCGGACTTCACCGCTCGCAGCATCGGGAGCGCGTTCGAGATGGCGGCGAATCGGGCGCCCGGCAGCTTCTGCTGGAGGCCGAGCAGGTGCATCGCCCAGGTCGCATCGGAGATCGCGTAGCGTCCCTCGGGCTGGAGCAGCCCGGAGGCCGGGGCGTACTCGTCCTCGCCATCGGTCCAGGTGAGCAGCCGGATCGCCCCGGACGCCCGGGTCTCGGCGGCGCCGCCGCGTTCGAGGGCGGGCACCAGAATGGTCGGCTCGCCGTCGGCCGGGATCACCAGCAGCGTGATCCGCTCGGTGGTAACGGGCAGATAGTCGGCGAAGTAGGCCAGGTCCGGACCGGGCGCGATGACGAGCCCGTCGAACCCGGCCGCGCGGGCCTGTCGTGCCCCGCGCTCCAAGCGCTCGGCGAAGTGCCGTGCCGTGATCTCCCGCATGTCCGGTGCCCTCCTGGTCGCGGTTCCTGCTTGGTGTGGACCGCGTTGCCGGTGCGGTCCTCGTGCTCAGTCCTCGATCGGTCCCAGCCACGCGGTGGCGACCGTGTTGTGCGCCGACTCGGCGTCGGACGGGTGGAAGAGGCCGGCGAGCACGTCGCGGTACAGCCGGCCCAGCTCGTTGCCCGCGAAGAACGTCGATCCGCCGGAGACCCGGACGGCCTGGTCGACCACGCGACGCGCGGTCTCCGTCGCGCGGATCTTGAGGCCGACGAGCTTCGGGAACCAGAGGGCGCCATGCGAGGCGAGGGTGTCGACGTCGCGGGCGAGCGCATCCAGCTGGGGGAGCAGGGCGTCCTGCTCGATCGCGGCCTCGGCCACGCGCCAGCGGATGTCGGGGTCGTTCGCGTAGCTCCGGCCGTCGTTCTTGAGGCTGGTGCGCCGGTGGGCGGCCTCCACGGCGAGCTCGAGCGCGCGCGCACCGATACCGGTGTAGACGGCGGCGAGCAGGATCTCGAAGTTGGCGAAGATCGCGAACACCAGCGGGTCGGGGTTCGGCCCGGGATCGAGCCGGCGGACCACCCGGTCGGCCGCCGCCCGTGCGCCGACCAGCACCGTGGTGTTGCTCTGGGTCGCGCGCATCCCGAGCGTGTCCCAGTCCTCCCGGATCTCGAACCCGCCGCCGGTGCGCTCGATGAAGCCGTAGACGATCTTCGGCGCATCGGGGCTCGTGCTGTCGAGGCCCATTGTGCCGAGCCGCGTCCACGCGGGGGAGAGCGAGGTGAAGATCTTGCGGCCGTGGAACCGGTACGAACCGTCCGGCTCCGGTCTCGCCTCGGTCGTCGAGCCGAACAGCACCAGGTCGTTGCCGGCCTCGCTCAGCCCGAACGCGAAGACCTCGCCGGCGCCGGCCTCCCGTAGCACGAACTCCAGCGAGTCGTCGCCGCGGTCGCGCAGCGTCTTCGCGATGCCGGTCCAGACCAGATGCATGTTGACGGCGAGGGCGGTCGCCGGAGCGGCGCCCGCCAGCCGGGCCTGAAGTCGTGCTGTCTGCTCCAGGCTGAGCCCGAGTCCCCCGAACTCGGTGGGCACCAGAGCCGTGAGATAGCCGCCGTCGGCGAGCTCGGCGAAGTCTTCCGTGAAGAAGCGGTTCTCGCGGTCGTACCCGGCGGCGCGGGAGCGGATGCGGGACAGCAGCTCGTCGTTCAGAGGGTCGGCAGGGTGCGGGTCGGAGGAGGGGTCGTGCTCGGTCACGCTCCTCACATTAGGGGAGCGCGACCGGGCACGGGAGCCCTCACGGGAAGGTGTGGAAAGTCCGGTTTCTGTGGACGATCACTGGGCGGTGTAGCCGCCGTCGACCAGGTGGTAGCTGCCCGTGATGAAGCTGGCGGCGTCGGAGGCGAGGAACGCCACGAGCGCGGCGACCTCCTCGGGCTCGCCCAGGCGACCGAGCGCGTGCTTGCCCTCCAGGAAGCTCAGCGTGTCGGCGTCGAGGTTCGAGGCGACCAGGGGCGTGCGGATGAAGCCGGGGCCGACCGCGGTGACGCGCACATTCTTGCCGGCGTACTCCAGCGCGGCGTTCTGCGTCAGGCCGAGGAGCGCGTGCTTCGCCGTGACGTACGCGGAGGAGTTCGCGAAGCCGACGCTGCCGAGGATGGAGGCCATGTTCACGATGGCGCCCCCGCCGTTCGCGGCGATCGCGGCGAGCTGGGGCTGCATCCCGTAGAACACGGCATTGAGGTTGACCTCGATGACCTTGCGCCACGAGTCGAGCGGGTACTCGCCGACCGGAGCGGACGCCCCGCCGATACCGGCGTTGTTGACGGCGATGCGCAGGGGTGCGAGCTGGTTCGCCGCGGCGACGCTGGCCTCGGCGAAGGACGGGTCGGTCACGTCGCCGGCGAGCGCCGCGGCCGTGCCGCCGGCCGCTTCGATCTCGGCGACGACCGCCGTGGCGTGCTCCTCGTTCAGGTCGGTGACGAGGACGGAGGCACCGCTCGCCGCCAGGGTGAGGGCGATGGCGCGGCCGATGCCCGAGCCGCCTCCTGTCACGATCGCGGACCGGTCGGCGACGTCGTACTGAGCCATGGAGATCTCCTTTCGCTATCCGACATCTGTCGGATAACTCCATTGTACGATCGTTCGGTGGATGCGAGGCAGCAGAAGACGTACGCCCGGCTGAGCGCGACGGTGCTCGACCTCGCGACCCGGGGGCCGGTGACCGAGGTGACCGTGTCGGCGCTGGCCGCGGCCGCCGGCGTGCACCGGTCGACCGTGTACGAGTACGCCGCATCGCCCGCCCAGCTGCTGGAGCAGGTGTTGCGCGGCGAGCTCGACGAGCTCCGCGCCCAGTACCTCGTCGACGTCGACCCGGCGGACGCGGCCGCCGCGGTGGTGGGCGTCACGCGCGCCGTCCTCCGGCACGTCGACGAGCACGACGCCGTCTACCGCAGGGGCCTCGGCGCCGAGAGCGGCGCTGCCAGCCTCCACGCGATGCTCAGCGAGCACTTCCAGGCGTCCATCGACCTGCTCCTGGAGCAGCACAGCCTCGTCGTGCCCGCGGAGGACGATGTCGAACGCCGGGCCGTCGCCCGCTACCTCGCCGACGGCACCATCGGCGCGATCGACGTCTGGCTCACCCGCCCGCGCCCGCGCGACGTGGACGCCTTCCTCGCCCTGGTCGGCCGGCTCACCCCGGCGTGGTGGCCCGGAAGCGCCTCGGAGGGGCGCGCCACCGGGGTGCCGGCCGACCCGGCATAGGGTGGGCAGCATGGAACAGCGCATCCTCGGAGGGACCGGCCGCGAGGTCTCGGTCGTCGGACTCGGCACCTGGCAGCTCGGCGCGGACTGGGGCGACGTCTCGGAGGACGACGCCCTCGCCGTGCTCGAAGCCGCGGCGGAGTCGGGCGTCACCTTCTTCGACACGGCGGACGTCTACGGCGACGGCCGGAGCGAGCAGATCATCGGGCGGTTCGTGACCGAGCATCCCGAGCTGCCGCTCACCGTCGCCACGAAGATGGGACGGCGTGAGGCCCAGGATCCCGCGAACTTCACGCTGGCGAAGTTCCGCGAGTGGACGGACCGCTCCCGCCGCAACCTCGGCGTCGACCGCCTGGACCTCGTGCAGCTGCACTGCCCTCCCACGCCCGTCTTCTCCACCGATGCGGTCTACGACGCGCTCGACGCCTTGGTCGAGGAGGGCAGGATCGAGAACTACGGCGTGAGCGTCGAGACGGTGGACGAGGCGCTCGCCGCGATCGCCCGGCCCGGCACGGCGACGGTGCAGATCATTCTGAACGCCTTCCGGCTGAAGCCGCTCGACCGGGTGCTTCCGGCTGCGCGGGAGGCCGGCGTCGGGATCATCGCGCGGGTGCCGCTCGCCTCCGGGCTGCTGAGCGGGCGCTACACCGCCGACACCACGTTCGCGGCGGACGACCACCGCACCTACAACCGTCACGGCGAGGCCTTCGATGTCGGAGAGACGTTCTCGGGCGTGGACTTCGAGGAGGGCGTCGCCGCCGCGCGCGAGTTCGCGGAGCTCGTGCCGGACGGCGTGACGCCCGCGCAGGCGGCCATCGCCTGGATCGTCGCGCAGGATGGCGTCAGCACAGTCATCCCGGGTGCCCGCTCGCCGGAGCAGGCGCGCGCCAACGCCGCCGCGGGTGCCGTGCGCCTCCCGGCCGGCTTCGACGAGGCCGTCCACCGCATCTACGACGTCCACTTCCGCGCCGCCGTCCACCCCCGCTGGTAGCCCCGCCGAGTGGTGACATCTGGTCACTATTCGCGCCGAGTACTCGCGAAGACTCACCGTTCGAGGCCCAGAGCCCGGCGAAGGCGGGCGAGGAGGGACGTGGGGGAGGTCAGGTCGGTGGCGGTGACACGGATGATGCGCCAGCCGAGGTCCTCCAGGCGTCCCTGGCGGTGGATGTCCTTGTGCCATTGCGCCTTATCGGTGCGATGGTGGTCGCCTTCGTACTCGACGGCGACGCGCTGGTCCGGATAGGCCAGGTCGACCCGGGCGACGAACCGCGCCTGGCGGTCGAAGACGCTGAAGTTGAGCGACGGCGCGGGCATGCCTGCATCGTGGAGGGTGACCCGAAGGAGGCTCTCGCTCGGCGATTCGGATCCGGCGCGCACGAGGGGCAGGGCGAGTCGCGCGGTGGCCAGGCCGCGGCGGCCCCGGGCTTCGCCGAGAGCCTCGCCCAGCGATTCGATGTCGGCCAGACCGTGCGCCACGAAGTAGTCGCCGACGGCGACGAGCTCGGGGCGCTCGAGAATCGCCGAGGCATCCACCCACGACTGCGCGGGGTCGGTCACAGGAAGGCCCCTGTGCTGACAGACGCGGAGCCGCCTCGCGACGTGGCCGGCCACTCCCGCGATCTGCGGTGCCCGGGCGGGGGCGGCCACGGTGACATGGATGCGCTCATCGTCGCGGGCCCGCGCGGGCAGGGGCGCGCCGTAGAGCTTGAGCGCGGTCACGTGACTGAACACGAGGTCGGGCCGATGCAGTCGCAGGGCCTGGCAACGCGGCCGGAGCCCCGCTCCGGCCGGCACCCGGAACCCGCGGACCGGTCGCGCCAGGTCTGCGCCGCGGAGACGGCTCTCGGTGACCCCGAGGGCGGCGGCATCGACGATCGAGAACGCTCTCCGGCTGAGCTGCTCCGGCAGAGGGACTGGTGTTCGGCTCATGCCCACACCCTGCCGATTTTCTCCGAGGACCGCCGGATTCTCTCCACAGGCAGCAATCGACTGGTGAGTTATCGCGGATATCTCGGACGAGTGGTGACGTTATGTCACCACTCGGCGGGAGGGACGCGTTAGGAGGGCTGGACGGGGACGGGCTCGGTGTCGGGGATGGGGGAGGCGTCGCGGCCGCGGAGGTCGGGGTGGATGCGGTGCGCGAGGGCCGGGACGACGAAGCCGACGAGGGCGAACGCTCCGGCGACCCAGAACGCGCCGACCGGCCCGACGCCGTCGATGAGGAAGCCCGCGAGGGCGGAGCCGAGGGCGGCGCCGATGAGCTGGCCGGTGCCGACCCAGCCGTACGCCTCGGCGGTGTCCGAGAATTTGACGCTGGCGGACACGATGGCGAACAGCACTGCGAGGGCGGGCGCGATGCCGACGCCGGCGATCAGCAGGGTGGCGGAGAGACCCCACCACGACCACAGCATGAAGGTCGAGAGCACGACGCCGACGAAGACGATGAGCATGCGCCGCGCCGTCGCCCAGGGCCCGATCGGGATGTGCCCGAGCGCGAGGCCGCCGACGAGCGATCCGAGCGACCAGATGGCGAGGACGATGCCGGCCAGCGGGGACCCCTCGCCGAAGTTGGCGACGACTCCGGCCTCGACCGCCGAGCAGGAGCCGATCAGCAGGAAGCCGACGACCGTCGCGAGCAGCACGGGAGGCCGCGTCAGCACGGTCCCGAACCGCCGCTTGCTGCGGGGGATGCGCACCCGGCCGACCTCGGGGGAGGAGATGAACCAGCAGCCGCCCGCCAGCATGATGGCGACCGACATCAGGATGCCCTCGACCGTGCCGATCTGGGTGGAGACGAACGTGATGGCGACCGGGCCCGCGATCCAGATGATCTCCTGGGCGGACGCGTCGAGCGAGAACAGCGGGGTCAGCTGCCGCGAGTTGACCATCTTGGGGTAGATGGTGCGCACGGCGGGCTGGATGGGCGGCATGCTGAGGCCGGCGAAGAACGCGATGGCCATGGTGACCGGCACCGGCATGACGAAGAGGCCGATGGCCGCGACCGCGGCGGAGCACAGGCCGAGGGTCGTCCACAGCACCGTGCGCATGCCGAGCACGCCCATCAGCCGGCTGGTCATCGGGCCGGCGATGGCCTGGCCGATGCTCATCGCGCCGAGGACGAGGCCGGCCGCGCCGTAGGAGTGGTGGACGCGCTCGATGTGGAGCAGGAAGGCGAGCGAGAGCATGCCGAACGGGAAGCGCGCGGTGAGCTGAGCGGCGATGATGCGGGCGACGCCCGGCGTCTTCAGGAGGCTCGAATACGTGCTCACAACACCCAAGACTAGTGGTCCGCGAGGCCCCGTCGAGGGGTATCCACAGGTGGTCGTGACGTGTTCGGGGGGTGTGGAAACTGTGCATAACTTCTCCCCATCTGTGGACGACACGCCCACTAGATGTGGGGGGATGGAAATGTCGGACCCCCGCTATATAGTGGTCGAGCACGAAGGGCCGGACGAGCGTCTCAGACGCCCGACGTCGCGGTTCCGTGGGGTTTTCCGCCGTCTGATCGGCACATCGAAGAGGGAGAGACAGTGGGTATCACAGTCGTCAAGCGCAACGGCGAGCGGGAGCCGTACGACGCCAACAAGATCAACCTGGCCATCGAGAACGCGGCCCAGGGTCTTGACGAGAACATCACGTGGGTGACGCAGATCGCGAGCGAGCTCGAGCTCACGCTGTTCGACGGCATCACGACGCAGCAGCTCGACGAGGCGGTCATCCAGGTCGCCCTCCAGAACGTCAAGGACGACCCGGCGTTCGACACCGTCGCCGCGCGCCTGCTCCTCAAGACGATCTACAAGCGCGTCCTCGGCGACTACGAGAACCACGACGAACTGGTCAGCCTCCACGCGGAGCGCTTCCGCTCCTACATCGAGCGCGGCGTCGCCGAGACCCTGCTCGACGGCCGCTTCACCACCGCGTTCGACCTCGACCGCCTCGCCGGCTACCTCGACCCCTCGCGCGACGAGCTGCTGAAGTACATCGGCGTCGTCACCCTCAACAACCGCTACGGCATCAAGGCCCGCAACGGCGACTCGCTCGAGGTTCCCCAGTTCTTCTGGATGCGCATCGCGATGGGCCTCTCCCTCAACGAGGCCGACCCCACCAGCCACGCGATCGCGTTCTACGACAAGATGTCGAAGCTCGAGTACCTCGCCGCCGGCTCCACGCTGGTCAACGCGGGCACCGCGTACCCGCAGCTCTCCAACTGCTTCGTCATGGAGATGCAGGACGACATCGAGCACATCGCGAAGAGCGTGCGCGACGTCATGTGGCTCACCAAGGGCACCGGCGGCATCGGCCTGTCCGTCACGAAGCTGCGTGCGCAGGGCTCGCCCATCCGCTCCAACAACACCACGTCGACCGGCCCGATCCCGTTCATGCACACGATCGACTCGGTGCTCCGCGCGGTCAGCCGCGGCGGCAAGAAGTTCGGCGCCCTGTGCTTCTACATGGAGAACTGGCACATGGACTTCCCGGAGTTCCTGGACCTGCGCCAGAACTCGGGCGACCCGTACCGCCGCACGCGCACCGCCAACACCGCGGTCTGGATCAGCGACGAGTTCATGAAGCGCGTCCAGAACGACGAGGACTGGTACCTCTTCGACCCGCTGGAGGTCGCCGACCTCAACGAGCTGTACGGCAAGGCGTTCTCCGAGCGCTACGCCCACTACGTCGCCGAGGCCGAGGCCGGCACCCTCAAGATGTTCAAGAAGATCAGCGCCCGCGCGCAGTTCAAGGACATCCTGATGAGCCTGCAGACCACCAGCCACCCGTGGCTGACCTGGAAGGACACGATCAACAACCGTGCCCTCAACAACAACACGGGCACGATCCACCTCTCCAACCTCTGCACCGAGATCACGCTGCCGCAGGACCGCGACAACGTCTCGGTCTGCAACCTGGCCTCGATCAACCTGAGCCGCCACCTGATCGACGGGAGGATGGACTGGGAGCGCATCGAGGCGAGCGCCCGCCAGGCGGTCCGCCAGCTCGACAACCTCATCGACATCACCGTGTCGAGCGTTCCGGAGGCCGACTACTCCAACCAGCAGAACCGCGCCATCGGCCTGGGCGTCATGGGCTTCACCGACGTCGTCGAGAAGCTCGGCCTCAGCTACGAGAGCGAGGAGGCGTACGCCCTGATCGACGAGATCATGGAGCACGTCTCGTACGCCGCCATCGACGAGAGCGCCGACCTGGCGCAGGAGCGCGGCGCCTACCCGAACTTCGAGGGCTCCCGCTGGTCGAAGGGCCTCGTGCCCTACGACTCGATCGCGCTGACCGAGGCCGACCGCGGCGTCCCGATCACGGTGGACCGCACCATCCGCCTCGACTGGGATCGCCTGCGCGAGAAGGTCAAGGGCGGCATGCGCAACGCGACGCTCATGGCCATCGCGCCGACCGCGTCCATCGGCCTGGTCGCCGGCACCACGCCGGGCTTCGACCCGCAGTTCTCGCAGATCTTCAGCCGGTCGACCTCCTCGGGCAAGTTCCTCGAGGTGAACCGCAACCTGGTCGAGACGCTGCAGGAACGCGGCCTCTGGCAGGACGTCCGCGAGGCGATCCTGCGCTCGCAGGGCGACATCCAGAACATCGCGGAGATCCCGGACGAGGTGAAGGCCACGTTCAAGACGAGCTTCCAGCTCTCGCCGTACGCCTTCATCGAGGTCGCGGCCCGCGCCCAGAAGTGGATCGACCAGGCGATCAGCCGCAACATGTACCTCGAGACCCGCGACCTCGGCGACATGATGGACATCTACTACGCGGCCTGGGAGAAGGGCGTCAAGACGACGTACTACCTCCACATGAAGCCGCGTCACCAGGCCGAGCAGTCGACCGTCAAGGTCAACAAGGCCGAGGAGATCTCGGGCGGCCGCAAGGGCTTCGCGTCCGTCGGCGCCGGCGCTCCGGCTCCGGCCGCCGCGCCCGCGGTGACCGAGACGGCTCCGGCCGCCGCCCCCGCCCGTCGCGGCTTCGGCTTCGGCGGCCTCACCTCGAACAACGCCGCGGGTGGTGAGAACAAGTGAACAGCACCAAGATCGAGGAGTACTACGTGCCGGTCGACCCGATGGACGACCTGCAGTGCGAGTCCTGCCAGTAGTTCCGGTCAGCACGGCACCCGGCCGTAGAAGCAACGAGGAGAACGACACCATGGGGATTCTGGGCACCGGAATCGAAGAAGGGCTGCTGCTCAAGCCCGTGAAGTACCAGTGGGCGATGGACCTGTACGACCAGGCCGTGGCCAACACGTGGTTCCCGAACGAGATCCAGCTCGGCGAGGACATCGCCGACTTCAAGAAGATGACGGACGAGGAGCGCCACGCCGTCACCTTCCTGATGAGCTACTTCAACCCGAACGAGCTGCTGGTCAACAAGGCGCTGGCCTTCGGCGTCTACCCCTACATCAACGCGGCCGAGGCGCACCTCTACCTCGCGAAGCAGATGTGGGAGGAGGCGAACCACTGCATGTCGTTCGAGTACGTCCTCGAGACGTTCCCGATCGACCGCGAGCAGGCCTACAACTCCCACGTCGACGTGCCGTCGATGGCGAAGAAGGAGGAGTTCGAGGTCCGCTTCATCAAGCGGATGACCGAGCAGGCGCTCGACATCACGACCACCGAGGGCAAGCAGGACTTCATCCGCAACCTGGTGGCGTACAACGTCATCCTCGAGGGGATCTGGTTCTACTCGGGCTTCATGGTCGCGCTGTCCTTCCGTCAGCGGAACCTGCTGCGCAACTTCGGCTCGCTGATCGACTGGGTGGTGCGCGACGAGTCGCTGCACCTGAAGTTCGGCATCAACCTCATCCTGACGGTGCTCGAGGAGAACCCCGACCTGCAGACGCCGGAGTTCGCCGACGAGATCCGCCAGATGATCCTGGACGCCGTCGAGATGGAGGAGCAGTACAACCGCGACCTGCTCCCCGGCGGCATCCTGGGCCTCAACGCCAACTACATCAACCAGTACGTGAAGTACCTGGCCGACCGCCGTCTGGAGGAGCTGGGCTTCGAGGCCGAGTACAAGGTCGCGAACCCGGCCAAGTGGATGGCGACGGCCAACGACACGCTGGAGCTGGTGAACTTCTTCGAGTCCACCAACACCTCCTACGAGTCGAACGCCAAGGCGTCCACCGGACGCTGAGATGAGCACGGAGACCTCTCCGCTGATCACCGCCGCCGCGCTGGATGTCGCTCTCGGGGCCGAGTCCCTGTGGAGCGGCGCCGGCCGGCGGCGTTCGGCGTGGCGCGTGCTCGACGTCCGCTGGAAGCTGGGCGGCCCGCCCGGCCGTGAGGAGTTCGAGCGCGGCCACATCCCGGGCGCCGTCTACGTCGATCTCGACACCGAGCTCGCCGGCCACGGCGAGCCGACCGACGGGCGTCATCCGCTCCCGGCCGAGGCGGACTTCCAGGAGGCGGCACGCCGCTGGGGACTCGACGACGGCGACGCCGTGGTCGTCTACGACGACGCGTCCGGCACCTCGGCGGCCCGGGCCTGGTGGCTTCTGCGCCACGCGGGTGTGCGCGACGTCCGCGTGCTCGACGGCGGCATCGCGGCGTGGCGCGACGCCCGGATGCCTCTGGCCACCGGCCCGGCACCCGCCCCCATCCCCGGCGGCCTGCACGTACGATTCGGCGAGCTGCCGACGCTCGACGCCGACGCGGCCGCCGCCCTGGCCGACGACCCCACGGCCGTCCTGCTCGACGCGCGCGCAGGAGAGCGCTTCCGCGGCGAGGTCGAGCCGGTCGATCCGCGACCGGGCCACATCCCCGGCGCCGTGAGCGCTCCGACCACAGGCAACCTCGACGACACCGGCCGGATGCTGCCGCCCGCTGACCTGCTGGCCCGGTTCGGCGCGCTCGGCGTCCACCCCGACACGCCCGTCGGCGTCTACTGCGGATCCGGCGTGACCGCGACTCACGAGGCGCTCGCGATGGTCGCTGCCGGCCTTCCGCTGCCGTCCCTGTACGCCGGCTCGTACTCGGCCTGGTCCAACGACCCCGAGCGGGCCGTGGCGACCGGGAACCGATAGCCAAACGAGACCCGGGCGCCCCGGCCCCCGGCGGCCTCCCGTTCCGCCGCCAGAACGGCGTCAAACGGCGGATTTCGCCGCCCAGACGGCCGAAACCTGTCGGAAACCTCCGCGAAAAACGCTGTTCCCTGCGCGAATTAGTGTTGAGGCGCGGCCACGCCGCTGCGGTATCCTCCCCTTACCCTTGCTATACGCAGACACCATTCCTGCACCAGGAAGAAGGACAACGACAATCATGCGCATCCGAACCGTGGCCCCCGTCGCCGCAGTCGCCGCCGTCGCAGCGCTCGCGCTCGCCGGTTGTGTCGACAACTCCACCCCCTCCTCCAGCTCAACGTCGAGCGCCGCGGCGGACGTGAAGAAGGACGACGCCCTCGCCAACCAGCTCCCGCAGAGGATCAAGGACTCCGGCAAGATCGTCGTCGGCATGGACAACACGTACCCGCCGAACGAGTTCAAGGACGACAACCAGCAGCCGGTCGGCTGGGAGGTCGACCTCGCCAACGCCATCGCCGCCAAGCTGGGCGTGAAGACGAGCTTCGCCATCGCGAAGTTCGACAACATCATCCCGAGCATCACCGGCGGCAAGGACGACTACGGCATGTCGTCGTTCACCGACACCACCGAGCGCGAGCAGCAGGTCGACTTCGTCAACTACTACTCGGCCGGCATCCTGTGGGCCGCCCAGAAGGGCAAGAACATCGACCCGGACAACGCCTGCGGTCTGAAGGTCGCCGTCCAGTCGACCACCTACGAGGACACCGACGAGGTCCCCGCCAAGTCGAAGAAGTGCACGGACGCCGGCAAGCCGGCCATCCAGGCGCTCCGCTACGACACGCAGGACGACGCGACCAACGCCGTCGTCCTCGGCAAGGCCGACGCCCTCAGCGCCGACTCGCCCGTCACCCTGTACGCGATCTCGAAGGCCAACGGCAAGCTCGAGGCGGCCGGCAAAACCTTCGACGAGGCGCCGTACGGCCTCCCGGTCAAGAAGGGTTCGGAGCTCGGCCCGCTGCTGCAGAAGACGGTGCAGGCGCTGATCGACGACGGCACCTACAAGAAGATCCTCGACAAGTGGGGCGTCGCCGACGGCGCGGTCGACAAGGCCGAGATCAACGCGGCCTCGAAGGGCTGACCTTCATGTCCCAGAGCAACACCGCCCGGCCGGCGACGGGATCCGTCCCGTCGCCGGCGGGCTCCCGCTCCGAGCCGATCAAGGCGATCAAGCTCAAGCACCCGTGGCGGATCGTCTTCGCCGCCATCCTGATCCTGCTGCTGGTGTGGTTCATCGTCGACGCCGCCCAGCGCCCCGCGTACGGCTGGCAGTACGTCGGCAAGTACGTCTTCGACAAGCGCATCAGCGCCGCTGCGCTCGTGACCCTCGAACTCACCGTCTTCTCGATGATCATCGGTGTCGTCCTCGGCCTCATCCTCGCGGTGATGCGCCAGTCGCCGAACCCGGTCGTGAAGTCGGTGGCGTGGGTGTACCTGTGGATCTTCCGCGGGACGCCGGTCTACGTCCAGCTGGTCTTCTGGGGCCTGTTCTCGCTGATCTACCCCCAGATCTTCCTCGGCGTGCCGTGGACGAACATCGGGGTGGACCTGAACCTCGGGTTCATGCAGAACGCGTTCATCATCGCGATCGTCGGCCTCGCGCTCAACGAGGCGGCGTACATGGCGGAAATCGTGCGCGCCGGTCTGCTCTCGGTCGACAAGGGCCAGGAGGAGGCGGCCACCGCGCTCGGCATGTCGTGGGGCCAGACGATGCGCCGCATCGTCATCCCGCAGGCGATGCGCGTGATCATCCCGCCGACGGGCAACGAGGTCATCTCGATGCTGAAGACCACGTCGCTGGTGGCGGCGATCCCGCTCACCACCGACCTGTACGGTGTCGCGCGCGACATCTCGGCGGTCACGTACACGCCGATCCCGCTGCTCATCGTGGCGTCGCTCTGGTACCTGCTGTTCACGTCCATCCTGATGGTCGGGCAGTACTTCCTGGAGAAGCGCTTCTCGCGGGGTGTGAACGCACGGCGGCCCGACCGCACCGAACCCGCCCTCGCGACCGGCGCGCTGCCCGCCGCGGGAGCACCCGACGGAAACGACCTCGGAGGCAAGGGATGACCGACACCACGACCACCCCCATGGTGCTGGCGGAGGGCGTCTCGAAGAGCTTCGGCTCGAACGAGGTGCTGAAGAGCATCGACCTCAAGGTGAACCAGGGCGAGGTGCTGTGCATCATCGGCCCGTCGGGCTCCGGCAAGTCGACGTTCCTGCGCTGCATCAACCACCTGGAGCGCGTCGACGCCGGCCGGCTCTCCGTCGACGGCGAGGTCGTCGGCTACCGCCAGCACGGAGACAAGCTGTACGAGCTGAAGCCCAAGGAGGCCGCCCGCCAGCGCCGTGAGATCGGGATGGTGTTCCAGCGGTTCAACCTGTTCCCGCACATGACGGCGCTGGAGAACATCATCGAGGCGCCCATCCGGGTGAAGGGCCTGTCGAAGGCGAAGGCGGTGGAGCGCGCGACCGAGCTGCTCGCCCGCGTCGGGCTGTCCGACAAGGGCGACCACTACCCGTCGCAGCTGTCCGGCGGGCAGCAGCAGCGCGTGGCGATCGCCCGGGCGCTGGCGATGGACCCCAAGCTGATGCTGTTCGACGAGCCCACCTCGGCGCTCGACCCGGAGCTCGTCGGCGAGGTGCTCGACGTGATGAAGGGCCTGGCGGCGAGCGGCATGACCATGGTGGTCGTGACGCACGAGATGGGCTTCGCCCGCGAGGTCGCCGACGAGCTGGTCTTCATGGACGGCGGCGTCGTCGTCGAGTCCGGCGACCCGCGCGAGGTGCTGAGCAACCCGCAGCACCAGCGCACGCAGGCCTTCCTGTCGAAGGTGCTCTAGCCGCAGCAGGCTCTGCCAGGATGAGGGGATGACCGAACAGCGTCGTCCCCTCGTCCTGGTGACCGGCGTCGGCCGGCCGAACGCCATCGGGACGGGCATCGTCCGCCGGCTCGGAACAGGCGGGTTCGATGTCGCGTTCGCCGACCTGCAGCCCGACCCCGGCTTCCACGAGGCCCTGGCCGCGGAGGTTGAAGCGGCGGGGGGACGCGCGCTGGGTCTCACCGCGGACCTCTCGGATCCGGCCGGGCCCGCGGACCTCGTCGGCCGCGTCGCCGAGCGGCTCGGCCCCATCCAGGCCCTTGTGGCCAGCCACGCCTACTCGGTCGACAGCGGGCTGCTCGACACCAGCGTCGAAGCGTTCGACCGCCACTTCGCCGTGAACACGCGCGGGACGTGGTTGCTGATCCGAGCGTTCGCCGAGCAGTTCCCCGCCGGGGCCGCCGGCCTGGGGCGGATCGTGGCGCTGACCAGCGACCACACCGCCCACAACCTGCCCTACGGCGCGAGCAAGGGCGCCCTCGACCGCATCGTCATCGCGGCGGCCGTCGAGCTCGCGCACCTCGGGATCACGGCGAACCTGATCAACCCCGGCCCGATCGACACCGGCTGGATGACGCCCGACCTGGCCGAGGCCCTGGCCGCCGAGACCGCCCTCGGCCGCCTCGGCCGCCCGCAGGACACCGCCGACCTCGTCGCCTTCCTGCTCTCGGTCTCCGGCGGCTGGATCAACGGCCAGCTCCTCCACTCCAACGGCGGCTTCCACCTCCCCGTCTGACCCTCCGCCAAGCCATCAGCTCCTGACTTTTTCGAGCGAATCGCCGCAGGAAAGTCGAATAACTCAGGAGCTGATGGCTGGGGGGTCAGGTGGTGAGGAGTTTGCGGAGGCGGGGGAGGGAGACGGACTCGGCGGTGCCGAGGGACTGGGCGAAGAGGGAGACGCGGAACTCCTCGAGCATCCAGCGCGCGTGCACCAGGGCGGGGGACGATCCGGGGGCGAGCGGGATGCGGCCGCCGGCGTCGGTGTAGAGCGCGACGGCGGTCTCCACCTGGGTCTGCCACGCGCGGTCGCGGCCCGGATTCGTCGGCAGCGCCTGCATCCGCTGCGAGATCCCGGCGAGGTAGCGGGGGAGGTGCCGCAGCTGGTCGAGGCCCGTCGCCGAGACGAAGCCCGGATAGACCAGGCCGGCCAGCTGCCCCTTCGCGTCGTTGAGCGCCGGCAGGTACGTCAGCGCGGTCACCCCCGAGATCGCCTTCTCGGCGGCCCGCGCCGCCGTGAGGATGCGCGTGACCAGCGCGACCGTCTCGAACATGGAGTCCATCACGATCCCGGACACCCGGTCGCGCACCGCCTCGAACTCGGCGCGCATGAAGACCTGGCCGTCCGGCTTCATCCGGTACAGCACGGAGTCGACGACGGCGAGCAGGCAGTCGTCGAACAGCGCCTTCGTGTTCGGGTAGGGGCTGGCCGCGAGCGTCAGCTTCTCGTTCGAGGTCAGGTGCTGCTGCACGTACGCGACCGGCGACGGGACGCTGGCGAGCAGCAGTCGCCGCACCCCGCCCGGCATCGCGCGCGCCTGCTCGGCGGGCGTGCCCACCAGGCGGATGCTCACCGACGACCCGTCGTCGACGAGCGCCGGGTAGGCACGGATGACGTTCTTGGTGCCGCCCGGGCCCGTGTGCTCCGAGTCGACGAACCGGGGGAGCTCGTCGAGGTCCCAGGTGGTGAGACCGGACCGCTCGATGGCGTTCGGCGTGCGCGCCTCCGCGACCTTGGCCACCGAGTCGCGGGCGCGCGACCGCAGGCGGTCCTGCAGCGCCGCCAGGTCCTTTCCGGCCGCCAGCGGTCGCCCGCGTTCGCCGACCACCTGGAACGTGGGACGCAGGTGCGGCGGCAGCCGGTCGAGGTCGAAGTCGGTGCCGCTGACGCGCGACCCGGTCAGCCGCGAGATCGTCGCCGCCAGGGTGTCGGCGAGCGTCCCGGCAGGGCGCCGGCCCTCGTGCGCGCGCATCCCGGCAGCGTCGGACAGCTCGCCGAGCAGGCGCTGCGCCCAGTCGGCGGCGGGGACCACCTGGCGGCGGATCGCCTTCGGCAGCGACTTGATCATCGAGGTGACCAGCTCGTGGCGGAGGCCCGGCACCTGCCAGTCGAAGCCGTCCGGCAGCAGCCCGGCGAGCAGCGGCAGGGGAACCTGCACGGTCACGCCGTCGTCCTCCGCGCCCGGCTCGAACCGGTAGCGCAGGGTGAGCCGCTGGTCGCCCTGCCGCCAGACCGGCGGGAAGGCCTCCTCGTCGACCTCGGCCGCATCCTCGTCGAGCAGCGCCTCCGGCGTCATCGTCAGGAGGTCCGGCGTCTCCTGCCGCGCCTTCTTCCACCAGCCCTCGAACGAGCGCGTCGACACGACGTCGGCCGGGATGCGCTTGTCGTAGAACTCGAAGACGGCCTCGTCGTCGTTCAGAATGTCGCGCCGCCGCGTCCGCTCCTCCAGCTCGCGCAGTTCGGCCCGGAGCTTCCGGTTGGCCCGGTCGAACGCCTGGTGCGAGTCCCACTCGCCGTCGACGAGCGCGTGCCGGATGAACAGCTCGCGCGACAACTCGGCGTCGATCCGCGCGTACTGCACCCGGCGGCGCGGGATGATCGGCACGCCGAACAGCGTGACGCGCTCGTAGGCGACGACCGCGCCCTGGTTCTTCTCCCAGTGCGGTTCGCTGTACTGCCGCTTGCACAGGTCGCCCGCGATCGGCTCGGCCCAGGCCGGGTCGATGGCGGCGTTCATGCGTGCGAACAGGCGTGAGGTCTCCACCAGTTCGGCGCTCATCACGGCGTTCGGCTGCTTCTTCGCCAGGGTCGAGCCGGGGAAGATCACGAACCGGGTCTGGCGCGCGCCGAGGTACTCCGACTGGCGCGACCGCGGGCCGCCCTTCGCGCCGGCGCCGCCGCGCGGGTTCGACCCGGTGTCGCGTGCGTCCTTGAGCCCGATGTGCGAGAGCAGGCCGGCGAGGAGCGAGCGGTGGATGCCGTCGGGGTTCACCGACGGCTCGCCGATCGTGAGCCCCAGCGGCTTCGCGAGCTGCCGCAGCTGACGGTAGACGTCCTGCCACTCGCGCACCCGCAGGAAGTTGAGGTACTCGGCCTTGCACAGCCGGCGGAAGGCGCTCGACGAGAGTTCCCGCTGCTGCTCCTCCAGGTAGTTCCAGAGGTTCAGCAGGGTGAGGAAGTCGCTGGTCGGGTCGGCGAAGCGCGCGTGCTTCTCGTCGGCGCTGCCGCGCTTCTCGACGGGACGCTCGCGCGGATCCTGGATGGTGAGGCCCGCGACGATCGCCATGACCTCGCGCGAGGTGCCGTGGCGCTTCGACTCGACCACCATGCGGGCGAACCGCGGGTCGATCGGCAGCTGCGCCAGCTGGCGGCCCACGTTCGTCAGCTTCGTCTCCGCTTTTCCGGAGGTGATCGCGCCGAGCTCCGTCAGCAGGTCGAGGCCGTCCTTGATGCCGCGCGAGTCCGGCGGGGTGAGGAACGGGAACGCCGCGATGTCGCCCAGTCCGAGCGAGATCATCTGCAGGATGACGGCCGCGAGGTTGGTGCGCAGGATCTCCGGCTCGGTGAACTCCGGACGCTTGGCGAAGTCCTCCTCCGAGTAGAGGCGGATCGCGATGCCGTCGCTGGTCCGGCCGGAACGGCCGGACCGCTGGTTGGCGCTGGCCTGCGAGATGGCCTCGATCGGCAGCCGCTGCACCTTGGCGCGCGTGCTGTAGCGGCTGATGCGGGCCGTTCCGGCGTCCACCACGTACTTGATGCCCGGGACGGTGAGGCTGGTCTCTGCGACGTTGGTCGCCAGGACGACGCGGCGGCGGATGCCGGGGGTCGTGGAGCGCTGGAACACCCGGTGCTGCTCGGCCGCCGACAGCCGGCCGTATAGCGGGAGCACCTCGGTCCCGGGCAGGTTGCGGCCGCGGATCGCGTCGGCGGCATCCCGGATCTCGTTCTCACCGGAGAGGAACACGAGCACGTCGCCGGGTGCCTCGCGGGCGAGCTCGTCGAGGGCGTCGTTGATGCCCTGCAGGTAGTCGCGGTCGGCGGCGGGGACGGGGTCCGGGTCGTCGTCGTCCTCCTCCAGCGCCTCGGCGACGAGCGGACGGTAGCGGAGCTCGACCGGGTAGGTGCGGCCGGAGACCTCGACGATCGGCGCCGGGGTGCCGTCGGGCGAGGCGAAGTGGGCGGCGAAGCTCTCCGGGTCGATGGTGGCGGAGGTGATGATGAGCTTGAGGTCGGGACGCTGCGGCAGCAGCTGCTTCAGGTATCCGAGCAGGAAGTCGATGTTGAGGCTGCGCTCGTGCGCCTCGTCGATGATGATCGTGTCGTACGCACGCAGCATCCGGTCGCGCCGCAGCTCGTTGAGCAGGATGCCGTCGGTCATCAGCTTGATGCGCGTCTGCTTCGAGACGCGGTCGGTGAACCGCACCTGGTAGCCGACGAGCTCTCCGACCTGCTGGTCGAGCTCCTCGGCGATGCGCTCGGCGATCGTGCGCGCCGCCAGGCGCCGCGGCTGGGTGTGCCCGATGCTCTCGCGGCCGAGCTCGAGCGCGATCTTCGGCAGCTGCGTCGTCTTGCCAGACCCGGTCGCGCCGGCGACGATGACCACCTGGTTGTCGCGGATGGCGCGCGCGATGTCGTCCCGCTTGCGGCTGACGGGCAGCTCGGGCGGGAACGTGATGCGGGGGAGGGTGTCGGCGGAAGACATCAGCCCTCCAGTCTACCCGCGGCGCGCCCCGCACGAGGGCGTTGCCCCGACGCCCGAGAGGACGTAGGTTCGCCTCAACCCGGATCGGTTCCGGCGTCGATGAGGACGAGGAGAACCCATGAGTCACGGCTATGCCACCATGTCGGTCGCGAGCATCCTGGCGGAGACGGCGCACAGGATGCCCGACAACGTCGCGCTGATCTTCGCCGGCCGCGAGATCCGGTACGGCGAGCTGTGGGACCAGACCCGTTCGTACGCCGGCGCCCTCCGCGACCTCGGCGTCGGTCCGGGCGACAAGGTGGCGCTGATGCTCCCGAACGTCCCCGACTTCCCGCGCGCCTACTACGCGGTGCTCGCCCTCGGCGGGGTGGTGGTCCCCATCCACGCGCTGCTCAAGGCGGAGGAGATCGCGTACGTGCTGCGCGACTCCGGGGCGTCGCTGCTGATCTGCGCCGCGCCGCTGCTGGCGGAGGGCGCTCCGGGCGCGGGGCTCGCGGGCGTCCCGACGGTGTCGGTCCTGGTGCCGGACGAACTGGTCGAGCAGCTGCCCTTCCCGCGGCTGGAGGAGCTGTCCGCCGCCGCGGAGCCGATCGACACGTACGAGCCGCGCGAGCCGCTCGACACGGCGACCATCCTGTACACCAGCGGCACCACCGGCAAGCCGAAGGGCGCGGAGGGCTGCCACTTCTCCCTGGTCGAGCAGGTGAACGTGCTGCTCGCCGGGACCCTCGACATCGAGCCGACCGACCGCATCCTCGGCTGCCTCCCGCTGTTCCACACCTTCGGGCAGACGTGCGTGATGAACATGGGCTTCCGCGCGGGCGCGGCCGTCGTGCTGGTGCCGAAGTTCGACGGCGCGACGGCGCTGCAGCTGCTCAACGAGCACCGGTGCACGATCATGACGGGCGTGCCGACCATGTACGTCGCGCTGCTGGAGGCCGCGAAGAGCAACCCGGAGCGGCCGCCGCTCCGCTACGGGATGAGCGGCGGCGCCGCCATCCCGGTGGCGGTGATCGAGCGGATGAAGGAGGTGTACGGCATCGACGTGCACGAGGGCTACGGGCTGACCGAGACCTCGCCCGTCGCGTCGTTCAACCACCGCGGCCGGGCCACGCGCGTCGGCACGGTCGGCACGCCGATCTGGGGCGTGGACGTGGAGATCGCCGACGCCGAGGTCGACGACCGGATCGAGCTGCTGCCGCGCGGCGAGCTGGGCGAGATCGTGGTGCGCGGGCACAACCTGATGAAGGGCTACCTGAACCTGCCGGAGGCGAACGCGGAGGCGGTGGTCGACGGCTGGTTCCGCACCGGCGACCTGGGCACGAAGAGCGACGACGACTACATCACGATCGTGGACCGCAAGAAGGACATGATCGTCCGCAACGGCTACAACGTGTACCCGCGCGAGGTCGAGGAGGTGCTGTCGGCGCATCCCGCGGTCGCGATGGTCGCGGTCTTCGGCGTCGCGCACGACACCCACGGCCAGGAGATCATGGCCGCGGTCACCCTCATGCCGGGGGCCGACGCCGAGGGGGAGGAGCTGGTCGTCTACGCGCGGGAGCGCGTGGCCGCCTACAAGTTCCCGCGCCGGGTGGTGATCGTGGAGGCGCTGCCGCTCGGGCCGAGCGGCAAGGTGCTGAAGCGGGAGCTGGTGGCCGTGTTCGAGGCGGAGGCGACGACCGCATCCTGACGCTGGTACCGTGAAGGATATGGTTGCAAACGCAAATACCCCGCTTCTGACCCTGAACAACGGGACCACCATCCCCCAGCTCGGCTTCGGCGTCTTCAAAGTCGACCCGGCCGAGACGACCCGCATCGTCACCGACGCGCTCGAGGTCGGCTACCGCCACATCGACACGGCCGCCATCTACGGGAACGAGGAGGGCGTCGGGCAGGCCATCGCGTCGGCCGGTCTCCCGCGCGAGGAGCTGTTCGTCACCACCAAGCTGTGGAACGACCGCCAGACCGACGCGGAGGCCGCGTTCGACGAGTCCCTCGGCAAGCTCGGCCTCGACTACGTCGACCTGTACCTCATCCACTGGCCGACCCCGCAGAAGGACACCTTCGTGCAGGCCTGGAAGTCGCTGGAGAAGATCTACGCGTCCGGCCGCGCCAAGGCGATCGGCGTCTCCAACTTCCTCGTGCCGCACCTGGAGAAGCTGCTCGCGAACACCGACGTGGTGCCCGCGGTCAACCAGATCGAGCTGCACCCGGCGCACCAGCAGCCGGAGGTGACCGCGTTCTCGCGCGAGCACGGCATCCAGATCGAGGCGTGGGGCCCGCTCGGCCAGGGCAAGTACCCGCTGTTCGAGCTGCCGGAGGTGGCCGGAGCCGCAGAGGCGCACGGCAAGACGCCGGCGCAGGTCGTCATCCGCTGGCACCTGCAGACGGGGAACATCGTCTTCCCGAAGTCGAACCGCCGGGAGCGCATGGTCGAGAACTTCGACGTCTTCGACTTCGAGCTGACCGCCGACGAGGTCGCGGCGATCAGCTCGCTGGAGCGCGAGGGCCGCGTCAGCGCGCACCCCGACGAGGTCAACTGATCCCCGGTCTCCTCTGATCCATGGCCGGGAGGTGCGGCGCGCACTGCCGCACCTCCCGGCTAGGCTCATCGCGTGCGCATCACGACGATCACCGGCAAGATCATCTACATCGTGGGTGTCTTCGCGCTCATCCTCGTGCTCAACGTCTTCCTGTTCGCGCGCTTCCTGAACCCGACGTTCGACGTGCTGGTGGTCGCCGCCCTCAACGTCGCGTACGTCATCGTCGGCGTGCGCATCTTCCGCGGGGCGGGCGAGAACCGCGCCGACCCGCGGCCGTGGTGGCGGGCGACGGCCCGGCCGGCGGCGGGATTCTGGATGGGCGGGCTGCTCGCCGCGCTCGCCTTCATCTCGGGCGTGGGGGCGTTCGGCAGCGACCCCGAGAACGCGTTCCTGCCCGCGGTGGCGTGCCTCAGCTATGCGGCGCTCGCGGCGTTCTACCTGAACTCGTCCGTCCGGCTGCAGGGGATGGACAGCGCGGGCTGACGGGGCTTCCGCTTCCGCGCCGGGGTCGTAGGGTGAGCGCATGGCGAATCGGCTCGGCGACGTGGTCA
Source organism: Leifsonia sp. C5G2 (assembly GCF_013359685.1). GTDB lineage: Bacteria > Actinomycetota > Actinomycetes > Actinomycetales > Microbacteriaceae > Leifsonia. The sequence goes on from NZ_JABFMV010000012.1 coordinate 117,849, forward strand.
GCCCCTACCTGCGCGCGCACGCGGACAATCCCGTCGACTGGTTCCCGTGGGGTCCCGCGGCGTTCGCCGAGGCTCGGCGGCGCGACGTGCCGATCATGGTCTCGATCGGCTACGCCACCTGCCACTGGTGCCACGTCATGGCGCGGGAGAGCTTCAGCGACCCGGTCACGGCCGAGGAGCTGAACCGGCGGTTCGTGGCCATCAAGGTCGACCGCGAGGAGCATCCCGACGTGGACGCCGCCTACCTCTCCGCGGCGAGCGCCTTCACCGGCAACCTGGGCTGGCCGCTGACGGTCTTCGCGACGCCGGAGGGCCGCGCGTTCTTCGCCGGGACCTACTTCCCGCCGCAGCCGGTCGCCGGGCGGGCCTCGTTCCGGCAGGTGCTCGACGCGGTGTGGGACGCCTGGACCTCCCGCCGCGAGCAGGTCGAGTCGGACGCGGGGAAGGTGCGCGAGGCGCTCGCCGCCGCAGCGGAGGCCGCGACGGCCGTCTCCGAACTGCCGACGGGGCAGCAGCTGGACGGCGCGGTGGCGCTGCTCGCGCAGGCGGAGGACCCCGAGTTCGGCGGCTTCGGGGCGGCTCCGAAGTTCCCGGTCGCGCCGACCCTCGACTTCCTGCTCACCCGCCCGGCAGGGCAGGACCTGGCGGTCCGCACCCTGGAGCAGATGGCGGCATCCCCGCTTCGCGACGCGGTCGACGGCGGCTTCTTCCGGTACGCGACCCGGCGGGACTGGAGCGAGCCCCACTACGAGCGGATGCTGTACGACAACGCCCTGCTGCTCGACACGTACGCCCGGGCCTGGCGGCTGACGGGCGAGGAGTGGGCGGAGCGCACCGCCGACGGCGTCGCGGCCTTCCTGCTCGGCGTGCTCCGCCGGCCGTCCGGCGGGTTCGCGTCGGCGCAGGACTCGGAGAGCGCGATCGACGGCGCCCGGGTGGAGGGGACGTACTACACGCTCCCGCCGGCGGAGAGGGCCGGGCTGGAGCCGCCGCCGCTCGACGCCAAGGTGCTGACCGGGTGGAACGGGTTCGCGATCGGCGCGCTCGCCCGTGCGGGCCGCATCCTGGACCGCCCGGCGTGGATCGCCGCGGCGGCCGAGGCGGCGGACGCCGTGCTCGCCCGTCACCGCCGGGCGGACGGGACGCTGCTGCGCGCTTCCCTCGGCGACCGGCGGTCGGAGGCCGGGGCGACGCTGGAGGACTACGGCGGGCTCGCGGCCGGGCTGCTGGAGCTGGCCTTGGCGACCGGCGACGCCCGGACCGCAAGCGCGGCCCGCGACCTGGTCGACCTGTGCCTGGATGCGGCGGGCGAGGGGACCTGCCCGTTCGAGACGCCCGGCGGCGGCGACCCCGTGCTGCAGTCGACGGGGCTGGCGGTGCGGGTGGACCCGTCCGAGGGCGCCTACCCGTCCGGTCTGTCGTCGATGAGCCGGGCGGCGCACACGCTGTACCTGATGACCGGCGAGCGGCGCTACGAGCGCGCGGCCCGGGAGGGGATGCGGCTGGTGGCGGCGCAGGCACTGCAGGTGCCGAGCGCGTTCGGGACGGCGCTGGCACTCATGTCCGAGCTGGCCGGCGAGGTGGAGCAGCTGGTGGTCGTGCTGCCCGAGGGCGCGGCGTCGGGCGACCTGGTGGATGCGGCGCGCCGTCATCCCGCGCCGCTCGTCGCGATCGCGACCGAGTCGCGGGCTGCCGAACTCGCCGGGGACGGCTTCGAGCTGTTCGGGGGACGCACGACGCGGGACGGCCTCCCGACCGCGTACCTCTGCCGCGACTTCGTCTGCCGCCTGCCCGTGACGGACGCCGCCGCGCTCTAGCCGCGCCCGTCCATGGGGCGCAACACGCCGTTGATCGTGCGCCGCTGCGGCGTGTCGCGTCCCATGGATACGGGCGCGGTTCGACTCGGACGGATTGGCGTGCTATCGTGCCTGTAAACGTTCTTGTAAACGTTCTCAAGAACGTTTCCCGAGCACCCTCCAATGAAGCAGGAGCAGCGCATGTCCGAGCAGCCGGCGACCGAACCGAAGCGGTCCACGCTCGTCCTCGTCGCCGAACGCGCCGGCGTCTCCATCGCATCCGTCTCCCGGGTGCTCAACGGGCAGCCCGCCTCGCCGCAGCTCGCCGAGCGCGTGCGCCGCGCGGCCGACGAGCTCGGCTACGTGCCCGACGCCAGCGCACGCACGCTCAAGACCGGACGCACCGACCAGCTCGCGCTGGCCGTGGCCGACCTCGGCAACCCGGTCTACGTCAAGATGATGCACGAGGTCGCGCGCGTCGCCGCGAAGAACGGCTACCGGCTCGTGCTCTCGTCGACCGGCAGCGACCCCGCGGACCAGATCGAACTGCTGGGCAGCCTCAACCGCGGCTTCGCCGACGGCCTGCTGCTCAGCCCGCTGCGGGTGACCGACGAGCTCGTCGCCGCGCTGCGCGGCAGCCGCATCCCGGCGGTCGTCATCGGCTCCCTCCCGCCCGGGGTCGAGGTGGACAGCGTGCGCGCCGACTCCGTCGCGGGCGTCGGCCTGGCGGTCGAGCACCTGGCGGCAGGCGGCCGCAGGCACATCGCCTTCGTCAACGGACCGGTCGACACCGTCCCGGGTGCCGCGCGGCTCGAGGGTTACCTGCGCGCGGTCGACCGGCTCGGCCTCGCGACCTCGGCCGACCTCCAGATCGCGGCCTCCGACTTCACCTACAAGGCCGGCCGCAAGGCGGCCGCGCGGCTCCTCGGCCAATGCACCCCCGACGCGATCGTCTGCGCCAACGACCTGATCGCGGTGGCCGTGCTGAAGGAGCTGACGGCACGCGGTGTGAGGGTGCCGGACGACGTCGCGGTGGTCGGGATGGACGACAGCGAGGCCGCGGAGCTGGCGAATCCGGCGCTCACCAGCGTCAACCTCGGGTCCGCCAAGCGCGCCCGCACCGCCGCGAAGCTGCTCATCCGGCGCCTGGAGAACCCCGGCGTGGCACCGCGGACGGTCGTGATCGAGCCGACCCTGGCCGTGCGCGAGTCGTCGGTCGCCGCGGCCGACCGAGCGGACGCGGGGGCGAACGCATGACCGCGACCATCGCCCCGCCCGCCGCCACGGCCCCCCAGCAGCCCCGTCGCCGTCGCCGCCGCGCGGGCGGCCCCGCCGGCGGGAGCGGCCGCGACGCCTGGCTGCTGGTGCTTCCTGCGCTCATCCCCATCGTCATCTTCAGCGTCTACCCGCTGGTGCAGGGCATCCTGCTCGGCTTCACCGACGCGCGCGCCGGGTACAACATCCCGATCACCTTCAACGGGATCGACAACTACACCAAGCTCGGCGGCAACACGCTGTTCTGGAACTCGTTCGGCATCGGCCTGCTGTGGGCGTTCAGCGTCACGATCCTGCAGTTCCTCGCCTCGCTCGGCCTCGCCCTGCTGCTCAACCTGAACCTGCGGCTGCGCTGGCTGGCCCGCACGCTCGCGCTCGTCCCGTGGGCGATGCCCCCGGTCATCATCGCCATCATGTGGCGGCTGATGCTGAACCCGAGCTACGGCCCGATCAACCAGGGTCTGCGCGCGGTCGGGCTCCCCGGCGACATCAACTGGCTGGGCAACGCGTCCATCGCCCTTCCCGCCGTCATCGTCGTCGGCGTCTGGGCCGGGATGCCGCAGACCACGATCACGCTGCTCGCCGGCCTGCAGTCGGTGCCGACGGAGCTGCACGAAGCGGCCGCGATCGACGGCGCGAGCGCGTGGCGGCGGTTCTGGCACGTGACCCTGCCGGCACTGCGCCCGGTGATCGTCGCGATCACGACCCTCGACCTGATCTGGAACTTCAACTCGTTCGCGCTCGTGTTCGTGCTCACCGCGGGCGGGCCGGGCGGCACCACCATGCTGCCGATGCTGTTCGCCTACAACGAGGCCTTCCGCTACGGGAACTTCGGTTACGCCGCCGCGATGGGCAACGTCATGGTGGTCGTCATCGCGATCTTCCTGTTCCTGTACCTGCGCGGCCAGATGAGGAGCCGGAACGCATGACCACTCTCGCCTCCGGACCCGTCAAGAGCGCCTCGGTGAAGCGCGCGCGGCTGATCTCGCGCCCGCTGCAGTACCTCGCCCTCGTGCTGTACATGATCTTCCTCGGCTTCCCGCTGCTGTTCCTGCTCACGACGGCGTTCAAGACGTCGCGCGAGCTGCAGTCGCCGAACCCGGGGTTCCTGCCGACGAGCCTCGACCTGCAGAACTTCGCCCAGGCGATCCAGAAGGCCAACCTGTTCACGGCTGCGGGCAACAGCCTCATCGTCGCCGTCTGCACGACCGTGCTGGTGACGGTCATCGCACTGCCCGCGGCCTACGCCCTCGCCCGGTTCCGCACCAAGCTGCGCGGGATCGCGACGGGGTGGATCCTGCTCAGCCAGGTCTTCCCGTTCATCCTGATCATCATCCCGCTCTTCCTCGTGCTGAAGAACATCGGGCTGATCAACAACCTGGCCGGTCTGGTGCTCGTCTACACGGTCTGGTCGCTGCCCTTCGCGCTGTGGATGCTGCAGGGCTACATCGTCGGCATCCCGGTCGAGCTGGAGGAGGCGGGCGCGATGGACGGGGCGAGCCGGTTCCGCACGCTGCGCACCATCGTGCTCCCGCTGCTGGCCCCCGGGCTCGTCGCCACCAGCCTGTTCACCTTCATCAACTCCTGGAACGAGTTCTTCTTCGCCCTCGTGCTCATCCAGGACCCGAGCCTGCAGACCCTGCCGCTCGCACTCGCCCGCTTCGTCGGGGCCGAGGGGCAGGTGCAGCTCGGACAGCTGGCCGCGGCGTCGCTGCTGGCCACGATCCCGAGCCTGATCTTCTTCCTGCTCATCCAGAAGCGTCTGACCTCCGGCCTGCTCAGCGGCGCCGTGAAGGGCTGAGACGGAACAACCCCCAACCAAGGAGAAACCATGCGCAAAGGCACCATCCGCGTGGGCGCCCTCGTCGCCGGCATCGCCGCCGCGTCGCTCGCCCTCGCCGGCTGCTCATCCTCGGGCAGCTCGGACAGCGCGAGCGGCGGGAAGGTCACGCTGACCTTCCAGTCGCTCGCCTACCAGGACACCACGGTCGCCGCGACGAAGGAGATCGTCGACTCGTGGAACAAGGCCAACCCCGACATCCAGGTGAAGCTCCAGCAGGGCAGCTGGGACAACGTCCACGACCAGCTGGTCACCCAGTTCCAGGGCGGGACCGCGCCGGACATCATCCACGACGAGTCGGCCGACATCATGGGCTTCGCCCAGCAGGGCTACCTCGCCGACCTCGGCGGCTCGCTCAGCGCCGACACCAAGAAGCAGGTGTCGAAGGACGTCTGGAAGTCGGTGACCACTCCGGACGGCAAGATCGTCGCCGCACCCACCCTCCTCCAGTCGTACGTCGTCTTCGCCAACAAGAAGGCGTTCACCGACGCGGGCGTCGCGGTGCCCACGGGCAGCACGATGAGCTGGGACGACTTCGAGTCGCTCTCCAAGAAGCTGACCGCCAACGGCAGCTTCGGCACCGGGTGGGGGCTCAAGTCGCCGACCGCGACCGTGATGAACCTCGCGCTCGGCTTCGGCGGCACCTTCTTCGACAACAAGGACGGGAAGTCGACCATCCACGTCGGCGACGACGAGCTCCAGGTGCCCAAGCGCATCAACGCCATGGCGTACGCGGACAAGTCGCTCGACCCGGTGTCGCTGACGCAGAGCGGCACGGACGTGCTGCCCGGGTTCTTCGGCGGCAAGTACGCCATGTACGTCGGCGGCAACTACGTCGCGCAGCAGATCACAGAGTCGGCGCCGAGCGGCTTCGACTGGGTCGTGCTGCCGCCGCTCGCGGGCAGCAAGGGGGCCGACCAGGCCGCCAACCCGCAGACGATGTCGGTCTCGGCTCAGAGCAAGCACATCCCGCAAGCGGCGAAGTTCATCGACTACTTCATGAAGGCAGACAACCAGGCGAAGCTCGCCGAGGGCGACTGGCTGATCCCGGCCTCCCAGGCCGCGCGCGACCAGGTCGCGAAGGACACCTCCGGCAAGAACGGCTGGGACGTCATCCTGAAGTCGGGCGACGAGCTGACCGCGGCGCCGTTCCAGGCCGCCACCAACTATCCGCAGTGGAAGGACCAGTACGCGACGCCGGCCCTGCAGAAGTACCTGGCGAACTCCATCAGCCTGGACGACCTGAAGAAGCAGCTGGCGGACGGCTGGTCGGCGGTCGGCTGACCGTCGGCGCGACGGATCGGCACACGAGAACGACGGAGTAGAGGAGAGACGATGGATGCCCTGGTGAATGCGAGCACGGGTGCGCTGGCGGGCGCGGCCGTGGGTGACGCGCTCGGAGGAGCGGCCGAGGGGAACACGCCCGAGGCGATCCAGGAGCGTTACGACGGCTTCATCCAGGGCGTCGTCCCTCCCTTCCTCGCCGACTGGCGGAACGCCCGGCCGATCGCGCCGTACCACAAGGGCGACGGTCACATCACCGACGACACCCTGATGACGACCGCGCTGGTCGAGGTGTACGACACCGTGCGCGACCACCTCGACGCGTTCGCCATCGCCGACCACCTGGTGCCGCTGCTGATCGGCGAGAAGCGCTGGATCCCGGAGTTCGAGTCGGAGGCGCTGCTGCTGCAGCGCATCTTCCTCGCCGAGAAGTGGCTGGTCGCCCGCCTGCACTACGGCCACATCGACCCGCGGGAGGCCGGGGTCGGCAACATCGTCAACTGCGGCGCGACCATGTACGCCGGTCCCGTGGGGATCGTCAACGCCGGCAACCCGGACGCCGCCTACGCGGAGGGCATCGAGATCGCCGCGCCGCACCAGTCGAGCTACGGCCGGGAGGCGGCGGGTGTGTTCGCGGCGGCCGTCGCCGAGGCGATGCGGCCGGGCGCCGACGTGGACTCCGTCGTCGCCACCGCGCTGCGGCTCGCGAAGGACGGCACGCGGGACGCGATCGAGGCGGTCGCCGAAGCGGCGTCCGGCATCTCGGACTGGCGCGGAGGACTCGCGACGCTGCGCGCGGCCGTGGAGCCGTTCGACACGGTCGGGCCGCACTACCGCGCCCCGGCGAAGGATGCCCGCATCCCGAGCCGGACGAAGTCGATCGAGGAGCTCCCGATCGCTCTGGGCATGCTCATCGCGACCGGCGGCGAGTACCGGGAGGCGGTGCTGGGCGCCGTGAACTACGGGCGCGACTCCGACTCGATCGCCGTCATGGCGGGATCCGTCGCGGGCGCGCTCGGCGGTCTCGAGGTCGTGCCCGCCGAGTGGATCGCGGCCGTGAACGAGGGCAGCAGGATCGACGTGACCGCGACGGGCCCGGTGATCGCGGACGTCGCGCGCGAGGTCTGGGCGAAGGACGCCGCCCGGGCGGGTGCGGTCGCCGCCGCCCGCTCCGCGTTCTCGCCGGTCGCCGCCGAGGCGGTGTGATGTTGCGCCTGAGCTGGACGCAACCGGAGGACCTGCTGCCGCACGCGTTCGTCGCGGCGGAGCTCGACGGGAGGGATGCGGCCGACCTGCGCGAGCGCTGGATCGCCGCGGGCGGCGCCCCGACCGCGCCGGTGAACGGTGCGACCCCGCAGCCGGCACCGGAGCAGCTGCGCCGGCTGGCGCGCGACCTGCTCGCCGAGCTGGACGGGCGTCCCGACCCGGCGGAGCTGGTCGCGGCGGAGCCGGACGACCTGGAGGCGATCCTGGCCGCCGCTCCCGCGGCCGCCGGGACGCAGACGGCGGGATCGGCGCCCATGGGGTCGGCCGGCACGGACGCCTACGCCGACCGCGTGCTCGGCGCGTGGCGCGGCCGCGCCGCCGGCTGCCTGCTCGGCAAGCCCGTCGAGAAGCTCCCGCTCGAGGGCATCCGTGCCATCGCCCGCTCGACGGGCAACTGGCCGATCGCGTCCTACTTCACGGCCGTCGGCCTCGATCCGGAGATCGCCGCACGCTACCCCTGGAACCGGCGCAGCCGGCCGACCAGCCTGGTCGAGAACATCGACGGGATGCCGGAGGACGACGACCTCAACTTCCCGCTCATCGCGTTGCAGCTGCTGGAGTCCGCGGGCCGCGCGTTCACCACGGACGCCGTGGCGCAGGCCTGGCTCGACGCGCTGCCCGGCGGTCGCGTCTTCACCGCCGAGCGGATCACCTACCGCAACCTCCTCGACGGGTACGAGCCGGAGGTCGCGGGCCGGGTGCGGAACCCGTTCCGCGACTGGATCGGCGCGCAGATCCGCACGGACGTGTACGGCTGGGCGACGCCCGGCGACCCGGTCGCGGCCGCCCGGCTCGCGTGGGCGGACGCGCGGCTCAGCCACGGGAGGAACGGCGTCTACGGCGCCATGTTCGCGGCGGCGGCGTGCAGCGCGGCGGTGGCGGGAGCATCCCTCGACCGCGTGCTCGACGCCGGCCTCTCGGTGGTGCCCTCGGGCAGCCGGTATGCGGCCGCGGTGACGCGCGGCGCGGAGCTGGGCGCCTCCGACCTGGACGACGAGGCGGCGGTGGATGCGCTGCACGCCGAGTTCGGCCACCTGCACTGGGTGCACGTGCTCAACAATGCAGCACTGCTCGCCTTCGCGCTGACCCGCGGCGGCGGCGCCTTCGAGCGCACGATCGCGCTGGCCGTCTCGGGCGGCTGGGACACCGACTCCGTCGGCGCGACGGCCGGCTCGATCGCCGGTGCGCTGACGGGCGCCACAGGACTGCCGGAGCGCTGGATCGCGCCGCTGCACGACCGCCTGGCCACCTCCGTCCCGGGCTTCTCGGACGTGCGGTTCTCCGAACTCGCCCGCCGCACGGAGGCGGTGGCCGCATGACCACGGCTGTCGTCGGCAGCGCCAACCTCGACCTCGTGTACCGGGTCGAGCGCATCCCGTCGCCGGGGGAGACCGTGCTCGCCGTGTCGTCGGACGCCGTCCCGGGCGGCAAGGGCAACAACCAGGCCGTCGCGGCGGCCCGGGCCGGCGCCGAGGTGACCTTCGTCGTCGCCCTCGGGCGCGATGCCGCGGGGGACCGGCTGGCCGCCGAGGCGCGCGTCGCCGGCGTCCGCGTGCTCGACCGGCGGGTGGACGCCCCGACCGGGACCGCCCTCATCACGGTGGATGCCGCGGGCGAGAACAGCATCGTGGTCGACTCCGGAGCGAACGCACGGCTGAGCGGGCTGACCGCCGGCGAACGGGACGCCGTGACGGCGGCCGACGTGCTGCTGCTGCAGCTCGAGACGCCGCTGGAGACGGTCGCGGAGGCGGCCGCTCTCGCCCGGGCGGCAGGCACCCTGGTCGTGCTCAACGCCGCACCGGTACGCCAGTTGCCCGACGAGCTGCTCGACAGCGTCGACCTCCTCGTGGTCAACGAGCACGAAGCCGGGCTGCTGGCGCCGGCGGCCGCGTCGCCGCAGGAGGCGGCCCAGGCCCTGGCCGGCGCTCGGCGCGCCGTCGTCCTGACCCTCGGCGGCGACGGCAGTCTCGTCGTCGTCCCCGGCGCCGAGCCCGCCGCCGTCCCCGCGCACCGCGTCGAGGTGGTCGACACCACCGGCGCGGGCGACACCTTCTGCGGCGCCCTCGCCGCCGAGCTCGACCGCTCCGGGTTCGTCGCGGGTCGCGCGAAGGGCACCGCGACACGCGACCTTCGCGGCGCCACGGCGCTCGGCGCCCTCGTGTCCGCCGCCCGGTTCGCGTCGGCCGCAGGCGCGCTGTCGGTGCAGCGCGCGGGGGCCGTCCCGTCCATCCCCACGCTCGAGGAGATCCGTGCTCTCATCGCCGACCGCTGACCCCGACGAGGCCAGCACCAACCGGTTCGACCCGCTCGTCCCGCGGCCGATCGACCTGCCGACCGCGCTGCCCGCGGACGGGCGCATCGCGCCCGAGACCGGCGACATCGCGAAGGTGTTCGCCGCGCCCGACGACCCCGCCGACTGGCCGGCCTGGCGGGCCGGTCTGGCCGCGTGGCGCGCCGAGGCCTGTGAGCGGATCGGGTACACGGGCGAGCTGTACGACCGGCCCGAGACCCGCTGGGCGCAGACCGCCTACGCCGTCGCCCAGGTGTGGCTGTGGGACGACCGGCTGTTCGACCACGACCGGCAGGAGTTCACCGTCGACGGCTTCCTCGACGCCGTCGCCGCCCAGGGCGGCCTCGACGGCGTCGTGCTGTGGCACGCGTATCCCGTCATCGGGATCGACGACCGCAACCAGTTCGACTACTACCGGGACGTGCCGGGGCTGCAGGCCGTGATCGACCGGTTGCACGAGCGCGGGCTCCGCGTCTTCGTCGACTACAACCCGTGGGACACCGGCACCCGCCGGTCCGCGCGTCCCGACGCCGAGGAGCTCGCCGCGCTGGTGGAGGAGTTCGGCGTCGACGGGGTGTTCCTGGACACGATGAAGGAGGGCGACTCGGCCCTGGTCGCGGCCCTGCTCGCAACCCGGCCGCCGCAGGTGCTCGAAGGCGAGTCGCGGGTCCCGAACCAGCGCATCCAGGACCACCAGCTCAGCTGGGCGCAGTGGTTCGCCGACTCCGCGGCGCCGGGCGTCATGCGTGCCCACTGGTTCGAGCGCCGCCACATGATGCACGGCGTGCGGAGGTGGAACCGCGACCACAGCGACGAGCTGCAGGCGGCGTGGATGAACGGCACCGGCATCCTGGTCTGGGATGCGGTGTTCGGCGTCTGGGTCGGCTGGAACCCGCGCGACGAGTCGACGCTGCGGCGCATGCTGCGGGCGCAGCGGGCGCTGAGCGACCTGCTCGTCGCGGGGGAGTGGGCTCCGCTGGAGGGGGCGACGGCCGAGGCGATCGCCGCCGGGGTGTACGTCTCGCGCTGGAGCCTCGACGGGACGACCCTGTGGACGATCGTGAACCGCGGCGACGCCGACTGGCGCGGCGACCCGTTGGCCGCGACCCTGCCGGCGGGCGCCCGGCGGCACGAGGTGACCGCCGGCGTCCGGGACGCGCGCGAGGTGACCGTGCCGGCTCGCGGCATCGCCGGGGTGCTGGAGCTGGCGCCCGGTACGGCCGAACCGGAACGGCTGGCGGCGCTGCTCGCCGAGGCCGCCGCCGACCCGGGGTCCGCGGATGCGGCCTTCCCGGCGCGCGAGGCGGTCCGGTTGCGCCCGACCGCTGCGCCGGCCGCCGTGATCCCGCCCGACGCCGTCCGCGTCGAGCCCGGCTCCCGTCGCCTCGAGGTCACCTACCGGCGGCGCGAGACCGGCTTCTACCAGGGCGCTCCGTACGTCGAGGAGTGGAAACCGCTGCCTCCGCGACTGCACGACGACCGCGCCGAGACCGTGGAGGCGACCATCGCGCGGCCGGTCGCCGTGGGGGCACGCGAGGTGTCGATCGCCGAGTTCCGGGCGTTCCTGGACGCGACCGGCTACCGTCCGGCCGTGGGCCACCGCTTCCTGGTGGGGACGGAGGACGCATCGCCCGACGCTCCCGTGACCGGCGTCTCCCTCGCCGACGCGCGCGCCTACGCCGCCTGGGCCGGCGCCCGCCTGCCGGACGAGTTCGAGTGGCAGCTGGCGGCGACGGCCGGGCTCGAGCGACGCGAGCCGGCCGTCTGGAACCTCACCGAGAGCGAGCACGACGACGGCATCACGCGGTTCGTCATGCTCAAGGGCGGCTCCGCCCATCGCACCACCGGTTCCGACTGGTACGTCGACGGCGGCGTGCAGGCGCCCTCCTTCAGCCTCAAGTACCTGCTGCCGGGGCTCGGCGTCGAACGCTCCTCGCAGATCGGGTTCCGGCTGGCCTGGGATGCGGAGGAGAGCCGATGACCGCCCCGCTCGACGGCGTCCGGGTGCTGGACGTGTCCACCCTCTTCGCCGGACCGCTCGCCGCGACCTTCCTCGGCGACTACGGCGCCTCCGTCATCAAGGTCGAGCATCCGACGCGCCCCGACGCGGCCCGCGGGCACGGGCCGGCCAAGGACGGCGTCAATCTGTGGTGGAAGACGCTTGGCCGCAACAAGCGCACGGTCACCGTCGACCTCGGCAAGCCCGAGGGCGCCGAGCTGCTGCTCGCGCTGGCGGCCGAGGCGGACGTCCTGATCGAGAACTTCCGCCCCGGCACGCTCGAGCGCTGGGGCCTCGCGCCCGAGCGGCTGCACGAGGCCAACCCCCGGCTGGTGATCGCGCGCGTGACCGCGTTCGGGCAGACCGGGCCGTACTCGTCGCGTCCCGGCTTCGGCAGCCTGGCGGAGGCGATGAGCGGGTTCGCCGCGCTCACCGGCGAGCCGGACGGGCCGCCCACCCTGCCGCCCTTCGGCCTCGCCGACGGGATCGCCGCGCTCAGCTGCGCGTACGCCGTCACGGTGGCGCTGCGGGCGGCGGAGCGGGACGGCCGCGGGCAGGTGATCGACCTGGCGATCATCGAGCCCATCCTGATGCTGCTCGGGGGCCAGATCACCGCCTACGACCAGCTCGGCCTGGTGCAGCCGCGCACCGGCAACCGCTCGGTCAACAACGCGCCGCGCAACGTCTACCGCACGGCCGACGGCGACTGGGTGGCCGTGTCGACGAGCTCGCAGTCGATCGCCGAGCGGGTGATGCGCCTGGTCGGCCGAGAGGACGTGGTGGCGGAGCCCTGGTTCGCGACCGGCCACGCCCGCGCCGAGCACGCCGACGAGCTCGACGCGGCGGTCGGCGGCTGGATCGCCGCACGTCCGACCCCCGAGGTGATCGCCGCGTTCGAGGAGGCGCAGGCGGCGATCGCCCCGGTCTACGACGTGCGCGGCATCCTCGCCGACCCGCAGTACCGCGCCCTGGGGACCGTGCAGACGGTCCCCGACGACGAGCTCGGGCCGGTGAAGATGCAGAACGTGCTGTTCCGCCTGTCGGAGACCCCGGGCGCCATCCGCTGGGCGGGCCGCAGGCACGGTCAGGACACGGACGACGTGCTCGCCGAGATCGGCGTCACGCCCGAGCAACTGGCGGCGCTGCGGGAACGGGGGATCGTGTGACCGCGACCACGGCCCTCTACGTGCCCGGCGACCGCCCCGACCGCTTCGACAAGGCCGTCGCCGCCGGGCCGGACATCGTCATCCTCGACCTGGAGGACGCGGTCGCGCCGGGCGCGAAGGAGGCGGCGCTCGACGCGGTCGCCTCGTGGCTCGCCGCGCGGGTCACGCCCGGTCCCGCCATCCAGGTGCGGGTCAACCGCGGTGCCGACCACGAGCTCGCCGCCCTCACCGCGACGCGCGCGGACATCGGCCTGCGGCTGCCCAAGGTCGAGTCGGCCGCCGAACTCGACCGTGTCGCGGCGCTCGCGCCCGGCGTGCCGCTGACCGCCCTGGTGGAGTCGGCCCTCGGCGTCGAGCGCGCGTTCGAGCTGGCCTCGCATCCGGCCGTGGTGGCCCTCGGCGCGGGGGAGGCCGACCTGGCCGCCGAGCTCGGCACCCGCGACCCGGCCGTCGTCAACCACCTGCGGCTGCGGCTGCTGGTCGCGGCGCGCGCCGCCGGACTGCCCGCACCGATGCTCGCTGCCTACCCCGGCATCCGCGACCTCGACGGGCTGCGCGCCGACACCGAACGCGGACGCCGGCTCGGCTGGCACGGCCGGTCGGCCGTGCACCCGGCGCAGTTGGCGGTCATCCGCGAGGTGTTCCTGCCGCGCGAGGACGAGGTCGCCTGGGCGCGGGCGGTGCTGGAGGCGCTCGCCGCCGCCGGCGGCGTCGCGACGCTGGCGGACGGGCAGATGGTGGACGCGGCCATGGCCGCCCGGGCACGAGCGATCCTGGACCGATGAGCGGGGCGCCGCGCTGGGCCGCCCTGCCGAGCGCGGCCCTCGGGGAGGAGCTGCGGTTCCTGCTGCGGGTCCCCGCGGACCCGGGGCCGCATCCGCTCACGGTGCTGCTGCACGGCCGGGGAGACACGGCGGAGAGCTGGGCGCCGGTCTTCGACGACCTCCCGCCGGGCGTCGTCGTCATCCCGGACGCGCCCTGGCTCGGCCGCGCCGGCTACTGGGTCGACTCCGCAGCCCCGGGAGGCCGGGCGATCGAGAGCGCGATCGTCGGCGACCTGCTCCCGGCGCTCGAGGACGGTCTCCCGCTGGATCGGGACCGGGCGGCGAGGACGGTCGCGGGGTACTCGATGGGCGGGGCGGGGGCCGTGCGGCTCGGGCTCGCGCATCCCGCGCACTTCGGAACGGTCGCCGCGCTCAGCCCGGCCGTGTACGACCCGGACCCGCCGGAGGGCTCGTCGGCACGGGACTCCGGCGCCTTCGGCACGGCCGCCGTCCGCTACGACCCTGAGGTCTACCAGCGGCGGGGGTACCGGGCCTCGCTCGCGCGCCACCCGGCGGGTCTTCCGGTGCGGCTGCTCGTCGCGGTCGGGGACGCCGAGCCGCCGCACCCCGGCGCGACGGCCGGCGCCGCCGTGGCGGCCCAGGCGGCCGCGCTGGTCCACCACGCGTCACGGGTGCCCGGCATCCACGCGACGCTCCGCACGTTCCCCGGCGGTCACGGCTGGGAGACGTGGCGCCCGGCATTCCGCTGGGCTCTGACGACGGACGAGGGGACGCCGCCCGCCGCGTGCACGGATGCGGGGCTCAGCGCAGCACGCGATAGCTGAGGTGCGCCACCTCGGGCGTGACCCGCTGCCGGATCAGCTCCAGGTCGAGCGGAGGCACCCGGTCGAAGACGCGCTCGCCGCCGCCCAGCGTGAGCGGGACGATGTGCAGGCGCAGCTCATCCACGATGCCCGCCCAGAGCGCCTGGTTGAGCGTCTCCGCCCCTCCCGCGATCGCCACGTCGGCGTCGCCCGCGTGCTCGCGCGCCTGGTCCACCGCCGAGTGGATGCCGTCGGTCACGAAGTGGAACGTCGTCCCGACGGTCTCCAGCGGCTCCCGGGCGTAGTGCGTGAGCACGAAGACCGGAGCATGGTACGGCGACTCGTCGCCCCACCAGCCGTGCCAGTCGCCGAACGGCTCGCCGGGCGCCGGCCACTCGTCGCGGACCGGGCCGAACATGTTCCGGCCCATGACGTAGGCGCCCGCCGAGGTGATCGCCTCGATCTCCTCGGTGTGCTCGTCGGCGTAGGCGAACATCCACGTGTGCAGGCGCTCGGTGTCGCCCTCGCCGAGCGGATGCTCCAGCGACTGGTTGGGTCCGGCGGCGAAGCCGTCGAGCGAGATCCCGATGTCGGCAGTGACGATTCCCATGCCCGCAGGGTAGTCCCGCAGGGCGGTCAGGCGCGCTCGACCTTGTCGAGCATCCCCCAGACCGCCTCGCTGAGCTCCGGATGCTCCAGCGCGATGCGCCGAAGCACGCCGTACTCGAACCGGGCGAAGACGTCGCGGCCGGCCGCGGGGTGGTGCGCCCTGGACTGCTCCTCGGCCAGGTCGAACGCATCGATGGCGACCGCGCGGAGGGAGATGACGACCTGCTCGTCGACGCTCGGGAGGTCGGGGATGAACTGCCACGGATCCTCTCCGGCGCGGCAGCGGTGCTCGATGATCGCGGAGAGCTCGTCGCGCGCCTGCTGGCGGAGCAGCTCGATGCTGCGCGGCACATGCTCGGTCATCTCGCGCCCTCCTTCCCCGGGTCGTGGACGGGCTTCGCACCGTGCGCCGGGCTCCCTCGCCCGCGCGGTGGGTTCAGCCTAGGCGTTGGGACCGACAGCCGCGAATCCGGGTGTAACGGACGGTCTGCGCCTCACTCGGTGCGTGCGAGCAGGTACGCGTTGAGGTCGGCCGTGAGGGCCGCATCCACCGGGTACTCGCGCCCGTCGAGGTGCGTCACCGGGGCGGCCTGCCGGACGCTGGAGACCAGCCAGAGCGCGTCGGAGGCGACCACCTCGTCGAGGGTGAGCGGGGCGAACTCGGTGCGGAGGCCGCGCTCGGCGAAGAAGTCGAACACGGCCGCCTGGGTCGTGCCGGCGAGGATGCCCTGGTCGGTGTTCGGGGTGCGCACGACGCCGTCGGTGAGGGTGACGACGTTGGAGGTCGGCCCCTCCAGCGCGTAGCCGTCGCTGCTGACGAACAGCACGTCGTCGGCGCCGCGGCGCACCGCCTCGCGCTGCGCCGCCCGGTTGACCGCGTACGACAGCGTCTTGGCACCGGCGAGCAGCCACGGCGAGGTCTCGGCCACGTCGTGGCGCAGGCCGCGATCGAGCGTGACCACGCGGATGCCGAGCCGCGCCTGCGAGAAGTCCTCGCCGGCATCCACGAACAGCCAGCCGCTCGGGCGGCCCTCGCCCTCCACGCCGCGGGAGTAGATCAGCTTCGCGAACAGCTCGGCGTCGGCGCCGCCGTTGCGGGTCAGGTAGTCGGCGACGCCCGCGCGCACCGCCTCCCGCCACACGTCGGTCGCCGGGGCGGGCAGGTCGAGCAGGGCGGCGGAGTGCGCCAGCCGGGCGAGGTGCGGCTCGAGCGCCTGCGGGTGCCCGCCGATCACGGCGATCGTCTCGAACACGCCGTCGCCGCGGGTGACCGACAGGTCGGTGATGCGCACCTGGGGCGCGTCGAAGTCGGCGACGACGTAGCCGGGGTCGCCCGGCTCGGGGGTCCCGGTGGGCGAGGTGATGGTCAGCAGGGTGGCACGCGTCATGCGACCATTCTCCACGCCGCCGGGTCAGGCCGTCTCGTGGATGCGGAACGCGTCGTCGTCGCCACGCGTCTCCGCCTCCGAGATGGTGACGCTCTCGACGTTCGCGCCCGGCGGACCCGCCCGCAGCCAGTCGAGCATGCGCTCCACCTGCTCCGGCTCGCCCTCGACCTCGGCCTCCACGGTGCCGTCCCTGCGGTTGCGCGCCCAGCCGGTCACGCCGAGGCGCTGCGCGGCCTCCCGCGCGCCCCACCGGAACCCGACGCCCTGCACGTCGCCGGCGACGATCGCTCTCCTGCGGATCACGACCCCATTCTGCTCCTGCTTCAATGAAAGGCATGAGCGAACCCGCCGACCGCATCCCCGACCTCCGCGCCGACCTGATCGCCGCGGGCCTCACCGTCGACCGTCTGACCGGGTTGTGGGGCCAGGAGGCGGCGGAGGCGCTGCACCGCGGGCAGCGGGTCCCGGCCGAGCGGGCGCTCGCGCGGCGGGAGCCGTCGGCGCTCGCGACGCTGGCCCGGCTGTTCGTGCTCGGGCGTCCGGTCGCGCGCGTCGAGGCGGAGACGGCCCTCCCACGGCTCGGGGTCGGCGGCGCGCAGGCGCTCGGGCTGGTCGCGGCCGCCGCGGACACGGTGACCGCCGCGGTCGACCTGCGCCCGTACAGCTTCGTGGATGCGGCGGGCCCGGCCGACTGGTGGATCGTCTCCGACCTCGGCGAGCTCGCCCTCGGCCACGCGCTGCCGGAGGACCACGTGCTCGGGGTCGGCGGCGCCTCCCTGACCCTGAGCGGACTGATGCTGCAGCGCACGGTCGACAGCGCGCTCGACCTCGGCACGGGATGCGGCATCCAGGCCATGCACGCCGCGCGTCACGCCCGGCGCGTGGTGGCGACCGACATCTCCGAGCGCGCCCTGCGGCTCGCCGCCCTCAACCTGGCGCTCAACGAGATCGACGGGGTCGAGCTGCGCCTCGGGAGCATGTTCGATCCGGTCGCCGGAGAGCGGTTCGACCACATCGTCTCCAACCCGCCGTTCGTGATCACGCCGCGGACCGAGGGCGTTCCGGCATACGAGTACCGGGACGGCGGCATGGTCGGCGACGGGCTGGTCGCGTCGTTCGTCCGCGGCTGCGCGGAGCACCTCACCGAGGGCGGTGTCGCCCAGCTGCTCGGCAACTGGGAGTACCGCGGCGCCGGCGACGGCCTGGAGCGCGTACGGGAGTGGGTGGATGCGTCCCCGGAGCCGCTGGACGCCTGGGTGATCGAGCGCGACGTCGAGGACGACATCCGGTACGCCGAGACCTGGATCCGCGACGGCGGCACCCGGCCGGGCACGCCCGACTTCGAGCGGCTGCTCGGCGCCTGGCTCGACGACTTCGCCGAGCGGGACGTGCGCTCGGTCGGCTTCGGCTACCTGCTGCTGCGCCGGACGGCCGGCGTGCCGACCCTGCGCCGGTTCGAGCGGCTGCACGGCTCGCTCGGCGCCAACGAGGCCGGCCTCGGCGTGCACCTCGGGGAGGCGCTCGCCGCCCACGACCTGCAGGCCGCCCTCGACGACGACGCGCTGGCGCGGCTGCGGCCGGTCGTGTCGGGAGACGTGACCGAGGAGCGGCACCTGTGGCCGGGGGCGGACGCGCCGACGGCGATCCTGCTGCGGCAGGGCGGCGGCTTCGGCCGGGTCGTCTCCGCCGACACGGGCCTCGCGGCCCTCGTCGGCGCCTGCGACGGCGAGCTGGCGGTCGGCGCGATCGTCGCCGCGCTCGCCCAGCTCCTCGAGGTCGACGAGCTCGCTCTCCGCGCCGACCTCCTCCCCGCCACCCGCGCCCTCCTCACCGACTGCTTCCTGCGCGCCTGACCCCCCCACCGTCGAGTCCGCGAAGACTGCACGCTCGCACGGCGTGTCGCGTGCAGTCTTTGCGGACTCGACGGCGGGCGGATGGTGCGGGAGGCGGGTTGATTGCGAGGGCGGGTTCTGCGACGATGCAATTGCTGAACGATTGTTCGGTAATTCGTGGCGTCGAGGGAGAGGGCACGATGGCGGAGGCCTACCTGGTCGACGGGGTACGCACGCCGGTCGGCCGCTACGGCGGCGCGCTGGCGGGGGTCCGGCCCGACGACCTCGCGGCGCTCGTGGTCGGCGAGGTGGTCCGCCGCGCGGGCGTCCCGGGCGACGCACTCGACGAGGTCGTGCTCGGCGCGGCCAATCAGGCCGGTGAGGACAACCGCAACGTCGCCCGGATGGCCGTCCTGCTCGCCGGGCTCCCCGACGAGGTCCCCGCGCTGACCGTCAACCGGCTCTGCGCCTCGGGCCTGACCGCCGTCATCCAGGCCGCGCAGGGCATCCGCGCCGGCGACGCCGACCTCGTCGTCGCGGGCGGCGTCGAGTCGATGACCCGCGCTCCCTGGGTGCAGGGCAAGCCTGAACGGGCGTACGCCAAGCCCGGCCCGCAGTACGACACGTCGATCGGCTGGCGCTTCACCAACCCCCGGCTGCTGGAGCGCGACAAGGCGACTTACACGATGCCCGAGACGGCGGAGGAGGTCGCCAGGATCGACGGGATCGGCCGCGAGGACGCCGACGCCTTCGCCGTGCAGAGCCACCGGCGGGCGGCCGCGGCGGCCGACGCGGGCCGTTTCGACGCCGAGCTGCTCGCGGTCAATACCCCCGCGGGCCCCGTCGCGGCCGACGAGGGCATCCGGCGCGACACCAGCCTGGAGGCGCTCGCGCGGCTGAAGCCCGTCGTCCCCGGAGGCTCCGTCGTCACCGCGGGCAACGCCTCCCCGCTCAACGACGGCGCCTCGGCGATCGTCGTGGCGAGCGCGGAGGCGGTCGAGCGCCACGGGCTGCGGCCGCGCGCCCGGATCGTCGCCGCGGCGAGCGCCGGGGTCGCCCCGGAGGTCATGGGGCTCGGCCCGGTGCCCGCAACGCAGAAGGCGCTGGCGCGCGCCGGCCTCGACGTCTCCGACCTCGGCGCGGTCGAGCTCAACGAGGCGTTCGCCAGCCAGGCACTGGCCTGCATCCGCCGACTCGGCCTCGACCCCGCGACGGTGAACGCCGACGGGGGCGCGATCGCCCTCGGCCATGCGCTCGGGTCGAGCGGCTCGCGCATCCTGGTCACCCTCCTCGGCCGGATGGAGCGCGAGGGCGCCCGCCACGGCCTCGCCACCATGTGCGTCGGTGTCGGCCAGGGCACCTCCCTGATCGTGGAGGCGGTATGAGCGGCACCCGCAGTCTCACGGTCGACGAGCTCCCCGACCGCGTGGTGGTGACCCTCGACCGGCCGGAGCGGCGCAACGCGATCGACCAGCGGATGGTGGACGAGCTGCATGACGTGTGCGCGTCCCTGGAGCGCGAGCCGCGCATCCTGATCCTCACCGGTTCCGGCGGAGTCTTCGCCTCGGGCGCCGACATCGCCCAACTGCGCGAGCGCACCGCCGCCGACGCCGCGCTCGGCATCAACGACTCCGTCTTCACCCGCATCGCCGACCTGCCCATGCCGGTCATCGCCGCGCTCGACGGCTACGCGCTGGGCGGAGGGGCCGAGCTCGCGTACGCCGCCGACCTGCGCATCGGCACGCCGCGGCTGCGCATCGGCAACCCGGAGACCGGCCTCGGGATCATCGCGGCCGCCGGTGCGCTCTGGCGGCTCCCCGCGCTCGTCGGGCTGCCGCTCGCGACCGAGCTCGTGCTGACCGGCCGCATCCTGACCGGCGAGGAGGCCCTGGCCGCTGGCCTGGTGTCGTCGGTGCACGAGCCGGACGACCTGCTCGCCGCCGCCCACGCCCTCGCCGACCGGATCGCCGCCAACGACCCGCTCGCCACCCGGCACACCAAGCGCGTGCTGCGGGAGCCCGCCGGCCGCCACCCCGCTGCCGAGCGGGAGGCGCAGGCCGAGCTGTTCGACTCCCCGGAGAAGCACCGGAGGATGACCGAGTTCCTGGAGCGGAGGAGACGCCCGTGAACGAAGCGGCACTTCCCGAGCGCGTCGCCGTCATCGGCGGCGGACGGATGGGCGCGGGCATCGCGCACGCCTTCCTCATGGCGGGCGCTGAGGTCGTCGTCATCGAGCGGGACGCGTCGGCCGCGGCCGAGGCACGCGACCGCATCCTCGCGGCGGTGGAGGCCAGCGTCCGCCGCGGCGCCGCGACGCCCGACCCCGAGCGCCTGCTGGTGACCGTGACGTGGGAGGCGCTGAATGGCGCGGGCCTCGCCGTCGAGGCGGTGCCCGAGCTGGTCGGCCTCAAGCGCGAGGCCCTGCAGCGGGCGGAGGACCTGCTCCCGGTGGATGCGGTGCTCGCGACCAACACCTCGTCCCTGTCGATCGACGTGCTGGCCGAGGGGCTGCAACGGCCGGGCGCGTTCCTCGGGATGCACTTCTTCAATCCCGTGCCCGCGTCCACCCTCGTCGAACTGGTCACCGGCACCGCGACCGCGCCGACCGCCGCCGAGGCCGCCGAGCGCTGGATCCGCGCGATCGGCAAGACGCCGATCACAGTGCGCGACTCCCCCGGCTTCGCCTCGTCGCGGCTCGGCGTGCTGCTGGGGCTCGAGGCGATCCGGATGGTGGAGGACGGCGTCGCGACGCCAGAGGACATCGACACGGCGATGACGCTCGGCTACAAGCATCCGGTCGGCCCGCTCCGGCTCACCGACATCGTCGGGCTGGATGTGCGGCTCGACATCGCCGAGTACCTCTCGCGCGAGCTCGGCCCGCGGTTCGAGCCGCCGGAGCTGCTGCGGCGGATGGTCGCCGAGGGGATGCTCGGGCGGAAGTCGGGCCGCGGCTTCTACGACTGGACCGAGGGCGACGCACCGGGCGGCGCTCCGGATGCCCCCGACGGGCCTATCGCTCCGGGGCGTCGATGATGAGGTTGGTGATGCGCGCCGTGCAGAGCCGGTTGCCCTCCTCGTCGGTGATGACGATCTCGTGCGACGCGATCGTGCGGCCGAGCCGGATCGCCGTCGCGACGCCCGTCACGAGCCCCGAGCGCGCCGACCGGTGGTGCGTCGCGTTGATGTCGACGCCGACCGCGCTGCGCCCCGGACCCGCGTGGATGACGGCCGCCCACGACCCCAGCGCCTCCGCGAACGCCACCGACGCCCCGCCGTGCAGCAGCCCGAACGACTGGCGGTTGCCCTCGACGGGCATGGTCGCGACCACGCGCTCCGCCGACTGCTCCAGGATGCGCACGCCCATCTTCGTGTCGAGCTCACCCAGTTCGATCGTCCAGTCGCCGTCGGCCATGCCGCCAGCTTACGCATCCACCCGCCCCTCGATCTGAAGGAGCCCATCCATGATCCTGCCCAGCTACCTCCGCGATGGATGGTGGACGCCCGACACCGAGGACGGCGCGGCCGACGTGCTCGACGCCTCCACCGGCCAGCTCATCACCCGCGTCAGCACAGCCGGCCTCGACCTCGCCGCCGCGCTGGAGCACGCCAGGACCGTGGGCCAGCGCTCACTCGGCGAGCTGACCTTCCACCAGCGCGCACTGCTGCTGAAGCAGCTCGCCCAGGCCCTCACCGAGCGGAAGGACGAGCTGTACGCGCTGTCCGCTCAGGCCGGCGCCACCCGGGCCGACGCCTGGATCGACGTCGACGGCGGCATCGGCGCCCTGTTCACCTACGGGTCGAAGGGCCGCCGCGAGCTCCCGAACGCGCAGGTCGTGCTCGACGGGCCGGCGGAGTCGCTGTCGAAGGACGGCAGCTTCCTCGGCCGGCACGTCTACACGCGGCTGCCGGGCGTCGCGGTGCAGATCAACGCGTTCAACTTCCCGGTATGGGGGATGCTGGAGAAGTTCGGCCCGTCGTTCCTCGCTGGGATGCCGACCCTGGTGAAGCCGGCGACCCCGACCGCGTTCATCGCCGAGGCGGCGGTGCGGATCATGGTCGACTCCGGTCTGCTCCCGGCGGGCACGCTGCAGCTCGTCTCCGGGTCGGTGCCGGGCCTCTTCGACCACCTGCGGCTCGGCGACCTGGTCGCGTTCACCGGGTCGGCGTCCACGGCGGAGCAGCTGAAGGCGCACGACGCCGTGCAGACCGGCGGCGTGCGGTTCACGAGCGAGACCGACTCCATCAACGCCTCGGTGCTCGGGCCGGACGCGGTGACCGGGACGCCCGAGTTCGACGCGTACGTGAAGGGGCTCGTGGTCGAGCTGACGGCCAAGTCGGGCCAGAAGTGCACGGCCATCCGGCGGGCGATCGTGCCGGCGCCGCTCGTGGACGACGTGGTCGCCGCCGTGCGCGACCGGATCGCGGCGCGCGTGGTCGTCGGCGACCCGCGCGCGGAGGGCGTGACCATGGGGCCGCTCGCGTCGCGCACCCAGCGCGACGAGGTGCTGCGGCAGGTCGCGCGGCTGGTCGCCGCCGGCGGCGAGCTGGTGCTCGGCGGCCTCGACCAGCCCACGGTGACGCACGCCGACGGCACGGCCGGGGTCGCGCCGGAGGGCGCGTTCGTCGCTCCTATGCTGCTCCGCTTCGCCGACGCGTGGACACCCGAGGCGCACACCGTCGAGGCGTTCGGGCCCGTTGCCAGCGTGCTCGCGTACGAGGACGCTGAGGAGGCGGTCCAGCTGGTGGTGCGCGGCGGCGGTTCGCTGGTCACCAGCGTCGCGACGCACGACCCCGCGTTCGCGCGTACCTTCGTGCTCGGCTCGGCTGCGTACAACGGCCGCATCCTGGTGCTCGACCGCGACGACGCGCGCACCTCCACCGGCCACGGCTCGCCCATGCCGCACCTCGTGCACGGAGGACCGGGACGCGCGGGCGGCGGCGAGGAGCTCGGCGGCATCCGGGCGGTGCTCAATCACATGCAGCGGACGGCGCTGCAGGGCTCCCCCGACCAGCTGACCGCGATCACCGGGGTGTGGCACCCGGGCGCTGCGGTGTCGGCGGAAGGGCCGCATCCGTTCCGCAAGTCGCTGGCGACGCTGCGCATCGGCGACCAGGTGCAGTCGGGGCCGCGGCGGGTGAGCCTCGACGACATCGAGGAGTTCGCGACCTTCACCGGCGACACCTTCTATGCGCACATGGATGAGGAGGCCGCCGCCGCGAACCCGTTCTTCCCGGGCCGGGTGGCGCACGGCTACCTGCTGGTGTCGTGGGCGGCCGGGCTGTTCGTCGACCCCGAGCCGGGCCCGGTGCTCGCCAACTACGGCCTGGAGGATCTCCGGTTCTTGACGCCGGTCGTGCCCGGGGACAGCATCCGGGTCGCCCTGACCGCGAAGCAGATCACGCCGCGCGAGACGGACGACTACGGCGAGGTGCGCTGGGACGCCCGCATCCTCAACCAGCGCGACGAGCTCGTCGCCACCTACGACGTGCTCACCCTCGTCGCCAAGTAGCCGCCCCCAGCCATCAGCTCCTGAGTTCTTCGACCGAACCGCGGCGCGTCGCTTGAAGAACTCAGGAGCTGATGGCTTGGGCGGCACCCCGGGTCAGCGGAGGGCGAGGGCGAGGATGGTGTCGGCGAGGTCGTCGGGGGTGAGCGGGCCCTCGGGGGTGTACCACTCGGTGAGCGAGTTGATCATGCCGAAGAGGAGGCGCGCGACGACGGCCGGGTCGGCGTCGGCGCGCAGGGAGCCCTCGGCTCGCGCCTCCGCGACGAGCGCGGCGACCGCGTGGTCGAACGCGCGCCGTCGCTCCAGCGCCGACCGCTCCACCTCGGTGTTGCCGCGCACGCGCAGCAGCAGCGTCACGTACGGGAGCCGGTCGGCGAGCACACGCACCGCGCCACGCAGCACGTACGCGAGCCGGTCCGCCGCTGTGCCTGTCTCGGCCTCCGGAGCCCGCAGCACGCCCTCCAGCCCGTCGAGCGCCTCGTCGAGCGCGAGCCCGAGCAGCTCGTCCTTCGACGAGACGTGGTGGTAGATCGCCGACTTCGACAGCCCCAGCCGGTCGGCGAGCATCCCGATCGACGTCGCGTCGTACCCGTGCTCGTTGAACGCGGCCACCGCGACCTCGAGGATGCCGCGCTGGTCGTAGCCGGGGCGGCCGCGCCGCAGGACGTCGGTCATGCGCCCAGTCTGGCACGGCGGCCCCGATCCGGCATATACTGACCGAACGATCAGTAAGTAAAGGGGAGGTCGATGGAGACCACCACCGAGGCGAGCACCGAGGCGAGCACCGAGGCGGCCCGGTTCGACGAGTTCATCGCCGCCGACGACCGCATCGAGCCGCGCGACTGGATGCCGGACGACTACCGGCGCACGCTCATCCGCCAGATGTCGCAGCACGCCCACTCCGAGATCATCGGCATGCAGCCGGAGGCCAACTGGATCTCGCGCGCCCCGAGCCTGAAGCGCAAGGCCATCCTGATGGCCAAGGTGCAGGATGAGGCGGGCCACGGCCTCTACCTCTACTCGGCGACCGAGACCCTGGGCGTCACGCGCGACGAGCTCACCGAGCAGCTGCTCGCGGGCAAGGCCAAGTACTCGTCGATCTTCAACTACCCCACCCTCAGCTGGGCCGACATCGGCGCGATCGGCTGGCTCGTCGACGGCGCCGCGATCTGCAACCAGGTGCCGCTCTGCCGCTGCTCCTACGCCCCCTATGGCCGCGCGATGGTGCGCATCTGCAAGGAGGAGTCGTTCCACCAGCGGCAGGGGTTCGAGATCCTGCTGACGCTCATGCGCGGGACGACGGAGCAGCAGAAGATGGCCCAGGATGCGGTCGACCGCTGGTACTGGCCCTCGCTGATGATGTTCGGCCCGCCCGACGCCGACTCCCCCAACTCGGCGCGCTCGATGGGGTGGAAGATCAAGCGCTTCTCCAACGACGAGCTGCGACAGCGTTTCGTCGCCATGCTGGTGCCGCAGGCGGAGGCGCTCGGCGTCACCCTGCCCGACCCCGACCTGCGCTGGAACGAGGAGCGGCAGGCGTACGACCTGGGCCCGATCGACTGGAGCGAGCTGCAGGAGGTCATCGCCGGCCGCGGCCCGTGCAACGCGCAGCGGCTGCAGCGGCGGCGCGAGGCCCACGAGGACGGCGCCTGGGTGCGGGAGGCCGCTGCCGCGTACGCCGCGAAGCAGGCGGCCGCGCGCGCGGCGGCGACCGCGGAGGCCGTCGCATGAGCGAGCAGTGGCCGCTCTGGGAGGTCTTCGTGCGCGCTTCCCGGGGTCTCAGCCACGTCCACGTCGGCTCCCTGCACGCCCCGGATGAGGAGCTCGCCGTCCGCAACGCGCGCGACCTGTACACGCGCCGCGGCGAGGGCGTCTCGATCTGGGTGGTGCGCTCCGACGCGATCACCGCGAGCGACCCGGACGCCAAGGACGCCTTCTTCACCTCCCCCGAGGGCAAGAACTTCCGCCACGCCACCTACTACACCGCCGCCGAGGGGGTGAAGCACCTGTGACCGACACCGACCACGGGCACGTCGAGCTAAGCGCCGTCACCCTCTCCGACGAGTTCGTCACCTCCGACGCCCCCGCCTCCCCCGCGGTCGCCGAGTACGCCCTGTGGCTCGGCGACGACTCCCTCGTGCTGGCCCAGCGCCTCGGCGGCTGGATCACGCGCGCGCCCGAGCTGGAGGAGGACGTCGCCCTCGCCAACATCGCGCTCGACCTGCTCGGCCACGCCCGCAGCCTGCTGCGCTACGCGGGCTCAGCCGACGGCCGCAGCGAGGACGACCTCGCCTACTGGCGCGACGAGGGCGACTTCCGTTCGGCGCACCTGTTCGAGCAGCCGAACGGCGACTTCGCGCACACGATCGTGCGCCAGCTCGCCGCCGCGCACTACCTGTACGCGCTGTACGACCGGCTGCGCGCGTCCACCGACCCCGTGCTCGCCGGGGTGGCCGCGAAGGCGGTGAAGGAGGTCGACTACCACCGCGACCACGCCGACCAGTGGATGCTGCGCCTCGCCCTCGGCACGGACGAGTCCCGCCGCCGCCTGCTGCGCGCCATGGAGGACCTGTGGCCGTACGTCGACGAGCTGTTCGCCGACGAGCCTGTGCTGGAGGAGCTGGACGGCGTCGCCGTGCGCCCCTCCACCCTTCGCTCCGTATTCGACGCCGACACCGCGCCGGTGCTGGCGGAGGCCGGGCTGGAGCCGCCGCAGGCGTTCCACGCCTCGGGTGGCGGACGTCGCGGCCGGCATTCGGAGCACCTGGCGCCGCTGCTCGCCGAGCTGCAGGTGCTGGCACGGCAGCACCCGGGGGCGACATGGTGACGCATCACGCCGACGCCGCCCGCGCCTGGTCGGCCGCCGCCGCGGTCGTCGACCCGGAGGTGCCGGTGCTGAGCATCGACGACCTGGGCGTGCTGCGCGAGGTGACCGTCAGGGACGACGGTGTGGAGGTCGTCATCACCCCCACCTACTCCGGCTGCCCGGCCATGGATGCGATCCGGGAGGACGTCGTGCGCGCGCTCGCCGCCGCCGGCTTCGGGGACGTACGGGTGCGGCTGGAGCTCTCCCCCGCCTGGACCACCGACTGGATCAGCGCGAAGGGCCGCACCGCCCTGAAGGAGTACGGCATCGCCCCGCCGTCCGCCACCGGCCCGGTGAGCCTCCGCCTGTCGGTGAAGTGCCCGCACTGCGGCTCGCTCGACACCCGCGAGGTCGCCCACTTCGGGTCGACCTCGTGCAAGGCGCTGTTCGTCTGCCGCGGCTGCGGCGAGCCGTTCGACCACTTCAAGGCGCTCTGAGGATGGCGCGCGCCCGCTTCCACTCCCTCGCCGTCGCCGACGTGCGGCCGCTCACCGCTGCGAGCGTCGAGGTCACCTTCGCCGTGCCGGACGACCTGCGCGGCGAGTACGACTACCTGCCTGGGCAGCACGTCGCCCTGCGCGCCCACGTCGGCGGGCGGGAACTGCGGCGCAGCTACTCGCTGTGCCGCCCGCCGTCGGCCGGGCGCCTGAGCGTCGCGATCAAGCGCGACCTGGGCGGCGCCTTCTCCACCTGGGCGACCAGCGAGCTGCGGCCGGGCGACCGGATCGACGTGATGAGTCCGCAGGGGACGTTCACGATCGATCCGGCCCGCACCGCAGGGCGGCACGTCGTCGGCATCGCCGCCGGCTCCGGGATCACCCCGCTGATGGCGCTCGCAAGCAGCGTCCTCTCCGGCTCGCCCGATTCCCGGTTCACCCTCGTCTACACGAACCGCACGGCGATCGACGTCATGTTCCTGGAGGAGCTGGCGGACCTGAAGGACCGCTACCCGTCGCGCCTCGCTCTGCACCACGTGCTCTCCCGCGAGCAGCGGTCCGCGCCGCTGCTGTCGGGCCGCATCGACGAGGACCGGCTGCGGCGGATGCTGGATGCGCTGGTGCCCCCGTCGTCGGTCGACGAGTGGTTCCTGTGCGGCCCGTTCGAACTGGTGCAGCTGTGCCGCGACGTGCTGGAGGAGTACGGCGTGCCGCGGGACCGCATCCACTTCGAGCTGTTCACCACCGGCGACCCCGTGGAGCCGCGCGGCGACATCGGCCGTCCGGTGGTGGTGCACGACGGCGAGCGCACCGCCGAGATCGAGTTCACGCTCGACGGGATGACGTCGAGCGTGAGCACGCCGGTCGACGCCAACGAGTCGGTGCTGAACGCGGCCCTCCGAGTGCGGCCGGACGTCCCCTTCGCCTGCACCGGCGGCGTCTGCGGCACCTGCCGCGCCCGCCTGGTCTCGGGCGACGTGCGGATGACGGAGAACTACGCGCTGGAGCCGGAGGAGCTCGAGCGCGGCTACGTGCTGACCTGCCAGTCCCATCCCCTCACCGACCGCGTCGTCGTCGACTACGACGTCTGAAACAGGAGGCTTCGCGTGATCGACCTGGACATCGCCGACGACATCGCCCACGTCACCCTCAACGCGCCGTGGAAGCTGAACGCGCTCGGGCCCGACGACCTCCGCGACCTCGCCTCCGCCTACGACGACGCGGCCGCCGCGGGCGTGCGCGCCCTCGTGCTGCGCGGAGAGGGCCGCGCCTTCTGCGCCGGCCGCGACATCGCCGGGGTCGACCCCGCGACGGACGACGTCAGCGGCTACCTCGACCGCCTCGTCACGCCCCTGCTGCACCGAATCGCCGACTTCCCCGCCCCCACGTTCGCCGCCGCCCAGGGCGCGTGCCTCGGCGTCGGCCTCGGCCTCCTGGTCGCCACGGACGTCGTCTACGTCGCCGACGACGCCAAAGTGGGCTCGCCGTTCGCGGCGCTCGGCGCCACGCTCGACTCCGGGGGCCACTGGCTCCTCGTCTCCCGCCTCGGCCCCCACCGCGCCCTCGACCTCATCTACTCCGGCCGGCTCCTCTCCGGTGCGGAGGCGGTCTCGGGCGGCCTGTTCTCCCGGTCCCTCCCGTCCGACCAGCTGGGCGCGGCCGTCGACGCTGCCGCCCACGCCGCGGCGACCGGCGCCACGCAGGCGTTCCTCGCGAGCAAACGCATCGTCGACGCGCTCCGCGACGGCTCCCTCGACCTGTGGGGCTCGGTCGCGGCGGAGAACAAGGCGCAGGCGCAGCTGCGCGACACGGAGGACTACCGCGAGGGGTTCGCCGCGTTCCAGGAGAAGCGGACGCCGCGGTTCACCGGGCGGTGAGTGGGAACGCGCGCTACCGCGTAAGCCGAGAATCTTTCTCGCGAGTCGGGGGATGCGGCTCGTCCACGCCGCACGATTGATAGCGCTCCTGTTCGGGAGGATCCCTGAGGGGAGGTCAGCGTTCGTCATGCGGAACCGTCAGCCGCGGCGGTCAGCAGAGCGTAGGCGTCGACGGCTGCTTTCTGAGCCCAAGCGTATTCGGCGTTCAGGAAGTCACTGGACGTATGGGTCAACCGGATGGGAACCACGATTCTTCGTCCCCGGATCTCGCACGTGAGCAGCCATGCGGTGAAGGCGGGCGGCCCAACTGAGCCGGCCTGGAGTGCCCGAACCTCGCTCGGGCGGATGTGGGTCGTCCCCTGGTCCTCACCGTGGCCGTACAACATCCGGATCCCCGACACCGAGACCACCACCACGAAGTGGGTGCTCACCCGCGGACGCGGATCGCCCCGAAGAGCGGCGATCTTCCGCACGGCCAGGATGGTGTCGATCCCCCACACGGCATTGAAGGTCTGATTGGGGCCGTCCAACCGCTCAAGGCGCTCGGCCCGGAAGTGGGTGCCCCGTTTCCACGAGCGGCGCGTGCGCACGGCGTGCCACACCGCCGGAACGATCACCGCTGCCAGCGGCAGAACAAGCACGAGGCCGACCAGAGCAGGATGGGCGATCGAAGGCTCAGACACCCAGTACCTCTAGACGGCCACGGGAATCAAGAACGTAGGCGACGTCAACCGACATTGTCAGGAGCCCTAACTCACGGATGATCATCGCCGCGCGATCGTCCGCCCACTCGCGGCTCGCGGTCAGCATCGACGTCTGGCGCGGGCCATTGATGCGGATGGGGAGCTCGTAGGTGTTCCCGCCGACAGTGATTCCGAAAAAGAGAGTCGTGTAGTCCGCGAGACCCCACGATGTGGTTCCCACCCGCACATCCCGGATAGCGTCGGAGTCGAAGTCCGCGATCGTCTCAGCAGTTCGACCTCGGAGCAAGCGCAGATGACCCTGCGAAGCTGCGAGTGAGTACACCCGCCCTGTGGGGCCATAGCGCTTCCCATCGCTCCTGCCGATGCGTCGCAACGCCAGGGTCGTGACGAATGCGGCCGTGCACGACACGACCACCGCTCCGGGTTGGGCTCGCGAAATGGCGCGACCCTGAAGTCGCAGCACAGACCGCAGCCCGAACAGGTATGCCAGCAGAACTATCGCCAGGCAGAGTACGAGCGAAAGGCCGATCAGAGCAGTCATGCGATCCGTCACGAGCGACCATCCCCGTCTCGTCGCGGGTACGGTTCACCGGCCGGGCGGACCACCTTCCCCGTGCGAGGGTCGCGCTGTTCCAGATGGCGCAACCAGCCGCCCATCGTCGTATATCCCCGCTTGGATTCCCTCACTACGGCCACCCACCAGAGGCCAACGGCGATCAGCACAAGCGAAGCGCTCACGAGCATCGTCCATACTGCCCAGACCCGCGCGCTCTCGGGCGCGCGGACCATTACCGCGATCAGACCGCAGGCTAGACAGACGATGCAGAGCATCGCCAGCACGCCGGCCCACCGCTGAGTCGCTGCAGCTGATGGGTGTGTGGGACGCCTGGAGTCATCGCGACGTGACATAGAGATCTCCTCCGCTCACGATCCGACCGAAGGCGCTGCCGGACGCGCCGATCGCATCCACGACACCTTGATGGCGTCCCTGACCCAACCCGCGATTCCCGCCGCTGCGACCGCGCTCACCTGATGGCGTGGAGACGAGCCACTTGAGGCAGGGTCGGTGACGGCGGGAGGAGATGATGGCTCTCGCGAAAACTATCGGTTCCACGTTCCAAGAAAGCCGTTCTCGTGATCGTCGATGATGTAGCCCAATAGCCGACCCTCTGGGTCGTCTGGCGGTTGCATCAGACACAAAGCCGCGTATCCCTGCCTATCGCCGGCAAGGATGTTGTCCGAGCCGTACGCGACTCCGGCCGCCGCAAGGGAGGACCGCAAATCACTCAAATCGGTGTCGCGTGCGCTCAATAGACGATAGTTATGTGGATTGTCAGGGTCATATGCCGCCCAGGACGAGCACAGCATTTCAGCTCGCTCGTCCAACACCCGTGTCTGCTCCATGCTTGCGGCGACTGACCTAGCCCCCGACCCAGCCCCACACGCAGTTATCCCAATAAGCACGAACAGCGATACGCCAGCCAACAGGGTTCTAGCAACTGCGGCGCTCACACGAAATCCCACTTCCACTCTCGCACCATGAAGCGGCGGGGATCGCTGAATGAGTCTGGTTCATCCGGCTGCCGCGTGGTCGTACGAAGACGATGCGGCGCCGGCGCTCACGCGGTGACCACGTCTGCGCGTCCTCATCGTTGGAACAGCTTCTCTTGTACTCGGCGCGCGATCTCCTGAGTCTGAGAGGCATCCATCAGCTCCCACCCAAACCTTGTTTTCCTGCCACCGAACATGAAGAAGACGTCGCCAACCACCCCGTCGAACTCGAGACCGACCTTCATAGCCGGTTTCGTCAGCACCGGCGTCGCCGGCGCTTCTGCAACGGAAACCGATCTGATCACCGATTTCGGTAGGAGGAAAGCTCGCTGAGGGTGCCTTGACCCCACCCAACCCTGTATGGAGTCCCCAGCGACGACGACCGAAACATCTACGCGGGACAGATACCTCTGATTCGCCACAAGGCTTCGATCGCGCACAAGGCTTCGAAACCTGAACAATTGCTGGCCGACCCTATCGCTCACGTTCTCGACAACGGCGCCCGGAACTGCGAGGACGAACGTGCCCGCATCGACGCCCGCAGCTTCGGCTTTGAAGATCACGCCCGCGATATCGACCGCCACCAGGACACTACCGATAACAACCGGTACAACATACTTCCAGGCACCCCGGCTTCTCACTCACGTGCCTTCGTCGGGTCTCGTCGCAGGATACGCGGCTTAGCGTCCAAGAGTTGCAGCAACCCTCTCGCCCTCCGTCGCAGCCCATTTGTAGTCAGCACTGAGAAAATCACTCGACACATGGCTCAAGCGGACTGGGAGCGCAATCTTCTGCCCCTGGATTGAGCATCTGATCAACCAGCCAGTGCCCGAATATCCGATGGCAGCGGCCTTCAGGGATTCGAATTCCTCCGCCCAAACAACCGTGAGGCCCTGATCGCCCCGGGCCCCATGAATGAGCCAGAGGCCAGAGGCCGTTGCTGCGACAACGAAGTGAGGGCTCATCCTCGGGGGAGGGAGGTCACCGCGCAATCGGGCGATTCTGCGGACCGCACGAATCGTGTCGATGCCCCAAACAGCGTTGTAAGTCTGGCCCACACCCACGAGGCCAGCCACACGCGCTGCCCTGCTGTCCGCTCCGGCCCGCCACATGCGCCGAGAAAATACGGCATGGACAATCGTCGTCCCGATCACGAGCGCTAGCGGCAATGTGATGGCCAGAATCGCCAACGGCATACTGCCCGCGTAAGGGAGCGTCGTCTCACTCATCATGGTCACCTAACCGCCGGCCAGATACTTCCCGCACTCTTCCAACCGCTGAGGGCACCGATGAGTGCCCCGAACGCGTCAATTGCATCGCGGACGATCGGTCTCAGGACACCTCTGAGACCGATGGTGACAGCGGACGCTCCCGCGGGCACGAGAGCCAATATGGCGTTCACGACACAATCCGCATCGATACCCGTCGCCATGCAACCGAGAATGACGCCCGCAAGTCCGAGAACTCCTGAGGCCACGGCTGCGATTGGCCCGGCAAGAGGCCCCATGAAGAGAGCTGCCAATCCGAGCGCCCCACTAATCACACCCAGTATGTTCCCCCAGAGGGCGAGTTGCTCGCGGATCCGCTTTTGATCCTCTTCAACGTGCCGGTCTTGGACATCACTCTTGCTCTTCGGATCCTTCGGCTCAGGGTTCTTGGGATCGTCCTTGGTGATAGGTGGTTTCGGCGGTGCAGGGGGTTTGACGTTGTCGTGCGCCTGCACTGGCGGGGCGCCGCATCCCAGCGGCAGTG
>NZ_JABFMV010000013.1 GCF_013359685.1 Leifsonia sp. C5G2
ATTCGTGCCGAATGAGCGCTATTCGTGACGAATCGCGCTCATTCGGCACGAGTCGGGCGGGCCCGGGAACGACGAAGGCCCCCGGCGCGATGCGCCGGGGGCCTTCGTACGGGGACCTTAGTTGTAGGTGCCCGGGGTGTAGTCGTCCGAGCTGAAGCTGTCGAAGTCGACGAAGCTCAGGTCGCTCTCGTTGAAGGCGGAGTCGTCGGCGAAGATGCGGTTGGGGTACCGCTCCGCCTTGGCCTCCTCCGTCGCCTCGACCGACACGTTGCGGTAGCGGGACAGGCCCGTACCGGCCGGGATGAGCTTACCGATGATGACGTTCTCCTTGAGACCGATCAGCGGGTCGGACTTGCCCTCCATGGCCGCCTGCGTCAGGACGCGGGTGGTCTCCTGGAAGGACGCGGCCGACAGCCACGACTCGGTCGCCAGCGAGGCCTTGGTGATGCCCATGACCTCCTGACGGGCGGACGCCGTCTTCTTGCCCTCCTGCAGCGCAGCACGGTTGATCTCGTTGTACCGCGAACGGTCGACGAGCTCACCCGGCAGCAGGTCGGTGTCGCCGTGGTCGACGACGGTGACCTTGCGGAGCATCTGGCGGACGATGACCTCGATGTGCTTGTCGTGGATCGGCACACCCTGCGAGCGGTAGACGCCCTGCACGCCGCCCACCAGGTGCTTCTGCACCTCGCGGACACCCTTGACGCGCAGAACCTCCTTCGGGTCGACCGTGCCGACGATCAGCTGCTGGCCGAGCTCGACGTGCTGCCCGTCCTCCACCAGGAGGGTCGAACGCTTCAGCACCGGGTAGACGTGCGGCTCGTCGCCGTTGTCCGGGGTCAGGATGACCTTGCGGGACTTGTCCGTCTCCTCGATGACGATGCGGCCTGCGGCCTCGGCGATCGGGGACGCACCCTTCGGGGTGCGGGCCTCGAACAGCTCCTGGACGCGCGGCAGACCCTGGGTGATGTCGTCCGCGGAGGCCGAACCACCGGTGTGGAACGTACGCATGGTGAGCTGCGTACCGGGCTCGCCGATCGACTGGGCGGCGATGATGCCGACCGCCTCGCCGATGTCCACCAGCTTGCCGGTCGCGAGCGAACGGCCGTAGCAGGCGGCGCAGACGCCGACCGCCGACTCGCAGGTCAGCACGGAGCGGACCTTGATGTCGGTGACGCCGGCGGCGACCAGCTTGTCGATGAGCACGTCGCCCACGTCCTCGCCCGCCTTGGCGACCACGGAGCCGTCCGTCCCGACCGCGTCAGCGGCCAGGGTGCGGGCGAACACCGAGTTCTCGACGTTCGGGTCGCGGGTGAGGGTGCCGTCCGCACCGACCGTGGCGATCGGCAGGTCGAGACCCTTGGTCGTGCCGCAGTCGTCCTCGCGGATGATGACATCCTGCGAGACATCCACCAGACGACGGGTCAGGTAGCCCGAGTCCGCCGTACGGAGGGCCGTGTCGGCCAGACCCTTACGGGCACCGTGCGTCGCGATGAAGTACTCCGCCACCGACAGCCCCTCGCGGTACGAGGAGATGATCGGACGGGGGATGATCTCACCCTTCGGGTTGTTCACCAGACCACGCATACCGGCGATGTTGCGGACCTGCAGCCAGTTACCACGGGCACCGGACGTCACCATGCGGTTGATGGTGTTGTCCGCCGGGAAGTTGGCGCGCATGGCCTCGGCGACCTCGTTTGTGGCCTCGGTCCAGATCTTCACCAGCTCCTGGCGACGCTCGAGGTCGGTCGTCAGACCCTTCTCGAACTCGGAGGTGATCTTGGCGGCCTTCTTCTCGTAGCCGGCCACGATCTGCGCCTTGTTCGGCGGGGTCAGGATGTCGCTCAGCGACACCGTGACGCCCGAGCGGGTGCCCCAGTAGAAGCCGGCGTCCTTGATCCGGTCGAGCGCCGCGGCGACCTCCACCTTCGGGTACCGCTCCGCCAGCGCGTTCACGATCGACGAGATCGTGCCCTTGTCGGCGACGGCCTCCACGTAGGGGTAGTCCGCGGGGAGCGCCTCGTTGAAGAGGGCGCGGCCCAGCGTGGTCTCCACGATCGCGGTGGTCGGCTCGGTCCCCGTGTCGGCGGCGTCCGACGGCACGTAGTTGTCGAGACGGATCTTCACCTTGGCGTTCAGGTGCAGCGAGCCCTGGTCCTTCGCGAGGATCGCCTCGGAGACCGAGGAGAACGCGCGACCCTCACCCTCAGCGCCCTCGCGGACGGTGGTGAGGTGGTGCAGACCGATGATCATGTCCTGCGAGGGCAGGGTGACCGGGCGGCCGTCCGACGGCTTCAGGATGTTGTTCGAGGCGAGCATCAGGATGCGGGCCTCGGCCTGGGCCTCCACCGACAGCGGCAGGTGCACCGCCATCTGGTCGCCGTCGAAGTCCGCGTTGAACGCGGCGCAGACGAGCGGGTGGAGCTGGATGGCCTTGCCCTCGACCAGCTGCGGCTCGAACGCCTGGATGCCCAGACGGTGCAGCGTGGGCGCACGGTTCAGCAGCACGGGGCGCTCGCGGATGATCTCCTCGAGCACGTCCCACACCTGCGGGCGCGAGCGCTCCACCATCCGCTTCGCGGCCTTGATGTTCTGAGCGTGGCTCAGGTCGATCAGGCGCTTGATGACGAACGGCTTGAACAGCTCCAGCGCCATCTGCTTGGGCAGACCGCACTGGTGCAGCTTGAGCTGCGGACCCACGATGATGACCGAACGGCCCGAGTAGTCCACGCGCTTTCCGAGCAGGTTCTGGCGGAAGCGACCCTGCTTTCCCTTCAGCATGTCGCTGAGGGACTTGAGGGCGCGGTTGCCGGTACCCGTCACGGGGCGGCCGCGGCGGCCGTTGTCGAACAGCGCGTCGACGGCCTCCTGCAGCATGCGCTTCTCGTTGTTCACGATGATCTCGGGCGCGCCGAGGTCGAGCAGGCGACGGAGGCGGTTGTTGCGGTTGATCACGCGGCGGTACAGGTCGTTCAGGTCGGAGGTGGCGAAACGGCCACCGTCGAGCTGGACCATCGGGCGCAGCTCCGGCGGGATCACCGGGACCACGTCGAGGACCATCGCGGCCGGCGAGTTGCCGGTCGCCAGGAACGACGACACCACGCGCAGTCGCTTGATCGCGCGGATCTTCTTCTGGCCCTTGCCGGTGGCGATCTGCTCGCGGAGCAGCTCGGCCTCGGCGTTCAGGTCGAACGCCTGCAGGCGACGCTTGATCGCCTCGGCGCCCATGTAGGCCTCGAAGTACAGGCCGTAGCGGTCGAGCAGCTCGTTGAAGTCCGCGTCCTCGGGCTTGAGGTCGCCGACCTTGAGCGTGCGGAACGACTCCCACACGCGCTCGAGTCGCGCGATGTCCTCGTCGAAGGACTTGCGCAGCTGGCCCATCTCCTTCTCCGCCGTGTCCTTGACACGACGCTTCTGGTCGGCCTTCGCGCCCTCCTCCTCCAGTGCGGCGAGGTCGGTCTCCAGGCGCTGCAGACGCTCGGCGACGCGGGCGTCGCGCTGGTCGGACAGCGTCTTGATCTCCAGGCGCAGCTCGTTCTCGAGGCCGGGGAGGTCGGCGTGGCGACCGTCCTCGTCCACCTCGATCACCATGTAGGCGGCGAAGTAGATGACCTTCTCGAGGTCCTTCGGCGCCATGTCGAGCAGGTAGCCGAGGCGGCTCGGGACACCCTTGAAGTACCAGATGTGCGTCACCGGGGCGGCGAGCTCGATGTGGCCCATGCGCTCACGACGGACGGAGGACTTGGTGACCTCCACGCCGCAGCGCTCGCAGACGATGCCCTTGAACCGGACGCGCTTGTACTTGCCGCACGAGCACTCCCAGTCGCGGGACGGTCCGAAGATCTGCTCGCCGAAGAGGCCGTCCTTCTCCGGCTTCAGGGTCCGGTAGTTGATGGTCTCCGGCTTCTTGACCTCGCCGTAGCTCCAACGACGGATGTCGTCAGCGGTGGCCAGGCCGATACGCAGCTCGTCAAAAGTTGTTGCGTCGAGCAATGTGTTCACTCTCTCCTATTGAAGATTCGTCAGTTGGTCTGGCTGCCGCTTAGATCTCGTCGATCGACGAGGACTCGAAGCGCGAGGAGATGTTGATGCCCAGCTCCTCCGCGGCGCGGAAGGCCTCGTCGTCCGAGTCGCGCAGGCTGACCGCCTGGCCGTCGGCCGAGAGCACCTCCACGTTCAGGCAGAGGGACTGCATCTCCTTGATGAGGACCTTGAAGGACTCAGGGATGCCCGGCTCCTGGATGTTCTCACCCTTGACGATGGCCTCGTAGACCTTGACGCGGCCGAGGATGTCATCCGACTTGATGGTCAGGAGCTCCTGCAGCGCGTAGGCCGCACCGTAGGCCTCGAGGGCCCACACCTCCATCTCACCGAAGCGCTGGCCACCGAACTGCGCCTTACCACCGAGCGGCTGCTGGGTGATCATCGAGTACGGGCCGGTCGAGCGCGCGTGGATCTTGTCGTCGACCAGGTGGTGCAGCTTCAGGATGTACATGTAGCCGACCGACACAGGGTCCGGGTACGGCTCGCCGGAGCGGCCGTCGAACAGCTGCGTCTTGCCCGAGGAGCCGATCAGGCGGTCGCCGTCGCGGGTCGGGAGCGTCGAGTCGAGCAGACCTGCGATCTCCTCCTCCTTCGCACCGTCGAACACCGGGGTCGCGACCTTCGTGTTCGGCTCGGCCTGGAAGGCGGCCTCGGGGAGCTCAGCGGCCCACTTCGGCTTGCCCTTGATCTCCCAGCCGTTCTTGGCGATCCAGCCGAGGTGGATCTCCAGGACCTGACCGAAGTTCATGCGGCCCGGAACACCCAGCGGGTTCAGGATGACGTCGACCGGCGTCCCGTCGGCGAGGAACGGCATGTCCTCGACCGGCAGGATCTTGGAGATGACGCCCTTGTTGCCGTGACGGCCGGCGAGCTTGTCGCCCGCGGTGATCTTGCGCTTCTGGGCGATGTAGACCACCACGCGCTGGTTGACGCCGGAGCCGAGCTCGTCGTCGCCGTCCTGCGCGTCGAAGACCTTGACACCGATGATGGTGCCCTCCTCGCCGTGCGGGACCTTGAGTGAGGTGTCGCGCACCTCGCGGCTCTTCTCGTTGAAGATCGCGCGGAGCAGGCGTTCCTCGGCCGACAGCTCGGTCTCGCCCTTCGGCGTGACCTTGCCGACGAGGATGTCGCCGGGGCGCACCTCGGCGCCGATGCGGATGATGCCGCGCTCGTCGAGGTCGGCCAGGAGGTCCGGGCTGACGTTCGGGAGGTCGCGGGTGATCTCCTCCTTGCCGAGCTTGGTGTCGCGGGCGTCGACCTCGTACTCCTCGATGTGGATCGAGGAGAGGGTGTCGTCCTTCACCAGGTTCTGGCTGAGGATGATCGCGTCCTCGAAGTTGTGGCCCTCCCACGGCATGAACGCGACCAGCAGGTTCTTGCCGAGCGCGAGCTCGCCGTTCTCGGTGGCCGGGCCGTCTGCGACGACCTCGCCCGCCTCGATCCGGTCGCCCTCGTCGACGATCACGCGGTGGTTGTACGACGTGCCCTGGTTGGAGCGGTCGAACTTGCGCAGGTAGTAGGTCTGGTACGTGCCGTCGTCCGCCATCACGGTGACCGCGTCGGCCGAGACCTCGGTGACGACACCGGACTTCTCGGCGGTGACCACGTCACCGGCGTCGATGGCCGCGTAGCCCTCCATACCGGTTCCGACGACCGGGCTCTCCGAGCGGAGCAGCGGCACCGCCTGGCGCTGCATGTTCGCACCCATGAGGGCTCGGTTGGCGTCGTCGTGCTCGAGGAACGGGATCAGCGACGTACCCACCGACACCATCTGGCGCGGGGAGACGTCCATGTAGCCGATCTCCTCGGCGGGGATCAGGTCGACCTCGCCGCCCTTCTGACGGGCGAGCACGCGCTCCTCGACGAAGTGGCCGTTCGCGTCGAGCGGGGCGTTGGCCTGCGCGACGACGAAGTCGTCCTCCTCCGAAGCGGTCAGGTAGTCGATCTGGTCGGTGACCCGGCCCTCGACGACCTTGCGGTACGGCGTCTCGATGAAGCCGAAGGAGTTGATGCGCGCGAAGGACGCGAGCGAGCCGATCAGACCGATGTTCGGGCCCTCAGGCGTCTCGATCGGGCACATGCGGCCGTAGTGCGACGGGTGGACGTCGCGGACCTCGACGCCGGCGCGCTCACGGCTCAGACCACCGGGGCCGAGCGCGGAGAGGCGGCGCTTGTGGGTCAGACCCGCGAGCGGGTTGTTCTGGTCCATGAACTGCGACAGCTGCGACGTTCCGAAGAACTCCTTGATCGCCGCGACGACGGGTCGCACGTTGATCAGGGTCTGCGGGGTGATCGCCTCGATGTCCTGCGTGGTCATGCGCTCGCGGACGACGCGCTCCATGCGGGACAGGCCGGTGCGGACCTGGTTCTGGATGAGCTCGCCGACGGCGCGGATACGACGGTTGCCGAAGTGGTCGATGTCGTCGATGTCGAGACGGATGTCGGTCTCGACGCCGTTGCGGAGCCCCTTGAACGTGGTCTGGCCGTCGTGCAGGGCGACCAGGTACTTGATCGTGGCGATGATGTCCTGGACGGTCAGCACCGAGTCCGACAGCGGGGCCTCGAGGCCGAGCTTGCGGTTGATCTTGTAACGGCCGACCTTGGCGAGGTCGTAGCGCTTCGGGTTGAAGTAGAAGTTGTCGAGCAGCGCACGCGCGGCCTCGGCGGCGACCTGCTCGCCCGGACGGAGCTTCCGGTAGATGTCCTTGAGGGCCTCCTCCTTGGTGAGGATGGCGTCCTTCTCGAGGGTGAGCTCGATGGACTGGTAGCCGGCGAACTCGGAGAGGATCTCCTCGCTCGTGAGGCCGAGGGCCTTCAGGAACACCGTGACCGACTGCTTGCGCTTGCGGTCGATGCGGACACCGACCTGGTCGCGCTTGTCGATCTCGAACTCGAGCCAGGCGCCGCGGCTCGGGATCACGCGCGCCGAGTAGATGT
The DNA here is from genome assembly GCF_013359685.1 of Leifsonia sp. C5G2. Taxonomy (GTDB): domain Bacteria; phylum Actinomycetota; class Actinomycetes; order Actinomycetales; family Microbacteriaceae; genus Leifsonia. The sequence goes on from NZ_JABFMV010000013.1 coordinate 6,982, forward strand.
CCTTGTCGGACGTCTTGTCGGCGGTGGCCTCGAAGTACACGCCCGGCGAGCGGACGAGCTGCGAGACGACGACACGCTCGGTGCCGTTGATGATGAAGGTGCCTCGCTCGGTCATGAGCGGGAAGTCGCCCATGAAGACCGTCTGGGTCTTGATCTCACCGGTGAGGTGGTTCATGAACTCAGCCTCGACGTAGAGCGGGGCCGCGTAGGTCTTGCCCTTCTCCTTGCACTCGTCGATCGAGTACTTCTTCTCTTCGAGGAAGGGGTTCGTGAAGGAGAGCTGCATGGTCTCGCCGAGGTCCTCGATGGGAGAGATCTCCTCGAAGATCTCCTCGAGGCCCGTGTTGGCGGGCAGATCCTGACGACCCTGGGCCTGGGCCTCCGCGACGCGCGCCTTCCACGCGTCGTTTCCGACCAGCCAGTCGAAGCTCTCGGTCTGCAGAGCGAGCAGATCGGGAACGGTGAGGGTGTCTGTGATCTTGGCGAACGAGAGACGAGATGCGGCTCGTCCGTTCTTGGGTGTCTTGTCGGTGTTGGTTGCGTTGCGCGCAGCAGCCAAGGAAATAACCTCCGGGGCCCCGTCGGGCCAGTTACTGACGGTCGTGTAGTTGTCTGGACGAGAACTCCCAGCCGGGTCGCGCCGCCGTATCTGACCCGAGAGAACGGGCCCAGGCGCGCGAGGAGAAGTCAGAGCCGACCGCAATATGAAGGCAGAAGTTTGACTGGGAGCGCAAAGAACAACTATATGTCAAATAGACGCGCCGTGTCCAGTCTTTTTCTTGACCGGAGACGCGTCCTCGTGTATAACGCGGGCCAGGCCCGGGTATTCCCGCCGTTCTCCCTTGAGTTTCCGGGGTTTCAGGAGCGGTGCGAGCGGTAGGTCGGGAGCGTGTCGACGGTCGCGATGACGGCTTCCTCGCGCGGTCGCGGCGACCAGCCGAGGACCGTCCGGGCCTTCTCGGAGGACGCGCGCCGCTCGGTCCCGATGTCGGGGAGCGAGTCGCGCACGCGGCGGCTGAAGGGGGCTGCGGCCTTGATCATCCACATCGGCATGAGCTTCGTGCTCACCCGGCGGCCGGCGGCCTCGCCCAGGTGGCCGCGGATGAGGAGGGCGACCTCCTGCGCGCTCATCACCTCCCCCGCGATGGCGAGGAAGCGCTGCCCCGCCGCCTCGGGCCGTGTCATGGCGAGCAGGTGCAACGCCGCGACGTCGCGCACGTCCACGATGCCGAAGTGCACGTCGGGCAGGCGCGGGAGGCGGCCTTCCTTCACGAGCCGGATCAGCTCGACCGAACTGGAGACATCGGGCCCGAGCACAGGTCCGAGGATGCCGACCGGGTTCACGGTCGCGAGCTGCAGCCCACCGCCCTCGTCGTGGACGAACGCCCACGCCGCGCGCTCGGCGATGGTCTTCGACTGGACGTAGGCGCTCACCGGCCGGCCGCTGTCGAGCTCGGTCCAGTCGTCCTCGGTGAAGGCGCGGTCGGTCGGCGCGTGGCCGTAGCCGATGGCCGCGAACGAGGAGGTGAGTACGACGCGTTCCACCCCCGCGTCGCGCGCCGCGCGCAGCACGCGCAGGGCGCCGTCGCGCGCCGGGACGATCAGCTCATCCGGGTCCTTGGGCTGCGACGCCGGGAACGGGGAGGCGACGTGCAGCACGAACCGGACGCCGGCGACGGCCTCGGCCCAGCCGTCGTCGCGGGTCAGGTCGGCGACCGCGAACTCCAGCCGGTCGCCCGGGTCGTCGAGGCCGCCCGCGGCCAGCTGGGCGCGGACGTCGGCCGCCCGGGCGGGCGTGCGGATCGTCGTCCGCACACGGTAGCCGGCCTGCAGCAGCGCGAGGACGCAGTGCGCCCCGACGAAGCCGGAGCCGCCGGTCACCAGGACAAGGTCGGCGGGAGGGGTGCTCGGGTCGCTCACGCCGTCCATCCTTCCCCCGCCGGGACGCCCGCGCTACCGTCCCGCGCGAAGCGACTGCGGCGGTTCGGAACGTGTGCGGGTGCGCGCCCGGGCGCAATCGTTCCGAGCGGGCGCAGTCGCGGGCGCGAGCGCGGCGTCCGCGACTGATTGCGGCGGTTCGGAACGTGTGCGGGTGCGCGACGGGGCGCGGACGTTCCGCAGGGGCGCAGTCGCGGCCGCGCGGTCAGGCCCGCACGAGGGCGATCGCCTGCGCGCGGTCGCGCACGGCGAGCTTGGCGAAGATCGCGTTGATGTGGGTCTTCACGGTGGCGACGCTGACGAACAGAGCGCCCGCGATCTCCGCGTTGCTGAGGCCGTCGGCGACGAGGGCGAGCACCTCGGCCTCGCGGCGGGTCAGCGACGGGAAGCGGGTCACGAGCGCGCCTGCGGCGTCCTGTCCGGCGGGGGCCGCCGCGGTCAGCGAGCCGACGAGGCGGGCGCCGACCTCGGGTGCGAAGGTGGACTGGCCGCTCGCGACGGCGCGCACGGCCGCGGCCAGCTCCGTCCGTCCGGCGTCCTTGGTGAGGTAGCCGCGCGCTCCGGCCCGCAGCGCACCGACGATGGAGGCGTCGTCGGCGTAGGTGGTGAGCACCAGCACAGCGGTCCCCGGCGCCTCGGCGGCGACCCGGGCGGTGGCGGCGGCTCCGTCGAGCACCGGCATGCGCAGGTCCATCAGCAGCACATCCGGGCTCTCGGTGACGGCGAGCGCCACCGCCTCCTCGCCGTCGGACGCCTCCCCGACGACCTCCATGTCGGGCAGCAGGCCGAGCAGCGTCACCAGACCGTCGCGGACGATGGCCTGGTCGTCGGCGACCGCGACGCGGATGGGGCGCTCGCCGGTCATCGCAGCACCGCTTCCGCCGTGACGGTGAACCGGCCGCCGGACACAGATGCGGTTGCCGCTCCTCCCCCGGCAAGGGCGGCGAAGCGCTCGCGCATCCCGTCGAGCCCGTGGCCGCCGCCGGAGGACGACAGCGCGGAGCGTCCGGAGACGATCGGGTTGGAGACGGTCAGCCGCACCCGGTCAGTCTGCCAGTCGAGCCGCGCGGCGACCGCAGCGCCGGGTGCGTGTTTGCGGGCGTTGCTCAGCGCCTCCTGCAGCGCGCGCCGCACCGCGGTCGCCTGCGCGGAGTCGAGCACCGAGGACGACCCGTGGACGGACAGCTCGGCCTCGCCGCCCAGCGCGCGATGGGCGTCCACCAGCTCCCGCAGCTCCGCCTCGAGGTCGGACGGCGCCACCGGCGTGCGCGACCCCTCGGCCGGCTCACGCAGCGCCGCCACCGCGCGGCGGGCGTCGGCGAGCCCGTCCGCGGCGAGCGCCCGCGCATCCTGCACCCGGGTGCGGGCGGCGGCGGCGTCGCCGGACTCGAGCAGCGCATCCACCGCGTCCAGCTGGATCACGAGCCCGCCGAGGCTGTGGGCGAGCACGTCGTGCAGGTCCCGGGCGATCGCCACGCGCGACTCCTCCTCGCGGAGGGTGAGGTCGCGCTCGCGCAGGAGCGCCGCCTGCTCCTCCGCCCGGCGGAACTGGCGGCGGCTGAGGCCGGCGAATACCGCGAGGACCAGGCCGCCCATCTCGGCCAGCACGGCTGGGACGCTCGACTCGACCGCCACCGCACCGACCGGGATCAGGGCGAGGCCGACCGCGGAGAGACCGAAGCCCAGCCAGAGCGGGTACGTCACATCGGCCAGCAGCACGACGATGCCGACCGCGGCGGGGACGACGGAGATACCGTTCGTCGGGGCGGCGACGAACGAGCCGGCCACCACCATGACGACGGCGCAGGCCAGGGCGGCGGCGCGCTGCCCGAACCGGGCGAGCACGCTCCGCACGACCCACAGGCCCGTGGCCGCCAGCCCGACCGCCAGCGCCCACACCGGGCGCTGCGCGGTGTGGGACGTGACGAGCCCGTAGCCGACGGCCACGGCGCCGACCACGGTCAGCGCGAGGGAGAGCAGGGTCGGCCGGACGGAGAGGTTCACCCCACCATCATGCGGCGAGCGCCGCGTGCCGATCGAGCCGGGCCGCGAAGACCGCCGTACGGGAGAGCCGGTTGGCCGCGAGGACCAGCAGGATGATGCCGGTCGCGGAGGCCAGGTGGGAACCCGCCTGCGCGGCCAGCACGTCGAGGCCGACCCGGACCGCGACGACCCCCACCCAGAGCACGAGACCCAGGGCGCCGGTGCGGGACTCGTACACGGCGATGTCGCGTCCGTCCTTGCCGGTGGCGATCGGCTGCGGGAGCCGGCGGAAGTGGGCGATCGCGCCCATCCACGCGCCGACGCCGAGCGAGAGGACGAGCTCCCCGGCGACGACGGCGAGGTCGAGCGGGGTGATCGCGGCCGGCTTCACCTGCTGGGCGAGGAGGATGACGCCGATGACGGCGAAGATCAGCGGCGAGCGCCACATCTTGGCGAGGGCGACCGGGCGCCAGCTCATCTGGCGCACGCCGATCCAGCCGATCACGAGGAGGATGAGGACCGCGTTGGCGATGGTCTGAATGGTCATGTCCTCAGCCTCGCCACGGCCGCCCGACGGCGGCACCACCGCAGGGTGGAGGCCGGGTGGAGATCCACGGCGGAGGGGGTGGAGGCGCGACTAGGCTGCCGGTGTGCCGCAGAACCCACCATCGCAGAACCCGTCTGTCGTCCTGTCCGAGAGCGGGTTCCAGGCGACGATCGAACCGGACCGGTTCGTGCCGGGCGCGTACCAGCTGGTGGTGGACGGCACCCCGCAGTCGCACGTGAACCTGGACGACCCGTCCCAGCTGTTCTTCGAGTATGTGCAGCGGATGGGCAACGTCATCGACCTGATCGGCGACCCGGGCGAGCCGATCACCGCCGTCCACCTGGGCGCCGGGGCGCTGACCCTCCCGCGCTACATCGCGTACACCAGGCCCGGGTCGCGGCAGCAGGTGGTGGAGCTGGAGAGCCGGCTCGTCGACCTGGTGCGCGAGAACCTGCCGCTCCCCCGCTACGCGCAGATCCGCATCCGGCACGGCGACGCCCGCGAGGTGGTCGGCAAGCTGCCCGCCGGGCTCCGCGGCTCGGTCGACCTGCTCGTGGTGGACATCTTCAGCGGCTCCCGCACGCCCGCGCACGTGACGAGCGTCGAGTTCTACCGGTCGGCGGTCTCGCTGCTGAAGCCGGACGGCATCGTGCTCGTGAACGTCGCGGACGGCCCCCCGCTCGCGTTCGCCCGCAGCCAGGTGTCGACCCTGGGCGCGGTGGTGGAGAACGTGGCGGCGCTGGCCGAGACACAGGTGCTGAAGGGCCGCCGCTTCGGCAACGTCGTGCTGGTCGGGTCGAACTCGCCGCTCCCGCTGGAGTGGCTGCCGCGGCTGCTGGCGAGCGGTCCGCATCCCGCAAAGGCCGTCGCCGGCGAGGAGCTGCGGACGTTCGCTTCGGGCGCGCCGATCGTGACGGATGCGACCAGCGTCCCGTCGCCGCCCCCGGCGCGGAGCATCTTCCAGTCCGGGACGCGGCGGGACTGAGCGGGCGCCGGCGGCCGGGTCAGGCGTGCCGGAACGTCACCGGCTGACCGGGCCGCAGCTGCGCGAAGGCGTCGAGGGACGCGTCGGCGACGACGGCGATCACCGGGTAGCCGCCGGTCACCGGGTGGTCGGCGAGCAGGACCGTCGGGCGGCCGTCGGGCGACACCTGCACGGCACCCGCGACCATGGGTTCGCTCGGCAGCTCGGCCGTGACCGCGCGCTCGAGCAGCGGACCATGCCGCGGCTCGATCCCGACAGCATGAAAAGGCGTGCGATCGGCGTCGAGCCGGATGCCGACGCGGTCGCTCTCCGCTCCGGCCCGCCAGCCGACCGTGAAGAAGGCGTCGAGCGCTGCGGGCGTGAACCAGTCCGCCCGCGGTCCGCGGTGCGCCCGGATCTCTACCGCACCGGTCCCGGGCTCGGCGACGGGCACGAAGTCGAGCAGCGGGAGGTCGGTTCCGGGATGCTCGCCGACCGGCAGCAGGTCGCCCGCCGCCAGCGGCGCGGGCCCGAGGCCGGCGAGCGTGTCGCGGGAGCGCGAGCCGAGCACCGGCGGGACGGCGACCCCGCCGCGCACGGCGAGGTACCAGCGAGCGCCGGAGGCCGCGGTCCCCAGGCGGAGCCTCTGTCCGGCGCGCGCGTGCACGGCGAGGTGGGCATCCACCGGCCGGCCGTCGAGCAGCAGCGGACCGGTGGCGCCGGTCACCGCGAACCAGGCGTCGCGCTCGAACCGCGCCTCCAGGCCGCCGAGCAGCACCTCGATGCCGGCATCGCCCTCGTCGTTGCCGAGCAGGCGGTTCGCCAGCCGGAGGGCGCCGCGGTCGAGCGCGCCGGAGCGGCCGACGCCGACCGCAGCCAGCCCGGGACGCCCGAGGTCCTGCACCAGGGCGAGCGGACCGGTGGCCAGCACGTGGAGGCTCATCCCGCCTCCCGGAAACGCACGACCGTCCCCGGCCGCAGCAGCGCGGGCGGGTCGGCGGTCTCGTCCCACAACACGGCGTCCGTGCGGCCGATCAGCTGCCACCCGCCGGGGCTGGATCGCGGGTAGACGCCGCTGAAGGCCCCGGCCAGCCCGACGGAACCGGCCGGCACGGCCGTGCGCGGCGTCGCGCGGCGCGGCACCGTGAGCGCGTCTCCCTCGGTCACCAGATATGCGAAGCCGGGGGCGAAGCCGCCGAAGGCGACCCGCCAGGTCGCACCGGTGTGCGCGGCGACGACCTCCGGCGGCGACAGGCCGGTGAGCCGGGCGACCTCGTCCAGGTCCGCTCCGTCGTAGACGACGTCGAGCTCGACCAGCCGCTCCTCGGCGTCGGCCGCGGCCAGGGGCGCCGCCCGCTCCAGCCAGCCTGCGGCTGCGCTCAGCGGCAGGATGCGCGGCTCGACGACGACCGCGATGGTGCGCGCGGCGGGCACCAGCTCCACGACACCGTCGGGGCGGGAGGCGTCGAGGCCGCGGTACAGGGCCAGGACCGCGTCCAGGTCGTCCAGCTCCACGAGCAGGGCGTGGTCACCGTACGGCAGGATGCGCCGCCCGGTCACGCGAACGGCCCGACCTCGACGCCGGCGGCGGCCAGCGCCTCCCGCACGGCCGCGGCCATCGCGACGGCGCCGGGGGTGTCGCCGTGCACGCAGAGCGAATCGACGGCCACCGCGATGTCGCTGCCGTCGGCGGCGGTCACCACCCCCTCGGCGACCATGCGGACCGCCCGCCCGGCAATGGCGGAGTCGTCGGTGAGCAGCGCACCCGGCTCGCCGCGCGGCACGAGCGTGCCGTCGGCGCGGTAGCCGCGGTCGACGAACGCCTCCCGCACGAAACGGAGCCCGGCCTCCTCGGCCGCTCGCTCGACCGCGGAACCGGCCAGGCCCAGCAACGCGAGTCGCGGGTCGAACGCGACCACCGCGTCCACCACGGCCCGGGCCTGACGTTCGTCGGCGACGATCCGGTTGTAGAGGGCGCCGTGCGGCTTGACGTAGCGCACGGCGGTGCCGGCCACCCGCGCCAGTCCGGCGAGGGCGGACAGCTGGTACAGCACCTCGTCGCGCAGCTCGCCGGCGGGCACGTCCATCGCGCGCCTCCCGAAGCCGGCCAGGTCGCGGTAGGAGACGTGCGCGCCCACGGTCACGCCGTTCGCCGCGGCCTCCCGGCAGGTGGCGAGCATGGTGGACGCGTCGCCCGCGTGGAAGCCGCAGGCGACGTTCGCGCTCGACACGATGCGCAGCAGGGAGGCGTCGTCGCCCATCGACCAGGCGCCGAACGACTCGCCCAGGTCGCTGTTGAGGTCGACGGAACGCGGCATGCCCCTATTGTCTCAGCCTCGTGGAGCTCAAACCTCGGTCGCAGGCCCCCTCGGCGCTGGGGTCGCGGCATCGCTCCGCGCTGCCCTTGAGCTCCACCGCGCCCGGTGCGCGCGCACCTTGGCGCGGTTGCCGCAGCGCTGCATGGAGCACCAGCGGCGGGTTCCGCTGCGCGACGTGTCGAGATAGACGAGGTCGCAGTCGTCGGCCGAGCATTCGCGGATGCGGCCGTCGACATCCGGCCCGAACAGGCGGACGGCGTCCCGCGCGATGGAGCCGAGGGCCTGGTGCGGGCGGGCGTTCGTCCGGCCCGCCTGACGGCCGCCGCCGACGAGCACCGGAGGGATGTCGGGCGTCGCCGCGAACAGGTTGACCACATCCACGTCGTCGGGCTCCAGCAGTTCGCCGCGGCTCGCCTGGCGGGCCAGCCGGCCGATCGCGGCGCGGAGGGTGCGGGCGTCGCGCAGTTCGCGCTCGCCTGCGGTCGGCGCGACCTCCGGGAACCGCTCGGTCAGCCAGGCGTTGAGCGTCGCGGGGTCACGGACCGTCTGCCACTCCTCCACCTCGGGGTGGTCGAGGCCGCCGGTGTACGCGAAGTCGAGGGCGAGGGAGCCGGAGTCGAACCACCAGCGTTGCGCGGTGGCCGGCTCCATCCACTGGCCGGTTCCCCTGGTCACGATCGCTTCGGTCGCCATGTAACCAATATAGTCGGTTACTTCTGCGGCCTCCGCTACGACGCCGAGCGCCCGGAAAACCCTACCGGAGACGGACGGCGCGCGCTCCGGCGCGCGGCATACTGGGCGGATGACCGCGACACGCCCGGACCCGCACGCCACGCTGGAGGGATCGACGGTCCTGCTGCGCGCGCTCACCCTCGACGACCTCCCGGACCTGTTCGACGCGATCGGTCACCCCGAGGTCTTCGCCGGTGGATGGGGCGGCGGCCCCGCCGCCTATCGGGACACCTACGAGGAGTGGCGGGAGTTCATCCTCCGCTACCTGGACTGGGACCGCAGCAACGTCACCGCCGTCGTGCTGCGCGACGGCGACCGGCTCGTCGGCACCACGACGCTGGGCGACTTCGACCTGGCCAACGAGTCCGCGCACATCGGCTGGACGGCGTACGCGCCGGAGGCGTGGGGCGGCCTCGTCAATGCCGAGACCAAGCGCCTGCTGCTCGGTGCCGCGTTCGACCACGGCTTCGAGCGTGTGAAGCTGCAGGCCGACGTGCTCAACGACCGCTCGCGCTCCGCCATCCTGCGCCTCGGGGCGAGCTTCGAGGGCGTCCTCCGGCACACCCAGCGGCGTGCCGACGGCACCTGGCGCGACACGGCCGTCTACTCGATCCTGCGCGAGGAGTGGCCCGCCGTCCGGGATTCGCTGGACGAACGCCTCGGCGCGGCGCGGCTCTGAGAAAGGGCTACTCGGCGGCGGCCGCCGCCGCGACCTTCCGCTGGGAGGCCGACACCTCGCGGTGCTGCCACGAGATGAGGTTGGCCGCGTCGAACCGGCGGCTGCACGCACCGCACGCGAGCGCCCGCGCGGGCTTCCGGTAGCGGTAGTGGGTGTGCCCGTTCGGGCAGGTGCCGACCCAGGGCGCCAGGTCGTCGGCGATCGCGCCGCCGTGCAGCCGCTTGCCCTCGTACCCGAGGTCGAGGGCGATCGCCCGCCACTTGGGCCCGTGACCGGCGCGCGGGCCGGCGAGCGCATGCGCGACCTCGTGCAGCAGGATCTGGTGGATCTCGTCGTCCTCGTACCGGGACGCGAGATAGCGCGAGACGGTGATGCGCTTGTCGGTGAAGTTGCACTGGCCGGCGCGTGTCTTCGCGTTGTCGAAGCCGAAGCTCCAGTGCGCCGGGTCGAGGTGGAGGGCGATCAGGGCCTCCGCCCAGCGGCGCACGCGGTCGAGATCGGCCATCAGGCCCGACCTCCCGCGGGAGTGCTCACAACCTCCATGGCCTGCATCCTACGCGTGATCGGGGTCGCCCTCATCGCCGGATGCGGGCGCCGCGCCGCGCTGCGCGTCGAGCGCGGACTGCACGACGGCGACCGCGGTGAGGGCCGCCTGGATCTCCGCGGGCGACGCCCCCAGCTTCTCGCGCAGGAAGACGGCGGCGGTCATGTCGGCCAGCGCGTTCTCGAAGTCGCCGGTGTCGAACCAGACCTTCCCGCGGTTCTGGATCGCGAAGGCCTCGAGCGCCGTCCACTCCCGGCCGCGGGCCTCGTCGACGCAGCCGGTGAGCTCCACGATCGCCTCGTCGGTCTTGCCCTGGTACTGCAGCACCTGCGCGCGGCGGACGCGCGCACCGAGCAGCTGCTCCCGGTCGCCGGTGAACCGGGCCTGCCGTACCGCCTCGTTGGCCACCTCGATCGCGTCGTCGAGCCGGCCGAGCAGGCGCAGGAGCACCGTCTTCTCGTTGAGCGCGGAAAGGCTCCGCAGGCTGCCGAGCTCCTCGAGACGCTCGTCGGCAGCGCGCAGATCGACGCGCTCGCGCAGGGTGGCCGGATCGTATCCGAGGATGATGCTCAGGGTTCTGCTCCCGATCGGTGGTTCCCCACCAGACTACCCGTTGGAGCGCGTCAGCCCGGGCGTTTGGCCCCTACCGCGGGCACGAGCGGCACCTCGATCAGCCGGTCGTCGCCGCTGCGGGGCGATCCACGTCCATCGGTGTTGTTCGTCAGCAGCCAGAGCCGGTCGCCGTGGGCGACGACATCGCGCAGCCGGCCGAACTCCCCCTCGAAGAACGGCGCAACCGTCACCGGCGCCGCGCCGCCGGTCGACCACGCCGTCCACAGCCTCTGGCCGCGCAGCGCCGCGAGGAAGACCGTGTCGCCGACCACGGCCAGTCCGCTCGGGCTGGCCTCGTCGGTCGGCCACTGCGCGACCGGGTCGGCGTACTTCGGGTCGCCGCCGATGCCCTCCACGACCGGCCAGCCGTAGTTCGACCCCGGATGGATGATGTTGAGTTCGTCCCAGGTGTTCTGGCCGAACTCGCTCGCCCACATGGTGCCGCGCGAATCCCAGCCGATGCCCTGCGGGTTGCGATGCCCGTACGACCACACCGGCGAACCCGGGAACGGGTTGTCGCCGGGCACCTGCCCCTCGGGCGTCACGCGGAGGATCTTGCCGCCGAGGGAGGCGAGGTCCTGCGCGTTCGACGGGTTCGAGGCATCGCCCGCGGTGATGTAGAGCATCCCGTCGGGGCCGAAGGCGATGCGCCCGCCGTCGTGGTTCGACGCCTTCGGGATGCCGGTGACGACGGGCTCCGCGGCTCCGATCGCGTAGCTGCCGGGCACGCCGGTCAGGGGCATCCGGACCACGCGGTTGTCGTCCGCCGTCGTCAGGTAGGCGTACAGGTGTGACGGCGCCGACTGGTCCTGCACCGCCAGGCCGAGCAGGCCGCCCTCTCCCTGATGCACGACACCCGGGACGGTGCCCACGTCACGCAGACCGCCCTGCGGCAGCCGCTCCCGGATGGCGCCGGAGTCGCGCTCGCTGATCAGTGCCGAGCCGCTCGGCAGCGGGACGACCGACCAGGGCGCCTCCAGACCGGTCTCCAGCACGGTCGCATCGGCGCCCGGCTGCCACGGGATGGCGGCGACCGGCGCCGACGACCCGCTCGGCCGCGGCGTCGGGGTCGGAGTGCGCGTCACGGTCGGATCGGGAGCCGGGGACGTGCAGCCCGCGAGGACGAGCGCGGCCGCCGCCAGGGCCATGAGCCCTGTGCGACGGCCGAGTCGGAACATCGTGCCTCCGGCGTCGTCAGTCGACGACGCGGACGTCCTTCCAGAAGGCGACGTAGTTGCTGTAGTCCTTGCCCACCCGGTCGAACGAGCTCGGGTACGGCGTCGGGTAGCTCCAGGCGCGGTCCTGCAGCAGGCCCGAGTCGGACTTAACGGAGAAGTACTGGCACTCGCCCTTCCACGGACACGTGTAGGGCGTGTCGCTCTCGACGAGGTACTCGGACTTCACGCTCGCGGGCGGGAAGTACCAGTTGCCCTCGATGCGGATAAGGTCCTCCTGCGGGGCCTCGGCGATCACGGTGTCGTTCAGCACGGCTTTCATCGAATAAACCTCCTGTGATCCGCCAACGTACGCGGGCGCACGATCATTCCGCCGCGGGCCCACCGCTCTGCCGGGAGGCTCGCAGGACCGTCACAGTATCGGAGGAGCCGAGCCGGCCGAGGGCGGCGATGTCGGGCGCGGCCTCGCCCGCGGCGACCCGCTCCTGGCCGGAGACGGAGGCGGTGAGCAGGTGCGCGACGGCACCGCGGAGGCCGGTGAAGGCGGCGCACGCGGCGGCCGCCTCCGGCGAGGAGTAGTCGATGCCGAGAGCGGCGAGCGCGTCGACGACCGCTCCCGCGGCCAGGAGGTCCTCCACGGCGAAGCGGGGAGTGCCGGCCGGGGTGGTCGCGCCCGCGGCGACGACCGAGATCATCGCCCGGCGGCCGAGACGGACCTGCTCGTCCAGGATCCACCGCGCGACGGCGGGGGCGTCGGTCAGGCCCGCGAGGAGCACCGCGCCGTCGCCGGGGAGATCGGCCGGGGCGTCCGCAGCGGCGGGGAGCGCATCCACCCACACCACCACGTCGGCGTCGGCGGCCACGGCGACCGCACCCTCCACACCCCAGTCGAAGCGCACCTGGTACTTGGCCTGGCGGTGAGCGGCGGGGACGGTGGAGACGGGGGCCTGCTGGGTCACCGGGCCATCGTAATGCGGGACGGCGGCCGGCCCGTCCGTGTTTCGCCCGGTGACGGACGCATCTGCCGGCGGATCAGCTCGAAGTCGTGCCGGGTGAGCTCGATCACGCCGCGGCGCAGCTGGTAGCCCCAGCCGGCGCGGTCGCGGGTGAAGTCGAGGGCGTCGAGGAGCGGGCGGATGGGCGTGGCGACGGCGTCGTGGTCCCACTCGACCCGGCGCCGCCAGGGCAGGAAGTCTCCGGCCGGGCCGCGCATCGCCGGACCCTGGGTGACCTGGAACACTTCGTCGTCGGCGATGCGGCCGACCGCGGTGAACTGCTTCAGGGGCTCGCCGTCGGGGTACGAGACCCGGGGCGAGTAGTAGACGAAGCCGTCGGCCGGGCCCATCTGCGCGAGCGGCGCCCTCGCGCCGTGGTTCACCTGCGCGAAGCCGCCCGCGACGCCGCGCAGCACGTGGTCCTGCTGCACCACCCCGAGCCAGTACCGGATCGCCATGCTCCCGTTGTAGCGCACACCACCGTCACGGAGTGTCGAAATCGCGCGGTGGAGCTCAGGGCAGCGCGGAGCGATGCCGCGACCCCAGCGCCGAGGGAGCCTGCGACCGAGGTTGACGGATAGGACAGGATGGGACCATGCGGACGGACGACGACGAGGTACGGCGGACCGTCGAGTCCGTCTGGCGCATCGAGTCCGGCCGTCTGATCGCCGGCCTCGCCCGCTCCACCGGAGACGTGGGCCTCGCGGAGGAGCTCGCGCAGGACGCACTGGTCGCCGCCCTCGAGCAGTGGCCGGGGTCCGGCGTCCCACGCAATCCCGGCGCCTGGCTGACCACGGTCGCCAAGCGACGGGCCGTCGACGGCTGGCGGCGGCGCGAGCGGCTCGACGACCGCTACGCCGCGATCGCCCACCACCTGGAGCAGGAGCTCGGCGACGACGACCCGGCCCGCGTCGCGCAGGAGCCGATCGGCGACGACCTGCTGCGGCTCGTCTTCGTGGCCTGCCATCCCGTCCTCCCCCAGCCGGCGCGCGTCGCGCTGACGCTCAAGCTCCTCGGCGGCCTGTCGACCGAGGAGATCGCACGCGCCTTCCTCGTGCCGCCCGCCACGATGGCGCAGCGGATCGTCCGGGCGAAGCGCACGCTCAGCGCGGCCGGCGTGCCGTTCGAGGTGCCGGAGCGGACCGAGTTCCCCGAGCGCCTTGCGTCGGTGCTCGAGGTCGTCTACCTGATCTTCAACGAGGGCTACGCCGCGACTGCGGGAGAGGACTGGATCCGGCCCGACCTCTGCCGCGAGGCGCTGCGCCTCGGCCGCGTGCTCGCCGAGCTGACACCGCGCGAGCCAGAAGTGCACGGGCTGGTCGCGCTGATGGAGTTCCAGGCGTCGCGGCTCCGGGCGCGCACGGCCCCGGACGGCTCGCCCATCCTGCTGCAGGACCAGGACCGCGCGCGCTGGGACCGCATCCTGATCCGCCGTGGGGTGGCGGCGCTCGCCCGCGGCGACGAGCTGCGCACGAGCAGGCGGCCCCCGGTGAGCCGCGGGCCCTACGCGCTGCAGGCCGCGATCGCCGCCTGCCACGCGACAGCGCCGACCGCCGCCGCGACCGACTGGGAGGAGATCGTCGCGCTGTACGGCGCGCTCGCGGAGCTGCGGCCCTCGGCGGTGGTCGAACTGAACCGCGCGGTCGCGCTGTCGATGGCGTACGGACCGGCGGCGGGGCTGGAGGTGGTCGACCGGCTGACGATCGACGGCGCGCTCGCGTCGTACCACCTGCTGCCGTCGGTGCGGGCCGACCTGCTGCAGCGGCTCGGGCGCACGGCGGAGGCGCGGCAGGAGTTCGAGCGGGCCGCGGCGATGACAAGCAACGAACGCGAACGGGAGCTGCTGCTGGCGCGAGCCGGGGAATGCCTCTGAGAACGGCATCCCGAGGCCGCCGCAGCGCGCGCAGGGGCGACACTGAGAGCATGCGCGTGCTGCTGAAGCTGATGCTCGACTGCGACCCCGACGCCGCCTGGCGCGCCCTGCAGAGTCCCACGGCGTTCCGCGAGGTCGCGCTGCCGTGGTTGGACTTCCGCTCGGACGAGCCCGCCGGCTTCCCGACGACCTGGGGCGCGGAGCACCGCGTGACGGTGAAGGCGCTCGGCGCGTTCACCGTCGGCACGCAGGCGATCCGGCTCGACACGCTGCGGCCGGTCGACCCGCGTGAGGCCGGGACGCGCATCCTGCGGGACAGCGGAGGCGGCACCGGCGGGATGCTGGCCGCGGTGCCCCGGCTCGACCACCGCATGGCGATCGCGCCCGACCCGGCCGGCCCCGACGAGCACGGACGGCTGCGCACGCTGTACCGCGACCAGCTGATCGTGCGCGCGGGTGCGCTGACCCCGGTCGCCTGGTACGCCTTCTGGCTGTTCTGGCAGTGGCGCGGTGCGCGCCTGCGGCGGCTGGCGCCCACCTGGGCCTACGATCCCGAACGGCGGGACGACGACGGACACGTCCCGGAGACGACGAGCGCGGAGGAACGATGACGAGCGCGGAGCAGACCACGGAAGTCCCGGCGGAGGGGGGCCCGGCGCGGGCGGTGACCGCAACGCAGACCGCGGACTGGCGCCGCCGCGTGTTCGCGATGTACGCGTCCGTGCGCAGGCTGGCCGCACACGACCCCGTCGAGGCACACGCGCACTGGATCTCGTGCCGCAACGACCTGTTCTCGTCGCATCCCGCCTCCCCGCTGCTGCCGGAGGACCGCGAGCGGTTCACGGGACTGCCGGTCACGCCGTACGACCCGGACTGGCGTTTCGAGCTGCCCGTGCACCCGGCGGCCGAGGCCAAGCGGATGGATGTCGAGACCGGCACCGACGGCGTCGTGCCGTTCGAGCTGCTCGGGACCGTGCGCGTGCCGTTCGCCGGGACGCTCGACGTGTGGAAGCTCGCGTCGTACGGCGGCGGGCTGTTCGTGCCGGTGAAGGACGCGCTCGCGGGGCGGCCGGGCGGCACCTACGGGGGCGGGCGCTACCTGATCGACACGATCAAGGGCGCCGACCTGGGCCTCGAATGGGACGACGAGGGCGCGAGCATCGTGCTCGACTTCAACTTCGCGTACAACCCGTCGTGCGCCTACGACCCCGCCTGGGCGTGCCCGCTCGCGCAGGCCGGCAACACCCTCCCTGTCGAGATCCCCGCGGGCGAGCGCTACCCCGCCGCCTGAACCTGCCCCCTCCGTCCAGCCATCAGCTCCTGAGTTTTTCGAGTCCGCTTCGGCGATTCGCTCGAAGAACTCAGGAGCTGTTGGCTTGGGGCTCGGGGCGGGTGACGAGGGTGAGGCGCTGGGTAGGGCGCGTCATGGCGACGTAGAGGGAGGCGGCGCCGCGCGGGGACTCGGCGGCGAGCGCGTAGGGGTCTGCCAGGACGACGGCGTCGAACTCCAGGCCTTTCGCCTCGTAACCGGTCAGCACGGCGATCGGCCGCGAGAGACCCGTGGCACCGCGGCCGGCTTGGTCGCCGAAGCGCGCGGCGACGGCCTCCGCCACGGCGGGCAGGTCGGCGGCGGTCGCGATGACGGCGACCGTTCCGGTGCCGTCGATGCCGCGGTCGTGCGCGACGGCCTCCGCCACGGCGTCGCCCAGCGCGCCGGCCTCCGCGGAGGCGGCGGTCACCCGGCGGATCGGCCACTCGCCCTCGCGCACCGCCCGCGTCGGCGTGATCGGGAGGCCTGCGTCGGCGGCGATCCGCTCGGCCTCGCGTGTGATCTGCGCGGGCGTGCGGTAGTTGACCGTGAGCTCCTCGAGCCGCCAGGCGTCTTTGAACAGGGGCTGGAGCGCCTCCCGCCAGCTCGTCGCACCCGCCGCCGACGCGACCTGCGCGATGTCGCCGACGATCGTGAACGACTTCATCGGGCAGCGGCGCAGCAGCACCCGCCACTGCATCGGCGACAGCTCCTGCGCCTCGTCCACGACGACGTGGCCGTACGTCCAGCTGCGGTCGGCTGCGGCGCGCTCGGCGGTCGTGCCGCGGTCGGCCTGCTCGGCGAAGCCGTCCGCCAGCTGCTCGGCGCTGACCAGGCCCTGAACGCCCATGTTCCGGATGGCCGCCCGCGCGTTCTCGAGGTCGCGCTTGCGCTGGCGCTCCCGCTCCCGGTCGGCGGGGTCCGGCCTGCCGGGGAAGTCGCCGAGCAGCTCGGCCGCCTCGTCCAGAAGCGGGACGTCGGAGACGGTGAACGGCTCCGAGCGGTCACGCGCCAGGGCGGCCCGCTGCGCGTCCGTCCACCGCGGCGTGAGCTCGGCGAGCCAGGAGGGGCGCGCGTACAGGTCCTGCAGCAGCTTCTGCGGCGTCAACGGCAGCCAGGCGGTGTTGAGCAGCACGCGGACGTCGTAGGAGGTGCGCAGGTCCTCCCGCAGCACCTTCAGGTCGGCGTCGTCGATCGTGGAGCCCGCGGCCCGCAGCTGTGCCGCGAGCTGGTCGGTCAGCTCGCCGAGCGCGTGCTTCACGAAGGTCACCCGGGCGACGTTGTGCGGTTTCCCGGTCCGCTGGGCCTTCGCGATGGCGCGCTGGACGAGGTCGGGTCGCACCGTCAGCCGCTCGTTGTCGACGACGATGGTCTGCTCCTCCGCCGGCGCCTTCTGCCGGGACTTCACCGCGCGGGAGAGCAGCCGCGCCATCTGGGCCGATCCCTTCAGCACCGCGGCGTCGGGGGCATCCTCGGCCGTCGCCTCCACGCCGGGGAACAGGTCGCCGAGCGTCGACATGACGACACCGGTCTCGCCGAGCGAGGGCAGCACGGCCTCGATGTACCGCAGGAAGGCGGTCGACGGGCCGACGACGAGCACACCGGAGGCGCTCAACCGCTGCCGGTTCGCGTACAGCAGGTAGGCGGCGCGGTGGAGGGCCACCGCGGTCTTGCCGGTGCCCGGCCCGCCCTGGACGACCAGCGCGCCGCGCAGGTCGGAGCGGATGATGCGATCCTGCTCGGCCTGGATGGTCGCGACGATGTCGTGCATGCGCCCGGTGCGCTGCGCGGTGAGGGCCGCGAGCAGGGCACCCTCGCCCTGCACCTTCTCCTGCGCCTGATCGCCGTCGAGCAGCGCCTCGTCGAACACCTCGTCGTCGATCCGCGTCACCTGCCGGCCGGACATCGTCAGGTGGCGCCGGGCGCGCACCCCCATCCGCTCGCTGGCGGTCGCCTGGTAGAACGCGCCGGCCTGCTGGGCGCGCCAGTCCACCAGCACCGAGCGCTCCTCGTCGTCGCGGAGGCCCACCCGGCCGATGTACCGGTGGTCGGAGCCGTCCATCGGCTCCTCGAGCAGCAGCCGGCCGAAGACGAGACGCGAATCCACCTCCCGGAGCTGGGTCAGCTGGTCCTCGTACAGCCGGGCGAAGGCGTCGCGTTCGCTGCGCGCCTGGTGGTTGCTCCCGACGCTGTCGCGGCGGACGCGGGCCAGCCGCTCCTCGGTCTCCGCGCGCAGCCGATCGAGCCGTTGGTACAGCTCCGAGACCACAGCGCGTTCGCGTTCGAGCTCCGACTCCACCACGCCCATGGCCACCTCTCGTTTCCGGGCCGACAGTCTACGACCTCCGGTTGTGTCTGCGCTCTCAGCACTCGCACGGCGGTATGCCCTAGAGTGATGGTGCGGGCCGATTCTGCCCGCTGCGTCGTAGAACGCTTCGCGTCGCGCCGGGCCTGTGTCGGGTCACCTTCCGACTCCGCCCCGCACGCTTCTCTTCATACGGCGAACGATCGCGCCGCTCGGTGCGCTCGCCACCCGCCCGGTCCGCCGCATGCCGACCGGTCACCGCCCGAAAGGCACACCTTTGTCCCAGACTTTCGCCGACCTCGGCGTCCCCACTCCGCTCGTCTCGGTCCTCGCGGCCGACGGCAAGACCACCGCATTCCCCATCCAGGCCGACACTCTGCCCGACGCCCTCGCGGGCAAGGACGTCCTCGGCCGCGGCAAGACCGGCTCCGGCAAGACCATCGCCTTCGCACTGCCGCTCGTCGCGCGCCTCGGCACGGTCCTCGCCGGCGGCCCCCGCCGGGCCGGCCGCCCGCTGGCGCTCGTGCTCGCACCGACCCGGGAGCTGGCCACCCAGATCGCGGCCACCTTCCGCCCGCTCGCCGACGCCTACTCGCTGCGCGTGTCGACCGTCTTCGGCGGCGTCTCGCAGAACAAGCAGGTCGCCGAGCTGAAGGCCGGCGTCGACATCCTGGTCGCCTGCCCCGGCCGCCTCGAAGACCTCATGAAGCAGGGCTTCGTGTCGCTGGACGCCGTCGAGATCACCGTGCTCGACGAGGCCGACCACATGGCCGACCTGGGCTTCCTGCCCGTCGTGACCCGCATCATGTCCGCCACCCCGAAGGACGGCCAGCGTCTGCTGTTCTCGGCCACGCTGGACAACGGCGTGGACAAGCTGGTCACCCGCTTCCTGCACTCCCCCGTGCTGCACTCCGTCGACGACGAGTCCAGCCCGGTCGAGGCGATGACCCACCACGTGCTGCAGGTCGACAGCCCGGACGACAAGAAGGCGCTCGTCGAGGCCCTCGCCTCGGGCACGGGCCGCCGCATCCTGTTCACCCGCACCAAGCACCAGGCGAAGAAGCTCGCCAAGCAGCTGACGGCCTCCGGCATCCCCTCGGTCGACCTGCACGGCAACCTTGCGCAGGCCGCCCGCGACCGCAACCTGGCCGCGTTCGGCGACGGCAGCGTGAAGGTGCTCGTCGCCACGGACGTCGCAGCGCGCGGCGTGCACGTGGACAACGTCGAACTCGTCGTGCACGTCGACCCGCCGGCGGAGCACAAGGCGTACCTGCACCGCTCCGGCCGGACCGCCCGGGCCGGCAGCGCGGGCGACGTCGTCACCGTGATGCTCTCCTCGCAGGCGGAGGACGTCCGCACGCTGCTGCGCAAGGCCGCGATCTCGGTCGCCCCTCAGCGGGTGACGGCCGGCTCGCCCGCCGTCGTCTCGCTCGTGGGCGATGTCGCGCCGCGCGTCGCGCCGGCACCGGAGCAGCCGCGGAACGCGGGCGGCGGGATGTCGCAGGGCGCGAACGCCCAGCGCAAGCGCGCCCGCCGCGGCGGCGGTGCCGGCGCCGGTCAGGGCTCGGGAGCGGGCCGGAACGGTCAGGGCGGATCCGGCAGGCAGGGCGCCGCCGCCGGCTCGGGGCAGGGCCGCATCGACGGCGCCGGGGCGCAGGGCGGCGGCTCGCGTCGTCGCGGGCGCGGCCAGCGTCCGAACGGGGCTCCGGCCGCGGGCGGCCGCACGGGTCACGCCGAGCACGGCGCGCCCGGCCAGCGCTCGTCCGCATCCGGTCAGCGCTCGGGCAAGCAGGGGGCGTCGCAGGGCGGCGGCCGTGCGTCGAGCGCCGTCTACTCGACCTCGTCGTCCGGCGACGGGTCGGTGCGCCGCGGCCGCGGCTCCCGCCGCGCCCAAGGCTGACCCTCCCGACGAGATGTGAGTAATGGCGGCTATCCGGTCCGGATAGCCGCCATTACTCACTTCTCGGGGGCTTGTGCGAGGCGCTCGATGCCGGCGGTGACGCCGTCGACCAGGACGGCGTAGCTGCGGTCGAGGTCGTCCGGGAGGCCGAAGCCGCCGCCCAGCTCGAGCGTGACGAAGCCGTGGACCGCGCTGCGCAGCATCCTGATCGCATCCACCAGTTCGTCGTCGGGCAGGCCGAAACCGCGGAGCACCCCGGCCAGCACCGCGATGGTCTCCTCGGCGCGCGCCACCAGCTCGCCGTCGGCGGGATCCGACCCGTGCGGCGCCACCTGCGTCGCGGCGTAGCGCCCGGGATGCCGGCGGGCGAAGTCCCGCATGGCGTCGGCCGCCGCGCGGACCGCCTCCGGCCCCGCGCGGCCGATGGTCGCGGCGGCGAGCACCCGGGTGAGCTCCGCGAGGGACTCCGTCGCCAGCAGGCGGCGAAGGTCGTCGATCGACGAGACGTGCTTGTACAGGCTCGGGACGGCGACCCCCGCGCGCCCGGCCACCGCGGCGAGGGTGAGCCGGTCGAAACCGGCGGTCCCGCCCTCGTCGACCAGGTCGATCGCCACCGCCGTGACGGCCGCCCGGGTCAGCCCGGCCCTAGGCACGCGCGGCCCAGGCCGAAGCGTCCGCGGTGCGAAGTGGCGCGAGGAACTCGAGCGTGCCGGGCACGGCGACATCGGGACGCTGCGCGTGCGGGTAGTGCGCGGCTTCGGGAACCCGCACGACCCGGACGCGCTGCGACTCCATCCACGCCACCTCGGCGTCCGTGTCGCGGTAGTCGGGGTCGAGGTCCCCGACGAAGGCGAGCATCGGCGCCGCGATCTCGGGCAGGCGCGGCTCGACGACCGAGTGCGTCAGCTGCAGCGTCAGGTGGCGGAAGCCCGCGAGGCGACCCGGCTCCTTCAGCGAGGACCGGATGGCGGCGACGTGCTCGTCCAGCCACGGCGCCGTGGTGCCGCGGTTGAGGGTGCTGCGGTAGTAGCGGGCCCACGCCGACGCACCCCACGGCCGGGCGAACAGCACCCGGTACGAGAGGTGGAGGAGGCCGGTCGTGGCCCGGCCCATCGCGGGATCGCGGAGCAGCGGGCCATAGAAGACGAGACCGGCGATCAGGTCGGGGCGCTCGGCCGCAGCCCAGGCCGCGGCCGCGGCGCCCATCGAGTTGCCGAGGACGACGGCCGGGCCGCCGAGCGCCTCCACGAGGGCGAGGACGTCGCCGGCCGTGACGATGTCGCCGAACTCGCGGAACGTGGTGTCGGAGTCCCCGTGAGCGCGGAGGTCGGTGACCGCGACGCGGTAGCCGGCGGCGACGAGGGCGGGGACGAGTTCACGGAAGCTGGAGCGGAGGTCGCCCATTCCGGGGACCGCCACGACGAGGGGCCCTTGGCCCTCGACCGTGTAGCTGATGCGCCCGTCGTGGCGCTGCAGGTAGCGCACCTGCGACTCGACTGAAATGGTCATAGCCATAAAGCTAATACCATTAGCCAAACGAGTCAAGAGCCGTTGCCGACGGCTCCCGGAGGTCAGGCGATGCGCCCGAGCGACGCCATCGCCGCCTTGACGAGCGCGCCCCTTCCGCCTTCCAGCTCTTCGCTCACGGTGAGCGACGTCGCCTCCTCCGGCGTCATCCAGGTCAGCTCCAGTGCATCCTGGCGCGGGTCGCACGTGCCCGTCACCGGGACGACGTACGCGAGCGACACGGCGTGCTGGCGTTCGTCGGTGTACGGCGAGACACCCGGCATCGGGAAGTACTCGGCCACCTGGAACGGCACAGGACTCGCCGGCAGCTGCGGGAAGGCCATCGGCCCCAGGTCTTTCTCGAGATGGCGGAAGAGCGCCTCGCGCAGGGTCTCGCCGTACAGCACGCGGCCCGAGACGAGGGTGCGGGTGATCTGGCCCACGGCGTTGGCGCGCAGCAGGATGCCGACCTCTGTAACCTGCCCGAGCCCGTCGACCCGCACCGGCACCGCCTCGACGTAGAGCAGAGGAAGCCGGCGCCGGATCTGCTCCAGCTCGATGTCGGACAGCCAGGCGGGGCCCGGCTGCGGCCCGTCGCCGGGCAGCGGGTCGGGCGTGGGGTCCGGATCGGGGGTGCGAACGCTCATGCATGAATCCTACGGAAGCGGCATGCATCCACCTACGAGGGACAGGACGACCTGTGGATGGGCGGCACTCCGACGGGGGCTGTGGACGGAATGCCCTCTGCGTTGAGAATGGAGAGTGCCTTTTCCCGCTCCCGACCTGCGTATCGACCGCGATGCCGTGCTGTGGTCCGCGTCGGAGCGCGACCGCGCCGGACGGCCCCTGCTGATCCTCCTGCACGGGTACGCGTCCGACGAGGCCGATCTGTTCGGCATCGCCGCGTACCTTCCGCTGGAGCCGGTGATCGCTTCGCTGCGCGCACCGATCCCCGAAGGGGCGGGCTTCGCATGGTTCTCGCGCTTCACCAACCTGCCGGGCGACCCCCTTGCGGGGAACGCCGACGCCGCGACCCGCGCAGTGCTCGACTGGCTCGACGAGCAGCCCCGGGTGCCCACCGGCCTGCTCGGATTCTCGCAGGGCGGCGCGATGGCCCTGCAGCTGCTGCGGCACGCGCCGGACCGCTTCGACTACGCGGTGCAGCTCTCCGGTTTCGTCGTGCAGGGCTCCCAGCCCGGGGACGAGGAGCTCGCCGATGCGCGGGTGCCGGTGTTCTGGGGCCGCGGCACGCTCGACGACGCGATCCCGGCCTCGTCGCTGGACCGGACGTCCGAGTGGCTGCCGCAGCATTCCTCGCTGGACGCGCGGATCTATGAGGGGATGGGGCACGCGATCTCGCCGCTCGAGCTCGGCGACATCTCCACCTTCATCCGCGGCAACCTGCCTCGCTGAGCGTTGTCCACGGGTCTTGCCGCCGCCCCTGACAGTGTCGGTGGTCGGGTGCAGGATGGTGGGGTGAGCGAGGTGCTCGATCGATTCTCCCCCGCGACCCGCGAGTGGTTCCGCGGGGCCTTCGCCGCGCCGACGGCCGCGCAGCAGGGGGCCTGGGAGGCCATCTCGCACGGCAAGCACGCGCTGGTGATCGCCCCCACCGGTTCGGGCAAGACGCTGGCGTCCTTCCTGTGGGCGATCGACCGGCTCGCCACCGACCCGCGCCCGGCCGAGGCCAAGGCGGGCACGCGCGTTCTCTACATCTCGCCGCTCAAGGCGCTCGGCGTCGACGTCGAGCGCAACCTCCGCGCTCCCCTGGTCGGCGTGACCCAGACGGCCAAGCGGCTGGGCGCGGAGCCGCCGCACGTGAGCGTCGGCGTGCGGTCGGGCGACACCCCGGCCTCCGACCGGCGGGCGCTGCTCAGCAACCCGCCGGACATCCTGATCACCACGCCCGAGTCGCTGTTCCTGATGCTCACATCGCAGGCGCGCGAGACGCTCGCCGGGGTGGAGACCGTGATCGTCGACGAGGTGCACGCCGTCGCGTCCACGAAGCGCGGCGCCCACCTGGCGCTGTCGCTCGAGCGTCTCGACGCATTGCTCGAACGGCCGGCGCAGCGCATCGGGCTGTCGGCGACGGTCCGTCCGCCGGAGGAGGTGGCGCGCTTCCTGGCGGGCAACGCGCCCGTCGAGGTGGTGGCGCCGCCCGCGGGCAAGCGCTTCGACCTGCGCGTCGTGGTGCCGGTGGAGGACATGAGCGAGCTCGGCACCTCGACGTATGCGAGCGAGAATCCGGGCGATGGCTCCCCTCCTCAGGCCGGATCGATCTGGCCGCACGTCGAAGAGGCGATCGTCGACCGCGTGCTGGAGAACCGGTCCACCATCGTGTTCGCGAACTCCCGCCGTCTGGCGGAGCGGCTGACCGCGCGTTTCAACGAGATCTACGAGGAGCGCGTGCTCGGCGGCGCCGTCGACACGAGCGCGTCCGACACCGATGCCCCGCGGCGGGCGCCCGCCGAGCTTATGGGCGGCTCGGGACAGACCCGCGGGTCCCAGGCCGTCGCCGATGCCGAGACGCTTGTGCTGGCGCGGGCCCACCACGGCTCGGTGAGCAAGGAGCAGCGCGCGCTCATCGAAGACGACCTCAAGACGGGCAGGCTGCGCTGCGTGGTCGCGACGTCGAGCCTCGAGCTCGGCATCGACATGGGCGCGGTCGACCTGGTCGTGCAGGTCGAGGCGCCGCCCTCGGTCGCGAGCGGTCTGCAGCGGGTCGGCCGTGCGGGTCACCAGGTGGGCGAGATCTCGCGGGGCGTGGTGTTCCCGAAGCACCGGGCCGACCTCATCCACTCGGCGGTCGCGACCGAGCGGATGACCGCCGGGCTGATCGAGTCGCTGCGGGTGCCGGCGAACCCGCTCGACATCCTGGCGCAGCAGACGGTTGCCGCCACGGCGCTCGAACCGATCGACGCCGACGACTGGTTCGACATCGTCCGCCGCAGCGCCCCCTTCTCCACGCTGCCGCGCAGCGCATACGACGCCACGCTCGACCTGCTCGCCGGGCGGTATCCGTCCGACGAGTTCGCCGAGCTGCGCCCGCGCATCGTCTGGGACCGCGACACCGGTGTCATCACCGGCCGCCCCGGGGCCCAGCGGCTCGCCGTCACGAGCGGCGGCACGATCCCCGACCGCGGCCTGTTCGGGGTCTACATGGTCGGCGAGAAGGCCAGCCGGGTCGGCGAGCTCGATGAGGAGATGGTCTACGAGTCGCGGGTCGGCGACGTCTTCGCGCTGGGCTCGACGAGCTGGCGCATCCAGGAGATCACGCACGACCGCGTGCTGGTCACGCCGGCCTTCGGCGAGCCCGGCCGTCTGCCGTTCTGGAAGGGCGACGGCATCGGGCGTCCGGCCGAGCTCGGCCGCGCGGTCGGCGCCTTCACGCGCGAGCTGAGCAGCGCCTCCCCCGCCGACGCCGAGCTGCGCTGCGTCGAAGCCGGGCTCGACGCCTGGGCGACCAGCAACCTGCTCGCCTTCCTCCGCGAGCAGAAGGAGGCGACCGGCCACGTCCCGACCGACAAGACACTCGTGGTCGAGCGCTTCCGCGACGAGCTCGGCGACTGGCGCGTGGTGCTGCATTCCCCATTCGGCATGCAGGTGCACTCGCCCTGGGCGCTGGCGGTGCAGGCGCGCGTGCGCGAGCGCTACGGGATCGACGCGGGAGCGATGGCGGCCGACGACGGGATCGTCGTGCGGATCCCGGACACCGAGGCGCAGCCGCCGGGCGGGGAGCTGTTCGTGTTCGAGCCGGCGGAACTCGACGAGCTGGTGACCGCAGAGGTCGGCGGGTCGGCCCTGTTCGCCTCGCGGTTCCGCGAGTCCGCGGCCCGGGCCCTGCTGCTCCCGAAGTACAACCCGGGCAAGCGGTCCCCGCTGTGGCAGCAGCGGCAGAAGGCGGCGCAGCTGCTGGATGTGGCCCGCAAGTACCCGAGCTTCCCGATCATCCTGGAGACCATCCGCGAGGTCCTGCAGGACGTCTACGACCTCGGCGCCCTCACCGACGTCGCTAAGCAGATCGAGCAGCGCAGCATCCGGCTGGTCGAGGCCGCGACCGAGACCGCATCGCCGTTCGCCCGCTCGCTGCTGTTCGGATATGTCGCTGCGTTCATGTACGAGGGCGACAGCCCGCTCGCCGAGCGCCGGGCTGCCGCACTCTCGCTCGACGCCGGCCTGCTCGCCGAGCTGCTCGGCCGAGCCGAGCTGCGCGAACTGCTCGACCCCGCGGTCATCGAGCGCGTCGAGCTGCAGCTGCAGCGGTTGGCGCCCGAGCGGCGCGTGCGCGGGGTGGAGGGCGTGGCCGACCTGCTGCGCCTGCTCGGACCGCTGTCGGTCGACGAAGTGGCGGAACGGCTCGAAGCCGACGGCGCCGCCGCCATCGCGGCGGCCTCTGTCACCGCAGCGGCATCTGTCGACGAGGCGGCGTCGACCCCCGACGGCGAGGAGGTCGCAGCCACGCCGCACGCCGATCGCGAGACCGCCTCCGCGCATCTGGCGACGCTGGTCGACACCCGCCGGGCCCTCGTGGTGACGATCGCGGGTGTGGAGCGGTTCGCCGCGATCGAGGACGCGAGCCGCCTGCGCGACGCGCTCGGGGTCCCGCTCCCGATCGGTGTGCCCGTCGCGTTCATCGAGCCGGTCGACGACCCGCTGGGCGACCTGGTGAGCCGCTTCGCCCGCACGCACGGCCCGTTCGAGACCGCCGAAATCGCCTCGCGGTTCGGGCTCGGGCCCGCGATCGTGCACGACGCCCTGCGTCGGCTTGCCCGGGACGGGCGCGTCGTGGAGGGCGAGTTCCGTCCGCACGCGCACGGCAGCGAGTGGAGCGACGCCGAGGTGCTCCGGCGGCTGCGGCGGATGTCGCTCGCGGCGCTCCGCCACGAGGTCGAGCCGGTCGACACGAGCACCTACGGACGGTTCCTGCCCGAGTGGCAGCATGTCGGCTCCACGCTGCGCGGGGTGGATGCGGTCGCCTCCGTGATCGAGCAGCTGGCCGGCGCGCGCATTCCCGCGTCCGCCTGGGAGTCGCTCGTGCTGCCGAGCCGCGTCTCCGACTACAGCCCGGCCATGCTCGACGAGCTGACCGCGACGGGCGAGGTCATCTGGGCCGGCGACGGCAGCCTGCCCGGCGACGACGGCTGGATCAGCCTGCACCTCGCCGACAGCGCCCCGCTGACGCTCGCACCGCCGTCCGATCACGAACCCGACGAACTGCAGCGCGGCATCCTGGAGGCTCTCGGACGGGGCGGCGGATACTTCTTCCGGCAGCTGTCCGACGCGCTCGGGGCCGAGCGCGGCTCGGCGATCGACGACGCCGAGCTCGTCACCGCGCTCTGGGACCTGGTCTGGGCCGGACGCGTGACCAACGACACCCTGGCTCCGCTGCGCACGCTCACGGCCGGCGGCTCCGGAGCCCACAAGCGTCCGCGGCAGCCGACCAGGGCCAGGATGTACCGCGGGCGGGCGGCCACGCGCTCGGCGATGGTGACGCGGATGGGACCGCCCACGGTCGCGGGCCGCTGGTCGCTGCTCCCCGAGCGCGACCTCGACTCGACGGTCCGCGCCCACGGGCAGGCCGAGACCTTGCTCGACCGGTACGGCGTCGTCACCCGCGGTTCGGTCATGAACGAGGGCACTCCGGGAGGATTCGCCCTCGCCTACAAGGTGCTCAGCGGGTTCGAGGAGACCGGCCGGGCCCGGCGCGGGTACTTCATCGAGACCCTCGGCGCCGCCCAGTTCGCGAGCGGTGCGACAGTGGATCGGCTGCGCTCGTACGCACGCGACCACACCCAGCAGCGCCCGTTCGAGGCGGTGGCGCTCGCGGCCACCGACCCCGCCAACCCGTACGGCGCCGCTCTGCCGTGGCCGGCGGTGCCCGGCGAGGGCGGAACCGGCCATCGGCCGGGGCGCAAGGCCGGCGCCCTCGTGGTGCTGGTCGACGGCGAGCTCGCCCTCTACGTCGAGCGCGGCGGCAAGAGCCTGCTCAGCTTCGTCCCCCGTTCCGGCCCCACCGCCGGTTCCGGCACCGATGCGGCGTCGCAACCGGCTGCCGAGCCGACCGACACCGACGCCCCCGAGGTGCTCTCCGCCGCCTCGCGCGCCCTCGCCGCGCTGGTCACCGGACGCCGGGTGGACAAGCTCGCGGTCGAGACCGTGAACGGCGGCTTCGTGCTCGGCTCACCACTCGGCGACGCGCTGTCCGAGGCGGGCTTCCTCGCCACGCCTCGCGGGCTGAGGCTGCGCGGATGACGGCGGCGAAACCGGCCTCGGGGCGCGAGCATGCCTGAGGGCGACACCGTCTATCAGGCGGCACAGCGGCTCCACCGCGCGCTCGCCGGGCAGGTCCTGACGACGACCGACTTCCGGGTGCCGAAGTATGCGACGGTGGACCTCTCCGGGGAGCGGATGGACGAGGTGGTGAGCCGCGGCAAGCACCTGCTGATGCACGTCGGCGACCAGACCATCCACAGCCACCTGAAGATGGAGGGTTCGTGGGAGGTGTACCCGCCGGGCGGCCGCTGGCGGCATCCCGGCTACCAGGCGCGAGCGGTGCTCACCACCGAGGGCGCGCAGGCCGTGGGCTTCCAGCTCGGGATCCTGGAGGTGCTGCCGCGCGAGCGGGAAGACGAGGTCGTCGGCCACCTCGGACCCGACCTGCTCGGGCCGGACTGGGACGCCGGGGAAGCCCTGCGGCGGCTCGCCGAGCATCCGGACGCGCCGATCGCCGTCGCCCTGCTCGACCAGCGCAACCTCGCCGGGCTCGGCAACGTCTACGCCAACGAGCTCTGCTTCCTGCGCGGGATGCTGCCCACCCGGCCGGTGCGCGAGGTCGACCTGCCCGCGGCGGTCGACCTCGGTCTCCGCCTCATCACGGCGAACCGCGACCGCACGGTGCGGGTCACCACCGGGGACACCCGACGCGGACGGAACACCTGGGTCTACGGACGGCGCGGCCAGCCGTGCCGGCGATGCGGCACGGCCATCCGCTCGTCGTCGCTCGGGCGCACCGAGCTGGAGGAGCGGGTGACGTACTACTGCCCGGTCTGCCAGACGTAGCGAAGCCGGCAGACCGGGCAGGTCTCGCCCGGGCGCAGCGGTAGGCGCGGCGCCCGGGAAGCGGGATCAGGCCGCGGCGTCGTCCTCGTCCTGCTCCTCGTCCGCGGCGGAGGCCGTGCGGACGGTGGCGAGGGCGGCGGACCACGACTCGAGCTGGTCGAACAGCGGGGTCAGCGCGGCCGTCTGCTGCTCGGTCGGCTTCAGCTGCCAGTTCTCGAAGTCGTGCGCGAGGCTCAGGCCCACGAAGGCGCTCACGGTCGCGACCTGGAGCTGCGACAGCACGAGGCGGAGGTGCTCGACCGCGCGGGCACCGCCGAAGACGCCGTAGCTGACGAAACCGGCCGCCTTGTTGTACCACTCGGCGCCGACGTAGTCGATCGCGTTCTTGAGGGCGCCGGAGGTGCTGTGGTTGTACTCGGGGGTGACGAACAGGTAGCCGTCGAACTCGGCGATCTTCGCCGCCCAGGCCTTGGTGTGCTCACCGGCATACTGCCCCATGGCGGCCGGCAGAGCCTCGTCGAGGTGCGGGAGGTCCCAGTCCTTCAGGTCGACGAGCTCGTACTCGACGTCCGTCCGCTTCGCAGCGTTCTCGTGCACCCAGCGGGCGACGGCCTCGCCGTTGCGACCGGGGCGCGTGCTCCCGATGATGATCGCGATCTTCGTCATGTCAGCCTTCCTTTTGATGACGTGTCATCCAACGCGAACGCCGTCCGCGCGTCGATCATTCCCGGCCCTCCCGCTAGGCTCGCGGCATGTCCGACGAGCGCCTCCACCGCAACGACGACACGCATCTCCCGCCCGACGCGACGGAGGAGCAACGCCGTGAGGCCGGGGACCGCCTGCGCGAGCGGATCTATGTCACCTTCACCACGCTGGCCATCCTGATGGCGACGAACGCGCACGGCGACGCCCTCGACTCCCCCGGCATCCTGTGGACGCTGGTCGTCTCGGTCGTCGGCGTGCTGCTCGCGGGCCTCGCGTCCGACCTCGTCTCGCACATGATCGCGCACAGCACCCTGCCGTCGGTCCGGGAGTTCCGGCACATGGTCGCAGTGTCGTCGCGGGCGCTCGGCGTGCTGGTCGTCCCGCTGATCAGCATCGGGCTCGCTGTGTTCGACGTCATCGAGGACCGCACCGGGCTCATCATCGCGATCGTCGCCCTCATCGCCTCGCTCGCCGTCATCGCACGGATCGCGGTGTCGCGCACCGGGCTCTCCGGGTGGCGGCAGCTCGCGGTGCTGCTGGTGCTCGTCGCGCTCGGTGTACTGGTGGTGTTCCTGGAGTCGCTCGCCCACTGAGTCCGCCGCATCGCGGACCGGGCATGTCAGGATGGCTTATGGCCACCGTGCGCACCCGACCGGACCCGCGGAAGCTGACGGACGACGAACTGGAGCTGTTCCGCGCCTTCCACCTCATGCGCCGCGGATTCGACCGCACGCTGGACGCGCAGCTCCAGCACGACGACGGCATCTCCATCTCCGAACTGGAGGTGCTGATGGCGCTCGTGCGTTCGCCCGGCCGGCGGCTGCGGGTGCGCGACCTCGTCGAGTCGACCGGCTGGGAGAAGAGCCGGGTGTCGCACCAGGTGACCAGGATGGCGTCCCGCGGCCTGGTCGAACGGCAGGAGTGCGCCGAGGACCGGCGAGCGACCTGGATCCACCTCACCGGCGAGGGCCGGCGGGTGGTCGTGCGGGCGCTGCCGAAGCATTCCGCGACGATCCGCCGCATCCTGTTCGACGCCCTCAGCACGGAGCAGCAGGACGCCCTTCTCGGGATCGCGAGGACGATGAACACGGCGATCTCCGACGAGGACTGCCCCGCGCCGGAGGACTGCGACGACTGACCGCCGGGGTCTCTGGCGCCGCTGCGAGGGTGAGGGTTCTCACACGGGCGACGGCCGGTTCGGCGGCTCCCCGCTGGGAGGCCCTGGCGGAATTCCTGGCGATTCGTCGGGAACACGGCCCGAAACCAGCCGGTTCCAAGCCGTCGCCCCCTAGCGTTTCCGTGTGCGACGCCCGAACTTCCCCGCCTCCGGGCCCGGCGCCGACGGCAGCGACCAGCAGCCGCCGGCGACCGAGGTCTTCGGACGCGTGCCGCCCGCCGACCCGCGCCGACCCGTCCGCGCCACGAGGCCCGCCTCCGGCGTGCCGACGGGTGGCGGGGCGCACGCACCGTTCGACCCGTTCGGGCTCGGCGGAGACGCTCCCGGCCTCGGCGGGGACGGCGCAGGGCGCAACGGCGGAGGCGGTCACGGCAGCGGAGGCGGTCACGGCGGCGGAGGCGGTCGCGGCGGGAACGACGGCACCGGCGGCGCGACGGGCCCGGGACGTGGCAAGCGCCCCGGCAAGCGGCGCCGCACGAAGCGGATCGTCGCCTGGACGGCCGGCGCCCTCGCCGTGCTGCTGATCGTGGTCGGCGGCTACGCCGCATACAGCTACTTCCGGTTCGTCGGCGGCGTGAAGCACGTCGACGTCATCTCCAAGTCGGGCCACGACGTGGACGGCCAGGACCAGAACATCCTGCTCGTCGGCGACGACCATCGCCCCTCCGGCGCCACCCAGGCCGAGCTGGACCAGCTGAGCACCACCCAGGACGGCGGCGGCACGAACACGGACACGATGATGCTGCTGCACATCCCCGCCAACGGGAAGTCGGCCACGCTCATCTCGCTCCCTCGCGATTCGTGGGTGGACGTGCCCGGCCACGGCATGAACAAGCTCAACGCGGCCTTCTCGCTGGGCGGCGGCGCGACCGACCCGACGGCGGGCGCCAAGCTGCTGATCCAGACCGTACAGAACCTCACCGGCCTCAGCATCGACCACTACGTCCGCGTCTCCCTGCTCGGCTTCTACACGATCGCGCAGGCGCTCGGCCCCGTACAGGTCTGCCTCAACGCCGCGGTCGACGACCCGTACTCGGGCGCGAACTTCCCGGCCGGCGTCTCGACTCTGGACGCCAAGCAGGCGCTGTCCTTCGTGCGCCAGCGTCACGGTCTCCCCCGCGGCGACCTGGACCGGGTGGTGCGCCAGCAGTACTTCCTCTCGGTCGAGGCGCACAAGTTCCTCTCTGCGGGGACGCTGCTGAACCCGGGCAAGCTGACCAAGGTGCTGGATGCGGTGAGCGGCTCGCTCGAGACCGACCCCGGCCTGAACTTCCTCCAGCTGGCCGGGCAGCTTCAGGGCCTGACCGGCGGCAAGATCCAGTCGGCGACCATCCCCATCTCCGGCACCCCGACGATCACGGTCGACGGCCAGGACCTGTCCATCGTCGAGGTCGACACCGCGGCGATGCCCGCGTTCATCCAGAGCCTGATGGGCACCCCGAGCGCGTACGACAAGGCGACCGCGGCCAAGCCCGCGGACACGTCGGTCACCGTGCTGAACGGCGGCAGCGAGAACGGAGCGGCGACCACCGCGACCCAGACCCTCGCGGGCGCGGGCTTCCACACGGGCGCACCCGGCGACGCGAGTTCCCGGGCGACCACGGTCATCCAGTACCCGTCGGGCAAGGAGGCGGAGGCCAAGGCGGTCGCGGCGTATCTTCCGGGCGCCTCGGTCCAGCAGACCTCCGATGTGAGCACCGTCACCGTGGTCCTGGGCGAGGACGGCATCATGCCGGCCGCGCCGGGCGCCGGGGGCTCGGCCGGCGGAGGGAACGCGGGCAGCGGCGCCCCCGCGCCCGCTCCCTCTCCGACGCCGAGCGGCCCGGCGACCAACTACAGCGACAAGGTCTGCATCAACTAGACAGGATCTGCTGGGCGCCGGTGGCGGTGACGTTGAGGACGACCGTGTCGCCCGGCCTCACAGTCACCGTCTGGTAGTAGACGCGGTACCCCGGTGCCGACGTGACCTGCAGGTAGTAGCCGCTTCCGCCCGTCACGTGGGCGGAGTACTTGCCGTTGATCCGCGCCGAGACGTCGGGCGTCGTGGCGAGCGTGTTGGTCGGCACCCAGATCTGCAGCTGGTACGAATCGCCGGAGGTGCGGACCAGCTGGCCGGTCACCCCTGCGAATGAGGCGGGGAGCGGCGTGAGCACCTGGCGCGTGCCGTTCTGGTAGACCTTCAGCTCGACCTGGTCGCCCGGGTTCACCGTGACCTTCTGCGAGTAGTAGCGGAAGTGCGCGGACCCCCTCCCGGACAGATCGAGGTAGTACCCGCTTCCGCCCTTCACGTTGGAGAGGTACTGGCCGTTCCTGGTCGCCGCGACATCCGGCATCGCGCCGGAGACTGCTGCCGGGACGACGTACTGGAGCAGGTAGTCGTTGTCGCCCGCCTGCGGGATCAGCTGGCCGCGGATGCCCTGGAAGGCGGCGCGGGGGCTCAACGCCGAGGTGACGGTCTGACCGATCGCCTTCAGCCCCGCGGAGTTCGGATGGAACGACTGCGGCGACGTGGAGAGACCCGTCAGCGTGAGCGGGGCGATGTGCGGCTCACCCGCGGCCGAGCACGAGGAGTTGTCCACCGTCGTGGCCATCTGCGACACGTAGTCGACGCCGGCGTACTGCGCGGCGAGCGCGAGCTTGCGGTCGAGCGCGCGCTGGACGGTGTTCATCCAGGCGAGGTCGCTGGTGACGAACGGGAAGCTCGCTCCCTGCTTGAGCGGCGCGAAGCACCCGCCCTCCGGGGTGTGGGACGCATCGGGCATGAGCGTCGGGTAGCCGACCACGACGATCTTCGCCGACGTGTAGGTGCGACGGAGATCGTCGAGGGTGTCGAAGAGCACCGGACCGACCTCCCGTTCGAGCTTCGCCTGGACCGCGTCGACCCCGTCCACCGTGTGCTTGTCCTTGCACGTCGGCTGGTGGCTCGTGAGCGGTCCCGAGGCGGAGAGCGCGAGGCAGGAGGTCAGGATGGACGCGAAGCCGAGGTCGTTGCCGCCGATCGTGATCGTGACCAGGGAGACGGAGTCGGCCGGAAGGCTCGCCTGCGGGGCGTGGCCCTTCGCCGAGGTCTGGAAGATGTCGCCGAGCACGGCCCCCGAGCACGTGTTGTCCGTCAGGGTCAGCCCCAGGCTCTGGGCCACCTGTGCCGGGTAGCCCGCGGGAGACTGCAGACAGGTCGGGTCGTCGCCCTTCGTCCCGTCGACCCCCTGGCCCGAGGCGTACGAGTCGCCGAGGGCGAGGTAGCCGTTCGGCGCGGCCGCCGCCGGCGTTCCGGTGAGCATCCCGATCGCGATCGCGGCCACCGCGCCCACGACGGCGAGCCGCATCCCACGACCTGTGCCGGCCGTGCGTGTTCTCTGCATGATCCATCCTTCCGTGGCGGCGCAGGAGAGGCGCCGTCACTGATGAAGACGGATGGACACGCGTTCGATAACGCGAATTCTCGAAAAAAGCCGTTCTCAGTCGAACAGCCGGCGGAACACGTTCGTGTCGGCGAGGTCGATGAGCTCGTCGCCTCGGCCGTTCATGATGGTCCGCAGCGC
The DNA here is from genome assembly GCF_013359685.1 of Leifsonia sp. C5G2. Classification (GTDB taxonomy): domain Bacteria; phylum Actinomycetota; class Actinomycetes; order Actinomycetales; family Microbacteriaceae; genus Leifsonia. The sequence goes on from NZ_JABFMV010000013.1 coordinate 40,845, forward strand.
GTACAGCGTGAACCCGGCGACCTGCTTCGCCGTGATCGCCGGCGGGATGCTGAGCTCCTGCCGCGCGGTCACCACATCCACCAGGGCGGGGCCGTCGTACGCGAACGCGTCCCGGAGGGCGCCTTCCAGATCGTCCGGCCGCTCGACCCGGCGGCCGTAGAACCCCACGGCCTCCGCGACCTTCGCGAAGTCGGGGTTCTCCAGCCCGGTGCCGAAGGTCACGAAACCGGCCGCCTTCATCTCCACTTCCACGAAGTTCAAGGATGAGTTGTTGAAGACGACGATCTTCACGGGGAGCTTGTTCTGCCGGAGGGTCAGCAGCTCGCCGAGCAGCATCGCGAGCCCGCCGTCGCCGGCGAGCGCAACCACCTGCCGCCCGGGGAACGCGGTCTGCGCCCCGATGGACTGCGGCAGCGCGTTGGCCATGCTGCCGTGGGTGAACGAGCCGATCAGGCGGCGCTTCCCGTTCATGCGCAGGTAACGGGCCGCCCAGACCACCGGCGAGCCGACGTCCGGGATGAACACCGCGTCGTCGGAGGCCAGCTCGCTCACCAGCCGAGCGACGTACTGCGGGTGGATGGGCGTGCGGTTGCGGTCGTTGTCGGCCAGGTCGTCGAGGCTCTTCCTGGCCTTCGCGTAGTGGGCCAGCGATGCGTCGAGGTGCTTGCGGTCGGTGCGGTCGTGGAGCAGCGGGAGCAGGGCCTCCACCGTGTCCTTGACGCTGCCGACCAGGCCGAGGTCGAGCGGGACGCGCCGCCCGAGGTTCTCGCCGCGGATGTCGACCTGGACGATCTTCGCCTTCGACGGATAGAACTGCTGGTACGGGAAGTCGGTGCCGAGCATGAGCAGCGCGTCGCACGACTCCATCGCGCGGTAGCCGGAGGAGAAGCCGAGGAGCCCGGTCATGCCGACGTCGTAGGGGTTGTCGTACTCGATGAACTCCTTGCCGCGCATGGCGTGCACGATCGGGGCCTTGAGAGCTCCCGCGATCTCCAGCAGCTGCGCGTGCGCACCCTCCGCACCCGCTCCGGCGAGGATGGTGACCCGCTTCGCGGAGTTCAGGATGTCGGCCGCAGCGGCCAGCTCCGGATCGGTCGGGCGCGTGACGCGCGGTGAGAACGCGATCGGCGCCGACTTCTTCCGGCCCGCACTGTCGGCCAGGAAGATCTCGCCCGGCACGACCACGACCGCGACGCCGCGGCGCTCGACCGCGGTGCGAATCGCGATCTCGAGGATGCGCGGCATCTGGTCGGCCTGGCTGACCAGCTCCGTGTAGACCGCGGCCTCGCGGAACAGTTCCTGCGGGTGCGTCTCCTGGAAGTAGCCGCTTCCGATCTCCGCGCCCGGGATCTGGGCGGCGATCGCGAGCACAGGGACGCGGCTGCGGTTGGCGTCGTACAGACCGTTGATGAGGTGCGTGTTCCCCGGGCCGCAGCTGCCCGCGCACACCGCGAGCTCGCCGGTCAGCGCGGCCTCGGCGGACGCCGCGAACGCCGCCGCCTCCTCGTGCCGCACGTGCTCCCAGCGGATGCCGCCGCCATTGCGGCGGAGCGCGTCGGTGAAGCCGTTCAGCGAGTCGCCGGGGATGCCGTACACACGGCTCACCCCGGCATCCTGGAGGATCTCGACGATGGTGTCGGCGACGGTGGGCATGCGGGACTCCTCGAGCTCGGTCTGCAGTGGTCCGAGCGCACGGAGCGCGCCCGGCACGCCCAACGCTACGCTGTGCGAGCAGATCATCCATCCCGCGCACGGGAACTGTGCGTTAACGTGAGGCCATCATGGTGAAGCAGGAGCGGGCGCACGTGACGCGCGGGACGATCGTGGCGGGTGCCGCAGCGGTGTTCGGTCGTCGGGGCTACGGCCTCGCCTCCATCGCCGACATCGCCGCGGAGTCGGGCGTCACGAAGGGCGCGCTGTACTTCCACTTCCCGTCGAAGGACGACCTGGCCCGCGCCGTCATCGCCGAGCAGCACGCGCGGACGATGACGATCGCTGCCCGCGTGGTCGACGAGGGGCGGCCGGGGCTCGAGACGATGGTGCTCCTCAGCGTCGCGCTCGCCCACCAGCTGCTGACCGACCCGGTGGTGTCCGCCGGCATCCGGCTGACCACCGACGTCTCGCTGTTCGACCCGCCGGTGACCGAGCCGTACGAGGACTGGCTGCACACCGCCGAGTCCCTGTTCCGGCGCGCGGCGGAGGAGGGCGACCTGCGGCCGGACATCGACACGACCATGCTGGCGAGCGTCGTCGTCCCGGCGTACACCGGCATCCAGCTGGTCTCGGAGACGCTGACGCACCGGGCCGACCTGCTGGCGCGGGTCCGGGATCTGTGGACGGTGCTGCTGCCCGGGATCGTGCCGGCGGCCGAGTTGGAGCGGCTGCGGACGCTGCCCGACCTCGTCCGCTGAGCCTGCGGCGCCCGCGCCGCTCGCGTTGCAGCCGACCCGGCCGCAGCGCCCCCAATCCGCTACGGCCGCGCCGGGAGACATCCCGAGTCTACCCCGAGAACCGGACGATCGGTATGGACTCTCAGGGTCCGGCCGCCGGGAACATCGGAGGCTGTCCCGTAGACTGGCGGCCGGGGAGCGCCGGCGACGGCGGGAGCAGCAGTGGGGAAGGTCGGGGATGGCGTCTCGGGGCAGCAAGCAGAAGAAGCGCGCGACGATGCGACTCGTCTACATCGACTTCTGGTCCGCCCTGAAGATCTCGTTCCTGGTGAGCATCATCGTCGCCGCGATCACGGTGGCCCTGGGGCTCGGCATGTGGTGGCTGCTCGACCGCTTCGGCGTGGTCGGCTCGGCGAGCGCCTTCCTGACGGACATCGCGGGCGACCAGGGCGCTGCGCTCGTCGCCGGGCTGACGTTCTCGAACGTCATGACCTTCACGCTCGTCGTCGCCCTGCTCGAGGTGATCGTGGTGTCCGCCCTCGGAGCGATCTTCGCGGCCCTCTACAACCTGGCCGTGCACGTCGTGGGCGGCTGGAAGGTCACCTTCGGGAGCGACTGAGCTCCAGTCCGCCGACGAGCAGCCCGGCGCCGAACGCGAAGGCGGCGGCCGGGTCGTCCTCGTCGAGCGGCGAGCTCTCGGCGTCGGCGAGCACCCCGAGGGAGTCGTACTGCAGCCGCTGCTGCTCGTGCGAGACGTGACCGAGCACGAAGTGCAGGAGGGCGGTCGCCGCGCGACGGGAGGTCTCCGCGTCGAAGCCGCCCTGCGCCACGGCGCGCTCGAGGCGATCGACGGTCTCGGATGAACCGAGCCCGAGCGCGAGCGTGCTCGACACGACCTCCGCTCCGTCGCGATAGGCGAGCAGCGCGTCCCGGAGGGCGGCCGCCTCGGCGCGCACGGCGTCCTGCCAACCCTCCGGCTCCACGGTCGCACGGCGGCGGGTGGCGACGATGCGATCGGCCAGCTCGGCGAGGAGGGTCTGCTTGTTCGGGAAGTGCCAGTACAGCGCGCTCGGCTGCACGTCGAGGGAGGCGGCCAGTCGCCGCATGGTGAGGTCGGGGAGGCCGAAGTCGTCCAGGATGCGGAGGGCCGCCTCCACCACGTCGTCGCGGGAGTGCCGTCGTCCGGTTTCGCTCGGTGCCATCCCGTCAGTATAGTGAACACCGTTCAGGTGAACACCGTTCAGGTAAGGACCCCGCGATGATCGCTTCCCCGCTCTCTCCCCGTCGACGTCTCGACGCCACCGACCTCGCCCGCGTCGCGGTCTTCGCCGCCCTCGTCGCCGTGCTGGGGCTCCCCGCCGGGATCAACGTGTTCGGCTCCGTCCCCATCACGGCGCAGACACTCGGAGTCATGCTCGCGGGCGCCATCCTCGGACCTTGGCTCGGCGCCCTGTCGATGACGGTGCTGCTCGCCCTGGTCGCGGTCGGCCTCCCCCTGCTCTCGGGCGGTCGCGGCGGGATCGGCGTCTTCGTCGGCCCGTCGGCGGGCTACCTGATCGGCTGGATCGTCGGGGCGGCCGTCATCGGGCTGATCGTGCACGCCGGTCGGCGCAAGCCGGTCTGGTGGCGCACGGTCGTCGGGATGCTCGTGGGCGGCATCCTCGTGGTCTACGCGTTCGGCGTCCCGGTGCAGAGCCTGGTGACCCGGCTGCCCCTCGACGCGACGGCGAAGCTCAGCCTCGTCTTCGTGCCGGGCGACCTGATCAAGGCCGCCATCGCGTCCGCCATCGTGATGACGCTCGTGCGGGCGTACCCGCGCGCGTTCCGCCGCACCTGGGAGACCCGGCCGCAGCCGGCCGAGACCCGCGACGCGGCACCGGTCGCGTGATCCGGCTCCTCGACGCGCGGGATCCCGCCCTCCTCGACCGGCTGCGCGCAGCCCGCACGGAGGGCGACGTGCCGCTCGTGCTCGACGAGCGGTCGCCCGCGGCGCAGCGCACCGCGATCGAGGAGTGGACCCGCACCGCGATGCTCCCGGCGGAGGCGGGGTGGGCGACCGCGACCTCCGGCAGCTCCGGCAGCCCCCGCGTCGTGCTCCGCACGGCCGCGTCGTGGTCCGCCTCGCATTCCGCCGTCGCCGCCCTGCTCGGTGCGGGCCCGGACGACGTGGTGGCACTGCCCGCCCCGGCATCGTCGTCGCTGACGCTGTACTCGCTCGCTCACGCCCTGGAGGGCGGCCCGCGCCCGGCCCTCGGGCCGATCGGGCCGGAGTCGACGCACCTGCACGGCACCCCGGAGGCGCTCCGGGGTGCGCTGGAGGCGCGGCCGCCGCGGCTGCGCTCCGCCCTGATCGGCGGCTCGCACCTCGACCCCGCGCTGCGGGCGCGGGCCGAGGCGGCCGGGATCCGGGTGGTCGCGTACTACGGCGCCGCCGAGCTCTCCTTCGTCGCGGCGGATGACGGCTCCGGCCTCTGCGCGTTCCCGGGCGTCGAGCTGCGCGTGGAGGACGGGGTGCTGTGGGTGCGCTCGCCGTTCGTCGCCCTCGGGTACGGCGGCTCGCGTCCCGGGCCGCTGCGCACCCGCGACGGCTGGTCGACGGTCGGCGACCGCGCAGAGCTCGTCGATGGCCGGCTCCGGCTGCTCGGGCGGGACGACGACGCCGTCCTCAGCGCCTCCGCGACGATCGTGCCGGAGGAGGTCGAGGCGGTGCTGCGCTCGGCGGAAGGCGTGCGCGACGCCGTCGTCTTCGGGGTCGAGCGCGGACCGGTCGGCGCTCTGGTCGGCGCCCTGATCGAGCCGACGGACGAGGATGGCGCTCCGACAGTCGCCGCCCTTCGCGGGGCGGCGGGCGAGCAGCTGGCACCGGCGCACCGGCCGCGCCTCTGGTTCGTCGGCCCGGTGCCGCGTACGACCTCCGGCAAGCCGGCCCGAGCCGAGGTCGCGCGGCGCGCCGCCGCGGGAGAGCTGGTGCGCCTTGGCTGAGTCGATCACACCGGTGATCGTGGCCGCCCGGCGGACCCCGATCGGCACGCGCGGCCGAGCGCTCGCCAGTCTGAGCGTCGGCGAGCTCGCCGGTCCCGTCATCCGGGCCGCGCTTGCCGATGCGGCGACCGCGACCGGCGCACCGGTCGCGGTCGCCGACGCCCTCCTCGGCAACTGCATGGGTCCCGGCGGCAATCCGGGCCGGATCGCGGCGCTCGCGGCCGGGCTCGACGCGACCACCCCCGGCGGCACCGTCGACCGGCAGTGCGGCAGCGGCCTCGCCGCCATCGTCGACGCAGCGACGGCCATCGCCGCGGGTGACCGCCGCGCGCGGGTGGCAGGCGGCGTCGAGAGCGCGTCGACCGCACCCGTTCGCTCCGTCGACGGCGTGGCCTACGACCGGGCGCCGTTCGCGCCCGACGGCTGGCCGGATCCCGACATGCCCCGCGCAGCCGAGGACCTCGCCGCTCTCGATGGCCTCACCCGGGATCGGCAGGATGCGCACGCGGCCCGCAGCCACGCCCGCGCGACGGCCGCGCAGGCTGCGGGGCGCTTCGACGCCGAGCTCGTCCCCGTGGGCGGTGCCGCCGCCGACGACGCGATCGGTGCGGCCGCCCCGCTGCTGCACCGGCTGCCGCCGCTCTTCCCGGGCGGCACGCTGACCGCGGGAACGGCGACGCGGATCGGCGACGGCGCCGCGGCCGTAATCCTGGTGCCCGGCGGCGCTCCCGGCCTCGCCCTGCGCGCCTCCGCCGTGGTCGGCTGCGACCCCGCGTTCCCCGGCGTCGGCGCCGGACCCGCCATCCATGCCGCGCTCGACCGGGCGGGAGCGACGACGGCCGATGTCGCGGCGTTCGAGCTCGTCGAGGCGTTCGCCGCCCAGAGCATCGCCGTGCTCGCCCGCCTCGGGCTCGACGACGACGACCCGCGCGTCTGCGCCGACGGCGGCGCGCTCGCGCTCGGCCACCCGTGGGGCGCCAGCGGCGCGGTCGCGGTGGTGCGGCTGTTCAGCCGGCTCGTCCGCGCGGGCGCGGCACCGGGCACCCTAGGCGTGGCGGCCGCCTCGGTCGGGGGCGGGATGGGCGTCGCCGCGGTCTTCGAGGTGGTGTCGTGAACGGCGGCCCGGCGATCGCGCTCGACGACGTCCGGGTGCGGCTCGGCGAGGTGGATGCGCTCCTCGGCGTCACGCTCGCCCTGGACGCCCGGACCGTCGCCGTCATCGGCGAGAACGGCTCCGGCAAGTCCACCTTCGCCCGGCTGCTCGCCGGACTCCTCGCCCCGGCGGCGGGACACCTCCGCGTGCTGGGGCTCGACCCGGTGCGCCAGGCGGCGGAGCTGCGGCGCCGGGTCGCGGTCGTGTTCAGCAACCCCGACGCGCAGATCGTCATGCCGACCGTCGCCGAGGATGTGGCCTTCTCGCTCCGGCCGCAGCGGCTGCCGCGCGACGAGCAGCGACGGCGGGTGGACGCGGCCCTCGACCGTTTCGGCCTCACGGCCCTGCGCGACCGCTCGTCGCACGACCTCTCGGGCGGCCAGAAGCAGCTGCTCGCCCTGGCCGGGGCGTTCGTGCGCGAGCCCGACCTGGTGGTGGCCGACGAGCCGACCGCCTACCTGGACGCCCGCAACGCCGGCCGCGTCGCCGCGCACCTGCTCGACGAGGGCGACCACCGGCTGGTGCTCGTCACGCACGACCTCGCCCTGGCCGAGCGGTGCGACACCGCCGTGCTGTTCGCCGCCGGCCGGGTGGAGGCCGTCGGCCGTCCGGCCGACATCGTCGCCGAGTACGAGCGGGTGCTCTCGTGCTGAGCCTCTACCGGCCGGGCGACGGCCTCCTGCACCGGATGCCGGCCGGCCCGAAGCTGCTCCTCGTCCTCGCCGCGGTGCTCGCGGTCTCGATGCTGCCCTCGCAGTGGTGGGGCGCCACCGTCGCGGGCGGAGCCGTTGTTGTCGCCTACGCGGTCGCCGGGCTGCACGACGGCCTGCTCGGGATGCGGGAGCTCGCCCGGCAGGTCGTCGCCCTCCGCTGGCTCGTCGTGGTGACGCTCGCCGCCCAGCTGCTCTTCCTCGGCCCCGAGCCCGCGGTGGCGAACACCGCGCGCGTGACCGCGGCCGTGCTGCTGGCCGGGCTGCTGGTGCTGACCACGCGCGTGACGGAGCTGCTCGACGCCGTCGAGCGCGGGCTGCGGCCATTCGAGCGGCTGGGCCTCGACTCCGAGCGTGCCGCGGTGCTGCTCACCGTCACCCTGACGACCGTTCCCGTCGTCGCGCGCCTCGCCGGGGACGTGCGGGAGGCGCAGCGGGCGCGCGGCGGACGGCCGGGGCTGCGCTTCTTCGCCGTGCCCTTCCTGATCTTGTCGCTGAAGCACGCCGACCAGCTCGGCGAGGCCCTGGCCGCACGGGGAGTGCGATGACCGGGCGGCCGCGCGTGCTCGGACCGGTCGTCGACGACGAGACCCGGTGCATCCACTACCGGACGCCGCTCGACGTCGTCGCCCTGAAGTTCGCCTGCTGCGGCGAGTACTACCCGTGCCACCTCTGCCACGCCGAGACGGCCGGCCACCCGGCCCGGCAGTGGCCGCTGTCGGACCGCGACGAGTACGCGGTGCTCTGCGGCGTCTGCGGGAACGAGCTGACCATCGCGGAGTACCTGGAGACCGACTCGTGCCCGAGCTGCGCTGCGGCGTTCAACCCCGGCTGCAGTCTCCACGCGCACCTGTACTTCGAGGTCTGACCCGAAGGCCGAGAACGCGGAAACGCCGGGCGCGCCATCAGCGCGCCCGGCGTCCGCCGCGTTCCGGTTAGAACCAGCCGAAGATGCGGTCCAGCAGGTCGAGCAGCCAGTCGAGCACCGGGATGCCGGTGTGCGGCTTGTCCGCCTTCACCTTCAGCGTCGTCCAGCCGATCACGTCGCCCGTCGCGCTCTGCACCGACAGCTTGTGCTGGCCGTTGCCGGCGTCCTTCGGGAGCGTGAGCTTCAGGACGCCGTCCGCCGGCACCTGCACCCAGCCGCCGCCGACGTTCTGCGCCGGCGAGTACAGCCAGACGGAGACCCACTCGCCCGCGTGCGCGGCGCCCACGGTGACGCGGATCGCCTCACCCGGCTTGTAGGTGTCCTTGTCGACGGTCACCTTGTCCTCGAGCGCCTTCTTGAGCGCCGACTCCTTGGCGGCCTTGGGGTCGGTGCCCGGCTTCGGGTTCGACGGGGCGTCGGCCACGGCGAGCGGGACGCGGACGACCGTTCCCGAGTCCGGCGCGGTCAGCACCAGCGTGCTGGCGCCTGCCGCATCCGCCGGGACCGCGAAGGTCACCGTCGCGTTGCCCGCGGCGTCCACCGGGGCGGAGCCGAGAGCGGCCGAGCCGTTCCAGGTGAGGTCCAGCTTCGTGTTGGCCGGGCTGCCGAGCGAGGTCAGGTTCAGCTTGGACACCTGGAGGGTGACCTGCTGGCCGCGCTGCAGCGTGCCGGACGGCACCCCGCTGACGCCGACGCCGAGCTTCGCGAAGCTGGGCGAGAGCGGGCTGTTCTTCTGGATGTAGGAGATCCAGGCGTCCCGGTCGATCAGTCCGGAGTCCTTGGTGTCCTTTCCTGCCGCGAAGGCTCGGAAGTTGTCACCGCCCTGGAGCAGGAAGGAGAACGACCCGATGCGGTACGACTTCGCCGGGTCGATCGGCTTCCCGTCCACGATGATGCTCGTGATGCGGTCGCCCTCGGCGCGGCTGGCGTCGTAGGTGTACGAGACGTTCTTCGACAGCCCCAGGTTGAGGAACGGCCGGCTCGGCACGGTGCCGTCGGCGTTGCGCTGCCACTGCTGCTCGAGCGCCTGCTTGAACTGGGCCCCGGTGAGGGTCGTCGTCCACAGGTTGTTCACGAACGGCAGCACCGCGTTGGCCTGGGCGTAGGTGACGCTGCCGTCGGTGCCGTAGAGCAGCTCCGCGCGGAGGCCGCCCGGGTTGACCACGCCGATCTCGGCGCCGCCGAGTTCCGCCGGCGACAGGGTCGACACCAGCGAATCGGCGACGAGGTTGCCGAGGGTGGACTCGCTCATCCGGTCGTCACGCGCACCGTTCAGGTAGGCGGTGGTGATGTCCTTCGTCACCGAGCCGACCTTCTGGTTGCCGATCACCGCCGCGTCGGCGAGCGCCTTGTCGACGATCGTCTTGACCGCCGCGACCCGCGGGTACGCGGAGACGAGGGCGGCGTCGGCGTCCGTCGTGCGGGCGACGTTCCGGGCGGTGTAGGCGGTGACCGCGTCCGACTCCGGGTCGACCGTCAGCGTGATCTGGCCGATGTTCTCGCCGTAGCTGCCGGTCTGGAGGATCGGGCGGGTCTTGCCCGCGACGCCCGGGACCGGGGCATCCCACGCGTACTGCTTGTGCGTGTGGCCGGTGAAGATCGCCGAGACCTTCGCGCTCGTCTTGGTGACGATGTCGGCGAACGCTCCGCCCACCGCGACCTCCTGGTCGAGCGTCGCACCCTCGGGCGTGCCGAAGCCGGCGCCCTCGTGGTACTCGGCCACGATCACGTCCGCCTCGCCGTTGGACGTGTCGCCGTCGGTGAGCTGGCCGGCGACACGGTTGACCGCATCCACCGGGTCGCCGAAGTCGACCGTGGAGACGCCGCCGGGCGAGACCAGGGTCGGGGTCTCCTCGGTGACCGCGCCGATGACGCCGACCGTCAGGCCGTCGACCTGGAAGGTCGCGTACTCGGGCAGGGCCGGGTCCTTCGTGCCCTTCTTGTAGACGTTCGCGCCGAGGTAGGAGAACGTCGCCGCGTCCTTCACACGTCCGGTGAGGTCGGCGTAACCCTTGTCGAACTCGTGGTTGCCGACCGCGCTCGTCTTGAGGTCGAGGGCGTTCAGCACGTCGAGCGTCGGGATGTCGCCGGCCGAGGCCGAGGCGAACAGGGAGGCGCCGATGTTGTCGCCCGCGGAGAGGAAGAGCGAGTTGCCCTCGCCCGCCTCCGCGCGGAGCTTCTCGATCGTGCCCGCGAACTTCACGGTGTTGGCGTCGATCCGGCCGTGGAAGTCGTTGATGTTCATCAGGTTGAGCGTCACCGGCTTCGGCAGGAGCCCGAGGCCCACCACGATCGGGTCGTGATCGGAGGACCGGTACGGTCCCGGCTCGTAGAGGTTGGTGACGTTGTAGTTGTAGCGGCTGTACTCCAGCGCCACCGACTCGCCCGAGTTGATGTTCCAGACGTCCGCGCCGATGATCGTGCTGTTCAGGGCGGGCGAGGCGAGCACGTGGTCGAGGGACCCGACCGTGCCGCCGAAGGAGTACGTGGCCTTCGGCGTGCGGGTGCTGACCTGGTCGACGTAGCCGGCGTCGGTCAGGACCTTGATCGGGTCCTCCTTCAGGTACGCGTTGAAGTCGCCGATGAGGAGCACCTTGTCGGTCTTCAGCGCCGCCTTGCGCTCGTCGGCGAAGGCCACGAGGGCCTGCGCCTGCTTGACGCGCGAGGCGTTCGAAGCGCCCTGGCCGTCGCCCTGGTCCGCGTCGGCGCCCGAACCGGAGCCCTTCGACTTGAAGTGGTTCACGATCGCGAGGAACGCGGTGGAGTCCTTCGCGCCGACCTTCTTGAAGGCCTGCGCGAGCGGCTGGCGGGCGTTGGAGAAGGCCGGGTCGTCGAGGATCTTGGACGCGCCGACCGGCTCGGCGGTCGCCTTCTTGTAGATGAACGCGGTGCGGATGACGTCCTCGGTCGCCGGCAGGGCCGACGGGGACTTCACGTAGCCCCAGACCTCTCCGCCTGCGGCCGCATTGAGCGCCGCCACGAGGGTGCTGAGGGCGGAGTCGCGGTCCTCGCCGAAGCGGGCCGAGTTCTCGATCTCCTCCAGCGAGACGACGTCGGCCGTGAGGCCGTTGATGGCCGAGACGATCTTGTCCTGCTGGCGCTTCAGGTTCTCCGCGTTCGCGGCGCCGCGGGCGTCGCATCCGCTGTTGACCGTGATGGGGTTGCCGTCGCGGTCGGTGTAGAACGTGCAGCCGGTCAGCTGGTCACCGGTGGTGGTGAAGTAGTTGAGCACGTTGAAGGTCGCCAGGCGCAGGTCGCCTCCGACGTTCTCCGGGGCCGCCGCGCGGGTGTTGGTGAACGCCACCGGCTGGACCGCGTCCGCGTTCGCCGGGGTCAGCTCGCCGGTCGGCTGGAACTTCCACGTGTTGTTGCGGTAGTCGAGGATGACCGGCTTGGTGAACGCGACCGGGGCGCCGACGCGCACCGGGTTCGTGACCGACAGGTACGGAAGCGGCTTCGACTTGTTCGCGTTGCTGAGGAAGTTGGTCGACGCACCGTCGTCGAGCGTGACCGCCCGCGCCGCGTTGTCGGCGACGACCGCGGTGTACTCCGCGGTGCCCGGGCGTGCGGCCTCGGTCGGCTGCACGAGCGGCTTCTCGCCCGCCGCGAGCCCGATCTCACCGTACTGGTTCGCCGAGTAGACATCGGTGACGGTGAACGCGCCCTGCGGGGCGACGAGCATGCCCTCTAGGCTCTCGCGCTGCGCCGCCGTCGCCGGCAGGCCGACAGTCGCCGGCACCGGTGCGGTGACGGTCGAGGCGTCGAGCTTGGTCACGCCGGTCGCGGTGATCTCGGTGAGCCCGTTGAACTCGCTGACCGCTCCGGTGACCTTCACGTAGTCGCCCGCGGCGACCTGTCCCGCGAAGGACGAGCCGAAGACGAAGACGGCGTCCGACGCGGTGTGCGTCGCGAGGTCGACCGCGCCGCCGGTGCCCGGGGTCTGGATGTAGAAGCCGTTGAAGCCGCCGGTCGCGTACTGCGCGGTCACGACGCCGGCCGTGGTCACCGTGGTGCCCGCCTTCGGGCTGGTGTCGCCGGTGCCCTGGATCTCGGCGATCGGGGTCGTGGTGCCGTCGCCCGGGGTTCCGGGGTCGCCGGTGCCGGGGTCGCCCGTTCCCGGGTCGCCGGGCGCCGATGCCGCGTTCTGCGGGGTGATCGTCGCGCTCAGGGTGAAGTCGGCACTGTTGTCGTCGGTGTCCTTCGCGTTCGTGCGCACCAGCGACTTCACATCGGTGTTGCCGGTGGGCGCTGTCGCCTTCACGGTCTCGAACGTGTTGGAGGTGCCGTAGCCGAGGAGGTCGGCGACGCTCGCGTTCCCGGTCACCGAACCCGTCGGCAGGGCGAGCGCGGAGGCCGTCTTGGCCAGGATGAGCGTGCCCGTCGTCCCGCTCGGGTTCAGGGCGTTGCTCGCCACGTCCGGCGTCGGCAGGGCCTGGCCGTTCGAGCCGTTGGAGCCGCCGCCGACCAGGTAGTAGCCCTTCGCGCCGATCGAGCCGGTCAGCGGGACGACGCCGGTCGAGGCGGCCGTGCCGGTCGCCGGGCGGTACTGGAGGCTCCAGCCGGCCAGGCTGACCGCGCTGTCGCCCGGGTTGTAGAGCTCTACGAACTTGTTCGTGAAGGCCGCCCCGGCGCTGCCGCCGGAGAGGTAGGCCTCGTTGATGACGACACCGCTGCCGTCCGTGCTGGCGAGCGCGGGGGTCGCGACGAGCGCACCGGCTGCGAGGCCGGCTCCCGCGATGGCGGCGGCCGCGGCGCGCGCCAGCCTGCCGAATCTGGTTGACATTGTTCTCCTCGGTCGGTGAGGTGCGTGGGATGAGTCCGCGGCCAACGTAGAGAATCCGTCGAACGGGACTGTTTCTCGTGTGTGAACGTACAGAAAACTCGTTCGGGGGTAGACCGCTCATTTGAGCACCGCACGGGGGCTCCCGCCGATGCGCCATGATGAGAGGCATGCGGATCGACGAGATCGCCCACTTCCGGGCCCTGGCCGCGGAGGGTCATCCCGCCCTTGCCGCCGAGACCCTCGGCGTCTCCCAGTCGACCCTCACGCGCTCGCTGGCCCGGTTGGAGCAGGAGATGGGGGTCGAGCTGTTCGACCGTCGCCGCGGGCACCTGGAACTGAACCAGTACGGCGAGATCCTGCTCGCCCACGCCGTCAGAGCCGAGTCGGAGCTGGAGAACGCCCGCGCCCGCATCGCGGCCCTGCGCGACCCGTCCGGCGGGACCGTGTCCATCGGCTACGTGTCGTCGTTCGGCGGCTGGCTCATCCCGCGCGTGATCAGCGAGTACCGCGCACTGTTCCCGGACATCCGGTTCGTGCTGAGCGGCGGCACGGCCGACACCGTGCTCGACGCGCTGCGCGACGGCGCCTCCGACGTGGCGTTCCTCAGCCCCGACCCGCGCGACCCCGAGATCGAGTGGCTGCCGCTCACCGCCGAGCGGCTGGTGCTCGGCGTTCCCGCGGGGCATCCGCTCGCCGAGCGGGACGCCGTGAGCGTGCCCGACCTCGACCCCTACGATCTGGTGGCCCTGCGCACCGGGTCCGGCCTCCGGCACATCGCGGACGCCTACTTCGCCGCCCACGGGGTCGTCATGGATCCGGTGATCGAGGTGAGCGAGCTGTCCACGCTGCGAGGGCTGGTGCGGGACGCGGTCGGTGTCGCCCTCATCCCGGACACCCCCGCCGAGCCCGGGATCGTGGCCGTGCCGCTGCGCGACGAGGCCACCCGCATCATCGGTCTCGCCCGCAACCGCACCCGGTCGCAGTCGGCCGCGGCGGAGCAGTTCGCCCGCTTCGTGCACGAGGAGCTCGACTCACTCGGCTGAGCCCCGTCGAGGGGACGCAATCGCGCCGGGCCACCGCCAATGGAGGACACGCCACGTCACGAAAGACGCACAGGTCGCTCCCATGCGATTGACTGTGCCCGCTCCACCTCACCGACCATGTGGCTTGGAAAGGACTCCTCGTGACGTCTCCGCAGTATCAGCCCGCCCCGCCCGCACAGGGCGGCACCGGCGAGACCCCGCTCTGGGCCCCGCTCTACGGCGCCTCGCTCCCCCAGGCGTTCCAGCGGTTCTTCAAGAAGTACGCGGACTTCAGCGGCCGCGCCAGCCGCAGCGAGTACTGGTGGTGGTACCTCGTCAGCTTCCTGGTCACGCTCGCCCTGGAACTGCTGGCCCTCGCGCTCGGCGGCCGGGGCACCTTCGTCAACGCCGACGGGGCGTCGACACCCGGCCCGTTGTTCTGGGTGCCGAGTCTGCTCATCCTCGTCTGGACATTCGGGACGCTGGTGCCGTATCTCTCGCTCACCTGGCGCCGCCTGCACGACGCCAACCTGCCGGGGCCTCTGTTCTTCCTCGGCTTCATCCCGTTCGTCCTGCTCATCCTCACGCTGCTGCCCTCCAAGCCCGAGGGCGCGCGCTTCGACCGTCCGCGCGCCTAGCGCGGACCGGGCCGGCGCCTCAGCAGGAGTCGGCCCACAGCCGGCGCGGCCGCTCGGGGTCGGTGTCGTCCAGCAGGACGGACGCGACCTCGCGCGGCGCGCCGAGCGGGTCCTTCTGGCCGGTCGTCACGAACGACCAGTCGGGGCTCCGCTCCGGGTCGTGCTCGACCCATAACGAGAAGTTCCAGAAGCCGCGGAAGTCCGGCCCGAGCAGGCCCGGCCCGTCGACGACGAGCACCGCGTCGCGCGATCGGAACGGCGCGATCACGTCCGTGCGGAAGCCGTCGGCGCCGGTCTCCGGCCGGAGCGTCGCCCGCTCCGCCTCCTGATCCGCGTCGCGCAGCGCCGCCGCGAACCCGTCCGCGATCCGGCCCGCATCGGCGGCCGGCACCCCGGTGACCGCGACGAACCGGGGGCCGTGCGTGTAGTGCTGCAGGAACTCCCGGGCCACCTCCGCGAAGAACTCCCGCGTCCCGGTGCCCACTTCGCCCGTCTCGCTCATCGCGCTCCCTCCGTCGGCGTCCGACATCCGGAACGCTACGCGCCCGCCGCCCATTCCGGCACCGCGCGCCGGCGATCAGTCGTTGCGGTCGAGCCGCCCGATGGACTTCCCCGACGAGTCGTACATCGTCATGATGTTGCCGTCGACCGTGCCCTTCTCGGCCTTCGACATCCACGTGTTCACGTCGCTGCACTGCTTCTGGGTCATCGCCGCCGTGCCCAGTTCGATGGTGTTGCCGGAGATCGTGCCCTTCCCGGTCATCGTGTTGCAGCCGTCCGACCCGCTGTACGAGCCGTCGGAGTTGACGATCAGGTTCGGCTGCCCCGGGTCGGTGCTGCCCCACTTGCCCGAGACGTCCGTGCCCCCCTGCGGGCTGGTGCACGCCGTGAGGAGGAGGGCGGCGAAGAGGGCCGTCACGCCGGCCGTGCGCATCCTGTTCATGGCCCCGGAGGGTACGCGTGGCGTGGATGATGTGGCTAGACACGACCGACGTCCGCCCTGAGTGTTCCCTGCGACCCCTGCCCATGCGGTCAGATCGCGATATATCGTGTCAGCACCGACTGTCGCCGTGTGGGGAGGAGCAGCGCATGAACATCGCACCGGAGGAACCGTTGCGGCCGCCGGAGGCCGTGCCGGAGCTGCCGGAGGACCAGGCCGTCGGCATGGTCGCCGTGTCGCCCGAGCGCGAGGCCGAACTGGAGACGCGGGCGCGCGACTTCATCCGCGAGCTCGCCGCCGCCGAGCCGGGCAGCGATGCGTTCACCCGCAAGATCGTCGGCTTCTCGCACCTCGGCGACACCGAGATGCGAGCGTCGAGCGACGCCTCCCGCCAGCTGCTCGACCGGCCCGCCGCGTCGCTCGCCGCCGCCCGCGGCAAGCAGATCAAGACGGACCCGCAGTACGGCGTCATCCGGACGCTGCAAGAGCTGCGGGCGACCGTCAGCGACTTCGACCCGCAGCACCTCACCGGCCGCAACCGGATGCTCGCGCGGATGCCCGGCGGCCGCCGCCTGCGCGCCTACGTGCAGCGCTTCGAGTCGGCGCAGAAGCAGCTCGACGGCATCGTCGCCGCGCTCGACCACGGCGAGGAGTGGCTGCGCCGCGACAACGTCGAGATCGAGAAGGAGCGCGCGGCCCTCTGGAAGACGACAGAGCGGCTCAACGAGTACGTCGTGCTGGCCGCCGCGCTCGACCGCGCCACGGTCGAGGCCGCCGCGGACCTGCGCATGACCGACCCCGACCGCGCGACGCTGCTGGAGAAGGAGGCGCTGTTCCCCATCCGCCAGCGCCGCCAGGACCTGACCACCCAGATCGCCGTCTCCGTGCAGGCCTACCTCGCGCTCGACGTGATCAAGAAGAACAACGTCGAACTCATCAAGGGCGTCGACCGGGCCAAGACGACGACCGTCTCCGCGCTGCGCACCGCGGTCGTGGTCGCGCAGGCACTGGAGAACCAGCGCCTGGTCATCGACCAGCTGTCCGCGCTGCACCAGAGCACGAACGCGCTCATCGGCCGCACCGGCGAGGTGCTGCGCACCCAGACCGAGCAGGTGCAGAAGGAGCAGACCTCGTCGGCCGTCGACGTGGAGGTGCTGCAGCGCGCCTTCGACGACGTCTTCGCGACGATGGACTGCATCGACACCTACCGGAACGAGGCGATCGGCAGCATGGAGCGGACGGTGGATGCGCTCGACCAGCAGATCGCGCGCTCGCGGCAGTACCTGCGCCGGTCGCGGCCGACGACGGAACGGAGGCCGTGATGCCCATGGAGCGGCTGTTCCGGATGAGCTTCGCGAGCATCCATCCCCTCTACGTGGCGAAGGTGGAGCGCAAGGGCCGCAGCGCCGACGACGTCGACACCGTCATCTGCTGGCTGACCGGCTACGACCGGGACGGGCTGCGCGCCGCGATCGACGACGGCCGCGACCTCGAGACCTTCTTCGCCGAGGCGCCGCGGATGAACCCGGACGCGTCGCTGATCACCGGCGTCATCTGCGGGGTGCGCGTGGAGGAGATCGAGGACCCGCTCACGCAGCGCATCCGCTACATGGACAAGCTCGTGGACGAGGTGGCCCGCGGCAAGAAGATGTCGTCGATCCTCCGCGGCGCGAACGCGGGCGCCGCCCTGGCCGACGGCGCCACCGGCCGCTAGCCTCGCAGCAGGCGGCCGCCCCGGGCCGCGGATCGGAGGACATCGTGGACGACCTTCGCGGTTCGGCGAACGAACGCCTCGCCCGCCTCGACTCGGTGGTGGCCGGCGGCGAGACGTCGGAGGAGTGGCTGATCCGCCAGCTCCGCGCGGCCCTGCTGGAGCTCTCGGAACTGGAGCCGGTGGTCGACGCGGAGCAGGACCGGCGCGAGGACTACTGAGGGCGGACCTGCACGATCGTCTTCCCGCCCTTGGACGCGCCGCCGGAGAAGGCCGCCGGCGCATCGTCCAGAGAGACGACGTCCCCGACGAACGTGCGCAGACGACCGTCACGCACCCGGCCGACCAGGTCGGCGAGCTGCGCCCTGTCGGGCTCGACGACGAAGAACACGCTCCGCACCCCGGGCCGCTCGGTCGCGGGCGGCGCTGCGATGCTGACCAGCGTCCCGCCCTCCCGCACGACCGCCGCGCATCGGGCGCCGAGGTCGCCGCCGAGCACGTCGAACACCAGGTCCACCGGCCCGCACTCCTCGAGGTCCCCGTCGTCGAGGTGCACGAACGCGTGGACCCCTGCGTCGTGCGCCCTCGCACGATGGGTCTCGCGCCCGGCACCGATCACGAAGGCTCCCGCCTCGCGCGCGAGCTGCGCCACGATCGACCCGACCCCGCCCGCGACTCCGGTGACCAGCACCGTCTGACCCGGCTCGATGCGACCGTGCACGAACAGGCCCTGCCAGGCGGTGAGGCCGGAGATCGGGAGGCTGGCGCCCGTCACGAAGTCCACGTCCGCGGGCAGCGGCGCGAGGTTGCGCGCCTCCACCGCGACGTACTCGGCCAGCGTTCCGTCGCGCGTCCAGTCGGCGAGTCCGAACACGCGCTGGCCGAGGGTCAGGCCCGTCGTGCCGTAGCCGAGACCGGTGACCACGCCGGCGAGCTCGTGTCCCGGGATGGTGGGCGCCCGATCCCGTCCGGCACGGTCCGTCCACGTGGCCGGCCAGTCGAGCTCGCCCGGCGTGAATCCGGCGGCGTGCACCTGCACGATCACGTCGTTCTCGGAGGCGTGCGGCTCGGGACGGTCGGTGAGCCGCACGCCGGAGGTGCCTGCGGCGCGGTCGGTCACGGTGACGGCTTTCATGACTGCTCCCTCGCGGTGGATGCTGCTGATCTGACAGCAGCAGCATCGGCGACGGGAGGGGGTGGCGGCAAGCCGCGCGTGCCTCGAAGCCCTGGAGCCAGCCGAGCCGTCCGAACGGCGGGCCCGCTGGCGCACCCCATCGGGTCGGCGTGAAGACCATCATGGATCCTCCAAGGGCCGGGCAATGCGGGCAGGCGCCCACGCCACCCATCGCGTGCACGAAGGCGGGGATCCGTGACGCTATCTCATACGCGGAGTACGACCGGAAATCCGGCTTGATCGAGTCAAGACGATCGCGGGCCGAAGTTGCGCTACGTTGCATGTGAATGGTCGTAGTAGGTCCCGTTCCGCCCATTCGCGGGATCCAACTGCGCCAGACCAGGAGCGGCCGGTGCGAGTAGCCTCGGCCGGCTCGAACCATCAACCTGAGCGCGATTTAGGTCGTCAGCGCGCTTGCGATTAGCCAGGCGCCTACCATCATCGCGCCTACGCCCGGAAAAATGAGGACTCCGGGCTTCGATTTCCCGTAGTAGCTGGGCAAGAGGTTGCCGTACCTTGGCTCACCGTTCTTCTGGATCCAGTCAGCGACTCGCTGACGGTATGCAAGCAACGCTCCTCCGGCAACGACTGCGGCAACGCCCGAGCATAAGAACACGATGGACTCGATGTTCATGACTTCTTCCCATTGCTCACTTGAAAAGCATGACCTGACCGGAACAGCCTAGGCCACCCCCGAGAGATAGGCCGACCTCAGAGGATTCACGACCCTTCCAGTCTCGCGAGTATGTGCCGTACACACCGAGAACATCGGTCCCAACACAGCCCACTGAGGCGCCAGGTCCATGAACCTCACCGGAGGAGATTCCGATCTGGAGCTGAGCACTGAGACCCGTGCCTGGTCCGACACCTACACCGCCCGTACCCGCGGTTCCGCAAGCCACGATCAAACACCCTCCTACGCTGACGCTGCCATGCTTGCCGAGCCATGCGACCCCCTGAAGGAAGTCGCGTCCTTCGGGGTTATCAGTGAATTTGCCCCACCAGCCGACGAACGCGATATGCACTTTGTCGCCGTAAGCGATGTTGCGGCTGCTAAGGCCTTTCCCGGTGACCCAGTGGGACTTCTGAATGGTGATGCTTCCTCGTTGGGGAGTGGTTCCTCCGTCATTGAGCCTCATGCTGTAGTTGCCGGTGAGGTCGTTGTTATTGATGGAGTCGTTGGGGTAGTTGTAAGCGCAGGTATTGCCGCCCGAAACAGGATCGACGGACAGGAAGCGCCCAAGCAACGCAACGTATTGCCGTGCACCCATCTCGATCGTGGCAACGGACCCTTCGTGCTCGTAGAGCTTCTGGTTGGAGCCCTCCCACCCGTATGTCGCGTTCTGCGGTGTGTTCGCCGGCACGGCGTCGTCCGCGCTGGTGGTCCCGATCAGCCCGGTGGCCGGGTCGATCGGGTTGCCGAACGGGTCGTACTGCGCCAGCGGACCACTGCGAGTACCTGTTCCACCGGTCTTCACGACCACATCCCCATGGATGTTCGGGTACGACCACACCCAACTCCCGCCCGCCTGCTGGATCGAGACGATCACACCGCCTGGCAGGGCCATGGTGTGCTCCAGGACGGCGCCGGTGCCATCGAGCGTCCAGTCGGGGCTGTCGCCCCCGTCGTTGAAGCCGTACCGCACGGTCGTCGCGGTCCCGCCCGCCGGCGTGACCGTGCGGGCGACGATGCGGCTGGTCACATCGCGAATGTAGGAGACGGTCGTTCCGGCGGTCGTGGTGCTGGTGTGCCGGTCCGACTGGTCGTACTGGATGGTCTGGTCCGCGAGCAGGGTGGTGTTCCCGCGCGGGTCGTAGACCAGGTTCGGTGCCGCACCCGTCGTGCTGAGGTTGGTGGACTGGATCGCGTCGCTGCCGGCCGGGGCGCCGCTGTTCGTGGTTCCGGTGAGGCGGTCGGCGAGCGAACGCCTCGCCCACCTCGGTGGTGGCCGGCGGCGAGAGGTCGAAGGAGTGGCTCATCCGCCAGCTGCGTGCCGCCCTGCTGGAGCTCTAGGAACTGGAGCCGATGGTCGACGCCGAGCGGGATCAGCGCGCAGAGAGTCTCTGCGCACCGTCACACGTGCTCGGCCCCCGGTGCGGCGAACCGCCGCACCGTTCCCTGCTCCTCGAAGCCGAGCCGGCGGTAAAGGCCCGCGCCGTCCGGCGACGCCGTGAGCACGGCGCGACGTGCGCCCGCCGCCCGACCGGCCTCCACCGCCGCTGCCGTGAGGGCCGAGCCGATGCCACGACCCCGGTGCGACGGCTCGGTCACGACATGCTCGACCGCCACCGCGTCCCCTGCGAGAACGGCCGCCGAACAGCCGACCGCCCTGCCGTCGAGGACCGCGACGAGGTGATGGACGCGACGTCCATCACCGAGACCGGCGGTGGCGAGCGCGGACACGACCGCGGGGTCCGGCGCCGCGCCGCTCCACACGCGCACCCACGTCCTCAGCCCCGTATCGTCGTCGACCTCGTGCAGTGTGATCCCGGGCGGCGCGGCCGGCCCCGCGGGCGTACTGGCGATCTCCAGCACCATGAGAGGTTCCTCCTCCACGAAGCGGAAGCCGCGGCGCACCAGTTGGCCCTCCACGTCGTGACGGTCGTCGCCGGGCCACGAATGCCACAGGGCGGGGCGACCGGCCATCGCGGCGAGACCGTCGTCGACGCGCTCCGGAGAGGCGAGCAGGACACCGCCGAGCTCCTCGTGCGGCGCGCCGGTGTGGAACCACGTCAAATCGTCGTCCGTGCCGGTCTCACGGCCGCGCACCAGGTGGGTGGCGATGAACAGGTCACGGGCGGATGGGACGCTCATCCCTCCACCGTAGGGCCGTGCTGGTCTCAGACCCGCGCGACCCCCGCGATGTGCGTGTTGAACGGGACGAACGGCGTGCGCAGCCGGTAGCGCTCCACCTCCACCTCGGCGAACCCGGCGGCGCGGATGGCGCCCTCCAGGTCGCGCTCGCACGAGCAGCCCTCGAAGGTCCACGCCCACGGGCGGCGCAGCACGCGCTGGGTGGCGCGCGTGGCGGTGCCATCGGGGGCGGCGACGTGCTCGGCGAAGCGGAAGCTGCCGCCGGGGCGGAGGATGCGGCGCACCTCGGCGAGCGCGGCGGCCGGGTCCGCGACCGAGCACAGCACGAGCGACGAGATGACGGTGTCGGCGCTCGCGTCCGGCAGGCCGGTGCGCTCGGCCGTCCGCTCGTGCAGGTCGAGCCGGATGCCGTGGCGGCGGGCTGCTGCCCGAAGGCCCGCGTGCATGGCGCGGTTGGGTTCGATCGCGACCAGGGTCGCACCCGCGGGCAGGTACGGGAGGTTGGCGCCGACGCCCGGGCCGAGTTCGACGACGCGGTCCCCCAGCCCGGCGAAGACGCGCTGCTTGCGGGGACCCAGTTCCGCATCCAGGTACGGGCCCATCGCGCGGAAGAACGCGGCGTTGAAGCGGCCACGCCCGGCGTGCTGGCGGAAGCCGGTGTCGGATCCGGTGTCGGCGATGCTGTCGGTCATGCGTCCACTCTGGCCGCGCGCCGCGGGCCGGGCAGGCGTGGAGTCACCCCACTTCGCCGCGGCCGGCCTCCTGCTGCTCGACGAACCAGGCCGCCACCTGCGCGCGCGACCGGAACCCGAGCCGCAGCAGGATGCGCTCCACGTGCCCCTCGGCGGAGCGCTCGTCGATGCCGAGCCGGGCGGCGATCTGCCGGTTGGTGCAGCCCTCGGCGATGAGGGCGGCGACCTCGCGCTGCCGCGGGGTCAGCGCCCCGGGGGCGGTCCGCGCCACCCGCAGACCGAGGAAGCGGCGGATGGCCGCCACCACTTCCGGCGCGTCTCCCGCCCACGGGAGGTGCGAGCGGCCCGGCAGCACCGCGAGTTCCGCACCCGGGATGCAGCCCGCCAGCGCCTCCGCCTGGGCGACGGGGGCCGCGCGGTCGTGCACGCGGTGCACCACCAGGGTCGGCGTGCGCACCGAGCCGAGCAGGTCGCCGACATCGAGCCGGTAGCTCAGGGCGAGCAGCGCCCGCGCGGTCTGCGCGTCGGACGACTCCCGCTGGTAGCGGCCGAAGCGGGCCCGGACGGCGGCCGGGGCGTCGGGGGCGAAGATGTCGGTCAGCACATCCGAGCCGAGACCCCAGTGCGACTCCACCAGGCCCAGCACGTGCTCGCGGGCGCTCGGGGGCGACACGGCGTCGCCGGAGACCCAGCCGCCGTACAGCACGAGCCGGCGGACGGTTCCGGGATGCGCGGCCGCCCAGGCCACGGCGACCAGCGCCCCGACGGACGCACCGACGAGGTCGAACGGCTCGGGGCCGAGCGGCGCGACGACGGCGGCCAGCTGCTCGAGTTCGTACTCCAGCGACGGCGGCCTCCCGGTCGCCGGCGACAGGCCGCAGCCGGCGCGGTCGTAGCGGACCAGCCGGACGCCGTCGGCGAGCCCCTCGAGGAACGCGCGCTCGGGCGGCAGCTCCCAGCCCCGTTCGAGGTGGCTGAGCCAGCCCGAGACGTACACGACGGGTCGGCCCTCGCCGACGGAGGCGACGGCCAGCTCGGTGCCGTCGGTCGTCGTGACCCGGCTCAGGCGCTGCTGCACGCGACCATTCTGGCGGGAACACGCCGGGGCGGCACCGGCATTCTCGCTAGCGCAATGCGCCCGGCAGCCCCGCGACGAGCTCGGCGAACACGTCCGCGGCGTCATCGTGACGCGCCAGTCCTGCGCTCTGTCCCATCCACAGGGAGAGCAGGTCCGCGTCGCCACGCTGCGACGCGGCCCGACGGAAGACGCCGGTGAGGATGTTCTGCAGCGGGAACGGCGCGATGGCACCCGACTGCTCGATGGTGCGGACGGCGCGGTTCGGCAGGCCGCGCGCCGAGCGCCCGCTCATGGCCCGCGTCAGCACGGTCTCGTGCGCCTGCGCCGACCGGATGCGGTCGCGGTGCACCGCAGGCGCGACCGACTGGCGGGTGGCGAGGAAGGCCGAGCCGACCTGCACGGCGCTCGCGCCGAGGGCGAACGCGGCGGCGACCCCGCGGCGGTCCGCGATGCCTCCCGCGGCGATGACGGGGACGTCGACGGCGTCGACGACCTGCGGGATGAGCGAGAAGCTCCCCACCAGGCTCGACTCGGAGTCGGCGAGGAACGACGGGCGGTGCCCGGCCCCCTCGGCTCCGGAGGCGACGACCGCATCCACGCCGCCCTCCTGCAGGGCGACCGCCTCGGGCACCGTCGTCGCGGTGCCGACCACGCGGATGCCGCGGCGGTGCGCCTCCTCGACCAGCTCGGGCGACGGGACGCCGAAGACGAAGCTCAGGACGGCCGGGCGCGCTGCGAACGCGGCCGCCAGCTGCTCCTCGAAGCCCGGGAGGGGCGCGACCGGCCACACGGGCACTTCGGCGCCGGTCTCCGCGAACAGCGGACGGAGGGCGTCGACGGCCCGGTCGTAGTCGCCGCGATCGAAGCCACCACCCGGCGCGGGCTCCCCCGCCCGCCGGAACGGAAGCCACAGGTTGAGGGCGAACGGGCGCGAGGTCCGTTCGCGCAGCTCGCGGGTCACCTCGACGATGCGGTCGGGCCCGAGGCCGTAGAGGCCGAACGAGCCCAAGCCGCCTGCCTCGCTGACTGCCGCCGTCAGCTCGACCGACGACATCCCGCCGAACGGTCCGAGCACGATCGGCGTCTCGATGCCGAGCAGGCTGGTCAGGTCCATCGGGAGCATCCCTCCTTCGCCGCGGAGCCGTTGCGGTGACGCAACTGCCGCGCACGATCCTAGCGCGGGTCTGGCCGGGCGGCGTGCCTCGGAGCTACCCTGCGGGCGTGGACGACGACGACGACCCGGTGGTCAGCAACCCCGCGCACTACTCGGTGCTGTGGGAGAACGACCGCGTCCGGGTGCTGCAGTACCGGGACGAGCCGGGCGACCGGACCACCGAGCACCGGCATCCCGACTCCGTCATGGTCACGCTGAGCGCGTTCTCCCGCCGCCTCGAGTCGGGCGGCCGCAGCGCCGACGTCGAGCTGCCCGCAGGACAGGCGGTCTGGATCCCGGCGCAGACGCACGCCGGAAGCAACACCGGGGACACGCCGACCCGCACGATCATCGTCGAGCTCAAAGGCGACGCCGGCGAGCGCGACCACGACGGAACGCTCGGCCCGACGGTCCCGGGCTGACGCCGCCCCTTCCCGTAGGGGCCGCTCGTGGCGTCCAATAGGGGCATGGGATCCCGCACAGCGACCATGCGCCGGGCCGCGACGGCGGTCGCCTCCGCCACGGCGGCGGGCGTCGTCGGCGCCGGCCTGGTGGCCCGCCGCACCCGATCGGCCTCCACCCGGCCGACCGCCGTCGGCGCCGTCGTGCTCGGCGCCGCCGCGGGCGTCGTCGGAACGCTCGCCTTCGACCTGTGGCTGTACCTGCAGTACCGGCGGGGAGGCGGCACCGAGCCCTTCTCCGACTGGGAGTTCTCTGCCGATGTCACCGGGTGGGAGTCGGCCCCCGCACCGGCGCAGGTCGGGCGGCGGATCGTCGACGGACTCTTCGAGACCCGGCTGCCGGACTCCCGTGCGGCCCTCGTGAACAACGTCGCGCACTGGGCGTACGGCATCTCCGGCGCGACCGCGTACGGACTGCTGGCCGGCTCGCTGCGCAGGCCGCGGGCGGCGTACGGACTGCTGCTCGGCGCCGGGATGTGGCTCTCCGGCTACGTCATCCTCCCGCCGATGCACCTCTACAAGCCGATCACCGAGTACGACTCGGCGACCCTCGGCAAAGACCTGCTGGCACACCTCGTCTACGGCACGACCACCGGCGCCGCCTACGCACTGCTCCGCGGGAGGCGCTGAGCCGCGCGGACGCGTCACTGATGGGTGATGGTGAGTTCCGCCGAGCTGAACGGGAACGGGAACAGGACGGTGCCACCGCCGGTCAGCGACTCGGGCCGCACCAGCATGATCCAGGTCAACCCGACCGCCGCGGACACCAGCACGACGGCGACGATGACGATGGCGGTGCGGTCCAGGATGCGGTTCGCCGCCTCCAGAGTCTCCGCACGCCGCGCCACCCGGCCGATCGCGACGAACACGATCACAGCGAGCGCGGCGTACACCGCCCAGCTCGGACGCAGCGCGAGGTTCGCGCACGTCGCCTGGGTCACGGCGCCGTCGGCGGACGTTCCTCCGCCGGAGCACGAAGCGGCGCTCCCGCTGCTGAGCACCGTGTAGGCGAAGGCGGCGATGCCGGTCGTGACGATCAGCCTCCGGACGCGCATCAGGATCGGGCCGGCCGGCAGCCGGGACAGCAGCCCCGTGTCGATCGTGGGCGTCATGGTCGGCATCGCGTCCCCCTCGCGTCGTAACGGAAACGATCCTGGCAGACCACGAGCCGGAGCGGAACCGCCGGGCCGCTGGTAGCATCCGGCGCATGGCCATCCACCTCGAGAACGTCGGCATCGCGGTCCGCGACCTGGAGGAGGCGGTCTCGTTCTTCACCGACCTCGGGCTGACGGTGGTCGGCCGCGACACGGTGAGCGGCGAGTGGACGGACACCGCCGTCGGCCTCGACGGCAACCACGCGAGCATCGCCATGCTGCAGACGCCCGACGGGCAGGGCAGCATCGAGCTGTTCGAGTACCTCCACCCCGACGCGATCGAGACGGAGCCGACGCTGCCGAACGAGATCGGGATGCACCGCGTCGCGTTCTCGGTCGACGACATCGACGAGGCGCTCGCGATCGCGGCGAAGCACGGCTGCCGTCCGCTGCGCGGGGTCGCGAACTACCGCGACGTCTACAAGCTGACCTACCTGCGCGGCCCGAGCGGCATCCTCGTCATGCTGGCGCAGGACCTGACGAAGGGCTGACGGCCACGGCCCGCGCGATCACGACGGGCAGGCGGGCGCGCAGCAGGACGTCGTGACCGACCGACCCGAGCACCACGCGCTTCACGCCGCGCCGGTCGTGGGTGCCCAGCACGAGCATCCGTGCGCCGCGCGCCTCAGAGACGAGGCCGTCGGACGCTGCCGCTTCGACCACGCGCGCGCGCACGACGAGCCCGGGATGCCTACGGAGGGCGCGGTCGGCGGCGGCCGTGACGATCCGTCCCCGCGCGTCGTCCGTCGCGGCCGGACCGGCAGCGCGGCGCCCGTTGCGGACCGCGCCGACGGCGTATCCGGCGTACACGACCACCAGCGGCTCCCCGAGTCGCGCGGCCTCGTCGCCCGCGAAGTCCACCGCCGGGCCGGTGGGAGGCTCCCCGTCGACGCCGACGACGATCCCGCGACCGTGGCCCCGCCAACCGTGCGGGACCGCCACCACGGTGCATGCCGCCGCGGACGCCACCCTCGCCGCGATCGACCCGGCCAGGGCGCGCTGCGTCCGCGCGGCGGGCGGGGTGCCGACGACCAGGAGCAGCGCCCCGGCGGAGGCGGCCACGACGTCGCGTCCGGCGTGCCCGAACAGGACACGGCTGCGGATCTCCGGCTCCGCTCGCGCCGGGTCGGCGTCCGCGTGCTCCAGGTGCAGGGCGGCTCGGGCGCGCCGCAGCGCGTAGCGCTCCTCCTCCGCGACGAGCGCGCGCCCGGCGAGCGTCAGCATCCGCCCGGACTGCTCCCCGCTGTCGGAGAAGGAGCGCTCGACGACGTGGATGAGCTCCAGCCTCGCCGGCATCCACGCGGCGCGGGCGGCGGCCCAGTCGAGGGCGGCGCGGTGCTCCGGCTCCCCGTCCACCGCCACCATGATCGTGTCCGCCATCGGCCCCTCCGCGCATCCGCCGTGACACCACAACGGTAGCCTCCCGGCGCGCCCACGGCACGGTCGCGTGCCATCCCGGGCCGCCGCGGGCAGAATCGTCGCGAGCGCGCACGTTCGGGGCGCGCCGCGACCCGCAGCGACGGAGGAACCGTGTCCAAGGTCAGGCTGGAAGCGTTCAGCGACGGCGTGCTGGCGGTCGCCATCACGCTCCTCGTGCTCGACCTGCACCTGGAGCCGAGCCGGGAGCAGAGCCTGCTCGCGCAGCTCCTCGCCGCGTGGCCGTCGTTCGCCGCGTACGTCGTCAGCTTCCTCGTGATCGGCGTGATCTGGGTCAACCACCACTCGATCCTCCGCCTGACCACGGCCGTCGACCGGCTCCTGCTGTTCTGGAACCTCATCCTGCTGATGTTCGTCACGGCCATCCCGTTCACGACCTCCACGCTCTCCGGCGCACTCGTGGAGGGCGACTCCGCCGACATCCGGGTCGCCGCCGTGCTGTACGGGGGCGCGTGCACGGGCTTCGCGGTCGCGTTCACGTTCCTGTACGGGCGCATCACGCTGGGCGCGGTGCGTGCGGGTGCGATGCAGCCCCCGGCCCGGCGCGCCGCGCTGCTGCGGTTCGGGGCGGGGACGCTGTTCTATCCGCTGCTCACCGTCGTCGGCGTGCTCTACGCCCCGGCCATGCTCGTCGGCTTCGCGGCGCTGAGCGTGTACTACCTGTTCAATCAGACCGGGACGGTGGAGTCCGCGTAGCAACACCTGCGTAGCTTCGCGACCGTGTTGCGACCGGCGACGCTGGCCTACGAAGCCTCTGGTCGCTAGTGTCCCGTGTGTGACGGACGAAGATGTACCGGCGGTGATCTACCACTACACCTCAATGGCGAACCTCCTGAGCATCCTGCGCAATCGAGAACTCTGGGCGAGCGATTTCCGCTATAGCAATGACGCAACAGAAACCAAGTACGGCCGCGATGCGTTAGTTGAGAAGATTCGCGCCCTCGCTCAGGAGTACCGCTCGCAACCGCCCACCTCTCCAGACGACAGACCGGATAGTCATAACAATCCCGCGTACTTTGCAAACATCTTCGAGGAAATCGCCACCGAGCAGGCCGAGCTCAAACGAGATTCGACACCGTTCGGAGTCGCTTTCTCGAAATCGGGTGACCGGTTGAGTCAATGGAGGGGCTACGCAGCTTCTAACGGCTGCTCCATCGGCATCGACAAGCGGAAGCTCATACCCGAGCCGCCGGACTTCCAGATGGACTACGAGTTCCTTGAGGTGGGTTACGGATATGCGGGAATCGACGCCGCATACGCGAGCATCCGGAGTGTAGTGGCACCGGTCGGAAGGACTTCGTCTAGCTTCGATCCTGAACGGAACCATGACATCAGGAGCAAGAGCTTCGCCTCACGCGCATTCTTGGCGGTCAAGGACCCCAGCTTCGAAGAAGAGCAGGAAGTCCGACTTCTGCTTTCGACGCCCCCATACCGCGGCGCCGAGGGTCACGACTCCTCAACCGATCGGGGTGAATTGTGTTTCCGGACGAGTCCCACGGGACTCGCGGTTCCCTATTGGAAGGTGCCGATAGATCCAGCGGGCATCCGAGAGATATATGTGGGCCCGGGAGTACACAAGGAGCGCAACATCGCGGCACTTCACGACTACTTTGAGCGGAGGGACTCGAAGTGGTTCGATTCATCCGTTAGTCCAGACATCCGCCCATCAGCGATCCCATTCCAGTAGCCTGCCTCGCACACCGCGTGGGTTCGACCATCGAAATGCGACTCATCCGTCGGATGATCGCGCTTGGTCGGAGTCGGCGTAGCGCAGCCTCCGGTACTCCTCGTAGACCACCCGCCCGCCGAAGGTCCGCGTGCCGACCAGGGCGAGCGGCAGCCGGTGGTCGAGGTCGGGCCAGTAGCGGGTGCCCCGGCCGATGACCACGGGGTAGCGGAACAGCCGGTACTCGTCGACGAGGTCGAGCCGGATCGCCTCTGCGGCGAGGTCCGCTCCCCCGATCGAGACGTCGCCGTCGGCCGAGGCCAGGGCGGCCGTTACCTCCTCCTCGACGGAACCGGTCGCGAGGCGGGCGTTCCCCTCCACCTGGGTCAGCGTCCGGCTGAAGACGACCTTCGGGAGGGCGGACCAGCTCTCGGCGAAGGCCACCCCCGACCGCGGAGCCCGCAGCGACGGGTCCGTGTCCCACACCCGCATCGTCTCGTACAGCCGGCGCCCCAGCAGGTAGCCGCCCAGCCGCGCGACCTGACCGGCCTGGAACCGGAACTGCTCGTCGCCCGGCGCCGTGAAGTCGAACGCGCCCTCGTCGTCGGCGATGAAGCCGTCCGCCGAGACCCCCATCGAGTAGATCAGCACGGGATCACGGTAGTGCGCAGCGGGCGCGGAATGAAGCCTCCGCTCGTATAGTGCACGTATCGAAGGGAGCGACATGGCCAGGCACAGGCGGGAGCAGGAGGCGTCGGACGCCGCGGAGGCGGAGGCCCTGGCGGCCGTCCGCGCGACCGAGTCCGACGACTCGTTCGTCGACGCCGACGAAGACCTCGAGGCCGAGGAGGAGCGCGACTAAGCACCCCGCAGCCGTCAGCTCCGGAGTTCTTCGCGTTTCCGGCGGCGTGTCGGTCGAACAAGTCCGGAGCTGATGGCGGGGGATGTCCGGACGGTCGATCAGGAGAGGCGGACGATGGATCGGGTGCGGGAGGCGGACGGGCTTCAGGCTGGTCGTATGAGCGTCGAGACCTCCCCTGTGCCGGACACCGCCTCCGTCCCCGCCGCGCGTCCGGACGACCGTGCGTCGTGGGGCGGCGTCGTCGCGCTGATGGCCGGCGTGTTCGCCCTGGTGACCGCCGAGTTCCTCCCGGCGAGCCTGTTGTCGCCGATCGCCTCCGGCCTCCACATCACCGAGGGGACGGCGGGACAGGCGGTCACCGCCACCGCCCTGATCGGTGTGGTGGCGGGCCCCGCGATCGGGCCGCTGTTCCGCCGGCTCGACCGGCGCACCCTCCTGGTCGGGCTCGCGGTGCTGGCCGCGCTGTCCAACATCCTGGTGGCCATCGCGCCGCAGTTCTGGGTGCTGCTGATCGCGCGTGTGCTGCTCGGGATCGCGATCTCCGGGTTCTGGTCGATGGCCGTCGCCGTCGCCGCCCAGCTGGTGCCGCCCGCGCACCTCGGCCGGGCAATGATGATCGTCAACACCGGCGTCTCGCTGGCCACCGTGGTGGCCGTGCCGCTCGGCGCCTTCCTCGGCGCCCTCTGGGGCTGGCGCGCGGTGTTCGTGCTGGTGGCCGTCATGTCGGTCGCCGCCGCCGTGGCGCAGCGGTTCCTCCTGCCGCGGGTGACGCCCGCCCAGGGCTCCGGGGTCCGGGCGCTCTTCACGGCGCTGCGGTCGCCGGTCATGCTCGTCGGGCTGCTCGGGATCGCGCTGCTCGCCGGCGGCCACTTCGCCGGCTTCACCTACATCCGGCTGGGCGCGGCCGACATCCCGGGTCTGACAACGGCCGGTCTCGCCGCTCTGCTCGCCGCCTACGGCCTCGGCGGTTTCGCCGGCAACCTCGTGGCGGGAGTCGTCGCCGACCGGAGGCTGCGCACCGGGCTCGTGGTCATGCCCGCCGTGCTCGGGGCGGCGGTGACGGTGTTCGCACTGCTGCCGAATCAGGTCCCGCTCGCCATCGCCGCCGTCGTGCTGTGGGGCTTCGCGTTCGGCGGCGTCCCGACGCTGGTGCAGACCTGGGCGGCACGCGTCGAGCCGGAGCGGATGGAGGCGGCGGGCGGACTCGTGGTCGCCGCGTTCCAGCTCGCGATCGCCCTCGGCGCGGCGGCGGGCGGCCTGCTGGTCGACGGTGCGGGCGTCAAGGAGGCGCTGGTCGCCGGCGGCATCGTCGCGGTGCTCGGTGGCGTGCTGCTCAGCACGGCGCGCCGCCGGCGCACGGACGGCTAAGCCGAGAGCGCGGCCGCGGCCTCCCGTCGCCAGGTCGCCGGGCTCTCCCCGGTGTGCCGGCGGAACGCGCGGCTGAACGCGACGTCGGAGCTGTAGCCCAGACGGGATGCGACATCGGCGACGCTCAGCCGTCCGTCGCGCAGCAACTGCGCGGCCTGCTCCATCCGCACGGTGGTCAGGTAGCGGTTGGGCGAGTCGCCCACCAGCTCCCGGAACCGCTCTGCGAACACGGTGCGGGAGGCGCTCGCGACGCGGGCCAGCCGCTCCACCGTCCACGGCTCCCCCGGCGCCTCGCGCATCGCGGCGACGGCCCGGGCGATGTGCGGGTCGCGGACGCTGACCAGCCACTGGTCGGGGGCGCATCCGTTCTCCACCCAGGAGCGGACGGCGGCGGAGGCGATGATGGTCGCGATCCGGCTCGCCATCAGGCAGTTTCCGGTCCGCATCCGCCCGAACTCGATGCCGAGCGTCTGGATCAGCGGCCCCATGGACGGCTCGCGCACGACGAACCCGCACGCGCCGAACGACTCCGGCAGCGCGAGGGTGAACGGCTGCCCGGAGGTGCTGGCCGCGGCGAGCTCCCCGGAGGCGACGACGGCGTCCTCGCTCGCTGTGACCCGGTGCGCCCCGGCGCGCGGCAGCATCAGGAAGTCGCCCGCGGTCAGCCTGACCGGCAGCGCACACCCGGCGATCTCGACGGAGCCGGAGACCACGTAGTGGAAGCGGACCGAACCGGCGGGCACCGCGGTGCTGCGGCCGGCGGCGAGCGCCGTCTGCGCGAAGCCCAGCAGGGTCCAGTCCAGGCGCAGCAGGAGACCCTCGAGGTCTTCCAATACCGGGCGGACGGGCGACTCTGCGGTGGCGGCGCTCGCGGTCTCACTCATGAGAGGTCGAACCGCGCGGCCGCGGCGGTCATTCCCCTGCGCTCGGTAGCGGGGAGGCGAAGGGCCCTGCTCCGCCGACCGCGGACCGCAGTATCCTGGCGGCGTCCGGAGCGCCCGGCGCCGGATCGAGGGGGTCACCATGATCGAGCCCGGAACGCCGGCGGCGCCGCGCGTGCCCCTGTGGGCGCCCTACTACGGCGCCTCGTTCGGCGAGGCGTTCGTCCGCTACTGGAAGAAGTACGCACGGTTCGACGGGAGGGCGAGCCGCAGCGAGTACTGGTGGTGGGCGCTCGCCGACGCGCTCATCGTGTTCGGCCTTTATCTGGTCGTGCTGGCCGGCGCGATGGTCGGCTCGCGCGTCGACTCCGAGGGCAGCTTCACGCCGGGACCGGGGATCGCGGTCGGCGTGATCCTGCTCGTCGGCTGGTGGCTCGCCACCGTGGTCCCGGGACTCGCACTCGCGGCGCGACGGCTGCACGATGTCGACCTGAGCGGGCTCTTCCTGCTGCTCCTGCTCATCCCGAGCCTCGGCGGCTTCGCGATCCTGGTCATGACGCTCCTCCCGCCCAACCCGCGCGGCGCCCGGTTCGACCGCCCGGACGGCGAGATGCCCGGCTACGTCGCGCCCACTCCGGGGGCATACTCGACGCCGCAGGACTACAGCCGCCCGCAGGTCCCCCTCCCGTACGCCGGTCCGGCCGGCGGCCAGCCGCTCTACGCGGCACCGCCGCCCCGGCCGCCGGCCGCGCCCGCTCCGCCGCCGGAGGAGCCGACCGGCGACGCTCCGCGCTGACTCCGGATCGAACTCCGACTGCACTCACTAGAGTCTCCTCATGGGGGAACCGGGGACCGATGCGCGTTGGTTCCGTGTCGCCTTCGGGCGGCCGCGCATCCGCAGCGGCATCGTCTGGCTCGTCATCGCCGTGTGCTGGCTCGTCGTCACGGTGGCCGAGGGAACGAATCCCTGGGGTTACCTCATCGCCGCCATCTGGGCGATCACCGGATCCGTGATGCTCACGATCGCGGTGCGCGACCAGCGCCACGGCCGCGGTGCGTACGCGCCGCCCGCGGGTGGGTCCGAGGACTGAGGGCGAGGAGGATCTCCCCGGCCTGTACCGGGGTACCGTGCACCGCAGACGGGCACCGGCGCGGGACGCCGAGGAAGGAGTCACCGTGGACATCACTGAGGTCATCCTCTCCGACCACCACGAGCAGCGTCGTATGTTCGCGATGCTGGAGGAGATCGACACGTCGGATCGGGACGCGCTGTCGGCGGTCTGGGGCCGCCTCCGGATCCTGCTGGAGGTGCACGCGAAGGCCGAGGAGATCCTCTTCTACCCTCGGCTGGTGAAGCTGCAGCGAGACCTGGTCGAGAAGGAGTCGCCGCAGGAGGAGACCGAGGACGCCATCCACGACCACAACGAGATCCGCGACGCGATCGCGGGCGTCGACGATCACGAGGTCGGATCGATCGACTGGCTGAAGGCGATCGCGGAGGTCAACGAGGTCAACAGCGACCACATGGCGGAGGAGGAGCGCCAGGGCCTCACCGACATCCGACGGCACCTCGACCGCGACGAGCGGCACCGGATGGCGGTGGCCTTCCTCGCCTTCGAGTCCCGCCATGCCGCGGCCGGCGTGATCCCGCGCGACGAGGACCCGGAGGAGTACGTGGAGGAGCACTCCTGAGCGACGAAGCTCCCTACTGGACGGCCCGCCGCCGAGCCACGATCGCACCCTGGGGGCGGGCGCCCGCCTGCACCCGCTCGTACGTCTCCACCACGTCGAACCCGGCGCCACCCACCTCTGAAGCGAGGAGGGGCACCGGCCAGCGGTAGCCGTCGACCACGGCGTGCGGGAACCGCTCCAAGGCCGGCCCGGTGAAGAACCCGACGAGCAGGCCCCCGCCAGGACGCAGTACCCGGGCGAATTCGCGCAGCGGCGTCTGGATGTCGTCCGGCTCCTGGTGGATCAGCGAGTACCACGACAGAACGCCGCCGATCGACGAGCTCTCGGCGTCAAGCCGGTCGAAGCCGCCGACATCGAACCGGACTCCGGGATAGCTCTCTCGTGCCCGGGAGATGAACTCGGGCACCAGGTCGACGCCGCGGACGTCCTTCCCGCGCGACGCGAGGTGATCAGTCCACTGCCCTGGACCGCATCCCGCATCGATCACCGGGCCCACGAGGGAATCCGCCCAGGCGGACACGAGATGCAGATCGGCGTGATGCACCGGTTCCATGGAGCCGAACAGGTCGATGTATTCGGCCGACCGACGCGCGTACGCATCCCTCACCCCACTCGACACGACGTCCAGCTTAGGCACCGACGGCAGCGGTCGGGCGAACGCTGGCGACGAGCCGGTGCGGGCGATCTCCTCACGCCGCCGCGGGCACCGCGTCCGGGCGCTTGTGCGGCAGGAACCCGGAGACGACCGCACCGCCGAGGGCGACGACGACGAGGACCATCATCGCGAGGACGTAGCCTCCGGCCCGCTCCCCCGCGCCGAAGCCGAGCACCGTCGCCACGATCGCGGTGCCGAAACTCGACCCGAGGTTGGAGACGCTGCGGGAGAGGCCGGAGATCTCGCCCTGCTGCGCCTAGACCGGAGGGATGAGCAGGGCGGTTCCCGCGCCCTCCAGGATCGAGTTGCCCAGGATGAGCAGCCCGAGTCCGGGCGACAGCGCGCTCATCACCGCGCCGACCCCGTAGACGCCGTGCTCACCGCGACCGAGTTGATCGCCGGAGTCATCGTGTTCGCCTGGCTCACGGTCTTCCTGCGCGTGAGCGGGGCCGCGGCGCGGGTCTAGGGTGGTCGGCGATTCGGCATGTCGATCCGGGAGGTCGTCGATGAAGCTGCTGCTCACCTCGGGTGGTGTCACGAACCAGGGCATCAGCGATGCGCTGACCGGGATGCTCGGCAAGCCGATCGGCGAGAGCGACGCCCTGTTCATCCCCACCGCTCAGTGGGGGCAACCCGCGTGCAGCCCGCAGACCGTCTGGAGGTCGACGGCAGGACGAGGTGACAGCAGCCTCGTCGGCCTCGGCTGGCGATCGGTCGGCGTGCTCGAGCTGACCGCGCTGCCGGGCATCGACGACGAGCGCTGGATGCCGTGGGTGCGCGAGGCGGACGTGCTGCTCGTCGACGGCGGGGAGGCCCGGTGCCTCGCGACCTGGCTGCAGCGCTCGAAGCTCGCCGACCTGCTGCCCGAGCTCACCGACACGGTCTGGGTCGGAGTGAGCGCGGGCAGCATGGTGCTGACGCCGCGCGTCGGCGGCGAGTTCCTCGACTGGCAGCCGGACGGCCCGGACGACACGCTCGGCCTCGTCGACTTCTCGATCTTCCCCCACCTCGACTACCCGGGATGGACCGGCAACACTCTCGAGGCGGCCCGGCGCTGGGCGACGCGCATCCCCGGCCGGTCGTACGCGATCGACGACCACACCGCGATCGCCGTGGTCGACGGGAGCGTCGAGGTGGTCGGCGAGGGGAACTGGGAGCGGTTCGATCACTGACCCGGAATCAGCCGCGAGGACGACGCGCGCGTTCACCTGAGGTTCCTATGCTGTGGCCATGGTGATGCGAACGGTGGATCGGCTGGTCCCCTGGATCGTCGGAGCACTCGTGGCGACGGTGGCGATCGGCGCGGTGTACGGGGTGGTCCAGCAGGGCGACAGATCGTCGGCCGACGACGCCCCGCAGGCGCTGATCTCGCAGCTGGTCTCGGTGTCGGGCAGCGACACCCCGGGTGCGGCGCAGAGCCCGCGCGTGAACGTCGCGGAGAGCCGCATGCCGTTCTACGTCGTCTACAACGCCGACGGACGACCGATCGCGGGCGACGGCTACCTCGACGGCAAGCGCGCGCGCATCCCCGAGGGCGTGCTGCAGAACACGGTCGCCAACGGCTCCGACCACCTCACCTGGGAGCCTCAGCCGGGGGTGCGGCTGGCCCTGACGACCGCCCGGGAGGGCCAGGTCGTGATCGCGGCGGGCCAGTCTCTGTCCGCCTTCGAGCAGCGCACCGACCGCCTCGGCCTGCTGCTCCTACTCGGCTGGCTGCTCACCCTCGCGGCGCTCGCCTGCGGGGCCGTGCTCCACGTCGTCCTCGGCCGCCGCCTCGACCGTCCGAGCCCCTGACGGCAGCGCGGCGACGCGCGTAGTCTCCGGGCATGGTGAGGCGGGTTCGTGGTGCCGTGTGCGCGGTCCTTCTGGCGCTCGCGCTGTGCGCGTGCAGCGGCGGCGCGGTGCCGACTCGCTCCGGGAGTCAAAGCAGCGACACCGGGAGCAGCCCGTCGCCGTCGCCGGGCGCGATCCAGCACGTCGTGGTCGTCGTCGAGGAGAACAAGCCTGCGCAGTCGGTCGTTGGCAACCCGGCGGCGCCCTACCTGAACGGGCTCGCGCGGTCGTTCGCGCAAGCGAGCCACTACTCTGCCGTGGCGCATCCCAGCCTCCCCAACTACCTGGCGCTGACCAGCGGCACGACCGCGGGCATCACCACCGACTGCAACCCGCCGGGCGGATCGTGCCTCGACACCGGCCCGAACCTCGCGCAGGCGCTCGACCGGGCCGGGCGGAGCTGGCGGATGTACGCCGAGAGCATGCCGGCGCCCTGCACTACGGCCAACACCCCGCTGTACGCGGTGAAGCACAACCCCTTCCTGTACTTCCCCAGGGTCACCGCCGACCCGGCCTACTGCCGCAGCCACGACGTCCCCTACGACCGGCTGGCGAGCGACCTGGCCACGACCACGTCCCTGCCCGACTTCGCCTTCATCAGCCCGAACCTGTGCGACGACATGCACGACTGCTCCATCGCCCAGGGGGATGCGTGGCTGCAGAACAACATCCCGCGCATCCTGGAGTCGCCCGCCTTCACCCGGCAGCGCTCGCTCCTGGTGATCACCTTCGACGAGGGGGACTCGGCGGACAACATCGTGGCCTGCATCTTCGCCGGGCCCGCGGCCCGGCCGCGGACCGTCGCGTCGCAGTCCTTCACCCACTACTCGCTGCTGCGCACCATCGAGGACGCGTGGGGGCTCCCGCCGCTAACTTCGGAGGTCGCCCGTGCGACACCGATGACGAGCATGCTGCGCTGAGACACGGGTCACTCCGCCCGCGTCCATCTGTCAACCGGGTCACCCGGCGGGATTCGCGCCTACGGTGCGTGCGGTAGCGGAGCGACGCCCGAATCGGGATGGATGAGCGCCGCCCCTCGTATCCATCGATGGAGGGAAGAAGCAATGAAAGCAGTCGTGTATGACGGGCCGCGTCAGGTCAGCGTCCAGGATGTCCCGGATGCCCGGATCGAGCGGCCGACGGACGTCCTCGTGCAGATCACCTCGACCAACATCTGCGGGTCCGACCTGCACATGTACGAGGGCCGGACGGACTTCGAGACCGGGCGCTGGTTCGGCCACGAGAACCTCGGCCGGGTCGTCGAGGTGGGCTCGGGCGTGGACAAGGTGCAGGTGGGCGAGTACGTCGTGCTGCCGTTCAATGTCGCGTGCGGGCATTGCAAGAACTGCGAGCGCGGCCTCACCAACTACTGTCTGACCGCCCAGCCCAAGAAGGAGTGGGCCGGAGCAGCATACGGCTTCGCCGACATGGGACCGTGGGCAGGCGGGCAGGCCGACCTGCTGCGCGTGCCGTGGGGCGACTTCAACTGCCTGCGGCTGGGAGAGGACGCCGGGGAGAAGCAGTCGGACTACGTGATGCTGGCCGACATCTTCCCGACCGGATACCACGCCACCGAGATGGCCCAGGTGAAGCCGGGCGATCAGACCGTGATCTACGGCGCCGGTCCGGTCGGCCTCATGGCCGCGTACTCGGCCACGCTCAAGGGCGCGAGCCGGGTCATGGTGGTGGACCGCCATCCCGATCGCCTGAAGCTGGCGGAGGAGATCGGGGCCATCGCGATCGACGACTCGAAGGTCGACCCGGTGGAGGCCGTCACCGAGCTGACCAGGGGGCTCGGAGCCGACAACGGCTGCGAGTGCGTCGGCTACCAGGCGCACGACGTGCAGGGCCACGAGCACCCCAACATGACGCTCAACCGGCTGGTGCAGTCGGTCCGGTTCACCGGCACGATCGGCGTTGTCGGCGTCTACGTCCCGCAGGACCCCGGCGCGTCCGACGAACTGGCGAAGCAGGGCGAGGTGGTCTTCGACTACGGCCAGTTCTGGTTCCGCGGACAGACGATGGGCAGCGGGCAGGCGCCCGTGAAGAAGTACAACCGGCGGCTGCGCGACCTGATCGCCGCGGGCAAGGCGACCCCGTCCTGGATCGTCAGCCACGAACTCAGCCTGGATGAGGCCCCCGACGCGTACGAGCACTTCGACAACCGCGACGACGGCTGGACGAAGGTCGTCCTCCACCCGGCGGGCGCGAACGCCTGACGGCGGAGTGAGCCGCGGCGGCGCCCGGAACTCTCCGGGCGTCGCCGTCCGACGGGAATCGCCCGCGGCACTCCACGGTTGGCCCTGACATGGATCTCGATTTCACGAATCGCGTCGCCCTGGTCGTGGGCGGCACCGGCTTCATCGGCTCGGCGGTCGCCGACCGGCTCCGCGCCGAGGGCGCGACCGTGGTCGTCGCCTCCCGCAGCGCGGGCGACGGCGCAGGGGACGTCGAGCACGTGACGCTGGACGCCTCCGACGAGGACAGTGTGCGCCGCGCCGTCGACAGCGTGCTGGAGCGCCACGGGCGCATCGACGCCCTGGTGGTCACCGCCGCACCGCCCGCGCAGACCCTCGACCCGGCGCGCAGCTCGGACCCCGAGCAGATCCTGAAGGCCGTGGACGGGAAGGCGCTGGCGTTCCTGCGCGTCGCCGCCGCCGCGATCCCGTCGATGCGGGAGGCCGGCTTCGGCCGGATCGTCGTCATCAGCGGCCAGAACGCCTACTTCACCGGCAGCATCGCTGCGTCGGTGCGCAACGCCTCCACCATCCTCATCGCGAAGAACCTCGCCGACGAGCTGGCCGGCACCGGTGTCGCGGTCAACGTCGTCAACCCCGGGGCTCGTGACGACCACGCCCGATGCGACGGTCGCGCCGGGCCGCGGCGGCGAGTCGTCGCCGGAGCAGATCGCGGACCTCATCGCGTTCCTCGCGTCCCCGCGCTCGGTGGTCAGCGGCGAGTCCATCTCGGTCGCGCACCGGGTGCTCGGCAGCACCCTGCTCTAGGGGCGTCGCGCCGTAGGCTGAGAGCGCCCGCACGCCCGAGCCGGAAGGACCCCATGCGCCCCGAACTCCCCGTCGACTCCTGGCAGGCCACCCGCGAGACGCTCCACCTGTGGACGCAGATCGTCGGCAAGATCCGGATGGCCCTGACGCCGCCGGTGAACCACTGGTGGCACGTGACTCTTTACCTGAGCGCGCGCGGACTCAGCACCGGTCCCATCCCGGTGCCCGCCGGCATCCTCGACCTGGAGTTCGACTTCGTCGAGCACGAGCTGGTCGTCCGCACGAGCGACGGCGGGCGGCGCACGGTTCCGTTCGCCGGCCAGTCGGTCGCTTCGTTCTACGAGGCGACGCTGGACGCCCTCGGTGAGCTCGGCGTCGAGGTGCGCATCCACCCGGTCCCGAACGAGGTCGAGGTCGCGATCCCGTTCGCGGAGGACACCGGGCACTGCACCTACGTTCCGGAGCATGCGCAGGCGTTCTGGCGGCAGCTGATCGACGCCGAGCAGAACTTGCAGCGCTTCCGCTCCGACTTCGTCGGCAAGGTCAGCCCCGTGCACTACTTCTGGGGCGCGATGGATCTGGCGGTCACGCGGTTCTCCGGGCGGACCGCACCGCAGCATCCCGGCGGCGCACCGAACTGCCCCGACAGCGTGATGCACGAGGGGTACTCGCATGAGCTGAGCAGCGCCGGCTTCTGGCCCGGCGGCGGGGCCGAAGGGGCGTACTACTCGTACGCGTACCCGGCACCGGAGGGCTACGCGGACGCCCCGGTGCCGGAGGGAGCGTACTTCAGCGCGGAGCTGGGCGAGTTCCTGCTGCCGTACGAGGTCGTGCGCCGCTCGGCCGACCCGGATGCGCTGGTGCGGGCCTTCCTGCAGGCCACCCACAGCGCGGCGGCCGAGCTGGGGCGGTGGCCGGGCGAGCTCGAGGTGACGCGGTGAGCGACGGCGCTGCCGGGCTTCCGGACGCGGCCGACTCGGCCGCGTCCTTGGGCGACCGCCCGCTCGCCTTCTACAACGCGCTGCTGACCGAGCACTTCGTGCTGGAGTCGGCGCGCGGCATCACGGTCAGCGAGTCCAGCAGCCGCGCGTCCCTCTATCTGATGACGCTGTCCAGCGCGCTCGTCGCCTTCGGCTTCCTCGGCGTGATCATCCCGGTGGTCGTCATCCTCGGCGTCTTCACCTACGAGCGGCTGGTGCAGACCTCGCTGGAGGACGTCGCCGCCCTCGCCTCGATCCAACGCATCCGCCGCTACTACGCGGGTCTCCTCCCCGGCGCCGACGCATACTTCCCGATGCCGGCGGGACGGGCCCCCAACGAGCTGCTGGAGATCGGCCAGCGGGGATACCGGCGCGGCGTGTTCTTCACGATCTCCTCCGCCATCGCGATCGTCAACTCCATGGTCGCCGGCGTCGGGGTCTCGCTGCTGGTCTACCTGCCGTCGCGCACCCTCCCGCTCAGCATCGCGGTCGGTGTCGCGGCGGCCATCGTGCTCATCGTCGTCCACGGGGCCTACCAGGAGACCCGCTACGGGAGGCTGCGCGACCTGCTGACCGCCGACCCGACCTCCACGACCGGCCGCTCGTGACCGGGCAGCCCACGGCCGCGCCGGCCGCAGCGGCGGCGCCCACCGTCTCCCCCTGGGCGCCGCTAGCCCGTACGGTGTTCCGCACGCTGTGGTTCGCCCAGCTGGGCAGCAACATCGGCACCTGGATGCAGACGGTCGGCGCGCAGTGGTTCCTGGTGGAGGCGCACGCCGACAGCATCGTCATCGCTCTGGTGCAGACGGCGAGCCTGGCGCCCGCCGTGCTGTTCTCGCTGCCGGCTGGTGTGCTCGCCGACTCCTTCGACCGCCGCAAGCTGCTGATCTGGGGGTCCGTGGCCAGCGCCGTGCTCGCTGTGGCCCTCACGGTCGTGACGGCGGCGGGCGCGCTGACCGCTCCGCTGCTGCTCGGAGTGACGCTGCTGCTGGGGGTCGCCTCCACGCTCACCTCACCGGCCTGGCAGGCCATCCAGCCGGAGCTCGTGCCCCGGGAGGAGGTGGTCGCCGCCGCCGCGCTCGGCGGTGTGACTGTCAACGGCGCCCGCGCCATCGGCCCCGCTCTGGCGGGTGTCGCGCTCTCACTGTTCGGCACGGCCGTCGTCTTCGGCATCAACGCACTGAGCTTCGTCGTCGCGGTGGTCGCGCTGATCTGGTGGCGCCGGCCGCCGCAGCAGGGACTCGACGACCGCGAACGGTTCCTTCCGGCCCTACGCGCCGGGGTCCGCTACACGCTCTCCGCCCACCTGGTGCGCCGTATCCTGCTGCGGTCCGTGCTGTTCGCCCTCCCCGCGAGCGCACTGTGGGCGCTGCTGCCGCTGACCGCGACGCGGCTCGGGTTGAACTCGAGCGGGTACGGCCTGCTGCTCGGCGCGCTGGGCGTCGGCGCAGTGGCGGGCGT
This sequence comes from Leifsonia sp. C5G2, assembly GCF_013359685.1. GTDB lineage: Bacteria > Actinomycetota > Actinomycetes > Actinomycetales > Microbacteriaceae > Leifsonia. Next base: position 82,469 of record NZ_JABFMV010000013.1, read on the forward strand.
GTTCCTCCTGCCGCTCGCGCGGAAGCGCGTCAGCGACAACGCGATCATCGCCGCCAGCGCCGTGCTGTTCGCGGCCGGGTCGGTCGCCGCCGCCTTCGCCCCGTTCGCCGTCGCCCTGGTCGTGCTCGCCATCGCGGGCTTGGCGTGGATCGGGACGCTGACCGTGCTCAACGCCGCGCTGCAGCTGACCCTGCCGCAGTGGGTGCGCTCGCGGGCGGTCTCGGTCTACATCCTGTTCTTCATGGGGTCGATGGCCGTCGGCTCGTTCGCCTTCGGCCTGCTGGCGCAGGGCCTCGGCACGACGGCTGCGCTGGTGATCGCGGCCGTGCTGCTGCTGGCCGTGGCGGGCAGCGTCGCGATCCTGCCGCTCCTGCCGGGCACCTCCACCATCGACCGCAGCATCGCGAACTCCTGGCCGGAGCCGATGCTCGTCTTCGAACCGGAGCCGACCGACGGGCCGGTGCTGATCGAGATCGCCTATCGGGTGCCGCAGGCGGACCAGGCGGCGTTCGAGGCGGCGATCCGCCGCGTCGGCGACAGCCGGCGGCGCACCGGCGGCTACCGCTGGCGGCTGTACCGCAGCGGCGAAGACGCCGAGACCATGCTCGAGACCTTCCTCGTCCCGTCCTGGGGCGAGTTCGCGCGGCAGCGCACCCAGCGTTTCACCGGCCGAGACCGGGAGCTGTGGGATGCGGCGCGCGCATACTGCGAAGGCGACCCGGTCGAGCGGCACTTCTTCCACGCCGCCTGACCGGGCCGCCTCCGCGGCTTCGCGGTCAGTAGCTGTAGCTCGACCCGCTCGACGCGGCGATCACGCCGGCGACGATCGCGAAGATCACGAACAGGACGACGAACGCGATGTAGACGTAGCCGATGATGAGGCCCGCGATCGCGAGCCCGCGGCCGTTCTCGCCGGTGCGCTTGATCTGGCTCAGCGCGATGTGTCCGCAGATCACGCCGGCGAGCGGGAAGACGAAGGCGCCGATCAGCGAGATGATCGCGAGCACGTTGGTGCCGGCCGGCTGTGTCGGGTACGGCGTGTACGCCGGCTGCTGCTGGTAGCCCGGCTGCTGCGGGTAGCCCGGCTGCTGCGGGTAGCCCGGCTGCGGGGCGGGCGGGTAGTTCTGCGGGTTCTGGTCGGTCATGGTGAGGTGTCTCCTGTCGGGTGAGGTGGATGCGGTCTACGGCTGCGAGATGCTCTCGGCCAGCACGCCCGCCTGGTGGAGGGCGGCGCCGACCGCGTTGGCGGTCTGCTCGAACGCCGTGTTCGTCTTGGCGGCGCCGATGGCTCCGCCCTTCAGCGCCCCGCCGGTCATGTTGCGGTTGAGGCGCGCGACGAGCCGGCCCTGCTGGTCGACCATGAAGTCGACGACGAAGGACATATGGAAGTTCTTGCCTGCGAGACCGCCCAGCCACACGGTGGCGGCAGCGCTTCCCCGCTTGGCGAGCAGCCCGCCGGCGGGCGTGGTGGTGACCGTGAAGCCCTCGCCGTGGAGGGTGGAGGCGACGAGGTGCTTGGCGGCCTCGTGGTCACCGAGGAGGAAGAAATCGTGGGCAGAGGCCATGGCGGTTCCCCCGGGTCGATGGTCGGATGCGCGCCGACGTCGGCACGATCCGTCACTCTAGCGAGTATCCGGCTCTCTTCGCATCCCGCTGGGCCAGCAGGATGCCGGGACGGCCCCGGTCAATTGCTCAGGAAGAGCACGCTGATGAGCAGGGCGATGATGAACGTGCTGAACGCGAAGGCGATGTAGGTCTGCCCGGTGACGACGCGGCGGGCGCGGGTGGTGAGGATGTTGACGTCCGACGACGAGAACGTCGTCGCGATCTGCGCCGACAGATAGTAGAAGTCGGCGAACACGGGGCCGTCTCCCCCGTCGCCCGGCAGCTCGACCGAGCGCTGCTCCGCGTCCAGCCGGGCGTAGTGCACCGCGTAGGAGGTCACCGTGACCAGCCAGGAGCTGACGACGACGGCGAAACTGAGGATGTTCGCCAGCACGCTGTCCAGCAGCCCCGGCAACACCAGCACGGCGCCGACGGCGATGGTCGCGAGCACCGACCATTGGGCGTTGATCGTCGGGAGGGTGCGGATCGGACCCGCGGTCGCGGCGATCCACCGGGCGAGGGTGCGTCTGTCCACCCGGCCGAGGAGGGCGTGCGTCATCACGAGGAACCCGACCGAGTACGCGATCCAGAAGACGAACGCCGTGACCGCGACCGTGTCGGCGGTGAAGCGCACGCGGGCGAAGGAGGCGTAGGCGAAGAATGCGACGAGGGTGACGACGGCGGCCACACCGAGGGCGGCCAGGTTCCTGTGTCCGTCGGCGACGAGGTACGGCACCTTCTCCGTATCCCCCGGGGCCGAGCTCACCACACGCTGTCGCCGCGCAGGACGACGTCGCTTCCGCCGTCGACGTAGACGATCTGCCCGCAGAGGTGCGTGTTCTCCTCGCTCGTCAGCCACGCCAGCAGGCGCGCGACGACGATCGGCTCGGCGATCCCGTTCAGCGGCATGGGCACCAGCCCCAGGAGCGCGTGACGCGCCTCCGGTGTCGCGATCAGGTCCGCGGTCATCGGCGTGGCGATGATGCCGGGCGCGACGGCGTTCAGCGGGATGCCTGCACCGGCCCACTGCTCGGTGGCGGCCTGTCGGCGCACCCACTTGTCGAGCCCGAGCTTCGTCGAGGAGTAGATCTGGGCACCCGTCGTCGCGGGATCCTGCGCCAGCTCCCCGGCGCGGGCCAGCGCAGCCATCTCGTCGCCCGACGCGAGCAGGGCGACCAGTTCGGCGTCCGTCGGCATCAGAGCGGCCATGGAGGAGACCAGCACGGCGCGCGGCGCCGGCGAGCCGGTCAGCAGGGGCCGCAGGCCGTCGAGCGTGGCGAGCGTGCCGAAGTAGTTGACCGCGACGGTCGGCGGGGCGGCGACCGCGAGTCCCGCGATCGCGAGCACCGCATCCACTGGTCCGTCGTGCACGCTCCGGACGCCGTCCGCCAGGCTCGCGCGGCCCTCCGCGGTCGACAGGTCGACGACCACCTCGGCGTCGTGGATGTCGACCCCGATCACGCGCTCGCCCCGGCTCTCCAACAGCTCCTTCGTCGCCCGTCCGATCCCCGAGGCGGCACCGGTGACGACCGAGACACGAGACATGACTCCCCCTCTCCACGACGCCGCCCGCGCCCGTGCGGCCCTGGCGTCAGGGTAGCGAGGCGGCGTGGCGGTGGCTACGACTCATCTGCACTCCGACCGGTCCGCCTCAGCCGCGGAAGCGCCGGGCGAGTTCCGCTCCGGCGGCCCGGGCCCAGCGGTGCGGGTCGGCCATCGTCTCCGCCGCGCCACCCGCGAGCTCCGTCAGCGCGACGGCGTCGGCGAAGCCGTCGGTCGGCGCGGCGATCGCGCCCGCGACCAGAAGCGCCGGGACCCCGGCTTCGCCCGCCCGCGCGGCCACGTAAGCCGGGACCTTGCCTGCGGCGGACTGGCTGTCGAACCGGCCCTCGCCGGTGATGACCGCGTCGGCCCCGGCGATCGTCGCGGGAAGTCCCATCGCGTCGCCGACCGCCGCTGCGCCCGGCGCCATCCTCGCGCCCCAGAGCAGCAGGCCGAAGCCGGTGCCGCCGGCGGCGCCCGCGCCCGGCTCGTCCGGATCGACGGCGGCTCCGGACGTGCTCAGCACGTCGGCCAGGCGGCGCAGCCCCGCCTCCAGCACCGGCACATCCGAGGGGGCCGCGCCCTTCTGCGGCCCGAACACCGCTGCCGCGCCTTCTGGACCCAGCAGCCGGCTGGTGACGTCGCTCAGGATGCGCGCACCGCCGTGGGGAAGCGGGACCAGACCCGACAGGTCCACGCTCGCGAGAGCCGCCAGCCCGCGGTTTCCCGGCGGGACGTCCCGTCCGACCGCGTCGAGGAAGCGCGCACCGAGCGCCGAGAGCGCGCCGGTTCCGCCGTCGGTCGAGGCGCTTCCGCCGATCGCGAGCAGCAAGCCGGTGGCGCCGGCGGCGAGCGCGTCCGCGACGGCCTCCCCGAACCCGATCGTGTGGGCGTCGAACGGCGCGAGCGTCCGCATCCGGCCGAGTCCGCTGGTCGCCGCCAGTTCGACGAGCGCCGTTCCGTCCGGGAGGAGCAGCCAGGCCGCCTCTATCGGGACGCCATCCGGTCCCGTCACCCGCACGGGATGCGCGACCGCCTCCGGGACCGCGGCGGCGAAGGCGTCGAGGGTGCCCTCCCCGCCGTCGGCCATGGGCGCGGGCACGAGCCTGTCGTGCGGCCGCTCCGACCGCCACCCCTCGGCGAGCGCACCCGCGATTTCAGTGGCGGAGGCGGAGCCCTTGAACGAGTCGGGCGCGACGACGATGACGCTCACGTACCCAGCCTAGGAGAGTCCTCACGCTGCGGCCTTGCCCGCCGCCGGGGCCGTCACTCCGCGATCCGGATGCGGGTCATCGTCCGCTCGGTGGCCATCGACCAGAAGGTGTCGGCGATCGTCGCAGGGGGAATGGCGGTAGGACTCGCGGTGGCCGTACCCCCGACGGACCCTGCGATGGTGATCTCCCCGACATAGACGCCGTCTGCGCGCAGGCGCTCGGCGAGGATGCCGACGAGCTTCGTCTTCGCAGCGTTCTCCAGGCTCACGCCGTCGTTGTCGAGGAACCTGGAGTATGCATCGGCCTCGGAGGTCGCCTCGCCGAGAGCGCCATTCGCGACCAGGATAGCCGCCGAACCGCTCGACCTCGTCAAATCGCCGAGGACGGCCTGAACGCAGGCGAGCAGGCCGGCGATGCTCACGTCGAAGACGCGCTCGATCTCCTCCGGCGGCGTCTGCAGGACATCCGACACCCCGCCGCTCCGGAACGCCGTCCACAACAGGGCGGTCGGCGAGCCGAGCTGCGTCCTGATGTCGTCGACGGCGCTTCGGATGGACGAGATCTCCGACGCGTCCGCCCGGAAAGCCCGCGCCTCGATCCCCTCGCGGGACAACAGCTCCACCCCGGCGGCGAGCCGTTCACGATTGCGCCCGACCAGCGCCACCGAGTATCCCTCTCGGCCGAACCGCTCGGCCGTCGCCTGCGAGATGCCGGGACCGTAGCCGAAGACGATCAAGACGCCCACTGTTCACTCCTACTGCTCGGAAGTTCAATCGGAGGATCCTCCGATTGAACTTCAGACGATAGCCGCCGGGAGTAGGATCCGCAATGTATGACCGCTGTCGACCCCCCACCGAGAGCTCGGATCGCCGAGGCGCGACGCAACCGCGAGACGCTCCTCGCGGTCGCGGCCCGCGCGTTCGCCACTCGGTCCGGGCGGGTCCCGCTGGAGTCGATAGCCCGAGAGGCCGGCGTGGGCATCGCGACGCTCTACCGGCATTTCCCGACTCGGGAAGCGCTCGTCTCGGCCGTCTACCAGGACCAGGTGGAGCGTCTGGGGATCGCCGCGGATGCCCTGCTCGCCGATCTGCCTCCCCACCGCGCCCTCCGCGAGTGGATGGACCGGTTCGCCGAATGGGCGGCGACCAAGCTCGGGATGATCGAGAGCGTGGGTGCGATCGTCGCCTCCGGCGATCTGAGGTACGACGAGATGCGAGCCAGGCTCGTGGCTGTCGTCGATCGCTTCCTGACGGCCGGCAGGACGGCCGGCGACATCCGCTCCGACGCAGACCCTCACGATGTCGCTGCTCTGCTCGCCGCGGTCCTCGGCGCGGACGCCCCACCCGCCCAGCGGTCCCGCATGCTCGACATCATCGCCGACGGACTCGAGGCCGGCCCAGTCCTCCGGCGATGACTGAGGCCGCCTCGCGCGACCGCGGCCGCATAGTCCGGGCCCTTGCCTGCGGCGGATTGGCTGTCGAACCGGCCGAGAACCGCTCAGCGAGGCCGGCTCGTACTGTCGCGCACCTTGAGCTCGGGCTGGATCAGCGGGATCGTGGCGGATGCCTCCCCGCGCAGAGCGCGGAGCACGCTCTCGACGGCGAGCCGGCCGACCTCGGTGAAGTCGAGGCGGACGGTGGTCAAGGCGGGCTGGAAGAAGGCCGACTCGTCGCGGTCGTCGAAACCGACGACGCTCACGTCGCCGGGAACGCCGATCCCGCGGTCGTGGAGGGCCTTCATGACGCCGAGCGCCATCACGTCGTTGATCGCCAGCACGGCGGTGATGGATCGATCGGCGGCGATCTCGAGGCCGGCGCGATACCCGGCCTCCGCCGACCAGTCCTCCGACGCGAATTCGGCGGGGACGGGGCGCCCGGCGAGGGCGAGCTCGGTCTGCCAGCCGTGCCGGCGCGCCTCCGACGCCATCCACCCCTGCGGGCCGCCCACGAAGTGCACCGTACGGTGACCGAGGTCGAGGAGGTGACGGGTGGCCAGCTGGGCCCCCAGGGTCTCGTCGATGGAGATCGTGGTCGGCCCGGCGGGCGAGCCCTGCTCGAAGCGGACGACCGGGACATCCGCGTCGAGCCGCTGCAGGACCTCCGTCGCCGCGGTCATGGGCGCGAGGACGACGATCGCGTCGACTCCTCCCTCGACGAGGGAGTCCAGCCCGGCCCTGATACTGGCCTGGTCCACCTCCGCGATGCTGACGAGGCTCGTGGAGTAGCCGTTCCTGCGGGCCTCCTCCGAGATGCCGAACAGCGCCAGCGCCGGACCGTGGACGGAGAGCGCATAGCTGAGCACCCCGAGATTCATCGACCGGCTGGTCGCCAGGGCCCTGGCGGCCGAGTTGCGGCGATAGCGCAGCTGCGCCATCGCCGCCTCCACCCGGTCGCGGATCTCAGGGGAGACGTTGCTGTGCCCGTTGACCACGCGCGAGACCGTCTGCTGCGACACCCCGGCGAGACGGGCGACATCCACCATGCGTGCCGCGCGCGGCGCGGCCGCTCTCGTCTCGGTCATCCCCCAATTATGGCCGCGACCGGCCCGGCGCCCCGAAGCGCCCGGCCGGTCGCGGCCCTGCGGACCGCGCTCAGCGGTTCCCGTAGCGCAGCACGGCCGGGTGCTGCTCGTACGGCCACTCGGCCTCCGGGATCATGTACTCGAGCGTCGTGTAGCTGCCGTCCATGGTGGCGGCCAGCGACGGCGGCCCGGGGAAGCCGATCACGCGCCAGCCGACGCGGTTGTCGTTCCCGCCGTACACCGGGTCGCCGTAGAAGCCCTGCCGGGTGTTGAGGACCAGGAGCGGGAAGAACTCCAGGAAGTCCTCGTTCACCGGCTGGTTGCCCGCGGGCGCTCCCCCGCTCCCCTGGCCGTCCGACTCGGCGAAGACGAACTTCGCCGGCTTCTCCTTCTTCGAGATGATCTCGAGGACGGTGTCCTGCTGATCGTCGTCGAGGTCGACGAAGTCGGCGCCGAACCGCTCGGCGGCGATGCCGTCGAGCTCGACGATCCCCTCGCGGTAGAACGTCTGCCGGCTCTCGATGCGCTCCTGCCAGGCCTTCTCCTCGAGCCCCTCCATGCGGAGGAACCCTTTCCCGTCAGCGGCCGGGAAGACGAACTGCGTCCCCGCCAGCATCCGGTCGATGAAGCGCACCACCCCCGCCTCCTTCGCCCCCGGGTGGTGGTCCGTCGGAATGATGCGCGCAGTGGCGGCCTCGACAGTCGCCCACTCGTGCTCCGTGAAGAACAGCGGCCCATCCGTGTCTCGTGCCGAGATCGGTACGGTGACCCATTCTGCCTGTCCCATTGTTTTCGTCGTCTCCTCTGAGGTCGGCCGGTCAGTCGGTCCAGCCGTGGCGGTCCACGGCGATGATGCGATCGGCGCAACGCCAGGCGTTCGCCATGATCGTGAGCGCGGGGTTGATGCCCGTCGCCGTCGGGAAGAAGCTCGCGTCGAACACGTAGAGGTTGGGGACCTCGTGCGAGCGGCACCACTTGTCCACGACCGACGTCGCCGGGTCGTTGCCCATGCGCGCGGTGCCGAGCTCGTGCGAGGTGTTCCCGGTGATGCGCTCCATGTTGACGGGCACGACCTTGGATGCCCCCGCGGCCTCCAGGATCTCGCCGTTCTTCTTCACCTGCCACTTCTCCTGGGCGAAGTCGTTCTGGTGCGGCGTGTGCGTGATGCGCGCGACCGGGAGGCCCCAGGCGTCCTTCACCGTCGGGTCGAGGTCCACACGGTTCGACTCCACGGGGAGGTCGTGCAGCAGGATCCCGATCTTCATGCTGTAGTTGAACAGGTCGCGGTCGGCGTCCTTGGCGGCCTGGCCCCAGGTCGGGCGGCCGGGGAAGCTCCAGTTCACGGGGTGACCCAGCATCGACGGGAAGATGAGCGACCCGAGGATGTGCCCGCGCGACTCGTCCGTCTCGTAGAAGTCGAACGAGCACAGGTTCATGTAGTGCCCCGACCAGCCGTAGAGCGGGTCGTGCAGCTCCTTGTCGAAGAGCCCGACCGAGAACGAGTACTGGTGGAACGTCGCGTTCTTGCCGACCTGCCCGCTGCCGTTGCCCAGCCCGTCCGGGAACAGCGCGGACTTCGACATGAGCAGCAGGCGCGGGGTCTCGATGCCGCCGCCGCAGACGATGACGGCCTTCGCGTTCTGCACGAACTCGTTGCCGTTCTCGTCCTGATAGCGCACGCCGGTCGCCTTGCCGGTCTTGTCGACGAGGATCTCGCTGACGTAGCAGTCGGACCGCAGGTCGTAGAGACCCGTGTTGACCGCATCCGGGATGAAGCTGATCAACGTCGACGACTTGCCGTTGCCCGGGTCCGGGTACTGCTGCCAGAAGCCGTTCTCGCTGAACGGCTTGCGGCCGCGGTACGGCTCGGTCACCATGCCCTGGGGCATGGGGAAGGTGCTGTGCCCCATCTTGTTCATCGCGGTCGCGAACTTGCGGCCGATCTGGCTGAGCGGAGCGGGCTTGGTCGGGTAGTCCCGGCTGCGGCGGCCCTCCCAGCGGTTGGCTCCACCGAGGCCGGACGTGCCGAACTCCCACTCGACCCGGGTGTAGTAGGGCTCGAGGTCGTCGTACGTGATCGGCCAGTCGACCAGGCTCGCACCCTCGACGTCGCCGTGCAGCGAGCGGAGACGGAAGTCGTTCTCGGTCATCCGGGGCACCATCCCGCCCCAGTGCGTGGTGCCGCCGCCGACGACCTGCGGTGTCGCCGAGAAGTTGGTGATGACGGCTTCCTCGCTGTCGTTCTGACGGTACGTGCGCGGCTTGAGCTTGGGGTCCTGCCAGATGAAGTTGCGGTTGAGGAACTTGAGCTCGTCGCCGGACGCGTGCTCGGGCTTCAGCCACGGGCCGCGTTCGAGGCCGACCACGCGGAGGCCCGCTTCGGTCAGCACCTTCGCGGCGGTCGCGCCGCCGGCGCCGGCGCCGACGATCACGACGTCGACCGGCTCGGGGTTCTTGAGGGTGGTCATTGTCTGTCCTTCCTTGTGACGTTCTGTTCTGGGGTGCGCCGGCTAGGCGAGCACCCCGGCGCGGCCGAGGCGCGCGATCGGCAGCAGTTCGTCCCAGAGCGCGTCGGGGACGGCGAACTCGGCGAGCTCCACGGTCTGGGCGACACGCTTCGGCTCGGACATGCCGACGATCGTGGAGGTGACCCGCGGGTCGCGCAGCGAGAACTGCAGGGCGGCCGCGGCGAGCGGGACGCCGAACTCGGCGCAGAGCGCCTCCATCCGGCGCACACGTTCGAGCACCTCGTCGGCGACCGGTGCGTAGCAGTAGGTGGGGACGGCGTCCGGGCCCTTCACGAGCATCCCGCCGCCGAACGGCGCCGCGTTCACGAACGCCACCCCGCGCGCCTGCGCGTCGTCGAGCAGGGGCTCGGCCGACTGATCGACGAGAGTGAACCGGTTGTGGCTGATGACCGCGTCGAAGGCCTCCGTCGCGAGGTACTGCAGTTCGAGGTCGATCGGGCCGCCCGCGACGCCGAGGTGGCCGATGACCCCTTCGTCCCGCAGCGCGATCAGCGCCTCCAGCGGGCCGCCGGGGCCGACGCCCTCCTCGAAGCTGATCTTCTCGGGGTCGTGGAGGTACACCAGCGGAAGGTGGTCGAGGCCCAGGCGCTCGAGGCTCTCCTCGACGGACCGGCGCACCCGGTCGCCGGAGAAGTCGGTGGTGCCCGGGACGGGGTCGACCTTGGTCGCCACCAGGTAGCCCTCCGGCACTCCGCCGTTCTCGCGGATCGCCTGCCCGATGCGCTTCTCGCTGTCGCCGCCGCCGTACTCGTTGGAGGTGTCGATGAAGGTGAACGGCCCGTCGAAGACGCGACGGATGGTCGCCACCGCCGTCTCGGTGTCCACTTCGTAGCCGTACTGCGCGGGGAAGCTGCCGAGGGCGCTCGTCCCGACGCAGACGTCGGAGACGGTCAGCCCGGTGCGCCCGAGTTTCTTGATGGTCATGCGCTTCGCTTTCTCTCTGGGGTTCTCTGGTTCAGGGGGTTCGTGAGGGCGGCGCCGCGCTCTGCCGGACGACGAGCGTCGGGCTGACCCGCGGGAGCGGGCCGGCCTGGCCGCCGCGCATCAAGTGCAGGATGCGGTCTACCGCCAGCCGTCCGACCTCTTCGAAGTCGAGCCGGATCGTGGTCAGCGCGGGGCAGTAGTACTGCGACTCGGGGACGTCGTCGAAGCCGACGACGCTGACGTCCTCCGGCACCCGCAGGCCCGCGTCGGTGAGCGCCTTGATGACGCCGAGCGCCATCTGGTCGTTGGCGACGAACACCGCCGTGATCGCCGGGTTCTCCGCGATCTCGACTCCCGCGGCGTACCCGGAGCGGGTCGACCAGTCCCCGGCGAACACCTGGTTGGTCACCCGCCCCTCGGAGGCGAGGGTCTGCGCCCAGCCGCGGAGGCGTGCGTCGCTGCCCAGCCAGCCGCCGGGCCCGGCGACCTGCCAGACCGTCTCATGGCCGAGGTCCAGCAGGTGCCGCGTGGCGAGCTCCGCCCCGGAGACCTCGTCGGTCGCGACACTCCGCGTGCCCTCCGACGCGCCCGGCTCGAAGAAGACGAGGGGGACGCCGGCGTCCAGCCCCGAGATGGCCTCGAGCGCGGCCTGCACCGGGGCGAGCACCACGATCCCGTCGACCGAGTCCTCCACCAGGTGTTCGAGCGCCGCCTTCATGGCCGCCCGGTCCACGTCGCCGAGGGTGACGAGGTTGGTCGCGTAACCGGCCTTTCTCGCTTCGTCGGCGATCCCGCTCAGAGCCACGGACGGTCCGTACTGGGCGAGGCCGAAACTCACGATCCCGATGTTCATCGTCCGGCCGTTGGCCAGGGCGCGAGCGGCGGGGTTGCGGCGGTAGCGGAGCTGCTGGATGGCGGTCTCCACCCGGTCCCGGACATCCGGGGCCACGTTGGGACTCCCGTTGACGACCCGGGAGACGGTCTGCTGCGAGACCCCGGCGAGCCGTGCGACGTCGATCATCCTGGCACCGCGAGTCGTCGACTGCTTCTCGTTGCTCGAAGGTGCCGACACCGGATCAGCTCGCTGCCCGTGCGGTCCGGCGGCCGAAGCGCGACCGGAAGAATCCGGAGATCCTCTGGACGCCTCCCGCGGAGGAGAGGAAGACGGCCACGACGATCACGGCGCCCTTGATGACGAGCTGCGGCTCGGACGAGATGCCGACCAGGTTCATGACGTTGATGATCGTGGCCAGCACGAACACACCGATGACGGCGCTGATGGGATCGCCCTTGCCGCCCATCAGCGAGGCGCCGCCGACCACCACGGCCGCGATCGCATCCAGCTCGTAGCCGACACCGATGAGCGAACTGCCCTGGCGCAGCTGGGCGGCCGCGATCAGCCCCGCGAGGCCGGCGAGGAGTCCGGACATCGTGTACGTGATGATGAGGTTCCGGGCGACGGGGAGGCCCGAGAGCCGGGCGGCCTCCGGGTTGCCGCCGATCGCGTAGAGCGAGCGGCCGAAGGTGGTGAACTTCGCCACGAGTGCCGCGAGGATCATCACGACGAGGAAGATCATGACGGGGTTCTGCAGGCCGAGGCTGGTGCCGCGGGCGAACAGGTCGATGAAGGTCTGGTCGGTGATCTGGATGAGGCTGGTCGACTGGATGATGTAGCTGAAGCCCTTGACGGCGCTCATCATGGCGAGCGTCGCGATGAACGGCGGGATGCGCAGCCACACGACCAGGAGCCCGTTGATGAGCCCGGCGATGCCGCAGCAGAACAGTGTGAAGGCCACCGAGAGCCCCGTCGCCATCCCCGCCTGCAGGGTGAGTGCGACGATCACGGTCGACATCGCGAGGATCGATCCCACCGACAGATCGATGCCGCCGGTCAGGATCACGAAGAACTGGCCGACCGCGAGCACCGCCACGATGGACGCCGCCGCGATCACGTTCTCCGCGTTCCTCAGCGTGAGGAAGTCGGCGGAGACGTAGTAGCCGATGACGATGATCACGACGAGGACGAGCAGGAGGTAGCTCTTCGGGAGGAGGCGTTTGAGGACGCCGCCCCACGTCGATCGCGTGGGCGTGGCCGGGGACGATCCCGTCGTCTGCGGCGGCTCTTGGAGGGTCTTGTTCGACATTGTCTTTCCCGTCGTTGGGTTTCTGTGAGTGGAGGAGGCTCAGGCCAGCAGCTGGAGGATCCGCTGCCCCTGGGGATCGATCTCGTCGTGATCGAATTCGGCGACGACACGCCCGCGCGCCATCACGAGGACGCGGTCGCACATCATCGCCTCGGAGATCTCGGAGCTCGCGATCACGACGGTTCCGCCCGAGCGGGCGAAGTCGCGGATCAGCTCGTACATGTCCTCCTTGGCGCCGACGTCCACGCCGCGGGTCGGCTCGTCGCAGATGAGGAGCCGGGAGGACCGCACCAGCCAGCGGGCCAGGATGCCCTTCTGCTGGGTCCCGCCGCTCAGCGTCTTCATCGGCTGGTTGACGCTCGAGACCTTCATCCCGAGCCTGGCCACCATGTCCTGGGCCGCACGCTTCTCGCGCTTGCCGTCGATGACGGAGAGCCGGCTGAACATCGGCATGCTCGCGAGGGTGATGTTGCCGGCGACGCCCATGTCGGGGATGAATCCCTGCGCCTTCCTGTCCTGCGGGAGCAGGCCGATCCCGCGCCGGATGGCGTCGCGGGGCGAGCCGAACTCGACCGGCTTGTCGTCCATGCGCAGTTCGCCGTCGGTCTTCTTCCGGGCGCCGGCCAGCAGGCTGGCCAGCTCCGACTGGCCGGACCCGATGAGGCCGGCGATGCCCAGCACCTCGCCCTGGTACAGGTCGAAGTCGATGTCGGCGACGCGGTCGTCCTCGCCGAGGCCGCGCGCCGAGAGGAGTACGGTGTCGGTGCGTCCCGCCCCGAGCCGGGGGCTCCGCTCACCGCGCAGGGCCGCGTCGGCGATCGAGCCCTCGAGGCTCTTGCCCACCATGGCGGTCACCACGTCGGCCGGCTTGGTATCGGCCGTCTCCAGATTGGCCGCAGTGACGCCGTCGCGCAGCACGGTGACCGCATCGCAGAGGCTGTAGAGCTCGTCCATCCGGTGAGAGATGTAGAGGAGCGTCACTCCCTCGGCGGCCAGCCGCCGCAGCACGGTGAAGAGCCGCTCGACATCCGGGAGCGGGAGCGTGGAGGTGGGCTCGTCGAGCAGCAGGACCCGCGCGTCCTTGTGGAGCGCCTTCGCCAGCTCGACCGCCTGCTGCTCCGCCACCGAGAAGCTGGAGACCGGCTGCCGCACGTCCAGGTCGAAACCGACGCGGGCGAGGGCTTCGCGTGCCTTGGCCTGCATCGACGCCCAGTCGACGACCGCCCCCTTCTTCGGAAGCGTGCCGAGGAAGATGTTCTCGGCCACGGAGAGCGACGGCACGAGGCTCAGCTCCTGGTAGATGGTGTGGATGCCCGCGGCCTGCGCATCCGTCGGCTCACGGAACCGCACCACCTCTCCGCCCAGCCGGATCGTCCCGCCGTCCGGGGTCTCCGCCCCGGAGAGGATCTTGACGAGCGTCGACTTGCCTGCGCCGTTCTGCCCGGCGAGAGCGTGGATGCTTCCGCGCTTGACCGAGAAGCTGACCCCCTTGAGCGCCTGGACTCCCAGGTAGCCCTTGGTGATGCCCTCGAGCTGAAGCTCGTCCATGTTTCCTCTTCACTTCCTCGTGACGTGCGTGTGGTGGAGCCGGTCGCTGCGCCCGGACCGATGACACCGGGCGCAGCGACTCCGTGTGGCGCGTTCGCGCCTAGCCGTTCGCCCGGACGTAGGTGTCGCTGGGCTTGTAGTAGTCCTTGGCGTTCTCGGGCGTGACGACGGTGGTCTTGATGAAGACCTCCTTGCTCGGGCACGCCTTGGTGTCGCCGTTGTAGGCGGCGACGGCCATCTTCACGGCCTCCACCCCCTGGTCCCACGGCTGGTTGGAGGCGGTGGCCTGCATCGGGCCGGTGGGGTTGTCGACCATCTCCTTGACGACGTTCATGCCGCCGTCGTAGCCGGCGACGATGACGCCGTCGCCCCAGATGCCGGCCTGCTGGAGGCCCTGCTCGATGCCGCCCTGCATCACGTCGCTCATGCTGAACACGACCTTGAGGTCGGGGTTCGCCGTCGCGACGTCTCGGATCGGAGCGAGCGCCTTGTCCGGCTTCCATTCGCCGTACTTCGTCTCGAGCTTCTTCGTGGTGACGCCGGGGTGGTCCTTCATGACCTTGTCCCAGCCCTTCATGAAGCCGTTGAAGCGGAGGTCGCTGAGCACGTCGCCGGGGAAGCCGCCGATGCCGACGACCTTCATCTCGCCCGTCTCGCCGAACTTGGCGAGCGCCTTCTTCGCGGCGACCTCGCCCGCCAGCGAGCCCGTGTAGCCCTGGTCCTCCGCGACGTAGCAGTACATGTCGGGAACCAGCGACTTGTCGAGGTTCGAGTTGACCGTGACCAGGGGCACCTTCGCGCCCTGCAGCGCAGCGACGGAGGCGCCGACGCCGATGGGGTCGTTCGGGTTCATGATGACGACGTCGACGTTCTTCGTGATGAGGGTCTGGACATCGGCGTTCTGGCGCACGGTGTCGCCGTTGGCGTCGAGCAGCTGGATGGTCGCGCCGAGCTTCTTGGCCTCGGCCTGGCCGCCCTCGACGAGGGTCTTCCACCAGTCGCTTCCGCTGATGCCGCGCTGGCTCCAGCCGATGACCAGGCCTTTGCCGGTCTTCTTGTCCGTCTGAGAGGCGGCCCCATCGGTGCCGCCTCGGGCGCAGCCGGTGAAGAGCACGGCGGTGACCGCCGCGATTCCGGCGACTTTGAGCAGGGTTCGGGAACGGGTGCTGATCATGTTTCCACTTCCTTGTGAGGTGATCGGAGCAGGGGTGGAGCTTGGGGGTGGGGCATGTGGAGCGGGATGGTGCGGGATGGTGCGGGCGGCGGCGTCCCGGATGGGGAGGACGGCAAGGTCCGCGGGACGCCGCCGCCGGTCGCTCAGTCGAGCGGGGTGAAGACCCCGCGCTCCTCGAGCAGCTTGATGTTGCGGGCGCGGGTGGCGCGCTCGCGGGCCAGCCAGTCCTCCCCGGGAGGGGCGTCGAGGTACTGGTTCTTCGGGTAGATCGGCTTCTCGTAGATCGCCGCGTACTGCTCGGTGCGGAGGTCCTTGAAGCCGTTGAAGACGCCGTTCGCCTGGCGGTCGCGACGCAGTGCGTCGATGTCGATCGTCGTGCTGACGAAGGTGTCGCCCGCCGTGACGCCGGGCGTCTCGGTGATGATCTTGCCGCGCTGGTTGACGATCATCGAGCGGCCGCCGAAGAGGTCGTTGATGACGCCGTCCGGCCCGAGCTCCGGGCCGAGGTTCGGTGCGACCACGATGGCGTTGTTGAAGAGCGCGTGCGCCTTGTTCTGCACCTCCCACATGCCCTGAGAGGTCTGCGGCTCGATGAGCGTGGCGCGGATGATGACCTCGGCGCCGTTCATGGCGAGCCCGCGGGCGATCTCGGGGTACGCACCCTCGTGGCAGATGACGTAGCCGATGTTGCCGATGTCGGGGGTCTTGGCCACGGGGTAGATCGCGTCCATGACGTTCCCGTTGCCCTTCTTGACGATCCACTCGTCCCACAGGTCGTGGGGGTTGGTGGTGCCGAGGGTGCCGCCCTCGAATCCGTCCGAGGTCGCCTTCGCACGGCGGTAGATCACGTCGCCGTTGGGGTCGATCATGAAGGCGCAGTTGAAGTAGCGATCCGGGAAGTCGTCGTCCGCGACCAGGTACAGCTCGCCGGCGATGTAGGTGTTCAGTTCACGAGCGGCCTTGCCGAGCTCGTCGGTCTCGGGCCCGGGGATGGTGCGGGCGAACTTCTTCTCGTATTCGCGGTCTCCTGCGTGGAACGCCATGTGCATGCCCTGGATCGCCATCTCCGGGATGACCACCAGCTTGACCGGGTAGCCCTCGGTCGCCGCGACGCCGACCGCCGTCTTCATGAACTGGATGATGCGCTTGGTGTTCTTCAGCGCGTCTTCCGGCTCCACGATCGGGATCTGCAGCGGCGAGAGCGCTACGACTGTGTACGGCTCAGTCACGTCCAACTCCTTCGTTGTTTGGGTTCGTGGGGCCATGTTAGCGCACTATCACTGCGTGTCAAACGGCAATTTTCCGACCCCGGGACCAACCGACAATGCAACCGCATCCGTCCGACAAACAAGCCGTTCTACCCAGTAAATTGCTGGTCAAGGGATTTTTCCAAGAGTTGAATAGCCATCGTTTTTCGAAGAGCGCCGCACGGAATCGCGTGAATCAGCAAACGGGTGAGCGCACTCACAACATGCGCGACCTCAGAGGTGGCGGAGCTCCCTGCGCAGCTCGCCGGCGATGCCGGGGCCGACCGCGAGGTCCGAGAGACCCAGCTCGATCAGTGCCAACCGGGCGCGCAGGACGACCGATCGCGGGAGGCCCGTCGACTGCGCAATCCCGGCGTGGCTCAGCGTGCAGACCCCGGCCTCCGTGGCGCGCGACACTTCGCACCGGGCCACCGCGAGCACGACGTCCCGATCGATGGCCATCGTGCCGAGAAGGTGTTCCGCGCGTCCGGACGTCAGGGCGCGACCGACGGCGGCGAGCCAGTCGTCGCGCCCCGCGAAACGGGAGCTCTCCACCACCTCAGCGCCAGAGGAGGCGGGCAATGCGCCAGCGCGCCCACCAGCGCGGCGCCGGCCGGCCGTCATCGACCTGCTCGCTGTCTCGCGGCGCCTGCTGCACCCGCAGGAAACCGACGAAGTCGCACCGCGAGCAGCACCACAGATGGCTGTGGACGGCGAGGCCGACCCCGTAATACGGATTGCTGAACACGACCGCGCGTGACCCGCAGCGCGGGCACGTCCGGGGTCGTACAGGGGGTCTCGACTCAGGCATCGGGGGCCGGCCGCTGGATTCTGTGATGCATTCGTTCCGCCTCGGGATGTCACTGGCGCGGTGGCCCTCCCCACCCGAAGGAGAGGGCCACCGCGGGATCGCCGATCCCTAGCTCTCGACGACGGCTCCACGCTATGCGGGCCGATTCGAGGCCGGATATCCACTCGACGCGGGTCACTATCCGATCGACGCGGATCACCCGCGCCCGCGCATGCTCGTCTGAACGAACCCACAGACGTCCGATGCGATTTAGTTAGTGCACATACAATCAACCGGTGCCCCCGGAGTTCGACATGTTCAGGAGCGGACGCGTCGCGTCCGCCCGCGGTGTCGACGAGGCGCGCCACACGCTCTCCCAGGTCTTCCTGCCGGTCGACTTCCCCGCCGCCGGCACCGCCGACACCATCGACTTGACTCTGAACGCCGTAGTCGTCGGCCGGACGACGTGCGGCTTCATGCGGTTCGGAGATGCCGTGCTCATCGAGACCGCGGAAGCCGAGCACTATCACGTCGACATCCCCACGACCCGGCGCGCGAGGATGCAGGCAGCCCTGTCGGCCCCGGTCTACGGAACGACCCAGACGGCAGCCGTCTTCATGCCGGGCAGGCCGGTCACCCTCGACTGCAGTGAGCGCTTCTCCCAGCTGTCCCTGATGTTCCCGCGCGACCAACTCGTGCTCGAACTGGAGCACCTGATCGGCGAACCGGTCGCCCGCCGGCTCGAATTCCGCGCCGAACTGCCCCTGGCCGGCTCCGGAGGGCAGTCGATGCTCCAGGCCGTCCGCATGATCGACCGCGCGGCCGCGCAGGCGGACGGCCCACTGACCCATCCGCTCGCCGCGCAGCGCCTGGAGGAGATGCTGATCCACAGCCTGCTGTTCGGGCAGTCGCACAACTACACGGACAGGCTGACGGTGCCGTCCCCGTCGCCCGGCGCCCGGCCGGTGACGCGCGCGGTGGAGCTCCTGCGCAGCGACCCGGGTCGTCCGTGGACCGTCGCCGAGCTGGCCGAGGAGGTCTCGGCGAGTGTCCGCAGCCTGCAGGAAGGGTTCAGCCGATCGCTCGGGACCACCCCGATGGCGTATCTGCGCCGGCTGCGGCTCGAGGAGACCCGCCGCGACCTCTCCGAGGCCGTGCCCGGGACGGTCAGCGTGACCGAGGTCGCCTCCCGGTGGGGTTTCGTGCATCTCGGCCGATTCGCCGCGGCGTACGCGCGGGCGTTCGGGGAGCGGCCGTCGGAGACCCTCCGCCGCTGAGCCCGGCCGCCGGTCAGAACCGGCAGCCGCCCGTGGCGAGATAGTCGTGCACCATCCTCACGACGCTGGCGCCCTCGCCGACGGCGGCGGACATGCGCTTGACCGATCCGCTGCGAGCGTCGCCGACGGCGAAGACGCCGGGCACCGAGGTCTCGAACGGCTGAGTCCGATCGTCCGGTTCGCCGTGGCGCGGGCCCGTGAGAAGGAACCCGCGTTCGTCGCGCTGGATCCCGGGACCGAGCCAGTCCGTGGCAGGGACCGCACCGATGAAGACGAACAGGTGCGCGGTGGCGAGTTCCTCGCGGTCACCCGACGGCCGGTGCTCGACCGTGACGGTCTCGAGACGGGAGCCGCCGGCGGCCTCGACCACCTCGCTCTGCAGGTGCACCGTGACGCGGGGATTCTCCTCGACCTGCACCACCAGGTACCGGGACATGTCCTTGCCCAGGTCCGCACCGCGCACGACGAGGTGGACGCGAGACGCGGTCGCGGCGAGGAACACGGCCGCCTGCCCTGCCGAGTTCCCGCCGCCCACCACCACGACCGGGTCCGTTCCGCACTCCCGGGCCTCGTTGACCGTGGCCGCGTAGTAGACGCTCGTGTACTCGAAGCGCTCCAGGTTCCTCGCCGCCAGACGGCGGTACTCCATACCGGTCGCGACGACGACGGCACGCGGGGACAGAGTCGTGCCGTCCGTGAACCGCACGGTCAGCCCGTCGTCGGCCGGAGCCAGGTGCTCTGCGGCGGCCGGCGCGAACACCGTCGCACCGAACTTTGCGGCCTGGAGCCGGGCGCGCTCGGCGAGCTCCGCGCCCGAGATCCCGGCGGGGAAGCCGAGGTAGTTCTCGATCCGGGCGGAGCGGGCGGCCTGGCCTCCGGTGGCGACCGCATCGGAGAGCACGACCGACAGGCCGTCGGAGGCGCCGTAGACGGCCGCGGCGAGTCCCGCCGGCCCGGCGCCAACGACCAGCAGCTCGCAGGACGGCCCGGGACGCGCGTTCGCGATGCCGAGCGCCGCGGCGACCTCCGCGACGGACGGATGCCGCAGGATGCGCGAGCCCCCGACGATGACGACGGGGAGATCGGCGACGTCGAGGCGCAGCCTCTGCGCGATCGTCTCGGCGGCCCGATCGCCGTCCAGGTCCAGGAGCCGGTGCGGTATCCGGTTGCGGGCGGCGAGGTCGAGCAGCCGGCGCGTGTCCGGCGAGAAGCGCGAGCCGACGATCCGGAGCCCGGCTCCCGCTCCGATCGCCAGCGACCGCCGGATGAGGTAGGCGCGCAGGATGACGTCGCCGAGCACCGGGTCGCTCGTGACGATGCGCTCGAGCGCCGGGATCGGTACGGCCAGCACCGAGCCACGCTCGAGCGCTGCGATCGAGACGAAGGAGGGCTGGCCCTCCAGCAGCCCGATGTCGCCGGCGAACCGGCCCGGACCGTGCACCTCGATCTGCCGGCCGTCGCCGTCGGTGACGGCGATCCGGCCCTCCAGCACCGCGAAGAAGGAGTCGAGCGGCTCGCCCGCCCTCACGAGCACCTGGCCCTCCGCGACCTCCACCGTCGTGCCGTGCTCCCGCAAGGACTGCAGCTGAGGCGGGGTCAGCCGGGGGTAGGCGCCGAGGGCGTCGGGCGTCTCCTGCGGCGGAGGAGCTGTCGGAGGATCGCTCACCACACGTAGTCCTCGTCGAAGTAGCACCACATCCAGCTCTCGCCCGGCTCCAGCGAGCGGACGATCGGATGCCGGTCGTTGAACGCGTGCGCGCGTGCGTGCTTCATCGGCGAGGAGTCGCAGCAGCCCACCTTGCCGCAGGTCAGGCACAGCCGCAGGTGCACCCACGGGGTGCCGAGGGCCAGGCAGTCCTCGCACGCGCCCGGCGTGCGCGGGACCACCGACCGGATGAAGGCGATGTGCGGATCAGTTCGAACGGCCATGGGTCGCCCCTCCTTCGCCGGCGTCTCCGGCCGATGTCTTCTCCCGGGCGCGCTGCGCCATCGCGTCATCGAACCAGCGACGCAGGACGGCGACGGGAGCGGCGCCGGCCTGGCGGGCGATGACCTCGCCGTGGTCCAGGATCATCAGGGTCGGCACGGCCTGTACGGCGAAGCGCGACGACAGACGGGGCGCCCGGTCGACATCCACTTTCACCAGCTTCACCTCGCCCGCCCGCTCGGTGGCCAGCTCCTCCAGCACCGGGCTGACCATCCGGCAGGGCCCGCACCAGGTCGCCCACATGTCGACGATCACCGGAGGGTCCGCCTTCTCGGCGATCTCGGCGAACGTGTCGTCGAGGGCGTCCACGATCCACGGGAGCGGGCGGTGGCAGTTCGCGCACCGGGGCCGCCCGCTCGCGGCCACCGGGACGCGGTTCTTGCGCCCGCAGTTCGGGCAGCGGACCACTCGTGTCGCGTCGACGGCGCTCATACCGGCGCCTGCGCTTCCGCGTCGGCCTGCTCCGGCGCCCCGACCGCGTCGACGACGATGTCGCCGTCCCGCACGTCGATCCGCACGGTCGAACCGTCGCGCACCGTCCCGGAGAGGAGCGCCCGGCCCAGCCGCGTCTCGATGTCGTGCGAGATGTACCGGCGCAGCGGCCGGGCGCCGTAGAGCGGGTCGTAGCCGCGCTCCGCGATCAGCCGCCGCGCCTCCGGCGTGACCTCGATCTCGATCTGGCGTTCGGCGAGGCGCCGCGCGAGGTCGTTCATCAACAGGTCGACGATCGCCTCGATCTGGTCCAGACCGAGCGGGGCGAAGACGATGATGTCGTCGACCCGGTTGAGGAACTCCGGGCGGAAACGGCCGCGCAGCTCGGCGAGCACCAGCTCCTTGACGTCCTCCGGGATCGCGCCGGCACCGTCCCGCGCGCCGGTGAGCAGATGCTCCGCGCCGATGTTGGAGGTCATGATCACGATGGTGTTGCGGAAGTCGACCGTGCGCCCCTGGCTGTCGGTGATCCGGCCGTCGTCGAGCACCTGCAGCAGGGTGTTGAAGACGTCCGGGTGCGCCTTCTCGATCTCGTCGAAGAGGACGACGCAGTACGGCCGGCGCCGCACCGCTTCCGTGAGCTGGCCGCCCTCGTCGTAGCCGACGTACCCGGGAGGCGCGCCGACCAGCCTGCTCACGGTGTGCCGCTCCTGGTACTCGCTCATGTCGAGCCGGATCATCGCCGACTCGCTGTCGAACAGTGCGCCCGCCAGGGCCTTCGCGAGCTCGGTCTTGCCGACGCCGGTCGGCCCCAGGAAGATGAACGACCCGATCGGCCGCCGGGGGTCGCGGATGCCCGAGCGCGCCCGGATGATCGCCTCGGTGACCAGCCGCACCGCCTCCTCCTGGCCGACCACCCGCTCGTGCAGCACCTCGTCGAGCTTCAGCACCTTCGCGCGCTCGCCCTCCTGCAGCCGGGCGACCGGGATGCCCGTCCACGCGGCGACGATCTCGGCGATCTCCTCCTCGGTGACCACCTCGCGCAGCAGCCGCTGCCTGCCCTGCTTCGCCTGCAGCCGCTGCTCCTCGGCGGCCAGCTGGCGTTCGAGCTCGGCGAGCCGGCCGTAGCGCAGCTCGGCCGCGCGGTTGAGGTCGTAGCTGCGCTCGGCGTCCTCGGCCTCCCGGCGCACCTGCTCCAGCTCGCTCCTGAGCTCCTGCACCTTGCGGATGGCCTGGCGCTCCGCCTCCCACTGGGCGCGTTTCGCGTTCGCCTCGGCCCGCAGGTCCGCGAGTTCGCGGCGCAGCTCCTCCAGGCGGATGCGGCTCGGCGTGTCCTTCTCCTTCTCCAGGGCCGCCTCCTCGATCTCGAGCCGGGTCACGCGCCGGGTGAGCTCGTCGAGGTCGGCCGGCATCGAGTCGATCTCGGTGCGCAGCCGGGCGCAGGCCTCGTCGACGAGATCGATGGCCTTGTCCGGGAGGAACCGGTCGGTGATGTACCGGTGCGAGAGCGTCGCGGCCGCGACGAGCGCGTTGTCCTGGATGCGCACGCCGTGGAAGACCTCCAGGCGCTCGCGCAGGCCGCGCAGGATCGAGATGGCGTCCTCGACGCTCGGCTCGTCGACCATGACGGTCTGGAAGCGCCGCTCGAGCGCGGCGTCCTTCTCGATGTGCTGCCGGTACTCGTCCAGGGTGGTGGCCCCGATGAGGTGCAGCTCGCCGCGGGCGAGCATGGGCTTCAGCATGTTCCCCGCATCCATCGCGCCCTCGGTCGCCCCGGCGCCGACGAGGGTGTGGAGCTCGTCGATGAAGAGGAGGATGCGCCCCTCGGCGGCCACCACCTCGGCGAGCACCGCCTTCATCCGCTCCTCGAACTCTCCGCGGTACTTGGCTCCCGCGACGAGAGCGGCGAGGTCCAGCTGGAAGATCGTCTTGTCGCGGAGCCCCTCCGGGACATCGGTGCGGACGATCCGCTGCGCCAGGCCCTCGACGATGGCCGTCTTGCCGACGCCGGGCTCGCCGATCAGCACCGGGTTGTTCTTCGACTTGCGCGACAGGATCTGGATGACGCGGCGGATCTCGGTGTCGCGCCCGATCACCGGGTCGAGCCGGCCGGCACGAGCGTCGGCCACCAGGTCGCGGCCGTACTTCTCCAGCGCCTCATACGTCTGTTCCGGAGTCGCGGAGTTCACGTGCTGGTTCCCCCGCACGGCGGTCAGGGCGCTGAGGAAGCTCTCCCTCGTCACCCCGTTGCCCTGCAGGATGCGCGCAGCCGGTCCGCCGGCGGGATCGTCGGCGAGCGCCAGCAGCAGGTGCTCGACCGACACGTAGGAGTCCTTCAGCCGGTTCGCCTCCCGCTCGGCCCGGTCGAGCGTTGCGGCCAGGCTCTTCGACAGGAACACCTGCCCCGGCGTCGCCCCCGGGCCGGTCGTGCGCGGCTTCCGCTCGATCGCCTGCTGCACCTCGCCGAGCAGGCCGGCCAGGTCGACGCCGGCCGCCTCCAGGAGCCGCGGGATCAGGCCGCCCTCCTGGGTGAGCAGGGCGAGCAGGAGGTGCTCGTTCTCCGTCTCGGTCTGCCCGTTCCGGCTCGCGATGCTCTGGGCCTCCTGCAGCGCCTCCTGAGACTTCTGGGTCAGCTTGTTCATCTCCATGGCGGAGTCTCCCTTCTGGGACGGACGACCGTTCGCCGTCCCTCGAGCACGTCGATGCGGGCGAGGAGGTCGGTCACGAGGGCGACGGCGGCGTAGTTGAGCGACAGGTCGGCGTGCAGCCGGACGACCCGGCGCACCTGCTCCGGCGCGTCCGGAGCGAACCACAGCCGGCCCGACGCGTCGGTGCGGGCGCTCACGAGCCCCAGCTCGACGAAGCGCAGGACCAGCTCGGGATGCACGCCCGACGCGACGGCGACCATCCCGAGGTCGAAGCGGGGCGGGAGCGCGGGAAGCAGCGGGGAGCTCATGACGACGACCTCGGATCGTAGGCGGACTCGCGCTTCAGCTGCTCGAAGAGCTCGCGCTCGCGGTCGGTCAGGTGCGGGGGAACCATGATCTTGACCCTGGCGAACAGGTCGCCGGGCTTCCCTCCGGGCTGCGGCATCCCCTGGCCCTTCAGGCGCAGGCGGCGGCCGCTCGACGAACCGGGAGGGACGCGCACGGTGATCGGGCCGCCGGGTGCCCGTGTGGAGACGCTGGCGCCGAGGGCCGCCTCCCACGGCGAGATGAGGAGGTCCATCTCGATGTTCTTGCCGTCGAGGCGGAGCCGCCGGTCGGGTCTGACCTTCAGCGTGATCACCAGGTCGCCCGCCCCGCCGTCCTGTCGCCCCGGCCGTCCGCCGCCGGAGACCCGGATGCGCTGGCCGTCGAGAGCCCCGGGCGGGATCCGGATCTCGAAGGTCTGGCGCTCGCCGTCGGGGCCGGCGAGGACGACCGTGCGGGGACCGCCGTGGAAGGCCTCCTCGACCGTCAGCTCCAACTCGGCCTCGGAGTCCATGCCGCGCCGCGACCCGAAGACATCGCCGAACAGGTCGTCCCAGTCGACGGAGGCTCCGCCCGGACCGGCTCCCGCCTGCGCGCTGGACCAGCTGAAGCCCGACGCGCCGGGGCGCGCTCTGCTGCGTCCGCCACCTCCGCCGCCCGCACCGCCGGCGCTTTGCGACGCGTACTCGCGCTCGGCGCCCGCGTAGCGGCGGAACTCCGGACCGAACCGGTCGTACTGCGCGCGCGACTCGGGGTCGCTGAGCACGTGGTACGCCTCGCTGATCTCCTTGAAGCGGTCCTCCGCACCCGGCTGCTTGTTCACATCCGGGTGGTACTTCCTGGCGAGCTTCCGGTAGGCGCGCTGGATCTCCTTGGCGTCGGCCGACCGCGAGACCCCGAGCAGCTGGTAGTAGTCGTCCGCCACGGCGTCACTCCTGCGCCGGGGTGACGACGACGCCGGCCGGCCGCAGCAGCCGTTCCGGCTCGCCGAACCCGATCCGTGCGACCGCCACCACCGTGCGGGGCGGCACGTCGTCGCGCTCCACCACCGAGACGACCTCATGGATGCGCGGGTCGAACGGCACACCCGTCGCGTCGATGCGCGGGTAGCCGAGGTGCTCGAGGGCGACGACCGCCTGCTCCCGGATCGACTCGATCCCGTCGGTAAGGAGGTCCTTCACCTGCCGCGCATAGCTCACCGCATCCGTCAGGCCGTCCACGACCGGGAGGAAGACGGAGGCGGCACGAGCGCGCTCGGCGTCGCGGGCCAGGGCGACTTCGCGCGCCGCCCGCTTGCGGACGTTGTCCAGGTCCGCGGCCGCACGGCGCCAGCGGTCCTCCAGCTCCGCCAGGCGCACGTCGCGCTCGTCCGGCGGCTCCGCGGCCGGCTCTTCCGTCGCGCCGGACGTGCCGTGGGTGGCGGACTCCTCCGCGCCTCCCGCGTCGTGCGCCCCCGGGGTGTCCATGTCCCGACGCTCCTCAGTCGCGATCGAAGTCGGCGTCGACGACGTCGTCGTCGCTGTCCTCGGCTGTGGGCTCGCCGCCCGGCGCGGAGGATCCCTGGGCGGGGCGGGCGACCGACAGCGCAGCGTCGACCTGCCGCAACTCGCTCGTCAGCTCCCGGGCCTCGGAGGCGGGGACCTCCCGTTCGACGGCCTCCCTCGCCTGACCGACGAGCAATTCGGCGCGCGACCGCTCGTGCGCCGGGGCCGCGTCGCCGTGCTCCGCCAGCGCGCGTTCGACCCGGTAGGCGGCGGCGTCCAGCTCGTTCCTCGCGTCGATGTCCTCGCGCAGGCGCTGGTCCGCGGCTCGGTTCTGCTCGGCCTCCCGCACCATCCGGTCGATCTCCGCCTGATCCAGAGTGGTGGTGCCGCTGATGGTGATGCCCTGCTCCGCTCCCGTGTCCTTGTCGCGCGCGGTGACGTTGAGGATGCCGTTCGCGTCGATGTCGAAGGTGACCTCGATCTGCGGCTCGCCCCGGGGAGCCGGCCGGATGCCCGTCAACGTGAAGCGGCCGAGCACGCGATTGTCCGCGGCGCGCTCGCGCTCTCCCTGCAGCACGACGATCTCGACCGAGTCCTGGTTGTCCTGCGCGGTGGAGAACACCTCGCTCCGGCGCGCAGGGATCGTGGTGTTGCGCTCGATGATCGGCGTCATCACCCCGCCGCGCGTCTCGACGCCCAGCGAGAGCGGGGTGACGTCCAACAGGAGGACGTCGCTGACCTCGCCCTTCAGCACGCCGGCCTGAATGGCCGCGCCGATGGCGACGACCTCGTCGGGGTTCACGGTCATGTTGGGGTCTTTGCCACCGGTGAGGCGCTTGACGAGCTCCTGCACCGCAGGGATCCTGGTGGAGCCGCCCACCAGGATGACCTCGTCGATGTCATTCTCGGTGACCTTGGCATCCTCCATCGCCCGGCGCACCGGGCCGAGGCAGCGCTCGATCAAGTCGGCGGTGATGTTCTCGAAGGTGGCGCGCTTGAGCGTGGTCGTCAGGTGCTTCGGCCCGGCCGCGTCCGCCGTGATGAACGGCAGGCTCACCTGGGTCTGGCTCACGCTGCTCAGCTCGACCTTCGCCTTCTCCGCCGCCTCGAACAACCGCTGGAGGGCCTGCGGGTCGTTGCGGAGGTCGATTCCGTTCTCCTTCTGGAACTCGTCCGCCAGGTAGTCGACGATGCGGCGGTCGAAGTCGTCGCCGCCGAGGTGCGTGTCGCCCGCGGTCGAGCGCACTTCGACGACGCCGTCCCCGACGTCGAGCAGGCTGACGTCGAAGGTGCCGCCGCCGAGGTCGAACACCAGGACCGTCTCGTGCTCCTTCTTGTCCAGCCCGTAGGCCAGGGCGGCCGCGGTCGGCTCGTTGATGATCCGCAGCACCTCGAGACCGGCGATGCGCCCCGCATCCCTGGTCGCCGTCCGCTGCGCGTCGTTGAAGTACGCCGGGACGGTGATGACCGCCTCCGTCACCTTCTCGCCGAGGAACTTGGCCGCGTCGTCCGCCAGCTTCCGCAGCACGAGCGCGCTGATCTCCTCCGGCGCGTACAGTTTGCCGCGCACGTCGAACCGGGCCTCGCCGTTCGGACCCGCCACGATGTCGAAGCCGACCGCCTTGGCCTCCTCCTCGATCTCGTCGAAGGACCGCCCGATGAAGCGCTTGGCCGAGGAGATCGTGCCCTTCGGGTTCAGGATCGCCTGACGGCGCGCGAGCTGGCCGACCAGGCGCTCCCCCGTGTCGGTGAACGCGACGACGGACGGCGTGGTGCGAGCGCCCTCGGCGTTCGGGATGACCCGCGCCTCACCGCCCTCCCACACCGCGATCACCGAGTTCGTCGTGCCGAGATCGATGCCGACTGCCTTAGCCATGAACCCTGCTCCTTCGTGGTCCTGTCTTCACTCGTCCGGCGGCACGTCGCCGCCGGGGTCGTCCGTGTCGTCCGCTTGCGGCGAGATCTCCACCCGGCGTGCCGTGCTCGACTCGTCCACCGGGACGAGCAGCGTCAGCACCCCGCTGCCGAGGTGCGCCGTGAGCCTCGAACTGTCGAGGCTGTCGCCGAGGAAGAGCCGGCGCACGAACTCCCCGCGCGGGCGCTCATCGACCAGAACGAGGTCGTCGGGGGCGAACTTCGGCCGCCGCTGAACCGTGATGGTGAGCACGTTGCGCTCGACGCTCACGTCGATGTCGCGGATGTCGACCCCCGGCACGTCCGCGATGACGACGTACTGGCCTCCTCGCCGGTAGGCCTCCAGAGGTACCGCGTACGTACGCCGGTTGGCGCCGAGCGCCTGCTCGACGGCACGATCGACGTCCCGCGGAACGTCGAACCGCATCAGACTCATCTCGCCTCCCGCCGATCGCTCGATCTGCACTATGCGCCGGGCCACGCTTTTCCTCCTGGACCGGCCGGGGCGAAGAATCCCGCCCCGGGTTGCACTGTCAGGGGCAGCGGGCGAGGACTACCATGGGCGGCAAATGGACGCGTCGAGTTCTCCGAACTCCGTCGCACAGGCCGACCCTGGAGCGGAAGCAGAACCGGGTCTGTACGACGTCTTCAGGGTGGGCTCCGCGATGTTCGAGCGTCCCTCCGTCCGGCGGACCATGCGTCTGGCCTGCACCGCGGCGGAGGAGATCGCGGGGTGCGCTGTGCGGGCCGCCTACGTCGCCTCGCAGGGGCGCCTCGTCCGGTACTCGGGCAAGGAGGACCGGCGACTCGATCACCTCGTCGAGGCCCGAGGCGGCACCAGCGGAGCAATCGGCGGCGACGGCGCCTGGCGCTTCGCGCTCTTCTTCCGGGGAACCGGTAAAGTGCGCGGCGCCTTCGCACTGGAGGCGGCGGGCGAACCGTCCCGTGCGAGCGTGCGCCTCCTCCTGGCGCTGGCGGAACCGACAGGCGCCGCACTCGCGGCCGCCGAGCTGATCGACCGCGAACGCCGCCAGGCCAGGGAACTGCGCCGGCTCGGGAAGGTCAACGAGTCGTCCACTCTCGCGATGGCGGCCACCATCGTGCAACTGAACGCGCAGCAGCAGATCCGCGATGAGATCGTCGCCGCGGCCCGATCGGGCAATGGCGAGGGCCAGATCGTCGAGACGGTGAGCAGGATCACCCGGCGATCGATCGTGCTGCAGGACTCGTTCGGGAACGAGCTCGTCTACGCCGGCGTCGCGGATCCCACGGCTCCGGCCGGCAGGACCACGGCCGCCGGCAATCTCTCGACGGCCGACCGGTCGACGTCCGGCTGGCGCAGAACGAC
This sequence comes from Leifsonia sp. C5G2, assembly GCF_013359685.1. GTDB lineage: Bacteria > Actinomycetota > Actinomycetes > Actinomycetales > Microbacteriaceae > Leifsonia. The sequence continues at coordinate 111,119 of NZ_JABFMV010000013.1, forward strand.
GATCAGCTCGCGGGGAGAGACCCTCGGCGTCTTCGGCATCTACGACCCGGAGGACACCCGGAGCGAGGACGACCGCTTCGCCGTCGAGTATGCGAGTGGGACCATCGCGGTCGAGCTGGCCCACCGCCGCAACGTCGCAGAGGTCGAGCTCCGGCTCGGTCGCGACCTCGCGGACGACCTCGTCTCGGGAGGCGAAGTCGTCGACGCCCTCGCGCGCGCTGAGGCCCTCCACTTCGACCTCGGAGGCCTCCACCGGGCGATGCTCGTCACCTGGGAGACGCCCACCCCGAACGGCGTCGACGTCAGCGCGGCGGTCCGCTACCAGCTCACGGTGATGCACATTCCGTCGCTGATCTCCCGGCGCCCGGAGGCGACCCTCGCGGTCGTCGCGGACGGCCACGACCTCTCCCGGCTCTACGAGGGTCTCTCCGCCGCCCTGACCAGCGTCCGGGGCACGATCGGCATCGGCGGGCGCTGCGAGGCGAGGGATCTTCCGCGCTCGTACGCCGAAGCCCGCCGGGCGCTGCGCATCCGGGTGGAGTCGCGTCAGCCCCTCGGGCTGACGAACCACGACGACCTCGGCCTGCTCCGCATCCTCGACACCTCGGACGAGGGAGCGAGGCTGGAGCGGTTCATCGGCGAGTGGCTCGGCCCCCTCGTCGAGTACGACCACCTGCATCATTCCGAGCTCGTCCGCACCCTGACCGTCTACCTCGACTCCGGCGGGAACTACGATCGCACGGCGGCTGAGCTCGTCATCCACCGCAGCACCCTGCGGTATCGTCTCCGGCGTATCCGGGAGGTGGGCGAGCGCGACCTCTCCGATCCGGAGTCCCGGCTGAACCTGCACGTTGCCGTCCGGGCCCGGGCAGCGCTGGCCGACCAGCTCCGGTGACTCAGGGGGCGCTCCCGAAACGGAACACGCGCGGGTCCTCCCCCGGCCCGGCGACGAGGGACTCCGCGACCTGGACACGGAGCAGGGAGCCGTCGCGGCCACGGATGTCGTCGAACACACCGAGGGCCAGCCCCGTCCCCTCCACCGGCGAGAGCCCGTCGCGCCGTTCCGGCTCTCGGTGACAGCGCAGCGTCGTCCTGCGGTCGAAGAGGATCGCCTCGTCGTCGAGCGCCCCGGTCTCCACGACGGTGACACGGTCGAGCGCCTCGGTGAATTCGGCCGGGAACCCGCGAACCGCTTCGCCCCTGCCGCCGTACGGGGCGATCAGGATGAAGTGCTCGGCCTGCGCCCGCAGGTCCATCGCGATGTCGTGGAGGGATGTCGCGGTGCGATCGAGCCGGGTGCCGTCCACCTCCCGGAGGATGGCGACGAGCCTCCGCTCCTCCGCGTCCGTGAACGCGTCGGCGATCATCCGGCCCAGCGCGTCGGTGCCGGCGTCGTCTCCGGCGGGACCCGCGTCGACGAAGGAGCGGCGGGGGACCGAGAAGTTCATGCCGAGGACCGGGTGATGCTCGCCGCTGCCGTCGAACGCTTCCGGCTCATCGGGGAGCAGCTGCGCGAGACCCCCTCGCTCCGCCAGCGCCGCCCGGAGGGAGCCGGCGAGCGCCTCGATCCTCGGCCCCGACACCGGGGCGCGCGCGAGCCGCTCGTCCTCTGCGGCATCCCACTCGCCGAGCTCCTCCTGGAGGCTCCGCCTGAGGTGGCCTTCCGCGGTGCCGGTCGTGCCGCTCGTGTCCGGGATCAGCCGGAGGAGCCGCCCGTACTCGGCGGCCGTCTCATCGTCCTCCGCGTCCGGCAGCGTTCCGGACGTGCCGACGAGCGCCGCCAGCTGGGCGCGATCGAGGAATCCCGGCAGGGTCGCCCTGTCGCCGCCGCTCTCCCATCTGTCCCACCGGATGAACGGCGCGCCGACGTCGATCACGTCCCGCGCGGCGAAGATGTCGTGCCAGGATCCGTCCGGACGCACGACCGCCTCGAGGCCCGAACCGGACGGAGCGCGCCGGTCGCCCGTCTCCGCGAGGTACGCGAGCCAGGCGGAGAGGACGAGGAGACCGGCGCGGGCGTGGACGCGGGTGCGGCCGTCCAGGCCGGACTCGACGACACCGCGGAGCTCGGCGGCCGCCATCGCGGCGGCGTCCGGCCGCCCCGCGTCGACCGCCAGTCCGACCAGCTCCACCATCGCCCAGACCGCGTGCGTCCCCAGTACGCCCGGCTCCTCCGCGGACGGGTCCGTGTACGCGATGAGATCACGGACGCACGCGACGATGCGCACCGGCAGTTCCTCGAACTCCGGCCCACCCTGTCGGAGGATGTCCGACCATTGCCGCGTGAAGCTCCGCAGGCACTCGTCGACGTACTCGGTGGAGCCCGTCGCCGGGGCCTCGAGGGCACGGACCGTCGCCGCGCTGATGAAGACGTGCGCGACCTGGGGAGACAGCAAGGCGTCCCGTTCCACCTCGCCGATGGTCTGGAAGAGTCCGATGCCCCGCGCCAGCGAGCCTCGCGGAGGGGTGATGCCGCGGTCGAGCTCGGTCATCCAGGCGCCGCGCACGATGTGGCCGAGCAGCTCCAGTGCCCGCTCGGCGGTGTCCAGGGCGCCCGAGCGCAGGGTGGTACCGATGGCGTCCTTCAGGGTGGCGATCTCACGCTCGGTGTCCTCGTAGGGGGTGACCGCCTCACGCGGTTCGACCGAGATGCTCGACTGCAGCAGCCGGACCACCCGCGCGGCGGTCCGGGGGTCGAGGCGGGCCGACGTGACGACCCGGAACGCCGTGTCCCCGAGCCTGGTGCGGTCGCCCGGGTGGATGTCGAGCAGGATCCGCGGCGACGAGTAGTCGTCCACGGGGCCGTGCTCGGACGACCCGCGGGCGGTCGCCGCCAGGCCCAGCGAGCCGCTCGCCTGGCGGACGGCCTTCGACCGGATGGCCTTGACGACCCTCCCGGCCTGCGGGACCGGAACGTTCAACGTCGAGGCGGCGGGTCCGAACGGACGGGCGGCCTCTTCCGGCGCGAGCAGCTCGCTCACCCCCTTCGCCGCGTCGGCGTAGCGGCGCGTCACGCGGTCGAGGCGATCGGACAGCGTCTCGACCAGCGAGGACCGCACCACCTCGTCGAGCCGGGAGGGATGCCCGAAGAGGTGGGTGAGTCTGGACGTCGAGACCAGGAGCAGGGCGGCGGTGGCCACGAACCAGGCGAACGAGAGGATGACGCCGCCGGCGCTCGGCAGCCAGATCGTTTCGAGGGTCATGACCGCATTGGAGACCAGCCCCACGGTGACGAACCAGCTCGCGCCGATGTAGGCCAGGATCCGCTTGCGTGACGTCCCGATCGCGAGGGGCGCCTCCGCGAACAGCTGGGCGGCGATCGTCAGGCCGGCGAAACCGACGGAAAGGAACGTCGTCTGCACCGTCCAGAGCACCGCATCGGAGCCGGACACCGGGGGGAGGTGCCGGCGCACCCAGGCGGGATCTCCCCCGTAGTGGAAGACGCAGAGCAGCGCCACGCTGACGACCAGCGCCACCGTCACGAGGGCGACCTCGCGCCGCCAGGGGCCGGACGATTCCTTCACTTGCGGCTGAACTTCGCCGCCAGCTCCTGGGCCTTCCCCTTCACTTCCGCTTCCACCCGCTGGGCGAGCTGCTGGAGCCGGCGGAGCGGACGGATCAGGGCGGCGTGACGGTGACTCGGCTCCTCGCTCGTCTCCTCCAGCGGCACAACGAACTCGTCGTCGGCCACCGAGACCACGAACGCGGAGTCGTCGGGGTTGAGGGCGATGCTCACCGGCACGGCCTCCCCCGAGTCCGGGTCCACGGCGACGGCGTTGACCGCGATGTCGACATGCTCGCCGTCGTCGACCTCGACGAGGACGATGTCGGTGAGAGGCCCTCCCTCCAGTTCGAGGACGAACTCGTCCTGCGCGGGCGTCCGCTTCCCGTCGTTGCTGTCGCCGGCCATGGTGGCTCCTTCGATCGTCGCTGGTCCGTGTCGGTGGGCACGCTACGCGCGGCCCGCGCGGCGGCCATGCCACCCGCGGACGAATCGCGGGCCCGGGAGTTCACCTCCCAGGGCTACTCGCCGGAGTCCTCCTCGTGCTTGACGGCGAGGAGGTCGACCGTGCTCAGCTCGGGGTCCTTCGCCAGCAGGGACGGCCCCACCTCCGCGAGCGCCTTCGGGATGGCGCCGCCCAGGTGCGCTTCCCGCGCCGCTTCGTCGGCGAAGCTGTCGAAGATGCCGAAATGCGTCTCGTCGAGCTGGAACGCGTACCACGTGCGCGTGCCGGGCTCGAGGTCGACAAGGGTCTTGCCGCCGATCAGGAACTCCCTGAGTTCCGCAGCTCTGTCGGGCTTCGCTTCGAGCAGCGCGAGTACACCCAGTGTGAGGTCCATCTGATTCTCTCCTTTGCGGACGAGCGCCCCGTCGGGGCGCCCCGGTCAGAGGAGCAGGTCGAAGACGCGGGTGGCCTGTTCCCAGTGGCGGCTTTGCGGGTTCTTCGTCTTCTCGTCCAGGATCCGGAACGTCCGGGCCAGCGCGACGCCGAGTCCGCCGGCGATCTGCGGAAGCCTCTCCCGGGTCTCGTCGCTGTAGGCGAGATCGAGCGGGGGTCGCCTCGTCACCTGTTCGAGGATGGCATCCATCGACACGTCCTCGTCGATCGACTCGAACGCGTGGATGGACTCCTGCAGACCTTTGGTGATCGGCAGGTCCTGGGGCTCGACGACGTCGCGGCCGTTGGCCTTCGCGTTCGCCACGCCGCGCAGCAGCAGGTCGTAGATCTTGTCGTTGACGAACTCGTCGAAGCGCCGGAGGTCGTCCTTGTCCACGTCGAGACTGGCGGCCAGGCGGAAGAAGCGTTCGAACTTTGCGATACCGAAGAGTTCCATGATGTCCGTGCTCCCGTCGCGCCGGAAGTATCCCGATGGGATGGCGCGACGCTGTCACCGTACTCCGGCTGCGCCAGAAGTCGAGGCCGGAGGGCGGCGACCGGATCCGAGGATCCGGTCGCCGCAGCAGGCGTTACCCTCGGGTCAGCGCCCCAGGACCGCGCCCAGGTCGCTGGTCCCGTTGAGACCCTTCAGGGCGTCGTTCACGGTCCCGTCGACCGAGTCGGTGACGGATGCGCCGAGGTCGCTCAGCGAGGTGCCCGTCGTGTTGCCCGAGCCGACCGGAGCCGTGACGTCGGTGCCGTTGCCGGCCGACGTGTCGTTCCCGGAGCCGACCGGGGTGGTGTTGCCGCTGGCGATCGGGGTCGAGTCGTTGCTCCCGACCGAGTTGCCGTCGGCCTGGTTGCCGCTGGCGACGGGGTTGCCGCTCGCGACGGGGCCGACGGTGTTCCCGCTGGCGTTGCCGCTGGCGACGGGACCCTCGACGAGGGGACCCACCGTGACCGGGGCGGACACGCTGTGCAGGATGTCCGACACGCTCAGGTAGTCGAGCGTGCGCGGGGCCACGGCCGTCGTCGCGGTCGTGGTGGGTGCGGTGTCGGTGTTGCTCCCCGTCTCCGCGTTCGCCGGAAGGGCGAGACCTCCCACGATCAGACCGGAGGCGACGACAGCCGCTCCGCCCAGGATCCCGACGCGCTTGGTGACGTTGTTCATTCCGAACTCCCTTGCGTTGTGCGGCCGGGTCTGTTCCCGGCCGTCGGGAGTGGTCCGGAGGCGGGCGCCGCACGGATGGGACGATGTCCCCCGATGGAGGGGTTTCCCAGGTTTCTCCGGCGGCTCGGCACGCGGGACGACGGCAGCCGCGACTGCTGCATAGCCACAGGGAAGCCCCGTTCCTATACTTGCGGCCGAACGGCAGTCACCACGGTTTCAGGAGGTCCGACATGACCGATTCATCATCCACTCCCGCCGACCAGTCCGGCGCAGACGACACCGTCAGCGTGCGCGCGGCGGGCGTCAGCGACGGCGCCTACACCCTGCTCGCCGCCGACTTCGCGGACACGGACATCGCGATGGAGGCGTACGAGGAGCTCAAGAAGGTCGAGGACGGCGCGACCGTCAAGATCGACGGGGTCGTCGTCGTCCGGCGGGACGCCGGCGGCAAGCTCGAGGTGCAGAAGGCGACCGACCACAGCACCCGCGAGGGACTCGCCTGGGGCGCGGTCGGCGGTGCCGTCCTCGGCGTCCTGTTCCCGCCCTCGATCATCGGCAGCGCCCTCGTGGTCGGCGCCGGCGGCGGGATCTTCGGCAAGCTGCGGGAGCGCCACCACAAGAAGGAGCTGGCGAAGGAGCTCGAGGACTCGATCGAGCCCGGCCACTCCGGCATCATCGCCCTCGTCTCCAACCCCGGCGAGGTCAAGATCCGCAAGGCGCTCGAGAAGGCCGACCACATCGTCGAGAAGGCGATCGACGATGCGGCGGCGGCCGACCTCAAGGCGGCGGGCAAGGACGCGTCCAGCGCGGGCGGCTCGGGCGACGACAAGTAGCCGGGATCTCATCCCCTAAGCTCCGAAGCATGAGGGATGTCATCCTGGTCTCCGGGGGCGCTGCGGTCACCCCGTTCACCACCCCGGAGCGTGCTGCTCGCCGGGGTCTCGCGGCGGGCAACACCATGACGGCGCTCCGCGCGCGCCTGCTGTCGGCGGGAGCACGCACCTTCACCGCGCCGGCACGCGTGGGCGCGGGAACCGTGACCGAGGACACCGGGTGGGAGGGGTTCGGCGACGTCCCGTTCGAGCTCCCCGCCGAGCTGACGATCAATGCCGTCGGGACCCTGGCGGACGCCGGGACCTCCCTGCACGCCTTCCTCGGCCACCTGGCGGCGGAGTACGGGGTCACCGAGGCGGTGCTCGTCGGCCACTCCATGGGCGGGCTCTTCTCACGAGCCGCGATCGCCCGCAGCAGGACGCACGGCTCCCCCGTCGCCATCCGCGGGCTGGTCACCATCGGCACGCCCTGGACCGGCTCCCTCCTCGGCGACCACCTCGCCGGCTCCATCACCCTGGAGGACGCCCACCACGACCCCTTCACCGAGCGGATCCTGACCGAATCCGTCCGCTTCGCCCACGAGAACTCGCAGGGCGCCGCCGAGCAGGTCAGCGCGCCGTACCTCAACGGCCCGGCGGGATGGAACGCCGCCCAGGCCGGTGTGCTGGACGGCATCCCCGTCACGGTCGTCGCCGGCGACTACTTCTCCGCCTACGACAGTCCTGACACGCTGTGGCCCCACGACGGACTGGTCGCGACCACGAGCGCGTCGGCGGTCGGAGTGGAGGCGCCCGTGATGGGTCCCCCGCAGCGCGCGGTGTTCCCCGACGTGCACAGCATCTTCTTCGCCGACGCGGTCGGCCTGCCGTGGGAGCGGGCCCTCACCTGGGATCCGGCCGTGGCAGACGTCGTCGTCGACGCCGTCCGGGACTAGGTCATCCGCACGACGGGAGGCGATGTCCCGGTGGCCCAGCGCCCACGGGACTTTCGGCCCGGGCGGACGGTCGCCCGCTTGCGAGTCTTGATCGCCAGGTGAAGGTCGCAGGCGAACGAGGGAGACGAGTTGGAGCAGCAGGTTCCTGTCGAGGTGATCGAGGAGATCCCGACCCGGCCGAACTGGTTCGCCGTCCGCGCCGATCGTGCGCGCGCCCGACGCGCGGAGAAGCTGTTCAACGAGCAGATGCAGCAGCTGGCATAGCTGACCCGCTCGCTGGACTTCGATTCGGGATTCGGGGCCATCAGCCTCGAACTCATCGGCCGCTCCGATGTCCCCCTGATCGAGGCCGACGTCCTCCGCGGATACGACGAGTACGCCGATGCGGTCGTCCTGCTGCAGGAGCGAATGGCCGAGCGCGATGGGACCGGCCTGCAGGATGAGGTCTCGCGCTGGCACGGAGTGGGCCAGGTCATCGGCCGCCACCTCGACGTCTGCGAGCCGCCCATCCGTCGCACGATCGAGGCGCAGCTCGCCGCCGACCAGGAGTGGCTCGACCGGATGCGACACCAGTCCCGGTGACGGGAGGTCGACTCGCGAGCACGTGCGACACGGCTCGCACTCATTCACCCACATGAACGGCGAGCGCCAGCTCAGGATAGTCGACGACCACTCCGTGCTGGTCGACCTTCAGATCGGCGGCAAAGCCTCCGTCCGGAACCTCGTAGCGAACCGCCCCGCCCAGCGAGCTGTAAAGCTGCTCGCTCCGGAGTACCCGCAGACTCGGTACATCGACCCAGGCGACGACGATCCGCTGTGCAGGGACATCGGTGCCGGTGAGGCCCAGCCGGCGAATCGGCATCGTGTTCGTCAGAGGGCACAAGCCGAGATCGCAGTCCAGCGCGCCATTCAGCGACGCCGGGTCGAACTCCGACGAGCTTGCTGTCGGGTCCTCCCCCTCGGCGATCCGGCGCGAAGCCCACACACCGCGGCGATCCCTCGTCAGGTCCAGAGAGCGGAACCAGCGGTGACCGTGCGCGGCGACAGTCAATCGCCGGGTCACCCACCCCTTGTCCACCTCGAGCCTCCAGGACGTCGCGTACTCCTCGGTGACCGACGAACCGTGCGCGAGCATCGAGTCGTGACCGAACTGCACGACAGCGTCGTCCACCCGGGTCACGTCGTCTCGGCCGCGCCACATGTACCGCCGCGGGGAGTCGTTCTGGCCGATCGACATAGTCAGTTGAGTCCGTTCTTCACAGCCCGTACCGTCGGGGACGCCGGACCGGCAATCTGCTGCCCGCCCACGATCAGCTCCCCGAAGCGGCGCCGATTATCGCCTCGAGCAGCCCTGGGAACCGCGAAGCGAGTTCGTCGTCGCGGAGCGAGGTCCACCGACGGTTGCCGTCCTCGCGCTGACGGATCACGCCGGCCTCGCGCAGCACCTTGAAGTGATGACTGAGTGTGGACGGAGCGACGTCGACATCGAAGGTGCCGCAGGCGCGCTCGGGAGATGCCCAGAGCGTGCGGACGATGGTCATCCGGGTGGGATCGGAGAGAGCGTGCAGGACGTCGAGGACGTCGAAGTTCGCGGAGTCGGGGTGCGCCAGCACCTTTCGTCGCTGCGATCTGGGCATGCATTCCTCCTCGGCGTGCGTCAAGCGTAACAAGTTGTACTATGTTTGTCATTCGACGAATGTCGAAATACTAAGCATCGACTGCTCCACCGACTCCCAGCTGCCCCTCCTTGGCCGGCACGTCCTCTGCTATAACTTCTCCCTGAGAGACCTCACACGCCGTGTTCTCTCGACTCTGGGGGCATCGAACGACAGAAAGGCATGACACATGAAACGCCACCCCCTGGTCGTGTTCTTCATTGCGGCATTCGCCTTCCCCTGGCTGATCTGGGGGACCACCCTCGCTCAGCAGGCCGGACTGATCGGTTGGCATATCCCGGAGGCGCTCGGGTTCTGGATCGGCCTCCCGCTCGCCACGTACGGCACAGCCGCGCTCACCGGCGGATGGCCGGCCGTCAGAGATCTCCTGCTGCGACTCATCCGCGTCAGAGTGCACCCGCTCTGGTACGTCGTCGCGGTCGGGCTCCCCGCCGCCATCGCGGCAGCCGCGGTCGGCTTGGGATTCCTCCTCTCGACGCCCGCGGCGATCGGCACCCTGCTCCCGGCGAGCGCACTCGTGGGCGCGCTCCTGCTCAACTGCTGGGAGTGGTTGATCACCGAGGAGACCTCCTGGCGGGGATACGCCCTTCCCCGGCTTCAGCGCCGCTTCGACCCGCTCACGGCCTCGCTCATCCTGGGCGTTCTGTGGGCCCTCTGGCACCTGCCGCTGTTCTTCATCAGCGACAGCTTCCAATCGCGTATCCCCTTCGTCGGCTTCGCCCTCTCCACCGTCGCGACGTCGGTGTTGATCGGGTGGCTGTTCAATCACGCGCGCGGCAGCGTCCTGCTGGTTGCGCTCTTCCACGGCTTCACGGATGTGTCGATCGCATTCACCGGAGTTCTGACTTCCGGGCCGGTGCTCTTCTGGGTGACCGTGAGCATCCAGATCATTCTCGCCGCGGCCGTCTCGGTCGACCTGTTCCGGCGCGACCGCGAGTCGCCAGAGCTTCCCGCTACCACAACCTGATCGATCCGCGAGACAGCGTACGGAGGCGAGCGTGAGGATTCACGACACCTACCTGAAGACCATGGTCGAGACGCGAGACATGGACCGCCTCGTGTTCTTCAGCGACGCGGTCTTCGCCATCGCGATGACCCTGCTCATCGTCGAGCTGCGCATTCCGGACGTACCGGGCGCCGAACTCGGACCGGCGCTGACGGCCTTGATTCCCGGGTACCTGACCTTCGTGCTCAGCTTCGTCGTGGTGGGGATCGCCTGGATGTCTCACCACCGGAAGTTCCGCGTGATCATCCGCCAAGACCGCAACCTCCCGCGGATCAACCTCCTTCTGCTGCTGTTCGTGGCGACAGTGCCCCTGCCCACGGGAATCCTCGGAAGCTACGGGGACACCGTCCCCGCGGTGTGCCTCTACGCAGCAACGATTTCGGCCCTAGGATTCTCCCTCACCCTGATCTGGGTGCACAGCCGCCGCCGGGGCCTCATCGACGAAGCGCTGCCCGAAGTCGTATACCGGTACGTGCTCGTGCAGTCCCTGCCCGTCCCCACCGTGTTCGCATTCTCCATTCCGCTGGCCCTCCTCGCTGGTGCCACTGCCGCTGAGATCGCGTGGGCCGCATCGTTCCTGTTCGCTGTGGTCGTCCGACTGACCTATGGACGGCGCCAGGTATGAAGGACGGCCCGATCGAGCCGGCCAGGGAACCTCGCAGCGAGCGCGACGCATGGAGTGGGCGCCGGTTCGGTATGCTGCGGACCCCCATGCCGACGCTCTCACATCTGCCCCCGCTCGCCGACAACGAAGGACTTGCCGCATGATCGCCGCCCAGTACGAGATCGTCCTCCCAGCCGACTACGACATGGAGGTCATCCGGCGCCGCGTGCGCGAACGCGGAAGCGCGCTCGATGCCCGGGTAGGGCTCGGATTGAAGGCCTACCTCGTCCGAGACGTCGCCGACGGATCAGCCGTCAACTCCTACTCCCCGTTCTACCTCTGGCGCGAGCCCGCCGCCCTGGCCGCATTCCACTGGGGCGGTCAAGGCTTCTCCGGAATCGTTCGTGACTTCGGCCGACCCGTCGTGCGCACGTGGGTCGGTGGAGGGTTCGCACGCGGTGTCGCATTCCCGGCGTCGCCCGCTTACGCTCTCGTGCGCACACGGTCGATTCCGCCCGCGGTCGATCCGGTCGAGACCGCGCAACTGCTGTCCCAGCGCAGTGTCGACAGTCTCGGGGAGAACGTGCACTCGCGCGCCTGGGGCATCGACCCGAGCGGGTGGCAGTCGGTCGAGTTCACCTTGCTCGCACAGCATCCCGGCGGGGCCCCAGACCCCGAGGCGACTCTCTATTCCGTGCTGCACCTCTCATCACCGGAGATCGAGGCCCTGCAGTGACAGCCGACCATTCCGTTTCCTCGCCAGTCCTCACTTCCTCGTCCTTGACCCGCACCCCATCGCCGGCTGCGCAGACGGGAGGGCGTCAGTCCACTGCCGTCGCCTCCACCAGCCACACCGTGTCGGGATAGGACACCGGCGCCAGCAGACCGGCGCGTTCGAGAGCCGCGCCGGTGAGCACGACACCGTCGGCGCCGGCTGCCCACGGCGGCATCGGCGCCTCACCGCGCGGCGCTCCCCACGGCAGGAGCCGCACGCGGTAGCGGCGATCGGCGGCGAGGCCACGCAGGGTCACCCGCCCGATCGGCGCGACGTCGGACCGGCCGACGTATGCGAGCGAGAACAGCGCTCGGGCGCGGTCGGGCGCGACGACGCCGCTCACCAGCAGGGAGGCGTCCACCTCGTCCATCCGCACCAGCTCACCGCCGTGGAGCAGGTCGCGCTCGGCTCGGTGGAAGGCGATCCAGTCCTTCAGCTCGGCGAGCTCGGCGGCGGTCGCGGCGGTGAGGTCCCATTCGATGCCGAAGTGGCCGAAGAGGGCGGTGGCCGCCCGGAAGCCCAGCGTGTGCACGCGGTGCGTGGTGTGCGAGCGGCCCGAGGCGACATGAGCCCCCAGAAGCTCGGGAGGGAGCAGCTGCTGCGTCCACCGCATCATGCCCTGCCGCTCCAGCGGGTCGATGCAGTCGGACACCCAGACGCGGTCGGTACGCTCGATCACCCCGAGGTCCACGCGGGCGCCTCCGGAGCTGCACGACTCGATCTCGAGCCCGGGGAAGCGCGCCTTCAGCTCGTCCATCAGCCGGTAGACGGCGAGGGTCTGCGCGTGCACTCCCGGTCGGCCGCTCGGGGCGATGCCCGCATCCACGAGGTCGCGGTTGTGGTCCCACTTGATGTAGGCGATGTCGTTGTGCGCCAGGATGTCGGACATCCGCTCCAGGATGTACGCGTACGCCTCCGGCAGCGCGAGGTCGAGCACCTGCTGGCGCCGCGCCTCCACCGGGAGTCGCCCGCCGGTCTGGAGGACCCAGTCGGGATGCGCTCTGGCCAGGTCGGACTCCGGGTTCACCATCTCGGGCTCGAACCACAGGCCGAACTCCATGCCGAGCGACCGGACATGGTCGATCAGCGGCGTGAGCCCGTGCGGCCAGACGTCCTCGTCGACGTACCAGTCACCGAGGCCGGCATCGTCGTTGCGGCGGTGCCGGAACCAGCCGTCGTCGAGCACGTACCGCTCCACGCCCAGCTCCGCCGCGCGGTCCGCGAGCGCGGTGAGCTTCGCCAGGTCGTGATCGAAGTAGACCGCCTCCCAGACGTTCAGCGTCACCGGGCGCGGCCGCCGAGGATGCCGGGGCCGGGCGCGCAGCATCCGGTGGAGCCGGTGCGCCTGGTCGTCGAGCCCGTCGCCGTACACTCCGTAGACCCACGGCGTCCGGTAGCTCTCGCCGGGCTCGAGCACGAGCTCGCCCGGGAGCAGCAGCTCGCCCCCGCCGAGCACCTGCTCGCCGCTGGAGAGCCGCTCGGCCCAGTGGCGGTGGTCGCCGCTGAAGCCGACGTGCAGCCCCCAGACCTCGCCGCGGGCGAAGCCGAACCCGGACTCGCCGACGGTGAGCAGGGTCGCGGCGTCCGCACCGGTGCGGCCGCGGCGGCCCTCGCGCAGATGCGCGCCCACGGTCAGCGGCGAGCGCTGGGGGGACCGCTCCTTGCCCCAGCGGCCGGCGAAGTCGAGGACCTCGCGGGCGCGCGGAGGCACCGGGAGGGCGAGGGACAGCTCGTCGAGGCGGTAGCGGTCGCCCTCGTTCGTGAGGGTGGCCGCCAGCCGCAGCACCCCCTCCGGAGTCAGCTCCACGTCGAGGTCGAGCGCGAGCCGGGCGTGGTCGTCCCGCGCGGAGATGCGCACAGTGCCGCCGGGCACGGTCAGGAGGCCCGCGTTCGGGGCGGCGCCGGACGCCTCCACACCGGTGACGCGGAAGAGCGGCGACCACGCACCGCCGTCGTCCCGGTTGCCGCTCAGCCCCGGGCGCCCCAGCCAGCCCGTGTGCTGCTCGGGCAGCACCGAGAGCCGTACCGGCACGTCGGGCGTGTTGGGCACCACCGGATGGGCGCCGGCGGCGACGATCGCCGCCGCATCGGCCGCGTCGATCCCGCCGAGCGCCGCCCCCCAGTGGGCCACGGCCGGCAGCCGGTCGCCGGCGACGTCGAGCAGCACACTCACCCCGCCCGCGGTCAGATGGATGCTCTCCAGGGACACGCGGTCCTCCTTCTCACGTCAGGACGGGGCAGGCGATGCGCCTGCCCCGTCCATCTTCGTCGCCGTCAGGCGCTGGTCAGCCCTTCACGGGGATGGACTGCGCCTTCAGCGCCTTGACCGTCGACTCCTGCGCCGACTTCAGCGCGTCGGTGAGGGTGCCGCTGCCGCTGACCGCCCCCTTGAAGCCGTCCGCGACATCCGCGTACGTCTGGGTCATGGTCGGGCCCCAGGTGAAGTCGGGCTTGACCTGCGACGACGCCTTCGCGAACACGTCGTAGATCTTCTGGCCGCCGTAGAAGTCGACGCCCTGCTGCAGCGCGGGCAGCTTGAGGCCGTCCTTCGTCGCCGGGTACAGGTTGGCCGCCTTGTTGAGGGCGATGAGCGCCTCGTCGGAGGTGTTCAGCCACAGCGCGAACTTGGTCGCCTCGTACAGGTGCTTCGAGCCGCTGAAGGCGACGACCGAGCTGCCACCCCAGTTGCCGGCCGCGGCGTCGCCCGCCGCCCACTGCGGGGCCGGAGCGACGGCCCAGTCGCCCGCGGTGTCGGGGGCGCCGGACGAGATGGAGTTGGCGCCCCACACGGCCGAGTTCCACGTCCAGGCCTGGCCGGAGTTGTAGGCGTTGTTCCACTCGTCGGTCCACGCCGGGACGGTCGAGACGAGGCCGTCCTTGATCATGCCGTTCCAGTAGTCCGCGACCTTCGTGGACTCGCTGCTGGTCAGGTCCACCGTCCAGTCCTTGCCGTCGTTGGCGAACCACTGGCCGCCGGCCTGCCAGACGAAGCCGGCGAACTGGTTGATGTCGGTCTGCGAGAAGTTGGTGATGTAGCCGCCGAGAGCGCGGATCTTCTTCGCGGCCTCCTTGTACTCGTCCCAGGTCTTCGGCACGGCGATGCCGTTCTTCTCGAAGAGGTCCTTGCGGTAGAACATGGCCATGGGGCCGGAGTCCTGCGGGATGCCGTAGACGCTCTTGTCCGAGCCGAGCGAGACCTGGTTCCAGGTCCAGTCGACGAACTCGCTCTTGGCCTTGACGACCGCGGAGCAGGCGCTCAGGTCCTCGAGGGCGTTCTGCACGCGGAAGTTCGGCAGGGCGTCGTACTCGACCTGGCCGAGGTCGGGCGCGTTGCCGGCCTTCACCTCGTTGAAGAAGTTCTTGTAGGTGCCGTTGTTGCCGTTGGGGCCCTCCTGCACCTTGACCTGGATGTCGGGGTTCTTCTCGTTCCAGAGCTTCACCACGTCGGCCATGCCGGGGACCCACGTGGTGAAGTCGAGGGTGACCTTGCCCTTCGTGGGCTCGCACGCGGCCGCGGTGGAGCCTCCGCCCGACGACGACGAGGAGCAGCCGGCCAGGGCGATCGTCGCACTCACCGCGACGGCGGCGATGACGGCGATTCTCTTCGGGTATCGCATTGTGATCCTTCTCTCGGTGTGATCCACCCGGCTTCGGCGCCGGGAGCTTGGGGGTGTCGTCGTGGCGGCTACTTCAGCGAGCCGGAACCCAGGCCGTTCCGCCAGTAGCGCTGGAGCAGGAGGAACGTGACGACGAGCGGGATGATGGACAGGAAGGCGCCGGAGAGCACGAAGGTGCGCAGCTCCGGGACCTGGTTGATCTGCGTGTTCCACGTGTAGAGGCCGTACGTGACGGGGAACAGCTCGGTGGAGCGCAGCATGATCAGGGGCAGGAAGAAGTTGTTCCAGATCGCGACGAACTGGAACAGGAACACCGTCACCAGCGCCGGCGTCATGAGCCGCACCGCGATGGT
The DNA here is from genome assembly GCF_013359685.1 of Leifsonia sp. C5G2. Lineage (GTDB taxonomy): Bacteria > Actinomycetota > Actinomycetes > Actinomycetales > Microbacteriaceae > Leifsonia. Next base: position 126,468 of record NZ_JABFMV010000013.1, read on the forward strand.
GAAGAACGTCCGCAGCTCGCCGGAGCCGTCGAGGCGGGCGGCCTCCATCAGCTCGTCCGGAACGCTCGCGGCGGCGAAGATGCGGCTGAGGTAGACGCCGAACGGACTGACGATCGAAGGCAGCAGCACCGCCCAGATCGTGTCGGTCAGCTGAACCTTGCTGAACAGCAGGAACAGCGGGAGCGCCAGCGCGGTGGCGGGCACGAGCACGCCGCCCAGGACCACGTTGAACAGCGTCTCGCGGCCGCGGAAGCGGTACTTGGCGAGGGCGAAACCGCACATCCCGGCGAGCAGGGTCGCGAGGAAGCCGCCGACGCCCGCGTACAGGATGCTGTTGAGCATCCAGCGCCCGAAGATGCCGTCGCCGTAGGCGAGCATGTCGCCGATGTTCTTGAACAGGTTGAAGTCGGCGAACCACAAGCCGTTGGTGGTCAGCAGCTGCCCGCGCGACTTCGACGACGCGACGACCAGCCACCACAGCGGGATGAGCGTGTAGAGGGTGAACACGACCATGACGGTCATCGCCACCGCCCGCGACATCGGGCTCTGCCGGGGGCCGGTGCCGCGGCGGCGGCTGCGGCGGCGCTCCTCGCGCTCGGCGCGCTGGCCGGTCGGCACGGGGATGAGGGTCTCGGCGGTCACGCGTCCTGCCCCTTTCGCTGCGTCACCTTGAGGAAGGTGAACGAGAGGATGAAGGTGGCCAGCGCGAGCACGACACTGAACGCGGCGGCCAGGTTGTAGTTGGGGAGCGAGCTGGTCGCGTAGATGGTCATGTTGGGCGTGTAGGTGCTGGTCACCGCGGAGCTGAACGAGGCGAACACCTGCGGTTCGGCGAGCAGCTGCAGTGTTCCGATGATCGAGAACACGGCGGTCATGAGGATGGCCGGGCGCACGATCGGGATCTTGATCGACCACGCCATCCGGAACTGCCCGGCGCCGTCGAGGCGGGCCGCCTCGTAGATCTCCTGCGGCACGGCGAGCAGCGCCGAGTAGATGATCAGCATGTTGTAGCCGACGTAGACCCAGGTGACGACGTTGGCGATCGACCAGAGCACCAGGTCGGCGCCGAGGAACGGCACGGCCTTCGTCAGCGCCGAGAACGGCGACAGGTTCGGTGAGAACAGGAAGCCCCACATGATGGCGGCGATCACGCCGGGCACCGCGTACGGGACGAAGTAGGCGAGCCGGAAGAAGCGCTTGCCCTTCACCAGCGGCGAGTCGAGCAGCAGCGCGAACACCAGGGCGAGGCCGAGCATCACCGGCACCTGGACGACGCCGAACAGGAGCACGCGCCCGACGGAGCCCCAGAACGCCTGGTCCTGGAACACCAGTGCATACTGCTGCAGACCGCCGAACACCTCCGTCGCCGGGCCGAACGTGCCGTCGCGCTGGACGACCAGGAGGGACTCCCAGACGGCGTACCCGACAGGCAGCGCGTAGAAGAGGGCGAACAGGACCAGGAACGGCGCGACCAGCGCGACGATCGCGCGCTTGTGCGGCGTCTTGATGCGGCCGCGGGGCGAGCGCTCGCGCGTCTCGGCCCGCGGGGTGGCGGACGTCACGGTCATGACGCCTCCTCTCTGCTGAGCCGGCCATCGCCGGCGGGGACGAGGACGGCGACGCTGTCCTCCCGGATGACGCGGACTCCGCCCGCGGCGACGACGACGGACGTCTCCAGCCGGTCGCCCGAGAGCAGATCGGTCCCCGTCGAGGCGAGCTCGATGTCGTGGTCGCCGTGGTTGACGGCGAACAGGAAGGACGTCCCGTCCGCAGCGATGCGGCGGGTGACATCCAGCTCGGCGGCGCCGGCGGCGAGGGGGGCGACGCCGGCGCCGTCGAGGGCTTCGCGGACCAGGTCGTCGAGGTCGAGCTGGTCGAGTCCGGTGGCGACGTACCAGGCCGTGCCGCTCCCGAACGGGTTGCGGGTGATCGCCGGGCTCCCGGCGGCGGGGCCTTCGGCGAACACGTCCACGACCGAGGCGGTCGTCGCGCGGCCGCGCTCGCTCCAGACGGAGCCGGTGCGCCCGGAGGCGAGCCGGACGCGGTCGGCCGGCGCGAGGGGCGTGAACTCGTCCATCCGCACGCCGAGCACGTCGCGGAGGAGGCCGGGATAGCCGCCGGTGACGACCGTCTGCTCCTCGTCCACGATGCCGCTGAAGAAGGTGACGAATGCGTGCCCGCCCTGCTCGACGTACGAGCGCAGCCCGTCCGCCTCGCCCGCGGTCAGCGAGTAGAGGGCGGGGACGGACACCAGCCGGTACCCGGAAAGGTCGGCGCCGGGGGCGACGACGTCGACGGTCACCCCGGCGGCACGCAGGGCACGGTAGGCAGCGTGCACCTGCTCCAGGTAGCGGACGCTCCGGCTGGGCAGATTGTCGCCGTTCGCCGCCCACCAGGCCTGCCAGGAGAACACGATGGCGACGTCGGCCCGCACGGTCGTGCCGGTGACCTCGGAGAGCGAGCGCAGCGCATCCGCCAGCTCCACCGCCTCCCGCCAGGTCGCGGAGTCGGTGCCCGCGTGCGGCAGCAGCGCGGAGTGGAATTTCTCCGACCCGCGGACGGAGGCGCGCCACTGGAAGAAGCAGATGGCGTCGGCGCCGCGTGCCACATGGGTGAGCGCGTTCCGGAGCAGCTGACCGGGTGCCTTGGCCAGGTTGACCGGCTGCCAGTTGACGGCCCCGGTGGAGGTCTCCATCAGCATCCACGGGCGCCCGCCGGCGAGTCCGCGGGTGAGATCCGCAGCGAAGGCCAGCTCCGTGGTCGGGTCGTCGAGGCGGTCGTCGAGGTAGTGGTCGTTCGCGATCAGGTCGAGGTCGCCCGTCCAGCTCCAGTAGTCCATGTTCTGGATGTGCGCCGCGTTCATCAGATTCGTCGTCACCGGCCGGTCGCTGTGGCGGCGGATGACCTCCCGCTCGGCACGGAAGTGGTCGAGCAGCGTGTCGGACGAGAAGCGGTGGAAGTCGACCACCTGCGCCGGGTTCCTGGTGGACAGCGTGGCGAGCGGGGGGAGGATCTCGTCCCAGGCGCCGTAGCGCTGGCTCCAGAAGGCGGTGCCCCAGGCCTCGTTGAGCCGCTCGATCGTCTCGTACCGGTCGCGCAGCCAGCCGCGGAAGGCGGCGGCGCTGGCGTCGCAGTAGCACAGTGCGTTGTGGCAGCCGAGCTCGTTGGAGACGTGCCAGAGCGCGACGGCCGGGTGCTGCCCGTACCGCTCCGCGATCCGCTCGACAAGTGTCAGGGCGTAGCGGCGGTAGACCGGCGAGCTGGGGCAGAACGCCTGGCGACCGCCGGGGAACCGGCGCGTGCCGTCGATCGCGACGGGCAGCAGCTCCGGGTGGAGGGTGGTGAGCCAGGCGGGCGTCGACGAGGTCGCGGTGCCGAGGTTCACCCGGATGCCGGCCTCGTGCAGCAGCCCGACGATCTCGTCGAGCGCCGAGAAGTCCCACACGCCCTTGGCGGGGTTGACCTGAGCCCAGCCGAAGATGTTGATCGCGACCAGACCGACGCCGAGTTCGCGCATCAGCGCGATGTCCTCCTGCCAGACGGCACGGTCCCACTGCTCGGGGTTGTAGTCGCACCCGAGGATCATGCCGTCCGCGTCGGGGATGAGCACTTCGGCTCCTTTGCCATTCTGTGAACGTGCACACACCGGGGTGCGAACGTCCTGTCGTCCATGTGGGAACGTGCACAGTCCGAATCGGCCTCGCGGCCAAGGGGAAGGACTGTGAACGTGCACAGACTAAGCAGGCCGCTTTCCTCCTGTCAAGCCCGGCATCCCCTAGACTTCGTCCATGACCGAACCGCGTCGCCGCGCCACCGTGATGGATGTGGCCCTCGAGGCAGGCGTCTCGCGCGGCACCGTGTCGCGCTACGTCAATGGCGGGCACTATGTGTCGAGCGAGGCCCGCCGCGCCATCGAGGCGGCCATCCGCAAGGTCGGGTACACCCCGAACACGGCGGCGCAGAGCCTGGTGCGCCAGCGGACCCAGGCCGTCGGCTTCATCGTGCACGAGCCGCACTCGGTGTTCCTCGAAGACCCGAACATCGGCGTGATCATGCTCGGCGCCAACTCGGCGCTCTCCGCCCGCGACTACCAGATGGTGTGCCTCATCGTCGATTCGGAACGCGACACCGACCGCGTCTCGCGCTACCTCAGCGGCGGCTTCGTCGACGGCGCGATCGTCGTCTCCGCGCGCGACCGCGACCCCATCCTCTCGGTCATCGAGCGGCTGGGACTTCCCGCCGCGTTCGTCGGGCACCCACCCGGCATCACCGCCCCCTTCATCGGGATCGACAACCGCGGGGCCTCCGCCGCGATCACCCGCCGCCTCCTGCAGACCGGCCGCCGCCGCATCGGGATGATCGCCGCCGCCCTCGATCGCGATTCGGGCGCCGACCGGTTGGCCGGCTTCCGCGAGGCGATGGGGATCGCCTACGACCCGGAGCTCGTCGTCCCCGTTCCGCTCTACTCGTTCAACGACGGCGCCGACGGGATGCGCACCCTCCTCGAACGCGCGCCCGACATCGACGGCGTGGTCGCCGCCTCCGACGCCGTCGCCGCCGGCGCGATGCAGACACTGCTCGAGGCCGGGCGGAGCATCCCGGGCGACGTCGGCCTGGTCGGCTTCGACGACAGCTCCTGGGCGACTCGGACCACTCCCCCGCTCTCGACCGTGCACCAGCCCGCCGAGGGCCTCGGCCGTTCGGCGGCGGAGGCTGTGCTGGAGCAGATCCGCACCGGCGACACCACCGCGGGTGGGCTCGTGCTCGAGACGCCGATCGTCTGGCGCGAATCGGCCTGACGGCGATGGCGACCCGATGATGGACGCGGACGGGCAGCAGCGGGACGACCTCGCGGGCCGGCTGGAGCGCGTCGAGGTGCAGCGCGCCGCATCCTCGATCCCGGGCCGGACCATCGTGCAGGTGCTCACCACCATCCCGGAGGGGGTGGAGTCCGGCTGGCACACCCACCCCGGCGAGGAGGTCGGCTACATCCTCGCCGGGAACGTCGAGATGCGGATCGCCGGGGGCAGCACGCTGCACCTGCCCGCCGGGAGCGGGTTCCTCATCCCGCCCGGCGTGCGTCACAACGCCCGGGACGTGGGCCCGGGAACCGGCCGGATGCTCTCGACCTACCTGGTGGACCCGGATGAGCCGTTGGCGACGTTCGCGGATCCGCCGGCAGAGGGCGGGTCGTGACGCCAAGCTGAGGGCTCTCGCCGCCGATCCGGAATCGCCCTTGCATTGTTCAGCACTATGTTCTAGCTTTTATTTAGTCCTGAACAAAGGTAGGCAATGGCGCTCTCACTCTCCTCGCGCACCGACGTGAATCGCACGGCGATCCTCGCGCATCTCGGCGCGAACGGCCCGGCCTCCCGCGCCGACCTCGCGCGCCGGCTCGGCGTCTCGCCGGCCCTCATCACGCAGCTCACGCGCGACCTGCTCGCCGACGGCCTCATCGAAGAACTCGACCACGCCAGCTCCGGCGGAGGCCGCCCGGCCCGCATGCTCGGCCTGGTCGCACGCGCCGCTTCTGCAATCGGCGTGAAGGTGGCGCCCGACCATGTGGCTTTCGTCGAGGTCGGCATCGATGGCACGGTGCTCCGATCGGCGACGCAGGATTTCGACGCCGTCGCGCCGCTCGCCATCTCCGGCCTGGTCGACGTGCTACGCGCGTTCATCGACTCCGGCGACTCCACGCTCGTCCTCGGGGTGGGCGTCGGACTCCCGGGTACGGTGCATGAGCAAGGGGTCGGAGTGGTCGACTCCACCCAGCTGCGCTGGAACCAGGTACCCCTCGGTGCGACCCTTCGCCGCGCCCTCGACCTCCCGGTCGTGGTCGAGAACAACGTGAATGCGCTGAGCGTCGCCGAGAAGCTGTTCGGCCAAGGACGCGACTGCGAGGACTTCCTGGTCGTGACCATCGGCAACGGTGTCGGCGCCGGCGTGGTGTCCGGCGGCAGCATCCTCCGCGGCACCGCAGGCGGCGCGGGCGACATCGGACACGTCCCGGTCGTCGTCGACGGTCCCCTGTGCCAGTGCGGCAACCACGGCTGCCTGGAAGCGTTGATCGGCCAGGGAGCACTGGTGAATGCCGGTCGCGCGGCCGGCGTCCTCGGAGACGGGGACGGCATCGATGGGTTGCGGGCGGCCGCCGACGCCGGCGATGAGCGCGCGCAGCAGCTCTACGCCGACGCCGGGGCACTGTTCGGCCGCACGCTGGCGGGGGTCGTGAATGTTCTCGACCCGCAACTCGTGGTCTTGCTCGGCGAAGGCGTCGCCGCCTGGCGGCACTGGGCCCCTGCTTTCGAGCCGGCCCTGCGCGCATCCCTCGTGCCCGGCAAGCGCGGCGTGGCCGTCGCCGTGGAGAGCTGGCAGGACGATCGATGGGCGCAGGGCGCCGCGGCGCTCGTCCTCGCAACCCCGTTCGACGCCGACGGGATCGCCGGCGAGCAGGGCCGCCTCGTGCGAGAGCGGCTCGTATCGACGGCGACGGTGCGCTGATGACCCTCTCCCGCGTCCGGCCCGAGTCGCTCGATTCCGGCAGCCCCGGCGGCGGCGCCCGCGCGCCCCGCAAGCGCCCGGCCAAGCGCCGCGCGGCCTACGGCGCGACGGTGGCCCTGTTCCTGCTGCCGAGTCTCATCCCTCTGCTCGCATTCGTTATCGGGCCGATGATCTCGGCGGCGTGGACGAGCCTGCACGAGTGGAATCTCATCGGCGACATGAAGTGGGTCGGTCTCGACAACTACCGTTTCCTGATCGCCGACCCGGCTTCGCAGCAGGCCTTCCTGCACACTGTCTATTACATCGTCGGCTATCTGCCGCTGGTGTACCTGGGAGGGCTGGGTCTCGCCCTCGCGCTCAACTCCAAGCTCAAGGGCCGGGCGTTCCTCCGCGGCGTCTACTTCCTGCCCGTGGTGACCAGCTGGGTCGTGGTGGCGCTCGTGTGGCGCTGGCTGCTGAACCCGAGCGTCGGCGTCGTGAACTACGTCTTGAGCCTGGTGGGCATCCACGGCCCCGGATGGTGGTCCGACCCGGCATGGTCCATGCCGTCGATCATCATCGCATCGGCCTGGAAGGACCTCGGCTTCGTCATGGTCATCCTCCTCGCCGGGCTGCAGACGATCAACCCGGACCTCTACGAGGCTGCGGAGATCGATGGCGCGGGCTGGTGGCGGCGCCTGTTCAGCATCACCCTCCCCATGCTCTCCCCGTCCACTTTCTTCGTCATCGTGCTGTCCCTCATCAACGGATTCCAAGTGTTCGACCAGGTCTATGTCATGACCGGAGGGGGGCCGAACAACTCCAGCCGCGTCGTCGTCCAGCAGGTCTACGACCTGACCTTCCGGTACGGGCAGGCGGGCATGGCCTCAGCGCTCTCCTGGCTGCTGTTCCTGGTCATCCTCATCGTGACGCTCGTCCAGTTCTACGGCCAGAAGAAGTGGGTGAACTATGCGTAAGTCCGCCGCCAGGCCCATCCTCTACATCGCCGTCATCCTTGGTGCTCTCGTGATGATCTTCCCGTTCGTCTGGACGGTGGTCACCTCGATCAGTCCGGGCGCGAGCCTCACCACGACGCCCAGCCTCATCCCGGACAACCCGTCCCTCGCGCCCTACCTCCAGCTCTTCGAGCGCGTCCCGTTCGGCCAGGTCATCGCCAATTCGCTGATCATCGCCGTGGTGAGCACCGTGTGCCAGCTGGTCACCAGCGCCATGGCCGCCTACGTGTTCGCCCGCATGCCGTTCCGCGGACGCGGCGCGATCTTCCTGCTCTACCTGGCGACCATGATGATCCCCTTCCAGGTGCTGATCGTCCCCCTGTTCGTGGAGATGAAATCTCTCGGGCTGATCAACAGCTACGCGGGCGCCATCCTGCCGACCATCGCCTCCGCGTTCGGTGTCTTCCTCCTGCGCCAAGCCATCGGGACCGTGCCGTACGAACTCGACCAGGCGGCGACGCTCGACGGCGCCGGGCACTTCCGGGTGTTCTTCCAGATCGTGCTGCCGCTCGTCCGCCCGGCCCTCGCCACGCTCGCGGTGTTCGGATTCCTCAACACCTGGAACAGCTTCCTCTGGCCGCTGATCATCCTCCGCGACCCGCTCATGCAGACGCTCCCGGTGGCCCTGTCGAGCCTCCAGGGACAGTACTCGACCCAGTGGGACGTGCTCATGGCCGGGTCGGTCGTCAGCATCCTGCCCATGTTCGCGCTCTACGTCTTCGCCCAGAAGTACATCGTCCAGGGCGTCGCGGGCACCGGTCTCAAGTAGCCGGTCCCTTCCCCACCTCACCCCCAACCCGAAACACCCTGCATCGAAGGAGATAGCACTCACATGAAGAAGACACTCGTCGCGGCCGTCGCGGTCGCGTCTCTCGCGGCCGTCGGCCTGGCCGGCTGCTCGTCCTCCGGCGGAGCGAGCGGCGGCAAGACCACCGTCACCTACTCCGACTTCATCTCGAACGGAGGCAACGAGAAGAACCTGAAGGCCATCGTCGACTCGTTCGAGAAGGCGAACCCGGACATCACCGTCAAGGTGACGACCACCGACTACGCCAACTACTTCACCAAGCTGCAGACCGACCTCTCGGCGGGAACGCAGGCCGATGTGTTCGACGTCGATGCGGGCAGCTACGCCACGTACCAGTCCGACGGCGTGCTGGCACCGCTCGACGGCGTGGACTCCTCCAAGTACCGCACCTCGGTGCTCGACACCTACAAGACCGACGGCAAGCAGTACGGCCTGCCGACCTCCTTCTCGAACGTCGTCCTCTTCTACAACAAGGACCTCTTCGACAAGGCCGGCGTCTCCTACCCCACAAAGGACTGGACCTGGGCCGACGAGAAGGCCGCCGCGGAAAAGCTCACCGACAAGGCCTCCGGCGTCTGGGGCGACTACCAGCCGGTCACCTACAACGAGTACTACAAGGCGGTCCAGCAGGCGGGCGGCCAGTTCCTCAGCAAGGACGGCAAGAAGGCGGCGTTCGGCGACCAGGCCGGGAAGCTCGCGGCCGACTGGATCGCGGGCAAGTCGGGCACGGTCATGCCCTCCGCGGCCGACGGCGCCGGCACCCCCGACTTCGACAGCAACCTGTTCAAGTCGGGCAAGCTCGCGATGTGGCACACCGGCATCTGGATGTTCAGCACCCTGGGCACGCTGCCCTTCGGCTGGGACGTCCAGGTCGAGCCGGGCGACACGCAGAAGGCCAGCGCGACCTTCTCCAACGCGGTCGTCGTCTCGAAGGACGCCAAGAACAAGGAGGCCGCCCAGAAGTGGGCGGAGTACCTCACCAGCTCCAAGGAGATGGTGGATGTGCGACTCAAGGCCGGCTGGGAGCTCCCAGCGACCAGTGACGACGCCCTGCTGAAGCCGTACCTCACCGCCGGCGACCCGACGAACCGTCAGGCCGTCTTCGACTCGCTGGAGAAGGTGGCGGTCGCGCCGCAGCTGGGCGCCAACTCGCAGAAGATCCAGGATGACGTGACCAACGCCTTGGGCGAGATCGCTGCCGGCCGCCAGAAGACCGGGGAGGCCATCCCGGCCACGGCCGATCAGGTCACCTCCCTGCTCAAGTAACCGACCGGTCCGGTCGCGCTCGCTCCCCCGCGTGAGCGCGGCCGGTCCTCCTCCTCTCTCGGAAGATTCCTCGTGCACAGCTTCACCTCCTCCCCTCTCGCGCAGCACAGCCGGGCGCTGATCGCGGGGTTGCAGACTCCGCAGGGCGCCTTCCCGGCGAGTCCCGATTTCTCGGCCTATACCGGCTACTGCTGGTTCCGCGACGGCTCGTTCATCGCCGATGGCGTCTCGTCGGTCGGCGAGGCCGAGTCGGCCGAGCGGTTCTTCGACTGGTGCGCCGGTGTCCTGCGCGACCGGGCGGAGCAGATCCGCTGGATCGTCGCCGAATCGCAGGCCGGGCGGCCCCCGTCGGGGAGCCGGATGCTTCCGGCCCGTTTCACCTTCGACGGCGCGGACGGAGCCGACGAGTGGTGGGACTTCCAGCTGGACGGCTACGGCACGTGGCTGTGGGCACTGGTGGAGCACTGCGAACGGCACGCGGCGGACCCCGCCCGCTGGGCCGACGCGGTCGAGTCGACCGTCGACTACCTCACGTCCTCGTGGCAACGGCCCTGCTACGACTGGTGGGAGGAGCACAGCGAGCACGTGCACGTCTCGACTCTCGCCTGCGTGGGGGCCGGCCTGGATGCCGTCCTCAGCGCCGGCCTCCTCTCGGGTGAGCGCGAGCAGCAGGCCCGGCGTGCGGTCGACGGCATCCGATCCCTGGTCGCCGATCGCGGCGTCCGCTCCGGCCATCTGGTGAAGTGGCTCGACAGCACAGCGGTCGACGGCAGCCTGGCGGCAGCACTCGCGCCGCTCGGCTTCGTGAGCGCACGGTCGCCGATCGGTTCGACGACGATCGGGGTGCTGGAACGCCACTTGACCGTCGGCGGCGGGACGCACCGCTACCTGGGCGACACCTTCTACGGCGGAGGCCAGTGGCCGCTCCTCAGCTGCTTCCTCGGCCTCGCCCACCTGGCGGCCGGCGATCGCGCCCGCGCCGAGCAGCTCTACGGCTGGGCGGCGTCGACCGCGACGCCGGGGCTCGAGCTCCCCGAGCAGGTCGGCGAGCACCTGATCGCCCCGAACATGCGACAGGAGTGGGTGGACCGCTGGGGCAGCGTCGCGACGCCGCTGCTGTGGAGTCACGCCATGCTCCTCCGACTGGGGGCCGAGCTCGACGCCGCCCCCACGACCCTCTCCTCTTCGACCCTTCAGGAAGGACTCCTCCGATGATCCGCCACCGGCCCGCGGGCTCCGGCCACCCCTACTCCGTCGACACCGAGCAGCGCTGGCCGGTCGTTCCCGAGGCCGGCGGGACAGCCGTGCTGGGCGTCCGCGCCGACGCTTCGATCACCGGCGTGACCGTCGAGCTCGTCCGCATGCCTTCCGAGGGCGAGGCGAGCACGCTGACGCTGCCGCTGGAGCGTGCGGCGACCACTTCGCGCGGCCGCACCACCGACGGCGGCCACCTCGCGTCCGCGCAGGCCCGGCTGGCCCGGGCCGTCGGCGGCTGGCAGGTCTCGACGCCGCCGCTGGAGGCCGGCGCCGCGTATCGCTACCGCTTCAGAGGCGAGCACGAGGACGGCCGGGTCGAGCGGACGCGCTGGTTCGACGTCCGCCCGGCGACGTGGCGGGCCGCCGATGACGCCGTGGTCGTCTCGGGGAGCTCGCGGCTCCTGCCCGGCTCCGTCGAGGTGCTCGACGACGGCGTTCGCATCCACCGTGTCCGCTTCCGTCTCCAACTGGAGTCCGGGGAGCGTGTGAGCGGGCTCGGCGAGCGCTTCGACGCCATCGATCACACCGGCACGACCCTCGACTCGGTGGTCTTCGAGCAGTACAAGAGCCAGGGCGCCGAGCGGAAGACGTACCTCCCGATGCCGTTCGCCCACGTGGTCGGCGGCTCGGGATGGGGCTTCCACGTCGACACCTCCCGGCGGGTCTGGTTCGACCTCGGGGCGACGGACGCCTCCGTCATGACCGTGGAGAGTGAGACCGGACCGGACGGCACCCTGCCGGTGCACTTCTTCGATGGTGACCCTGTCGCCGTCCTGAGCGCCTTCCTCGATGGCGCAGGGCGGGCCGAGGAACTGCCCGACTGGGTGTTCCGGCTGTGGGCGAGCGGCAACGAGTGGAACACGCAGGCCGAGGTCATGCGTCAGGCCGACCTCCACCGCGAGCACGACATCCCCGTCGGCTCCGTCGTGATCGAGGCCTGGAGCGACGAGAGCACCTTCACCGCCTTCCGGGATGCGCGCTACGCGGTCTCCCCCGATGGCGCGCCGCACCGGCTCGCCGACTTCCAGTTCCCCGCTGACGGCGCCTGGCCCGACCCGAAGGGGATGACGGACGAGCTGCACAAGCGCGGCATCAAGCTGCACCTGTGGCAGATCCCGCTGCTCAAAATGCGCCCGCATCCCACCGGTCAGGCGGCGGCGGACGCCCTGGCGGCCATCCGGGAGGACGTGCTGATCGCCGAGCCGAACCCCGCGGGCGGCACCCGCCCCTACCGCAACCGCGGCTGGTGGTTCCCGCTGGCCCTCATGCCCGATCTGACTGACGAACGCGCTGCCCGGTGGTGGACCGAGAAGCGCCGGTATCTGGTCGAAGAGGTCGGCGTCGACGGGTTCAAGACCGACGGGGGCGAGCACGCCTGGGGTGCCGAGCTGGTGTACCTCGACGGCCGTCGCGGTGACGAGAAGAACAACACTTTCCCCGTCGCCTACGCCGCCGCGTACGGCGACCTGCTGCGCTCCTCCGGCAAGGCTCCCGTCACGTTCAGCCGCGCCGGGTTCACCGGCTCGCAGGCGCATGGCGCCTTCTGGGCCGGAGACGAGAACAGCACCTGGGAGGCGTTCCGCTGGTCGATGAATGCGGGGCTGTCGGCCGCCGCGTCCGGCATCGTGTACTGGGGGTGGGACATCGCCGGGTTCTCGGGAGACATCCCCGACGCCGAGCTCTACCTGCGGGCGACGGCGGCGAGCGTCTTCGTGCCGATCATGCAGTACCACTCGGAGTTCAACCACCACCGCACACCCTCACGCGACCGCACCCCGTGGAACATTGCGGAACGCACCGGCGACCACACCGTCATCCCGACCTTCCGGGAGCTCGTCCGACTGCGGGAGAGGCTCATCCCCTACCTGGAAGAGTCGGCGGCTGAGACCATCGGTAGCGACCGGCCGCTCATGCGGCCGATCTTCTTCGACCACCCCTCCGACCCGGCATCGTGGGACGGGACCCGTTGGATGCTCGGCCGCCACCTGCTGGTCGCGCCCGTGCTCGAACCCGGTGCGCGCACCTGGCCGGTGGCACTCCCCCCGGGCGAGTGGACGGACGTGTGGACTGGCGACACCGTCACCGGCGGGCGGACCGTCGAGGTGGCAGCGCCCCTCGATCGCATCCCCGTCTTCGCCACCGCCGACGCCCCGGCCGACCTGCTGGCCCTGTTCCGCCCATGAGCGACGCGGTGGCCTCCTTCGACGCCTACACTCGACGGGTCGTGAGCTGGGCGCGCGGCGACGCCCGCGTGTTGGGTGTGGCGCTCCTCGGATCCGGCGCCGATCGCTCCCGCATCGACCAATGGTCCGATCACGACGTGCTCGTGCTCGCCGTCCCTGAAGCTATCGATGAACTCCGCTCGGACCTGTCGTGGCTGCCGGACGCCGATCAGCTCGTCGCCGTCGGGCGCGAGTGGCACGACGGCATCAAGCTGCTGTTCGCCGACGGGCGGGTGATCGAGCTCGGTGTCACCGACGCGACCGGGCTGTCCTCCTTCCCCGTCGCTGCGGCTCACGTGGCCTACGACACCGGGGCGCTCACCGGCGGGCTCACGTCGGCGCAGGCGGCCACTCGGCCACGGGTGACCAACGCGGCTCGGGATGCGGCGGCCGTCCTTCTCGTTCAACTCGTCGTGGGGGTGGGCCGCGTGCGACGAGGTGAACACCTCAGCGGCGGGCAGGTCATCCGCAGCGAGGCCGCCCTGACCCTGGTCGATCTTCTCGTCGAACGCAGCGGACGTGCTCACCCGGACCCGTTCGACGGATGGCGGCGACTGGAGACCGTGGCGCCCGCCGCGGCGTCCCGGCTGAACACGATCCTCGCCCAGCCCGCCGAGGCTGCAGCGCAGGGCATCCTGGACCTTGCCGAAGAGCTCCTCGCCCCCGGCTGGGCGGACTGGCCATCGGACGGCGTCCTCGCCGTCCGGCGCCGGCTCTGGCCGCAACCGTGAGACCCCCGGGAACGCGAAAACCCCCGGATCCCGTGTAAACACTGGGATCGCGGGGGTTTTCTCTGGCGGTACCGGTGGGATTTGAACTCTAGTTCCTGCCTCGGAGACCCGCGTGATGGGGCCGGACTTCCGCGGAAAATCAACGAATTTGAGCTTCTGTGATCTCATAGGACCCCATAGGAACTCGCTCGTTTGTAGTCAAAATGTAGTCAAACGGGGTTCATGACGGTCGGCTTTGCCAGGGCGTTGTTGGACGGTTGGCTCCACACGCAGTGCGCTTTGGAGCGTGGGTTCTGAACTCTAGCCGGGCCCGCGCAACCAGGGGATCTAACACAGGAATCCGCGAAAACTCGGGCGTCTTGGGTGACCTGGGCGTCCTTGGGTGCTCCCCGATTTCGTTGAAATGTTGTCAAATGGTTGTCACGCGACTTCCATGCAGTTGCCTGCCCTTGACTAGAAACGAGATCTGGTCCAAAGGTCCTCGTACACAACTATTCAGCCGTCAGTGTATAGTCATCGGATGCTGACTCTTGCAGACCGACTTGATGTGATGAACCGGCTCGGCCGGGCGATGGCGGATCCCACTCGTTCGCGCATTCTTCTGACCCTCCTTGCCGGCCCGAGCCACCCGGCCGTGCTGGCCCGTGAGCTGGGGCTCTCACGCTCGAACGTCTCGAACCACCTCACCTGTTTGCGCGGGTGCGGGATTGTGGTAGCCGAGCCCGAAGGTCGCCAGACCCGATACGAAGTCGCCGACCCACACCTTGCCCGCGCCCTGACTGCGCTGGTCGAGGTGACGCTCGCTGTCGACGAAAGCGTGCCGTGCGTGGACCCAGACTGCGGCGTTGAGGGTTGCGTGGCTGGAGAGGCACGGGCATGAGCGCGGTTACAGGTTCCGAGCTCGAACACGTCGACCTTGACGATGACGATGATGATCGGCCCTGGTATCGGAGTCCGAGCGTCCTGATCCCGATCGCTTCCGGCGTCGCATTCGTCGCTGGTTTGGTGTGCGAATGGACTGGCGCGGAGACCGCCGGCCTGGTGCTGTTCTGGATCGGTCTGCTGCTGGGGGTGTACACCTTCGTGCCCGGCGCGTTGCGCAGACTTTTCACCAAGGGCAAGCTCGGCATCAGCCTACTGATGACAATCAGCGCCACCGGTGCGGTGATCCTCGGCTACGTCGAGGAGGCCGCGGCGTTGGCGTTCTTGTACTCCATCGCGGAGGCGTTGGAAGACAAGGCGATGGACCGAGCGCGCGCAGGGCTTCGGGCGCTCTTGAAACTCGTGCCCGATACCGCATTGGTCAAACGCGGCGACGCCACGACCGAGGTCGAAGCGAAGGACCTGCGCGTCGGTGACGTCCTCGTGGTGCGTCCGGGCGAACGGATCGCCACTGACGGCATCGTGCGAGCCGGGCGGAGCAGCCTGGACACCTCCGCAATCACGGGCGAGTCGATACCCGTCGAGGTCGAGCCCGGCACCGGCGTGTCGGCCGGGTCGATCAATACCACAGGCGTGCTCGAGGTCGAGGCCACTGCGGCCGGCACCGACAACTCACTCACTACGATCGTCGAGCTGGTCGAGCAGGCGCAGACCGAAAAAGGCGACCGAGCCCGCCTAGCCGACCGGATCGCCCGTCCCCTGGTCCCCGGTGTGATGATCCTCGCCGCGGTAGTCGGCGTTCTCGGGTCGCTGTTGAGCGGCGACCCCGATTTGTGGATCACCCGTGCCCTGGTCGTGCTCGTTGCTGCCTCGCCGTGTGCTCTGGCGATCGCCGTGCCGGTCACAGTCGTGTCCGCGATCGGCGCCGCCTCCAAGTTCGGCGTGGTCGTGAAGTCCGGGGCCGCGTTCGAGCGGTTCGGCGGCATCCGCCACCTCGCCGTCGACAAAACGGGCACCCTGACCCGCAATGAGCCCACCGTGACCCGTGTCGTCACGACGGGCGCGACCGAGGATGAGGTGCTGGCCTGGGCGGCGAGCCTAGAGCGTCACAGTACGCACCCTCTCGCCACAGCGATCACCAAGGCGGCACCCGACGCTCCCGCCGCTGAAAACGTCGCCGAGACCGCCGGGCACGGCATCGAGGGCACGCTCAATACTGCTCGTCTCGCGGTAGGCAGCCCGAGGTGGCTGGATGCTGGCACGCTGGGCGATGAGGTGCAGGCGATGGAGTCAGAGGGAATGACCGTCGTCATCGTCCACCGCAACGATCAGCCGGCCGGGGCGATCGGGGTGCGGGACGAGCTCCGCCCCGAGGTACCGGAAGTGATCGCCACGCTCAACCGCCGCGGGATCGGAGTCACGATGCTCACCGGCGACAACGCCCGCACCGCCGCGGCACTCGCCGCCCAGGCCGGCATCAACGACGTGCGCGCCGAGCTCCGTCCCGAGGACAAGGCCGCCGCCGTCATGGACCTGTCGAAGTCCAAGCCCACAGCCATGATCGGAGACGGTATCAACGACGCCCCCGCTCTCGCGGCCGCCGACGTGGGCATCGCGATGGGAGCTAAGGGCGCCGATGCGGCGATCGAGTCCGCCGATATCGCCTTCACCGGCCACGATCTGCGCCTCATTCCACAGGCCATCGACCACGCCCGTCGCGGACGTAGCATCATCAACCAGAACGTTGTGTTGTCCATCGTGATCATCGCGGTCCTGCTGCCGCTGGCGATCACCGGCGTTCTCGGGCTCGCTGCAGTCGTGCTCGTGCACGAGGTCGCGGAGGTCGTCGTCATTCTCAACGGGCTCCGCGCAGCACGGCGGGAGAAGGCATGACTGGCTCCGCTCTCATACCGCCGGGCGCGGATTCCGTTGAGCTACGCTCTCCCCGCATTGATGGGGCGACGGTGCGGCGGGCATTGTTCCTTCTTGCCTGCGGCGTCGCGGGCGGCGGCGCGCTGCTCGACCAAGCCAGCAAAGCCCGCGCCGCCGTCGAACACAGAGATCACCGCATCGCGACTGTGGGCTCATGATCCTGTCGTCGGTACTGCAGGCGATCGGCCTCTTCATGGCCACGAACATTGACGATATCATTGTGCTTTCGCTGTTCTTCGCCCGAGGCTCCGGCCAGCGAGGAACCACAAGCCGCATCCTGATCGGACAGTACCTCGGATTCATCGGCATCCTGAGCGCGTCCGTTCTTGTTGCACTCGGCGCTGGGACATTCCTCCCACCACAGGTCATTCCCTACTTCGGACTAATCCCGCTGGCGTTGGGTCTGCGGGCTGCATGGCAGGCCTGGCGCAAGCGCGAAGACGACGATGACGCAAAGGTCGAGGGTAAGAAGGTCGCTGTGTGGACCGTGGCCGGTGTGACCTTCGCAAACGGCGGCGACAACATCGGCGTCTATGTCCCGGTCTTCCTCAGCGTCGGTCCAGCAGCCACCATTGCATACTGCGTCGTGTTCCTGGTCCTAGTTGCTTCCCTCATTGGCCTAGCCAAGTTCGTCACCACCCGCCGACCGATCGCGGAACTCCTCGAACGATGGGAACACGTCCTGTTCCCCGTCGTCCTCATCGGCCTGGGGATCTTCATCCTCGTGAGCGGCGGCGCTTTCGGCATTCCGACGTAGATCCTAGGTATCCAGTCCCTATCGACCCATCGGGCGACCCGGCCTGCGCGGCTGCCGGCAACCACCGCGAGTTCACTTCACCGACCGCGTCGCCCCCGTCTCACGCGAAGGCAAAAGCTGAATGGAGCCGCGAGCGGCACCTCGTTTTTAGATTGTTCGTCTGCCTGGCCGGTTGATCGTAGTTCGCTCCCGCGGGCTACGTGCCGGGCTTTCGCGGCATATCCTCACTCGCTTCGCTCCCTCCGGTATTCCACGGTCCCGGCACTGCGCCCCGCACCCGCTCACCCTCGATCCCCTTGCCAGACAGGCGAACAAGAACAGTTGAAGGGATCACAGAACCATGAGCGACACACCCACCGCGGGCACCATCGAACACCTCAACCCGCACACCCTCACCCTTGAGGACAACGTGCGCCCCTCCGCACCGATCACCCCGGCGTTCGTGCAGTCAATCAAGGAGAATGGGGTCCTCACCCCCGTACTTGCCCACCGCGACAGCGACGGCC
>NZ_JABFMV010000014.1 GCF_013359685.1 Leifsonia sp. C5G2
GGCCCCGCCTCCACCGTCGCCTCCGTTTCCGCCTCCGCCGCCCCGCCCCCGTCTCCATCTCCGCCTCCGCCTCCGCCTCCGTCGGAGATTCGAACGTGGGCGGTCCGAATCTCCGACTGGAGTCGGCTACGCAGGAGAATCGAACGTTCGATCGCTCACTTCGGAGGCGGCCCGGCGCCGCGCTCGCAGCGGCGAGTCGCGCCTTGTCGTGGCCATTCGGCCCGGGCAGCCGCCACGACGCGCAACTCGGCGGCCGCGAGCGGGAGCGGGACGCGCCCCGGATGGGGAGGGCAGCGGGGCGCCGCGACGCGCACTAGTGTGGATTCGCCGGGCGTCCGGCGCTCCGGCGCCCGTGGGAAGGGTGCCATGATCGAGAACGAGGCGGACGGGGTTCCGCGGCGCGCGACGCTGAAGGATGTCGCACTCGCCGCGGGGGTGTCGCAATCGACCACATCCCGTGCGCTGAGCGGCGAGGGATATGTCGCCGCCGGGGTCCGCGAGCGGGTGCTCGCCGCCGCCGAGTCGCTCGGGTACGTCCCGCACGCGATGGCCCGCAGTCTCCGCAAGCAGGACAGCCGCACGATCGGCGTGCTCGTCTCCGACCTCCGGAATGCCTTCTACGCCGATCTCGCCGCCGGCATCGCCGCCCGCGCCCGCCGCGAGGGCTACACCATGATGCTCGTCGACGACCAAGGGTCCACCGAGGCGGAGATGGATGCGGCGAAGGCTTTCGTCGCGACTCGCGTCGCGGGCGTGGTCGTCACCCCGCTGTCCGGCGACGTCACCGACTACCTCATGCGCCAGCACATCCCTGTGATCGAGGCCGACCGGCAGTTCTCGGCGGGCAAGTGCGACGCGGTCATCATCGACAACGCGGGCGTGGCGCGTCGGATGACGGATCACCTCATCGACCTCGGTCACCGCCGCATCGCGCTGTTCATCGACGAGACGACCTGGACCACCGGCGGCGAGCGCGCCGCCGGCTACCGCAGCTCCCTGGAGGGCTCCGGCATCGCAGCGGACCCCTCCCTCGTCATCGCGGCGGGCTGGGATGCGGACGGTGCCCGCAAGTCCGCGATCGACATCCTGGCCCGACGCGACCACCCGACCGCGATCTTCGCCGCCAACAACCTGCTGGCGGAGGGCGTCTGGCGGGCGACGAACGACCTGGGGCTGCGCATCCCCGAGGATGTCAGCGTCGTCTCGTTCGACGACTCCGAGTGGATGAGCATGGTCAGCCCCGGAATCACCGCCGTCGCCCAGGACGCCGTGTCGCTGGGTGAGACAGCCCTCGACCGCCTGTTGCGCCGGCTGAAGGATCCCGCGGCGGCGCCTGAGACGATCGTGCTGGAGGCGCAGGTGCTGCCCCGCGGGTCGACCGCGGCGCCGCGCGCGCTCTAGCCGACGGGGCTGCCGCGGCGCCGGGCGCGCTTTAGCGGACGGATCGTCCGCGGCGCCGCGCGCCCTTCAGCCCACGGGTCGATCGCGGCGCCGCGCGCTCTAGCCGAGGGGTCGACCGCGGCGCCGCGCGCGCCTCAGCCGACGGTTCGACCGCGGCCGGGCGCGCTCTCGCCGACGCGCCAGGCCGTCGGCTGGGTCGGTGCTATCGCCGCCCGGACGGCCAGCCGACCACCCAGGGTGGAAACGATCCCATATTTGCGGCAGGATGTCAGCGGCGAAAGGACCGACGCTGACCACCCCAACGCACGAACCCCGCGAATCCGGCCTGGCGGTCGCCATCGACGGCGGCAACTCCAAGACCGAGGTCGTCGTCCTGGGCCGTCGGCTCGGTGGCGGCCTGCAGGAGCTGGCGCGAGCGATCGGGCCGGGCAGCGGAGCCGGACCTCACGCCGTCGTCGCCGCGGTCACGACGGTCTTCAAGGAGCAGAGCATCCTTCCCAGCCGCGTCGTCCGCGTATCCTCCGCGGTCGCCGGCCTCGACCTCCCCGGCGACGAGGTCGGCCACCGGGATGCGCTCGCCCGGCTCTTCCCGAACGCGCGCATCGACGTCGCGGGCGACGCGGTGGCCGTACTGGACGCCGGGGCCGGCCTCGGCCACGCCCTCACGATCGTGAGCGGCGCCGGCCTGAACGCGGTCGCCCGCGGCCCGAACGGTCTCGCCACGGTCCCCGCGCTCGGCTGGGTGAGCGGCGACTGGGGCGGAGGCGACGAGCTCGGCCGGGAGGCCGTCCGCGCCGCCGCACGCGCCGAGGACGGCCGCGGGCCCGCGACCCGGCTTCGAGACCTCGTCCTCGCCGCAACGGACGCCCCCGACACGGTCGACCTCGCCCGCCGCATCCGAGACGGTGCCGTCTCCTCTCGCGAGGTCGGCACCCTCGCCGCGGTCGTCGCCCGGGCGGCGGCCGACGGCGACGCGGTCGCCCGCGATCTGGTCGCCCGAGCCGCGAGCGAGGCCGTCGGCATCGCGGGCGTCGTCGTCCGCGCAGCGTGGGGAGCAGGCGCCATGCCGCCCGCAAGTGCGACGGGCGTCGAGTGGGCCGCACCCGACGCGTCGGCAGCCTCCCCGATCCCACCCGGAACCCCCGCCGTCCTCGCCGGCGGCATGTTCGCCGACGATACCTTCCGCGCCCTGGTCTCCGACGCCCTGCGCTCCCACGGCTTCGACCCCCGTCCGCTCGCGTTCCGCCCCGTCGACGGACTGGTTCGCGCGCTGCGCGAGGAGTCCGCATCCTGATCCACCCGTGAACGAAAGGTCCTGCCATGAAGATCACCGTCATCGGCGCCGGCTCCACCTACACGCCCGAGCTCATCTCCGGCCTGTGGAACGAGCGCGAACGCCTCACCGTCGACGAGCTGTGGCTGATGGACTTGGACGGCCCGCGCCTGGAGATCGTCGGCGGCATGGTGCGCAGGATGCTGGCACGCCAGGGCGCCGATGTCCCGGTCACCCTCACCACCGACCGCACGGCGGCGATCGAGGGGTCGGACGCGGTCCTCATCCAGCTGCGCGTCGGCGGCCAGAAGGCACGGCTTCAGGACGAACTGTTCCCGCTGGCCTGCGGCTGCGTCGGCCAGGAGACCACCGGGGCGGGCGGTCTCGCGAAGGGGCTGCGCACCGTCCCCGTGGTGCTGGACATCGCCCGGGAGGCGCGAGAGCGCGCCAACCCGGGGGCCTGGATCGTCGACTTCACCAACCCGGTCGGCATCAACACGCGGGCGCTGCTCGACGACGGGCACAAGGCGATCGGCCTGTGCAACTTCGCGATCGGCGTCCAGCGCTGGATCGCCCGGGAGCGCGGGGTGGAGCCGCACCGCGTCGAGGTGGACCCGGTCGGGCTCAACCACCTCTCCTGGGTGCGCCACATCCGCGTCGACGGCGTGGATGTGCTGCCCGGGATGATCGAGGAACGCGCCGACGACCTGGGCCGGCGGGGTGGCGTTCCGGCCGAGCTGATCCGCGACCTGGGCGTGCTGCCCTCCTACTACCTGAAGTACTACTACGCGCACGATGCGACGGTGGCGGAGCTGCGCGCCTCGACCCCGCGCGCGACCGTCGTCGCCGATGTGGAGCGTGAGCTGCTCGCCCTCTACGCCGACCCGTCCGTCGACACGAAGCCGCCGCAGTTGGGGGCGCGCGGCGGCGCGTTCTACAGCGAGGCGGCGACCGCGTTGCTGGCGTCGCTCGTGGCGGGCACCGGCGACCACCACGTCGTCAATGTGCGCAACCGCGGGCTGATCCCCGGCCTCGCCGACGATGACGTGGTGGAGACCCTGTGCCGGGTGGATGCCTCCGGCGCCACCCCGCTGCCGCAGGAGCCCGTCGCGCCCGAACTGCTCGGGCTCATCCAGCACGTCAGCTCGTACGAGCGGCTGGCGGCGCGGGCCGCGGTGACCGGTGACCGGCGCCTGGTGCGGATGGCGCTGCTCGCGCATCCACTGGTCGGGCAGTGGGACCGCGTGACCGCCCTGGAGGAGGGCCTGTTCGCGACCGGCGGCGACCTGCTTCCGCAGTTCGCCGCGTCGACTCGATGACGCGCTCGGCCGAGGTCGTCGTCTACGGAGCGACGTCCGCAGGCGTGGCGGCGGCCGTCGCGGCGGCGCAGGCGGGCGCGTCGGCTCTGCTGGTGGAGCCGGGCAGGCACCTGGGCGGGATGACCTCGGGCGGCCTCGGCTACACCGACGTCGGCGACGTGCGCGCGCTGGGCGGTGCCGCCGCCCGCCTGCGTACCGACATCGCCGACCATTACGGGGTCGCGCCCGGGCGGTACGCGGGACCCGAGCCGCACGTCGCGGAGGCGATCTTCCGCCGCTGGCTGGAGCAGGCGGGCGTCGAGGTGCTCTTCGAGGCGCCGCTGCTCGGCGTCGAGACGGCCGAGGGTCGCGACGGCCGCGAGCTCCGGGTCATGACGGTCGGCGCAGGCGAACGCATCGAGGGCGCCGTGTTCGTCGACGCGGGGTACGAAGGCGATCTGATGGCGGCCGCGGGGGTGCCGTACCGGGTCGGCCGCGAGGACCGCTCCCTGCACGGCGAGCGCTTCGCCGGGCGGCAGGAGCTGCTGCCCGGGATGCACAACATGCCGCCCTGGGTCTCGCCCTTCGCCGGCGACCCGACCGGGCGCACGGAAGGATCGATCCTCGCCCAGCTGCACGACCGTCCACTCGCCGCGCTCGGGGAGGGCGACGGCGGCGTGATGTCGTACGGCTTCCGGGTGTGCCTGACGACCGCGGCGGACCGCATCCCGTTCGACCGGCCGGACGACTACGACGAGGCGTACTGGGAGCTGGCGCGACGGTTGTTCGCGCGCGACCGGCGTGAGGGCGTCGAGCGGACCGCCGGGCGGATGCTCGGCCTCGAGCCGAACCTGCCGGGCGGGATGGCCGACGGCAACTCCCTCGGACCCGTCTCGCTCAGCGTGCTCGACGGCTCGGCGTGGGAGTATCCGGACGCCGCGCCCGAGCGGCGCGAGCAGCTCCGTTGGCACCACATCGCTCACACCCGCGGCTTCCTGTACTTCCTCTCGCACGACCCGGCCGTGCCGGCGTCGATCCGCCGCGAGCTCTCCCGCTGGGGCCTGCCGCGCGGCGAGTTCGCCGACACCGGGCACCTGCCGCACCAGCTGTACGTGCGGGAGGCGCGGCGGATGGTGGGCGAACGTGTGCTGACCGAGCGCGACCTGCTCGCCGGCGCCCTTCCCGCGGATACGGTCGCGCTCGGGTCGTACCACATCGACATCCGCGAGGTGCAGCGGGTCTGGCGCTGGGTGTACGAGCACCCGGAGCCGATCGGCTCGGTGTTCACCGAGGGGTACCTGTCGGTCCCGGTGCCGGTCTACGGCATCCCGTACGCGTCGCTGCTGCCGAAGCGTGCGGCCGCGGCGAACCTGCTGGTGCCGGTGTGCCTGTCCGCCTCCGCGGTCGCGTTCGCCTCGGTGCGCATGGAACCGCAGTACATGATGCTCGGTCAGGCGGCGGGGACGGCTGCAGCGATGGCGGCGTCCGCCGGAGCGGCCGCGCATGACGTGCCGATCGACCGCCTGACGGACGCGCTCCGGGCGGCAGGTCAGGTTCTGACGCCCGCACAACCACGGTCTGATACCGGTGTCAATCCCCCTGACACGAGAGGATTTCTGTGCAGCGATCAGGCACTATGAGGGGATGGGAAAACTCGTCTACGGGGCCGGTCAGGAGTACGACCTGGACGACCGCGTGCTCAGTCACGTCAAGCTGGCGATCGTCGCCAAGCTGCGACGGCATGAGAGTTTCCTGCTGAACTGGGATGTGCCGGTGGAGCAGGGCTCCGGCCGGGTGTCGCTCTGGATCAGCCGTGAGGTGCCGCTGTCGTTCCAGTTCAGCGGGAGCCGCCCGCCCGCGATCAACCCGCAGTGGCTCGAGGCGCTGATGCACACGTCGCAGCGAACCGGCGGCATGGTGATCATGCAGGAGGACGAGGTCGCGCGCCACCTGCCCTGACGGGCGGACCGCGCTGTTCGTCCGCACCTCTCCCACCGCTCGTCAAGCCCCTGCCTTCGGGGAGAAGCGGCTCTAGCTTGCTTCTATGGGCGAGATGACAGCGACAGCAGTCCTGATGATGCTGCCGAGGCGTGCGCGCACACCCGTCGCCGTGCTGACCGATGGGCCGGTCCCGTCGTCGCTCCGGCTCGACGTCTTCGGCGGCCGCGAAGTGTTCGTGCGGATGCGCCGCGGACCGGGCGCGCACGGCGTCGCCGAACCGTACCGGGAGCAGCCGCGCGACGACTTCCCCGTGGAGTCCGACCCCGCCGTCGTGGTGGATCCCGCACGCTTCGAGCAGGCGCGGTTCGCCTGCTCGGCCTCGGTCTTCGGTGCGACCGACGTCGTCGTGTTCGTGCCGCTCGATGCGGGCGGCGCGCCGCCTGCCCGCGTGCGCGTGCCCATCCCCTCGCTCGACCGGCCCTCGTGGCACGAGTTCGAGCTCGTGTCGCGCACCCGCATGGAGTGCCGCTACCGCGTCGTGCAGCAGCACGACGCCGTCCCGACCGGAGGTTCCCGTGCTCTATCAGCTCTCTGAGGTCGAGCGGCTGCTCGACGACGGAACCGGGCTGTACGTCCGGTTCTCGGCCGGCTACTCCGCCGACGTGGAGGCCGGCTCGGTCGATGCCGAGAGCGGCCTGCCGCTGCCGGGGCTGGTGGCGCATCCGCTCGACCCGGAACCCTGGTGGACGCTTCCCCGCGCCGAGTGGATCGCCCGCCAGCTGACGCGCCTCCCCGCGCCGCGGCACGCGCCGGTGGACGGCGCACGACAGGAGCGGTTCGCGTGGCTCCTGCGCGGACGACGGGCAGGAACGGGCCCGGAGGGCGAGGCGCTGGTCGCCGACATCGAGGTGGTCGGTCGGCTCGCCGAGTGCCTCATCGAGCAGGCGGACCGGGTCTGGGGTGCGCGTTTCGACGCGGAGCTCGGCCGGCGGGAGGCGGAGCAGGTCGCGGTGGCGCATGCCTGAGCGGGTCGGCGTGGAGGGCGCGGCCCCGATCACCCGGGTGGACGCGACGGCCGTGCTGCAGCTCATCTCCGACGGGCCTTCGGGCGGGACCGCCATCGTGCTCCGCCGGCCGGAGGCGCCGCCGTTCGTCGTGATGGGCGACGACTCCGAGGAGGGCTTCTCGCGGCTGCGCCGCGGCGCGATCGCCTACGGGGTGCCGGAGCTGTATCAGGCGCTCCCCCGCGACATGATCCGCGAGGGCCACATCCTGCACGTCCGCGAGGATCACACGCCCGCCCGGGTGGACAAGGCCGGGTCGGTGTTCGGCCCGATGCCGGAGAAGCTGTGGGTGCCGCTGAACGACGAGGGGCGTCCGTTCGAGCGGATGCGCATCCCGATCCCGTCGCTCGAACGCCCGGCGTTCGTCGAGTTCGTGCTGGCGGGCGACGGCGACCTGCTCGACTACCGGCTGGACTGCGAGGCCCGGATGGGCGACGGCTACATCTGCCCGTACTGCGGCAAGCTGTGCCCGCAGAAGGAGCCGCACACCGCCGCGCACGGGGTCGCGGGCCACACGCACGCCGGGGTCGCCGCCGGGCAGGACCAGGAGCCGCCGCCGCTGACCGGCCCGCTGGAGCTCGGCCACCCGGGCTCCGGGTCGCACCTGTGAGTCGCGCCCTGCGGCTGCTGGTGTGGCAGGTCCACGGCGGCTGGATGGACGCGTTCGTGCGCGGGCGGCACACCTCCCTGCTGCCCGTCGACGCGAATGGCGACGGCGGGGTCGGTGCGCGCGACTGGCCCGCGAACGTGGTCGACGTGCCGGAGGGGCAGCTGGCGGAGACGCCGTTCGACGCGGTCGTGCTGCAGCGGCTGGAGGAGTTCGAGCTGGTCGAGCGGCTCACCGGCCGCCGCCCGGGCGTGGATGTGCCGGTGGTGTTCGTCGAGCACAACACGCCGCAGGAGGGGGTGCCTCAGTCGCGTCATCCGCTCGCGGACCGGTCCGACGTGCTGATCGCGCACGTCACGCACTTCAACGCGCTGTTCTGGGACACCGGGTCGACGCGCACGCGCGTGATCGAGCACGGTGTCATGGACTACGGCAACCGTTTCACGGGCGAGCTGCCGCGGGCGGCTGCGGTCATCAACGAGCCGGTCCGTCGTTGGCGGGTGACGGGATCGGACCTGCTCGGCGGGTTCGCCGCCGTCGCCCCGGTCGACGTGTTCGGGATGCAGGCGGACGGTCTCGCCCAGGCCCTCGGGGTCGGCCCGGACCGTGTCGCCGCCGCGGGCGACCTCGAGGCGCCGCGGCTGTTCACGGAGGTCGGCCGCCGCCGCGTGTACGTGCACCCCAACCGCTGGACGTCGCTCGGGCTGTCGCTGCTGGAGTCGATGACCGCGGGCATCCCGGTGGTGGCGCTGGACACGACGGACGCGCGGCGGGCCGTGGTGCCGGGCGTCGGGGCGATCTCGACGGACCTCGCCGAGCTCCACGACGCCGTGCGCGCCTTCGTGGACGATCCGTCCCGCGGCGCGGAGGCGGGAGCTCGCGGCCGGGAGTGGGCCCTCGAGCGCTTCGGCCTGGCACGGTTCCAGTCCGACTGGGACGATCTCCTCGCCCACTGGGTCGCGTGACCGCGCCGCCATTCGTCACGAATGGGCGCTCTTCGTGACGAATGGGCGCGATTCGTGACGAGTGGCGGCGGGACGCGGTCAGTCGCGGGCGTCGCGGAGCGCGCGCTCGGCCTCGCGGACCGCGCGCTGCGCGTCGGTGAGGCGTGCCCGCAGCGACCGCTCCGCGGCCCGGGTCTCGGTGAGGTCGTCCACCACGCGCTGGAGCTTCCGCTGCAGGCGGTCGCGCTCGGCCTCGAGGTCGCCGCGGCGGTCGACGGTCTCGTCCAGTTCATCCTCCGTCGCCTCGGCGTCGGACCTTGCGCGCTCGAGATCCTTCTCGGCGGCGCGGAGGCGGCGCTGACGTTCCCGGCGCTCGCCCGGCGTCTCGGCCGGCTCCTCCGCCTCGGACCGCTCCTCCGCCTCAGACGCCTCCGCCCGCTCCGCCGTCGCTGCCTTCCTCCGTCGCGGGTTCGGCGCCGGGAAGTCCTCGACCTCGACCGGCAGCGCCACCGCGTCCGACACGTCCACCTGCTCCAGGCCGGTGGACTCGAGGGCGCGCACCAGCATCCCGCTCCGCACCGCGGCCGCGGCGGCCGGATCGATCACCGCCGCCTGCAGCGTCTCCTCCACCTCGCGCTGGACGGCCGGGCTGAGGTCGAGCCCGTCCGTGGCGCGCTGCAGCAGCCGCTGCCGCTCCTGGGTGAGCGCGCGGATCTCGGCGCGGTCCCGCGAGGCGAACGCGTCGCGCATCCGGGAGCCGATGTCGAGCACGTCGCCCACGAGGTCGGGATGCTCGCGCACCAGAGCGTTGATCGCCGCGGCGGACGCGGACGGCTTCCGGAGCGTCTTGATCTGCTTCGCCGTCGACCGGTCGGCCTCGGCGGCCGCAGCGTTGCGCTTCGCGATGAAGTCGGCGGGCGCCGCGGCGTACAGCTCGCCTGCGACGTCCCGGAGGTCCATGCGGCGAGTGTACGCGCGGCGCGGCGTCCGCTCAGTGGTTGCGGAGCTCCTTCACGAGCTCGCCCTTGTTCTTCTTGGAGTAGCCGGTGAGGCCCAGCTCCTTGGCGCGCTTCTTCAGCTCCGGCACGGTCCAGTCCTCGTACGAGCCCGAGTCGCCGCCCTTGCGGCCCACGGACGAGCGCCCGCGGGCCGCGGCGGCGTTGGAGATGCGAGCCGCCTTCTGCTTCGAGTCCCCCTCGTCGCGCAGCTTCTCGTAGAGCTCCCGGTCTTTCAGCTGCGGCTGTTTGCCTGGCATGTTCCGCTCCTTCCGTTGCTGGCAGGAACGGTACGCCGGAGGCTGCCCCGTGTCAGGCGGGTGTCAGGCCCGCGGCGCCTTCGACGCCCGGACCGCCGCGAAGTACTCGTTGGACGGGCGCAGCCAGATCAGCACGAGGGCCACCACCGTCGCGGCGAACTGCAGGAAGCCGACGCCGTATCCGGCGAGGACGTTGAGCAGCGACAGGGCGGTGAGCACCGTCAGGACGATGCGGGCCCAGTTGGCGCCGCGGCGCATGAAGAAGGCGAACAGCACG
This sequence comes from Leifsonia sp. C5G2, assembly GCF_013359685.1. Classification (GTDB taxonomy): domain Bacteria; phylum Actinomycetota; class Actinomycetes; order Actinomycetales; family Microbacteriaceae; genus Leifsonia. Next base: position 10,061 of record NZ_JABFMV010000014.1, read on the forward strand.
AACACCACGGCCCAGAAGATCAGCGTGACCACCGTGAACCCCACGGCGAAGGCGATCGCGGCGTCGGCGAGCGACTGGATGTTCTGGCCGTTCGCCTGCGGGGAGTTGCGGATCTGCTCGAGGGCGGCGTCGCGCGTCGATCCGATCGTGGCGATCGTGATGATGCCGCTCACGACGCTCAGCGCGGCGCCGACCACGTACAGCCAGAACGCGATGTTCACGGTACGGGGCGGCTCGCCGACGGCCACGGGAGTCGCGGGGACGCCGGTCCCGGCAGCCGGGTAGTCGGGCGGCGGAGGAGCGGAGGGGAGCCCCTGGCCTGCGGCCGGGGCGGTCGGCTCCGGGGCGGCCGGCTCCGGTGCGATCGGCTCCGGTGCGGGCGGCGGGGTCGGCTCGCCTGCCCCCGCAGGTCCGGCGGGGCGCGGCGTGCTCTCGTCGTCTGGAGTCGTCATGCGGCGACCCTACTCCCGCCGGGAAGCCCCTGACTAGGGTGCTGCGCCGTCGCGGGTGGACTCCTCCACGCGTGTGGAGGGCGCGGGCGCGAGGGGTTGCGTGGCCGGTCCTTCCAGCACGGACCCGTCCGCCGCGAAGCGCGAGCCGTGCAGCGGGCAGTCCCACGACAGCTCCGCATCGTTCCAGCGGACGACGCCTCCGAGGTGGGTGCAGACCGCGGTCAGCGCGCAGGTCGTGCCATCGACCGTGGAGACGCCGACGGGCGTCCTCCCCCGGCGACCCACCGTCCCCGTCCCCTCCGGGACCGGCTCGTCGCCGAGCTCCTTCGCGGTCTGCGCCGAGGCCCACTCGCTGATCGCGGCCTTGCCGACGCCGGCGTTCATGGCCACCCCGGAGGCGATGTCCACCGGGCGCGTCACGCGGTGGTGCAGGACGCGCGACCACTCCAGCGTCTCACCGGTCAGGTCTGCCGTCAGGCTCAGGGCGGACGCGATCGCGTTCGTCATCCCCCACTTGTCGTAGCCGGTGGCGAGGTAGACGCGGCCGCGGCCCCGCGGCAGCCAGCCGACGAAGGGCACGCGGTTCGCCGATCGGTAGTCCTGCGCGGCCCACCAGTGCGTCCGCTCGGCTCCGGGGAACATGCGCTCGGCCCAGGCCGTCAGATCCGCGAGCTGCTCCGCGGGCGAGTCGGCCCGGCCGACGGGATGCCCGTTCCCGCCGACCAGCAGCAGCTCGCTCCCGTCGGACGCCGTCGCGGTGCGCAGCGATCGGGCAGGCGAGTCGGCGGACAGGTACATCGCGCGCGGGATGCCGCCGGGCACCCGGAAGGCCGTCACGTACGACCGTGTCGGCTCGACCTTCGCGAAGTAGAGGCCGCGGTCGAGGATGGGTGTCCCGGTTGCCAGGACGACCTGCTCGGCACGCGACGTGCCGGAGGTGCTCGTGACGACGGCAGGTTTCGACGCCGACACGTCGGTCACGCGTTCGCCCTCCACGATCCGGCCGCCGAGCCGGCGGAGCTCCGCGGCGAGCGCGGCCAGGACACGCAGCGGATGCACCTGCGCCTGGCCCGCCAGGGTGAGCGCGCCCTCGACCTCGAAGGGAGGCTCGGCGGTGCGTTCCTGGGTCACGTCGAGGCCGGCCACGCGGGCGGCCGCGAGTTCCGCATCCAGCTTGTCGAGGCCGTCGAGGGTGGTCGCGTAGGTGACGGCTTCGCGCACGTCGAACGGCACGCGCTGCTCCTCCAGGAAATCGAGCAGCCAGCCCTGACCGGCGGCGTTGCCGTCGACGTAGGCGCACAGCACCGACTCGGAGGCGTGCCGGCGGATCGACGAGAGCGTCGTGCCCTGCAGCAGGCTCACCTTGCCCGTGGTGTTGCCCGTGGTGACGGCGCCGACCGTCCGCGCCTCCAGCACCAGCACGCGCATTCCCGAGCGCGCGAGCATGAGAGCGGTGGCGAGCCCGGTCAGGCCGGCGCCGACCACGATCGTGTCGTACTGCCCGTCCCACTCGAAGGTGTCGGTGGCGATGGGCGGGGAGGTCTCGAGCCAGAGGGACGTCGTCGGCATGGGATGAGCATCCACCCGCCGGGCCGCCGTGGGAAGCGGTTGACTTCAGGCCGGTTCAGGCCAGGGAGTCGAAGTCGAACCAGAAGGCGTCGTCGTCGTCCTCGCCGCTCGCCGCCCCCGAGGAGACCGGATCCCTCGGGATGGTGGCGGTCTCGATGCGGACACGGGTCTGGCTGGTGACGAAGATCTCGCTCGGCGGCCTGCTGGACTGCGAGATGGCGACGAAGTCGCCGTCGCTCCGGCTCGCCTCCACCACTGCGGCCTTGAGCTCCTCGACGGGCGCGCGATCGACGAAGGTGAATCTCAGGTCGTCGATGTAGACGTGGAACACCTGCATTACCTCTCCCCGGTCGTCGCTTATCTTGGCTGATAGTACGCGGACTGACGGGTTGTTCCAGTGCAGCCGTGTATCCGGGCCGATTTCAGAGCAGGTCGATGTCGAGGTCGGCGACGTCCTCCGTCCCGTTCTCGACGTAGGTCGCGCGGTGCGGCCCGAGGGCGGCGATGCGCTGCTCGAACTCCGCGACGAACGGTTCGTCGCGCAGTTCGTCGCCTCCGAACGCCTCGTCCTCGGCCAGCATCTGACTGGCGGGACCGAGGAGCAAGAGGACCTCGCCCCTCGCTCCGCTGTCGACGACGGCGGGCGCGCGGACTTCGGCCGCAGCGTTGTTGTGCGCCAGCGCGGCGGCGAAGCGCACGAGGACGTCGGCGATCTCGTCTCCGGTCAGGAGGGAGCCGCTCGCATAGTGGATGCGCTTCATACACAACCCATACGGGCACCTGGGCGTCTCGTCAAGGAGGGGAGCCCCTCCCTTGCAGATCGCGGCGGCCGCGCGTTCACTTGCGCAGCATGACCGATGACACCCGCCCACTCTCCGCACTCGCCCTCGTCTGCACGCTGAAGCCGTCGCCCGGCGAGTCCAGCAGCCAGCTGCTCGCCCGCCAGGTGCTCGACGAGCTCGCCACCCACGACGTCACCGGGACCGCCGTGCGGCTGGCCGACTACGACATCAAGCCCGGCGTCGAGCTCGACGAGGGCGACGGCGACCAGTGGCCGCACATCCGGGAGCAGATCATCGCGTCCGACATCCTGCTGATCGTCACCCCGACCTGGATGGGGCACCTCTCCTCCATCGCGCAGCGTGCGCTCGAACGCCTCGACGCCGAGTTGTCCGAGACGGATGAGAACGGCCGGCCGGTCGTCGAGGGCAAGGTCGGGATCGTCGGGGTGGTCGGCAACGAGGACGGCGCGCACGCGATCATCGCCGACGTGTTCCAGGGCCTCAACGATGTCGGGTTCTCCATCCCTTCGCAGGGCGCCACCTACTGGAACGGCGAGGCGATGGGTTCCGTCGACTACAAGGACCTGGACGAGACGCCGGAGGCGACCGCGGGCACGACGGCCGTCGTGGCGAAGAACGCGGCCCATCTCGCCCGGCTGCTCCGCGAGCGGCCGTACTGAGCCTCGCGGTCGCCCGCGGCTAGCATTGGCCGGGTGCCGACACCCGAGCCAGAGATCGTCGCGCGCCTGCGCGCGGCGGGATGCGTCTTCGCCGAGGACGAGGCGCGGCTGCTGACCGAGGCGGCGGCCTCGCCGGAGGAGCTGGAGGCGCTCGTCTCACGGCGCATCGCGGGGGAGCCGTTGGAGCCGCTGATCGGCTGGGTGGAGTTCTGCGGGATGCGCATCCACGTCGATCCCGGCGTCTTCGTCCCGCGCCGTCGCACCGAGCTGCTGGCCCTGCGTGCAGCGGCGCTCGCCGCGGACGCCGTGGTACGCGAGGGCGCCGCGACCGTCGTCGACCTGTGCTGCGGCGCCGGTGCGATCGGGGCGGTCGTCGCCGCGCGCGTCCCGGCGGCCGAGCTGTTCGCGGCGGACATCGACGCCGCCTCCGTGCGCTGCGCCCGGCGCAACCTGGAGCCCGCGCACGTCTTCGAGGGCGACCTGTTCTCTGCGCTGCCCCCGACGCTGCGCGGCCGGGTGGATGTGCTCGCCGTGAACGCACCGTACGTCCCGACCGACGAGATCGCGCTCATGCCCCCGGAGGCGCGTGACCACGAGCCGGCCGTCGCGCTCGACGGCGGCGCCGACGGCCTCGAGTTGCACCGGCGGATCGCCGCGGAGGCGGCGGACTGGCTCTCCCCGCACGGCGCGCTCCTCATCGAGGCGAGTGCACGGCAGGCCCCCGCCTCCGCCGCCCTCTTCGCCGCCGCGGGCCTCATCGCGCGCGTCCACTCCACCCCCTCCCGGGCCTCCACCCTCGTGCTGGCCCGCCTCCCGCGCTGACCCTCCACCGTCGAGTCCGCGAAGACTGCACGGCCACGCGGCGTGTCGCGTGCACTCTTCGCGGACTCGACGGCGGGCGGAGGGAGGGCTACGGTGCGGAGTGTGAGCAGGGTCGGTGCGGTTGCGGGCTCGCGGGTGATGGCGCTCGACCGGGTGCGGCAGTCGCTTGTCATCGCGGGAGCGGTGGTCGCGCTGATCGGCGCGGTGGTGGGCTCCGGATTCGCGGGCGGGACGCCCATCCCGAAGGTGGCGGGCGGCGCCCTGAGCGCGGACGCGACACTTCTCGCGCCTGCCGGTCCGGCCTTCGCGATCTGGTCGGTGATCTACGCAGGCCTCGTCGCCTACGCGATCTGGCAGGCGCTGCCGTCGCAGGCCGCGCGGGAGCGGCAGCGTCGCGCGGGCTTCTGGGTGCTGGCGTCGCTGCTGCTGAACGCCGCGTGGATCCTCTCGGTGCAGGCGGGAGCGCTCGCCCTGTCGGTGATCGCGATCGTCGCACTCCTCGCCGTGCTGATCGTGGCGTTCGTCGTGCTCCGCCGGCACCCCGGCGACTCGGCCGCCGACGCTGTGCTGTTCGACGGCGTTGTCGGACTGTACCTCGGCTGGGTGATGATCGCCACGGTCGCGAACGTCACGTCGTGGCTGATGACACTCGGCTTCGACGGTCTCGGGCTCAGTCCGCATGCGTGGGCGATCGCGCTGCTCGGCGTCTTCGCGGCGATCGGATGCGCGCTCGCGATCTGGGACGGCGGCCGCTTCGCCCCTGCCGTCGCGTCGGCGTGGGGACTGTCGTGGATCGGCGTCTCCCGGCTGACCGGCTCGCTCACGTCCGCGCCGGTGGCGGTCACCGCATTCGCCGCGGCGGCGCTGATCCTGCTGGTCGCGCTCGCCGTGCGCGTCTCCCGGCCCGGAGCCGGTCGACGACGCTAGCGGGCCGCGTCGAGCGACCGCAGGTACTCGGCGTTGCCGCGGACCGCGGCCTGGTAGCGCTGCAGATCGGGCGTCCGGATGCCGTCGACCGCGACCTCCATCAGCTCCGCCACCGCCGCATCGCTGCGGCCGGCGGCGTGCAGGGACAGCGCGTGCCAGACGCGCACCGACTCCGACTCCGGGAACTGCTCCAGCGCCCGGTCGAGCGCGGCGAGCGACTCGTCGAAGCGGCCGAGGTTGCGCAGGGTGCTGCCGTACTGCAGCAGGCAGCGGCGGAGGGTGTCGCCGCTGAGCCCCGCGTCGAGGGCCCGCTCGTAGAACCCGGCGGCCGTGTCCTCCTCACCCGCGGTGTCGTACGCGCCGCCGACCTCGTAGAGCACGTCCGGGTCGTCCGGGTGCTCCGCGAGCACCTCGCGGAGGGCGTCGATCGTCGGCTGCATGTCGTCGCGGTCCCGCGCCTCGAAGAGCTCGCGCAGGCGCTGCAGCAGGGCGGGGTCGGTGGTAAGCGGCATCCGATCACCCTACTTGCCGCCGAAGCTCCGACGTTCCTGGCCGCCCCTGTCGCGTCCGGCGCCTCGCGCGTACGGTGCACGCCATGAAGATCATCATCTTTGCCGCAGGGGTCGCCGTCGGTTTCGTCATCGGTTCGCGTGCAGGGCGTGGCGCGTACGAGGATCTGCGCACCAAGTGGCGCGGGTTCGCGGACTCCGACACCGTGCAGCACGTGAAGGGCGACGTGAAGGACTTCGCCGGACACGCCGCGTCCGACGTGGGCGACAAGGTCAGCGAGACCGTCAGCAAGGTGACCGAGAAGGCGTCGGCCAAGATCGACGAGGTCACCGGCAAGGGCGGGAGCGGGTCCGGCTCCTCCGCTCCGGCGTCGGCGTCCTGAGTCAGGCCCCCTCGGGCGGGTGGGCCAGGAGGTCCACCCGCTCGCCGAGGTACGCGCCGAACTCGCGCGCCGCGTCGTCGCCCGCCGCCGCGCTCCAGCGCACGAGCGCTCGCCCGTCGCGCACGAACAGCGGGCCGGCCGACGAGCGCAGCGCCTCGGCCTCCAGCTCGATCGGCCGCGCGGCGAAGTTCACCGTCTCGCCGTCGCGGAAGCCGCCGCGCTGGGCCGCGGCCCGCAGCGCGCGCCGCTCCTCCACCGACCGCGCCAGGCCTTGAGGGCGTCCGGGAGGCGTCGCCCGCACCAGCGAGCCGGTCGCCCGCAGCACGCCATCCTGGTCCAGCAGGAAGACGCCGAGCCGCCAGACACTGCCGATCCTCCGCAGCGCCGGCTCCCGCCGGATGAACATGACGCGGCGGGCCGGGACGAGCTCGGCCAAGGCCTCCTGCCGCGCCCCTGCAGCGGCCAGCGTGTCGACCGCATCCCTCACGACGGCGTGGATGTGCGCGATCGCGTCCTCGTCCGTCCCGTCGTCCACGGGACGAGCCTACGAGGCGGTCGCGGTGCGGATGGAGAACGAGTTGTCGTCGGTGACCAGCAGCAGCTCGACGCCGTCCCGGTGGCGGAGGACCACCAGCGCGGAGCCGTCGGTCGAGGCGACACGCTCCACCTGGTTGAGGAAGATGCGGGCCATCTCGTCGCTGACCCGGAAGTCCCGGCCGAGGGCGTGCACGATGTACCCCGATACGATCGGCGGCGGGCGGCGGAGTCCCGTCTCGCGCGCGAAGTCCTCGACGGGGGTCTGAAAATCGGGCGTCATGGTCATCGCGGGGCTCCTTCTCTAGCATCACGCACGTTAGTCGCGGAAATCCGCGCCGCCAGGGGGTTGACGGGGGGTTAGATGGAAGGCATGAAGACCTTCACCTTCCCCCGCACCGACATCGAGGCGTCGAACATCGTCCTCGGCCTCATGCGCATCTCCGACCTCGGCGACGAGGAGATCCGTACCCTGGTCCGCACCGCACGCGACTCCGGGATCACCATGTTCGACCACGCCGACATCTACGGCGCCGAGCGTCACGGCTGCGAGCGCCGCTTCGGCGACGCGGGCGCCGTGCCCGCGGCCGAGCGGGACCAGGTCGTCATCCAGTCGAAGGTGGGCATCCGCGAGGGCTACTTCGACTTCTCCCGCGAGCACATCCTGCACTCGGTCGACGAGTCGTTGCAGGCCCTCCGGACCGACTACCTCGACATCCTGCTGCTGCACCGCCCGGACACCCTGGTCGAGCCCGACGAGGTCGCCCTCGCCTTCGACGAGCTGCAGAGCGCGGGCAAGGTGCGCGCCTTCGGCGTCTCCAACCAGACCCCCGGTCAGATCGAGCTGCTGCAGCGGTCGCTGTCGCAGCCGCTCATCGCCAACCAGGTGCAGCTGAGCATCACGCACGCGCCGGTCATCGCCCAGGGAGTCGCCGCCAACATGGCCGGCCTCGACCAGTCGATCGACCGCGACAACGGCATCCTCGACTACGCGCGCCTGCACGACATCGTGCTCCAGGCCTGGTCGCCGTTCCAGAAGGGCTTCTTCGACGGCGTCTTCCTCGGCGACCGCGAGAACTTCGCAGAGCTCAATGACGCGATCGACGAGCTGGCCGAGAAGTACGACGTCACCCCGACGGCCATCGCCGTCGCGTGGATCACCCGCCACCCCGCCGGGATGCAGGTGGTGCTGGGCACCACGAACGCCCAGCGGGTGCGCGACTCGGCGGCCGGCTCGGACATCCCGCTGACCCGGCAGGAGTGGTACCGCCTCTTCACGACGGCGGGCCACACGCTTCCGTAAGGGCCGCGGGGGCGCGCGCTCAGCCGGCGTTCTGCTGGAGCCGGCCGATCTCGGCTCGAGCGGCCTGGACCAGCTCCTCGTTGGTGTGCGCGTGCCCCCACAGTCCCCAGCCGCCCGGTGCGGCCTCCGTCAGCAGCACCCAGGTGCGGTCGCCGAGCGACGCGTCCCCTGCGGCCTCGGCGACCAGCGCGGTGAGCCGCTCGACGACCGCGAGCTGCTTCTCCCGATCGAGACCGCCGGCGTTGGTGAGCACCCGTCCGCTCGACCTGGTGGGCGAGTCGCTGCTGCAGCGGGCCCGGGAGCTCGACGGGGCGGGCACGCCGTCTTAGTGCCTTTAGGAGTCTTTACTTCGTTCACATAAAGCTGCCTAAAGCAACCGATCACGCCCGACCACGGGTATGCGGCCTTCACCGTCCCCGACTTCGACAAGTTCATGTTGCGGGCCGTCCCAGAGCTCGTCGTCCCTGAGGTGCAGCGAAGAAGACGCAAGAGCTGACGAGTAGAGCGAACACCGGCGCGGCGGGCGACTGGATGCGGCGGACCGGCTGGGTTACGGTCGGAGGCGTGGACGACGAACGGGTGTCGCTGCTCAGCCGTTCGGCGATGCGGCTCTGGCTCGTCCACGTCGCCACGGTCCGCTCCCGGCTGGTGCGGCCCCTCGACGGGCGGCAGGCCTACGTCGCCGGGCGGAGACCGCTCCGCGTGCTGCTGGTGGGCTCCGGTCCCGTCATGGGCTGGGGCGTCGGCAGCTACGACCTTGCCCTTCCCGGCGCGATGGCGCGGGCGCTCGCCGCATCGACGGGGCGCGGAGCCGTGGTGGATGTCGTGCCGCATCCCTCGGCCGGTGTCCGGCGGCTGCGGCGCCTGGTCCACGCGGCCGAGCCGGGACGCTACGACGCGGTCGTGCTCAGCGGCGCGGTCGCCGATGCGGTGCGCATGGCGGAGCCGAAGGGCTGGCGGACCCGGCTGCACGCGTTGCTCGCGCAGACGGTCTCGGCGGGAACACGCACCGTGGTGTGGCTCGGCGCGCAGCCGATCCGCTCCATCCCCTCGTTCGACTCGAGGCCTGGGCAGGCCGCTCAGGATCATGCGGAGCGGCTGAACGGCATCGCACGGGAGGTCTGCGGCGAGGCGGGCGCGGTGTTCGTCCCGCTGTCCGGTCCGCCGCCCGGTGCAGCCGGCCGCCACCGCACGCCGAGCGACTACCTGCACTGGGCGCGGGAGATCGTGGATGCGCTCATCCCCGCCCTGCAGGAGCGGGTCGCGCCGAACCCGGCCGCGAGCGAAGGGTCCGACCGTGCCCAGGCGATCGCCCGCCTCAAGCTCGGCAGCCGGGGCGGCGACGCGCGACTCGACGGCATCGTCGGCACGGCGAAGCGCACCCTCGGGACCGAGATCGCGATGTTCACCGTGCTCGACGATGTGAAGGCGTGGCCGCTCGCCTCGGCGGGTGCGGTGCTCGATGAGATCCCGATCGAGCAGTCGGCGTGCATCCACACCATCCGGACGCCCGACGGGATGGTCGTGCCGAACGCCATCGAGGATCCGCGCTTCGCCGGCAGCGCGCTGGTCGCCGGCCCGGCCGGCCTCCGCTACTACGCGGGCTACCCGGTGGAGGCGCCGGACGGCACCCGGATCGGCGCCATCTGCGTCTTCGGCCGCACTCCACGCGAGCGCGCCGACGGCGAGGCCGACCTCGACGTGCTGCGCGAGCTCGCGCTGCTCGCCCAGCGGGAGCTGTGGCGGTTCGCACCCGCCGCGGACGACTGACGCGTCAGCTCCCCAGCGCGGTGAGCAGGCGGCCGAGCGAGCCGCCGAGACCCCAGCGCTCGGACAGGGCTTCGAGCGCGGCGCGCTGCTCGCCGGTCGGCACGGGGAGGGCCGCGTCGACCTCGGGAAGCGGGAGGTCGCGGACCACCTCGACGACGCGCGGAGCGACTGCCAGGTAGTCGGTCGCCGCCGCGAACCGAGCGCGCGCCGCCGGCTTCATGCCGCTCCCGGAATCCTCCGCCGCGGCGACGATCCCCGCGAGGTCGCCGTATTCGGCCAGCAGCGCCGCTGCCGTCTTCTCGCCGATGCCCGCCACGCCAGGCAGCCCGTCGGACGTGTCGCCCCGCATCGCCGCGAAATCGGCGTACTGGTCGGCTCGGACGCCGTACTTGCGCTCCAGGGACTCGCTCGTCACCACCTCGAGGTTGCTCATGCCGCGGGCGGTATACACGATACGAACGTCGCGCTCGTCGTCCGCCAGCTGGAACAGATCCCGGTCTCCGGTGACGACGTCGACCGCGTGCGGGGTGACGGTGGCGAGGGTCCCGATCACGTCGTCGGCCTCGTGCTCGGCGGCTCCGACGACGGCGATTCCAACCGCGTCGAGCACCTCGCGGATGATCGGCACCTGGGCGACCAGCGCCTCCGGAGTCTCCTCCACGTCCACCCCGCCCGGCACGAGCGTCGCGACGCGGTGCGCCTTGTAGCTCGGGATGAGCTCGACCCGCCAGGCCGGGCGCCAGTCGTCGTCCCAGCAGGCGACGAGCCGCTCGGGCCGATAGTCGGTGACCAGCTTGGCGATGATGTCGAGGAACCCGCGGACCGCGTTCACCGGGGTCCCGTCCGGCGCCTTCACCGTGTCGGGCACGCCGTAGAACGCGCGGAAGTAGAGGGAGGCGCTGTCGAGCAGCATCGTTCTGCCGGTCACGCACCCGATCCTGCCACGTCAGGGGGGAGGCCGGAATGCTTCCTGCCGGGGACCGCAGGGCGCTAGGGTCTGCTGCATGGCCGGAACCGTCGTCGTCGAGCGCACCGCCCGCATCCGGGCCACCCCGGAGCAGCTGGTGCCCCTCATCTCGCGCCTGCCCGAGTGGACGCAGTGGTCGCCGTGGGAGGACCTCGACCCCGACCTGCGCCGTGAGTACAGCGGCGAACCGGGCGAGGTCGGCTCCGCCTACACCTGGTCGGGAAACCGCAAGGCCGGCGCGGGCGAGATGCGGATCACCGCGGTCGACCCGGACGGCGTCGGCATCCACCTCGACTTCACCAGGCCTTTCCGCTCGTCGAACGAGCTGCGGTTCGTGCTCGAGCCGGAGGGGGACTCGACCCGTGTCACCTGGAGGATGGAGACCCCTCAGAAGCTGTACACGCGGTTCGTCAACCTGGACAAGCTGATCGGCGGCGACTTCGAGAAGGGCCTGCGCAAGCTGACCCAGGTCGTCGAGGCGCCGTGACCGCTAGCGTGGACGGGTGACAGCCGCCCCCATCGTCGTCTCCGCCGTCGCCGTGGTGCGCGACCGCACGGTGCTCATGGTCACCGCGCGCGACCGCGACGTCTACTACATGCCGGGCGGCAAGGTGGATGCGGGCGAGACCGCCGCGCAGGCAGCCGCGCGCGAGGCGTTCGAGGAGGTCTCGCTGCAGCTCGACCCGGACGGCCTGGAGGAGCTCTTCGAGGTGCGGACGCAGGCGCACGGCGAGCCGGAGGGGCGTCAGGTGCACATGCGCGTGTTCCGGGCGCGGACCGCAGACGACCCGGTGCCGTCGGCGGAGGTCGGCGCGGTGCACTGGACGACGAGCGCCGACGCGGACCGCTGCCCGCCCGCTGGCACGGAGGTGCTCCGCAGGCTGGTCGACCTCGGCCTGATCGACTGACCGACCAGGCCGCCGGGCGCCGCGCCTCCCGCATGAGGGCTGGCGCGCGTGGCCCAGCGGGACCAGTGTGGTGTCATGGCGCACACCCATGAGTTCCGCTTCTCGGGAAACGACGACTTCGACTTCGAGATCCGCACGACGATAGGCCAGGCGTTCAGCGGCGCGGCCGACATCGGCGAGGTGCTCGCCGCCGTCCAGGGCGTCGGCGACAACGACTACGACGGCTGGTTCCGCGCCTGGCTGGGCCTCGGCGATCGCATCGCGGCGCAGGCGGACGCCTCGGCGAGGGCCGGGCACTCTGTCAGCGCGGCGAGCGCGTACCTGCGGGCGGCCTCCTACTACGCGACCGCGGTGAACGCCGTGGCCTCGCTGGCGAGCGAGGACGAGCTGCTGCCGACCTTCCGCAAGCACCGGGCTGCGTGGGACGCCTGGGTGGACGCGGTCGACCTCGACATCGCCAGCGTCGCCATCCCGTACCAGGACACCATGTTGCCCGGTTACCTCTTCCGTTCGCCGGGAGTCGCAGCGGAGGCCGCGTCCCGGCCGCTGCTCGTCGTCGTGAACGGCAGCGACGGCGCGCTCACCAGCCTGTGGTCCTCCGCCGTCTCCGGCGCCCTCCGGCGCGGTTACGACGCCCTGGTCTTCGACGGGCCCGGGCAGCAGTCGATGCTGTTCGAGCGCGGCGTCCCCTTCCGGCCCGACTGGGAGGCCGTGCTCACGCCGGTGCTCGACTTCGCGCTCGCGCAGCCGAGGGTGGACGCGGACCGCGTCGCGCTCTACGGCATCAGCCAGGCGGGCTACTGGGTGCCACGGGCTCTCGCCTTCGAGCACCGCTTCGCCGCCGCGGTCGCCGACCCGGGCGTCGTCGACGTCTCCACCTCCTGGACGGACCACCTGCCCGGCAACATGCGGAAGCTGCTCGACGAGGGCGACGACGCGAAGTTCGACCGCGACATGGAGCTGGGCATGAAGTTCTCGCACGAGCTCGCGAACACCTGGCGGTTCCGGGCGAGGCCGTACGGCACGACCGGCTACGCCGAGACCCTCAGGGCCGTGCTGCAGTACTCGGTCGAGCAGGTGGCCGGACGGATAACGACGCCACTGCTGATCACCGACCCGGAGCACGAGCAGTTCTGGCCGGGCCAGTCGGAGCGGCTCGCCGCACTCACGCCGTCCGTCTCCACGCTCGTCCGCTTCACCGAGGCCGAGGGCGCCGACTTCCACGTCCAGCCGCTCGCCCGCGCGCTGACCGAGCAGCGGATGTTCGACTGGCTGGACGAGCGCCTCGGCCGCTGACCCGCGGAGGGCCGTTGCCGATGTCGGCGGCCTGCGGTTGGATGCTGCCATGCGGATCCGACGCGAGATGGTCGTCTTCGACACCGCCGACATCGAGGGCGAGGTCCACGCGGACCCGTCCGGGCATCCGTTCTGTCTCTGCTGGGAGTCCGCATGATCGATACGCCCACGCTCGCCGTCACCGGGGTCACCGGCGCGGTCGGCCGGCTGACGGCCGACCTGCTCGCCGACGCGGGCGTCCCATTCCGGATGCTGGCGCGGTCGCCGGAGCGCGCCCCGCGCTACCCCGGCACCTCCGTCGCGGCGGCCACGTACAGCGACCGGGAGGCGGTGCTGACCGCGCTGGACGGCGTCGAGACCCTGTTCATGGTCTCCGCCGCGGAGAACGCCGAGCGGCTGGGGGAGCACCTCGCGTTCGTCGACGCGGCCGCTGACGCGGGGGTCGGCCACATCGTCTACACGTCCTTCTTCGGGGCGGCGCCGGATGCGACCTTCACGCTCGCACGCGACCACTACGCGACCGAGCAGCGCATCCTGGCCTCGGGGATGCGGCACACCTTCCTGCGCGACAACCTCTACCTCGACTTCGCCGAGCACCTCGTGGGCGACGACGGCGTCATCCGCGGCCCGGCCGGCAGCGGGCGCGCCGCGATGGTCGCCCGCGCGGACGTGGCCCGCGTCGCCGCTGCCGTGCTGCAGCATCCGGAGGGACACGTCGACGTGACCTACGACCTCACCGGTCCGGAGGAGCTCACGCTGGCCGAGGTCGCGGAGAAGCTCTCGCGCCATTCCGGCAGGCCGGTCTCCTTCCACGACGAGACGATCCCCGAGGCGTACGCCTCGCGTGCCAAGTGGCACGCGCCCGACTGGCAGAACGACGCCTGGGTCTCGACCTACACCGCGATCGCCGCGGGCGAGCTGTCGGGCGTGACGGACGACGTGCAGCGCGTGACCGGCCGCCGGCCCCTCTCGCTCGACGAACTCCTCACCGACGCTTTGCTCTGACCCGCGGCGCCGTCAGGGGCACCTGCCCTCGCGTCATGAACCCAGCTCGTCGACGTCTTCCTAGGTATGCGATGTCCTATCGCGGCTTCGATACCAGAGGGGAAGAACTCCGATGCCCGCAGCAACCGCTCCGTTCCGTGTCCGGCGCATCGGCTGGCCGGTCGCGGTCGCGGTCATCGCCTGTGGCCTGGTCGGGAGCAGCGCAGGAGCCACTCCGCAACCATCGCCCACGGCGCTCCCCGCGCCCGTCGTGTGCCAGCACTTGAAGTCGTCCCTGACGAACATCCACGCCATGCAGTCGATGCTCTCGGCGGAGACCTACTCATCGGTCGTCAGCTGGGCCGGCGGCCCCAAGCGCACCGGCGCGCTGCTCCACTCGCTGTCGCGCGACGGGCACCTGGACAGCGTTGGAGCGAGGGAGACTCTGGGAAAGGTGGCGGAACCGCTGCTGGCGGCGTATGCGAACCGTGCGGAGACACCATCCGACACCGACGTCGCGTCTCTGAGCGATGCGCTCGGTAGGGCCGAATCCCAGATCGAGGCGGGTCTCGCCGAGCACTGCTCTGCCATCGATCGCGGGGAGTGACCCGCGGCGCGCTGAGGGGCGGCCCGCATGGCGGACCGCCCCTCGCGTTTCGTGCTCAGCCGTTCAGGGCTGGGCGTCCCAGCCGCCGCGCGGCGGCGCCGGCCAGTGGGGGCGCGTCGGGACGACCGACGTCACGGCGCCGCTCGCCGGGTCGAGCAGCACCTGGCGCTGCTGCGGGTGCCACCAGTCGAACAGCCCGCCGAGCGAGCCGGAGCGCGTGTCGAACGAGGCGTCGCCGATCCGGCCGGTGCGCCAGTTGCCCTCGATGAAGCGGAGGATGCTGGCCTGGTCGGTCGGGGTGTGGTCCACGCGGTTCTGCGCGGCCCACGGCGAGACCACGAGCAGCGGGAGGCGCTGGCTCGGGCCGCAGCGGTCGGCATAGCCGCCCGCTACGCGCTTCACGCTGGTGCACACGGTGGAGTCGACGGCCGCGTCGTTCGAGCCGTTGGTGACCTTCGGCGCGACGTGGTCGTACCAGCCGTCCGAGTCGTCGTAGGCCACGACCACGGCGGTGCTCGACCAGCTGTCCGACTTCTGGATGGCGTTGATCTCGTTGACGACGAACTTCTGCTCGTCGATCGGGTCGGAGTAGCCGGCGTGGCCGTCCTGAGCCTCCGGTGCCTTCAGGAACGACACTGCGGGGAGGTCGTTCCCCTTCAGCGCCGCGTCGAAGGAGGTCAGGTCGTACTGGTGGTTGGCCTGGTCCGTGTGGCCGATCGCCTTCACCGACGTCGGGGGCAGGTGGTGCGGGTTCGACGTCGACTTGTAGTACTGGAACGGCGAGTGGTGCGGCGAGTAGTCCTTCGGCGTGGCGCCCGCGATGTTGGCGGTGGTGGCGTCGCACTTGGCGTACGAGCCGGCCTGGCCGTTCCACGCCGTGGTCGGCGTGAAGCCGCCCTGGAACCAGCCCCAGGTGACGCCGCGGGCGTTGAGCAGGTCGCCGACGTTGCGGCCCGACATCCCGACCACGGGCGAGGAGGCCGTGTGGTCGTTGTCGGAGCAGTCGTCGTAGGCCGGGTCGGGGTCGCCGATCACCGTGCCGACGCCCTTCGCGTCCGCCGACTGGACGGCCGTGGAGGTGGTCAGCACCGCTCCTGTCTTCGGGTCGTAGGCGGTGCCGCCGTGCGTCTGCCCGGAGATCAGGTTGAGGGCGCCGGGCGTCGACGGGCCGAAGGTGGTGTCCCAGCTGTTGTCGCTCATGGCGTAGTTCTGGGCGTAGTTCCAGAGCCCGGTGACCGTGTTGCCGTCGTAGTAGTCCATGACGAGGCCCGGAGCCGCGTAGGCGCCGGTGCAGGTGTCGCTCTCGGTCTTCTGGACGAAGAGGTCCATCTTGCCGGCGTCGACCGCGGCCTGCTCTGCGGCGTAGCTGTGGTTCTGGTCGCACGTCACGGCCTGCGCGGGGGTGAGCCGCTTCGGCGCGTACAGGTTGGGGTTCTTGGTGAGGGTGCCGGAGGTCGTCAGCGTGTCGGCCCGCGGTGTGCCCTTGGCCGCGGTGAACGGCGTGCCGTCGGTGTTCGCCGCGTTCGGGTAGGTGCCGAAGTAGTGGTCGAACGAGACGTTCTCGCCGAAGATGACGACGAGGTGCTTGATCGGGGTGGCGGTCTGGTCGGAGTGGTCGGCGTGCGAGCCGCCGGCGGTGGCCGACGCGGGCGCGCCGGCGAGGATCCCGGCGCCGGCGAGGGCGGCCGCGCCGGCGAGCGCGACCCCCGCGAGGGCGATCGGGGAGCGGCGCAGACGGGAGGGTCTGAACACGATTCCTTCTTCCTTTTTCATCGAGCCCGGCACGGTCATGACGGGCGGCCTCGGGCTGGTCAGGCGAGCATCGTGCGCCCGAGCCAGTCGGAGGAGTCGCGAGCTCCGGGGAGCGCGAAGTAGTACCCGCCGCCGAACGGCTGGAGGTAGTCGGTCAGGGGTTCGCCGGCCAGCCGCTTCTGCACCGTGGCGAACTGGCGGTCGAGGTCCTGGTTGAACGCCACGAACACCAGGCCCATGTCGAGGTTGCCGTTCGCGTCGAGGCCGCCGTCGTAGTTGTAGCCCCGGCGAAGCATCCGCTGGTCGTCGGTGTCGCGGGTGCGCGGGTTCGCGAGCCGCATGTGCGCGTCCAGCTGGATCACGTCTCCGGTCGGATCGTTCTCGTAGTGCGGGTCGTCGTGCTCGGCCGAGGCGGTGAGTGGCGCGCCGGTGTCGCGGCGGCGGCCGATCATGCTCTCCTGCTCGTGCAGGTTCACCCGGTCCCAGAACTCCACCAGCATCCGGATGACGCGCACGACGTGGTAGCTGCCGCCGGCCACCCAGGCCGGCTCCTGTCCTCCGCCCTTCACCCACACCAGGCGCGACATCAGGGAGGCGTCGGCGGTGTCGGGGTTGCCCGTGCCGTCCTTGAACCCCATCAGGTTGCGCGGGGTGCCGCTCGGCCGCGGCGGCGAGACGAAGCCGTCCTGCCGCCAGCGCACCTGCATCGCGCCGCGCGTCGCCCGCGCGATCTCGCGCACGGCGTGGGTGACCGTGTCGCGGTGGGCCGCGCACACCTGCAGCAGAAGGTCGCCGTCGCAGACCTCGCGGCGGAGGGAGTCGTCCGGGAACTCGTCCATCGTGCGCAGCCGCGCGGGCTTGCGCGGCGTGAGCCCGAACCGGTCGTCGAAGAGGGAGGCGCCGACCGAGAGGGTCACCGTGAGGTCGTCCGGGACGACGTCGGGCCCGAGCACGCCGGAGTCGCGCGGCGGCGCGGTGAGGCCCGGGTCGGGCGGGGTGCCGCCCGTGGTGAGGAAGCGGGCGCGCTCGGTCACCGTCTTCAGCAGGTCGGCGAGCTCGGCACGGGATGCCGCGGTGACGTCCAGTCCGAGGAAGGACGCGGCGGGCTGCTGCGGCGTGAGGATGCCCTGCTGGTGCGCGCCGTGGAAGGGCGACGCGGCGGATGCCGGCACGGCGGCGGTGGAGCGGCCGGTGGTGGCGGATGCGGCGACGCCCGCGAGACCGGCGCTCGCCGCGGTCGCGGCCGACGCGGACAGGAACCCCCGGCGGTCGATGGTGGTCATGACTCCCTCCTCGGGTCGCAGATCGCGGCGACCGGCGCCAGCAGCTCTGCGGCGCGGTCGAGCGCCGCGTCGATCCGCTCCCGGCCGGGGCGGCCGACGGCGTCGAGCGGTGTCCAGGTGCCGTCCGCGCCGCGCTGCGCCTCCACGACCCGGTGCGCGTCGGCGAGGGCCTGCCGCGTCTCTGCCAGCCGGTCGTACCGCGAGGCCAGGATGTCGTGGAGCGGCGCGAGGGCGGCCTCCGCGCCGCTCAGCTCCGCATCCGCCGTGGCGAGCGAGGTGTGCGACCCGGCGTCGTCCGCTCCGGTGAGGGTGCGCTGGATGGCGTCCTCCACGATCTCGTGCGCGCGCAGGGCGACCTCGCCGGGGTCGAGCTGCGCCCCCGCGAACTGCGTCTGCAGCCGGTCGACGAGTGCGACGAGCGTCTGGGCGGAGGCGGCGACGGCGCTCGCGGGCGCTCCCTGCCAGAGCTGCGCCTCCACCAGGTGGAAGCCGGTCGGGTCACCGCGCGGCAGGCCGTCGAGCTGCTCGCCGACCTCGCCGAAGGCGTCGTAGGCGCCGCCGAGCGTCTGGTACGTGGAGTGGGCGGTCAGCCAGTCGCGTCTCGCGGCCGGTAAGTCGCCCTCCTCTGCGTCGGCTGCGACGGCCGCGACCTGGGCGCGCAGCACCGGGATCCGGGAGCCGACCCAGTCGCTGTAGGCCTTCGTCACCGGTATCAGGTCGTTGCGCGTGACCGGCACGACGCCCGGGGTCAGCTGCGATCCCGGCGGAGCCTTGCCGACCGTCACGGCCGGACCGTGCACCGGGTCCATGTCGGCCGGCAGGCACACGACGCGGTAGCGTCCCGCCGCCAGGGCGACCCGGACCGTGGCGTGCGCGCCGGCGCCGAGGTTCTCCAGGTCGAGGTAGACGCGCTTGCTGTCGACGGCCTGCAGGTAGACCTCGATCCCGGCGACGGTCGTGTTGGTGACGGTCAGCGTCTGCTCGCCGCCCGGGACCTTCCCGGCGTGCCCGTCGCCACCCCACCCGCGGCCGCAGTCGTCCATCCCGGCCGTCACCTGGAACGCGGTCGGCGCCGCCGAGCCGGTCGCGGCCGGCCGCAGGGCGATCGCGAGCGCCGTCGCGACCACGACGAGCGCGCCGACCACCGCGAGGATCGCGGTCAGCCGGGCGCGGGCGGACATCGGCGGAAGGCCTCCAGGGGGATGGGGTGGGCCGGTCGTCCCGGCGTCAGCGATCCTAGGAGCGGCCGGAGCGCCAGGATCCGGCCTTCATTCGGAGTTCACCGGACCGTCACCCTCCCGCCCCCGTGCGGGGGACAAGGCCTCGGCGTGCCGTTCGTGCCGCGAACAAGGCCGTCGCGACTCCCAGCGAGAAGGGCGCATGATGTTCAGAACGGCTGGGGGAAGGTGCGCATGCGTGAGGCGAGCTGTCCGCAGTGCCGAGGTGCGGCGCGTCTGGTCAGCAACCCCTACTACGGTGCCGGGCTCGCGGTGCACCGCGACCTGCTCGTCTGCCAGGAGTGCGGCTACTCCGGCTTCGCGGAGAACGACACGGAACCCGCGGAGGACGACGCCGTGACCGTGCCCGAGAGCGTGCTGCGGCGGATGCTGCGGGCCCTGCGTGGGGGCGGGCTTTAGCTACATCAGCGCTCGAACGTTCGTATCTCCGTCTGGGCGGCCCAACGTCGGAGATTCGAACGAATCGTGGCCGAATCTCCGACCGAATCGGCAGGGGGAGGACCACGCGGCGGCGGGCTCTAGCGGATCCGCACCCGGCCCTGCAGCCACATCCTGGCGGCCGTGACGCGAGGGTTCGCCTGCTCGTCCGCGTCCACGCCGAGGGCGGTGTACAGGCGCGCCAGCATCGTCTCGACCGCACGGACGCTCGTGCCGCGCTCCGCCGCGATCCTGCGGGTGGAGGCGCCGGAGGCGACCAGCCGGAGCACCTCGGCCTGCGCCCGTGTCACCGTGCGCACGTCGCCCTCCGGCTCGTCGGTGTGGTGCTCGCCGCCCACGATGGCGGCGTCGACCGCCGCGACGAGGACGTCCACATCCTTCACCTGCGACTTCACCAGGTAGACGACGTTGGGCGGGAGCGCGTCGTCGCCGACCGCGAGCTCGGGCGAGAGATGCGAGGTGAGCACGACCAGTCCGACCCACGGCAGCTCCCGGTGGACGCGCCAGAGCAGCTCGGCGCCGGAGCCGCCCCCGCCGAAGTCCAGGTCCGTCACGACTGCGTTGGGCTCGACCTCGGCGATCGTGTCCCACGCGTCCTCGGCGCTGGTGGCCTGGGCCGCCTCGATGCCGGTGGAGCGCAGGGCGGACGCCACCATGGACGCGGTGAACACGTCGTCGTCGGCGACCACGGTGCGAAGGGTCCGCGTTCGCGCGGAAGTGTCGGTCATCGTGCTCCTGCCCTATTCATGACGCGATCGCAGGGGCGTCGCGGGCTCCGGTCGGGGAGCCGCTCGTCATTCCAGTATCCGTGGCCGCCTCTCGCCGGACCGGCCGCGACGGCACGGCGCGCGTTCGCTGCGCGAACATCCCGACGGGGTCGACCCTGACCATGCGGCACAGTGTAAACCTCCCGGTGCGCCTACAATCCCCCTCATGCCCCAGCCGACCCGCCTGCCCGACCGGCCATGACGACGCCGTCCGAGGCGCTGCGCCTGAACGGGCTCGACGCGCTGTTCCACGGTCACCCCGACGGCGTGTGCGTCGTCGATCCCTCCGGTCGCTTCCTCGAATCCAACCGGGCGATGGTCGCGCTCATCGGCTACTCGGCCGAGCAGCTCACGGGGATGGAGTTCAGCCGCCTGCTGCATCCCGACTCGGTCGACTACACCATGGCGCAGTTCCGCGAGGCGCTCGCCGGTCGCAACCGCCGCTACGTGACCAGGATCGTCACACCGGATGACGTCGTGCGGCTGCTCGACGTGACGATCATCCCGTTGCGCGGCGAGGACGGCGAGGTGGCTGCGGTGCTGGCGATCGCGCGCGACATCGGGGACGTGGAGCGCGCCGCCACCGCGGCCGCGGGCAACGAGGCGCTGGTGCGCATGGCCGCCAGGATGGCCGGCTTCGCAGGCTGGGTCGTCGACATCCCGACCGGGCGGATCGAGTGGAGCGAGGACCTGTACCGGCTGCTCGGGATGGAGCCGGGCCGCGTGCCGAGCGACGCCGAGTCGCTCGCCCTGTTCGAGCCGGACGACAGGAAGGCCGTGCGGGAGGCGTTCCAGCGCAGCGTGCTCGACGGCGTCCCCCTCGACGTGCGGGCGACCATGGTCGACGCCGCGGGGCGCCGCATCCACGCGCACCTGGTCGGCGAGACCGAGCGGGACGAGAACGGCGACGTGGTGCGCCTGCACGGCGCGTTCCACGACGTGACCGCGCTGGTGCAGCACCGGGAGGAGCAGCGCGCGATGGCGCGCCTGCTACGGAGCTCGCTCGACCAGGTGCACGACGCGATCGGCTTCGTCGACCGCAGCTGGCGCTTCACCTTCGCGAACTCCTGGGCTCTCCGGCTGGCGGGCCTCGACGAGTCGAGGCTGCGCGAGAAGACGATCTGGGAGCACTTCCCCACCGCGCTCGGCAGCCCGTTCGAACGCCTCTACCGCGACGCCATGGAGCGCGGCCGCAACGGAAGCGCCCGCGCCTTCTCGCCGGAATGGGGCCGCTGGTTCGAGGTCGACGTGCACCCGACGGAGGAGGGCATCGCGATCATGGTGCGCGACGTGACCGAGGACCAGGAGGCCCGCACGAAGCTCGACCAGTACACCCGGCGGGTGGAGGCGCAGGCCGCCCTTCTCGACGCCGCGCGCGACGCCATCCTGGTGCGCGATCTCGACGGGGTCATCCGCTACTGGAACCGCGGAGCGGAGGCGACCTACGGCTTCGCCGCCGCCGAGGCGGTCGGCCGGTCCGTCCGAGACCTGCTCTACGACGAGCCGGAGCAGTTCGACCGGGCGATGGAGGCCCTGCTGCGGGA
This sequence comes from Leifsonia sp. C5G2, assembly GCF_013359685.1. Classification (GTDB taxonomy): domain Bacteria; phylum Actinomycetota; class Actinomycetes; order Actinomycetales; family Microbacteriaceae; genus Leifsonia. Next base: position 31,576 of record NZ_JABFMV010000014.1, read on the forward strand.
CGGGTTCTGGGTCGGCGAGCTGCGGCAGCGGCGGGCGGACGGGTCCGTCCTGATCGCCGACTGCCGCTGGCAGCTGACCCGCGGCGAGGACGGCCAGGTGAGCGTCTTCGCCGTCAACTCCGACATCACCGAGCACCGCAGGCAGGAGGAGCAGCGCATCCGGGCGCAGCGGATGGAGAGCCTCGGCACGCTCGCCGGGGGCATCGCGCACGACCTCAACAACGTGCTCACGCCCATCCTGATGGCGGTGCAGCACCTGCGCGACGACGAACCGGACCCGCGCAGGCGCGCGACGCTGGACGCTGTCGAGTCGGCGGCGGAGCGCGGGGCGGGCATGATCCGTCAGGTGCTGTCGTTCGCGCGCGGAGCGGAGGTGCGGCACTCCGCCGTCGACCTCGCCGGCCTGCTGCGCGAGGTGGGCCGGTTCTGCGGCGAGACGCTCCCGCGGTCGATCGAGTTGGTCGTGGACACGCCGACCTGCCTCCCCGCGGTGTCGGGCGACGAGACGGAGCTCTTCCAGGTGCTGGTGAACCTGGCGACCAACGCACGCGACGCGATGCCGGACGGAGGGAGGCTGCTGATCGCGGCCGCCGCCGGCGAGGGGACGGTGCGCGTCGAGGTGCGCGACACCGGGGCCGGGATGGACGCTGCGACGGCCGGCCGCATCCTGGAGCCGTTCTTCACCACCAAGGAGACCGGTACGGGGCTCGGGCTCGCGACCTCCGCCGCGATCGTGAAGGCGCACGGCGGGGAGCTGAGGGTCGACACCGCGCCCGGCGGGGGGACGGCCGTCTCGTTCGTGCTGCCGGCGATCGAGGAGGTCGCGCCGCCTGCAGCGCCGGCGCCGGGCCCGACGACGGGTCCGTCCGGCATCGTGCCGCGGCCCGGGGCCGGCCGGCGCGTGCTCGTGGTGGACGACGAGCCCGCGATCGGCGAGCTGGTGCGGCAGACCCTCGACAGGAACGGCTTCGTCACCGAGGTCGCCCAGGGCAGGGATGCGCTCGACCTGATCGCGAGCGGGCGCCGCTTCGACGCCGTGCTCACGGACGTGATGATGCCGGGGGTGTCCGGGGATGCGATCGCGCGCGTGCTGGCGGCGGAGCATCCGGAGACCGCCGTCGTGCTGATGAGCGGGATGCTGCCGGGCCCGGGGACGCGCGAGGCGGTCGCGCGCGACGGCGCCCTGTTCCTGGCGAAGCCGTTCACGCCGGCGGCGCTGCTGGCGACCCTGGAGGCCGCGTTCGCCGGTCGCGGGACGGACGGGTCCGTCTCCGCGGCGGACGCGACCGCGGACCCGGAACCGCTGCTCGAGGAGGTGATCGCCCCGGCCCTGCGGGAGGCGGCGGCTTCCCTGTCGGCCCATCCTCCGGCACCCGCGGAGACCGCACGGCTGGCCGAGATGCTGTCCGCCGCGGCGGAGCGCGCCCAGCGCGCGCTGGGCGACCGGGCGGCCGACCCGCGCGCCCACCGGATCGTCGGTGCGGCGGCCTCCGGGGCGATGGCTCTGACGCTCGGCGCGGGGACGGTACCGGTCGCGGACATCGTCCAGCGGCTGGAGGAGGGCCTCGGGCTCATGGCGGCGGGGTCCTGGCCACCCGAAGACCAGGACCCCGCCGATGAGGTGCCGCGCTGACGCTGCCGTGGACCGGGGGGACGGGGCGGCGTCTGACGCGCGACCGTCCGATCATCCAAGGAGCGGCTATGCGACTGCAATGGGCCGCGCGTGCCCGTGTGCGTTCCGCGAACAAATTGGGTCATGACGAGAGCGCTCTCTTGTGTGAGGATTCGGACATGAAGGAATCTCACACTGTCGAGCTGACGGAGCCGGCCTCCGTTCATGGTCCGGGCCGTGCCCCGGCTGGGATGCCCCTCACGATCCGTCTCGGGGAGCGCGAGTACGCGGCCCTGGTACGCATCGCCCGCGCGCGGGAGACGACCGCCGCCGCGCTGATCGAGCAGCTGGTCCTGCATGCGCTCGCCAAGACGGAGGTGCCGCCGCCGGCGGACTCGCACCCGGCGCGCCGGCACACCACCTACGAAGAGGCGACCGCCGGCTTCCGTCGGGACACCGCCGTGCGGACGGCGCCGGACATGTAGCTCCGATCGTTGCGCGCTCGCCAGTGTCACCATTCTCACAGCGGGCGTACAGTCCAGGGCGTGATCTACCGAAGACTCACGGCGGCGGCGGTGGGCGCGCTCCTCGTCGGCGTCCTCGCGGGATGCTCCGCCGACGACTCGGCACGGAGTGCGCTCTCGCAATCGGCGGGCACGGCGGCCTCCTCCGCTCGGGCGGCGGGGCTGGTGCTCGGTCTCGACGAGGCCGACCGGGCGCTGCCGACCGTCATGGATACCGGCCTCACCGACGCCGCCGATCGCCTGGCGACCGAGGCGAAGGCCGTCGCCACGATGACCGCGATCGGGGGCATCGGCGCGAGCCGCGACCGCATCCTCGCCGACATCCGCTCCGCCCAGGACCAGGTCGCGTCCGCCCAGCGCGCCTCCGCCGCCGGACACGACTCCGGGGACGCCCTCGACCGGGAGCGCCGTGCGCTCGACCGCCTGGCCCAGCAGCTGGACGCCGCCTCCAAGCGTCTGGAGCGCGGATGAAGGGCCTGTTCGCCGTCGCCCTCGGCGTGCTCACCGCCATCGGCGGCTTCGTCGACATTGGAGACCTCGTCACCAGCAGCGTGGTGGGTTCGCGATTCGGGCTGACGCTGGCCTGGGTGCTCGTGCTCGGGACCGTCGGCATCTGCCTCTTCGCGCAGATGTCCGGCCGGGTGGCCGCGGTGAGCGGGCGCGCGACGTTCGAGATCATCCGCGAGCGGCTCGGCGCACGGCTGGCGGTCGCGAACCTGTCGGCGTCGTTCCTCATCAACCTGCTGACCCTCACCGCGGAGATCGGCGGCATCGCACTGGCGATGCAGCTGGCCTCGAGCATCGAACCGGCGCTCTGGTTCCCGGTCGCCGCCTTCGCCGTGTGGATCGTCGTCTGGCGGGTGAAGTTCTCGATCATGGAGAACGTCACCGGCCTCCTCGGGCTCGCCCTGGTCGTGTTCGCCGTCGCGGTGTTCTTCCTGCATCCCGACTGGTCGGCACTGGGCTCGCAACTGCTGCAGCAGCCCTCCCCGCACACCGACGAGTCGCCCGCGACCTACTGGTACTACGCCGTCGCCCTGTTCGGTGCAGCGATGACCCCGTACGAGGTGTTCTTCTTCTCCTCCGGCGCGATCGAGGAGAAATGGAAGGCGAAGGATCTCGCCGAGTCGCGCGTCAACGTCCTGGTGGGGTTCCCGCTCGGCGCGGTGCTGTCGCTCTCGATCGCGGCGTGCGCCGCCATCGTGCTGCTGCCGAAGGGCATTGCGGTGACCTCGCTGTTCGAGACCGCGCTGCCGATCGCCCAGGCGTTCGGCAAGATCGGCTTGATCATCGCGATCCTCGGCTTCGTCGCCGCGACCTTCGGCGCCTCGCTGGAGGTGACCCTCTCGAGCGGCTACACCCTCGCGCAGTTCTTCGGCTGGCCGTGGGGCAAGTTCCGGCGCCCGGCGAGCGCATCCCGGTTCCACGCCGCGATGATCCTGTCGCTCGTCGTGGCGCTCGGGATCCTCTTCACCGGGGTCGACCCTGTGCAGGTGACGGAGATCTCGGTGGTCTTCTCGGCCATCGCCCTGCCGCTGACGTACCTGCCCATCCTGATCGTGGCGAACGACCCGAAGTACATGGGGGACCGGGTCAACGGCAGGGTCACCAACGCCTTCGGGCTGCTGTTCCTCGCCATCATCCTGGTGGCCTCGATCGCCGCCATCCCCCTCATGATCGTGACGGGAGCCGGAGCATGAACGACCGGGCACGCCTGCCCATGCCGCCCGCCGTCGCAGGGCGCGTCCTCGACGCGGGGCTCGAGCTCCTCGACCGGCAGATCCTCGACCCCGGTGGCGTCCCCGTCAGCACGGTCGACGACCTCGAGCTGACAACGCCCGGCGACCTCGTGCACCTCGACCCGGAGAACCCGCCGGTGGTGCAGGCGCTGCTGACCGGTCCCATCCTGATGACCAGGATCTTCGGCGGCCGGCTGCCGGACTCGCGGTTCCTGCGCATCCCGTGGAAGGTCGTCGCCGACGTCGAGACCGTGGTGAAGGTGGGCGTCGCCGCCGACACGCTCGACGCCAGCTGGACGGAGCGATGGGTGCGCGACCACGTCATCGCCCGCATCCCGGGAGGCCGCCATGATCCTGAGTGACCTGCTCGGCAGCCCCGTGCTGACCTCCGACGGCGAGAGCCTCGGGGTAGTCGTGGACGCGCGCCTGGCGCTGGACGGGCCCCCCGACGGGATGCTCTCCGCGGCGCGCCTGTTCGGCCTGGTGGTCAGCCCGCACTCGCACAGCTCCTTCGCCGGGTACGAGCGGACGGACGTGGATGCGCCCGCGCTGATCGCGCGCTTCCTGCGCTGGCGGGAGCGCGGCTCCGTGCTCGTGCTCTGGGCCGATCTCGCCTCGCTCACCGGAGACGTCGTGCGGCTGCGGCCCGGCGCAACGCTCTACTCCCCGCGTTTGCAGGAGCAGCGGTGACGGTCGACGCCGAGTACGTCCTGCCGCTGCGCTGGGCCGAGGACTCCGGGCTGGACGAGCTCGTCGCCTACCTGACCGGCCTGCGCGAGCTGGTCGACGTGACGGTGGTCGACGGCTCCGGCCCGGAGCGGTTCGCGGCGCACGCGAGCGCCTTCCCGGCCGGCGTCCGGCACCTGCCGGTCGAGCCGTGGCCCGGGCGGAATGGGAAGGTGGCGGGCGTCATGACCGGCCTGCGCACGGCGCGGCACGACCGCGTCGTGCTGGCCGACGACGACGTGCGCTACGACGAGGGCGCGCTGCGGGCGGTCGTCGGGATGCTCGACTCGGCCGACCTCGTGCGCCCGCAGAACCTGTTCGTCCCGGCGCCGTGGCACGCGCGCTGGGACACCGGCCGCAGCCTCCTGAACCGCGCGCTCGGGCACGACTATCCCGGGACGCTCGCCGTGCGGCGCCGCATCGTGATCGCCGCGGGCGGCTACGACGGCGACGTGCTCTTCGAGAACCTGGAGCTCATCCGCACGGTGCGGGCGGCGGGCGGCCGGGTGGTCGCGGCGGAGCGCATGGGCGTCGCCCGGCGTCCGCCCGCGGTGCGGCACTTCCTGCGGCAGCGGGTGCGGCAGGCGTACGACGACCTCGCGCAGCCCATGCGGCTCGTCGCGGAGCTCGCCGTGCTGCCGCTCGCGATCGTCGCGCTGCGGCGTCCGGCGCGGCTGCTGCTCGCGGCGGCGGGCGTCGTGGCGCTCGCCGAGGCGGGCCGCAGGCGCGCGGGAGGCCGGCGGCTGTTCCCCGCCACAGCCGCGCTCTGGGCTCCTTTCTGGCTTGCCGAGCGCGCGGTCTGCGTGTGGCTCGCCCTCGGCGCCCGGGCCCGGGGCGGCGTCCGCTACTCCGACGGCCGCCTCCGCCGCGCCGCCACCCCGCTCCGCACCCTCCGCCGCCGCCTCGCGGGGTGACCATTCGTGCCGAATAAGCGCTCTTCGTGACGAATCGCGGCGATTCGGCACGAATCGCCGCGGCTGGCAACCGCTTGACCAGCGCGGGAGCCGCCGGTTCTGTCGGGGTATGACACCACGCATCACCCCGCGGGGGCCGGTGAGCGAGGCGCTCCTCGACGCGCTGCAGACCGACCCCGCCATCCCGTCGGACGACGTCGTCCGTTTCACCGACCGAACGGCCGAGGCGCTCGCCGCCGCGCCCGACCTCCTCGCCGACGAGGACCTGCAGCTGACCCTGTTCGTCCTGTACGGACTCCACTACGGCGACACCGTCGAGGCCGACGACGAGTGGGAGTGGCATCCCGAGCTGCTGCGCGCCCGCCGGTCCATCGAGCGGGAGTACGAGCGCCAGCTCCGCGAGCGCGTGCCCGTCGGCGACCTGCCCCGGCCAAACGCGGACGCGGTCGCCGCGCACCTGTTCGAGCTCACTGCCGAGGACGCCGGACCCAGCCTCTCCCGCTTCCTCGCCAAGAAGGCGACGGAGGAGCAGGCGGTCGAGTTCGTCATCCACCGCTCCATCTACACGCGCAAGGAGGCGGACCCGCACTCCTGGGCCATCCCGCGGCTGACCGGCCGGGCGAAGGCAGCCCTGGTCGAGGTGCAGGCCGACGAGTACGGCGGCGGCCGGCCCGAGCGCATCCACGCCGAGATCTTCGGGCAGACCATGCGCAACCTCGGTCTCGACGACACCTACGGCGCCTACATCGACCGCGTCCCGGCCAGCACTCTGGCGTCGTTCACGATGATGTCGATGTTCGGCCTCAACCGCAGCCTGCGCGGCGCGATCACCGGGCACCTCGCCGCCTTCGAGATGACCTCGTCCATCCCGAACCGGTTCTACGGCAACGGCTTCCGGAGGCTCGGGCACGACGACTCGGTGACCTGGTATTACGACGAGCACGTGGAGGCGGACGCCGTCCACGAGCAGATCGCCGGCCGCGACCTCGCCGGCGGGCTCGCGGAGCAGCATCCCGAGTTCCTGCCCGACATCGTCTTCGGCGCGGCCGCCTGCCTGTACGTCGACGGCCTGGCCGGGCAGCGCATGTTGGAGGCCTTCGAGGCGGGCCGCAGCTCGCTGCGCGAGCCGGTGGCGGTGGCGGCATGAGCGGCCACGAGGAGGAGCCGGTCATCGTCGCCTGCCCTGACGGCCCACTGCTGGTGCGAGGCCACATCGACCTGACCACTCCCGACGGGACCCCGATCGAGCAGCACCGCCGCACCGTTGCGCTCTGCCGCTGCGGCGTCTCGACCATCAAGCCGTTCTGCGACGGCAGCCACAAGGCCGTGCACTTCCGCACCGACACCTGACCGGAGTCAACCACCGAAGAAAGGAGGGAGCCGGTATGTCCGACCCCCAGAACACCGAGAACGACCGCCATGATGAGAACACGGAGGCGGAGCAGCAGATCGTCGACAAGCCGTCGCAGGCAGAAGGCGACGAGGGCGACAGCGACGCCGGCTGAGGAGACCGAATGACGACGGAGAGCATCACGGAACTCGGCGAGCGCATCGCCGACCTCGCGGCTTCCGCCGGCATGACCGTCGCCGTGGCGGAGTCGCTCACCAGCGGCGCCATCGCCTCGGCCCTCGGCGCGTCCCCGCAGGCGGGCGACTGGTTCGCCGGCGGGGTCGTCGCCTACTCCGAGCACGTCAAGTTCGACGTGCTCGGGGTCACGCCCGGCCCGGTCATCACCGCGCGGTGCGCCGAGCAGATGGCGGCGGGCGCCGGGAGGCTGCTCAGCGCGGACGTGGTCGCCGCGGTCACCGGCGCGGGCGGCCCGGGCGATCAGGAGGGCAGGCCCGAGGGCACGGTCTTCCTCGCGCACGGCCGACCGGGTGCGCTGACCGTGGACGAGCACCACTTCGACGGCGACCCGGGGGAGGTCGTGCACGCGACGGTGGATGCCGCCCTCGCGGCCCTCGCCCGCGACCTGGAGGAGGCGAGGCGGTGACGGAAGGGGTCGACGCGGCCCCGGGCGACGGCCGCAACGAGACGGCCGAGCAGCGTGCGGACCGCAACTGGAACGAGCTGCTCCAGGAGTTCCGCGTCTTCCAGACCGGGACGCAGATCCTCGCCGCGTTCCTGCTGACGCTGCCGTTCCAGCAGCGCTTCACCAAGCTGCCACCCTTCGACGTCGGCGTCTACCTCGTGCTCGTCTTCCTCGCGGTCGTGATCACCCTGCTGGCGCTCGCGCCGGTCAGCCTCCACCGGCTCCTGTTCCGGCAGCGGGCGAAGGCCGAGCTCGTGGGACTCGGGAGCAAGCTCCTCATCGTCTGCCTGGCGGCCGCCTCCCTGCTGTTCACCGGCATCGTGCTCTTCATCGTCGACTTCCTGCTCGCACCGCCCGCCGGGATGATCGCCGCGGGCTGCGTCTTCCTGCTGCTCCTGGTGATCTGGGCGGTGCTGCCGCTGGTCGTGCGGGAGCGGGCACGGCGGCGGCACGCACGCCAATAGGCCCGCGTCGGGGATCCGGCCGAATCCCGTCCGAATCTCCGACGGGCGGCAGCCCGGCAGGAGATTCGAACGGATTCGATCCGACGGAAGCGGCCCGACGCTACGGCGTCGGCATGCCTCCGGTGACGGCCAGCGTCTCGCCGAGCACGTAGCTCGACTCCGGCGACGCCAGGAACACGTACGCCGGCGCCAGCTCGGCCGGCTGGCCGGGGCGTCCGAGCGGGGTCTGCTGGCCGAACTCGGGGATCGCCTCCGGCGGCTGTCCCTTGCTCACCTGCAGCGGCGTCCAGATCGGCCCGGGCGCGACCGCGTTCACGCGGATGCCCTTGGGCGCGAGCTGCTGGGCGAGCGCCTTCGTGAAGGCGTTGATGGCCGCCTTCGTCGTGGCGTACTCGACCAGGGTCTCGCTCGGCTGGTACGCCTGGATCGAGGTCGTGTTGATGATGGCCGCGCCCGCCGGGAGGTGCGGGAGCGCCGCCCGGGTCAGCCAGAACATCCCGTAGATGTTCGTCTTCATCGTGTGGTCGAACTGCTCGTCCGGGATGTCGATGAGGCTCACGGTCGCGATCTGCTTACCGGCGTTGTTCACGAGGATGTCGATGCCGCCGAGCTCGTCGAGCGCCCGCTTCACGACCTCGTCGCTGAACGCGCGTTCCTTGAGGTCGCCGGGGATGGTCACGGCGGTGCGTCCGGCGTCGCGGATCAGGCCGGCGATGCGCTGGGCGTCCTCCTCCTCTTCCGGCAGGTAGACGATGGCGACGTCGGCGCCCTCGCGGGCGAAGGCGATCGCAGTGGCTCCACCGATCCCGGAGTCGCCGCCGGTGACGACGGCCTTCCGGCCGGTCAGGCGGCCGGAGCCGACATAGCTGTCCTCACCGAGGTCAGCGCGGGGCTGGAGGTCGCTCTCGAGGCCCGGCTCCGGCACCTGCGTCTCGTCGGGCGAGATGACCGGGTACCGCTCTACAGGGGTGTCGAAGGTGTACTGGTTCTCTGGCATACCCGACACGCAACCACTCCGCGCGCGCCCGTCCAGGGGGCTGCATCCCCACCCATCCCGGGGTAAGCCCCCTTCACCCTCCCCCTTGGCCGCTGAGGTTCTCGCAGATGCGGTCGACACGCCGTGAGCGTGCGCAACTGCGAGAACCTCAGCGGGGAGAGGCCCGGGAGAGGGAGGGGAAGGGTAGGGGGATGTTGCGGAAGGGGCTGCGCTGTGCCAGCATTGAGACGAATTGATACCGGTACCAAAAACGGATCGGTGGAGGGAGACACATGCTGGGCTTCAACGAAGAGGAATTCCTGGAGCAGGTGCGCAGCACCGTCGCGCTGCGGTCGCAGATCGAGGAGCTGGCCGAGCGCGTCAGCGCCGGGCGCTGGAAGAACATCTACTTCATCGGCGCGGGCGGCACCTACGCCGCCGCGCTGCCGTACGAGCGCTTCTTCCAGACGCGCTCCGCCTTCCCGGTGCGCGCCGTCATCGGCAAGGAGTTCGTCCTCGCCCCCGACCCCCAGTTCGGCCCCGACTCGGTGGCGATCTTCGCCTCCGTCTCCGGCACGACCGAGGACATCCTCGACTGCGTCGAGTTCGCACGTGAGAAGGGCGCCCTCACGGTGGGCTTCACCGGCCAGGCCGACAGCCCGATCGCCACCGCCGTCGACGAGGTGCTGCTCTCCGCCCCCAAGGCGTGGCCGTTCGACGTGCAGTTCCTCACCTTCGGCGCCAAGCTCCTGTCCCTGCGCGGCGAGTTCGACGGCTACGACCGCCTGGTCAAGGATCTCGAGGCCATCCCGGACGCGCTGATCGCCGTCACGAAGCAGGCCGACCCGATCGGTCAGGCGTTCGCCGAGAAGCACGCGGACACCGACTACCACTTCCTGACCGGATCCGGCCAGCTGTGGGGCTTCACCTACCTGTACTCGATGTGCATCCTCGAGGAGATGCAGTGGCTCACGACCACGCGCGTCCACGCCGCCGAGTTCTTCCACGGCTCGCTCGAGCTCATCGAGAAGGACACCAGCATCCTGGTGTTCGCCGGCGAGGACGAGACGCGTCCGCTCACCGACCGCGTCATCGCGTTCGCCAAGGAGTACAGCGACGACGTCACCGTCATCGACACCAAGGACTACGAGCTGCCGGGTGTGAGCGACGAGTTCCGCGGCCTCCTGGCGCCGATCGTGGCCGACGCGGTCGTCGACCGCTTCAGCAAACACCTCGCCCAGGTGCGCGACCACTCCCTCGACCTGCGCCGGTACTACCGCGTCGTGGCGTACTGAGGCGCCGATGAGCACGGTGCGCGTCCTCGGTCTCGGGGACAACATCGTCGACCGGTTCGTCGACCGCGGCGTCGAGTATCCGGGGGGGAACGCCGTGAACGTCGCGGTGTTCGCCCGGCAGCTCGGCGCCGAGGCGTCCTACCTGGGGGTCTTCGGCGACGATGAGCAGGGGCGCTTCGTGCGGCAGGCCATCGAGGACTGCGGGGTCGACACCTCGCGGTCCTCGGTGCGCCCGGGACCGAACGGCGTCACCGAGATCGAGACGGTCGACGGGGAGCGACGGTTCCTCGGGTGGAACCAGGGCGGCGTCACGATCAGCGATCCGGTCCGGATCGGCGAGGACGACAAGCGCTACATCGCCGGCTTCTCGCTGGTGCATTCCAGTGCTTACTCGGGCGTCATCCCGGAGCTGCCCAAGCTGGCGGCGACGCGGACGCTCCGGTCGTACGACTTCTCGTCCGAGCCCGAGTTCCGCACGCCTGAGTACCTGGACGCGGTGGGCCCGTGGGTCGACCTCGCCCTGGTCTCGCTCGGGTCGATGTCGCGCACGGACACGTGGGCCGAACTGCGCAGGATCGCGTCGCACGGGCCGTCGCTCGTGCTGGGGACCCAGGGGGACGACGGCGCGGTCCTGTTCGACGGCGACGCGTTCTACTACTCCGACGCGGCGCCGGTGCCGGGTCCTCTGGTCGACACGATGGGCTGCGGCGACGCCTACGTGAGCGCGTTCGTGGTTGAATTGCTGCGGTCCGGCTGGCGCAGGAACGCGCGGCCCGGCGGCGCGGCGCTGCATCGGTCGATGCGCCGGGCGGCGCAGTTCGCCGCGCGGCAGTGCACGGTCGAGGGCGCGTTCGGTCACGGGCGCGTGCTCGACGAGGCCGCGCGGGTGCCCTCGCTCCCGCCGGTCGCGGCGGGCGAAGCGGGCTAGGGCGGCGGCCGCCCCGGACCAGGAAGGGGTGGCGATGTCCACGGAGCGGGACCACCGCACTCCCTCGCCGACGATCTCCGAGGTGGCCGCGGCCGCCGGGGTCGGACGCGCCACCGTCGCCCGCACCCTCGGCGGCTACGGCTCGGTGAGCCCGAAGACGCGGGACCGCATCCTGGCCGTCGCCAAAGAGCTCGGCTACCGGCCGAACACGATCGCGCGCAGCATGACGACGGGGGAGACCCGGACGCTCGGCGTCGTGCTCGCCGACGTCGGGAATCCGTTCTTCGCCGGCGTGCTCCGCGGGATCAGCGACGCGGCGCGCAAGGCCGACTACGACGTCCTCGTGCTGAGCACCGACGAGGACCTGCAGCTGGAGGCCGCGGCCATCGACGTGCTCGTCGACAAGCAGGTCGACGGCATCGCGCTCGCGCCGGCCGCCGGGCGCAGCGCCCAGCTCCCCCACCTCGACATCGTGCACAAGCGCGAGATCCCGCTCGTCCTCCTCGACCGCCTGGTGGACACGGTGGATGCGGACGCCGTCGTCATCAACAACCGCGAAGCCTCCCGCCAGGCCGTCACCTCGCTGATCGAGCAGGGACACCGGAGGATCGCGTTCGTGTGGGGTCCGGTCACGACCGAGCCGGCCGCCGACGCGGACGACCTGCGCCGGATCATCGACCACGCCCTCTGGTCCGACGGCGAGCGCCTGCTCGGGTACCTGGACGCGCTGGAGCTCGCCGGCATCCCGTTCGACACCTCGCTCGTGACCCACGTGCTGAAGAACGAGTCGCAGGCGACGAGGGCGGTGCTCGGGATGCTGTCGCTCTCCGACCCGCCGACCGCGATCTTCGCCACCGAGACGGATGCGCTCACCGGCTCGCTGCGCGCCCTGCGGCAGCGCGGGCTGCGCTGCCCGGAGGACGTGTCCCTCATCGGATTCGACGACAGCTCCTGGGCGAGCGTGATGACGCCCCCGATGTCGGTGGTCGCCCAGCCGATGCACCAGCTGGGCGAGCTGACCGCGGAGTGCCTGTTGGCCCGGGTCGCGGGCAGCGACGCGCCCGTCGCCACCCACGTGCTGGAGGCCGACTTCGTCGAGCGCGCCTCCGTCGCACCGCCGCCCGCGCGCGCCTGACCCCTGCGCCACTCCCGCATTCGCCACGAACGGCCGCGGTTCGTGACGAATGGATGACGGGCTCGGCAGATAGGCACGCGATGACTTCGTTTGGGCGCAGTTGATACCGGTATCAATATCCCGTATAGTCATCGCAATCGGTCGCGCAGCGCGACCGTGAGGCGATCCAAGGACGGGTCAGCGGACACCCCGACCGCACGACCCGCATGACGGGAGATGAGCGTGAAGAAGACCAGAACCATCACGGTGGCGGCGGCGGGCGTCCTGGCGCTCGCGCTCAGCGCGTGCTCGGGAGGCGGCAGCGGCGCCGCCGACATCACGGCCAAGCCGGACTACTCCGGAAGCATCAGCATCCTCACCGCCGCAGCGGGCGACCCCCTCGGCTCGTACTTCGAGGACCTGGTGAAGGACTACAAGAAGCTCCACCCGGATGTGAAGATCACCCTCGCGCAGGAGACCGACGACAACGCGATCAAGGACAAGGAGAAGGTCCTGATCGGCTCCCAGTCGCTGCCCGACATCTACTTCAGCTACGCGGGCAACTGGGGCGAGAACTTCGCCGCGAACGGCCTGGCCGTCGACCTCAGCTCGGTCATCGCCCCCGGCACGAAGTGGGGCGACACCTTCGGCGAGGGATCGCTGAACGCCTTCAAGTACGACGGCAAGTACTACGGGATCCCGCAGTACGTCGACGGCAAGTTCATGGGCTACAACAAGAAGGTCTTCGCAGACCTCGGCCTCGACGTCCCGGCCTCGTTCGACGAGCTCATCTCCGACTGCTCGACGATCAAGGCCGCCGGCTACGTCCCCATCGCCTTCGGCAACAAGGACGGCTGGCCCGGCCTGCACTATCTCGGCCAGCTCTTCGCCTACGACGTGCCGCAGAAGGTCCGGGATGCGGACCTGCTGCCGAAGACCGCGAAGTACACCGACCCGGGCTACCTGGAGGGCATGAAGCAGTTCCAGCAGCTCGTCACCGAGTGCACCGGCGACGGCGGGAACTCGAACGGCGTCACCTACACCACCGCCCAGCAGCAGCAGGCGGCGGGCAAGGCGGCCATGTACTACCAGGAGCTGATCGAGTTCGACTCGGTCAACACCAAGGACAGCCAGCTCGCCAAGGACGGCTTCGGCATCTTCCCGCTCCCCGCCCCGGCGGACGCGAAGGGCGACCCGTCTGCGCTCGAGGCCGCGCCCGAGGGCTACATGATCAACAAGAAGAGCAAGAACGCCGCGCTCGCCCTCGACTTCATGAAGTTCGTCATGAACGAGAAGAACGCGACGACCCTCTCCTCCCCGCCCTACGGCCAGCCGAGCGCCGTGAAGGATGTGGTCACCGACCAGATCGCCACGCCCGCCGTCGCGGAGGGCACGAAGCTCGTGAACGACGCGAAGTCGACCGTGGTCTGGCTGGACATGGCGAACGTGCCGTCCGTCGGCGACGCGTGGGTCTCGGTCTCCGAGGGCCTCGTCTCCGGCAGCCTCACGCCCGAGGCCGCCCTGAAGGCCGTGCGACAGGCGTCCGAGAAGGCGAAATGACGACCACCCAGGCGCCTCAGGCCCCCGTGGGGCCGCGCCCCGTCCCCGTCTCGGGACCGGGTCGCGGCCGCACGGCCCCGGCGCCCGGCGCCGGGGCCGCCAAGGCCGGCAGGGGACCGGCCGGCTGGCGCGGGCTGATCTGGCTCATCCCGGCGCTGGCCGTGCTGGCGGTCTTCGTCTACTGGCCGCTGCTGCAGAACGTCGTCTTCAGCTTCCTGAAGTGGAACATCTACAGCGGCGAGCAGACCTTCGTCGGCGTGGACAACTACGCCGACCTCGCGCAGGACCCGGTGTTCTGGCGGGCGCTCGGCAACAACACCTGGTACGCGGCGCTGTCCATCGTCTTCCAGGTGTTCGGCGCTCTCGTTCTGGCGGCGATCGTGGAGAGCGTGCGCAGCGACCGCTGGCGCAAGGCGTTTCGGGCGATCTACTTCATCCCGTCGGCGATCTCGCTGACCGTGGCCGGCCTCCTGTTCTACTTCATCTACCAGCCGCAGACCGGCCTGCTGAACGTCTTCCTCGACAACCTCGGCCTCGGCCAGTTCTCGCAGGCGTGGCTCGGCCACGAGGGCACCGCGATCTTCGCCATCATCGCGATGAGCCAGTGGCAGGGGTTCGGCTACAGCGTCCTGCTGTTCTCGGTGGCGCTGCAGCGCATCCCGCGGGAGCTGTACGAGGCGGCCGACCTCGACGGCGTCGGACCGGTCCGCCGGTTCTTCCAGGTCTCGCTGCCGCTGGTGCGCGAGATGACCGGGCTGATGATGATCGTCACGATCTCGGGCGCGTTCCAGGTCTTCAATGAGGTCATGGTCATGACCAGCGGTGGCCCGAACAACTCCAGCCAGGTGCTCGGTACGTGGCTGTACCACGCCGGATTCGTCACCAACGACTTCGGCTCCGCCGCCGCGATCGGCGTCGCCATCTTCGTCGTCACCCTGCTGCTGGCCGCAGCCCAGCTGGCCTACTCGCGCAAGAGGAGAGTGGAATGGTAGCCCTCGCCCGTCTCGGCCGCGGCGTCCGCGTCGTCCTGGTGTGGGCGCTGCTCGTCGCCCTGGCCGTCGTGGTCCTGTACCCGCTGCTGTGGATGGTGACCAACGCCCTGAAGACGAACGCCGAGCTGTTCGGCAACCCGTTCGCCCTCCCGGCGCAGTGGCTCTGGCAGAACTTCGCCAAGGCGTGGACGCAGGGCGTCGGCGACTTCGTCTTCACGAGCGTCTCGCTGACCGTGCTCGCGACACTCATCACCGAGCTGATCAGCGCCTGGGCGGCCTACGGGCTGACGCGGGTGAACATCCCGCTGAACCGCACCTTCACCGTGATCGTGCTCGCCGGGCTGATGCTGGCGCCGACCGTCGCGCTCATCCCGCTGGTGAAGCTGTTCCAGGCGTGGGGGCTCTACGACACGTTCTTCGGGCTGCTGATCCTGTACACGGCGTTCCGCATCCCGTTCACCGTTTTCCTGATGCGCGCGTACATGCTCGACCTGCCGCGGGAGGTGGATGAGGCCGCCTCGATCGACGGTGCGTCGCGTGCGGCCACGTTCTGGCGCATCATCCTGCCGATGAGCATGCCGATCGTCGCGACGACGATCGTGCTCAACGTGCTGCAGAACTGGAACGAGTACCTGTTCGCGATGATCTTCACCAGCGGGACCGGGGTCGAGACGCTGCCGGTCGGGCTCGCCGACATGATGTCGAAGAACGGGACGCAGTACCCGGTGGTATTCGCGGGGATGGTGATGGCCGCCCTCCCGATGGTGATCCTGTTCTTCGTCTGCCAGCGCTACTTCGTGCGCGGTCTCGCCGGCGGCGTGGGCAAGTAGGGGTGCGGACGTACCTGGAGCTCGTCCGCGTCCCCGGCGTCCTGCGGGTCACGGTCTCGCAGCTGGTGGCGCGCTTCCCGCTCGGGATGCTGTCGCTGGCCGTGCTGCTGCACGTCCGGCAGGCGACCGGGTCGTATGCGCTCGCCGGTCTCGTCGTGGCGTGCGTGAGCGTCGGCGAGGCGGTCGCGATACCGTTGGTGAGCCGGTCGGTCGGGGTGTTCGGCATCCGTCCCCCCGTGCTGGCCGCGGCGGCACTGAACGCGGCCGGGATGCTGCTGCTCGCCTTCGGGCCGCCGCATCCCGTGCTCGTGGTGCTGCTCGGGGCGGTGATCGGTGCGTCGGTCCCTCCGCTCATGCCCGTCGTGCGCGCGCTGTATCCGCGGCTCGTGCCGCGCCGGGCCGTGCCCGCGCTGTTCGCGCTGGACACGTCGGCGCAGGAGCTTATCTGGATCACCGGGCCGGTCGCCGCCACGCTGCTGAGCGGTGCGGTGTCGACGCGTGCACCCTTGGTGCTGGCGGCGGCGGTGACGCTCGGCGGCACCCTATGGTTCCTGCTGACGCCGCACATCGCCGGGGTGCGGCTGCCGCGCAGCGAGTCGCGGCCCGGGACGGTGCTCCTCGCGCGGGCCGTGCGGCTGGCGGCGGCCGCGAGCTTCGCGCTGATCGCCTCGTTCGGCGCCCTGGAGCTGGCACTGATCGCGCGCTTCGACGGAGACAGCGTGCTGGCCGGCGTCGCGATCGCGGTGTCGAGCCTCGGGTCGCTCATCGGCGGCGTCGCGTTCGGGCATCGCCGGATCGGGCCGCGCGGGCTCGCCGCGATCCTCGGCGGCGTCGCCGTCGCGACGGCGGCGGCGGGCGTCGTGCCGGGAATCCCGCTGCTCTACGTCTTGCTCTTCCTCTCGGGCCTCGGCTTCGCCCCGTCGCTCGCCGCCCTGTACGCGATGGTGTCGGAGGCCCTGCCCGAGTCGGCGACGCCGGAGGCGTTCGGCTGGCTCAACACCGCCGGCCTGATCGGAGCGGCGACCGGCACCGCGGTGGCCGGCCTGCTCGGCGACGCGGTCGGCACCGCCGGCCCGTTCGTCGCGGCCGCGGCCGCCTCCATCCTCGCTGCGGCCCTCCCGCTCGCCCCCGGACTGCGCCCGCCTCCCGCACCCTGACCGCAACGCCATCCATGGCGGCACCTGGTTGACGCAACACGCCGTGGCCGCGCCGCCGGGGACGGCGTGTCGCGTCAACCAGCCGGGGTGATGCGGCGGACGAGGGGCAGCGACGCGCGGCGCAGCGTCACGCCTCGGCGGGCACCTTCGGCTGGCCGCGCGCGATCGCCCAGCGGATGGCCGTGACAGCTGCGGCGATGAGAAACGCGAGGACGGTCGGCGCGACGCCGGGGACGAGAGCTCGCGGGAAGATCTGGACGGCGGCATCCGCCATCTCCCGGAGGTCGCCGTCGAGCACGCGCATGCCCAGCGCATACGAGGAGGCCGTGAACACCGCGGGGGCGACGAACAGCGCAAGCAATCCGGCCACCCAGACGCCGAGCCGCCGCACCGGGACGACGCCGCACCAGCCCAGGGCGGCGCCCACGATCACGGCGGGCAGCCAGCGGTACAGTTCGCCGACGACGAGCGGCGGCCCGGTCGGGCCGCTGACGAAGACGACGGTCACCAGCAGCCACGACGCGAACGGGACGGCGGCGAGGGCCAGGCCGAGAGCCGCCGGCGCGACCGAGCGACGCGAGATCAGCCAGAACAGCGCCTGAGCCAGAGCCACGGACACGATGGTCCCTCCGAGCATCCCCGCGAAGTACAGCAGCGCCCGCGAGTCGGCGTCGCGCGCCACGATGCCCAGCCCGTCGGCGACGACCACGAAGGCCTGGATGGTCGCGACTGCCTGCACCGTCAGGATGCCGACCGCCGTCGCCCAGTCCGTCGTCGGGAACCGGCGCCGCAGCAACCGGGCCACCGACCCGGCGAGGACGCCGCCGATGAGCAGCATCACCAGGATGCGGGTCGAGTAGTACTGGCTGATCGGCAGCAGGGCGACCGGCATGGAGTCGGGAAGGACGTCGCGGCGCCAGAGGTTCTGCAGCGGGAGCCGGGCCCCCGTCATCAGCCAGGGCACGAGCCCGACCAGCGCGGAGGCGGCGCCGAGCGCGAGCCCTCCCCCGATCGTCGAAGCGCGCCCCACTCGGGGCGGCGCAGCACCTTCCGTCGTCGTCCCCTCGATGCGTTCGTCCACAGTTCCCCCTCTGTGCTTCCCGGTCGACCCTATCGCGGTGTCGGGCAGCTGCCGCAGCCCGCGAGCAGACGACCGGCGAGCGGAGAGGGCAGGGCTGGTCAGCGCAGGAGCGCCGAACCGGGGGCCTCGCCGTACTCGCTGCGGTAGCGGCGGGAGAACCGCTCGACGTCCGGGAACCCCCAGCGCGCAGCCAGCTCCACCAGGTCGGTGGCGGGGTCGGAGGCGGCGATCTCGTCGTGGGCCGCCGACAGCCGCACCCGCTGCAGGTAGCCGCGAGCGCTGGTGGATGCGTGGGTGCGGAATGCGGCATCCAGCTGCGCCATCGTCGCCCCGGCGGCCTCTGCGACGTCGAGCACTGTGATCGGCAACGAGGCGTGGTCCTCGATGAACCGCACGCCGCGCCGGAATCGCGACAGCTGACCGGCGGGGGTGACGTTCTTCTCCCGTGGGTCGGTGCTCAGCGGGAAGCACTTCAGGGCCGCGAGCGCCAGAGTGTGGAACAGGCTCGCCCGCACGAGCGGGTGGCGGAAGGTGCCCGCGTCCATGTATTCGGCCGCGACCGTCGCGGCCGTGAGCATGTACTCCGAGTGCGACGGGCCGAGCGTGCTGGCCGAGTCGAAGACGACCTCGAGGTGCTCGTCGCCGAAGGTCGTGCGTGCCACATCCCGGAGCGTCGCGGGCGAGAGGTAGACGTTGACGATGTCGCTCCCCTCCGCCTCGCACATGAAGTCGTGGCCGGGCCGGATGAGGAAGGGCGCGCGCGTGGCGCTGGCGCGAGTCCCGTCGATCTCCCAGCGGTAGGCGCCGTCGGTGACGCTGACGATGCAGAAGTCCTCGAACTCTCCGGAGGTCTCCCACTCGCCGCCGATCGTGTAGCGGGCGACCGAGAACGACGGGTCGACGATCTGGTCGACCTCGAACGAGAACCCCGCGTCGGGCTCGGATGCGAACGCGAAGCGTCCGCCGGACGCGGCGAGGAGCGCGTCCGCCTCGGCCGGGTCGGAGGTCGAGCTCCGCAGCCGGGTCAGCTCGGACATGCGGCACACGGTACGCCCGTCCGCGCGGGAGCGGGAGAGCCGCTCACTCGGTGTGGCCGAGCACCCCCACCGGGATGCCGAACGAGAGCGCGATGCAGACGATCCCGCCGAAGAACACGACGCCCTCCCAGGCGGGGAGGGTCGGGGCCAGACCGAACAGGAACAGCCCGAGCAGGAACAGGATGAAGCATCCGATGAATGCGAGAACGTCGCCCATGGTCAGCCCTTCTTCCGCGATGCGGCGGTCTCCCGCCGGTTGGCCTTCTTGATCTCGTCGACCAACTCGTCCTTCGTCATCCTGGTACGGCCCGGGATGTCGAGCCGCTTGGCGATGTCGAGCAGGTGCGCCTTGGAGGCGTTGGCGTCGACGCCCTCCTCGGTGGGGGCGACCGTGTCGCGGCCGCCCGCCGCCTTGCGGTCGGACGGCCCGTTCTCGGCCTTCCGCTCCCAGTGGTCGCCGACCTTCTCGTACTCGTTCTTGAGCGCGGCGAACGCCGTCCGGTGCGCGCGCTCACCCTCCCCGTACTCCTTCACGGCGGAGTCGTGCGCCTTCGACCAGAGGGCCTGGGCGTGCTTCTCCGAGCGCTCGAGGGTGGAGGGCAGCTCCTCGGATGTCGGCATGATCCTGTCGTACTCCTTCCGCATCGGGTGGGGCTAGTGCTACCCGTCCACAGCTACCCCGGTCGCGCGAGTTTTCAACCGTCGGAGATTCGACGGCGAGACGGCCGGATCTCCGACGTCAGGCTGCCCAGACGGACAAGTGACGGGTCCTCACCGCGGTTGGCCGGTCGTCGCGCGGGCCGCGGGTAGCGTGGAGGGGTGACCGACCGCCGTGAGACCGTGCCCCCGCCGCGAGCAGTCGTCACGGTCGACACTGGCACCGACTCCGCTCCCGACCGCCCGACGTTCGTGCTGGTGCACGGGATCGGGGTCAGCTCGCGGTACTTCGAGCGGCTCGTCCCGGCGCTCGCCGAGGAGGGGCGGGTCGTCGCGGTCGACCTGCCCGGCTTCGGGCGCGCGAAGCCCGAACGGCCGCCGCATCCGCTCGGCATCGACGACTTCGCAGCGTCCGTCGCGGTCGAGCTCGACCGGCTCGGCGTCGCGGACGCCGTCATCGTCGGGCATTCGATGGGCACCCAGGTCGCCGTGTCGCTTGCGCGCAGCCGTCCCGGCCTGGTCCGGGCGCTCGCGCTGCTCGGCCCCGTGATGGCGCCGGAGGACCGCAAACCGCTGCGGGCGGGCACCCTCCTCGGTCTCGACATCTTCCGCGAGGACGCGCGCGGCAACCGCATCGTGATCGGCGACTACCTGCACTGCGGCGTCGCCTGGTACCTCGCTACGCTGCCGGCCATGCTGGAGTACCGCATCGAGGAGGAGGTGGAGCGCATCGACGTGCCCGTCATCGTGCTGCGGGGAGGCCGCGACCCGATCGCCCGCGACGACTGGGTCGCCCGCCTGGCGGAGCGCACCGGCGGCGCCGCCACGCGCATCCCCAGCGTCGCGCACCTCGTCATGCACGGGGCGCCGTGGCGCACGGCCGCACTGATCGCCGACACCGCGCGCGTGCGGCCATGAGGCGCACGCTGCTCCGCCGCGCCGGCGTCGTCCTGCTCGACTACCTGTACGCCGGCCGCCACCAGCTCCGGGCCGCGTTCGACCGGACCACACCGGACGCCCTCATCGCCGGCGACGGAACCCGCGCGCCGGTCGTGCTGCTGCCCGGCATCTTCGAGACCTGGCGGTTCCTGCGTCCACTCGCCGAGCACATCCACGCGGCCGGCCATCCGGTGCACGTCGTGACCGCGCTCGAGGACAACCGCATGTCCGTCGCGCAGGCCGCCGACCTCGTCCGTGCGCACCTCGAGCAGCACGACCTCACCGACGTCGTCGTCGTCGCCCACAGCAAGGGCGGCCTGGTCGCCAAGTACGTGATGGGGATGCCGGACTCCGGCGCGCGCATCAGCAGCGCCGTCACCGTCGCAACGCCGTACGCGGGGTCCGCCCTCGCCGCACTCATCCCCGTCCCGAGCGTGCGCGCCCTCCTCCCGAGCTCACCGGGCATCCTCCGGCTCGCCGTCAGCCGGGCCGTCAACGCGCGGATCGTCTCCGTCTGGGGCTGGTTCGACCCGCACGTGCCCGGCGGCAGCCGTCTGGACGGCGCGCGGAACATCGAGCTGGATGTGGGCGGCCACTTCCGCATCCTGGCCCGCCCCGAGCTCCTCGCGATCGTGGACGAGGTGCTCGCCCCCGCCGGCTGACCCCTGTCGCGCACCCGCGCGGCGGCGCTACCCTTCCCCCAGGACCGGGGGAGGCATCCATGCAGCAGCATCGCCGAATCGGCCGCGCGGTCGCGGCGCTCGCCGTCGTCCTGCTGCTCGCCGGCTGCGCGGGCACCCCGAGCGGCGCGAAGGTCGTCGGGATGTGGGGCTCCACGGCGTCGGGCCAGCCGAACCTGAACATCGAGAACGACGGAACGTTCTCCGGCAGCGACGGCTGCAATCGCCTCAGCGGGAAGGGCCAGATCGACGGCGACGAGATCACCTTCGGGCCCATCGCCTCCACGATGATGGCGTGCGAGGGCGTCGACGAGTGGCTGGGCAAGGCCGCGACCGGCAACGTGTCGGGCGACACGATGACCGTGCTCGACGACAGCGGCAAGACCATCGGCACGCTCCCGCGCTCGGGCTCCTGACCTCGTCCGCGGCTGCCGGGGTGCCGGCGCCGCCAGGAAGTGTCTAGCCACGCCCGCCGCCACCGGCCTACCGTGAGCCTGCCCCGGCCCGCCAGGGATGGCCCGCCGTCGGGCGAGAAGCGAACATCCACTGCGCGAGCGCGCTCGCGCCGTACGAGGAGCGAACCGTATGACCATTGCAGAGGAGCGCGCGGCCGCCGCCGCCCACGGGCCGACCACCGCCTACACCGGCATCAACGACCGGACCCAGCTGAACCCCATCTTCGCCCGCCCGGGGGAGAGCACCGACCTGCCGGTGGACCGCATCCCCGACAACGAGTCGCTGCCCGAGACCGCCTACCAGATCGTGCACGACGAGTCGATGCTCGACGGCAACGCGCGCCTCAACCTGGCCACCTTCGTCGGCACCTGGATGGACGACCACGCTGCCCGGCTCTACGCCGAGTCCGCCGACAAGAACATGATCGACAAGGACGAGTACCCGCAGACCGCCGCGATCGAGACGCGCTGCTGGAAGATCGTCGCCGGTCTCTGGAACGCACCCGACCCCGAGAAGGCCATCGGCACCTCGACCGTCGGGTCGTCGGAGGCGTGCATGCTCGGCGGCCTCGCCCTCAAACGCCGCTGGCAGCTCGCCCGCAAGGCAGCGGGCAAGCCGACCGACAAGCCGAACCTCGTGCTCTCCAGCGCCGTGCAGGTGTGCTGGGAGAAGTTCTGCAACTACTGGGACGTCGAGCCGCGCTACGTGCCGATCACGGACGAGCACAAGGTGCTCGACGGCTACGAGCTGGATAAGTACGTCGACGAGAACACGATCGGGGTCGTCGCCATCATGGGCGTCACCTACACCGGGATGTACGAGCCGGTCGCCGAGATCTCGAAGGCGCTCGACCGCATCCAGGAGCAGACCGGACTCGACGTCAAGATCCACGTCGACGGCGCCTCCGGCGGCATGATCGCGCCGTTCCTGCAGCCCGACCTGGTCTGGGACTTCCGCGTGCCGCGCGTCGTCTCGATCAGCACCTCCGCCCACAAGTACGGCCTGGTCTACCCGGGCCTCGGCTGGGTGGTCTGGCGCACCGCCTCCGACCTGCCGGCCGACCTCGTGTTCGACGTCACCTACCTCGGCGGCCACATGCCCACCTTCGCCCTCAATTTCTCGCGGCCGGGCGCCCAGGTGCTGCTGCAGTACTACCTGTTCCTGCGGCTCGGCTTCGACGGCTACTACCGGGTGCAGAAGGCGTCGCAGGATGTGGCCCTCTACCTCTCGGGGGAGATCGCCAAGATGCCGGCCTTCGAGCTGTGGAACGACGGCTCCGACATCCCGGTGTTCGCGTGGCAGCTGAAGAAGGGCCACACCGACAAGTGGAACCTGTACCACCTGTCGGAGCGGCTGCGGCTGAAGGGGTGGCTCATCCCGGCCTACCCCATGCCCGACAACCTGACCGACCTCACCGTGCAGCGCATCGTCGTGCGCAACGGGCTCAGCCACAACCTGGCCGAGTCGCTCGTCCTCGACATCCAGGAGGCCGTCGAATATCTGGACGCCCTTGAGAGCCCCATGCCGACCGAGGGCCAGGTGCATTCGTTCACCCACTGATCGCGCACACCGACCCGGCGCCCGAGCCCGAGTACGACCGACCGAGTACCCAGCGGAGGACACCATGACCGCAACACGCGAGCCCGGCAAGACCGCGGCCCAGCACACCAGAGCCGACGGAACGCCGGCCCCGTCTCCCGACCACGTCAAGCCGCACCCGTTCGCATCGGTGCCGCACAAGCCGGCCATCGGCGCGCCGGGGACGACCGCGACGAAATTCATGTCGCTCACCCAGCTGGCGATGCTGACCGTCGTCGCTGTGGCATCGCTCCGCAGCCTCCCGGCCATGGCCGGCTACGGGCTCGGCTCGATCACACTGTTCATCATCCCCGCGATCTTCTTCTTGATCCCGGTGGCCCTGGTTGCCGCCGAGCTCGCGACGGGCTGGAAGGGCGGCGTGTTCACCTGGGTCAGGATGGCGTTCGGCGAGCGCTGGGGGTTCCAGGCGATCTGGCTGCAGTGGGTGCAGAACGTGGTCTGGTACCCGACGCAGATCGCGTTCATCGCCGCGTCGCTGGCGTTCGTGTTCCTCGACCCGAACCTGGCGAACTCCGGCTTCTACACCGCGATCGTGATCCTGGTCATCTACTGGTTCTCGACGTTCATCACGCTGCGCGGCGGCAACCTGTTCGCCAAGGTCGGGTCGTGGTCGGGGCTCGCCGGCACGATCTTCCCCGGCGTGCTGCTGATCCTGTTCGGGGCCATCTGGCTCGGCACAGGGCATACCAGCGAGACGCCGCTGACGGCGTCGGCGGTCATCCCGCCGTTCACCGGGATCGCGTCGATCGTGCTCATCGTGTCGAACGTGCTCGCCTACGCGGGCATGGAGGTGAACGCGGTCCACGCGAACGACCTGAAGAACCCCGGCAAGGGCTACCCGAAGACGGTGCTCATCTCGTCGATCCTCATCCTCGGCATCTTCATCTTCCCGACCATCGCGATCGCGGTGGCGGTGCCGTCGTCGGAGCTCGGCCTGACCACCGGCATCAACCTGGCGTTCAAGACGTTCTTCGACGCGTGGGGGATGGACTGGGCGACCCCGGTGATCTCGCTGCTGATCGCGCTCGGCGCCTTCGCCTCCGTCGTGACGTGGATCGCGGGGCCGTCCCGGGGTCTGCTCGCGGCGGCGCGCTCGGGCTACCTGCCGGCGTTCCTGCAGCGCAGGAACAAGGCGGGCGTGCAGGTCGGCATCCTGAGCGTGCAGGGGATCGTGGTGACGCTGCTCGCGTCGCTGTTCATCTTCGTGCCCAACATCAACACGGCGTTCATCCTGCTGGTCGACATGGCCGCGGCGCTGTACCTGATCATGTACATGATGATGTTCGCGGCGGCGATCCGCCTGCGCCGCACGCACCCGCAGGTGAAGCGCACCTACCGCACGCCGGCGATGGGCCTGATCGCGACGATCGGCTTCGTCGCCTGCCTCGCGGCCTTCCTGCTCGGCTTCGTGCCGCCGGCGGGCTTCGCGCAGGGGGCTCCGGGATGGGCGTACCCGGCCCTGGTGGGGGTGGTCGTGATCCTGCTGGGCGTCCCGCCGCTCATCTTCTACGCGGCGAGACGCCCCGGCTGGGACCAGCGGACGCCTGAGGAGAAGGCGACCTTCGACGACGTCCTCGTGAACCCCCCGGACAAGCCCGAGTAGACAACCGTCAGCTCCTGAGTTGTTCGTCCTTTCGCGCGGCGTGTCGCTCGAAGAACTCAGGAGCTGACGGCTTGGGAGCGCGGAGTCCCCGGTCAGGCGGCGGCGCGGGCGAAGTAGTGTCCGGCGGCCAGGTCCTCGAGGAGGGTCGGGCCGGTGGGCCGCCAGTCGTACCGCGCCTGGGTGAGGGTGCTGGAGGCGGGGATGTCGAGCGAGAAGAACCGGCCGATCCAGCCGAAGTGCGCCTCGACGTCCTCCGGTGCGATGGATGCGACGGGCACGCCCGCGCCCCGGCCGATGGCTCCGGCGATGTCGCGGGCCGCGATACCTTCCTCGCCCACGGCGTGAACGACGTTCGCGACGCCCGGGTTCTCGAGGGCCTGCGCCACCAGGCGCCCGGCGTCGGAGCGGTGGACGGCCGCCCACCGGTTGGCGCCGTCGCCCACGTACCCGGCGACGCCGGTGCGCCGTGCCGCCTCGACCAGCACGGCCGTGAAGCCGTGGTCGCCGTCCCCGTGCACCGTCGGGGCGAACCGCAGGGCGACCGGCTGGATGCCGCGCTCGGCGAACCCGAGCGCCAGCGCCTCGGCGCCGCCGCGGGGAGCGTCGGGGCCGGTGAAGGGCGAGGCGTCCTCCTCCGTCGCCGGGCGATCCGGCGCGACCATCGCGATGCCGGAGGCGAACAGCAGCGCCTTGCCCGTGCCGGCGAGCGCGTCGCCGAAGGTCTCCATGACGGCACGCTCGGTGCGTCCGGAGGCGGCGTAGTCGCTGAAGTCGTGCTTGAAGCCGAGGTGGATGACGGCGTCCGCGGACTCCGCGGCGGTCCTCAGCGTGCCGAGGTCGTCGAGGCTGCCGGGGATGGCGGCGACTCCTGCGGCGCGCAAGCGTGCGGCGGAGTCCTCCGAGCGGGCGATTCCGCTCACCTCGTGCCCGGCCGCGAGCAGTTCGGGTACGACGGCCGAGCCGATCCATCCCGAAGCCCCCGTCATGAAGACGCGCATGGCGTTCTCCTTTCCGTGTCGACATCCGGATGATGTCAGAAACTGTCGTCAGCCTAGCACTCATGTCAGTTGCTGTCATCACTATGATTCTCGTATGGGACGTTGGGAGCCGGACGCGCGCGGGCGCATGGCGCAGGCCGCGCTCGAGCTGTATCTCGACCCCGGCTACGAGCAGACGACCGTCGCCGACATCGCCGAGCGCGCCGGTGTGACCGAGCGCACGTTTTTCCGTCACTTCGCCGACAAGCGCGAGGTGCTGTTCTCGGGCTCCGAGCAGTTCCAGCAGGTCGTGCTGGCGGCGATCGCCGCCGCACCGGAGAGCACCTCGCCGCTCGACGCCGCCGCTGCGGGCCTGGATGCGGCGGCCACGGCGCTGCAGAACCAGCCCGACCCGACGTTCCCGCGCCGCCGCGCCGCCGTGATCGCGGCGAACCCCAGCCTCCAGGAGCGCGAGCTGCTCAAGATGGCCACGCTCGCGACCGCCTCCGCGCAGGCGCTGGTCGCCCGCGGCGTGGAGCCCGGCGAGGCCGCGATCGCCGCTGAGGCCGCCGGCGCCGCCTTCCGGCTGGCCTTCGAGCGCTGGACCGGCTCCGACGAGCCGCTCGATCTACGCGCCCTGCTGGCGGACGGGATCGCCCGCTTCCGCGCCCTCGCCTGACCCGCCGTACGCATCTGGGTCGTTCGTCCCACTGTGCCCACAACTGGGGCGCGGCTTCCTGTATGCAAATACATCGACCTGCCGCTAGAAAGGACAGAACGACCGTTTCACCTGCCCGATACAGGTGAGCCGCTTTCCGAGAGCGACAGGCCGTTACCACCCGAATTGTGCCCTTGGGGGACACGTGCTTACCCGACGCCTCTTGGCGCGCGCCCGAACGCGCCTCGCTGCCCGAAAGTCCACCACTCTCCGTGCCTCCGCGGCCGTCGCCACCGGCGTCGTGCTCGCGCTGGTCGGCTCCCTCGCCATCGGCGTGCCGGCCGCCAGCGCGGACGACCTCGGCTCCGGTGTGCTCAACCTGTCGAAGACGTCCGACGTCAGCGACATCGCGCCGGGGCAGCAGTTCCTCTACACGATCAACTACGGGTGCTCCTCCACCACCACCGGGTGCGTGAACGCCGCCATCACCGACCCGGTCCCCGCGCCGCTCGTCGTCGTGGGCCAACCCAACGTCGTCGGCGCGGGCAGCGTCACCGCGACGGTGACGGGCAACACCGTGAAGGTGGCGTTCCAGGATTCCGTCCCCAACACCACCCCCGCGAGCACGGGCCTCGCCGCCGGGACGACCGGAAGCGTCCAGGTGCAGGTGAAGCTGCCGGACACCGTCGCCAAGTCGTTCGACGGTCAGACGCTGACCAACACGGCGACCTTCGCGGCGACCAACGCGACGACGGTCACCGCCTCGCACGGGGTCGTCGTCCATGTCCCAGATGTGATCTCCGCCACCGTCGGCAAGACCTGGACCCCGTCGGCGACGCAGTTCAAGCCGGGCGAGAGCTCGACGGCGACGCTGCAGGTGAGCAACACGTCCAACATCCCCGCCTCCACGCTCACGATCGCCGAGCCGGCCGACCCGGCGGCGGCGGGCGCGACCTTCCGCTTCTACGACCTCACCGGCTTCGGCGCGGTCACCTTCCCTGCCGGCGCGGACACCGTCCAGGTCTCGGCGCTGACCTCCGCCGGATGGTCCGACGGCCCCGCCGGCTCCGTCCCCGTGCTCCCCTCGAATGTGGTCGCCGGTGACGTGACGGGTCTCCGTTTCGCCTTCAGCTCCAGCACGGGTACGACGATCGCCGCGGGAGGCGCGGCCGGATCCGTCGCGATCTCGCTGGCCCAGCGCGCGACCGACCGCATCGACGGCTCCAGCATCGCCGCGGGCGGGACCCGCACCAACGTGGCCGGGGGCTCCGTGACCACCGCGGGTGGCACCGCCCAGGCGACGCCCGCCACCGCGCAGCAGACCATCGCGCCGCTGACGGTCACGGTCTCGGCCGACAAGTCGTTCAGCGTCCCGCAGCTGCCCGCCGGCCAGACGACGCGCGCATCCCTCACGGCGAGGAACACCTCCACCGGAGCGCTCGACACCCTGACGGTGCGGGAGCCGGGCTCCGGCTCGTTCTTCTCGGACAAGATCCTCTTCGGCGGGTTCGCCGGCTCCTCCGCGTGGCCGCAGGGCGCCACCGCGGGCCAGGTCACCTGGTTCGTCGACTCCGGCGCCGCGCCCGCCGACTCCGCGTTCGACACCGCGTCCGGCCTCCCGTCGGTGCCGACGCTCGCCTCCGGGCAGCACATCACCGGGTTCCAGGTCACCTACACCGGATCGATCGCCACCGGTGCGTCGGCCGTCATCCCGTTCGATGTGAAGACCACGCTCGACGCCGGCCCAACAGCCTCCGGTTTCACCACCTACTCGAACACCGTCGCCGTGACCGGCACCAACGCCGCGGGCACCGCCTCCGACACCGCCGGTGCCGACCTCGAGGTCTACTTCCCCGAGGTGATCGTCGGGCTGAAGAAGACCGTCTCGCCCGCCGCGCCTGCCGTGATCCTGCCCGGAGGCTCCAGCCTCGTGCAGCTGTCGGCGCAGACCCCGGCGGGCACCAGCTCCGTGCGTCCCGACTCCATCGTGATCACCGAGCCGCAGGATGCGTCGTCCGCCTACTGGAACGCGTTCGACGCGACCGCGATCGCGCCCACCTCTGTTCCCGAGGGCTCGACGTTGACCGTCGAGTACACGACGGACGGCACCACCTGGTCCACCCTCGAGACCGTCGACGCCACCGCCAAGGCCGTGATCTACTCGCGCGTGCTCGACACCAAGCTGCCCGCGGGGACCACCCACACCGACGTCCGGGGGCTCCGCTTCACGTTCGCCGACGCCGGCGGGTTCGGTCAGGCGACCAACGTGAAGCCCGCGATCACCTTCGTCGCCCGCGGCACGCTGCGCGATCAGTCCGGTCCGACCAACCCGGGAACCTACCCGGCGGCCACCGCCTACCAGAACTGCGCGGTCACGACCGCAGAGGGCACGGTCAACGGCGGCCAGGTCATCACGAGCGCGCCGGCGACCGACTGCGGCACCGTCAGCATCCAGGCCACCACCGGCGGCCCCGGCGACGGCGGCGTCGCCGCGAGCAAGAAGTGGGACCAGGCAGGCGCGGTGCTGCAGGCGCAGTCCCGCACGACGACCGGCGCCACGCTCGGCTGGGGCACCCAGGTCACGGGCATGCGGACGATGACCGTGCAGGATGCGGCGACGCCGTCGCCCGTCTCCGGCAGCGTTTTCCAGGCCTTCGACCTGGTGCGCATCGACGCCATCACGCCGACGCAGACCAGCGGGGCCACCTACGACCCCCTCATCCGGTGGGATGCGGTGACCCGCGTCGAGCTGTTCGACGGGGCCTCGTGGAACGACATCACCACGAAGGCGTGCTCCACGACAGGATCCTGTGACGGCCGCTTCGCCGGCTACACGCTCAGCACGGCCGAGAAGGCGTCGACGCAGGGCGTGCGGCTGACCTTCGCCGAGAGCCCGAACCGTCAGGCGGCCATCGACGCCTCCGCCGACCCCACCGCCCCGGCGGTCGGCTCCGGCGTCGCGAGCGCCTCCCTCGGCGCCTTCCCGGGCGCCGACCAGAACGCGCGGACGATCCACCTCGACCTCCAGCTGCGCAACAGCGTGCGCGGGAGCACCACGAACGACTGGGTGACCGGGACGCGCACCTACAACATGGGCACGCCGGGAGCGGTCGACAACCAGGTTGCCGTCACCGGCAACCCTGCGGCCGGCGGCAGCTTCACCCGGTTGGCGGACGACCACACGCTCATCGTCGACCCGACGCTGACGACGAAGGTCACCAAGACCGCCTCGCCGACGACGATGGTGATCCCGCAGCCCGACGTGCCGGACGCCAGCTACCCGACCACGGTCTACACCGAGACGATCAAGAACACCTCGGCCACCAACACCTGGCAGCTGCGGCTCAACGACCCGATCGCCTGCTCCAACGCCAACACCGCGGACCCGTGCGACTTCGGCGCCTACGACCCGGCGTCGAACCCGTTCGAGCGGCTGAACCTGACCTCGATCGCCATCAACACGACCCAGGCGTCCGGTGTCCGGGCCGCCGAGAGCTCGGTCTCCCTCCTGCACCGCGCCGCGGACGGCACGCTCACCGTTCAGACCGTCACGCTCGCGCAGGCCGCAGGGATGACCCCGGCGTCGCTCGCCGACGTCGTCGGCGTCAGCGCGATGTTCCGCGGCTCCGACGCGCAGGGCAGCGTGGGCACCGGCGGCACCATCGCCCCCGGGCAGCAGGTCACCGTCACAATGAACGCGCAGCTGCGGTCGACCGGCCGCACCAGCGGCGCGGCGCCGGTCCCCGGCACCGTCACGAACACGGCGACCGGAACCCTCCACGACAACGTCTACCCGACGGCCGTGGCCGAGGACACCACCAGCGCGTCCGTCACGCTGGCCAACGGCAACCTGCAGGTGACCACCGCGAAGACGTTCAACCCGACGAGCACCCTGCAGGCGGCGCCGAAGGACCCGATCCAGGTCGCACTGCAGGCCCGCTCCGCCGGCACGCTCGCCCCGAAGGTCCTGGTGATCGAGGACTCGGCCACCACCTTCTGGAACGCGTTCACGCTGAAGTCTTTCACCCAGCCGACGCCCCCGACGGGCGCCGACCGCGTCCAGGTCGACGCGCGCACCGGCCTCGGCGCCCTGGCGGCGTGGACGACGGGCACGCCGACGACCATGACCGCGGCCGCACTGCCGACCGGGATCGCGGCGGCCGACGTCACCGGCCTGCGCTTCACCTTCACCAAGGCAGACGGCACGGCGTTCGCCGCCAGCGCCAGCGGCAACAACGTCACGCTCAACGTGTCGCTGCGGCCGACCCTGCGCGACGGCTCCGGCCCGGTGACCTCGACGATCGTCGCCTCGCCCATGCCGGGGGAGACGGCGGCCGGCACCATCACGGACGCCGTGACCGCCGACGCGTCGTACAACACCGTCAAGGCGACGCAGGCCCGCGCCACCGCCGCCTTCACCGTCCTGCCGGGAACGGCGACGCTGGCGGTCGAGAAGACCAGCCCGGGTCAGGCCGCGTCCGGTCGTGAGGTGAACTGGACGCTCCGCTTCAAGAACACCGGCACCGGCATCCTCCCGAACCCGGTCGTCACCGACACCCTCCCGTCGAACGGCTCGCTGCTGTTCGTGCCGACCAACGTGCCCTCGTACAGCACGTCGACCGGCGGGACGCTGCCCGTCGACCCGGCGGCGGTGACGCGCAGCTTCGACGCGGCCTCCGGCACGATCCGCTTCACCTGGCCGGCGGGCTCCGCGCTCGCACCGGGCGAGACCTACAGCATCACCCTGGCGCTGCAGATCAAGCCGGGACTCGCGCCCTCGACCACGGCGGTCAACACGTTCGGCGTGAAGACCGACCGCACCCTCGACTCCGGAGGCTGCACCGCGCTCAACCCCGGCAACGGCCGCGCCGTCTCCCTGACGGCGGGCGTCTGCTCCACCAGCAACGTGGTGACCACCCTCTCGCAGGGCTCGTTCACGGCCTCCAAGGGCGTGCGGTCGGACACCGGCGAGGCGCAGAACGTCGCCAACGCCTCCGTGCCCTGCACGGCGGACGCCGACGGCTACTACCGCTACCCGTGCGCGGCCGCCAGCGGCATCGGCCACACGGACACCTGGAAGCTCGAGATGATCAACGGCGGCAACGTCGCCGCGACGGCGCTCACCGCCGTGGACGTCTTCCCGCGCAACGGCGACGTCGGCGTGGTCGACCCGTCGTCCCGCGGGTCGGTGTACGCGCCGCGGTTCAACGGCGACATCGCCTACCTCCCGTCCGCCGAGGTCGCGGGATCGGCGCTCGCCTGGTTCGTCACGACCTCCGCCACGCCGTGCGTGAAGGAGATCACCCCGGGCGGCACCTGCCCCGGCGGCTCGTGGAGCCCGGCGTCGGCGGTCGGATCGACCATCGCCGCGGCCGACGTTACCGCGGTGAAGCTGGTCTTCGACTTCAGCAAGGCACCGGGCGGCGTCCTCCCGGCGGGCGCCTCCGTCAAGGTGACCTACAGCACCACGAACATCCCGACCACGACGACGGGCGACGGCCGGGCGCCGGTCAGCGCACCCGTCACCGGGGTGCGCGCCTGGAACTCGTTCGGCTTCTACCCGACCTACGCATCCGGGTCGCAGCCGGCAGGTCCGCAGGAGCCGATCAAGGCGGGAGTGATCCTCACCGGCGGTCCGCTGCAGGTCACCAAGACCGTGACCGGGCCGGCGCAGCAGTTCGCCCCGTCGAGCTTCGTCGCCGACGTCTCGTGCACCATCGACGGCGTCGCGGTCGACCTCGGCAACCAGAAGTCCGTGACCCTGTCGGCCGCGGGTGGCTACACCGCCCGGATCGACGGCATCCCGACGGGCGCGGTCTGCGAGACGACCGAGCACGGCGCCACGGGCTCCTACGGCGAGTCGTCGCGGACGGTCACCCCGTCGTCGGTCACCATCGCCGCCGGCGACCCGGCGCAGCCGGTCCCGTCGGCGCAGCAGGTGGCGATCGTCAACGACTACCAGGTGACCTCCCTGACTGTCACCAAGCACGTGGACACCGCGGCGACGACCGGCACGTTCGGTCCGTTCGGCTTCACGGTCGTCTGCGAGTCGTCCCTCGGCTCGGCCGTTCCGCTCGCGGCGGGCGACAGCGCGTTCACCCTGGCCGACGGCGCGAGCCGCACGATCACGGATCTGCCCGTCGGCGCCGCGTGCACCGTGACCGAGACCGACGCGGACGGCGCGGCCGCAGCGCCCAACCACGTCGGCATCGCCGTCGACGGCGCCGCGGAGGTCACCGGCCCGCAGGCCGTCGTCCGGCTCGCGGGCGATGACACGGCCGTCGTCACGAACCACTTCGCCTCCGGCACGCTGGCGGTCACCAAGACCGTCGACGGCGACGCCGCAGGCGACTACGGCGACGGCCCCTTCACCCTCCACGTGCAGTGCGTCTACGCCGGTTCGCAGACCCTGTTCGACGGCGACCTGAGCATCGTGGGCGGCCAGACCGTCGCCGTGCCGGGGGTCTTCCCGGCGGGGACCGAGTGCTCCGTCGCCGAGACGGCGAACGGCGGGGCCACCGGCACCACCGTCGACACCCCGACCGTGCTGATCCCGGGCAACGCCGACGGCACGGTGGCGGCCGTAAAGGTGGATGTGACCAACACGTTCTCGGCCGGGTCGGTCACGATCTCCAAGGTGCGCACCGGCGCCGGCGCCGCACGCTACGGCGACGGCCCGTTCACCGCGCAGCTCGTCTGCACCTGGCAGAAGGACGGCCAGACGCTGACGATCCCGCTGCCGGACGGCGGTGCGGTCGTGCTCGACGCCGCCAACAACTACGAGGCGACCGTGACCGGACTGATCCAGGGCGCGCACTGCGACGTCACGGAGACGGCGAGCGGCGGGGCGACGTCCGTCGCGATCGCTCCGGCCGGCGGTGTCACCGTCCCCGCAGGGACGCCGGCAACGGTGACCATCACCAACACCTTCGACACCGGCTCGGTGACGATCGACAAGAAGAGGGTCGGCCCCGGCGTGGCTCTCTTCGGCGACGGCCCGTTCACGGTGCAGCTCACCTGCACCGCGGTGATCGACGGCGTCGTCACCCCGATCGACCTGGGCGGGGACGCGACCCTGACGCTCTCGAAGGCGAACGGCTACACCGCGACGGTCGACGGCATCCTCGCCGGCGCGTCCTGCGCGGTCGAGGAGACGGACGCGGGACTCGCCACCTCGACGGTGCTCAGCCCCGCCGACGGGACGGTGACCGTGCCCGCGGGCTCCGCTGCGACCGTGACCGTGACGAACACGTTCCTGATCGGCCACCTGAGCATCGCCAAGCAGGCCGACCGCCCGACCGCGAGCGTGGGCGACACGATCGTCTACACCATCCGGGTCACCAACGACGGCGCGATCGACGCGACGGACGTGAAGGTCACCGACCTGCTGCCGGACGGCCTCCAGGTGCTCGGCTCCACCCCGTCGGCGACCACCGGACCGGACGGCCTGCACTGGACCGTCCGCTCGCTGGCCGCGGGCGCCACAGCCACGATGGTGGTGACCACGAAGCTGGTGCGCTCCGTCGACACGGTCAACCGGGCGACGGTGGAGACACCGGCCGGCCCGTGGACGCCGTCCACCGGCACCGCCGGCTGCGGCGACCCGTCGACCGCCTGCGCGACCGTGCTCGACCCGCCTCGCGCCGGGCTGGCCTCCACAGGGTCCGACGTGCTGGGGGCGGCCCTGTGGGCGGCGCTCGCCGCGCTCGGCGGCGTGATCCTCGTGTCGGCCGGCGCGCTGCGGCGGCGCACCCGCCGGGGCTGAGCCGAACCGGGCGGGACGCGGGCTCGTCCCGCGCCCGCCCGGTGGGATGATGTGCCGAAAGGCAGGCGCCGTCAGGCGTCTCGAGCGAGGGGACCGCACATGTCAGCCGAGGCCTGGGTCGACCGTCCGGATGCCGCACCGCATCCCCACCACCACCACGGCTGGTGGTGGAAGACGCTGCTCACGGGGCTCGCCCTGTGGATCCTGACGATCGTCGTGACCGCCGTCACCCGCAACACGAACCTCATCCCGACGCTGATCCTGCTCGGGAGCTTCCTGGTGCCGTTCTGCGTCGTCCTGTTCGCGATCGAGCGCGTGACCGGCAGCATCAGCTCGCTCCAGCTGGTGCTCGCGTTCTTCGTCGGAGGCATCTTCGGCGTGCTCGGTGCCTCCCTACTCGAGGTGAACCTGCACCAGAGCTACTGGCTCTACCTGCTCGTTGGCCTGATCGAGGAGCTGGTGAAGGGCGTGCTGCTGATCATCATCGGCTGGCGGGTGGTGCCGAAGACGGCGACCCAGGGCGCCCTGCTCGGCGCGACGGTCGGCGCCGGGTTCGCCGCGTTCGAATCGGCCGGGTACGCGTTCAACGCCGCCATCACCGCCCAGGGGATCGACCTCGTGTCGCTGCTCCAGACCGAGGTACTGCGGGCGATCCTCGCGCCGGTCGGGCACGTGCTCTGGACGGCCGTGCTCGGCGCCGTGCTGTTCGGCGCGGCCCGCGGACGCGACCGGTTCCGGTTCTCGTTCTGGATCGTGCTCACCTACGCCGGCGTCGCAGTGCTGCACGCGCTGTGGGACTCGGCGGGCGATGTCGCGGCGGTGCTCGCCCTCATCGTGAACGGCCGCGCGGTGGCCGAGCTGACCTCGTTCGGCGGGCTCTCTGCGCAGACGGCGTCCGCGGTGACCGCGCTCGCCGGCATCCTGTACATCGTGGTGCTGATCGTGGTCGCGGCGGGCGGCATCCTCACGCTCTGGCTGGTGCTGCGGCACTACCGCCGGGCCGAACGGCGCAGGGCGGCGGCGCAGCCGATCGTCTAGGCGACGGGGGCGGCCTCCGGTGCGCCGGGCCGCCGTCTCCTCTCGACCGCGCGATCGGCGTCCTCCATCGCGAGGTCCGCGTTCACCTGCGCCGCGGCCAGCGCGCCGGCCGAGGCCGCGGCTCCGACCTGAGCGGTCGCGTTCGACGCGTTGCCGGCCACCCACAGGCCGGGGACCTCGGTGCGGCCGAACGCGTCCGCCTGAATCGTCGTGCCCATCCCGGCCGGCAACTCCTCCAGCGGCAGCTTCAGGAAGGCGAGCCCGGCGACGCGGGCCTCCATGCGCGTCGCGACGGCGAGCACCTCGCGCGGGACGCCGCGGCCGTCCTCGAGCCTCACGCCTGCGATGCGGCCGTCCGCCGACTCGACGCCGGTCACGCGCCCCGCGACCACGGGCACGTCGAGGGCGGCCAGCCGCTCGCGCGACTCGTCACCGAGGGCGTGGCCGTTCTCGAAGTAGACCACGTCGTCGGACAGCTGGCGGAACAGCAGCGCCTGGTGCATCGAGTTCTCGCCGATCGCGAGGATGCCGATGGCCCGATCCCGCACCTCCCACCCGTGGCAGTAGGGGCAGTGCACGACGTCGTGGCCCCAGTGCTCGGCGAGACCCGGGATGTCGGGCAGCACGTCCACGACGCCGGTGGCGATCAGCAGGCGGCGGGCGCGCAGCGTCCGGCCGTCGGCCAGGGCGACGGCAAAGGCGTCCGGCTCGCGCACGGCGTCGGCGGCCTCTCCGCTCAGGATGCGGCCGCCGTAGCGCTGCACCTCCTCGCGTCCGGCGCGCAGCAGCTCCGCGGGCGGCGTGCCGTCGCGGGCCAGGAGTCCGTGCACGGCCTGCGCGGGCGCGTTGCGCGGCTCGCCCGCATCCACCACCACGACGGTCCGTCTCGATCGCGCCAGCATCAGCGCACCGTTCAGGCCGGCCGCGCCTCCGCCGATCACGAGGGCGTCCAGTGTCTCGTCGTTCCGTTCGTCCGTCATACCGGCAGTGTCGCTTCGTCGCCGGGATGGCAGCAAGCCGGTTTGCTGAAGTGGCAAACTGTCGGGCATGGACATCGATGACGCGATCGGAACGGCAGGCGCCCGCCTGCGGGCGCTGCGCCGCGACCGCGGCATGACCCTCGCCCAGGTCGAGGAGGCCACCGGCATCTCCACCAGCACGCTGAGCCGGCTGGAGTCCGGCGGCCGGCGCGCCACTCTCGAACTGCTGCTCCCGCTCGCGCGTGTGTACGGCACCACCCTCGACGAGCTGGTGCGGCCGCCCGGCGTGCCCGACCCCCGCGTCCGCGCCCGCCCCATCCGCCGCGACGGGATGACGATGCTCCCGCTCACCCGGCACGCTTCCGGGCTGCAGGCCTACAAGATGGTGCTGCCACCGGGCCGGCGGACCGTGCCGCAGCCGCGCACGCACGAGGGGTACGAGTGGCTGTACGTGCTCAGTGGACGCCTGCGGCTGGTCCTCGGCGACACCGAGACGGTGCTGGAGCCGGGCGAGGCGGCCGAGTTCGACACCCGGATGCCGCACTGGTTCGGCACGCAGGACGGCGGATCGGTGGAAATGCTCTCGCTCTTCGGCGCGCAGGGCGAGCGGGCCCACGTTCGGGCGAGCACGGTGCGTCGCGACTGACCCCCGGCCTCACTCCCTGGCCGTCACTCCTCGGTGAGCGCCTCCTGGGCGGCCTTCGGCAGCTTCCGCACCTTGGTGCGCCGCTTGCGGCGGTCCGGGATCATCGAGCGCATCTCCTCCAGGCGGCCGAAGCAGAGCAGCCGGTCGCCCGGCTCCAGCACAACTCCGCTGCGCGGGTTCGGGATGACGGACGTGCCGCGGTGCAGCGTCAGCGCCGTGATATCGCGCTCCCACAGACCGGAGTCGCGCAGGGTCTTGCCGACGATGTCCGCGTTGGTGTGCACCAGCAGCTCGGCCACGCCGTAGCCGGTGGAGACGCTCAGCCGCTGGCGCACGTCGATCTCCGGGAACGCCACCTGGTTGTCGATGAAGTCGACGATCGCGCCCGCCACATCCAGCCCGGTCGCCCGCTCGATGCCTTCGAGGCCCGGCGAGGAGTTCACCTCCATCACGAGCGGTCCGTCCTTGCCCTCCAGCATGTCGACGCCGGCGACGCGCAGACCCATGATCTGAGCCGAGCGGACGGCCGCCTCCTCGAACTCGGGCGACAGCGCCACCTTCTCGACCGTGCCGCCGCGGTGCACGTTGGAGCGGAACTCGTCGCCGCTCGCCACGCGCCGCATCGCCGCCACCACCCGGTCGCCGACGACGAGCGCGCGGATGTCGCGGCCGCGGCTCTCCGAGATGAAGCTCTGGATGAGCACGTTCTGCTTGGTCGAGTGCAGCGTCTCGATGATCGACTCGGCGATCTTCGCCTCCGGCGCCAGGATGACGCCGATGCCCTGCGTGCCCTCCAGCAGCTTGATGACGACGGGGGCCCCGCCGACCCGCTCGATGGCCATGCGCACGTCGGCGCGGCTGTTCACGAACGCCGTGCGCGGCATCCCGATGCCGTGCCGGGAGAGGATCTGCGTCGCCCGCAGCTTGTCGCGCGAGTTGGTGATGCCGTTCGCGGTGTTCGGCGTGTAGACGTCCATCTGCTCGAACTGCCGCACGACGGCGGTGCCGTAGTACGTGATCGAGTTGCCGATGCGCGGCAGGATGGCGTCGTAGTCGGACAGCAGCCGCCCTCGGTACTGCAGGTCGGGCTCGTCGCCGGAGAGGTCGATGGCGAACCGCAGGGTGTTCAGCACCTTCACCGTGTGGCCGCGCTGCTCGGCGGTGGAGCGCAGCCGCTGCGTCGAGTACGCGTGCGGGGCGCGCGAGAGGATGGCGAGTTTCACGGGGTGCTCCTGCGAAGATGGGGGAATGGCCGACACCCATCTAAACACCGACACGGTCGGCTGGCGCGAGTGGGTGAGCCTTCCCGGTCTCCGGGTGCCGTGGATCAAGGTGAAGGTCGACACGGGGGCCCGCAGTTCGTCGCTCCACGCCTTCGACATCGAGGAGCTCCCGGGCGACCGGGTGCGCTTCCGGGTGCAGCCGTGGCAGGACTCCGACCGGGATGCGGTGACGGCCGAGTGCGCCGTGCACGACCGCCGGGTGGTGCGCAGCTCGTCCGGTCATACGGAGGAGCGCATCGTCGTTCTGCTCGACCTCGTCATCCACGGGCGGACGGTGAGCGCCGAGACGACGCTGACCAACCGCGACCAGATGGGCTTCCGGATGCTGGTCGGGCGCGAGGCCCTCCGCCAGGGCTTCGTGGTCGACCCGGCGCGCTCGTTCCTCGGCGGCCGCGCGCCGCGCGAGGTCCGCCGCCGCAACCGCGGCCGCGACGACGCCTGACCCTTCGCCTCGGCGGCGACTCGTCACGAATCGCGCCCGTTCGTCACGAATCGCGCCCGTTCGTGACGAAACGTCACAGCGGGGAGGCTAATTGAGCGAGCGATAGACCTCGCGACGGTGGCGCGCCTGGAGCACGAGGATCAGCAGTCGATCGTCGTGGATGTCGTAGAGGACCCGGTAGTCGCCGGTCCGGACACGCCAGGTGCCTGCGGCGTCGACGAGCTTCTTCGCGGCGGGCGGCCGCGGTGTCTCGGCAAGCAGCTCGATCACCGCCTGGATGCGGCGCCGCGCCTGCGGTTCGAGCTTCCGGAGATCACGTGCGGCGGCTGGGGCGAGCTCGATCCGGTAGGTCACGCGAGCCCGAGTTCGGCCTTGACCTCATCCCAGGGGACGGGCAGGGCGCCGGTCTCGGCCATCTCGCGGCGGGCCGCCTCCGCGGCCTCCGCGTCATCGAGGTCCTCGAGCCGCTCGAGCAGTCGGTCGAAGTCGTCCGCGCCGACCAGCACGGCGACCCTGCGCCCGCGCCGGGTGAGGGAGACGGCCTCGTGCTGGAAGTGCGCGCGGTCGACAAGTGCGCCGAGCTGCTGCTTGGCCTCCGATACCGAAAGAACGTCCGTCATGCACCAATCGTACCAAATGGTCCATTCGGGCCGATTGGGCGATTCGGTCACAGAAGCGGTTAGTCGCCGAGGCCGAGCTCCCGCCGCCAGTGGGCCAGGAACTCCGCGCCCGCGTCATCGTGGATGGCGTCCCCGATCGTGATGACCTGGTACGGCCGCTCGAGCACGCCGTCGGAGGGGCGGACGTCCACGTGCGCCACCTCGTACCCGGCGTCGTGCACGTAGTCCGCCATCTTGTAGTCGCTACGGGAGTCGCCGATCGAGCGCCAGCGGCGGGGCAGCGGGCCGCGGGCGGCGAAATAGTCGAAGGCGCGCTGGGCGCCGCGGTCCTTGTCGAGCAGCACCGACTCGATGTCGGTGGAGATGATGGTCGGGTCGATCCGGTACGGCACCTCCCCCGACGCGTCGGGCGAGTCCCGGGAGCCGTAGCGGAGTCCGACGCCGAGGCCGGTGAGCGCCTCGAACGCCGCGTCCTGGAAGCGGGACTGCGCCTCGGCGTAGGTCTCCGCGTCCACGTCGGTGCGCTGCTCGACGGAGATCATCGCGCGCTTCGTCTCGTCGAAGAACATCGTGTCGGCGAAGCGGTCGCGCACGAGCGAGCGCACCGCGTCCACCGCCTCGGGCGTGAACGCGACGGTCTCGTCGACCGTGACATCGCCCATCCCGTCGCCCGTGATCGGGGCCCACGCGCCGCCCTTCTCGAACACGCCGAACATCCGCGCGCCGTGCTGCTCCAGCGCCTCGCCGAGGCCGGCGTCGCAGAGCGGGGCGACCACCTGGTGGCGGATGAAGTCGCCCGAACGGCCCGTGATGAACGCGATCGGGACGCCCGCCGCCGCCATCGCGACCAGGTCGGTGACGATGCTGCGGATGGCGATGGTACGGGTCACCGGACTCGCGATGGGTCCGTCCACGTCGAAGAGCAGGCCGAGATTGTGCACAGTCCATTCTCTCCGCTGCGAGAATGGTCGCATGTCGCAGCCCGCCCCCGCAGCCTCCCCGCTGTGGCATCCGGAGGCGCCGAGCACCGTCGCGCACGGCGACAACCTCGAGGTGCTCGCCGGGCTGCCGGACGCGTCCTTCCGTCTGATCTACCTCGACCCGCCCTTCAACACCGGCCGTCCGCAGGCCCGCCAGACCATCACCTCGGTGCGCTCGGAGGGCGGCGCGGGCAGTGTGATCGGGTTCAAGGGCCGCAGCTATGAGCGGATCAAGGGCGACCTTCTGCAGTACGACGACCGGTTCGAGGACTACTGGGGCTTCATGGAGCCGCGGCTCATCGAGGCCTGGCGGGTGCTGGCCGACGACGGGACGCTGTACCTCCACCTCGACTACCGCGAGTCCCACTACGCGAAGGTGCTGCTGGATGCGCTGTTCGGCCGCGAGTCGTTCCTCAACGAGATCATCTGGGCGTACGACTACGGCGCGAAGCCGAAGAACCGGTGGCCGGCCAAGCACGACACGATCCTCGTCTACGTGAAGGACCCGTCGGCGTACCACTTCGACTCGGCGGCGGTCGAGCGCGAGCCGTACATGGCGCCGGGGCTGGTCACGCCCGAGAAGGCGCAGCTCGGCAAGCTCCCGACCGACGTCTGGTGGCACACCATCGTGTCGCCGACCGGGCGCGAGAAGACCGGCTACCCGACCCAGAAGCCGGAGGGCGTGCTCCGCCGCATCGTGCAGGCGTCGAGCGCCGAGGGCGACTGGGTGCTCGACTTCTTCGCCGGCAGCGGCACCAC
Organism: Leifsonia sp. C5G2; assembly: GCF_013359685.1. GTDB lineage: Bacteria > Actinomycetota > Actinomycetes > Actinomycetales > Microbacteriaceae > Leifsonia. The sequence continues at coordinate 72,640 of NZ_JABFMV010000014.1, forward strand.
CGGAGCGGTGGCGGCCGCGCTCGGCCGGCGCTTCCTGCTGGTCGACAGCAACCCGGCGGCCATCGCGGTCATGCGCGACCGGCTCGCGTCGGCGGAGCCTGCGGTCCGGTTCGTCGGCTGAGCGGTCCCCGGCTCAGGCGGGACGCTCCGCGTGCGCCTTGAGCGCGCGCATCGTCCGCCTGCTCTCGGCCGCCGCCATCCGCACGAGCACGGGCTGCATCGCCCGGAACACGCCGCGCGTGGTCAGCTCGCCGACGCGCACCACCCGGGTGCGCCCGTCCACCGCGGCCAGGTCGTACCGGATGGACGCGTCGACGCCCCCGGACGGCTTCGCCTGGTGGAAGCGCAGCGAGCGGTCTGGATCCTCCCCGGTCAGCGCGCCGCGCATCCTGCCGACCGTCGTCGAGTCGACGTAGGCGCCGGACCCGTCCGCGGCGCGAGTGCCGAGGTACACGATGGAGTGGCGCAGCCAGCCGGGATAGCCGTCGAGTGTCCGCAATGCGACATACACCTCGTGCGGGGGAGCTGAGATGTCGATGGTGTCCGTGATGGTTCTCATGGCTCAGGAGTAGCCCTCCGCGGCCCCTTCGGGCGAGGGGAATTCCACCCCTGTCCGGCGTTCATCCGGAATTCTCGAAGCGGGGTGTGGAAGGGTTGTCTGCACTATGCGATCGAGCGTCCGTGCCCTGCCCTTCCTCTGGGGCGCGCTGGTGTCGGCGGCGTTGTTCGTCGGCGTGTACGTGGTCTTCGTGCGGAGCTACATCGGGCAGGTGATCGACGAGCGCGCCTTCGCGGGCGCCGACGCCTGGAAGGGCGACCTGATCGAGTTCGCCCACGGCTTCCTCGATGCCCTGCCCGTCGCCTCCGTCGTGATCGGGGCGGTGATCGCCCTCGTCATCGTGCTGGTGCGCCGGAACTGGCTGGTGTTCGCGGTCGCGGTCGGTGCCGCGGCCGGCGCGAACGTGAGCACGCAGGTGCTCAAGTACACCGTCCTCTCGCGGCCGGAGAAGGGGGTGGATGTCGGCCTCGCCAACTCCCTCCCCTCCGGGCACACCGCGGTCGCCGCGTCGGCGGCGCTCGTGGTGTTCCTGCTGGCGGCGCCGCGCTTCCGGCCGCTCGCCGCGGTGGTCGGGTCCCTGTTCACGATCGCCGCGGGCGCGTCCACGCTGGTGGAGCAGTGGCACCGGCCGAGCGATGTGGTGGCGGGGATGCTGGTGGTCGCGTTCTGGGGCTGCCTGGCCGGGATCGTGCTCGCCTGGCTGCGGCTCCCTGGCGCCGAACCGCCGGTGCGCAGCAAGCTCTGGCCGCTGGTCTGGGTCGGCGGCGTGTGCGCGGCCGGGTCCGTCGTGGCGCTGCTGATCACGTACTTCTCGGCGCAGTCGGGCACGGAGCACCTCTTCGTCGCCTACGCGGGCGGCGTCGCCGCGATCGTCGCCACCGGCTTCGTCGTCGCGGCCGTCGGCAACCGCCTCTACCGCCGTCTGGCGTGACCCGCGGCCGTCCGTCCGGCTGAGGTCAGGCCTTCGCGCGCAGGTTCTCCGCGATCTTGGCGAGCGACGCGTCGAGCGCCTGCTGCATCCCGTCGAACTCCTGCGTCGTGTGGATGCTGAGTTCCACGCCGTCGTCGGTGAGCCGCAGCGAGCCGTGGTAGTCGTGCGGTCCCGGTGCCGACCAGCGCACCTCGCGGGCGGCGCGGTCGACGTCGAAGGCGGCCTCCGAGGTGACGGTCTCGTCCTCGCCGTCGCGGTCGGCGTCGACGTGGGCGGTGGTCTCCACCTTGCCGTCGGGGAGCTCGTGCGCCTCGGTCACGCGCGGGAAGTAGGCGGGCAGGTTCTCGGGGTCGGAGATGTAGTCGAGGTACTCGTCGGCGTCGCCCTCGAGGCTTCTGGTCGCAGTGTAGGTTGCCATGCCCGCGACCGTACGCCGTCTCCTGCCCCCTGCCCACCGTCGAGTCCGCGAAGACTTCACGCGACACGCCGCTCAGCCGGGCAGTCTTCGCGGACTCGACGGTGGGCGGAGCGGGGTCAGGTGCTCTGGCGGATGACGAGCTCGGTGGGGAGGAGGGTGACGCGGTCGACGGGTTCGCCGGCCAGGCGGCGGACGAGGACGCGGGCCATCGTCTCGCCGAGGCCGATCGACGGCTGGTGCACCGTGGTGAGCGGCGGCGTCGACATCAGGCCGAAGCTGTCGTCGTCGTAGCCGACCACGGCCACGTCTCCCGGGATGCCGAGCCCGGCCTCGTGGATCGCCGAGTACGCGCCCGCCGCCATCTGGTCGTTGGCGGCGAAGAGTCCGTCGATCGGGCGGCCCGCGGCGAGCAGCCGGCGCATCGCCTCCAGGCCCGACGCGGGTGAGAAGTCGCCGTACGCGACCTGCGACGCGTCGAGTCCCGCTGCATCCATCGCCTGCTTCCACCCCGTGAAGCGGTCGAGGCCGGCGGGCATGTCCTGCGGGCCGGTGATCAGCGCGATGTTCCTGCGCCCGCGCTCGATGAGGTGCTCGGTGGCGACACGCGCGCCGGCGACGTTGTCCACATCCACGTAGTAGGAGGCGTGCTGGCTCTCGCTCACCGGCCGGCCGCCGAAGACCAGCGGCAGGGAGGTGCCCAGCTGCGCGTACGAGTGGTCGCCGGAGTGGTGCGAGACGACCAGGGCGCCGTCGACGTTGCCGCCCATCAGGTACCGGCGGGTCTTGTCGGGGTTGGTCTCCGACGAGATCACCATGTTGAGCGTGTACTCGGTGTCGGCGAGGCTCAGCGCGACGCCCTGCACGATGGAGGCGAAGAACGGGTCGGCGAACACCTTCGCCGTCGACTCCGGCACCACGAGCGCGATCACCTGCGTGCGCCGCGACGCCAGCGAGCGCGCCGCGCGGTTCGGTACGTAGTTGAGGTCGGCGATCGCGCGCTCCACGGCGGCGACTACCTCGGCGGTGACCTTGGGGGAGCCGTTCACGACGCGGGAGACCGTCGCGCGTGAGACGCCGGCGCGCGCGGCGACAGCCTCCAGCGTGGGCACCACTCGGCCCGCCACCTGCTCTGTCGTCATGGGGTCTCCTCGTCGTCCGCGTCCATGCTAGACGCGGGACGCCGTCGCCTCGCCCACCGCCTCCCCGGCCCGTGCTTCGGCGATCACCCGGGCGAAGGCGCGTCCCGAGTCCTTGACGGTGCGCACCTGCGTCCCGTAGTCGACCCGGACGATGCCGAACCGCTTCGCGTACCCCCACGCCCACTCGAAGTTGTCGAGCAGCGACCAGACGAAGTATCCGCGCACGTCGGCGCCCTCGTCGATCGCCCGGCCGACCGCGTCGATGTGCGCGAGGACGTACGCCTCCCGGTCGAGGTCGTGCACCGCGCCGTCCTCGGCGACCACGTCGTCGTAGGAGGCGCCGTTCTCGGTGATGTACAGCGGCGGGAGGGTCGGGTACTCGCCGGTGAGCCGCACCAGCAGGGCGCGCAGCCCGTCCGGGTTCACCTCCCAGCCCATGGCGGTGGTGGGCAGGTGACGGGACGGGAAGGTCACGTACTCGCTGCCGACGAACGGCGACGACGTCGGTCGCGGTGTCGGGGTGACGGCCGCCGGCTCGTCGGACCCGAGCGGATGCCCGCTGACGTTGTCGTCGTGGTAGTGGTTCACGCCGAGGAAGTCGAGCGGCTGCGCGATCGTCGCGAGGTCGCCGTCGTGCACGAGCTCCTCGAACCGGTGCTCGCGCACATCCTCCAGCACGTCGGCGGGGTAGGCGCCGAGCAGCAGCGGCTCGAGGAACATGCGGTTCCACAGCCCGTCGATGCGGCGCGCGGCCTCCCGGTCGACCGGATCCGCGGGGTCGTTCGGCACGGCGGTGGTCAGGTTGAGCGTGATGCCGAGCCGCAGCGACTCCGTCCGGCCCTCCGCCTCCGCGAGCGAGCGCAGCTCGGCGGCGGCGAGCCCGTGCGCCAGGTGCTGGTGGTGGAGAGCGGCGAGCGCCGCCCGCGGCTCCTGCCGGCCGGGTGCGTGCTCCCCGCCGGCGTAGGCGATGAGCGACGAGCAGAGCGGCTCGTTGAACGTCGTCCAGTGGTCGACCCGGTCGCCGAGCGCGTGGTAGACCGCCACCGCGTAGTCGCGGAAGCGGTACGCGGTGTCCCGGTTCGCCCATCCGCCCTTCTCCTCGAGCGCCTGCGGCAGGTCCCAGTGGTACAGGGTCAGCCAGGGCAGGATGCCCGCGCCGAGCAGCTCGTCGACCAGCCGGTCGTAGAAGGCGAGGCCGGCCGCGTTGACCGTGCGGTCGCCGGGCTTCACCCGGGCCCAGGAGGTCGAGAACCGGTACGACTGCAGGCCGAGCGACGCCATCAGCGCGACGTCCTCCGGCATGAGGTGGTAGTGGTCGACCGCGACCTCGGGGGTGTCCCCTCCGGCGATCGCGCCGGGGACGCGCGCGAACGCGTCCCAGATCGAGTCCTCCTTGCCGTCCTCGTGGGCGGCGCCCTCGATCTGCGCGGCGGCGGTGGCCGACCCCCAGAGGAAGCCGGCGGGCCAGGTGCGGTTCATTCTCAGCCTTTCACCGCGCCGGCCATGATGCCGGAGACCAGCTGCCGGCCGGCGAGCACGAAGAGGATCAACAGGGGGATGGTGGCGAGCACGGCGCCCGCGAGCACGATCGAGTAGTCGACGTACTTCGCCGACTGCAGCTGGCTGAGCGCCACCTGCAGCGTCGGGTTCTGCGGCGCGACGAGGAGCGGCCAGAGGTAGTCCGTCCACGCGGTCATGAAGGTGAAGAGACCGAGGATCGCCATGGCCGGCCGCGCGGCGGGGACGCCGACGTGCCAGAACGTGCGGATCATGTTGGCGCCGTCCACGCGGGCCGCCTCGATCAGCTCCTCGGGGATGACATCGACGAGGTACTGGCGCATGAAGAAGACGCCGAACGCCGTGACGAGGGTCGGCACGATGACCGCTCCGAGCGTCCCGGTCCAGCCGAACTGCTTCATCACCATGAACAGCGGGATGATGCCGAGCTGCGTCGGGACGGCGAGCGTCGCCACCACGAAGACCATCAGGCCCTCGCGGCCTCGGAAGCGCAGCTTCGCGAACGCGTAGCCCGCGAGCGTCGAGAACGCGACGACCGAGACGGTGATGACCGACGCGACGATGATCGAGTTGCCGAGCGCCAGCCAGAACGGGACGGTGTCGAGCACCTGGCCGACGTTCGTCCAGAACTGCCCGCCCGGCAGCAGGGGCGGCCAGGTGGAGGTGAGCACGGTACTGTTCGAGGAGCCGGCGACGAACGACCACCACAGCGGGTACGCGCCGCCGATGAACAGGGCGAGCAGGATCCCGTAGGTGAGGAAGCCGGGGCGGCGGTCGATGCCGAGCGCCTTGCGCTTCGGCGCCCGCGCAGTCTGCTCGGTGCGAGCGGGACGGGTGGTGGTGGCGGTCATACGTTCTTCTCCTCGCTCGCGGCGGCCAGGATGCGCGACGCCTGCAGGCGTTTCGCGGTCCTCCTGCGATGCAGGCGGGTCTCGGTGGAGGCGATGCGGCGCGAGATCAGGAAGTTGAGCACGCCGAACACCACGATCAGCAGGAACAGCAGCCACGCGATCGCGGAGGCCTTGCCGAAGTTCTGCCGGTTGAAGGCCATGTCCCACAGGTAGAGCACGGTCGTCTGGTACTGCCGCTGCGGCCCGCCGGGCACGGCGCTCGACGGGTTGAACAGCTTCGGCTCCGTGAAGATCTGCAGGCCGCCGATGGTCGCCGTGATGATGACGAAGATCATGGTCGGGCGGATGCTCGGCAGCGTGATCGAGAAGAACCGGCGGAACGACCCGGCGCCGTCGAGGGCGGCCGACTCGTGGATGTCGCGCGGCACCGCCTGCATGGCGGCCAGCAGGATGAGGGCGTTGTAGCCGGTCCAGCGCCAGTTGACCATGGAGGCGATGGCGACGTGCGACGGGAACGTCTGCGTCTTCCACATCACAGGGTCGAGGCCGATGGCCTGCAGGATGTTGTTGATCAGCCCGTACTTCTCGTCGAATGCGCTCGAGAAGATCAGCGTGACGGCGACCGGGGTGACGACGTAGGGGAGCAGCACGCTCATCCGCCAGAAGGTCTTGGCGCGGATGTTCTGATCGAGGATGGCCGCGATGAAGACGGCGGCGATCAGCTGCGGGATGGCGGAGAGCAGGAAGATGCTGATCGTGTTGAACAGCGAGTTCCAGAAGAACGGGTCGCTCAGCTCCGCCGCGTAGTTCTTGAAGCCGACCCACTCGCCGGGGCCCGTGAGCAGGTTCCAGTTGTTCAGCGAGACGACGAACGTGTAGATGAGCGGGAACAGGCCGACGAGCCCGAACAGGATGAAGAAGGGTGCGACGTAGAAGTACGGCGACGCCTTCACGTCGAAGCGGCTGAGCCGCTGCTTGAAGCTGAGGTCGCCGCGGCCGGAGCGCCCGCGCGACGTGGTGGGCGCGGCGGGTGCGGCGTCGCGGGTGGCGGTGGTGGTCATTGCGGATCTCCCGTGGTTCGGGCCCCCGCCGCGCGCGGAGCGCAACGGGGGCCCGGGTGTTCGGTTCGGGTTACTTGTTGACCACGAGCTGGTCGAGCAGCTTCATGGCGTTGTCCCACGCCTGGTCGCCGTTCGCCTTCTTGGAGTCGAGCTCCTGGACGGACGGGCCGAAGACCTGCGACTGGATGACCGAGTCGTCCGGTCCCTTGTACTGGGCGACGACGCCCTTCGCGCGCTCCCCGAGGATCTGGCCGATGGGCGCGTTGTTGAAGAACTTCGTCAGGTCGCTCTCACCGGTGACGCCCGAGTCCGTCTGGGCCTCGGTCACCGACGGGAAGGTGCCGGCCGCCTGGAAGGTCTGAACCTGCGACTTCGCGGTGGTCAGCCACGCGGCGAGGGCCGCGGCCTCCTTCGGGTGCTTCGACTGCTTCGGGACCGTCAGGAACGATCCGCCCCAGTTGGCCGCGCCGCCCGGGAACACGTTGGCGAAGTCCCAGCCGGTGGCCGCGTTCCCGCCGCCCGCCTCGACCTGGCCCTTGACCACGCCGAGCATCCAGCCCGGGCAGACGAACGTGGCGAACGAGCCGTCGGTGAACGCCTTGCCCTTGCCCCAGTCCCACTGGGTCTGGTTGGAGGACAGGCCCGCCGCGGCGCCGCCGGCCAGCTTCGACCACAGCGCCTTGAGGTCGCTGTTGTCCTTGATGTTGAGCTTGCCGTCCTTGGTGTAGTAGCCCTCCGGCTGCTGGTTCACCATGGCGTTCCAGATGAAGCCGGACTGGTCGTACCAGGCCTTGCCGGTGGCGGCGTGGTACTGCTCGCCGACCTTGAAGAAGTCGTCCCAGGTGGCGTTGGTGCCGCCGAACAGCTTCGCGACCGAGTCGCGGTCGCTCGGCAGGCCGGCCGCGGCGAACAGCTTGCCGTTGTAGCAGAGGCCCTCCGGTCCGATGTCGGTGCCGTAGCCGATGATGCGGCCGTTCTTGTCGGTGGCCTGCTTCAGCTTCCAGTCGACCCAGCGGCTCTTGATGTCGTTCGCGCCGTAGTCCTTGAGGTCGTTGAACTGGTCGGAGACCTGCATGACCTTCGAGAGCCAGCCCTCTTCGACGGCCTGGACGTCGGGGAGGCCGCTGCCGGCCGCCTGCTTGGTCTGCCAGTCGGTGAGCGCGTTGTCACCGGTGTCGATGTTGGTGGCCTTGATCTTGATGTTCGGGTGCTCCTTCTCGTACTGCGAGTAGAGCTTGTCGAAGCCCATCGTGCCGAACGTGGTGACGGTCAGCGTGATCGGGTCCGAGCTGGAACCGCTGCCGCCGCTCGATGAGCAGCCTGCTGCGATCAGGGCGAAGGATGCTGCGCCGGCGACGGCCGCAGCGATCCTCGTGCGTCGTGAGAGTTTCACGGGTTCACTCCTTTGTGCGTGGGTCTGTGCGCCTGGTGCGCGCTGAGAGCGCTCTCATGCGATGGGCGTGAGAGCGCTCTCACGCGTTGCAGGAGAATCTAGAACGCCCTCCCGGGTCGTGTCAAGTCCCAGTGTGGTCGCGCTCTCATCCGCGCCGTTCCGGTGTTTTGTCCGAAACGGGCCCGCCCGTAGACTCCGTCAGGCGCGACACGCCGTCACGCCGGGGGATGACGGCGTGTCGCGTCCCCTCGTCGTACGGGGAACGGCCGCCACCCCGAGGGGCGACGGCCGTTCAGTGCGGAGCGGGATGCGGTCAGTCGGTCGCCGGCCGCGGGCGCTGGGCCCGCGTGGAGGCGGTGTCGACACCCGGCTCGACGAGCGCGCCGAACTCGTTCGCCGCTCGGGTCGCGAGGATTCCGGTGTCGTACTCCTCGTCGTCGTCCTCCGACAGCGATGCGTACGCACCGACCGGCTCGCGCTCGGCGTTCTTGGCCTCCTCGGCCGCGGCCGCGTCGTCCGCCGCCTCCTGCAGCGCCGACTTGGCCCGCAGCGGAGGGGTCCGGAAGAACAGCGAGAGCACGAACGCGATCAGGACCACGATCATCGCGACCCAGTAGACCTGCACCGCCGACGCGTTGAACGCCACCAGGAACGGCTTCGACAGCCGCGGGTCGGCGGAGTTCAGGAACGACGTGTCGTTGATGTCGGAGGTGCTGGACGCGGAGTCGGACTTCTTCAGCTGCGTCTGCAGCGTCGGGACCAGCGTGTCCACGAACGCCGTGCGGGCGGCCGGATCGCTGAAGTCCAGCGTGACCGTGCCGTCGGCGGCGACCTTGGCGTACGGGGCGCTGGTGGCCAGCGCCTTCTGTGCGCCCGCGATCGCCTGCTGCTTCGCGGCGGCCTCTGCGGCGGGCTGGGCGGCCGCCGGGATGGCGCCGGAGGCGACACCCTGCGCAACCGCCTGCGTGGCCTTGTCGAGCCCGGCCGTCACCTGCGCCTGGATCTTCTGCTGCGCGCCGTCCGTGGCCTTGGTCACGATCGGGTCGTAGATCTTGTCCATGATCTGCTTGTTCTCGGAGGCGTTCGCCACCTCCGGCGTCAGCGCCGCATCCATGGCCGCCGTCAGCGTCGGGGTGTCCGTCAGCGACGACTTGATGTTCGTCGGGAACACCGTGAACAGCAGAGAGAGCAGCACGGCCGTGCCGAGCGTTCCACCGATCTGGCGGAAGAACGTGGACGCACTGGTCGCCACACCCATGTCGCGCAGGCCCACCGAGTTCTGGCTGGCGATCGTGAGCGTCTGCATGAGCTGACCGAGGCCGAGACCGATGAGCAGCATCGCACCCGCGATGAACCAGTACGAGTCGCCGTACTTCAGGAACGTCAGGTAGAAGAACCCGCCGGCGAGCATCGCGGTGCCGATGATCGGGAACTGCCGGTAACGGCCGGTGCGCGCGATGATCTGGCCAGACACGATGGAGGACACCATCAGGCCGAGGATCATCGGCAGCAGCTGGAGGCCGGACACCGTCGGAGACGACCCGAGCACGATCTGCAGGTAGAGCGGGAGGGTCAGCATGGCGCCGAACATCCCGAAGCCGACCAGCACGCCGATGACCGTGGCCATCGAGAAGGTGCTGGAGCGGAACAGCTTGATCGGGATGAGCGCGTCGTCCTTCATCGCGATCTCGATGAGGATGAACGCGATGATGCCGATGCCGCCTATCACGTAGCAGGCGATCGCGGCCGGGCTGTCCCAGCCCCAGTCGCGGCCCTGCTCGGCCACCAGGAGCAGCGGAACGAGCGCGACGATGACACCCGCGGCGCCCCACCAGTCGATGCGGGCGGATCCGCGCGAACGCTTCGGCAGGTGCAGGAAGCGGAGCACCATCCCGAGCGCGATGATGCCGATCGGGACGTTGATCAGGAACACCCAACGCCAGCCGGCGATCCACAGGATCTGGTCGGCGCCGGCGAACAGGCCGCCCACCAGCGGGCCGATCAGGCTGGAGATGCCGAAGACGGCGAGGAAGTATCCCTGGTACTTGGCGCGCTCGCGCGGGGCGAGCATGTCGCCCATGATCGCCAGCGGCATCGACATCAGACCGCCGGCGCCGAGGCCCTGGATGGCCCGGAACGCCGCCAGCTCGAGCATCGAGGTCGAGAAGGAGGCGAGGATCGAGCCGACGATGAAGATGACGATCGCGATGATGAACAGCGGTCGCCGGCCGAAGATGTCGGAGAGCTTGCCGTAGATCGGCGTCGAGATCGTCGACAGGATCAGGTAGCCCGTGGTGACCCAGGCCTGCTGGCTGAGGCCGTGCAGGTCGTCGCCGATGGTGCGGATGGCGGTTCCGACCACGGTCTGGTCGAGGGCGGAGAGGAACATGCCGGCCATGAGGCCGAAGATCACGAAGAGGATCTCGCGATGCGACATGATCGGTTTGGGAGCGGCGGTCGCCGCGCTGGTCTGACTGGACATCTGTCTCCGGGTCGAGAGTCGGGTGAAGGGACGCCCGGCACGCGGAGCGTCACACCGGTGTGGGGCAAAAGAATTTTGCGGAGAGTGCAAAGTTACACCCACTGCCTGCACGCCCACAACGCGCGCGCCCGGGGGAGCGGGGCCGCGTTCGCCAGGGGCGAACGCCTCGCCGCCTCCCGCGGGCTGCTGCCTGTCGATGGGGTGCAAAACGAACGAGACTGGCCCCCATCCAGGTCACGCATATGTTGTGAGCGTAGGTTGGAAGAACTCCGACCGACCGCCTCCGAATCCGCTCCGAAGGTTGTATGAGTTCTCTCAGCCCCTCACGTCGCACGCGCCGCATCCTGGCGCTCACCGCCGTCGCCGCGACCGCCGCCCTCGCGTTCACCGCCTGCGCGGGCGAGCCGTCGCCCGTCACCAAGGCCGTCGCCCAGGCGGCGGCCCCCTCGCCGACCGCCACGTCGTCGGTCGTCTCCTCGATCCAGCCTGCTGCCGGGAGCGTCTCCGGCGGCACCGTCACCCTGACCGGCACCAACCTCGGCAAGGTCGGGGCGGTCCAGATCGGCGGCCAGCCCGCCACCGTGACCCAGGCGACGAACGACAAGGTCGTCGTCAGCGTGCCCGCGGCCGCCAACTTCCAGGCCGGAAGCGTGCCCGTGACCGTGACCGACAAGAACGGCAAGCCGGTCGGCACGGCCGGCTCGACCACGTACGACTACCAGGTGCAGACGCCGGTGGACAAGCAGCTCGCCTACGCGCTGACCTACTGGAAGAACTACAACACCGCCCAGTACGGCGACCTCAACCCGGTCGGCGGCGACTGCGCCAACTTCGTCAGTCAGACCCTGATCGCCCGCGGCTGGCAGATGAACGGCGACTGGTACAACCACGACGCAGCCGAGGACTGGAGCCCGGCGTGGGGCTACGTCCCGTCGATGGACCAGTACTTCCGTGAGAACGCGGCGAAGCTCGGCCTCACCGAGTACTCCTTCGACCAGCGCGACAAGATCAAGGTCGGCGACATCGTCATGTTCGACTGGAACGACAACGACTCTCTCGACCACGTCCAGATCGTCTCCGCGGTGCAGAACGTCAACGGGCAGATCAAGATCAAGATGGTCGGCCACAACGAGGACAGCGACTACCGCGACCTCGACGAAGCCATCACCGTCGACCACCCGGGCGCCATAGGACACTTCTGGAGCCTGTCGAAGTAACTTCGGTTATGCTCATGCCGTGAGTCTGGGGGGTGCCCGCGCACGGCGCGTTCTGGTGACGCGGGCTGCCCTGGCGAGCGCGGCGCTGGTGGTTGCATTGGCGCTGTCCGCGTGCGCCACCGGGGTGGCGAGCGCGGGTCCGACGAGCCACCGGAGCACCCCGCAGCGCATGACGCCGACTCCCCGCCCTCCGCGGCCGACGCCGTCCACCGTCCCGACCCCGACGGTGCTCGGCTTCGACAAGACCGCGCAGTCGATCGACGACCCGGCGAGTCCCTGGGTCGTCGTCAACAAGAGCCGCGGGCTGAACCCGCTCTCGTACGTCCCGGCCGATCTCACCTACCCCGACGTGCCCAACCTCAACGACCAGCCGATGCGGTCGGCGACGGCGGCGGCGGTCGTCGACATGTTCCACGCGGGCAAGGCGGAGGCCGGGCTCGACTTCTCTGTGCAGAGCGCCTACCGCTCGTACGAGTCGCAGACGCGCGTCTACGACGACGATGTCGCGCACAACGGCCAGGCGTACGCCGACACGGACACCGCCCGGCCCGGCCACAGCGAGCACCAGACCGGGTACGCGGTCGATATCAGCGCCGTCCCGGCGAACTGCTCGCTCGCGGCGTGCTTCGCCGACACCGCGCAGGGCCGGTGGCTTGCCGCGAACGCCTGGCGGTTCGGGTTCCTGCTCCGCTACCCCGCCGACAAGGTGGCCGTGACCGGCTTCGCTTTCGAGCCGTGGCACTTCCGCTTCGTCGGCGTGCCGCTCGCGACCGAGCTGCACAGGTCGGGCGTGACCACGCTCGAGGAGTTCTTCGGCTGCCCCGGCGGAACGACCTACCCCGGCTGAGCGGCGATCAGCCGCCCAGCGCGTCGCCGACGATCCGCTTGGCCTCCTCCTGCACCTCGCGCAGGTTCTCCTCGCCCTCGAACGACTCCGCGTAGATCTTGTAGACGTTCTCGGTGCCGGAGGGGCGGGCCGCGAACCAGGCCTTGTCGGTCTGCACCTTCACGCCGCCGAGCGGGGCGTCGTTGCCGGGCGCCCGGCTCAGCTTCGCCGTGATCGCCTCGCCGGCCAGCTCCGTCGCCGTGATCGCGTCGCCGTCCAGCTTCGACAGCGCGGCCTTCTGCTCGGGGGTCGCAGGCGCATCCACCCGCTGGTAGACGGGGTCGCCGAAGCGCTCGGTGAGCTCGCGGTACAGCTCGGACGGCGACTTGCCCGTGACGGCCCGGATCTCGCTGGCCAGCAGGGCGAGCAGGATGCCGTCCTTGTCGGTCGTCCACGCCGTCCCGTCGAAGCGCAGGAACGACGCGCCGGCGCTCTCCTCGCCGCCGAACCCGACCGTCCCGTCGATGAGGCCGGGGACGAACCACTTGAAGCCGACCGGGACCTCCCAGAGACGTCGCCCGAGCGACTCGGCGACGCGGTCGATGATCGACGACGACACCAGGGTCTTGCCGACCGCGGCGTCCTTCCGCCACTCGGTGCGCGTGCGGAACAGGTAGTCGATCGCCACGGCCAGGTAGTGGTTGGGGTTCATCAGCCCGCCGTCGGGCGTGACGATGCCGTGCCGGTCGGAGTCCGCGTCGTTGCCGGTGAGGATGTCGAAGTCGGCGCGGCGGGCCACCACCGAGGCCATGGCCGAGGGGCTGGACGGGTCCATGCGGATCTTGCCGTCCCAGTCGAGCGTCATGAAGCTCCAGGTCGGGTCGACCTCGGGGTTCACCACCGTGAGGTCGAGGCCGTAGCGCTCGGCGATGGCCTCCCAGTAGTGGACGCTGGCGCCGCCGAGCGGGTCGGCGCCGATCCTGAGCCGTGCGTCCTTGATCGCCTTCACGTCGATGATGTTCTCGAGGTCGTCGACGTAGTGACCGCGGAAGTCGTAGGTCTCGACGCCCGACGGCTCGGCCATCCGCACCTCCCTCATGCCGTTCGCGATGATCTCGTTGGCGCGCTTCGCGATCCAGCTGGTGGCGTCGGTGTCGGCCGGGCCGCCGTGCGGCGGGTTGTACTTGAAGCCGCCGTCGCGCGGCGGGTTGTGGCTCGGCGTGACGACGATGCCGTCCGCCTGGTCGCCATGACCCTGCCGGTTGTACCGGATGATCGCGTGCGAGACCGCGGGCGTCGGCACCCAGTCGTCGAACTCGTCGACGAGCACCCGCACCTCGTTGCCGACCAGCACCGCGAGCGCGGTGGTGGTGGCGAACTCGCTCAGCAGGTGCGTGTCGGCGCCGATGAACAGCGGGCCGGTGATGCCCTGGCCGTTGCGGTACTCGACGATCGCCTGCGTGGTCGCGGCGATGTGGTCCTCGTTGAACGCGGTGTCCAGCGACGACCCGCGGTGGCCGGACGTGCCGAACACCACGCGCTGCTCCGGGATGCTGACATCCGGCTTCAGCTCGTAGTACGCGCGCCGCAGGGCGTCGACGTCGATCAGGTCGGAAGGCTGGGCGGGGGTTCCGGCTCGTTCGTCCATGTTCCTACTCTTCCACGGCAGGCCGGTCGCCGGGAGGTGCAGGCGGAGGGTTCAGCTCGCCTTCCTGTGCTGTTCCAGGAGCAGGTGCACGGCCTCCCTGACCAGTTCGCTCTCCTTCTTGCCAGTCTCCCTGATTAACTCGTCGAAGGCGGCGCGGTCGGCGACGGGGATCCGACCGCGAACGACTGGCGATGCGCCCTTCGGCTGCTCACCGAGCCGCGGTCGCCCCGCTGCCCGCAGGACGGCGTCCAATGCCTCCTCGGACCCGTACTCGGAGACGAGGAAGGCGTGCCCGGCGGCCGCGGCGGCCTCGCCGGTTAGGACATTGGTCAGCTTGGGCATCGGGGTTGCCGGGTCCGTCAGTCTTGCTGCGAGCCGGTCGAAGGCGGCGTCATCGATGTCAGCCATGTCGCATCTCCTCTCTGCGTCGGCGGAACTTGGGGCCGAGCGGCATTGCATGGAACACCACGGCTTCCCGTCCGTCGTCGTACACATTCACCAACAGTTCGATCTCTCGTTCCGTCTGAGCATGGGGATGTCCGATGTACAGCCAGACGGTCCCGTCGTCCACGGATTCTTCGGGCGCCTCTGCCCGGAAGTTCGGATGCAGCAACGCCCAGACCTGGTCGGCGCGGGGGATTCCGTGCTTGGAGGTCGAATCGGTCCACCGTGGAGACATGCGTTGAAGCTAGCGCCGCCGCGAACCCCGCTATTAATCTGTGTCCGCAATTATTACATGCCCATTGCTCGGGCTCCAGAGAGGTGCGGGCGACTGCGCCCTCTCGGAACGTCTGCGGGTGCGCGAGCGGCCGCAGACGTTCCACAGAGCCGCAGGCGCGCGCGGAGGCCGTGGGAGGCGGATCGCTAAGCTGAGCGGCATGTCCTCCGACCCCGCAGGCGCGCCCGCCGAGCTGCCCGCCTCCCTCGACGACGTGTACAGCTTCCTCGGGCCGTCCGGCACGTTCACGGAGGCCGCGCTCAAGCAGGTGCCGGAGGCGCGCGGCAAGCAGTGGCGGGCCGTCAACAACCTCGGCGAGGCGCTCGCCGACGTGGTGGAGGGGCGCAGCGTCGCCGCCATGATCGCCATCGAGAACTCGATCGAGGGCGGCGTCTCGGTCGCCCAGGACGCGCTCGCCACCATCCCGGGCCTCCGCATCGTCGGCGAGTACCTCGTCCCGGTGAACTTCGTCCTCGTCGCCCGGCCCGGCACCACGCTGGCCGACGTGCGCACTGTGAACGCGCATCCCGTCGCCTACGCCCAGTGCCACCAGTGGCTCGACCGCAACCTGCCGGAGCACGGCCACCTGCCCGCCTCCAGCAACGTCGCAGCGGCCGCGTCGCTGTTCGAGGGCAGCGCGGCGGATGCGGCGGTCGCCCCTCCCGGCATCGTCGACCACCACGACGTGGTCGTGCTCGCCGAGAACATCGGGGACAACCCGAACGCCGTCACCCGGTTCGTGCTCGTCAGCACCACGCGCAGCGTCCCCGAGCCGACCGGGGCCGACAAGACCAGCCTGATCGCGGAGCTCCCGGACGACCGCCCCGGCAGCCTGCTCGACCTCCTCGAGCAGTTCTCCACCCGGGGGATCAACCTGAGCCTGATCGAGTCGCGGCCGGTCGGCGACGCCCTCGGCCGGTACCGGTTCGTCATCGACGCCGACGGCCACATCCATGACGAGCGGGTGGCCGACGCGCTGCTCGGCCTCCGTCGGTTCAGCCCCTCGGTGATGTTCCTCGGGTCCTACCCGCGCGCGGACGGCATGCGGGTCGAGTTCGACCAGCGCTACCGCGACGAGGTGTTCACCGAGGCGCGGGAATGGCTGGCGTCCCTGACCGACGACGCCGCCTCGGCGTAGGCTCTGGGGAAGGACAGTCGGGAGGTCACCATGGTCGCCGAGGAGCATGACGGCGAGGATCGCACCGGCGGTTTCGACCCGCGGTTCGACCCCGCGTTCCAGCGCGGATACCAGCCGCGGCCCGGGGAGCGCTCGCAGACGCGGGTGCGGTCCGACGCGCCCGACTCCGCCTACCGGAGGCCCTCGTCGGTGCTGCCCGCGGCGTCCGGCGAGGTCGCGGAACCCGAGTCGGTGCCGGCCCCGGAGCGGGTCGCCGCGCCCGTCGCCGACCTCGACCTCCCGCCCCAGCCCGCGCCGCTCGTGACCGGGCCCGGCCTGCTCGACAGGTTGGAGCCGAACCCGCGCCGCAACCCCGTCATGCTGGCTCTGTGGCTGGTGGGCGCGGGCTTCGTCGTGCTGGGCATCGTCCTGTACTGCGTGTCGGTGACCTCCTCGTACAACGGCCCGACGCCGAGCACCGATGTCACCGCGCTCGTGTTCGCGCAGCTCGGCTGGATGCTCGCCGGTCCGCTCATCACGGTCGGGCTGCTGACGATCGTCGGGCTGCTGTTCCTCACGGCGCTGGTCGGCCGCCGCTCTCCGCAGGCGCCGCGCGCCCGCGACGACTTCGACTAGCGCTCGGGAAGGGCGGGCACCCGCACCAGCAGGGCGCGCTCGTCCACGCGGAGGTCGATCGCGACGATGTCTCCGAAGGCGTCGCCGTCGAGCTCGAACGGCTCCGGCGCATCGACCTCCAGCTGCACCGTCGCCCCGCGCAGGTAGCTGAGCCGGGTCCGCACCGCGCGGTCGGTGAAGCGGATGATGCGGCGGCCGAGCGCCGACTTGCGCAGCACCCGGTTCTCCCAGGTCACCTTGCGCCAGATCGCCAGCCAGCCGAAGACCGTCGCCGGCTGCAGGATCGCGACGTCGAGCACACCGTCGTCGATCGCGGCGTCGGGGATGAGCTCCATGTTGCCCGGCAGCGCGCCGCAGTTGGCGATCAGGATGGTGCTCACGTGCGCCGACCGCTCGTGCCCGCCGTCGAGCCGGAACCGGATGCGCACCTTGCTCGTCGTGGGCAGGGCGCGGAACGCCGCATCCACGTAGGCGAGCCAGCCGAAGCGGCGCTTCAGCTCCGGCCGGGCGCCCGCGATCATGGCCGCGTCGATCCCGACCCCGGCCATGACGAGGAAAACGTGCTCCGTCGAACCGCCGTCCGGCCGATGTGCGGTCGCGATCCCGAGGTCGATGGGTCGTGTCTCACCGGCGAAGGCGACCGCGCAGGCGCTCTCGACGCTCGAGAACGGGACGCCGAGGTTGCGTGCGAGCAGGTTGCCCGTCCCCGCCGGGATGAGGGCGAGGGCCGCATCGCTGTCGCGCAGCGCCTCCGCCACCGCCCGGACGGTCCCGTCTCCGCCCGCCGCGAGCACGAGCGAGGCGCCGCGGTCGAGGGCCGCGCGCACCTGAGCCTGGCCGCCGTCCTCCGGCGTCGTCTCGAGCCACAGCAGCTCGATCCCCTCGGGATGCCGCTCCGCCTCGGCCGCCGCAGCTGCGGCCTCCACGGCGGCCCTGACCCGCAGCACATCCACCCGGACCGGGTTGTAGACGACCGCGACGACCGTGCGCTCGCCCCCGCCCCGTCCGTTCACCCTGCTCACGCTACCTGTTGAGCATCGGTCGATAAGCTGGTCGGGTGATCGATCCCGTGCTCCTCCGCGAGAACCCCGATGTCGTCCGGCGCTCCCAGGAGGCGCGCGGCGACTCCGTCCAGCTCGTCGACGAGGCCATCCAGGCCGACATCGAGCGGCGGGCGGCCATCACGGCGTTCGAGGAGCTGCGCGCCGAGCAGAACGCCTTCGGCAAGCAGGTCGCCAAGGCGCCGAAGGAGCAGAAGAAGGAGCTCGTCGCGCAGGCGCAGCAGCTCGCCGGCCGGGTGAAGGAGGCGCAGCAGGCGGCGAACGACGCCGACGCGCGCTTCGAGCGCCTGATCCGCAGCATCGGCAACCCGATCGTCGACGGCGTCCCGGCCGGTGGGGAGGACGACTTCGTCGTGCTCAAGACCGTCGGCGACATCCCCGAGTTCGACTTCGAGGCGCGCGACCACCTGGAGCTGGGCGAGCTGCTCGGCGCCATCGACATGGCCCGCGGGGCCAAGGTCGCGGGTGCGCGATTCTCCTACCTGCGCGGGATCGGCGCGCGGCTCGAGCTCGCCCTGATGAACATGGCGCTCGACAAAGCTGTGCGGAACGACTTCATCCCGATGATCACGCCGACGCTGGTGAAGCCGGAGATCATGCAGGGCACGGGCTTCCTCGGCGCCCACGCCGACGAGGTCTACCACCTCGAGAACGACGACCTCTACCTGACCGGAACGAGCGAGGTCGCGCTCGCCGGCTACCACGCGGACGAGATCATCGACATCGAACAGCCGCTGCGCTACGCCGGATGGTCGACCTGCTACCGCCGCGAGGCCGGCTCCGCGGGCAAGGACACCCGCGGCATCATCCGCGTGCACCAGTTCGACAAGCTGGAGATGTTCGTCTACACCCGGCCGGAGGAGGCCGAGGCGGAGCACGAGCGGCTGCTCGGCTGGCAGGAGGAGATGATGCAGGAGCTGGGGCTCAGCTACCGCGTCATCGACACCGCCGCGGGCGACCTCGGCTCCAGCGCCGCCCGCAAGTACGACGTGGAGGCGTGGATCCCGACCCAGGGCCGCTACCGCGAGCTCACCTCGACCTCGAACTGCACGACGTTCCAGGCGCGCCGGCTCGACATCCGGTACCGCACCGAGAGCGGCAAGACCGCACCCGTCGCGACCCTCAACGGGACGCTGGCGACCACGCGCTGGCTGGTCGCGATCCTCGAGACGCACCAGCAGGAGGACGGCTCCGTGCGCGTGCCCGAGGCGCTGCGCCCCTACCTCGGCGGCCTGGAGCTGCTGGAGCCGACGCGTTCGTGAGCGACGACTCCCGCCTGCTGATCGCGCTCGACGTCGACGGAACGCTCATCCATGAGGACGAGACCGTCGGCGCC
Organism: Leifsonia sp. C5G2; assembly: GCF_013359685.1. GTDB lineage: Bacteria > Actinomycetota > Actinomycetes > Actinomycetales > Microbacteriaceae > Leifsonia. The sequence goes on from NZ_JABFMV010000014.1 coordinate 91,551, forward strand.
GCCGTCCGTGCCGCCGTCGCCCGCGTGCGCGACGCCGGCCACGAGGTCATGCTGGCGACCGGCCGCAGCTGGGAGACGGCGCGGCCCATCCACGAGACGTTCGGGCTGACCAGCGAGTTCGTCGTGTGCGCGAACGGCGCGCTCACCATGCGCCGCGACGACACCGTCGAGGGCGGCTACCGGCGCGAGTTCATCGAGGTGTTCGACCCGACCGAGGTGCTGGAGACGATCCGCCCGCACCTCCCGAGCGGCAGCTTCATGGTCGAAGGGCCGACCGGTTTCCGCCGGTACACCGAGGGCATGACCGACTGGGAGCTGGTGAACGCCGAGCAGGTGCCGTTCGAGGAGCTGCTGCAGCATCCCGCGACCCGCGTCGTCGTGGTCTCGCCCGAGCACGACACCGAGGAGTTCCTCTCGATCGTCGACCGGATGGGCCTGCAGCGGGTCAGCTACGCGATCGGCTGGACGGCGTGGCTCGACATCTCGCCCGACGGCGTCAGCAAGGCCACCGCGATGGAGCGGGTGCGGCACGCGCTCGACATCCCGCGGTCGAACGTGGTCGCCGTCGGCGACGGCCGCAACGACATCGACCTGCTGACCTGGGCGGCGGCGGAGGGTCTCGGTGTCGCGATGGGCCAGGCGCCGGACGAGGTCAAGTCCGCTGCGAACCGGACGACCGGGCACGTGGTCGAGGACGGCGTCGCACAGGTGCTCGACGCGCTCTGACGCGCGCCTTCCAGAGCATTGCCAGCCTGCCGTGCCAGACTTTTCGCTGGCGTGTGCCCTCTCCGGTACGCGCTTCCGTGTGTGAAGGCGGCTGATCCGGAAGGAAGTGAATGAGCGAGATGCACACCCGCGCGCAAGCGCGAGCGCAGGAGAAGGCGGCAGGACCAGCGGTCCGGCACGGCCGACAGAAGCAGCAGCATCCGCTCACGTTCCTCCTCAAGATCTTCGTCGCCGTGATCGCCGTGTTCGGGGTGACCGGCGTCTCGCTCGCCGCCTACGCTGCGGTGGATGTGGTCAGCAGCGTCTCCAACAAGCGCGGGGTCAAGCTCGTCGACGCGAAGGGCAACGAGTCGACCCCCGGCGTCGGGGCGATGGATGGTTCCTTCAATGTCTTGCTCGCCGGAAGCGACTCGGGCGGTGGCAACGCTGCGTATGGCGACCGAGGTGAGAATCTCAACGACGTCACGATGCTTCTGCACGTCTCCGCGGACCACAAGAACGCCACGGTCGTCAGCTTCCCGCGCGACATGTTCGTCGCCATCCCGTCGTGCCCCGACCCCAAGGGCGGCAGCTTCGACGCGATGAGTCGCCAGAAGATCAACTCGTCGCTCAGCTACGGCGGCTTGGCCTGCACCGTGCTGACAGTGGAGAAGCTGACGGGGCTCGACATCCCGTACGCGGCAGTCATCCAATTCGACGGCGTTATCGAGATGTCGAATGCAATCGGCGGTGTGCCCGTCTGCGTCGCCGGCGACATCAAGGACCCGTACACGGGTCTCGACGTGAAGGCCGGGCAGAACGTGCTGCAGGGTTCGCAGGCGCTCGCCTTCCTCCGGACGCGTCACGGCGTGGGCGACGGATCGGACCTCGGCCGCATCAGCAACCAGCAGGTGTTCCTCTCCTCGCTCGTCCGGACGATCAAGAGTTCGGACGTTCTGAGCAATCCGGTGAAGCTCTACACCCTCGCGAAGGCCGCGATCAAGAACATCGACCCGTCGGAGAGCCTGAACAATCCGACCACCATCGTCTCGATGGCGATGGCGCTGAAGAACATCGACATCAGCAAGGTCGTCTTCGTGCAGTATCCCAATCACTATGTGGATGGCGGTGTCGCACCGACAGTGGACGCGGCAGAGCAACTCATGGGTGCACTGAAGAACGACCAGCCCGTCGCGCTGACGGGCGACACCGGAGTCGGGTCGGAGGCCGCGCCGGGTAGTGGCGGCACCTCGACGACGCCACCCGCGCAGGCGGGAGATGCCACGCCCCCTGCCGACTCCCCCGCCGGTGCACCGTCCGCCCAGCCGACGACGGGCACCGACTCGTCCGCGACTCTGCCGTCGGATGTTCACGGTCAGACCGCCGCGCAGGAGACGTGCTCGAAGCCGTTCAGCGAATAGAGTCTGAGCCGGAGAAGGCGTAGTGGGCCGCGGCCGATTGCGCGGATCATGGCGCGCTCGCGGCCGGACACCACCTCGGGTTCGGGCCCGGCTCCACCTCCGGAGCCTCGTTCGAGGGCTGACCCAACCCCGGTTCGCTAGAATCGGTCGACGCCGGCTCGCGCCGGCGCCAGGAGGGCTGTCCGAGCGGCCGATGGAGCCAGTCTTGAAAACTGGTGGGCAGAAATGTCTCGTGGGTTCGAATCCCACGCCCTCCGCCAAGGAACGGGCGCCTCGATCCCAGTAAATCACTGGGATCGAGTCTTTGCTGCCAGACCTGCGGCGCTCGATTTGACAACAAACTGACAACAAACGCCGCCGCGAGTTGGTGATCCGGGGCCTCTTTCTGCGATCGCGGCCGTCGCAAATGCCGATTGTCAGCGGCTACCGCTTCAATGTGGACATGATCGATGTCGGTTGGCTTCTCGATACGTGGCGCGCTGCCCGGTGGGAAGCGATCGTCATGATCTGGAACGCGATCGTGGCAGACGTAATCGCCTACCCGTGGTTCGTTTTCGTGCTCGCTGTCCTTGTCCTAGGGGCCGGCGTCAAAGGATTGGGCAAGCTAGCCAAGTACGTTGGCGGCGCTTACTGGTCTGCTCACCACTGAGGACTGACGCTCAGCGAGATGCGGTCGTGCCACAGAACGTCTGGCTGCGCCGTCCAGAGCTTCAGCTACCGCGTCCAGGTCGTCGTCGAAGAGGTCCGCGTAAACGTCCAGCGTCATCGCGGCTGAGGCGTGGCCGAGCATCCTTTGGACCGCCTTTACGTTGGCTCCCGCGCTCACGGCGAGGCTGGCGGCGGTGTGCCGCAGGTCATGGACGGTCATCGGGTCAAGGCCGGCCCTGTCGAGTGCGCTCTTGAACCATGTCCGTTGACCCCGTGTGGCTCGCTTCATGTGCTCACCGAACCGGCCGGAAAACAGCAGGTCGTTCGGCTCCTTGCCTGCGGCTGCGCTGGCCAGCGCGTCGATGAGGAATGCCGGGAACGGTACCGACCTGCGCTTGTGGCTCTTCGGGGTTCCGACGATGGTGGCGGGACCGACCTCTACCGCGTTTTCCGAGACGGCGAGTCGGCGACGAGTGAAGTCGACGTCGCGCACGCGGAGGGCGATGACTTCGCCCCAGCGAAGGCCGGTGTAGGCAAGTAGGAGGACGAGAGCTTCGTGTTTGCCGCTGGCATAGGCGAGGTCGTGAACCTGTTGATGGGTGAGGTACCGGTGAGCGCGAGGAACCTTGCGGGGTAATCGCGATCCGCGGGCTACGTTGACAGGCACGCGCCGGTCCTTCACGGCGATGTCCAGGATTCCGGCAAGCACACCGAACGCGCGCAAGACGGTCGTAGCGGACCTTTCTGCGCTCAAAGACGTAACCCAGGCCTGGACATCCGAGTGTCGTACATCACCGACAGGGACGCGTCCCCAACGCGGCTCGACCTGGAGTCGCCACGCGATCTCGAGCGGTCGGAGCGAGGACGGTTTGAGGTGAGTCTGGTTGGCTAGCCACTCATCGCCGAGGGATGCGATCGTCACCCTCGCCGCACTTGCATCGATGTACTCGCCGCGTGCCTTGTTCGTCTCGACCGTGGCTAAGTAGAGCTCGGCTTCTCGCTTCGTCTTGAATCCGCGCTTCGTGGTCTGACGGTGATCAGGGGTGCGGTACATGACGCGATAGCGTCGACCACCGGCAGATTCATACGACAGAACGCTGCCCATCTCGCCCTCCTCTTTAGGGTGCTGCCACCTCTTCGATGCCCGCCGAGGTGAGAAGCGCTGCGACGCGCTCCAGCTCGTGCTCGACCAGCTCCAGGCGCGCCTCGACGCTTGAGTCGAAGGTGAGATCAGAGACTCCGGACGCCGCTCCGACGTCGCGAACGATCCGGAGGCGGTCGAACTCACGTCGAAGGGTCCCGAGTTCGCGAAGCGAGTTCAGGACGGAGATGTCCACGCGTTCGGCGGCCAATCGGGGCCGATACGAACTCGAGGGGGTCGCTGAAAGCCAGCAATCGAATTCGGCCACGGTCATTCCGTCGAAGTCTTCGCCGAGATTTTGCAGGTCGAGTTTGTCGTTGGGCCGCCCGATTGGCGAGAGCAGCATACTGATCGGCACATCGAGGCCCCGTGCGATATTCAAGAGCTGGCTGACGCTGATGTCGGCCTTCCGGCCGGATTCGATGTTCTCCAGGATCGCGGGGGTGATGTTCCCACCGGGAATCGCCGCTGCCAGGTCGCTGGTCGTTCGAAATCCACGTTCACGTCGCGCCAGTCTGATGCGCGCGCCGATGCTGGTCTCCGATCGAAAGTCTGCCATTTCGACAGCCTATCGCCACTTCTGTTGTCAAGTCACGGATTTCTTGCTATGGTCGTTTCAACAATTGCAGCACTCCTGAGTTGTCGAAACGGAGGAGATGAGATGACAGGAGAGTTCATTCAGCCCGCTGAGGTGGTTGAGATCACCGGGCTGTCGATCGCAGCGCTCGCCCAACTCCGGTATCACGGTAAGGGCCCGCGCTTCTATAAGCCGACCCCACGCACCGTGCTTTACAAGCGGGCGGAGGTGTTGGCATGGCTGGAAGCGAGCGCGCAGACGAGGACCGGAGCGTACGCGTAGCCGAACCCCCGACAGAGCCTCCCGGCGTCATTCAGGACTTCGTGGACGGATATCTCGTCCCGGTGGATCCGATGGATGATCTGCGGTGCGAGAGCTGTCAGTAGAACAGCTGGTTCACCTCGGCGTGCCGCCCAAGCGCGACCCCTGTTCGGGGGTAGCGTGCGGCACCAAATGGAGCGGCTGATTCTTACCCTCTTCACCGTAACGCTGGCCTCGCTAAGCGAGTCAGGGCGGCGGTGAGGCATCGTGGCTGAGATTCCCCAACTTCAGAGTCGAAGCCGCCACTCCACCCTCGAATCCGGGCGCGCCGCCCCGGAGCCCATATCCCCGGCGCAGCTCGGAACATCCAACCTTCCTAATCCAAGGAGGGCTCCTGCGCGCCCATGCGCGCTGACATAGCCCTGTTCTGACGAGCCGTCGCCGGCTCGAACCCGGTCCTTCGCAGTAGCCACTTCCATGCAAGGAAGGTTGTGATCTCGTGGCTGGAGGAACCCAAGTCCGCTCGCGGGCGGATGCTTTTCTCACGGAGTTGCTCCGTGAAGTCGACACGTTGCGGCCGTACGTTCGCTTTCAACTGCGCGGCTGGCCGAATGAGGTCGACGCCGTTCTGCAGATCGCCCGGGAGACGGTCTGGCACCGATCCTCCACGTATGACCCGGAGCGTGGATCGCCGCACGCGTTCGTGTTCGGGATCACCCGTCACGTCGTGCTCCGGCAGATCGAGCGGAAGTACGGCCCGACGGACGATGTCACTGTCGACGCGGACGTGGAGTCCGAGTCGGACATCGACCCGCTCGAGGCGATGATTCGCCGCTTTGACGCGCACCGGTGGATGGTGCTGGTTGCCGATTACGTCGGCGCATCCGACTGGCACGTGATGAGCGACCTGAGCCTGGCCGACGGCGACGCCGAGCGGGTGGCAGAAGCCCACCAGCTGTCCAAGCGCGGTGTCCGCACGATCCGTGAGCGAGTCTGCCAGACCGCACGAACCGTGCTCGCCGCCCTTGCAGCGGCGGACGCGGGACTGCCAATGACCGGTTCGGTGATCGTGTCCTGCGTGCCCGAGACCGGCGGTTTTCGGGAAGTCGCCGAGATGATCGGCGACGACGCAGACACCATCGCAGCCACTCTCCACATCCATCCCGGATCGGCGCGAGCCCGAATCGCGACCGCCAAGCGATTGCTGATGATCGCTCGGGACGTCCTCGAGCTGGAGGTGGCGGCATGATCAGTGCGGGCGCGGCGGCCGCTCATGCCGTGACGCATCCGAAAACGACGCGGAACCTGCTGATCGTCGCGGCCATCATCGTCTTGGTCGTCCCCGTCACGCTTGTCGCCGTGCCGGTCAGCTTGGTTCTCGCGATGGGAACCAACGGATTCGGCGGCGGGGGAGTGTGTGGTGGATCCTCGCCCTCGGTCGAGGCGGGTCAGAATGTGGACGGGTACGGGCCGCAGCAGTTGAAGATCGCCGCGACGATCATCACCGTCGGCCAGCAGATGATCGTGCCCCCGCACGGGCAGACACTCGCGCTGATGGTCGCGATCGGTGAGTCCGGCCTCCGCAACCTGGACCATGGCGACGCGGTGGACAACACCACGATCGGCGTCTTCCAACAGGGCGCCGGTTACGGCACCCCAGCGGAGCGGATGAACCCGGCGACCGCTGCCGCCGCCTTTTACACCCGCATGCTTCACGTCCCGGATTGGCAGACCCTCGCGCCAACCCTGGTCGCCCACGCGGTCCAAATCAACGCCGACCCGAACCACTACGCCCCGTTCTGGACTCCCGCCGAGCAGGTCCTCGCCGCCCTGACGGGAGCAAGCGCCGGAGCGTGTCAGGTACCGGCGGACGCTCGCGCGGCCGCCGCGGTCCTGGTCGGCGCGATCCAGGCGAAGAAGCTGAACTTCCTCGAGCCCCGCTACCAGCAGCAGGTCGTCAACATGGCTGACGGTACTGCGACGCCGGACTGCACGATCGACCCGCACATCCTCCAGCTGATCGTCGTGGCCGTCCAGTCCTTCCAGCAGGTCGGGGTCAGCGATCTAAACCGGCGCTGCACCGGCATGACCCCAGGGGCGGGAACCGCGTCCGCGCACTGGAAGGGCAAGGCCGTCGACTTCTACGCGATCAACGGCCAATCACTGACCGGCGCGGACACTCTCTCGGTTCAGCTAATCCATGCCCTGGACCCGTACGCCCCGCACGGGTCATCGATCGGTCAAAGCGACTGCCGGTCCCGCGCCCGCGTGACGCTCGGTGTCCTTACGAACCTCACCAGCGATTTCCCTGATACCTGCAACCACCAGCACATTCAGGTGCCCTGACCAAACGAGTCTCCAAGATGCGCGCCACAAATCGCTCCGAGCCGGAAGTTCTAAGTGAAGGGCGCATACGAAACCGAGGTGAACTGAGATGAACAAGAAGCTGATCGCACTCGCTGCCCTCCTCCCGTCCCTGGCACTTGCCGGCTGCGCCGCCGCAGCCCCCGCCAGAAACCCGTCGTTCACTACCGTCGCGCCGACCAAGCCGACACCGACCGCGTCGAACGTTGCGACCCCCGCCGCCGACGGGATCGTCGACACCGTCTACGTCCAGGTCTTCCCCGGCCGCACCTTCAAGTCGGCGCACGGCTGCCGGTGCACCCTCCCGAACTCCCCGCAGGAACTCTTCACGGTCGGAACACCGGTCGTGTTCATGAAGATCACGATGATCGGCGAGTGGAAGCCCTCCCAGGGTGGCCAGACCTACCAGGACGTCACCGGCACCACGCTGAAGGGCACCCAGTTCGACGGCCGTCCCGAGCCGGCGGTCCTAGACACGGCCGATGGGCCGGCGGCAGCGAAGGCGGCTGGTTTGCCTTGGCTCCCATCCGGCCTGTTCGGGAAGAAGTCCGATTGGACGATCCCGAACGATAAGCAGCGTTCCTTCGGCGCCGCTTGGTACCTCCCCGCTGGGGTCGACCGACTGATTCTCACTGTCGACGTGCCCTCCGAAGGACAGCCGCTGCAGTTGGTCGTCCCGCTGCCGACCTCGGCAACGAGCGCTTCGGACGCGAGCGGGGAGTGACCGTCATGGACCTCATCCTCAATCTGCTTCGTCTCCTGCTCATCGTCGGCATCGCGCTGCTCGGGATCCTCGGATCCGGGCTGCTGGCGGCCCGGCGGATGAGCGAGACCACAGAGCCCGAACCATCGACCGACCTCACGGAAAGGAACCAAGAATCATGAACACCCTCAACGAATCCCTCGTGACCGTCCACGCACGCACCATCACCGTGGCGGCCATCCCCAACCCGAGCCCGGACTTCTCTGGTCCCGGCGTCGGAGCGTTGCAGGCGATCGCCAACGTTGTGTTCGCGATCGTGCTGATCTTGGCCATCATCGGTGGGCTGATCGCCGCCGGGTTCATCGTCGTCGGCCACGTCTCCAGCAACGGGCGCGTGCAGAAGGCTGGCATCATCGGCCTGCTCAGCTGCGTCGCCGGCGTCGCCGTGGCCGGCAGTATCGCGGGGCTGATCAACTGGGGCCAGTCGCTCCACGTGGCGTGATCCTCATGATCGACATCGCCGCCGCCCCGCCTGACCCGTTTGCACCGAACTACGGATGCTTCCTCTCCGATTTCGGTTGCCAAGCCTCCCAGACGATCGCGCAGTTCATGGGGTCCACGATCAAGAACCTCGGCGACTTCATCGCCACGATGATCGCCGGGTCCTTCAACACGAACATTGACCAAGGCAGTTGGAACATCGCGCACTCGCAGTTCCTGTTCTGGATCGCCGTCACCGCGCCGGTCATCCTGATCGTCGCGCTCGTCCAGATCGGGATCGCGATGATCTTGCAGGACTGGTCCCGGATCGGCCGCACTGCCGCCGGCGCCGCCCTCGCCATCCCGTTTAGCGCGATTTGCGTGTGGGGGATGCAGAAGGCTTCCGGGATCACCGACGACATCACCAGCAGCCTCACCACCGTCGCCCAAGGCGGCGACCTCGGCAAAGGCCTCCTCCGGGTGGTCGGCCTGCTCGACGTTCCCGGGCAGGCGGCCAACGCGGTCATGCACAGCGCGAAGTTCACCGAGGGCGGCGTCATCTTCACGATGGCGGCCCAAGGCGCGCACGGCCCGGCCGCCGTCGGCGATTACGTCATCGCACTCCTGGTCGTGGGGTTGATGATGATCGCCTCCCTGTTCTTGTTCATCGCTATGTCGATCCGGGAGTTCGGGCTCCTCGCCCTGGCCGCGATGGCCCCGGTCGGGTTGATGATGATTGGCCAACCCAAGCTCACCGCGTGGGCACAACGCTGGATGAACCTCTCCGTCGGCCTGCTGATTGCCAAACCGCTCGCGGCAGGCGTCGTGCTCCTAGCGGTGGAGCTGACGAAGACGTCCGTGAGCATCGGGGTCATTCTCGTCGCGGCCGGCGCGGTGATCGCTGCCTCGTTCAGCCCGTTGTGGGCGACGAAACTCGTCTCCTTCGCGGGAGCCGAGGTCGGCACCGCCCTCCACCATCGCTTCTCCGTCCGGGACCAGTTCTCGCGCGCGAGCACCGCTTCCGCACCCGTCCGCACCGCGGCACGGGTCATCAAGGTTGGGAGATAACTGATGACCACCCTCACCGCCGACCAGATCATCACCGAAGAAGGCGCACCCCGGGTGCGCTTTGCCGCCCGGGAACGCCGCGGGATCTTCCTGGGACTGACCTTCCTGCAGCTGGTTGTGATCGGCGCCGCTGTCGCGATCCTGCTCTCCACCCTCTTCATCGACAGCAACGCCATCTGGGTGATGCTGCCGATCGTCGCCGTCGTCGTGTTCTTTGCCCTCGCCACCTACCGCCGCGAACCGGTCATCGTGATCGTCGCCCAAGCCGTCCGCTACCTGTTGCGGAGTATGGCCGGGCAGACCGTGTTCCGCCGCGACGTCTGGTTCCGGGTCACCGTCGCCTCCCTCAACGTCGGCCACGCCCAGGTCGCTGCGGCGACCCCGGTCGTGACCTCCAAGTTTCTGCTTCCGGGTGCGCTGGGGGATGTGCAGATCGTGCAGATCCCCGGTGCTGGCGGGTTCATCTACAACGCCCGCGGCCGGCTCGCCTCAGTCACCGTCAAGGTGGGGTCGAAGGCGTGGGCGCTGCGCGACAAGGGCACTCAGGAGGCCGCGTACGACGGGTTCGTGGAATGGCTCAGCTCCCTGGAGAATTTGCCCGGCGTCCGGGAAACCACCATCCGGATCCGCGTCGACCGGGCCTCCTCGAACGAGCTCCGCGACTATCTGGTCGTTCGCGAGAACGAGCACGACCCGCAAGTCACCGCAGAGTTGCGCGGCGAGTATTGGGCGTTGACGCAGGCGGCGTCGAAGCGGTCGATGGGGTTTACCAATTACATCACCCTCACCTTCGACACCGCCGCCCTCAACGGCGCCATCCGCGACGCCGGCAAGGGCCTGACCGGGCTCGCCGCTGTGCTCAAGGAGCGGGTGGCGGGGATCGAGACCTCGATGGAGCACGCCCGACTCACGCCCGCAGGCTGGCTGACCTCGGATGAGCTTGACCAGCTGAACGCTCTGTCCGCCGACCCTGTGGCCGCGGCCACACGGCGTGAGCAGGACTCGAGCGTTGTGTCCGCGCCGTCGCCGGTGATGGGGATCGACGAGGGCTGGGATGCGCTGCGGGTGGATGAGTCCTGGCATCAGACGTTCTGGGTTGCCGAATGGCCCCGCACCGACGTCCGTACCGGGTTCCTCGAGCCGCTCCTCTATGCCGGGGACGCGACCCGGGTGATCACCCTGCAGGTGCGGCCGGTGGCGACGCACAAGGCGCTGGCCCAGCTGAATCGGGCCCAGTCCGACATGGAAACCGCCGCGACCATCCGGATGAAACTGTCCTCCCGGATCCCGCTCACGCACCTCCGCGAGGAGGAAGATCTCGCGGTGCGCGAGCACGACCTCGTCGACGGCTTCGGTGACGTTCAGTACCGCGGGTTCGTCACCATCTCCGCCGAGTCCAAGGACGCCCTCGCCAAGGCCCGCACCGACATCGAGCAAGCGTCGCACCCGGCCCGGCTGGTGTTGGCGTCGATGTCGGGTCAGCAGGCGGCGGGGTTCGTGACCGCGGCGTTGCCGGTGCCGTTGGAAGGGGGGTGAGCGCGATGAAGCCGAACACGGTCATCGGCCGCATCCCGGCCAATGAGAAGCCGGGGGCAAACGGCCGCCACCGCCAGGCTGGCGCCGCCGACAAGAACTCGTCCTGGAAGCTGCAGAGTGCGGAGTTGCCGGCGTCGAAGATGCCGGCGTGGGGGTGGAAGCAGCCGCACAATCTGCGTGGCCCGCTGCGCGCCACCCCTCCCGCGCACCGCTGCTCGTCCAAGGTCCTCGGCGGGGCCTATCCGTTCCTGGCTGAGACCGGGGACATCCTCACCGGGGCGTATATCGGCGAGAACCTGCTCTCCCGGGCGCCGTTCTGCTTCGACCCCTGGGACGCCTATTCTGCCGAGGCCGTCCGCTCGCACTCCGTCGCCATCCTCGGGGTGAAGGGGACGGGCAAGTCGATGCTCGCGAAGTCCTGGTCGTCCCGGCTCGCCCGGCTGGGCCGGAAGGTCGCGGTCCCGCACGACCCGAACGGGGAGTGGGTGCGCGTCGCCGCGTACGTCGGCGGTACCTCCATCTCCGTCGGTCCCGGTAAGGCCGCCCGGATCAACCTGCTCGATGAGGGGCCACGCGACCTGTCGTTTTCGGATGAGGACTGGAACCAGAACGTCCTCCAGTACCGGCGGGCGACGGTGAAGACGATCATCCGCCGCCTCCGCGAAGGCGGGAACCTGGAACCGGTCGAGCACACCGCCCTCGACGTCGCCCTCGACGCACTGCGCGGTCAGTCGACCGTCACCATCACGCACGTCTACAGCCGTCTGGTGGACCCCGATGAGGCGCTGCCGGTTGAGGTTGCGGACGCCGGCCATCGGCTCGCGCACTCGTTGCGCCGGATGGTGTCCGGTGACCTGACCGGGTTCTTCGACGGACCGTCCACCGTCCGCTTTGACGCTGACGCCCCGATGATGGTCGTCGACACCTCCGCACTGAAAGGCGCATCACCGGAAGCGCAGGCACTGGCCCGGCTCGCGACCGCGAACTGGATCCGCCGCTCCAGCCTGGGTGCGAACCGGCAAGCCCGAGTCATCATCCACGAAGAGGCGGCGGTCGAGCTCCTCAACGATGTCTCCGGTGGTGATGGTCTCGCCGACAGGGTCGAGGACGAGAAGGTCGCACGCCACCTTGGCACCTCCAACTGGTACCTGCTGCACCGGGTCGCGGACCTCGATGCATTGGGTGATCGCAACAGCGCTCTGCACTCGCGTGCGCTCGGACTTCTCGCGGACTGCGAGACCCGCATCTCCTACGCGCAGCACTCGGGCGAGATCGCCCGGTCGCGGGAGATCCTGGGCTGGAACGACACCCAAGCCGACCTCGTCCGCAAGCTGCACAAGGGCGAAGGGCTGTGGCAGATCGGGCAGGACCGGGTCGCGAAGGTGCGCAACATCTGCACCGATTATGAACTCGGCATCTTCCGCACCGACGCCATGGGCGGTGAACGAGCATGAGAACTCACGGCTCTTCGTGGACTCAGCTCGCGCTCTACTGTCTCTTCGCCATCGTCGCCGCCGGCGCCCTCACCACCGGCATCGCCAGCGCTACCATCACCGCCACCTGCGGCGCCGGCGGCCAGCCCGGAAGCGTCTTTGCCGGCCTCCAACTGGCCATTGGCGGCGACCCCAGCGGATTCGCACTCGCTGCCGGATGCATGGCACCCGTGACCCTGATCCGAGTCCTCGACATCCTCGCGGTCTTAATTCTTCTGAGCCTCGTGGCGGCGGTTATGGTCTGGTGGCTTCGGTACCGCCAGTCGGATCGGCATTTCATCCACGAACTCCGCGGCCGCGACGGCGTTGCCAAACCTGGCGAGGTCCGCAAACACACCTCCGCCCGCACCGCCCTCCTCCGCGCCAAGAACCTGCGCCCATCGTTGGTGAACCCGGAGCCATCTGCCGCCGGGTGGAAGGTGGGCAGTGCGCACGGGCAGGACGTCTACGTGTCGATCGAGGACTCAATCGTCGTCGAAGGCGCACCCCGCTCCGGCAAGGGCTACCGGTTCATCATCAACGCCATCCTCGACTGGGACGGCCCCCTCATCACTACCTCCACCCGCAACGACAACCTCTCCGCCACCATGCGCGAGCGCGCCCGCGTCGGCGAGATCACCGTGTTTGATCCCCAGGAGCTCACCGGTGTCCGCTCGGCGCTGCGGATCTCCCCGGTCGCCGGGTGCGAGGACCCCCTCGTAGCGGACCAGCGCGGGCAGGCGATCGTCGCCGGCACCGCACTCGGCGTGTCCAAGACCAACCAGGAATGGGCGCAAGTGTCCTCCTCCGTGCTCTCCCGGCTGCTCCACGCGGCCGCCGTCTCCGGCCGAGGCATCGACGCGCTCGCCCGCTGGGGTTCCAACCCGCGGCTCGCTCTGGAAGCGGTGGGGGTGCTCGCCAACCAGGGCACGCCGGGCTGGTCCGAGGACCTGGATGCGATCATCAACGGCGACGAGAAGCTCCTCGCCAACTCTTGGTTCGGCGTCTTCGGTGCCCTCCGCCCCCTGTCCATCCCGGCCATACGAAAGGCGATGACCCCAGGCCCGGGAGAGCAGTTCGACCTCGACACGTTCCTCGCCGGTCCCAACAGCCTCTACCTCGTCGGCACCGGGGCCGGAGCCGGCTCCGTCGGCGGGTTCCTCGGCGCGATCCTCGACGACATCGTCGAGACCGCCCGCCGCAAAGCCCTCGCCTCACCCGGATCCCGACTCGACCTACCGCTCGCGCTGATCCTCGACGAGATCGCCAACATGTTCTCCTGGCCCGCACTGCCGCGGATCATGGCCGACGGCGGCGGCATCG
>NZ_JABFMV010000015.1 GCF_013359685.1 Leifsonia sp. C5G2
GGCGGGCGGGGTGGCGTCGGACATGGCGGTGCCTCTCTCTTGTGAAGGGGGATGGTGCCGGCGGACGGTGTGGCGGCAGGAACAGCCTCCCCCGGGTCGCCGGAAGCGGCCAAAACGTCTTGCGAAATGTGACGGCCGACGTTCACCCGGCGGCTCTTACGACCGCGCTGGGCCGCGCGTAGTGTGAGCGTCACAGCGCGACCAGCGCGGTCAGGACGGGAGACGGAATGAGCGACATCGACGACGACGACATCAGCACCGAAGCGACCGGCGGCGGCGAGGGCCCGGCGGACGGCGGCGCCAACCCCGGCGGCCACGACGGCGGAGCCGACGGATCGGCCGCGGGCGAAGGCCCGGCCGACGGCGGCGCCAACCCCGGCGGCCACGACGGCGGAGCCGACGGATCGGCCGCGGGCGAAGGCCCGGCCGACGGCGGCGCCAACCCGGGCGGCCACGACGGCGGAGCCGACGGGTCCGCTTGATGGCGACGGACGGGCGCGGGCCGGGCGACCGGCCCGCGCTTTCGCGTTGCGTGCCTGTCGGCCGAGCGGAATTCGCCGCCGGCCACTGGGGGCGCCGCCCGCTGTTCACGCGAGCAGCGGATCTCGGTGAGGACTTCTCCGACCTGTTCAGCCTCGACGCGGTCGATGAGCTCGTGTCGTCGCGCGCACTGCGCACCCCGTTCGTCCGCATGGCGAAGGAGGGCACGGTGCTGCCGGCCGCCCGCTTCACCGGCCCGGGCGGCTTCGGCGCCGAGGTGGCCGACCAGCTCGACGCCGCGAAGGTGCTGGCCGAGTTCGCCGACGGCGCGACGCTCGTGCTGCAGGGCCTGCACCGCACCTGGCCGCCGATCGCGGAGTTCTCGCGCCGGCTGGCGGAGGAGCTGGGGCATCCGGCCCAGGTGAACGCGTACATCACCCCGGCGTCGTCCCGCGGTTTCGACCCGCACTACGACGTGCACGACGTGTTCGTGCTGCAGATCGCGGGCGAGAAGCACTGGCGCATCCACGAGCCGGTGCACGTGGACCCGCTCCGCGACCAGCCGTGGAGCGACCACCGCGCCGAGGTGGCCGCGCGGGTGCAGGAGCAGCCGACCATCGACGAGACGTTCCGCCCCGGCGACGCGCTGTACCTGCCGCGTGGCTGGATCCACTCGGCGGAGGCGCTGGGCGGGGTGTCCGTGCACCTCACGATCGGCGTGGCCGCCTACACGCGGCACGACGTGGTGCAGGAGGCCGTGGCGCGGGCCGCGGACACGGCCGAGCTCCGCGCGTCGCTCCCCCTGGGCTTCGACCCGGCGGACCCGTCCGCGGTCGCACCCGTCGTCGAACAGACGGTGGAGGCGCTCATCGCGGCCCTCGCCGACCCGTCGGCGCGGGAGGCGGTCGCGGCCGCTGTATCCGAGCGGCTGCGCCGCCGGCGGCGTTCGGACTCGCCGGCTGCACCCGTGCGCCCGCTCGCGACGATCGCCGCCGCCGACGGCATGGGTCCGGACACGGTGGTGGTCGTGCGGCCGGGGCTCGGCGCCGACGTGACGGTGGAGGTGGAGACGGTGACCGTGCGGCTCCCGACCAAGAAGGTCGCGCTGCCGATCGCCGCGCGCGCGGCCGTCGAGACGCTGCTGTCGGGACGGCCGGTCGCCGTCGGCGCCTTGCCGCTGGACGAGCGGTCCGCCGTGGTGGTCGCACGACGGCTGCTCCGCGAGGGGATCGTCGTGTCGGCGGACGGCAGAACCGGCCCGGGTGCGGTCGGCACGGAGGGCGACGCAGGCGCGGTCGGCCCGGCCGACGCGGGTGCGGGCGAGTTCGACCTCGCGGACGAGGCCGGCGTCTTGTCGGACGGCGAGCGCAGCGCCACCGCGGACTTCGGAACCGCGTCGGCGACGTGACCGGAGCACCGTCTGGCCCACCGTCGGGCGCACCGTCCAGCCCGGCGAGCGGCGCGGGTGTGGTGCCCGGGTGGCTGCCGTGCAGCGACCGGGCCCTGGAGCGCGGCGACCCGCTGGCCGGGACCGCCGGTTTCGGCGAGCGCTGGCTCCTGGTCGAGCTGGAGTCGGGGTGGGGGCGCCACGCGTTCTTCGACTCGGACCTCGATCCCGCGCTCGGCGCCCGGATCGTCGCCCGCGCCGAGGCGGCCGGCCTCCGCCCCCTCGCCATCCGGCGCACGCGGTTGCGCGCTCCGGAGCGGCGCGACCAGTCGTCCTGGCGCTGGGCGCTGGTCGACTCACGCCCGGGCCGCGAGGAGGTCCGCTGGGGGCGGGTCTCCGACCCGGCCGAGCTGCTGACCCTGCCGCTGGACGGGTCGGCGGGCGAGCGGAGCGACGCTCCGATCGTCGCCGTCTGCGCGCATGCCCGGCACGACCAGTGCTGTGCCGTGCGCGGGCGCCCGGTGGTCGAGGCGCTGGCCGCGCGGCATCCCGAGCTCACCTGGGAGTGCTCGCACCTCGGTGGGGACCGGTTCGCCGCGACGATGATCCTCTTCCCCCACGGACTGCTCTACGGTCGCGTGGACGCCGAGCGGGCCGAGACCGTCGTCGCCCGCTATGCGGAGCGCCGGGTCCTGCCCGACCTCCTCCGCGGACGGACGTCGCTGAGCACGGCCGCCCAGGCCGCCGAGGCCTCCGCGCGGACCTCCACCGGCGACGACAGGATCGACGCCTTCCGGGTGTTGTCGGAGCACCCGCACCCGCACGGCTGGACCGTCGAGCTCGAGCACGGCGACGAACGGCTGACGGTGGAGGTCGGAGAACGTCTCTCCGAGCCGCTGCTGAGCACGTGCGCGGCCACCATCGCTCACCCCGTGCGCGAGTTCGTCCCGGTCTCGGTCACGCGCGCCGGGCGCTGACCCGGCATCGCGCTGACCCGGCCTTGCACTGACCCGGGCTCAGGCGTTCTGCTCCGCGCGCGTGGACTGCAGGATGCGGACCATGTTGCCGGACGGATCGCGGAAGGCGCAGTCCCGCGGGCCCCACGGCTGGTCGATCGGCTCCTGGAGCACCTCCGCACCGGCGGCGCGCACGCGTTCGAAGGCGGCGTCGATGTCGTCGCTGCGGAAGACGATCGGGCTCATCGCGCCCTTCACGACGAGCTGCTGCAGCGCGTCGCCGTCGGCCTGCGACCGGCCCGCGTAGGCGTCGCTGAGGACGACGGCCGCGTCATCCGCGCCGGCGACGCCCAGCGTGACCCAGCGGTGGTCGCCGGAGGTGACGTCCTGGAGGACGTCGAGGCCGAGGGCGTCGCGGTAGAACGCGAGCGACTCCTCCGGGTCGAGGACGGTGATCTGCGAGTACTGGAGTGAAACGGTCATGAGTCGACTCTAGGAAGCCGGGACCGGGGGCGCTTCTCCAAAACTGCTTTCTGTGGAGAGCCGGGGGGATGCGCCGGCTGTGGACGGTCGGGCCGCTAGGACGCCCGGCTCCGGACCGGACGGGTGCGCTGTTTGGCGATGCAGTCCGGCATGGCACGCACCGCCTCGTGCTCGCGTGCCCGGTATTCGGTCGGTGTCATTCCGACGATCTCGCTGAACTTCGAACTGAACGAGCCGAGCGAGGTACAGCCGACCGCCATGCAGGCGTCGGTCACGCTCATCCCGCCGCGAAGGAGCGCCATCGCACGTTCGATCCGCCGCGTCATCAGGTAGCTGTACGGCGTCTCGCCGTACGCGGCGCGGAACTGCCGGGAGAAGTGGGCGGGCGACATGAAGGCGCGCGAGGCCATGGTCGGGACGTCGAGCGGCTTCGCGTAGTCGCGGTCGATCAGGTCCCGGGCCCGGCGCAGGTGCGCGAGCGTCTGCAGCTCCTCCGGTGACACGGCACGAGCGTAACATCGTGGCCGTCGCGAGCGTCAGCCCCGGCGTCGCGGCGCCACGAGCGTCCAGACCGAGCGTCGCGCCCGACGCTCACCCGACCGGAACCCCGGCGAGCCGGCCCGCGGGCTCGACCAGCCGGATGAAGCCGCTCAGCTCGCTCACCCCGGCCGGCGTGGTCGGGAGGAACTCGGTCAGCTCCGGCGAGTGGACCAGGTAGGCGGCCCACTTGGCGCGGGAGATGGCGACGTTGAGACGGTTCTTCATCAGCAGGAAGGACATGCCGCGCGGCACGTCCGCCGCCGACGAGGCGGCGAGGCTGACGATCGCGATGACGGCCTCCTGCCCTTGGAACTTGTCCACGGTGCCGACCCGGACGCCGCGGTAGCCCTCCGCGTCGAGCAGCGCGCGCACCTCGGCCAGTTGGGCGTTGTACGGCGTGACGACGATCACGTCGTCTTCGCCGAGGGGGTCGTCGTCGCGGTGCGAGGCCGGGTCGGTCCAGGAGCGCCCGAGCAGGTCGCGCACCAGAGCGACCACCGCCTCCGCCTCCTCGGGCGACGCGGTCGCGTTGCCGACGTGCAGGACGGGCACGGGATGCACTCCGGGCTCGACGCCGCCGAGCTCCCGTTCCGAAGCGCCGGCGTGTGCGCGCAGCTTGCCCTCGTACGACAGCTGAGAGACCGCGGAGGCGAGCGCCGGGTGCATGCGGCGCGTCTCCGCCAGGAAGTACCCGAACTCGGGCGGGAGAACGTCGTGCCCATCGCTGATCCAGCCCAGCGCCGAGCCGTCGACGGGTTCGGGATGACGCCCCTGGCTGACCTGCGGCAACTGCTGCGGGTCCCCGAGCAGCAGCAGGTTCTTCGCCGCGACGCCGACCGCGATGGTCGACGCGAGGGAGAACTGGCCCGCCTCGTCGACGACGAGCAGATCGAGGCTGCCGCGCGGAACACGTGCGGGGTTGGCGAAGTCCCACGCCGTTCCGCCGAGCACGAATCCACGGCCTTCGTTGACGCCCGCGAACTCCAGGTGCCCATTGGCGGGCAGCGGGGTGAACCGGTGCCCGACGGCGTCCGCCGACTCCGGATCGTCGGCGCGTGCTCCGCCGCTCGGCACCTTGCCGACCTGCTCGGGTGCGACTCCCGCCGAGACGACGCGGTCGAGCAGGTTCTCGACGACGGCGTGCGACTGCGCGACGACGCCGACCTTCCAGCCGTGCTCGGCGACGAGGCGCTCGATGACGTGGGCGCCCAGGTACGACTTGCCCGTGCCGGGAGGGCCCTGCACTGCGAGGTAGGAGCGGTCGAGGTCGAGGAGGCTGCTCACGACGGCCGCGGTCCGGTCGTCACCGGCCACCGGCGCCAGCGCCCCGGAGCGTGTGCGCGGCGGCGTCCGGCGCAGCAGATCGACCGTGGCATCCGTGGGCCACGTGTCGTGGTGACGCGCAATGAGCAGCGCCGTTCCCCACTCGCGGATCGCCTCGCCGAGGCGCCGCGAGTCGGGCGGTGCGGCCGGTGTGAGCGCGCTCGGCAGGTCGCGGTACGGCGGCACCTCGGGCGGAAGCGTCTCGCGCACGACGATGGACCCCTCGTCGAGCGCTTCGATGATCGACACGGTGCGCGCGGCCCGGGCACCCGGCTGGGCGCGCGGCTGCCGGAACGGCCCCGGGTACTCGTAGAGCAGGTATGGACCGCTTCGCTCACTCACCCGCACCGAGCTCCCCGCACCCCACGCGCCCGTCAGCAGCAACTCGCGCCGCTCCACCCGCTGACCCTCGTCGAGGTACCAGTCGCGGAGCACGACGGCCTGCTCCACCACCAGGACATCGCGGCTCTCGCCCCACTCCTCGATCGGCTGGATGAGACGAGCGAAGTGCGACTGCCAGAAGCTCTTCTGCTCGCGCCGGTGGAAGTCGATGGCCGCGGCCGCCAGCGCCATGGCCTCCCGGTCGCTGCTGCGGTGCGGATCGAGCGGGTCCCCCGCGAACGCCAGAAGCCCTGCCCGGAGCGGAGACTCGTCGGGAGCGACGTCGCTCTCCTCCACCGGGCTCGCGCCGATCGGGATGCCGTTCTCGGCCGCCCGCGCCAGAAGCCAGTCGCGCAGCCGGAGCGTCGATACGCAGTCGTAGCGGTTGTAGTCGCCGATGTCGTCGAGCAGCGGCTGAGCCTCATCGTCGCGGCCGAGCGCGATCAGGTCGCGCGCGTTCGCGTACTCGGTGATCGAGTCGGCGCCGTTCGTGACCTCGCTCTCCCGCAGCTGGTCGCCCATGTACAGCGGCTCGAGCTTCTTGATCGAGTACGACCGCGAGCCGACCCGCACAGCCTTGCGCACCAGCGGGTAGAGGTCGACCATGACGCTGTCGCGCAGCAGGCCGTCGACCTCCTCCTCGCCCACGCCGTGGCGGGCGGCGAGCGAGAGCAGGTGCGTCTGCTCGTAGGCCGCGTAGTGATAGATGTGCATGCCGGGATACGCGGCACGCCGGTCGCGCACGAAGGCGAGGAACGCCTCCAGCGCCACCCGCTCCGCCGCGAAGTCGTGCGCCCAGAACGCGGTGAAGTTCTCCTCTTGATCGACCAGGCCGAACAGGTAGTCGAGATTCCAGCGCTCCCCAGCGCCTTCCGTGTAGAGCGGGTCGCCCTCGAAGTCGAAGAAGATGTCGCCGGGATCGGGCTGCGGCAGCACGGCGAGCACCGGCGCATTGAACACGCGCACGGGCGGTGGGCTGCCGGGGACGGCCTCCAGCTGCAGCCGCGCCTGCTCGCGCAGGCTTTCCAGCGTGCCCTCGGGGATGCCGTCGACCGGCCCGGTCGACGCGGCGAGCGCGTCGATCGTGCCGAGCCCCGCCGCGATCAGGTGCTCCCGCTGGGTGACCCGCATCCCGGCGACGAGCAGCACGTCGCGCGAAGCCTGCACCTCGGCGTCGCACGTGTCGCACCGGCCGTCGACCGTGAAACGGAGGTCGCCCCACGCGACCGGCCCGTCGTCGGCGACGTGCTCGTGGATGATGGACAGCAGGCGCGCGCGCCGCTTGCGATACACCGGCTCGATGTCGGAGAGGTGGTGCTCGCTCACCGACCCGTCGCCCAGCAGGAGCTCGACCGTGTCGTCGACGTCGACCCCCATCCGCCGCAGCTGCTCGGCGTAGGCCGCCAGCTGCAGGAGGGCGGTCACGCGCGCGCTGCGGGCGAGCTTGGAGTCTTGCACCCGATAGCGCCCGTCCGGCAGCCGGACCACGAAGTCGGCGAAGCCGACGAACGACCCGTCGAAGAATGTCGCCTGGAAGACGACCTCCGCGCCGCGCTCGAAGGCCTCCGACGTGCGGCGCACGGCCTCGGCGAGACTCTCGGCGGTGAGCTGCGGCGGCCGCTCGATCTCGGCGACACCGGCACCGAAGCGCTCCCGGTAGCGCTCCAGGATGCGATGCTCGTGCTCGTCGCCCATGCGGGACGACCGCACGTACATCGGGTCCTCGATCTCCTCGGTCTTCTCGAGGCGGCCCAGCTTCACATCCAGCGTTCGCAGAAAGGCGAACTCGCACTTCGACGCCTCGGTGAGGTCGCTGGCGCTCGTGACGATGACACCGTCGAGCAGGAACACGGCGACCTCCCTTCCGGCGCGGATGCCCGGGCCGTCAGGCGGCCCCGGCGACCACCTGCTCCAGCAGACTATCGGCGACCTCCGACACGGAACCGTTGTCCACAGAAACCCGTCGGCGGACCAGGAATCGGCCCGCCTGTGAAGTCATTTCGCCTTCGCGGCCGCTTTCATCGCGCGCTTGTGCTCCCGCACCTTGGCCAGCGAGTCGGCGTCCACGATGTCCGCGACCGAGCGGTACCCGTCGGTGCCGTAGTCCCCCGCGGCCTGCTGCCATCCGGCCGCCTGCAGACCCTTGCGCTTGCCGAGCAGCGCCAGGAAGATCTTCGCCTTCTGCTCGCCGAACCCCGGCAGCGCCTTCAGCCGGCGCAGCACCTCGGCGCCGTCCGGGTCGCCCTCGGTCCAGATCGCCGCCGTTTCGCCGCCCCAGTCCGACACGATCGCCGCCGCCAGCGCCTGGACGCGCGTCGCCATCGAGCCCGGGTAGCGATGGACGGCCGGCGTCTGCTTCATCGCCTCGACGAGCTTCTCCGGGTCGACCGCCGCGATGCTCGCAGGGTCCAGTGCCCCGAGCCGGTCGCGCAGCTTGGCCGGCCCCGCGAACGCCGTCTCCATCGGCACCTGCTGGTCGAGCAGCATCCCGGTCAGCAGGGCGAACGGCGACTGGTCGAGCAGGGCGTCCGCCTCGGCGTCGCCGGTGATGTTGAGAGCCATGCGTTCAGCCTGCCACCAGCAGGAGCACGCCCGCCACCGCCGACACCAGGGCGAGCAGCAGCGCCACCCCGAGCAGCACCGCGTGCACGACGAGGAACGGGGTCGCGCGGCCGGCGGCATCCCGCGCCCGCGCGTCCTTCCGGACCCGGGTGAAGAACCGCGGCCAGGCGAAGACGTTGAAGAGGGCGTTCAGGAACAGCACGATGGCGACGAAGACGGTCATGGTCCCTCCAGCCTAGGCGGGCGTCAATCGCCCGAGGAGACGAGCTGCACGCGGAGCGAGTCGACGCGCGTCGCGATCACGTCGTCCGCCGCCCAGCGCTGGGCGAGGCGCGACAGGATGGCGTCGAGCTCCTCGCGGGTGAGTCCGGCCGCGAGCGCCAGCCTGACGACGAGCTCCTCCCCCGCCAGGCGGCTCGCCGGATCGCCCGCCACGAGCGTCACGTCGTGCACGCCGAGCTCCGGACCGATGGAGGCGCGGAACGCGGCGAGGACGTCGGGGTCGCGGTCGCTGGGGAGCCAGGGCGTGCCCTGCGCGATCGCCCACACCGTGGGCCGGCGCACCACGAACTCCGTCTCCGAGGTCGGGTCGAGCACGATCAGCTCGGTGCCCTCGGAGGCCGCCGCGAGCGCTGCACGCCGTCCGTCGACGGGCACCGGCCTCGCCTGCGGGTTCCAGGCCTGCAGCGCCGTGACCGAGGAGAACACCGGCTGCACGGCGCGGCCGTCGGGACCGGCGACCGTCACGATCGACAGCTCCTGCGTCTTGTCGACGAGCATCCCGGCCGCGTTCTCGCCCTCCTCCCCGAGCTCCGCGACGAGCGGGACGAGCAGGCGCGCCTCGCGCAGCGCATCCACCACGGCCTCCGGACCGGCCTCGCCCGCGCGGAATGCGGCGAGGGCACCGAGCAGCGCGGGCGAGGCCGAGCCGTCGTCGTCGCCGAACGGGTTGTCGTCGAAGTGCCGTCCCTCCCACGGCTGGCCGGCCGAGTCGGCCGGGGCGCCCGCGGCGAGGGAGGCGGCGAAGCCCGCCAGCCGGGCCGCGCCCTCGTCGGTGGGCCGGGAAGCGGCGTCTGAGCGTCCCTCGGCAGGATCGCCGGCGTCAGCGTCCCGCGACATCCAGCGCCTCGGGCAGGGTGAACGCTCCGGCGTAGAGCGCCTTGCCGACGATCGCACCCTCGAGCCCCAGCGGCACCAACTCGCGGAGGGCGGCGATGTCGTCGAGGTTCGAGATGCCGCCGGAGGCGACGACGGGACGCTCGGTGCGCTCCAGCACCTGGCGCAGCAGGTCGAGGTTCGGGCCCTTCAGGGTGCCGTCCTTGGTGACGTCGGTGACGACGTAGCGTGCGCAGCCCGCGTCCTCGAGACGGTCGAGCACCTCCCACAGGTCGCCGCCCTCGCGGGTCCAGCCGCGGGCCGCGAGCGTGGTGCCGCGCACATCCAGGCCGACCGCGACCGCTTCGCCGAAGGCGCTGATCGCGCTGGCCGCCCACTCCGGGTTCTCCAGCGCCGCCGTGCCGAGGTTCACGCGGGTCGCGCCGGCGTCGAGCGCCTGCTTCAGCGACGCGTCGTCGCGGATGCCGCCGGACAGCTCGATGCTGACACCGTGCACCTCGCGGATGACGCGCTTCAGCAGCGACCGGTTCTCGCCCCGGCCGAACGCGGCGTCGAGGTCGACCAGGTGGATCCACTCGGCGCCCGACTCCGCCCACTCGGCCGCGGCGTCCACCGGGTCGCCGTAGCTCGTCTCACTGCCGGCCTCGCCCTGGGTGAGGCGCACCGCCTTGCCGTCGGCCACATCCACCGCGGGGAGGAGGACGAGCCGGGGCGTGCTGATGAAGTCGGTCATGTGTTTCCTCGTGTCGGTCCGCTCGGGCGGACGGGTGGCGCGGAGTCCGCTAGAGCGAGCGGACCCAGTTGCGGAGCAGCTGGATGCCGGCGCGGCCGGACTTCTCCGGGTGGAACTGGGTGGCGCTGAGCGGGCCGTTCTCGACGGCGGCCACGAACGGACCGCCGTGGTCGGCCCAGGTGACCTTCGGCTTCGGGAAGGGGCCCTCGGGCTCCAGCATCCACTCCTGGGCCGCGTACGAGTGGACGAAGTAGAAGCGCTCGTCCTGCAGGCCGGCGAAGAGCGTCGAGTCCTCCGGCGCGCGGACCGTGTTCCAGCCCATGTGCGGCACGACGTCGGCCCGGATCAGGTCGACCGTGCCCGGCCACTCGCCGAGGCCCTCGGTCTCCACACCGTGCTCGACGCCGCGCTCGAACATGACCTGCATGCCGACGCAGATGCCGAGCACCGGACGTGCGCCCGCCAGGCGCCGGTCGACGACCTCGTCGCCGTGCGAGGCGCGGAGCGCGTCCACCACCGCGGTGAAGGCGCCGACTCCGGGCACGAGCAGGCCGTCGGCCTCGAGCGCGCGCGCCCGGTTGCCGGTCAGCTCGACGTTCGCGCCCGCGGCCTCCAGCGCCTTGACGGCCGAGTGGACGTTGCCGGTGCCGTAGTCGAAGACGACGACGTCGGGCGTGCGCCCGCCGGTCACAGCGCTCCCTTGGTGGAGGGGATGCCGGTGATCAGCGGATCGAGCGCCTTGGCCTGGCGGAACGCGCGGGCGAACGCCTTGAACTCGGCCTCGGCGATGTGGTGCGGGTCGCGGCCGCCGACGACGGTGATGTGCGTCGTGATGCGCGCGTTGAATGTGATCGCCTCGAAGACGTGGCGCACCATCGACCCGGTGAAGTGACCGCCGATGAGGTGCAGCTCGAAGCCGGCGGGCTCGCCGGTGTGCACGAGGTACGGGCGGCCCGAGATGTCGACGACCGCCTGCACGAGCGCCTCGTCGAGCGGCACGAGGGCGTCGCCGTACCGCGAGATGCCCGCCTTGTCGCCGAGTGCTTTGCGGATGGCCTGGCCGAGGACGATCCCGACGTCTTCCACCGTGTGGTGCACGTCGATGTCGGTGTCGCCGGTCGCGCGGATCACCAGATCGGTGAGCGAGTGCTTGGCGAACGCGGTGAGCAGATGGTCGTAGAAGGGAACGCTCGTCCGGATGTCGGACGTGCCGGTGCCGTCGAGATCGAGGCTCAGCTCGATGCTCGACTCGCTCGTCTCCCGCGTGACCGTGGCGGCGCGATTCGTCATGCGTCCGAGTCTACCGGGGCGTCCTGGTCGCGCCCGGGCGCCTGCTCGTCGTCCGCCGCCCGCCCGGGCCGGCCGAGGGCGGCCAGGGCCTCGAGGAACGCCGTCGTCTCGGCCTCGGTCCCCGCGGTGACGCGCAGGTGGTGCGGGATGCCGACATCCCGGATCAGGATGCCGCGCTCGGCGAGCGCCTCGAACGTCGCGTGCGGGTCTTCCACCCCGCCGAAGAGCACGAAGTTGCTGCCGCTGCGGTGCGGTGTGTAGCCGAGCCGGCCGAGCTCGGAGACGAGCCGGTCGCGCTGTCCGCGGATCTGACCCACCGTGGCGAGCATCTCGTCGGAGTGCGCGAGGGCTCCGAGCGCCGCCGCCTGCGTGAGCGCCGACAGGTGGTACGGCAGGCGCACGAGCCGCAGAGCGTCGTTGACGGCCGGGTCGGCGGCCAGGTAGCCGACGCGTGCGCCGGCGAAGGCGAACGCCTTGCTCATGGTGCGTGAGATGAGCAGCCGTGGGCGGCCGGACAGCAGGGTGAGGGCGGACGGCTCTCCGTCCGGCATGAACTCCGCGTACGCCTCGTCGACGACGACGATCCCGCGCGCCGCCTCGTAGGCCGCCTCGACCGTCGCGATCGGGAGCGGAGTGCCGGTGGGGTTGTTGGGCGAGCAGAGGATGACGATGTCCGGGTCGTGGCGCCGGATCTGCTCCGCCGCGGTCTCGGGCGTCAGCTCGTAGTCGGCGTCGCGCGTCCCGGCGATGTACGCGGTGCCGGTGCCGGACGCCAGCAGCGGGTACATGGAGTAGGTGGGCGCGAACCCGAGGAGCGTGCGCCCCGGTCCGCCGAACGCCTGCAGGATGTGCTGCAGCACCTCGTTGGAGCCGTTCGCCGCCCAGATCTGGTCGGCCGTGAGCCCGTGCCCGAGGTAGCGAGCGAACGCCTCGCGCAGCTCGGTGAACTCCCGGTCCGGGTAGCGGTTGACCCCGCCGACCGCCGCCGCGACGCGCGCGACGATGTCGGCCGCCACGTCCTCCGGCACGGGATGCGTGTTCTCGTTCACGTTCAGCGCGACGGGCACGGGGCGCTGCGGCGCACCGTACGGGGAACGACCGCGAAGGTCGTCACGGATCGGCAGTTCGGAAAGGGAGGTCACCCTCCAATCGTAGTCAGCCGCCCGCACGGGGTTTCCCTGCGTGACATGCCCCGCATGGGCCCTTCCGGCTCGGCGCGGCCTGCCCGGCGGTGACCGCCGACCCGCCTCCGTCAGTGTGCGTACTTCGACGGCACCGCGAGCTGCTGGCCGGGCGACACCACCGCGGACTCGAGCCCGTTCAGCGACACGATGTCGGCGATCACGTCGCGCGGATCGGCGTTGGGCGCCACGCGCTCGGCCACCGACCACAGCGAGTCGCCGGATTCGACGGTCACGTACTGGAAGCTCACGTGCGACTGCTCGCCCGAGGCCAGAGCGCCTCCGCCGTTCAATGCGACGACCAGCGCGCCGATCACCAGGGGCAGGGCGACGATCGCGGAGAGCACCGCGCGCCCGCGGCGCGTGAGGCGGAGCCGGACGCGCGCGCCCTCGGGCAGCGGCGGGACCGCGCGAAGCGTGGTGGGAACCGACTCGCTCATCAGTGCTGCACTCATGGCCGTGACCTCCTCAGACTCGCGGGTGCGAAACTGTGTTCCGAATGTATCTTCGAATGTCGAAAACCGCAAGGTGCTGTCGTGCACGGAATTCTGCGACGAAGTTCGCGACACACTCGAACACATGTTTGTCTTCCCCTTCGGACGCGGATACAGTTTCGACTGTCTGAGGACATCAGATCAGGTACCACCGACATTCCTGCCGGGGAGCATCCCCGAAGGACGCCGACGCCAGGAGAGGACGACCGTGTCGAACGAGAACCAGGCCCGCGGAGGCACCCGCCGCCGCAAGAACCTGAGCGACAAGCAGCTGGCGATCCTCGACGTCATCCAGCGATCGGTCAACCAGCGCGGCTATCCGCCGAGCATGCGCGAGATCGGCGACGCGGTGGGGCTCTCCTCCCTCTCCTCCGTCACCCACCAGCTCAATCAGCTCGAGCTGAGCGGCTACCTGCGCCGCGACCCGAACCGGCCGCGCGCGCTGGAGATCCTGATCGACCTGCCCACAAGCTCCGGTGAGACTCCCGACTACGAGAACCAGACGCCGGTCGGCGACGCCGCCATGGTGCCGCTGGTCGGCCGCATCGCGGCCGGCATCCCGATCACGGCGGAGCAGCAGGTCGACGAGGTCTTCCCGCTCCCTCGGCAGCTGGTCGGCAACGGCGAGCTCTTCATGCTGAAGGTCGTCGGCGAGTCCATGATCGACGCGGCCATCTGCGACGGCGACTGGGTGGTCATCCGCGCGCAGAACACGGCGGAGAACGGCGACATCGTCGCGGCGATGCTCGACGAGGAGGCGACCGTCAAGGTCTTCCGGCAGCGCGACGGCCACACCTGGCTGCTGCCGCGAAATTCGAACTTCGAGCCGATCCTCGGCGACTTCGCCCAGGTGCTCGGCAAGGTCGTCGCGGTCCTCCGCGCCGTCTGACCCCGCCGCATCCCGCCGAGTGGTGACAAGACGTCACCACTCGCGCCGGATAAGCGCGACGACTCACGCCTCGACGAGACGGGACGAGACGAGACGAGACGGGACGGGACGAGACGGGACGGGACGGGACGGGACGGGACGAGACGAGACGGGACGGGACGGGACGGGACGGGACGGGACGGCGGGACGGGACGGGTCAGGCCCAGCCGAGCTCCTGGAGGCGGGCGTCGGAGAGGCCGAAGTAGTGGCCGATCTCGTGCACGAGGGTCACCCGCACCCGGGCGCGCAGCTCGTCCTCGGTCGAGGCCGACGCCTCCAGGTTGTTGCGGAACAGCGTGATCCGGTCCGGCAGCTCCCCGAAGCCGTACACCGACCGCCGGGTCAGCGGCCGTCCGCTGTACAGCCCGAAGAGCCGCGGCCGCGCGCCGGGCGGCTGGTCCTCGATCAGGATGGCGACGTTCTCCAGCGGACCCACCATGTCGTCCGGGAGGGCGTCGAAGATGTCGCCGACCATCCGCTCGAACTCGTCGTCCGCCATCCGCACCATGCGCTCATCCTGACGCACACGACGACGCCCCGGGAGCCTGTCCGCGGAGAGCGGACGAGCGGCCCCCCGGGGCGTCGCGGGTGTCAGGCGGAGACCGACGATCGCTCGCGCACCGCGCGCGTGGCCTCGATGATGTTCCGCAGCGACGCCACCGTCTCGTCGTAGCCGCGGGTCTTCAGACCGCAGTCCGGGTTCACCCAGAGCTGGCGCCCGGGGATGGCGTCGAGCGCCGTCTCCAGCAGCTCGGTCACCTCGGCGACCGACGGGACGCGCGGCGAGTGGATGTCGTACACGCCCGGCCCGATGCCGTGCTCGAACCCGGAGCGCTGGATGTCGTGCACGACCTCCATCCGGCTGCGCGCGGCCTCGATGCTGGTCACGTCCGCATCCAGGTTCCGGATCGCGTCGATGACCACGCCGAACTCCGAGTAGCAGAGGTGGGTGTGGATCTGCGTGCGGTCGCCTGCTCCCGAGGTCGCGAGCCGGAACGACCCGACCGACCACTCGAGGTAGTCGGCCTGCGCGGCCTTCTTCAGCGGCAGCAGCTCGCGCAGCGCGGGCTCGTCGACCTGCACGACGCGGATGCCGGCCTCCTCCAGGTCGGCGATCTCGTCGCGCAGGGCGAGGGCCACCTGCCGCGCGGTCTCGCCGAGCGGCTGGTCGTCGCGCACGAACGACCAGGCGAGGATGGTGACCGGGCCGGTGAGCATGCCCTTGACCGGCTTGTCGGTGAGGCTCTGCGTGTACGCCGACCAGTCGACCGTGATCGGGGCCGGGCGGGACACGTCGCCCCAGAGGATCGACGGGCGGGTACAGCGGGAGCCGTACGACTGCACCCAGCCGTTGACGGTGACCGCGAAGCCGTCGAGGTTCTCCGCGAAGTACTGCACCATGTCGTTGCGCTCCGGCTCGCCGTGCACGATCACGTCGATGCCGATCTCCTCCTGCAGGTCGACGACGCGCTTGATCTCGTCGCGCATCCGGCCCAGGTACTCGGCCTCGGTGATGAGCCCCTTCGCGAGCTGGGCGCGCGAGCGGCGGATGTCGGCGGTCTGCGGGAACGACCCGATCGTCGTCGTCGGCAGGAACGGCAGCCCCAGGGCCTCGTCCTGGGCGGCGAGCCGGGTGGCGTAGTCGCCGCGGCGGAAGTCGGCCTCGGTCAGCGCGGCCTCGCGCTCGCGCACCGCGGGCACGCGGACCCCGGGCGCCGATGCGCGGTCGGCGAGCGCCGCGGTCGCCGCGGTCAGCTCCTGCTGGATCGCCTCGTGGCCGTCGACCAGGCCGCGCGCGAGCACGGCCACCTGCGCGACCTTCTGATCGGCGAACGCCAGCCAGGTTTTCAGGCGCGCGTCGAGCTCCGGCTCGTCGTCGACGTCGTGCGGCACGTGCAGCAGCGACGTGGAGGTGGACACCGCCACATCCGGGCTGAGCGACAGGAGCTCGGTCAGCGTCCCGAACGCCGCCTCGAGGTCGCCGCGCCAGATGTTGTGGCCGTCGATCACGCCGCCGACGAGGGTCTTCCCGGCGAGCGCGGACGCGGTCGCCGGGTCCAGCCCGGTCGGAAGGGAGCCGCGCACCAGGTCGAGCGAGAGCGCCTCGACCGGGGTGGAGGCGAGCGCCGGCAGGGCGTCGTCGAGGCTGCCGTACGGGGCGGCCACGAAGAGGGCGGGACGGTCGGCGGCGCCGCCGAGCTCGGCGTACGCCGTGCGCGTGGCGGCGAGCACTGCCTCCCGCTCCTCGTCGATGCTCTCGCTCACGAGGGCCGGCTCGTCGAGCTGGACCCACGGCGCGCCCGCCGCGGCCAGGCGGGCGAGCAGCTCCCGGTACACCGGCAGCAGGTCTCCGAGCCGGGACAGCGGACGGAAGCCCTCGGGCGCCTCGTCGCTCGGCTTGCTGAGCAGCAGGAACGTCACCGGGCCGACGACGACCGGGCGGGTCACGAAGCCGGCGGCGCGCGCCTCCTCGAACTCGCGGACGATGCGGTCCGACGCCAGCCGGAACGCGGTCTCCGGGCCGATCTCGGGCACGAGATAGTGGTAGTTGGAATCGAACCACTTGGTCATCTCCAGAGGCGGGTTCTCCCCCTCGCCGCGGGCGATCGTGAAGTAGCCGGCCAGGTCGATCGAGCCGTCGGCGGCACTCAGCGCGGCGAAGCGCGACGGGATGGCGCCGACCGTGACCGCCGCATCCAGCACCTGGTCGTAGAAGCTGAAGCTCTCCGGGATGGCGGCGTCGGTGCGCCCCAGCCCGAGCGCGGCGAGCCGCTCCCGGGTCGCGGCGCGGAGCCCGGCCGCGGTGGACTCCACCTCGTCGGCGGTGATGCTGCCGGCCCAGAACGCCTCGACGGCCTTCTTGAGCTCGCGGCGGCGGCCGATGCGCGGGTAGCCGATGATCGTGCCGGCCGGGAAGGCGGGACGTGCGGTGGTGTCGGTCATGCTGTTTCCTTTTCGGTGGCCGGTTTCTTCGGGGTGTGGGTGTGCTCGGCGCCGCCCTCGGGGAGGACGCCGATGCGGTCCAGCATGGAGAGGACGGCCTCATGCTGGTTGAACGTGTAGAGATGGAGGCCCGGGGCGCCGCCGTCGAGCAGGCGCCGGCCGAGACGCGCCGCCCAGTCGATGCCGATCTCGCGCCGACCCTCGTCGGTCGGCTCGACCTCCAGCTCGATCGCGAGGTCGCTCGGCAGGTCCTCGCCGCTCAGCTCCAGCATCCGCTTCAGGCGGGCGGGGCTCGTCACCGGCATGATGCCGGGCAGGATCGGGAACGTCACCCCGGCCTCCGCCGCGCGCTGCGCGAAGTGCAGGTAGTCCTCGGCGTGGAAGAACAGCTGCGTGATGCCCAGATTGGCGCCGGCCGCCTGCTTGGCGAGCAGGGCGTCGATGTCCTGCGAGATCGAATGGGACGACGGGTGGCCGTTCGGGAACGCGGCGACCGCGATCTGCACGTGCTCGCGATGCTGCAGCACCGCCTGCGCCGGGAGGCCCGGGACGGACAGTTCGCCGTACGGCGCGCGCTCGGCCTGCACCCGGTGGATGAGCTGCACCAGCTCGGCGGTCGTGCGGATGTCGCCGATGCCGTCCTCCCCCGCGGGCAGGTCCGCGGGAGGGTCGCCGCGCACGGCGAGGAAGCGGCGGATCCCGGCGTCCAGGAACTCTCGGATCAGCCGATGCGCCTCCTCGTGCGACGAGCCGACGCAGGTGAGGTGCGCCATCGCGCTCACGTCGGTGCGCTCGATGATGTAGCGCAGCACGTCGAGGGAGGCCGTGCGCGAGGAGCCGCCGGCGCCATAGGTCACCGAGATGAAGTCCGGGTGCACGGCCGCGAGCCGGTCGATGGTCGCCGGCAGCGCGGCGGCGGCCCGCTCGGTGCGCGGCGGGTACAGCTCGAACGAGTACCGGGCGTCGGTACAGCTCATGGTGGAACCTCGGATGGTCGGACAGCGGCACGGGATGTCCCCGCCGCTCGGCTGGCGAGGGCGGGTCTCACGGGCGGGTGCCGGGCTCGGCTGTCGCACCACGGCAGCGGTCGCCCGCTGCGCTTGACGAGCAATCTAGCAACGCGAAGGGCCGGACGGAATCGGCCGTGTCATCCTTCGACACAGTCGGTTCCGTCCGGCCCTTCGTCCGGTCCGGTCCGGCGGTTACGCGGTGGCGGTCACCTCGAACGGCTCGAACGCCGCGTGGTATTCCGGCATGATGCGCGCCGTGACGCGCGTGCCCTCCTCCACGTACTCGGTCGAGAGCACCCGGCCGCGCTCGTGCAGCGCCGAGATGAGGTCGCCGCGGTCGTACGGCACCACCAGCTCCACCTCGAGCGACGGGTCCGGCAGCAGCCGCGCGATGGCCGCCAGCACCTCGTCCACGCCCTCGCCCGTGCGGGCGGAGACGAAGATGGCGCCGGGCTCGAGACCCCGCAGCACGAGGCGGTCGTCCGCGGAGATCCGGTCGGCCTTGTTGAAGACCACGATCTCCGGGATGTCGCGCGCGCCGACCTCGCCGATCACGTCGCGCACCGTCGCCAGCTGCGACGCCGGGTCGGGGTGCGAGCCGTCGACCACGTGCAGGATGACGTCGGAGTCGGCGACCTCCTCCAGGGTCGAGCGGAACGCCTCCACCAGCTGGTGCGGCAGGTTCCGGACGAAACCGACCGTGTCGGCCAGCGTGTACAGCCGGCCGTCGGCGGTCACACTGCGGCGGACCGTCGCATCCAGCGTCGCGAACAGCGCGTTCTCGACGAGCACGCCGGCCTTCGTGATGCGGTTCAGCAGGCTGGACTTGCCCGCGTTGGTGTAGCCCGCGATCGCCACGGACGGGACCGAGTTGCGGTTGCGGTTCGCCCGCTTCGCCTCCCGGGCCGGCTTGAAGCCGGCGATCTGCTTGCGCAGCCGGGCCATGCGGGTGTGGATGCGACGCCGGTCCAGCTCGATCTTCGTCTCACCGGGACCGCGCGAGCCCATACCGGCACCCGCGCCGCCCACCTGGCCACCGGCCTGGCGGGACATCGACTCGCCCCAGCCGCGGAGGCGCGGGAGCAGGTACTCGAGCTGTGCCAGCTCCACCTGCGCCTTGCCCTCACGGCTCTTGGCGTGCTGGCTGAAGATGTCGAGGATCACGGCCGTGCGGTCGATCACCTTCACCTTCACCACGTCCTCCAGCGCACGGCGCTGGCTCGGCGCCAGCTCGGTGTCGGCGATCACGGTGTCGGCGCCGAGAGCGGCCACGATTCCGGCCAGCTCCCCCGCCTTCCCTCGCCCGAGGTACGTGCTCGGGTCCGGATGCGGCCGCCGCTGCAGCAGCCCGTCGAGGACGGCGGCGCCCGCGGTCTCCGCCAGTGCCGCGAGCTCGCGCATCGAGTTCTCGGCGTCCTGCAGGGAGCCCTGCGAGTACACGCCGATCAGCACCACGTTCTCCAGCCGCAGCTGCCGGTACTCCACCTCGGTGACGTCCTGCAGCTCGGTCGAGAGACCGGACACGCGGCGCAGCGCCGCGCGCTCCTCCCGGTCGAACTGCTCGCCGTCGTGCGCGCCGCCGTCGAGGGCGTCGCTCTGCAGCGCCTGCGCGCGAGCGGAGTCTCCGAACAGCGTCACGCTGGCGCGGTTCTGCTCGGTCGCGAGCACGCGCGCGACCACGTCGTCTGCGTCGTGTTCGCGGATATCTGTCTTATCGGTCATTCAGTTCCCCTGATCCGGGTCAACCCTAGTTCGTCTTGTTCTTGTCTGTCCTGTACCGTCTGCTTATGGCCAGCGGAGATCACTACTTTTCCCCGGCGCCCGAGAGCGAGCTGAACCTGAGGCCGTTCACCGTACGCCTGGCCGGGACGACCTACGAGCTGGTGACGGCCAACGGGATCTTCAGCCCCGAGCGCGTCGATGCGGGTACGCGGGTGCTGCTGGACCATGTCCCCGCAGCTCCGCCCGGAGGTCAGCTCCTCGACCTGGGCTGCGGCTGGGGGCCGGTGGCTCTCACACTTGCTCTTGAATCCCCTCATGCGACGGTCTGGGCCGTCGACGTCAACACGCGAGCGCTGGACATCGTGCGCAGGAACGCGCAGAAGCTCGGTCTCATCAATGTAAACCCCGTGACGCCGGAGAATGTTCCCGACGACGTGCGGTTCACCACGATCTGGTCCAATCCGCCGATCCGGGTGGGCAAGAACGAGCTGCACAACATCCTGGAGCAGTGGCTGCCGCGCCTGGAGCCCGGGTCGGACGCGTGGCTGGTCGTGCAGCGCAACCTCGGCAGCGACTCGCTGCACCGGTGGATGCAGGCCACTTTCCCCGACCTCACCACGACCCGCGCCGCCACCGCCAAGGGCTACCGCGTCCTCCGCGCCCGCTCCCACGCGTAACCCCCACCGTCGAGTACACGAAGACTTCACGCCTTCCCGGCGTGTCGCGTACAGTCTTCGCGGACTCGATGGAGGGGCTGGCTAGGCGAGGTCGAGCGTGCCGGTGAAGACGAGCTCGGCGGGGCCGGAGAGGGCGACGTGCTCGCCGTCCTCGGTCGGGAACATGCGCACGCCGACCGTGCCGCCCGGGACGTCCACCCGCCACTGGTTCGGAGCGGCCGCGCCCGCCCAGTAGCGGACGGCGAGCGCCGCAGCGGCGGCGCCCGTCCCGCAAGACAGCGTCTCGCCGCTCCCCCGCTCGTGCACGCGCATCCGGATGCGGCCGACGCCGTCCTTCACGAGCGGCTCGTGCGGAACGACGAACTCGACGTTCGCGCCGTGCTCGGGCGCGGGCTCGATGTGCGGGATGTACGACAGGTCCGCCGCATCGAGCTCCGACTCGTCGGCCACCGCCACGACCACGTGCGGGTTGCCCATGTCGATGCCGAGTCCCGGCCGTGCGATCGGCAGCTCCTTCGCCCTCACCAGCGGCTCGCCGCCGTCGAGGTCCCAGCGGCCGAGGTCGACCTGGAAGCCGGTGGTGCTGCGCTGCACGTCGCGCACGCCGGAGCGGGTGCCGATGGCGAGCGTGCCGCCCTCGGGCAGCTCGGCGAGCCCGGTCTCCAGCAGGTAGCGGACGTACACGCGGATGCCGTTGCCGCACATCTCGGCGGGCGAGCCGTCGGCGTTGTAATAGTCCATGAACCAGGTGGCGCCGTCGTCCTCCGCCAGCGCGGCTTCGCCCTCCGGCAGGTGGGCGGAGCGGACCGCGCGGATGACGCCGTCTGCTCCGACGCCGAAGTGACGGTCGCAGATCCCGGCGATCTGAGCGGCGGTCAGCGGCAGGCGGCCCTCGGGGTCGGAGTAGAGCACGAAGTCGTTGCCGGTGCCCTGACCCTTGGTGAAGTGGATGGTCGCCATGCGTCCCAGCCTAGCCACCCACGGCGGGTGCGCTGCGCCGGCTGCCTGCGCCGGGCTCAGGCGGCGTCGACGACGGCCAGCGCACGCTCGACGAGGTCGGCAGCGTCGTACTCCAGCCAGTGGATGCCGGGGTAGCGCTTGAACCAGCTGACCTGGCGGCGGGCGTAGCGGCGGGTGAGCTGCTGCGTCTGCGCGATCGCCTCCTCCTGGGTGAGCTCGCCGCGCAGCTCGGCCAGCGCCTGCGCGTAGCCGATCGCCCGGCGAGCGGTCACCCCGCGGTCGATCCCCTGCGGAATGAGGGCGGACACCTCGGCGAGCAGACCGGCGGCCCACATGCGGTCGACTCGCGCGTCGAGACGCTGCACGAGCTCCTCGCGGGGAGCGGACAGCCCGATGATCGCGGTCGGCCGGTGCCACGGCTGCGGCTCGTCGGGGAGGGTTCCGCTGACCGAGGTGCCCGTGAGTTCGGCCACTTCGAGCGCGCGCACGATGCGCCGGCCGTTGCGGGACCCGATCCGCCGGGCTGCCTCGGGGTCACGTTCGGCGAGGCGCTGGAAGAGCATCCCGGGCCCGTGCTCGGCGAGTTCGGCTTCAAGGCGTGCCCTCAGCTCCGGGTCGGTTCCCGGGAACTGCAGGTCGAAGAGCACGCTGGACACGTACAGGCCCGACCCGCCGACCAGGATGGGGACGGCTCCGCGGGCCAGGATGTCGCCGATCTGCGCGCGGGCCTCCGGCTGGTAGCGCGCGACCGTGGCCTCATCGGTGACCTCGAGCACGTCGAAGAGGTGGTGCGGGATGCCGCGCCACTCGTCGGGCGAGATCTTGGCCGTGCCGATGTCCATGCCGCGGTAGAGCTGCATCGCGTCGGCGTTCACGACCTCGGCCGCGGTTCCCCGGGCGCGCAACACGTCGGCGAGGGCCAGGGAGAGGTCGGTCTTTCCGGTGCCCGTCGGTCCGACGATCGCGACGAGCGGCGGCGCTGCTGGCGCGGTGCGGGCGGCCGGGGTGCTCAGCGCTGCCCGTCCGTCGGGTCGTAGATCGGCATGGTCCCGACGCCAGGAGAAGTGAGCGGCTCGCGCGTGCGGAGGGTGGGAAGCCCGAGCGAGACGCGGCCACCGGCGTCGGCGGAGGCGCCGGTGCCGTGGGCGGGGACGGCGCAGGACTCGGCCTCGGCGCGGTCCCAGGCGTCGCCCGCGGTGGTGCGGCGGACGCGGAGCGGCGCTCCGTCGACGGCGTCGGCGATGAGGTGGTGCGGGGCCGCCTGCGTGACGGTGACGGCGACGACGTCGCCGGGCCGCGGAGTCTCAGAGCCGGCGGGCAGCTCGAAGTGGACGAGGCGGCTGTCCCGGGCGCGTCCGCTCAGGCGGCGGGTGTCGGCGTCCTTCCGGCCTTCGCCGTTGGCGACGAGGAGCTCGACCTCACGGCCGATCAGCTTCTCGTTCTCTTCGAGGGAGATCCGCTCCTGCAGTGCGATGAGGCGGTCGTAGCGATCCTGCACGACCTCCTTCGGGACCTGGTCCTCCATCGCGGCCGCGGGCGTGCCGGGGCGGATCGAGTACTGGAACGTGAACGCCGACGCGAAGCGTGCGGCCTCGACGACGCGGAGGGTCTCCTGGAAGTCCTCCTCGGTTTCGCCGGGGAAGCCGACGATGATGTCAGTGCTGATGGCCGCGTCGGGCAGCTTGGCGCGCACACGGTCGAGGATGCCGAGGAACTTCTCCGACCGGTAGGACCGCCGCATGGAGCGGAGGATGCGGTCGGAACCGGACTGCAGCGGCATGTGCAGCTGGGGCATGACGGCCGGCGTCTCCGCCATGGCGTCGATGACATCGTCGGTGAAGGCCGCCGGGTGGGGGCTCGTGAAGCGGATGCGCTCCAGTCCCTGGATCTGGCCGGCCGCGCGGAGCAGCTTGCTGAACGCCTGGCGGTCGCCGAACTCGACGCCGTAGGAGTTGACGTTCTGGCCGAGCAGCGTGACCTCGATCGCGCCGTCGTCGACGAGTGCCTGGATCTCGGCGAGGATGTCGCCCGGGCGGCGGTCCTTCTCCTTGCCGCGCAGCGACGGGACGATGCAGAACGTGCACGTGTTGTTGCAGCCGACCGAGATGGAGACCCAGCCGGAGTACGAGGAGTCGCGCTTGGTGGGGAGTGTGGACGGGAACGTCTCGAGCGCCTCGAGGATCTCGATCTCGGCGGCGTCGTTGTGGCGGGCGCGCTCCAGCAAGCTCGGGAGCGAGCCCATGTTGTGCGTGCCGAACACGACGTCGACCCACGGAGCCTTCTCGAGGATGACGTTCTTGTCCTTCTGGGCGAGGCAGCCGCCGACGGCGATCTGCATGCCCTCGTGGCGTCGCTTCACGCCGGCGAGGTGGCCGAGGTTGCCGTAGAGCTTGTTGTCGGCGTTCTCGCGCACCGCGCAGGTGTTGATCACGACGATGTCGGCCTCTTCGCCGGCGGCGGGGACGTAGCCGGCCGCCTCAAGCGAACCGCTCAAACGCTCGGAGTCGTGGACGTTCATCTGGCAGCCGAACGTACGCACCTCGTACGTGCGCGCGCGGCCGTCTGGACGGACCGCCGCGTCGGACGGCTCGATCACACTGCGCTGCTCGAGGACACTGCGCTGCTCGACGATGCTCATGATGGCGACAAGTCTACGTTTCTCTGCCGCGCCGCGACGATTCGACTCCGGATGGAGCGAGCGACGCTACGGCAGGGCGATCGCGATCAGCACGACTCCGATCAGGAAGGTGGCGATCCCCGCCAGGATCGTCCAGTCGTGGGCGTACGGGTTGAAGAAGTGCCGCAGCGCTTGCGGGGTGCTCGCCGAGAAGTTCGCTCGATCCATAGCGCGTTCACGAAGAATCACCGTCGCCGTTCCTCCCGCCATCGCGAGCGCGCCGACAACGATCACGATGACTGCACCGATGCCCATGGACGATCCCCTCCCTCGGAGCGAGGCAGAAGCGCTCGCCCACAAAGTCCCTTTGCCCAGAGAGACGACGAAGACGGTCGTGTCATGACGCAGCGAGGCGACCACAGCCTCGGACCGCAGCCCGAGACTGCAGGCTATTGGAAACGGACGCCCGACCCACCGCGGGACCTGCGCCCGGCGAAGGCCGCATCCATCGCCTGCCGGATGATGTCGGAGCCATATCCCTTGCGCGCGAGGAACCCGTGCAGCCGTCGGCGCACGGTCTCGTCGTCGTAGGTCGACAGCTGTCCGATGCGCT
The DNA here is from genome assembly GCF_013359685.1 of Leifsonia sp. C5G2. GTDB lineage: Bacteria > Actinomycetota > Actinomycetes > Actinomycetales > Microbacteriaceae > Leifsonia. The sequence continues at coordinate 24,397 of NZ_JABFMV010000015.1, forward strand.
TCACGGCGAGTTCGGTGGCACGTTCGAGCTCATCGTCCGCCCCGATGTCGGCCAGCGCGATCTCGATCAGTTCCGGGTCGATATGACGACGCTTGAGCTCCTGCTCGATCGCCGTGCGCCCGAGACCCTTCCGGCTGTGCTGAGTGAAGGCGAGGCTCGCGGCGAGCGACGCATCGTCGACCACGCCGAGCGCCTCGAGGCGATCGAGCTCCGGCCCGAACACCTCGGGATCGATCTCGCGCTTGGTCAGCAGCTGCTCCAGCTCCCACCGCGACATTCCGCGACGCGCGAGCTGCCGGATGGCGAGCCCCGAGGTTTTGCGTGCCTGCCGAGCGGTCTCGTCGTCCGGCTCATCGACGACCGAAGACGACCCTCCGTCGCCGGGCAGCTCACCTTCTCCGCCGCTGCGACCTGTGCCGGACGATCGAGCGTTCCTCGACGCGGACGGCTCGGAACCCCAGGTGTTGTTCCAGCCGCCGTCGCTCAGCCCGACGACCGGGCGAGCGACCGCCCGGCGGGACGGATGCTCGTCACGCGCCTGCCCGTCCCCGGAAGCCGCGCGCCGGAGCGGTGTCACGGGAGCGAGCCGCTCCCCCTCCACCGCCCCGCGCGACGCGTCGTCCGTGCGGTCTCGGTTTCGGTCGCGGTCGTCCGACGACGGGAATCTCACCACCACGAGGAACTCCTCCGCGAGGCGACGGGCACGCTCACGCGCCCTTACGGGCCTGCAGCTTGTCTTCGATCGATCCGACGTTCGACGGCGCCTCGGCCACCGCGTTCGGGTCGGCGACGATACCGAGCTTGACCTTGATCTTCTGCTCGATCTCCGCCGCGATGTCGGGGTTGGCGATCAGGAAGTTGCGCGAGTTCTCCTTGCCCTGACCGAGCTGGTCGCCCTCGTACGTGTACCAGGCACCGGACTTCTTGACGATCGCGTGCTCCACGCCGAAGTCGAGCAGGCTGCCTTCGCGCGAGATGCCGACGCCGTACAGGATGTCGAACTCCGCCTGCTTGAAGGGCGGCGCCATCTTGTTCTTGACGACCTTGACGCGGGTACGGTTGCCGACCGCGTCGGTGCCGTCCTTCAGGGTCTCGATACGACGGATGTCGAGACGGACCGACGCGTAGAACTTGAGCGCCTTACCACCGGCGGTGGTCTCCGGGCTTCCGAAGAAGACGCCGACCTTCTCACGCAGCTGGTTGATGAAGATCATCGTGGTGTTGGTCTGGCTCAGCGCGCCGGTCAGCTTGCGGAGTGCCTGCGACATGAGGCGGGCCTGCAGACCGACGTGCGCGTCACCCATCTCGCCCTCGATCTCGGCACGCGGGACGAGCGCCGCGACGGAGTCGATGACGATGAGGTCGATGGAGCCGGAGCGCACCAGCATGTCGGCGATCTCGAGCGCCTGCTCACCCGTGTCGGGCTGCGACACGAGCAGCGCGTCGATATCGACGCCGAGCTTGCGGGCGTACTCGGGGTCGAGTGCGTGCTCCGCGTCGACGAAGGCAGCGATGCCGCCGGCGCGCTGGGCGTTGGCGATGGCGTGCAGGGTCAGAGTGGTCTTACCCGACGACTCCGGACCGTAGATCTCGACGATGCGGCCACGCGGGATGCCGCCGATCCCGAGCGCCACGTCGAGCGCGATGGAACCGGTCGGGACGACCTCGACGGGGGCGCGCTCGTCGCTGCCCAGTCGCATGACAGAGCCTTTGCCGAACTGGCGGTCGATCTGCGCAAGGGCGGTCTCAAGGGCCTTCTCGCGGTCTGCGGGTGATGGCATGTGCGGTTCTCCTTCGTGGCTTCGCTACGGTTCGACTCTAGGAGTGACGTCCGACACTCGAAGCGAAGGACGGCCAATCTGTGGACAACCGGTTTTCGACTGCCGCTGTGAAGAAATTCTAGCCAGTTCCGAACATATCTTCGAGAACGCGAACCCGGCGTGTCGCACTTCTCAGCGCTGGGGCGCGGGCTTTCCCGCGCCGTACCAGTGCGACGGCGGGACGCCGGTCTCCTTGCACAGCGCGATCCAGACGTCCCGCGGCGGCAGGCCGTCAGCGATCGCCTCCTTCGGCGTGCGGTTGCCGAGGTCGGGGAGGACGAGGTCGGTCATCAGGGCCTGGCCGTAGCCGGCGCCGAACTCGTCCGATACGGCGCGCTGGAACTCGCTGAGCTTCATGGGTCCCTTCTCGTGGGGGCATCGCGGGGAAAACGAAGGACGCCCCGCGCGCGGCGGGGCGTCCTCGACAGCGTGTGGATCAGCGGGCGACCAGATCGGAGTCCATCGCCTGGACGAACTCGTCCGGAATCGTGTCCGGAATGACCGGCTCGAGTCCTTCGAGCACCGCGATGCGGTCCCCGACCTCGCGCATGATGACCGAGACCGGCGTCTCCAGCGCGTCGGCGACGGAGGCGAGGATCTCGCTCGACGCCTCCTTCTGCCCGCGCTCGACCTCGCTGAGGTACCCGAGCGCGACACTGGCCTTGCTCGCCACCTGGCGGAGCGTACGACCCTTTTGCAGGCGGAAGTCCCTGAGCACGTCGCCGATTTCCTGACGTACAAGAATCATTCGGAGCCTCCCTCTCTTACCCTGCCGACGTATCGATGGGATACGAATGTATCGCATCCAATGGCTCCACGATATCGACGAGCACTGGGCTTTTCTTGTGAATGCAGCAGGTGTAACGAGACCGAAACATCCCGTATTCCCGCGGACATCCGGGAATCTCACACGGCTGTTATTTCCAGCTCCGCGGCGAGAGCGCGCACCGCCTGCGCAACCGTCGCCCGCCGGATGGCATCGCGGTCGCCGGTGAGCTCCAGCGCGACCGACCGGGTGGCCGCGGAGGACGAGATCCCGACGAAGACCGTGCCGACCGGACGGCCGCCCTGCGGGTCCGGACCTGCCACCCCGGTGGTGGCGACGCCGAGGTCGGCCGGCCGCCCGCCGACCGCCAGACGCTCCCGGACGCCGCTGGCGAGCTGTCGCGCGACCTCGGGATGGACCGGGCCCTCCGCCGCGAGCAGTGCTGCGTCCACGCCCACCAGGGTGTGCTTCAACTCGGTCGCGTATACCACCGCTCCCCCGAGCACGGTCGCGGACGCCCCGGGGACGCGGGTGAGCTCGGCGGTCAGCAGGCCACCCGTGAGCGACTCGGCGACGGCGATGGTCAGACCACGGTCGATCAGGGCGCGGATGACAGCGGCCGTCTCGTCGGCCTCAGCCGGCGGCACGCTTCGCCCTCCGCCCCTTCCAGGCCTGCCAGAGGTAGTCGATGCCGGTCCAGACCGTGAGGATCACGGCGGCGGTCATCAGGATGGTGTTCACCCAGTCGATCCAGCTCCCGAAGATCGTCCAGAGCGGCACGAGCGCGAAAGAGATCGCGACGGACTGAACGATGGTCTTGATCTTCCCGCCGCGCGAGGCGGCGATGACGCCCTGCCGGATGACGACGAACCGGTACAACGTGATCCCGATCTCGCGCGCCAGGATCACGATGGTGACCCACCAGGGCAGCTCGCCGAGGATAGACAGCGCGATGAGCGCACCGCCCGTGAGGACCTTGTCGGCGATGGGGTCGAGCAGCTTGCCGAGGTCGGTGACCAGCCCCTTGCGTCTGGCCAGGGCGCCGTCCACCCCGTCGGTGGCGATGGCGAGGATGAACAGGGCGGCGGCCGCCCAGCGCAGCCAGCCGTCGTCTCCGCCGTCGGCGAGCAGCATCCAGACGAACAGGGGGGCGAGCAGGATGCGCACCACCGTGATGGCGTTGGGCAGATTCCAGTTGCTCACCCGTGCTGGACCCCCGCCCGACGCGGCGGACGGAGGCGTGTCGGACACCGACATCGCGGTCTCTACTCCCTGCCGGTCAGCTGCCAGGCGTCCTCGTCCGAGTCGCCCTCGACATCAGGATAGCCCGCGGTCATCTCGGCGACAGGGTCGGCTCCGTAGCGGTCGGTGTCGCCGTAGCCGTCGGCGGCAGACGCGGCGCCGGCGGCCGGCATCGCGGCACTTCCGTCGGGCATGGCCGGCTGAGCGGCCGCACCCGCCGGAGCGGCCGTCGCAGCGCCCGCGGGCGGCTCCTCGCCGCGGAGCCGTGCGATCACCTGGGGCAGCTGCTCCGCGGTGACGAGCACATCACGAGCCTTCGAGCCCTCCGAGGGGCCGACGATCTCGCGCGACTCCAGCAGGTCCATCAGACGGCCGGCCTTGGCGAACCCGACGCGCAGCTTGCGCTGCAGCATCGAGGTGGACCCGAACTGCGACGACACCACCAGCTCCGCGGCGGCGAGCAGCAGCTCGAGGTCGTCCCCGATGTCGGAGTCGATCTGCTTCTTCTCGGCGCCCGCCGTGACATCCTGCCGGTATTCGGGACGGGCCTGCCGCGTGACGTGGTCGACGACCTTCTGGATCTCGTCCTCGTTCACCCAGGCGCCCTGCACCCGCAGCGCCTTCGAGGCGCCCATGGGCAGGAACAGGCCGTCGCCCTGACCGATCAGCTTGTCCGCGCCGGGCTGGTCCAGGATGACGCGGGAGTCGGTGACGCTGGTCACCGCGAACGCGAGGCGGGACGGCACGTTCGCCTTGATCAGGCCGGTCACCACGTCGACGGACGGACGCTGCGTCGCCAGCACCAGGTGGATGCCGGAGGCGCGGGCGAGCTGAGTGATGCGGACGATGGAGTCCTCCACGTCGCGCGGCGCGACCATCATTAGGTCGGCCAGCTCGTCGACGACGACGAGCAGGTACGGGTACGGCTTGAGCTTGCGCTCACTGCCCGCCGGCAGCACGATCTCGTCGTTGATCACCGCGCGGTTGAAGTCGTCGATGTGCCGGAACCCGAAACTCGCCAGGTCGTCGTACCGCATGTCCATCTCTTTCACGACCCACTGCAAAGCCTCCGCGGCCTTCTTCGGGCTCGTGATGATGGGCGTGATCAGGTGGGGCACCCCGCCGTAGATGGTGAGCTCGACGCGCTTCGGGTCGATGAGCACCATGCGCACTTCGGACGGCTTGGCCCGCATCAGCAGGCTGGTGATCATCGAGTTCACGAAGCTCGACTTGCCCGAGCCGGTCGAGCCGGCGACGAGGAGGTGGGGCATCTTGGCGAGGTTGGCGACGACGTAGCCGCCGCCGACGTCCTTGCCGACGCCGATCGTCATCGGGTGGGTGCTCTTGGCGGCGGCGGGCGACCGCAGCACGTCGCCGAGCGACACGATCTCCCGGTCGGTGTTGGGGATCTCGACGCCGATCGCGCTCTTCCCCGGGATCGGCGACAGGATGCGGACCTCGTTGCTCGCGACCGCGTACGACAGGTTCTTGCTGAGCGCCGTGACGCGCTCCACCTTGACCCCCGGGCCGAGCTCGATCTCGTATTGCGTCACCGTCGGGCCGCGGGAGTACCCGGTCACCTTCGCGTCGACGCCGAACTGCGTCAGCACCTCGGTGATGGCAGCGACGATCTCGTCGTTGGCGCCGGAGCGGACCTTCGCTGGCGTCCCGGCCGACAGCATCGACGCCGAGGGGAGGTGGTAGGGCATCACCGGCTGCGGAAGCGCGGGCGCCGCCGCGGCATCTTCGTCGAAGTCGTCGGCTCCCGCCTGGAAGCCGGGCAGCACCGCCGGCGCGCCCGGTGCCGGCATCGGCGCCGCGGCGGTCGGCGGCTGTTCGCCCGTGAATCGCTGCAGCGCGTCTTCGGCGTGCGCGAGCTCGCTCAGCACCTCGGTGCCGTAGTGGTCGCTGGCCGGGTCGGGCTCGAGCGGGCTGGCGAACTCGCCCTTGCCGCGCTGGGCGCCGCCGAAGACCTCGGTGAGCCCGTCCGCGGCCTCGTCGAACTCGGGATCCTCCTCGCGCTGGGACTTGTTGCGGCGCCACCAGGGCAGGTTCGCCTCGGGCTCCGGCTCATCGTCGACGCCATCGAGCTCGACCTGCTTGGTGCGCGCCTCCTTCGCCTCCTGGCGCTCCTCCTCGGTCGGCAGCTGCGCGCCGAACAGGTAGGCGTAGAGCTCGCGGATACGGGCGGGGAGCTTGTTGGGCGGCGTCTTGGTGATGATGAACAGGCTGAGGACGAGCAGCAGCACGATGACGGCACCGGCGCCGTACGGGGTGATGACGAACGACAGCGGGGCCGCGATCAGCCAGCCGAGCACGCCGCCCGCCTGGGCGAGAGCCGCCGTGCCGTCGCTGGGCGACGGGTGCGGGCTGAACAGGTGGCACAGCCCGGCGACCATCAGCAGGAGCAGCCCGAGACCGATCCCGATCCGGGTGTTGTCGTGCACGGAGCTGGGATGACGGAACAGCCAGGCCGCGAACAGCACCATGACGATGGGGAGCGCGAAGGCCACCCGGCCGACGAGCAGCCCGAAGGTCCAGGAGTCGAGCATGCGCGCAACCTGGTCGTTGATCAGGAACCACTCGACGACGGCCCCGGCGACGGCGAGCAGCACGAGGAAGAACGGGAAGCCGTCGCGCCGCTCCTCTTTGCTGAGCTTCTCGGGCCCGAGGGCGCGGAAGGCGGCACCGGTGAGATGGGCGAGCCCCATCCAGGCGCGGATCAGCGGACTGGGCCCCGCGTCGGCGGCCGGATAGGCGACCGTCTTCTGCTGGGCGGTCTTCGATGCCGGCTTGCGCGCGGTCGACCCGCCGCGGCCGGAGTTCCGGGCGCGGGAATTCGACTTGGTGCTCGTGGCCATGAGGTAAACGGTACGTCGTACCCCCGGGATCCGGCGGTCACCGCGCCTGGATTGTGGAAAATCCGGAACGCCGCCGGGATGTGGACGAAGCCCCGCATTCAGCGGACGGTACGCACCATCGTGTCGGCCGTCCCCGACGTCGCGACGGTCACATAGCCCTCGCTGACGTAGAGTCGCTGGGCGAAGTTCGCACGCTGGACGCTGAGGCTGAGCCGCGCGAACCCCCGCGCCGCCGCCTCCCGGGCGATCTCCCGGAGGAGTGCCCGCCCGGCCCCCTGCGCGCGCCACTGCGGATAGACGCCGAGCGTCAGCTCGGGCACGCCGGGCGCGACGAACCCGTACCCCGGGGCGTTCGCCGGAAAGAGCCGGGCCCAGCAGGCGCCCACCGCCACTCCGCGCGCGTCCTCGGCCACGCACCCGAAGTCGCCAGGACGCTGCCAGCCGGCGACATAGTGCCGCACGGCCGGGTCCTCCAGCACGGTGACGCGGGAGCGGGCGCGCGCCGGATCCCAATTGGCCGCCTCGACGAGCATGTCGGAGAGCACGCGCGCATCCTCACCCGTGGCGGGCCGGATGCGGAACGCGTTCATGGGGGAACGCTACCCGCCGCGATGTTTCGGGCAGGTTACGATCCCCCGGAGACCCGGGTCAGGCCTCGATCACCAGCGGAACGATCATCGGCCGGCGGCGGTAGCTGGTGTTGACCCAGCGGCCGACCGTGCGGCGCACCACCTGCGACAGAGCGTGCGAGTCGCGGACGCCGTTGTGCGCCGCCTCCGCGAGCGCGGCGGCGATCTTCGGCTTGACGTCGTCGAACACCGCGTCGTCCTCCGCGAAGCCGCGCGCGTGCACCTCCGGGCCGGTGACGATCCGGCCGGTCGCCGCCTCGACCACCACGATGATGGAGATGAAGCCCTCTTCGCCGAGGATGCGGCGGTCCTTCAGGTCGGCGTCGGTGATCTCGCCGACGCTGGAGCCGTCGACGTAGACGAAGCCGAGGTCGAGCTGGCCGACGATCCGGGCGACGCCGTCGCGCAGGTCGACGACCGAGCCGTCCTCCGCGAGGATCGTGTTCCGCTCCGGCACGCCGGTGTCCATCGCCAGCCGCGCGTTGGCGACGAGGTGACGGTACTCGCCGTGCACCGGCATGACGTTCTTCGGCTTCAGGATGTTGTAGCAGTAGAGCAGCTCGCCCGCCGCCGCGTGGCCCGAGACGTGCACCTTCGCGTTGCCCTTGTGCACGACGTTGGCGCCGAGCTTGGTCAGCCCGTCGATGACCCGGTAGACCGCGTTCTCGTTGCCCGGGATGAGGCTGGACGCGAGGATCACGGTGTCGCCGTGCCCGACCTCGATCTGGTGGTCGAGGTTGGCCATGCGCGCCAGGACCGCCATCGGCTCGCCCTGCGAACCGGTCGACATGTAGACGATCTCGTCGTCGGGGAGGTCGGCGGCCTTCTTGTAGTCGATGAGCACGCCCTCGGGCACCTTGAGGTAGCCGAGCTCGGCGGCGATGGTCATATTGCGGACCATCGAGCGGCCGAGCAGGGCGACCCGACGGCCGTTGGCGGCTGCGGCGTCGAGCACCTGCTGGACGCGGTGGACGTGGCTGGAGAAGCTCGCGACGATGACGCGCCGGGGCGCTCGGGCGATCACGGCGTCGAGCACGGGCCCGATCGACCGCTCCAGTGGCGTGAAACCGGGGACGTCGGCGTTCGTCGAGTCGGCGAGGAACAGGTCGACGCCCTTCTCGCCGAGCCGCGCGAACGCGCGCAGGTCGGTGATCCGGTCGTCGAGCGGCAGCTGGTCCATCTTGAAGTCGCCCGTGTGCAGGACGACGCCCGCCGGGGTCGTGATCGCGACGGCCAGCGCATCCGGGATGGAGTGGTTGACCGCGACGAACTCGAGCGAGAACGGTCCGAGCTGCTCGACCTGCCCCTCCTTCACCGTCAGCGAGTAGGGCTGGATGCGGTGCTCCTTGAGCTTCGCCTCGACCAGCGCAAGGGTCAGCCCCGAGCCGATGAGCGGGATGTCCTTGCGCAGCTTGAGCAGGTAGGGGACGGCTCCGATGTGGTCCTCGTGCCCGTGCGTGAGCACGACGCCCACCACGTCGTCGAGCCGGTCGCGGACCGGGGCGAAGTCGGGCAGGATCAGGTCGACTCCCGGCTGGTCCTGCTCGGGGAAGAGCACGCCGCAGTCGACGATGAGGAGCTTGCCCTCGTACTCGAAGACGGTCATGTTGCGGCCGATCTCCCCGAGACCGCCGGTGGGGATGATGCGGAGTGTTCCTGGTGCGAGCGCGGGTGGCTCGACGATGTCGTTGGGCATATGCCCTCCTCGTTCTGTCTTTCCGTGTGCGGGGCGTCACGCGCCCGCGATGTCGTCGGCCGCCTCTGCGGCCGTCAGCGTGTGGTCCCGGCGATCTTCGGGAGCGCACCGCCCGCGGCCGCATTGCGGTCGGGGCGGAAGTTCGAGAAGTCGACGCCGGGGATGTTCTTGACCAGGTCGAGCTCGTCCTCGATCTGGGCGGCCTCCCACTCCTCCGGACCGACGAGCGGCAGGCGCACGCGCGGGCTGGAGATGCGGCCGAGGCCGTGAAGGATGTACTTGGCGGCGACCGTGCCGGGCACGTGGGTCATCACCGCGCGCACCAGCGGCTCCAGCTTCATGTGCGCCGCCGTCGCGGTGGCGAGATCGCCCGCGTTGACCGCGTCGACGATCTGCCGGTAGGGCGTCGGGGCGATGTTCGCCGTGACGCCGATCAGCCCGCTCGCCCCGATCGAGAGGTGCGGGAGCACGTTGGCGTCGTCGCCGGAGAAGTAGAGCAGGTCGGTCTGGTTGAGTACCCGGCTCACCTCGCTGAAGTCGCCCTTGGCGTCCTTGATGGCGAGGACATTGGGGTGCTTGGCGATGCGCAGGATGGTCTCGTACTTGATCGGGACGCCGGTGCGGCCCGGGATGTCGTACAGGATCACCGGCAGATCGGTGGAGTCGGCGATCATGCGGAAGTGCGTCAGGATGCCGGCCTGGGTCGGCTTGTTGTAGTACGGCGTGACGACCATGACGCCGTCGGCGCCGGCCTTCTCGCTCTGCTGGTAGAGCTGGATGGCGTGCGCCGTCTCGTTCGACCCGCCGCCGGTGATGATCTTGGCCCGGCCGGCCGCCACCGACTTGCCGACCTCGACCAGCCGCAGCTTCTCCGCGTCGGTCAGCGTCGACGTCTCGCCGGTGGTGCCGGTGACGACGATGCCGTCGGCGCCCGCCTGGATGACGTCGTCGATGTGCTTCTCGACGCCCGCCCAGTCCACTTCGCCATCGGCGGTGAACGGGGTGACCAGGGCGACGAGCACCTGGCCGAACGGGTTCGTGGAAGCAGCCATGGCACAAGGCTATCGGGTCGCCGTCACGCGACGACACATTCGGTGCGCTGTGGACAACTCGGGGCTAGCGTCCCATCCTGTGAACGGATTAGCGGCAGTCGGGGTGCTCGTAGGACTCGTCGCCGTCGCCACGGCGGCCGGTCTGATCTGGCGCGCGACGACCGGCCGGGCGCGGGAGGTGCGCCGCACGGAGGTCGTCCAGGCGGCCGAGGTCGGGGTCGAGCCGTTCGGCGGCCGGGCCACGCTGCTGCAGTTCTCGACCGCGTTCTGCGCACCCTGCCGCTCGACGGCGCGGGTGCTCGACGGGGTGGCGGACGACCTCGACGGGGTGCGGCACGTGGAGGTCGACCTCACGCACCGCCCGGAGCTCGCCGACCGCTTCCACATCCTCCAGACGCCGACGACCCTCGTGCTGGACGGCTCCGGCGCCGTCCGCGCCCGCATCGGCGGCGCGGCACGATCCGACGACGTCCGGACCACCCTCCACCGCATCCTCGGGAGCGATCATGTCTCAGCCTGACTCCACCACGTCCGCCCGTCCCGCCGCCGCGGGCATCGACCCGCGGTCGCCGCGCTTCGGCGCCGGCATCACGGCGGTCCTCCTCCTCATCGACCTCTTCCTCTCGCTGGTGGGGGCCACGACCGCAGCGACCGTGCTGCTGCTCGTGATCGCGCTGCTGTTCGCCTGGGGCGCGTTCGCGGGCATCCGCCGGCACCCGTACGGCGCCTTGTACCGCTCCCTCCTCCGGCCGCGCCTCGCTCCCCCGGCCGAGCTGGAGGACCCGGCGCCCCCGACGTTCGCGCAGGGGGTCGGCCTGTTCGTCACCGGCGTCGGACTCGTGCTCTTCGTGCTGGGCGTGCCGCTCGCGCTGCCGATCGCCGCGGCGCTGTCATTCGTCGCGGCGTTCCTGAACTCGGTGTTCGGATACTGCCTCGGCTGCCAGCTGTACCTCCTGCTCGTCCGCGCCCGCCTGATCCGCCGGCCCGCGGCCTGAGCGAGCCGCCCGAGCCGGGAATCCGCCCAGGACGGATGACGGCGTCGGCGGCCCTCAGTAGTGTTGGTCGGGCCCGCCGCACACGGCGACGGGCGCTCGGCGAGGAGGTCCCATGGCAGTCACCAGCGAATCCACCACCGTCTGGAACGGCGATCTGAAGAGCGGAGCGGGCACCGTCACGCTCGACTCGTCGAAGGCGGCGGAGCTGTCGGTGAACTGGAAGGCGCGCTCCGAAGGCGGCGCCGAGGTCACGACCCCGGAGGAGCTGCTCGGCGCCGCACACGCGGCCTGCTTCTCGATGGCGTTCTCGAACACGCTCGCGCAGTTCGGCACCGCCCCGGAGACCATCCGCACGACCGCTGCGGTCACCTTCGACCCGGCGCAGGGCATCACCGGCAGCCACCTCCGCGTGACGGCGACCGTGCCCGGGCTGTCCGAGGAGGACTTCGAGCGCCTGGCCGAGGAGGCCAAGCGCACGTGCCCGGTGTCGCGAGCGCTGGTCGGCATCCCGATCACGCTCGAGGCCGTCCTCGGCTGAGGGGCGCGGACCACTGATGCGGGTGCTGCTCGCCGGCTCGTCCGGCATGATCGGTGGGGAGCTCCGCGCCCAGCTCGCCGCTGCGGGCCACGAGGTGCGGCGGCTGGTGCGGCGCGAACCGTCGGCGCCCGACGAGTTCCTCTGGGATCCGGCGGAGCGCTCCGTCGACATCGCCCTGTTCGAGTGGGCCGACGGGGTCGTGAACCTCTCCGGGTCATCGCTGCAGCGGCTGCCGTGGACGCGTGCGACCAAGCGCCGCATCCTGTCGTCGCGGCTGCAGGCCACCGCCACCCTGACCGACGGGATGCGCCGGGCCGACGAGCCGCCGGCGGTCTTCGTGAGCGGGTCGGCCGTGGGCTACTACGGCGACCGGCCCGGCGAGGAGCTGACGGAAGCGTCGGCCAAGGGCGACGGCTTCCTCGCCGACGTGGTCGACGCGTGGGAGGCCGCGGCGCGGCTCGCCCCGGAGGCGACGCGAGTGGCCCTCGCGCGCACCGGCGTGGTGATCGGCCGCGGAGGCGCACTGAAGCCGCTGCTCCCGATCGCCAAGGCGGGCCTGGGCGGACCGCTCGGGTCGGGACGGCAGCACTGGCCGTGGGTGAGCCTGCACGACGAGGCGGCTGCGCTCGTCCACCTGCTCGGCTCCGGGTTGGAGGGCCCGGTGAACATCGCCGGGCCCACCCCGGCCACCACGGGCGAGGTCGTGAAGGCCCTGGCGCAGGCGGTCCGCCGGCCGTACGGGTTCCCCGTCCCTGCGTTCGCGCTGCGGCTGGCCCTGCAGGACGCCGCGCAGGAGCTGCTGCTCGCCGACCAGCGGGTGGTGCCGCGGAAGCTCCTCGACGACGGGTTCGTGTTCCGCGACCCGACGGTGCAGGATGCGATGGACCGCCTCGTGGAGGTGCGCGCCGCCTGAGCCGGGCGCAGCGGCCCGACGGCGTCAGTTCGCCGGGCGGGCGCCCTTCGTCTCCGCGCGCTCCAGGCGGATGGCCTGGCGCAGCGCCTCCCGTGCCCGGCGTCGGTCGCCCGAGGCGTCGTACGCGAGCCCCAGCCGGAACCAGGCGCGCCAGCTCTCCGGGGAGGCCTCGACTTCGGCCCGGTACTGCGGGAACTGCTCGTCCGCCGCCTCCCGGAACGGCCGGCCGCTGGCGCGCGTCGGCAGGTCCTCCACCGGCAGGTTGCCCTCGGCCTCCAGCTGCCGGACGAGACGCTCGGTGCGCGCGCCGAACAGCAGTTCCCGGCCGATGGCCCAGGCGGCGATGAACGGCAGCACCAGCAGCGCGACGCCCATGGCGATCGCGATACCTTCGCCGGTCGCGATCAGCATGACCGCACGCTGCGTGACGAGCACGAGGTAGACGAGCAGGAGGACCGCCATCAGGATGGCGGCGAGACGGTTCCTCATCGCGTCGGGTCGGTGCCGTCGTCACCGGCGTCGCGCACGGTCGGGCGCGGCGGCTCGCCGCTCGGCTCGGCGATCCCGAGGTCGATCAGCTTGTCGAGACCGACGGTCACCCCGGTCGCGGACGCGGCGGCACGCACGGCGAGCAGGATGCCGGCCTCGTACGCCTCCGACCCGACTGTGTCGTGGCGGATCGTGAGCTGCTCCCCCGCCCCGCCGAAGATCACCTGCTGCTGCGCGACGACCCCGCGCATCCGGAGGCTGTGGATGGGGACGCTGGCGACCTGCTGGCCGCGGGCGCGCTGGTCGGAGTGCGGCGCCTCGACCGGACCCTTCGCCGCCCGCGCGGCCCCGATAAGCTCGGCGGTGCGGACCGCCGTGCCCGACGGCGAGTCGATCTTGCCAGTGCCGTGCGCCTCCAGGATCTCGATCGAGTCGAAGAAGCGCGCCGCGACCGTCGCGAAGGCGGTGCCGAGAGCCGACCCGAGCGAGAAGTTCGGGATGACGACCGCTCCTCGGCCCTCCTGCTGCGCCACCCGGCGCTCCAGGTCGAGGATGCGGTCGGCCGACCAACCCGAGGTGCCGACCAGCACGTTGAGGCCGTGGTCGACGGCGAACGCGACGATCCCGGGGCTCACCTGCGGCAGCGTCATGTCGACGAGCACGTCCGCGCCGAGCATGTCCTCCAGCGGCGAGCGCGAGTCCAGTGCGGCCACCAGCTCCAGGTCGTCGGCCTGCTCGATCAGGCGCACGGCGACGCCTCCCAGTTTTCCGGTCGCCCCGGCGACGGCCACGCGAATGCTCACCCGGACAGCCTACCTGCGCCTCCGGAGAGCCCCGCCGGACTACCCTGGGTCGATGGTGTCTTTCGCAGACGTCGCCGTCACCGACGCGACCGCCCACCGCATGCTGTCCGACTACTTCGCCGAGCGCGCCGCGACCTTCCCGACGATCCAGGGCGCGTATCGCACGGCGTTCCCGGACCCCGGGCAGTTCGTGCCGCCGAAGGGCGTATTCCTGCTGGCGTACGACGAGGGGCTGGAGGCCGGCTGCGGCGGCATCCGCGAGCTGCCGGTCCCGCTGTCGGAGACGGAGGACGGGACGCCGGTCGTGCGCTACGAGATCAAGCATCTGTGGGTGCCGCCGGCGCGGCGCGGCGGCGGTTTCGGGCGGGCCATCCTCGCCGAGCTCGAGCACCGCGCCCGCGGCTTCGGCGCCACCGAGCTGGTGCTCGACACCAACGCGAGCCTGGAGGCCGCCGGCGCCCTCTACCGTTCGCACGGCTACGAGCCCATCCAGCCCTACAACGACAACCCGAACGCGACCGACTGGTTCCGCAAGCCGCTCACGCCCCTCCCCTAGCCGACAGCTCCTGAGTTCTTCGAGCGAATCGCGGCGGAGCGGTCGAAGAACTCAGGAGCTGTCGGCGAGGGAGGTGGGCTAGACGGGCTGCAGCTCGGGGAGGCCGGTGCGCAGCTCGACGGGCAGGTGCCCGAGGTCGTTGTGCACGACCAGCACCGGCGGCTTCGCCGAGCGCACCCGGATGATCGTGAGACCGCAGTTGGCCTGGTTCAGCCCGAGCCAGCGCCAGGCAGGCGCGTCGAAGACGTGGCGGACGAACCAGCCGATGACGAAGTTGTGGGTCACCAGGAGGTCGTGCCGGTCTCCCATCGCCGGAGTCAGGAACTCGTGGACCGCGTCCTCCATCTGCGCGCGTCCCGCCTCGATCTCCGCTTCGGTCACCGGGCCGAAGAACGACTCGAACGCCTTCGGCATGTCCGGCGTCGGCCCCGAGGGGATGCAGTCGAACAGCAGGCTCGACGGCTGCGGGTCGAGCGCGGGCATGCGTTCGGCCATGATCGCCGCCGTCTCGGCCGCGCGGTTGAGCGGCGAGTGGTACATCGAGGTGAACGGGATGCCGCTCAGCCGCTCGGCGATGAGCTGCGCCTGCCGCTTGCCGCGCGGGGAGAGCGGGCCGTCGGGGAGACCGTGCTCGGCATCCTGCTGCTCGCCGTGGCGCACGAGGTAGAGGTAATGGGGCACGAGGTGGACCTTTCGGAGGGGAACGGGAGGGAGGCGGCTCAGGGAGCGAGTCCGGCGAACAGGTCGTCGGTCACGCTCCCCACCGCAGCGATGGAGACCTGCCGTCCCGCCAGTTCGGCGGCGAGGTCGCGCACATCGTCGGCGGTGACGAGGTGCAGACGACGGAGGCTCTCATCGAGGTCGGCGAACTCGCCGAGGGAGATCTCGGCCCGGCCGAGCCGGGACATGCGGGTGTCGGAGTCCTCCAGCGCGAGCGCCGCGCCGCCGGAGAGCTGGCCGACGGCGCGCCGCAGCTCGTCGGCGGTGACGCCGTCCGCGCCGAGGCGGCGCAGCTCGTCGAGCATGAGCTCCGTCACCTGCCGTGCCTTCGCCGGCGCACAGCCGGCGTACAGGCCGAACACCCCGGCGTCGGAGTACGAGCCGGAGAACGAGTACACCGAGTAGGCGAGGCCGCGGCGCTCGCGCACCTCTTGGAACAGGCGGCTCGACATCCCGCCGCCCAGCACCGAGTTCAGCACGCTCATGGTGGTGCGACGCGGATCGGTGGCGACGATGCCGGGCATCCCGACGAAGACGTTCGCCTGTTCGGTGGGGCGCGCGACCGTGACGACCGCGCTGCCGCGCTCGATCGGTGCCGGGTCGGTCGCCCGCCGGTCCACAGGCTCGGCGGCCAGGTCGAGGTCCCACCCCGCGGCGACGAGCGCGCTCTCCACGCCCGCCACGAGGAGGTCGTGGTCGACGGCGCCCGCGGCGGTCACCACGAGGTCCTGCGGCCGGTAATTGGCGCGGTAGTGCTCCCAGACGCCGTCGCGGGTCGCCGCACGGATCGTGTCGGGCCGACCGCCGATCGGACGCCCGAGGGGATGTGCGCCGAGGACGGCCTGGAACATCCGTTCGTTGGCCACGTCGCCCGGGTCGTCCTCCGCCATCGACAGCTCTTCGAGGATGACGCCGCGCTCGTTCTCGAACTCGGCCGGGTCGATCACCGAGGACGTGAGCATGTCGCCGATCACCTCGACGGCCATCGCGAGGTCGCGGTCCTGCACCTTGGCGTAGTAGCAGGTGTACTCCTTGGCCGTCATGGCGTTGTGCTCTCCGCCGACCGAGTCGAAGGACACCGCGATGTCGAGGGCGGTCCGCGCGCGCGTGCCCTTGAACAGCAGATGCTCGAGGAAGTGCGTCGAACCGAGGGTGCCGGGGAGACCCGCTCCGGCCTCGCTCTCGTCGCGCGACCCCACCGCGACCCAGTAGCCAAGGGTGGCGCTCCGGGCACCCGGCACCTGCTCGCTCAGGATGCGCACGCCGCTGGGGAGGACCGTGCGCCGGACCAGCGCATCGCCGGAGGCGGCGAAGGTGAGGTCGGCCACACCGAGCGGAAGGTCGACTGCGCTGTTCATCCCCTCCACCCTACGCCAGACCGCACGGCGCCCTGTGTCTGGGAATACGAGGACAGACAAACTGGTCTGTCTACGCATATACTGTGGGAGTCGAAGCCGGAGGCAGCCCGCCTCCCCCGAACTAAGGAGTCGTGCCGGATGGCCGTAAGTGCCCGAGCGACCATCCGGCCGCCCGCCCCGTCGAAGGTCAAGATCCTCGCGACCGCGGACCAGCTCTTCTACCAGGAGGGCATCCACACCGTCGGCGTCGACCGGATCATCGCGGGAGCGCGCGTCACCAAGGCGACGTTCTACAAGCACTACCGCTCGAAGGACCTCCTGATCATCGCCTACGTGGAGGGCCGCGACCGGCAGGTGCGCGAGTGGTTCGCAGAGCAGGAGGCGAAGCACAGCGACCCGCGCGACATCGCCCGCGCCCTCGTCGACTCGATCAACGAGGAGGCGGTGCGGCCGGGCTTCCACGGCGACCCGTTCATCAACGCCGCCGCCCAGTTCTCCGACGAGACGGATCCCGTGCGCGTCGCAGTCACGGCGCACCGCGACTGGTACGCCGACCGCATCGAGGAGCTGTTCCGCCAGATCGGCCACCCGCGGCCGGGCGATGCGGCCGACGACCTCATCCTGGCGCGCGACGGGGCCCTGGCCGGCGGCTACGTCGGCGACCCGATCGCCGCCGGCGCGGCGCTGCACCGCGCGCTCGACCGCATCCTCGCCGAGGTCTGACCCGCCCCTGGTCGACCCAGGCGGCTACTCGGAGACGCGGTCGAGGTCGAGCATCTGCGACCGCGTCAGGCGGATGCCCGCGGCGACCATGAGCGCGTCGACCTGGTCCGGCCGGCTGGCGCTCGCGACCGGAGCGACGATCGTCCGCTTGGCGAGCAGCCACGCGAGCGCGATGCTCGCGGGCGCCGCGCCGTGCTCTGCGGCGATGCGATCGAGCACCGCGAGCACGCGCTGCCCGCGGCGGTTCACGTACGCCGACGCCCGGACGCTGCGCGCTCCGGCCGTCAGGTCGGCCTTCGTGCGGTACTTCCCGGTCAGGAATCCGTTCGCCAGCGCGTAGTACGGCATGACGCCGAGCCCCTGCGCGGCCGCGACGATCCTGGGCGCGCTCTCGAACTCGGTGCGGTGCATCAGGTTGTACTGGTTCTGGATGGCGACGAACTTCGGCAGCCCGGAGGACGACAGGATGCGCGCCTCGATCAGCCGGTCCGCACTGAAGTTGGACGCGGCGAGGTACCGCACCTTGCCGCTCTCGATCAGCCACTCCGCGGTCGCGAGGCTGTCCTCCAGCGGCGTCTCGGGGTCGTCGTCGTGGAAGTACAGCAGGTCGATGTGGTCGGTCTGCAGCCGCTCCAGCGACGCCTCGACGGCGCGCACGATGCTGACGGAGCCGAGCCCGGGGTTCTCCTGGTGCCGGCCCACCTTGGTGGCGACGACCATGTGATCGCGGTTGCGGCGCTGTCGCATCCACGTGCCGATGAGCACCTCGCTGCGGCCGCCGACGTAGCTGTCGGCCGTGTCGATGAAATCGCCACCGAGCTGGGCGAAGCGGTCGAGGATGGCGAGGGACGTGTCGCCGTCGGCCGTCCAGCCGAACACGCTGGCGCCCAGCGACAGCGGGTACACCGCGAGGTCGCTCTCGCCGATGCGGCGCGGGGCGATGATCGGCAGCGGGCCGGTGCTCTCGATCGCCGGGTCGATGTCGACGATGCCGGTGGGCGGCGTCGCGGAGCCCGCGCGCGCGAGTTCGCGCGGGTTCGCCGGGCGGTCGACGGTGCGCAGACCCACGGTCTCTAGCAGGCGCAGGGGAAGCAGCTGCGGCATCTCTTCCCCTCCCCCGGAATCGCGGCCCTCGAATCGATTCGAGAACCTTCGATCTCCGATCGAACACTTGCAGGTTACGACATGCCACCGACGTGCGAAGGACGAAACGGGTGAACCCCTGTGGAAAGCTAGGTCACAGTTTCATCACGACCGGCGGAGCACGGCGCGCGCGTGCGCCAGCACCGGTCCGTCGACCATCCGGCCGGCGTGACGGAAGACGCCGCCGCCCGCCCGTTCCGCCGCGTCGAGCAGCTCCCGGGCGGCCTCGACCTCGGCCGGATCGGGCCGGTAGGCGGCCCGGATCGTCTCCACCTGACCGGGATGGATGCAGGCCGTCGCCGCGAATCCGACCGCCACCGCATCCTCCGCCTCCGCGGCCAGACCGTCGAGGTCGGCGATGTCCAGGTGCACCGTGTCCACCGCATCCACCCCGGCGGCGCCGGCGGCGAGCAGCACCGACGACCGGGCGTGCCGGGCGACGTCGCGGTAGCGGCCGTCCGCGTGTCTGCTCGACGTGCCGCCGAGCGACGCCACCAGATCCTCCGCACCCCACATCAGGGCGATCGCCCCCGGCGCCCGTGCGAGCTCCGGGGCGGCGAGCACGCCGGCCGCGGTCTCGCAGAGGGCGATCACGTCGTATCCCGCGAGCCCCGCGAGGTCGGTCGCGCGCTCGGCCTTCGGAAGCATGACCGCGCGGAACAGGGTGGCGGCGAGCGCCGACAGGTCGGCGTCGTGGTCGTCGGAGCCGGCCGGATTGACGCGGACGATCACGCGCGCCGGGTCGAGGTCGGCGGCCACGAGCGCCTCGCGGGCGGCCGGGCGCGCCTGCGGGTCGACGGCGTCCTCCAGGTCGAGGATGACCGCGTCGGCGCGGTCGAGCGCCTTCGCGTAGCGCTCCGGCCGGTCCGCCGGGCAGAACAGCAGCGCCGGGCCCCAGGGGAACGGCCGGCGTCCGTCGGCCGAGGTCACAGCATCCCGTCCGGCTCGCCCGCGCCCGGGTCCAGCGCCTCGGGATCGTCGCCCGCCACCGAGCCGGTCGGCACGGCGTCCCGGCACCACACCATCACCTGGCGGGTGGCCGTCGCCACGACGACGCCGTCCTGGTTGCGGCCGGTGTGCTCCAGCGTCACGATGCCCTGTCCCGGGCGGGACGCGGACAGGCGTTTGCCGATCACGACCGTCTCCGAGTAGAGGGTGTCGCCGTGGTGCAGCGGATGCGGGAACGACACCTCGCTGAAGCCGAGGTTCGCGACGATGGTCCCCTGCGTGAGCTGGGCGACCGAGGCGCCGACGATGGTCGCGAGCGTGAACATGGAGTTCACCAGCCGCTCGCCGAACGGCTGCCGAGCCGACCACGCCGCATCCAGGTGCAGCGCCTGCGTGTTCATCGTGAGCGTGGTGAAGAGGACGTTGTCGGCCTCCGTCACCGTCCGTCCCGGCCGGTGCAGGTAGCGCGTCTCCGGCTCGAACTCCTCGTAGTAGAGGCCGCGCTGCTCGATCTCCCTCATGCCGCCTCCTCCACCTCGACGCGCAGCGGCGCGCCGGTGGCCGCGACCACCTCGTCCACGGTGACCCCGGGGGCGACCTCGCGCAGCACCAGCCCGTCGCCGGTCACGTCGATGACGGCGAGGTCGGTGATGATGCGGTCGACGCATCCCGTGCCGGTCAGCGGGAGGGTGCACTCGCGGAGAATCTTCGGGCGGCCCTCCTTGTCGACGTGCTCCATCATCACGATCAGCCGCTTGGCGCCGAAGACGAGGTCCATCGCGCCGCCCATGCCCTTCACCATCTTTCCGGGGATCATCCAGTTGGCCAGGTCGCCGGTCTCGGAGACCTCCATCGCGCCCAGGACGGCGAGGTCGACGTGGCCGCCGCGCACCATCCCGAACGACAGCGACGAGTCGAAGAAGGCGGCCCCGCGGTTCACGGTCACCGTCTCCTTGCCCGCGTTGATGAGGTCGGGGTCGACCGCCGCCTCCGTCGGGTACGGCCCGACGCCGAGCACGCCGTTCTCGGAATGCAGGATGACCTCGACCCCCTCCGGGATGTAGTTCGGGATGAGGGTCGGCATCCCGATCCCCAGGTTCACGTACTGGCCGTTCTCCAGCTCGCGCGCCACCCGGGCGGCGAGCTCCGTGCGCGTGAGGCTCATCGCGCGCTCCCTTCCGCGACCGTGCGCCGCTCGATCCGCTTCTCGACCCCCGGCGCGGCCACGACCCGCTGCACGAAGATGCCCGGGCAGTGCACCTGTCCGGGGTCGAGCTCGCCCGGCTCGACCAGCTCCTCCACCTCCGCGATAGTGATGCGGCCTGCCATCGCGGCGAGCGGGTTGAAGTTCATCGCCGCCGCGTGGAACACCAGGTTGCCGTGGCGGTCGCCCTTCGCCGCGTGCACGAGCGCGAACCCGGGGCGCAGCGACTCCTCCAGCACGTACTCGGCGCCGTCGAAGGTGCGCACCTCCTTCGGCTCGCTGGCCACGGCGACCGACCCGTCCGGGGCGTAGCGCCGCGGCAGGCCGCCGGTCGCGATCTGCGTGCCGACGCCCGCCGGGGTGAAGAAGGCGGGGATGCCCGCGCCGCCCGCGCGCAGCTTCTCGGCGAGGGTGCCCTGCGGGGTGAGCTCGACCTCCAGTTCGCCCGAGAGGAACTGGCGGGCGAACTCCTTGTTCTCGCCGACGTACGAGCTGATCATCTTGCGGATGCGGTGCTCGGCCAGCAGCAGGCCGAGCCCCCAGTCGTCGACGCCGCAGTTGTTGCTCACCACCTCGAGGTCGGTCGTGCCGGCGTACAGCAGCGCCCGGATGAGCGCGCTCGGGATGCCGCACAGCCCGAACCCGCCGACCGCGAGCGTGCTGCCGTCCGGGATGTCGGCGACCGCCTCCGCCGCCGTCGCCACCGTCTTGTCGATCATCCGTCCTCCTCCTCGAGGGTCCCCCACCATCCGCTCCTGAGTTCTTCGACCGACACGCCGTCGAGAACTCGAAGAACTCAGGAGCAGATGGCTTGTGGATCAGGTTAGGCGTCGAAGCCCAGCGCGCGGGAGATGATCATGAGCTGCACCTCGCTTGTGCCCTCGCCGATCTCCAGGATCTTCGAGTCGCGGTAGTGCCGGGCGACCGGGTTCTCGTTGAGGAAGCCGTAGCCGCCGAAGATCTGCGTCGCGTCGCGGGCGTTGTCCATCGCGGCCTCGCTGCCGACCAGCTTCGCGATCGAGGCCTCCAGCTTGAACGGCTGCCCGGCCATCAGCTTGAAGCAGGCGTCGTAGTAGGCGAGGCGCGCGGCGTGCACGCGGGCCTGCATCCGGGCGAGTTTGAAGGCGATGTGCTGGTTGGAGCCGATCGGCCGGCCGAACACGTTGCGGCTCTTCGCGTAGCGGAGCGCCTCCTCCAGGCAGCCCTGCGCGGCACCGGTGCAGAGCGCCGCGAACGCCACCCGGCCCTCGTCGAGGGTCGCGAGGAAGTTGGAGTAGCCGCGGCCGCGCTCCCCCAGAAGGTTCGCCTCGGGCACGTGGACGTCGGTCAGCGTGAGCGGGTGCGTGTCGGAGGTGTGCCAGCCGACTTTGTCGTACACCGGTTCGGCGACGAATCCCGGCGTGCCACTCGGCACGAGGATCGCCGACAGCTCCTTCTTCACCGTGCCGTCGTCGCGGCGGGACTCGCCGGTCACGGCGGTGATGGTCACGAGCCGGGTGATGTCCGACCCCGAGTTGGTGATGAATTGCTTGGTGCCGTTGATCACCCACTCCCCGTCGCGCAGCTCGGCCGTGGTCTTGGTGCCCGACGCATCCGATCCGGCCTCCGCCTCCGTCAGCCCGAACCCGGCGAGCGCCTCGCCGCGCGCGAGCATCGGCAGCCACTCCTGCTTCTGCTCCTCGGTGCCGCTGCGGTAGATGGGCATGGCGCCGAGGCCGACGCCGGCCTCCAGGGTGACGCCGATCGACTGGTCGACCCGGCCCAGCTGCTCCACCGCGAGGCACAGGGACAGGTAGTCCTTGCCCTGGCCGCCGTACTCGACGGGGAACGGCAGCCCGAACAGGCCCATCCGCCCCATCTCGGCGATGATGTCGTACGGGAGGCTGCGCTTGGTGTCGTACTCGTAGGCGGCCGGGGCGACGACGGTGTCGGCGAAGTCGCGCACCTGGTCGCGGAGGCGGCGCTGCTCGTCGGTGAGCTCGAATCCGGCGACATCGGTGTCCGCCGGGCGATCCATCTGCATGGTCATGCGTTTCCTGTCTCTCGTTGCTCGGCTCTCGTGGGGCCTATCGCTGGGCGGCGGCCGGAGGTGCCGGCGTCGCGTCCGCCTCCTCGGGCGGCACATCGGTGAAGGGGGAGGTGGATGCGGTGGCCGGCTCCTCGGCGTCGACGCGCGCGACCACCTGGTCGAGGCGGACCAGGTCGCCGGGCGCGACCTGCACCGAGACCGTGCCTGCAGCGGGGGCGACGAGGCGGTGCTCCATCTTCATCGCCTCCACGACGACGACCGTGTCGCCGGTCTCCACCCGGGCGCCGTCCGCGACGGGGACGGCGACCACGGTGCCCGGCATCGGCGACCGGAGCTCGGGATGCGCGGCCGACTCCCCGCGCTCGACGGCCGCGAGCCGCTCGGCCAGGCGGGCGGCGCGGTCGCGGAGCCGCAGCGCGCGGGCGCGTCCGTCGCGGGCCAGCCACAGGGTGTCGCCGTCGCGGGCGAGGTCGAAGCGCTCCGTGATCCCGTCGAGGGAGAGGAGCGCGACGGCCGGCCCGCCCGGGGCGGCGGCGTCCCGGAGCCGCACGGACGCCCGGCGGGGTGCGGCGGCGCCGACCGTCACCGCGGCGTCCTCCGGTTCCCCGCTGACGGCGACCACGGTTCCGTCGATGTCGTAGCGGACGGGACGCGGGCGGCCGAGGCGCCAGCCCGACGCGGTGCCCCACAGCGCTCCGACGGCCTCCGGCGGCGTCCGCCGGCGGTCGGCGTGGGCGATCAGCGCTGCCGCGATCAGCTCCTCGTCGGAGGCGGGAACGGGCTGCGCGTCGGCGAACCGGCGGTCGATCAGCATCGTGTCCATCCGGCCGTCCACCACGTCCGCGTCGGAGACCAGGTCGCGCAGCCAGGAGACGTTCGTCACCGAGCCGAGGATGCTCGTGCCCGCCAGCGCGCCGCGCAGCCGGGCGAGCGCCTCGCCGCGGTCGGCGCCCCAGGCGATCACCTTGGCCAGCATCGGGTCGTAGTCGGTGACGATCGGGATGCCCGCCGCGAGCCCGCTGTCCACCCGGATCCCCTCGCCCTCGGGTTCGCGCAGCGCGATCACCCGGCCGCCGGCCGGCAGGAAGCCGCGCTCCGGATCCTCGGCGTACACCCGCGCCTCCACCGCGTGGCCGGTCAGCGTCACGTCGGCCTGCTCGAACGCGAGCGGCTCGCCCGCAGCGATCCGCAGCTGCTGCTCGACGAGATCGAGCCCGGTCACCAGCTCGGTGACAGGATGCTCCACCTGCAGCCGGGTGTTCATCTCCATGAAGAAGAACTCGTCCGGTGCGTCCGCCGACACCAGGAACTCGACGGTCCCCGCGCCCTCGTAGCCGACGCTCGCGGCGACCCGGCACGCGGCCGCGCCGATGCGCTCCCGCGTCGCCTCGTCCAGGAGCGGCGACGGCGCCTCCTCCACCACCTTCTGGTGGCGGCGCTGCAGCGAGCACTCGCGCTCCCCCAGGTGCACGATCCCGCCGTGACGGTCGGCGAGCACCTGCACCTCGATGTGCCGCGGGGACGCGACCAGGCGCTCCAGGAAGAGGGTGTCGTCGCCGAACGCGGCCGCCGCGACCCGGCGGGCCGCCCGCAGCGCCTCCGGCAGTTCGGCCGGCGCATGCACGGCCTGCATGCCCTTGCCTCCGCCGCCGGCGGACGGCTTGACCAGCACCGGGAAGCCGATCCGCTCCGCCGCCGCGATGAGCGCGTCGTCGTCGAGCCCCGGCTCGGCGATGCCCGGGATGGTCGGGACGTCGTACTCAGCGACCGCGTGCTTCGCCGTGATCTTGTCGCCCATCACCTGCAGCGCGTGGACGCCGGGGCCCACGAAAGCGACCCCGGCGGCAGCGCACGCCTCGGCGAGCGCGGGGTTCTCGGAGAGGAAGCCGTACCCGGGATGCACCGCCTGGGCGCCCGTACGGCTGGCGGCATCGAGGATCGCGTCCACATCCAGGTAGCTCTCCCGGGCCGCCGCGGGCCCCAGCCGGACGGCGACGTCGGCCAGCGCGACATGCGGTGCCTCCACGTCGGCGTCGCTGTAGACGGCGACCGACCGGATGCCGAGACGGCGGAGGGTACGGATGACACGGCAGGCGATCTCGCCGCGGTTGGCGACGAGCACGGTATCGAAGAGGCGCGAGGTCACGGCGATCACATCCGGAAGAGCCCGAAGGCCGTGTCGGGGAGCGGGGAGCGCGAGATCACGTCGAGCGCGAGCCCGAGCACGGTGCGGGTCTCGGCCGGGTCGATCACGCCGTCGTCCCACAGCCGGGCGGTCGAGTAGTACGGGTTGCCCTGCTCCTCGTACTGCGCGGCGATGGGGGCGCGGAAGGCCGCCTCCTCCTCTGCCGGCCAGTCCTCACCCCGGGCTTCCAGCTGGTCGCGCTTGACCGTGGCGAGCACGCTGGACGCCTGCTGGCCGCCCATCACCGAGATGCGGGCCGCCGGCCACATCCAGAGGAAGCGCGGCGAGTAGGCCCGGCCGCACATCGAGTAGTTGCCCGCGCCGAACGACCCGCCGATGACCACGGTGAGTTTCGGGACGCGTGTGGTCGCGACGGCCGTGACCATCTTGGCGCCGTTCTTGGCGATGCCGCCCGCCTCGTAGTCGCGGCCGACCATGAAGCCGGAGATGTTCTGCAGGAAGAGCAACGGGATCCCGCGCTGGTCGCACAGCTCGATGAAGTGGGCGCCCTTCAGCGCCGACTCGCTGAACAGCACGCCGTTGTTGGCGACGATGCCGACCGGGTGGCCGTGGATGCGCGCGAAGCCGGTGACGAGTGTCGTGCCGTACTCGGGCTTGAACTCCTCGAAGCCGCTGCCGTCGACGATCCGCGCGATCACCTCGTGCACGTCGTACGGCGCCTGCACGTCGACCGGGACGACGCCGTACAGCTCCTCCGGGTCGGCCGCGGGTGCGACGGCGTCTGCGACGGGCCACGCGGGCGATGCCGGCGGCGGGAGGGTCACGACGATGTCGCGGACGATGGCGAGCGCGTGCTCGTCGTCCTCGGCCAGGTGGTCGACCACGCCGGAGGTGCGGGCGTGCAGGTCGCCGCCGCCGAGCTCCTCCGCGGTGACGACCTCGCCGATCGCCGCTTTCACCAACGGAGGGCCGCCGAGGAAGATCGTCCCCTGGTTGCGCACGATGACGGTCTCGTCGCTCATCGCGGGCACGTACGCGCCACCCGCGGTGCACGAGCCGAGGACGGCCGCGATCTGCGGGATCTTCGCCGCCGACAGCCGGGCCTGGTTGTAGAAGATGCGGCCGAAGTGGTCGCGGTCGGGGAACACCTCGTCCTGCATGGGCAGGAAGGCGCCGCCGGAGTCGACCAGGTAGATGCAGGGCAGGCGGTTCTCCAGCGCGACCTCCTGGGCGCGCAGGTGCTTCTTGACCGTCATCGGGTAGTAGGTGCCGCCTTTGACCGTGGCGTCGTTGCAGACGATCATGACGTGCCGCCCGGCGACCAGGCCGATGCCGGCGATCACGCCCGCGGCCGGGCTCTCGTCGCCGTACATCCCGGTCGCCGCGAGGGTCGCGAGCTCCAGGAACGGGCTCCCCTCGTCGAGCAGGGCGTCGATGCGGTCGCGCGGGAGGAGCTTGCCGCGGGCGACGTGCCGTTCGCGGGCGCGCTCCGGCCCGCCCTCGGCGGCGGTGGCGAGCCGCCGGCGCAGGTCGGCGACGAGCTCCCGCTGGGCGGCGTCGTTCTGCTCGAACCGGGCGTCCGTGGCGGACGCCTCGCTGGTCAGGGTCGGCATGCTGCTCCGTGTGTCGTCGTCGACATTCGGTTAGTGGTCACTAACTCGGTTTTAGGTTAGTGTTCATTAACCGAAAAGTCCAGCCTTCGCCGACGACCGGCCCGACCGCATCGAGGACGATGACCCACCCCGGCCCCACCGCACCCCTGGAGCGCCCCACGCAGCGCAGCCAGGCGAAGGCCGACCGCCGCGCGGCCCTGCTGGAGGCGGCCGCCGGGCTCTTCGCCGAGCGCGGCTTCAACGGCGTGTCGATCGAGGACCTCGGTGCGGCGGTCGGAGTGAGCGGCCCCGCGGTGTACCGGCACTTCGCCTCCAAGCAGGCCGTGCTCGAGGCGCTGCTGGTCGGGGTGAGCGAGCGGCTGCTCGCCGGGGGCGAGGCCGTCGAGGCGGCCGCCGCCGACGCCGGCTCCGGCCTCCGCTCGCTGATCGGCTTCCACATCGACTTCGCTCTCGGCGAGCCCGACACCATCCGCGTGCAGGACCGCGACCTCGACGCGCTGACGGAGGCCGCACGCCGGCAGGTGCGCCGGCTGCAGCGACGCTACATCGAAGTGTGGATGCGCGTCCTCGCCGGGCTCCAGCCCGCGCTCACCGAAGACGAGCTGCGCGTGCGGGTGCAGGGCACCTTCGGGCTCCTCAACTCGACGCCGCACACGGCGCGGGTCGGCGGAGCGCCGGTCGCGGCGGCCGCGGTGCGTCCCGTGCTGGAGCGGATGGCCTGGGCGGCGCTCACCGCGGAGGGCTGACGCTGCCGCCGGTTCGTCGTCCGGGATCAGCCGCTCGGCCGCAGTGTCAGCGTCCGGTCGGCGGCCCTCTTCACTGCGGTGGGGCTGAACGGCCACGGCCGGGACTCCCCCAGCGCCCAGAGCTCGGTCTGGTCGGCGTAGTGAGGATCGAACGCGTGCCCAGAGGCACCCGTGAGGTTGATCCAGGTGCTTCGGTCGAAGTCGTCCAAGTCGACGACCATCCGCATCGATGGCACCAGATCCGCGCCGAAGCCCGCTGCGGCGTCCCATGCGGTGGCGTTGACCACGCTCGTTCCTCCGCTCACGGGCCATGCGCCGCGGTTGAACAGCCACTCGGCGGCCGATATCCCCGATCGACCCAGGGCGGGGTGCACCAGTGTGAGCGTGTGGAGGCGTCCCCACTGCCAGTCCTCCGGGTCGTCTCCCATCAGACGCTTCGACGTGTCCCATGCACGTTCAGCCGCGTGAGAGATCATCCGGTCACGGCCATGGATGCCCAGTTCGGCGTCGTCCCACCACGCCGAGTCAGGCTGGTCGAGCAGCCTCTCGACGACGGAGAACCAACGACTTCCGCCGCTCGGCTGTGCGTCGTCGGGCAGCTTTCGGCCGAATGACTGCTTGAGCAGTTCGGACCAGAAGACGGCGAAGTACGCGGCCTCCGCACTGTCGGCATCGTCATGGAAGTCCCAGTCCTCGAGTAGCCGCGCCGCGTTGCGAACACCGCTCGCCGCATCCGGGCCGTCCGCGATCCGGCTGAGCACAGGCACCAGGGTCGCGGCGTTCGCGTCATACGTATCCAGCTGAATGGATGACATGTCTGCTGAGTCGATCTTCCTGCCGCTCACGATGAACTCCGTCAGTCGCGCGTCGATCTGGTCGGCGCGATAGCCGTAGTCCCAGTCCCGGGCGATGAGCTGCGGGTGCTCAGGACCCACGACAGGGTTGTTGGCCGTCACGACGAAGCCGGAGGGAGGATCGTACACAGCAGGCAGCTGCTCGAACGGGATCGCCCCGGTCCAGTCATACCGACCGGTCCAGCCGGGAACGGGCGCCCGGCCGTCTCCCTCGGCGCGGACGGGAATCCGGCCCGGCGCCTGGTATCCAATGTGCCCTTCCACATCCGCATAGATCAGATTCTGGGACGGGACGTCGAAGAGCTTCGCGGCGTCGCGGAAGCTCTCCCAGTCGCGGGCGACATTCAGTGCGAACGTCGCGGATGCACCTGTGCCCGGCGTGGAACCCGTCCAAGCGAGCGAGACCGCGACCCCGTCAGCAGGCAGTCCGAGCTTCTCCGCGCTGTCTTCGGCGATCGTTGCGTAGGGGCCGCCGTGGTCTGAGATGATCGGGCCGTGTCGGGTGGAACGAACCGTTATCGTGACGTCCTCCCCACCGGCCACCCGGATGCGTTCGGTGCGGCTGGTGAGCGACACCTGCTCGCCCGCGTATTCGTAGGCGCCTCCGGTTACCTTCTCCAGGAACAGGTCGGACACGTCCGGTGCGAGGTTGGTGAAACCCCACGAGATCCGGTCGTTGTGCCCGATCACCACGCCCGGCAGGCCGGCGAACGTGAAACCCGAAACGTCGAACGGACACGAGTCGTTCACCTGCGTGCATCGGAGTCCCATCTGGTACCAGACGGACGGCATCGCCGCGCCGAGGTGCGGATCGTTGGCGAGCAACGGCTTGCCGCTCGTCGTGTGCGCTCCCGAGACGACCCATGAGTTCGAGCCGATCTCGCCCTCCCGCGGGGTCAGCAACTCCGCGAGCACAGGGAGAACGTCGCCCACGTCCTTCGGTGCGGCTCGGTCGACGGCAGCCGACGGACGCAACGGGTCTGCCGGTGCAGCCGAATCGCCCTCCCCCTGATCGGTGACGGTCGGATGGTCGTCGTACGGATACTCCGGGTACAACTCGTCGACGAGGTCCGGAGTCAGTTTCGTGGCCAGCAGAGCACGATTCGTCTCGGCGCCCAGGCTGGAGAGGAGATCCCACGCCATGGCTTTGAGCCACGCGATCGAATCGGCCGGCGTCCACGGCTTCGGCTGGTACGAGGGATTCTGGAGACCCAGAACCGCGTACTCCAGGGAGAGTCCCAGTCCGGTGCGCTGCTTCAGGTACGCGTTCACTCCGTCGGCGTAGGCCCGGTAGTAGCGCAGCGAAGTCGGATCGAGGAGCTTCACCTCCTCTTCGGCGACCTTCCGCCAACCCAGCGTCCGGATGAACACGTCGGTGTCCACCAACCGTTCACCGAACATCTCGGACAGACGGCCGGCGGTCAGATGACGCCGGAAGTCCATCTCCCAGAAGCGGTCCTGTGCATGGACGAAGCCTTGCGCACGAAACACGTCGTCGGGAGTGGATCCCGACAGCTGCGGAACGCCTGCATCGTCCCGGTGCACCGTGACCGGGTTCGACAGGCTCGGGAGATCAAGCCGCCCCGACGTCTGGGGAAGAGAACGCGCCACCGTCCAGACCCCCAGCCCGCCCACAGCAACGACCAGCGCCAGGAGCACGGCCAGACCCAAACCCAGGACTCGCAGCGGGCCGACGCGGCGGCGCGACCGCAGATGGTCGGCACCGAGGCGGTCTCTTCGGTGCGCGCGACTGCTCGGCATCCAGCTCACATGGTCCTCCCCCGGCCGAGGCCTGAAGAGCCTCATCCATTGAGACGGGTCACCTGCACGGATGATGACGTGCCCGCGCTGGAGCCGCCTGCCGTTCGGCGGTGCCCACAGGCGTCCGCCGAGTCACGTTCTCCACAGATCGTGTGGACGCGCGGCGGCCTCGGCCATGCTCAGCGAGGCTCGGGGCATGAACGAAGCCGCTAGTCCCCTCGAAACACTCTCAGCCCGCCGGGCGGAGCGTCAGCGTCTGCGTGGCCGCCTTCTTCACCGCGGCGGAGCTGAACGGCCACGCTCTCGTCTTCCCGGCGGCCCAGAGGTCCGCCTGGTCCGTGTAATGCGGGTCGAAAGCGTGACCGGAGGCGCCCGTCAGGTTGATCCAGGTGCTGCGGTCGAAGTCGGAGAGGTCGACCACCATCCGCATCGACGGCACACGGTTCACGGTGAAGTCCTCGGAGGCGTCCCATCCCGTCGCGTCCACGATGCTGGAGCCGCCGCCCACGTGCCACGGGCCGCGGTTCAGCAGCCATTCGACGGGCGCGACGCCCGACTCGCCCAGGCTGGCGTTCTTCAGCGTGAGCGTGTGGAGGCTGTCCCACCGCCACGACGCCGCGTCGCCGCCGAGCAGCCGGCGAGTCTCGGCCCAGGCGGCGGCGGCCGCATGCGCGATCATCTCGTCGCGGTCGGCGACGCCGAGGTCGGAGTCCGCCCACCACGAGGAGTCCTGCTGCGTCAGCAGCGAGCCGACGACGGTGAACCAGCGGTCGCCTCCGGTCGGAGCCGTCGCCGCGGGCAGCTTCCGCGCGAACATGTCGTGCAGCAGCGTCTTCCAGAACACGGCGAAGTACGCCGCCGGGGCGCTGTCGCCGTCATCGCGGTAGTCCCAGCCCGAGAGCAGGCGGGCGGCCCGCACGAGATCGCCGTCGGCGCCGGGTTTCGCGGCGACGGAACGCAGCACCGGCACGAGGGCTGCCGCGCTGGCATCGTAGGTGTCCGCCTGGATCGCCGACATGTCCTTGGCGGTGACCTTGGTGCCCGCACCGAGCAGCGCGGCGAGCCGCACCTCGATCTGGTTCGCCCGGTAGCCCTGGTCCCAGTCCGCGGTGATCAGGTCGGGGAAGCCCGGCCCCACCGCCGCATTGTTCGCCGTGACGATGTAGCCGGAGGGCGGATCGAAGACCGACGGCAGCCGCTCGAACGGGATCGTGCCCGTCCACGCGTGCTGGCTCGTCCATCCGGGCACCGGCAGGGTACCGTCGCCGGCGGCACGGATCGGGACAAGACCGGGGGCTTGATAGCCGATGTGACCGTCTACGTCCGCGTAGACGAGGTTCTGCGACGGCACCTGGAAGTCCTCGGCAGCGGCGCGGAAGCTCGCCCAGTCTCGAGCGGTGTCGAACGCGAAGATGGCGTTCGCGGTGCGCCCGGGGGTGAGCGCCGTCCAGGCGAGGGACAGCTGGAACTGCTGGGCGGGGACGCCCAGCTTTCCGGCCTGATCCTTGGCGATGACGGCGTAGGCGTCCCCGATGTCGGTGACGATCGGCCCGTGCACGGTGGAGCGGACCGTGATCGTGACGTCCTTGCCGCCGGCGACGCGGATTCGCTCGGTGCGCTTCTGCAGCGGCACCTGCGCGCCGTCGTACTCGTAGGAGTCGCCCGCCACCTTCTCGACGAAGAGGTCGGCGACGTCCGGCCCGAGGTTGGTGAAGCCCCACGAGATGCGGTCGTTGTGGCCGATGATGATGCCGGGGAAGCCCGAGAAGCTGAAACCGGAGACGTCGAACGGGCACTCGGGTCCGACCGTCGTGCAGTGCAGTCCCATCTGGTACCAGACCGACGGCAGCGCGGCGCCGAGGTGCGGGTCGTTGGCGAGCAGCGGCTTGCCGCTCGCGGTGTGCGCTCCGGCGACCACCCACGAGTTCGAGCCAATGTCGTCGCCCGCAGGCCCCATCAACTGTGGCAGACGGTCGACGCTCGCGGCGACCTGCTGCAGCCGGTCTGCGTAGGTCGACGGATCGGCGGCGGCCGTCGCTTCGGCGCTGCCGTCCGCGTCCGCACCGGCCGACGCGGGCTTCTCCTGCGGGGCGGCGTCGGCGGTGACCGTCCGCGGGTCGCCGCCGCCCTGGTCGGTGATCGTCGGGTGCTGCGTGTACGGGTAGCCGGGATGCAGCTCCGCGACCTGCTCGGGCTTGAGCTTGGTGGAGAGCAGGGCGCGGTCGATCTCGTCCTCGAGATTGGAGCGCAGATCCCAGGCCATGGCCTTCAGCCACGCGACGGAGTCAGCGGGCGTCCACGGCTCCGGGCGGTACGACGGGTTCTGCAACCCGAGCACGGCGTATTCGAGCGACAGCTCCGCGCCGGAGCGCTGCTTCAGATAGGCGTTCACACCGTCCGCGTAGTCCTGGTAGTACCGCAACGCGGTCGGGTCGAGCAGTTTCACCTCCTGCTCGGCGATGCGCCGCCAGCCGAGGGTCCGGATGAAGGTGTCGGTGGGAACCTGGCTCGCGCCGAACATCTCCGACAGCCTGCCGGCGGTCACGTGCCGGCGGAAGTCCATCTCCCAGAACCGGTCCTGAGCGTGCACGTAGCCCTGGGCGCGGAAGAGATCGTCCGCGGTGGAGGCGGACAGCTGCGGGATGCCCGCGTCGTCCCGGTACACCGTGACGGGCTTCGTCAGCCCCGGCACCGTCACGGAGCCGGAGGTCTGCGGGAACGACCGCGTGACGGTCCACACCCCCACGCCGCCGGCGACGACGACGAGGACCAGCATCACGGCCAGCACCCCGCCGATCGCGCGGAGCACCCGGTGGTGCCGCCTCAGCCGCGGAGTGTCGTCGCCCACGTCGCTCCTCCGTCCGGCCGGGGGTCACCGTCATCAGGACTGTACCCGATGGCGCTGTGCACTCGCGGACGGTCAGCGGCCGAGGTCGCGCTCCGGCGAGCCGACGTACAGCTGCTGCGGCCGGCCGATCTTGGTCTGCGGGTCGAGGTTCATCTCGCGCCAGTGGGCGATCCAGCCGGGAAGCCGGCCGATCGCGAACAGCACGGTGAACATCCGCGTCGGGAAGCCCATCGCCTTGTAGATGACACCCGTGTAGAAGTCCACGTTCGGGTACAGCTTGCGGTCGATGAAGTACTGGTCGGCGAGCGCGACCTCCTCCAGCTCCTTGGCGATGTCGAGCAGCGGGTCGTGCACGCCGAGGGCCTCGAGCACCTCGTCGGCGGACTGCTTCACGAGCTTGGCCCGCGGGTCGAAGTTCTTGTAGACCCGGTGACCGAAGCCCATGAGCTTGACGCCGGCCTCCTTGTTCTTCACCCGCTCGACGAAGGTGGCGACGCTCTCACCCGAATCGCGGATGCCGGCGAGCATCTGGAGCACGGCCTCGTTCGCGCCTCCGTGGAGCGGCCCGTACAGCGCGTTGATGCCGGCGGAGACGGATGCGAAGAGGTTCGCCTGCGTCGAGCCGACGAGGCGCACGGTCGAGGTGGAGGCGTTCTGCTCGTGGTCCTCGTGCAGGATGAGCAGCCGCTCCAGCGCCCGGGACAGCACCGGGTTCACCTCGTACGGCTCCGCCAGGGTGCCGAAGTTGAGGCGCAGGAAGTTGTCCACGAAGCTCAGCGAGTTGTCCGGGTACAGGAACGCCTGGCCGAGGCTCTTCTTGTGCGCGTATGCCGCGATCACCGGGAGCTTCGCGAGCAGCCGAATGGTGGAGAGCTCCACCTGCTCCGGGTCCGAGACGCTCAGGGAGTCCTGGTAGAAGGTGGAGAGCGCCGAGACCGCGCTCGAGAGCACCGACATCGGGTGCGCGTCGTGCGGGAGGGCGTCGAAGAAGCGGCGCAGGTCCTCGTGCAGCAGGGTGTGCCGGCGGATGCGCTCGTCGAAGTCGGACAGCTCCGACGGGGTGGGAAGCTCGCCGTGGATGAGCAGCCAGGCCACCTCGAGGAACGTGGAGTTCTCGGCCAGCTGCTCGATCGGGTACCCGCGGTAGCGCAGGATGCCCTGCTCGCCGTCGATGTAGGTGATCGAGGAGCGCGTGGCGGCGGTGTTGACGAAGCCGTAGTCGAGGCTGGTGAGCCCGGTCTGCTTGGTCAGCGTCGAGAAGTCGATGCTCGACGCCCCGTCGACACTCGGCCGGATCGGGAACTCGGCGACGCCGCCGGGGAACCTGAGCTCGGCGGTGGCGAGCTCCGTCTCCGCCGGGGCCTTCTCGGTCCCAGTGCTCTCGGTGCCGAGTCCGCTCACAACGCCTCCTGGTGGGATAGTCCTGCTGGTGATCAGGATGCAGCGGCGCTCGTGGCGACGCTGCGGAAGAATCCGTGCCGGTACAGCCTAACGAACGCCGACGACAACTGTCGCATCGCGCAAAGGCCCCGCCATCCCGTTAGAGGGAGTCTCCAAACGCGCGCAGCCGGGACGCCGCCGCGGCCACGCGCTCGTCGGTGGCCGTCAGAGACAGCCGGACGTGCTCCGGATAGTGGACGCCGTAGAAGTGACCCGGACCGGCGAGGATGCCGAGATCGGCCAGCCGCCCGATGCTCTCCCAGGCGTCCCGGCCCTCCGTCGCCCACAGGTAGAGCCCGCCTTCGCTCCGGTCGATCCGGAACCCGGCCGACTCCAGCGCCGGCTTCAGCAGCTCGCGCCTGGCGCGGTAGCGCTCCTTCTGCTCGGCGACGTGGTGGTCGTCGGCGAGCGCCGCCACCATCGCGGCCTGCAGCGGAGCGGGGAGCATGAGGCCCGCGTGCTTGCGGACGTTCACCAGCCGGGCGATCACCGTGCGGCATCCGGCGACGAACGCGGCGCGGTACCCCGCGAGGTTCGACTGCTTGCTCAGGGAGTAGACGGCGAGGATGTTGCGCCGGTCGTCGCCGATCACGCGCGGGTCGAGGACGCTCGGGACGCGCTCCGCATCCCACGGCTCGTCCCAGCCCAGCTCGGCGTAGCACTCGTCGCTCGCAAGGTAGGCGCCCAGCTCGCGGGCGCGGGCGACGGCCGCCCGGAGCTCATCGACCGACAGGATGCGCCCGTCGGGGTTGCCCGGCGAGTTCAGCCAGATCAGGCGGGTGCGCTCCGGCCACTCGGCCGGGTCGTCGCTCGCCAGGGCGGTCGCGCCGGCGATTGCTGCGCCGATGGCGTACGTCGGGTAGGCGGCACGGGGATGCACGACCACGTCGCCCTCCCCCAGGCCGAGCAGGAACGGCAGCAGCGCCACGAGCTCCTTCGAGCCGATCGTGGGGAGGACGTTCTCCACCGTCAGGCCGGGCACGCCCCGCCTGCGCTCGAACCAGGCGGCGATCGCCTCGCGCAGGGCCGGCGTGCCGACCGTGAGCGGATAGGCGTGCGCATCCGTCGCCGCCGCCAGGGCGTCACGGATGAGACCCGGGGTCGGGTCGACCGGTGAGCCGATCGACAGGTCGACGATCCCGGTCGTGTCGCCGAACGGCACCGCAGACCGCGCCCGCTCCGCGTACGGGGCCATCAGGTCCCACGGGTAATCGGGCAGCTCCTGCAGTGCCACGTCAGTGAGCCTGAGGCGGGAGCGCGGCGATGACCGGGTGGTCCTTCTGGATCACTCCGACCTTCGAGGCGCCGCCGGGCGAGCCGATGTCGTCGAAGAACTCCACGTTCGCGCGGTAGTAGTCCTTCCACTCCTCGGGCAGGTCGTCCTCGTAGTAGATCGCCTCGACCGGGCAGACCGGCTCGCAGGCGCCGCAGTCCACGCACTCGTCCGGGTGGATGTACAGCGACCGTTCGCCCTCGTAGATGCAGTCGACAGGGCATTCGTCGATACACGCCCTGTCCTTCACATCGACACACGGGAGAGCGATGACGTAGGTCACAGTGGATCCGATCCCTTCACGAAGGAGCTGTCCTCCTAGCTTAGACGCCGCTCGCGGGCGCGCTCGCCCGCCGGCCGCGCACATCCGGCCAGGCGACCACCACGGCCGCGATGAGGATGGGCGCGACGAGCCAGATCTGGCCGAGCAGATCGTTCGGGATCAGCACGGAGCCCCCGGCGCTCTGCTGGGTGAACAGCAGGATCACCGCGATCGCGCCGAGCGCCGCCAGCAGGGCGGGCAGACGGCTGTGCCCGAGGAGGCGCAGCCCGACGAGCAGGGCCGTGAAGGCGAGCAGGGCACCGATCAGCCCGAGCGGCAGAGGCACTCCCCACGTCACGGTCAGCTGGTGGGCGACGGTTCCGATCGCCCCGAAGACCGCCCCCGCGAGGACGAGCAGGACGGCGCTGACGATCCGGCTGAGCATCTCCGCATCCTATCTGGACACACTCGGGGTGGTGCCTTAGGCTCGATCGAGTAAGGTTAGCCTTACCAACCCCACCCACCGATCCGTCGAAGGTCCCCCGTGCTCGCGAACTACCTCATCGGCCTCCGCGAAGGCCTCGAGATGGCCCTCATCGTCACCATCCTCATCGCCTACGTGGTGAAGGTCGGCCGCACGGATGTGCTCTCCAAGCTGTGGATCGGCATCGGCATCGCCCTGGTCGTGCCGCTCGGCATCGGCGCTGTGCTCACCTGGGGCCCCTACGGCATGAGCTTCCAGGCGCAGGAGATCCTCGGCGGCACCCTGTCGCTGGTCGCGGTCGGGTTCGTCACCTGGATGGTGTTCTGGATGGGCAAGACCGCCCGCACCATGAAGTCCACCCTCCACAACCGCCTCGACTCGGCCCTGGTCGGCGCCGGCTGGGGCGTGGTGCTCCTCGCCATGCTGAGCGTGGGGCGCGAGGGCATCGAGACGTCGCTGTTCGTCTGGGCGACGGTCGCGAGCACGGGCGGCAGCTGGGAGCCGGCCGTCGGCGCGCTCCTCGGCCTCGCCAGCGCGGCAGTCCTGGGCTTCCTGCTCTACCGCGGCATGGTCGAGATCAACCTCGGCACCTTCTTCACCTGGACGGGTGCGTTCCTCATCCTCGTCGCCGCCGGCGTGTTCGCCTACGGGCTCGGCGACCTGCAGGAGGCCGGGCTCCTCCCCGGCGGCGCAGCCCACGCCTACGACATCAGCCGCGCGATCCCCTCCTCCAGCTGGTACGGCACGATCGCCGCGGGCATCCTCAACTTCAACCCCAGCCCGACCCTGCTGCAGGTCGCAGGATGGGTCGGCTACCTGGCGGTCGTCGGCTTCTTCTACGTGCGCCAGCACCGCGCCTCCGCCCGGCCCGCGAAGCCGGCGGCGAGCGCGGCCCCGGCCCCGCACGCGCCGATTGCGTCCTGACCGCAGCACCTCACCGCACCCGAGAAAGAAAGCACAGCACACCCATGCCCCGACCCCGTCCGGTCCCCCACAACCGCCCGGTCCGCCGTCGCCTGGTCGCCGTCGCCGGCTCCCTCGCCGGCGCCGCCGCGCTCGCCGCAGCGCTGAGCGGCTGCGTCCCCAACAAGGCCTCCGCCACCGACGAGGCCATCGCCGTCACGCTCGACGACGCGAAGTGCAGTGTCTCCACCGACACGGCGAAGGCCGGACCGATCACCTTCCAGGTGACCAACACGGGCCAGGACGTGAACGAGTTCGAGCTGCTCGCGACCGACAAGCTGCGCATCGTCGGCGAGAAGGAGAACATCGGGCCGGGGACGACGGTCAACTACGTCGTGCAGCTCGCGGAGGGCGACTACTTCTCCGCCTGCCGCAAGGGCATGGTCGGGCAGCCAACCAACGTCGCGAAGTTCACCGTGACCCCGGGGGACGCCAAGGAGGTGACGGAGAGCGAGAGCAAGCAGGTCGCCCAGGCCGTCGCCAACTACACCGGCTACGTGCGCGACCAGGCCGGTGCACTGCTGACCGCGACGAAGACCTTCGCCGCCGCCTACTCCTCGGGCGACGACGCCGCGGCGCGCTCGCAGTATGCCTCCGCCCGCTCCTTCTACGAGCGCATCGAGCCGACCGCGGAGCAGTTCGGCGACCTCGACCCGGCCCTCGACCTGCGCGAGGCCGACCTGGAGCAGGGCCAGGAGTGGACCGGCTGGCACCGCATCGAAAAGGACCTCTGGCCGCCGGCGGGCTACACGGCCACCGACCGGGCGGCCCGCGGCCCGATCGCGGACAAGCTCGTCTCCGACACCCAGAAGCTGTACGACCTGGTCCGGGCGAAGGACTTCAGCCTGACGATCGACCAGATCTCCAACGGCGCGATCGGCCTGATGGAAGAGGTCGCCGGATCCAAGATCACCGGCGAGGAGGAGGCGTTCTCGCACACCGACCTCGACGACTTCCAGGCCAACCTGGAGGGCGCGCAGGTGGCGTACGGGGTCGTCCGCGACATCGCGGAGAACAAGGGCAGCGCAGGCAAGAGCGTCGTCACGAAGCTCGACGCCGAGTTCACGACCATCGCGGCGACGCTGGCGACCTACAAGAGCGGGAACGGGTTCGTCCCGTACACCGAGCTCACGACCGAGCAGGTCAAGGAGCTGTCCGACCAGGTCAACGCGCTCAGCGAGCCGCTCAGCCGGCTGACCTCCATCGTCGTCAAGTAGGGATCGCGTGACGCAGCACCAGCCCGACGCCGAGCGCCCGGAGGCCGACGAGGCCGCCGGGCGCTCCGGCGCGCCGGCCGAGCGCGGCCGCGGTCTCTCCCGCCGCGGCGTCCTCGGCCTCGCCGGGGCGACGGTCGGCGCGGGACTCGTCGGCTTCGGCGCGGGCATGGCGGTGGATCGC
Organism: Leifsonia sp. C5G2; assembly: GCF_013359685.1. Taxonomy (GTDB): domain Bacteria; phylum Actinomycetota; class Actinomycetes; order Actinomycetales; family Microbacteriaceae; genus Leifsonia. Next base: position 62,670 of record NZ_JABFMV010000015.1, read on the forward strand.
GCGGTCGCCGGCGGCTCGACAGCGTCGGCCACCTACCCCTTCTACGGCGCCCACCAGGCCGGCATCACGACCCCCGCGCAGGACCGCCTCCACTTCGCCGCGTTCGACACCGCGCCCGGACTCGACCGCGACGGCCTGATCGAGCTGCTGAACGACTGGACGGTCGCCGCCGCCCGGATGACGCAGGGCCGACCGGCCGGGAAGTACGGCCCGGCGTCCGGCCCGAGCGATGCTCCCCCGGACGACACCGGCGAGGCGCTCGACCTGCCGCCGGGCGGCCTGACGCTGACGTTCGGGTTCGGGCCGACGCTGTTCCGCGCGGCGGACGGGACGGACCGGTTCGGCATCGCCTCCCGCCGCCCGGAGGCGCTGGTCGACCTCCCGCGGTTCGCCGGCGACGCTCTGCTCCCGGCGATCAGCGGCGGCGACCTGTGCGTGCAGGCGTGCAGCGACGACCCGCAGGTCGCCGTGCACGCCATCCGCAACCTCTCCCGCATCGCCTTCGGGCGCGCCTCGATCCGCTGGTCGCAGCTCGGCTTCGGGCGCACCTCCTCCACCTCCCGCAGCCAGACCACGCCGCGCAACCTGTTCGGCTTCAAAGACGGCACGGCCAACATCAAGTCGGAGGACCAGTCGGTCGTCGAGGACCAGGTGTGGGCGTCCGCCGGAGACGGCGCGGGGTGGATGGCCGGCGGCTCGTACCTCGTCGCCCGCAAGATCCGCATGGTCATCGAGACCTGGGATCGCCAGCAGCTCGGCGAGCAGGAGCGGATCATCGGGCGCGACAAGGGAGAGGGTGCGCCGCTCTCCGGAGGGACCGAGTTCAGCGAGCCGAACTTCCTCGCGGTCGCGAAGGACGGCGGCACGAAGATCGACCCGGATTCGCACGTGCGCCTGGCGCATCCCAGTGTGAACGGCGGCGCCCAGCTGCTCCGCCGCGGCTACAACTTCGTCGACGGCAACGACGAGCTGGGGCGCCTGAACGCGGGCCTCTTCTTCATCGCGTTCCAGCGCGACCCGCGCACGCAGTTCATCCCGATCCAGCGGCGTCTCGCGACGAACGACCTGATGAACGAGTACGTCCGGCACGTCGGCTCCGGCGTGTTCGCCGTGCCGCCCGGCGCCGCCGAGGGCTCGTACGTCGGGGCGGGCCTGTTCGCCTAGGACGCGCGTCGCCTCGATCGCAGCAACCCGCCGAGCGGGCGTATCCCCGCAAGCACGGCCGTCAGCGCGAGCAGCCCGCCGCCGATCAGCGACAACGCGTCCGCGCCCAAACCGCCCGTCAACGGCAGCACCGGAACCGGAACCTGCTTGTTCACGATCGGATTCAACTTCGCCACGCCATTCGCCGTCACGGTGACGGAGATCGGGTCAGTGGAGAGGAGGAAGCCCGACGGCGCCCGGGTCTCCACGAGCTCGTACGCCCCGGGCCGCAGCCCGGTGAGTCGGAACCCGCCGCTCAAGGGCTCTTCATCCCTCCCTGCGCAGGGGGTCGCTGCGCAGTCCTGGATCTCTATCGGTGTCCCGCCGCCCCCCTTCGGCGTGAGCCTCCAGGCAGAACCCGACAGCAGGTTGCGCCCCGGCGTCGCGTCCACCTTCTGCCACGTGATGTCGCCTGCGCGGATGGGAACCGTCACCGTGCACCGGGAATCGGAGGACCCCGCGAAGCAGTTGCTGCCGGACGGCGCCGAGACGACCGTGTTCACCATCGACCGGTCTCCCCGCGCGGGATCCCGGACGGTGACCGTGTAGGTGATCGTCGCCGTCCCGCCGATCGGAAGGGCGCCCGACCACGAGAGAACGTTTCGTGAGACGGTGGCGCCTCCGCTCGCGTCGTTGTTGTACGTCGCGTCCTTGAGCACGTCGGACAGGTCATCGTTGAACGTGGCCGGGGAGGCGCTGGTGTAGGCGACCTTGCCGGTGTTCGTCACCTTCACGGTATAGCGGACCGTGTCTCCCGGAAGCGCATGATCGGAGGATGCCGACTTCTCGACGATGTACGACTGCACGGGCGTCGACGTCGTCGCCGTGCATTGCTTGGAGCACGGGCTTCCCCCGGTGACCGTGTTGACCAGGGTGCCGTCGCCCGCGCCCAGCGGGTTCACCGTGACCGAGTAGGTGATGGTCGCACTGCCGCCGACGGCGAGCGCTCCCTTCCAGGAGAGGACGGAGCCCGTCACCACCGCGCCGTTGGTCGCATCCCCGTTGTACTTGGCGTCATCGAGGACGCGCGACAGGTCATCGGTGAACGACGCCACATCAGTGCCGATCCCGCTGAAGGCGGTGCCGCCGGTGTTCTTCACCACGACCGTATAGGTGACCTTCTGATTCGGTTGGACCGCGGCGGGCGGCGGTGGATTCACCGTCTTTCTCACCTCGAACGATTTCGACCTGTTCGTCACCGTGCAGAGGTAGTCGTGGGGCGTCTCCGGCAGCGTCACCTGCCAGCGCGGGTAGCCTCCACTCGTTGCTACCGGCGTCGCGGGCGCTGTCCGGTTCGTGCAGGTGAGCGTCCCGTTGTATTGGCCGCTCGTCGCCTGCGAACCCTGCGCAAGGGTGTCGGTGATCGTGTACACGCCGGGAGCCACCACCGCGGTCGCGGTCGCACTGGTGCCCGTGCCGGCGGTGGTCGCGCTGGCGACCGTACCGGAACTGTCCGCCGCCGCGACGGTGAACTGGTCGGAGGCGAACAGCCGGGCGCCGCTCACCGACTTGGTGACGGTGAGCGAGGAGCACAGCCTGGTCGACGTCACCTGCGCGAGAAAGCCCTCGGCCGACGGGGCGCTCCCCACTTGGACGACGATGGTGTTCCTCCCGCTGGAGAAGCCGTTGAGCACGGTGCTCAGCTGACCGCCGTCGGTGAATCCCGACCCGGTGTAGGGGGCGACCCTGTTCGAGGTCTTGAGGACCCCGTTGACCCACACTCCCCGGACCGTGTTATCGGCGTAGTAGTCCATCGCCAACCGGAACGTGCTCCGGTCGACCTTCGCATCGAGCTGGAAGGTGAAGCTGTAGTAGAAGTCCGCCCACTCGCTGTTCTGATTGCGCGCTCCCGATGTCGGGGAGACGTAGTAGGCCGAGATCCACTGCGCTTTTCCGAACGGACTGGACAGCCACGCGTTGTGGACCTTTCCCACGTACGCGTCGCCGAAGTTCACGAAGCCCGCCAGGCTGGTGGGATTCAAGGGCCCCGGAGGTACGGCCCCGTACCCCCGATTGACTCCCATGTCGCCGCCGAGGGCCTGCCACCGTTCGTCGACGGACCGATCGGCCGCGATGCCTCGGCGGCTCTCGGAGTATCCGGTGTTGAAGATGTTCGGGTCCGTGTCGCACGAGACCGTGGGGATGGCTGCGGCATTCGAGAAGTGGTTCGGAAGTGTTCCGATCGCGAGCAACGCCCCGAGCGCGACGCAGACCACCAGCGTCAGTGCCTTCCCGCCGCGGCGCCGCCTCGGTGTCTGCGCGCCGGCGCGATGCGACTTCATCCCCACTCCTCCGCGGGGATCCTCCACCCCTCGCTCTATAAGACGGGGACGGGAGAGGGCGATGACGCTCTTGTCGTCGCCGAAGAACGCTATGCAGTCAATGCAGACATGTGCTCAGGACCCGGCGCTCGGGGTCGGGGTGGGCACCGCACCCTTCGACACGGAGTAGTTGGCGACCCAGCCGTTGTCGCCGGCGTCCGTCACCACGACGAGCACCCCGTACGTGCCGTTCGAGAACGTGCCGGTGCCGCCGCCGTTCGGCCCCTGCGCACCGAAGTCGCCGCTGAAGCCGGCGTCGGTGAGCTGCTTCTGGATGCCGGTGTACGCGTCGCTGCCGGACACCTTCACCGTGACGTTCCACACCTTGCTCTCGCCCGAGCCGAGCGCGGCGCCGAACACCACGTCTCCGCTCGCGAGCGGCACCTCGCTGGGGAAGTCGCTGGGCACCGAGGTGCCGCCGATGTCGACGTTGCCGCCGGAGACGTCCTTCACCACGCTCTGGAAGCTGCAGCCGGCCAGGGCGGGCGCGGTGCCCAGCAACAGGGCGGCGGCGAGCGGGACGGCCAGGAGCCGGGTTCGGCGGTTCATGCTCCCATTCTCGCCGACGGACGCGCGCCAGGGAACGCAGCATCCCGCGCAGCAGCATCCGTGGGACGCAGAACGCCGCCCTGGGTGACCCAGAGCGGCGTCTCGCGACGCACGGGGTGGGCGGGGTCAGACGGCGGCGGCGTCCTGGCGCTTGAGGCGCGCAGCGGCGCGGCCGCGCGCGGTGGCGTCGAGCTCCACCTTGCGGATGCGCACAGCCTCCGGGGTGACCTCGACGCATTCGTCGTCGCGGGCGAACTCCAGGGACTCCTCCAGCGTGAGCTGGCGCGAGGGGGTCATCGACTCGAACGTGTCGGCCGTGGAGGAGCGCATGTTGGTGAGCTTCTTCTCCTTGGTGATGTTCACGTCCATGTCGTCGGCGCGCGAGTTCTCGCCGATCACCATGCCCTCGTAGACCTCCTCGGTGGGGTTCACGAAGAAGGTCATGCGCTCCTGCAGCGCGATGATCGCGAACGGCGTCACGACGCCGGCGCGGTCGGCCACGATGGAGCCGTTGCTGCGGGTGATGATCTGGCCGGCCCACTCGTCGTAGCCGTGCGAGATCGCGTTCGCGATGCCGGTGCCGCGGGTCGTGGTGAGGAACTCGGTGCGGAAGCCGATCAGACCGCGCGACGGCACGATGAACTCCATGCGGACCCAGCCGGTGCCGTGGTTCGCCATGTTCTCCATGCGGCCCTTGCGGGCGGCGAGCAGCTGCGTGATCGCGCCCAGGTACTCCTCCGGAGCGTCGATGGTCAGGTGCTCGTAGGGCTCGTGGGTCTTGCCGTCGATCTTCTTGGTGACCACCTGCGGCTTGCCGACGGTGAGCTCATAGCCCTCGCGGCGCATCTGCTCGACCAGGATGGCCAGCGCCAGCTCGCCGCGGCCCTGCACCTCCCACGCGTCGGGGCGGCCGATGTCCAGGACGCGCAGCGACACGTTGCCGATGAGCTCGCGGTCGAGGCGGTCCTTCACCATGCGCGCGGTCAGCTTGTGGCCCTTGACCTTGCCGACCAGCGGCGAGGTGTTGGTGCCGATCGTCATCGAGATCGCGGGCTCGTCGACGTGGATGGCCGGGAGCGGACGCACGTCCTCCGGGTCGGCCAGGGTGTCGCCGATCATGATGTCGGCGAACCCGGCGACGGCGACGATGTCGCCGGGGCCGGCGGACTCGGCCGGGTAGCGGTCGAGCGCCTTCGTCATCAGCAGCTCGGTCACGCGGACGCTGTGCACGTCGCCGTCGTGGCGCACCCAGGCGACGGTCTGGCCCTTCTTCAGGGTGCCGTTGAAGATGCGGAGCAGCGCGAGGCGGCCGAGGAACGGCGACGCGTCGAGGTTGGTGACGTGCGCCTGCAGCGGCGCCTCGGGGTCGTAGCTGGGTGCCGGGATGTGCTCCAGGATCGCCTGGAACAGCGGCTCGAGGTCGTCGTTGTCCGGCAGCTCGCCGTTCGCGGGCCGGTTGCGGCTGGCGGCTCCGGCGCGGCCGGACGCGTACACGACGGGCACGTCGAGGATGGCGTCGAGGTCGAGGTCCGGGACGTCGTCGGAGAGATCGCTCGCGAGACCGAGGAGCAGGTCCTGGCTCTCGCCGACGACCTCCTCGATGCGGGCGTCGCCGCGGTCGGTCTTGTTGACCGCGAGGATGACGGGCAGCTTGGCCTCGAGCGCCTTGCGCAGCACGAAGCGGGTCTGGGGCAGCGGGCCCTCGGACGCATCCACCAGCAGCACGACGCCGTCGACCATGGAGAGACCGCGCTCGACCTCGCCGCCGAAGTCGGCGTGGCCCGGGGTGTCGATCACGTTGATGGTGATCGGCCCGTCGGTGGCGTACTTGCCGTTGTACGAGATCGCCGTGTTCTTGGCGAGGATCGTGATGCCCTTCTCACGCTCCAGCTCGTTGGAGTCCATCGCGCGCTCCTCGACGTGCGCGTGCGCGTCGAAGGAGTTCGTCTGCTTGAGCATGGCGTCGACCAGCGTGGTCTTGCCGTGGTCGACGTGGGCGACGATCGCGACATTGCGCAGATCGTCGCGGCGGGCGACGGCGTTCTCGGACATGCGTACAGACTCGACTCTCGTCAGAAGGAAGAAGGGGAACGGTCCATTCTATCGTGGATCCGCTCCCCTTCCGCCGTGTCCGCTGTGAGCGAGCGCCTGACGGTGCCTAGAGCCCCTGCGCGACCGGGGGCTCCGGCTGCTGCACCTCGGGCGTGACGGCCGGAACGGCGCCGGTCTCGTCGGCGCCGGCGGCGAGCAGTTCGAGCCGCAGGGCGCGGCGCGCACGCTGCTGCTCCGGGTCGGGCAGCGGCACCGCGGCGAGCAGGCGCTGTGTGTACGCCTCCTTCGGGTAGCGCAGGATCTCGTCGCGCGTCCCGACCTCGACCAGGCGGCCGTGGTGCATCACCGCGATGCGGTCGGCGAGCACGTCGATGACCGCGAGGTCGTGCGTGATGAAGAGGCAGGCGAAGTTCATCTCGCGCTGCAGCTGCTGCATCAGCTCCAGGACGCGCGCCTGCACCGACACGTCGAGCGCGCTGGTCGGCTCGTCGGCGATGAGCACCTGGGGCTTCAGCGACAGGGCGCGGGCGATGCCGACGCGCTGCTTCTGGCCGCCGGAGAGCTCGTGCGGGAACCGGCTGCGGTACGCCCGCGGCAGCTCGACGCTGTCGAGCAGGCGGTCGACCTCCTTGGAGAGCTCCGCTCCCTTCAGTCCCTTCGCCAGCCGCAGCGGCTCGCCGATCGAGTCCGAGATCTGGAGGCGCGGGTTGAGCGACGACGACGGGTCCTGGAACACGATGCCGACGTTGCGGTGCAGCTTGCGGATCTCGTCGCGCCCGGCGTTGCTGATGTCCTGGCCGGCGACGACGAGCTTGCCGGAGTGGATGGGCAGCAGGCCGATCGCGGCCCGGCCGAGCGTCGTCTTGCCGGAGCCCGACTCGCCCACCAGGCCCACGACCTCGCCTTCGTGGATCTTCAGGTCGATGTCCGTCGCAGCACGGAACGCCGGGACGCGGCCGTGCTTCGGGTACTCGATCGCCACCTTCTCGAACTCGACGACGACCGGACGCTTGTCCATCTCGGCCTTCTCGTGCTCCGCCTGCGCGGCGCGCTCGTTGGCGCGGATGCGCTCAGCGAACGCGGCGTCGGGATTCTCAGAGCCCGCGGCGAGCGCCGCAGTGGTGTCGATCTCCTCGTCCTCGCGCTGACCCAGGTGCGGGACGGCGTCGAGCAGGGCGATGGTGTAGGGGTGCTGCGGGTTCGCGAACACGTCCTTGACGGTTCCGGACTCGACGATGTCGCCCTTGCGCATCACCACGATGTTGTCGGCCAGGTCGGCGACGACGCCCATGTCGTGGGTGATCAGCAGGATGGCGCTGTCGAGCCGGTCGCGGAGGCTGCGCAGCAGCTCCAGGATCTCGGCCTGCACCGTCACGTCGAGCGCCGTGGTGGGCTCGTCGGCGATGAGCAGCTTCGGGTCGCACGAGATCGACTGGGCGATCATGGCGCGCTGGCGCTGGCCGCCGGAGAGCTGGTGCGGGTAGGAGTTGAACGCCTTCTGCGGGTCGGGCAGCTCCACCATCGCGAGCAGTTCGAGCGCACGCTCCTTCGCCTCGTGCGGCGACATCCCGAAGTGGATGCGCAGCGTCTCGACGATCTGGAAGCCGACCGTGTAGACGGGGTTCAGCGCCGTCATCGGCTCCTGGAAGATCACGGCCACCTGGCGTCCGCGCACGCGGCGCATCTGCGGCTGGGTCAGCCCGGTGAGCTCACGCCCGTCGAGCTTGATCGAGCCCTGGACGCGGGAGTTCTTCGGCAGAAGGTCGAGGATCGCCATCGAGCTGGCACTCTTGCCCGAACCGGACTCGCCCACGATGGCGAGCACCTCGCCCGGACGGATCTGGTAGTTCAGGTTCTTCGCCGCGGGCACCCACGTGTTGTCCACACCGAAGTCGACGGAGAGGCCGGTCACCTCGAGGACGGGGCCGCCGGTCACGGTCGCCGTTCCTGTCGCGTTGGTCTCGGTCATGTTCAGAGGTTCCTTTCGGGGGCGTTCAGCGGGGATGAGAGCATGGGTCCATGCCCTACGTCTCCCCCGCCGGACGCGAGGTTTTCGTGTCCCGGTTCAACCGGGTCCTTGCCGTGCTGATCTGGGCGGCCGCCGCCGCGCTGACCGTCGGCCTGCTGCTGAGCGTCCACGACGCCCGGCTGCTGTACATCGTGCCGGTCGTGCTGTTCGCCTTCGTCGCCTGGGCGATGCTCTGGCGACCCGAACTCGCGGTGGGCGACGACGGACTGCTCGTCGTCAATGTGACGCAGACCGTGCGCATCCCGTGGGAGGCGCTCATCGCGGTCGACACCAAGTACGCGCTGACGCTGTACACGCCGGGCCGCAAGTTCCCGGTCTGGGCGGCGCCCGCCCCCGGGACGACCCGCACGCTCCGCGCCACCCGCAACGAGACGCGCGGTCGCGTCGGCCGGCCGAGCGTCGAGGACAGCCTGCGCCGTCCGGGCGACCTGCTCTCCACCGAGTCGGGCGCTGCCGCCGAGGTGGTGCGCCGCCGCTGGGCGGCGCTGCAGGAGTCCGGCACGATCGAGGCCGGCCGCGCCGACGAGACGCCGGTCGCCGTGCGCTGGCACGTCGCGTCGCTCGCGGTGCTGGTGCTGCTCCTCGGCGGCACCGTCGCCGCGCTGCTCGTGGCCTGAGGCCGGGAGCAGCGCGGCGGGTGCGCTGATCACAGCACGTCCTCCGCGAGGGCCGCTCCGGTCTTCGGCGTGCGGCCGTCGCCTTCGCCCTCCTCCGGCTCCTGCTCGCGCATCTTGCGCAGGTTGAACCGGCGGTGACGCGGGTCGAACGCGTCGCGCAGGCCGTCGCCGACGAAGTTGACGAGCAGCGCGAGCGTCACGATGAACGCACCGGGCCACCAGAACAGCCACGGCCGCGTCTGGAACGCCGACTGGTTCGAGCTGATCAGGAGACCGAGCGAGACGTCCGGCGGCTGGATGCCGTAACCGAGGTACGAGAGCGCGGTCTCCAGCAGGATGGCCGAGGCCATGATGAGCGTGGAGGCGACGATCACGACGCCGATCGCGTTCGGCAGGATGTGCTTGAAGATGATGCGGGTGTCCGACGCACCGGCGACGCGCGCCGCCTCCACGAACTCCCGCTCGCGCAGCGACAGGAACTCGCCGCGCACCAGTCGGGCGATGCCCATCCACGAGAAGAACCCGAGCATCAGGGCCAGGAAGAACGCGCCGAGGCCGCCGAAGATGTGACCGACGACCGAGCCGATGACCAGCGCCGGGATGACGATGAAGACGTCGGTGATGCGCATCAGGATCGCGTCGACCACGCCGCGGAAGTAGCCCGCGACCGCGCCGACCACCACGCCGACGACGCTGGCGATGAGGCCGAGCACCACCATGACGAGGATCGAGTTCTGGATGCCGCGCATCGTCAGCGCGAAGTAGTCCTTGCCGATGCGGTCCTGGCCGAACGGGTGCAGCCAGGTGGGCGCGCCCTGCTGGTACTGCGGGTTCAGCTCCTTGTAGTTGAAGCGCCACCATCCGGGGATCGGGCCGAGCCCGATCGCCGAGATCGAGAAGATCAGGATGAGGATGAACAGGATCGCGCTGGCCACGGCCAGCCGGTTCGAGAGGAACCGCTTCCAGACCAGCTTTCCCTGGCTGACGGGCGGCGAGCTCGGTGCTTCGAGCTCATCGGCGATGCGAGTGTCGTCGGCCATCAGCGGACCCTCACTCTCGGGTCGAGCGCGGCGTAGGAGAGGTCCGCGAGGAAGTTGAACAGGATCGCCATGACCGCGATCACCAGGAAGTAGCCCATGACGGGGTTCAGGTCACCGCGGTCGAGACCGCTGGCGAACAGGAAGCCCATGCCGGGGATCGCGAAGACGCGCTCCGTGATGATCGCTCCACCGAGCAGCGCGCCGACGTCGAACGCGACGAGCGTGGTGATCGGGATGAGCATGTTGCGGAAGGCGTGCCGCACGATCACGGTGCGCTCCGGCAGGCCCTTCGCCCGCGCGGTGCGGATGAAGTCCTGGTTGAGCACCTCGAGCATGCCGGCCCGCGAGTAGCGGGTGTACGACGCGAACGAGATCAGGAGCAGCGCGATGGTCGGCAGCACCAGGTGGGTGAACGTGTCGAGACCGGTGACCCACATGTCGCCCTCGAGGCCCGGTGTCGAGGAGCCGACGGTCGCGATCGGGCGGCCGTTGGTGTCCTGGAAGTACTGCGGCCAGGCCTGCATGAAGCGGTCGACGACGATCAGGAATCCCGAGACGATCGTGACGATGACCGCGATGCGCATGTTCTGGCCGCGGTCGTAGCCGCCGACGAACCAGCCGATGGCGAGGCTCACGATGATCGCGACGACCGCGAGGATCACGATGGTGCCGACGGTCGAGACGTTGAACAGCGGCTGCAGCGCGAAGTAGCAGACCAGGCTGACCGCGCCCGCGATGGCCGCGGAGAGGAGAGCCCGACGGTTCTGCAGACCGGCGATCAGCGCGGTCGCGCCGATCACGGTCGCCGCGATCAGGATGATCATGACCACCGGGCCGAGACCGGGCGTCAGGAACCAGTTCGTCACCGACATCAGCAGCAGCACACCCGCGGTCGCGACCGTCGCGATCCCGAACGTGATCAGCCGCCGTCGCCGGTCGCCGCCGATCAGCGACTGCCAGATGAGGCCGGCGACCACGCCGATGATGACGGCCGCCCACCACGGGATGGTGGGGTGAGCGAGGAAGTTGTTGAACCCGATCGCGACGAACTCCTTGAGGAGCACGGCGACGAGGAACGCCGGAAGGGAGTACAGGAAGAAGCTGAGGAACGTGACGACGTTGTCGAGTCCGCTGTACTGCCGGAGGGCGGTGACGATGCCGATGGTGACACCGAGGAGGATCGCGAGGATCAGGGCGAGGGTGACCAGCTGCACGGTCGAGCCGAGGGCCTGCGGGAGGATGTCGACGACCTTCGCGTTCGAGACGGTCGACCCCAGGTCGCAGGCGTTGGCGAACGGGATGAGGCACTTCGCCGCACCCCCGAGCCAGAGCAGCCAGCGCAGCGGCGGCGGGACATCCAGCTGGAGGAGCTGGACGCGCGCATTGATGAGCTGCGTCTTGTTGGGGGAATTGCTGCTTCGCAGGTCCTGGAGCGGGTCGGCGCTGTAGGCCACCAGCATGTACATCAGGAACGAAGCGGCGATGATGATGAGCACTGAGACCAGGAGTCGTCTCAGGATGAAACTCGCCATAGGTTCAAAACCTTCACTGACAGGACGCGCCGGAACGGGGTGCGGCGGAAGGGGGGTTGCCGCCAGGCGCGTATCTCACGGGGCGGACGGATCACGTCCACCGACTTCATGATACGGGGCGCCGGCCGAGAACCGACGCCCCCGCACGAGAGTGCCCGGGGTTCACCCGGGCACTCTCGTTTATGGAGCTCTTACTTCTTGGAGGACTTGACCGACCACTCCCAGAAGTTCCAGAACGGACCGGTCTGGTTGCCCATGTACTTCACGCCGTCGACGCGAGCATTGACACCGAAGACACCGGGCAGCTGGAAGAGGGGCAGACCGTAGCCGTCCTTGAAGGTGGCCGTGTCGATCTGCAGCTCGAGCTTGGTCAGCTCGTCCTTGTCCAGCGTCGTCTGGGTCTGAACCGCGACGTCGTTCATGTTGTTGTAGCGGTTGTAGTTGCCGCCGCCACCGGTGGTGAACAGCTGCGGGATCTGCGACGTTCCGGCACCCGGGCTGATCCAGCCGAAGAGCGACGCGTCGTAGTCACCACCCGGGAGGAGCTTGCTCCAGTCGGGCGAACCGGCGTTGACGATCTTGAAGCCGGCCTTGGCCGCCGAGGCGGAGATGGCCTGGAACTCGTCGACACGGTTCGGGTTGTTGGTGTTGTACAGGATGCGCACGGTCGGGGTGGCACCGTTGAGCAGCTTCTTGGCGCCGTCGATGTCGACCTTGCCGTAGGCGTCGGAGCCGTTGCTCTTGATCGCGTTCGCGTACTCGTCCTGGTTCGGCAGCCAGATCTGCGAGTCGAGCACCTTGGCCTTGGGGTTCACCGGCGTGACGATGGAGTCCAGGATCTGCTGGCGCGGGATCGTCTTGAGGAACGCCTCGCGCACCTTCGGGTCGGAGAAGACCTGCGAACCGAAGTTCAGGTCGAGGTGGTCGTACGACGCCTGGTCGCCCGTCAGCACCTTGGCGCTCGTGTTCTTCAGAGCGGTCAGGGTGTCGGCCGAGGCCTGCGGGTTGATGATGTCGACCTCACCGTTCTGGAGAGCGGTGACCTGGGCGTTCGCGTCCGGGATGATGCGGAAGACGATCTTGTCGACGTTGCCCTTGTTGTCGCCCCAGTAGTACTTGTTCTTCACCATGGTGATCGACTGGCCGGGGGTCCAGGACGAGACCACGAACGGGCCGGACGCGACGAGGAGGTCCTTGTCGGTCGGGAACGCCGTGATGTCGTAGCCCGTGTTGACGAAGTCGGCCGCCTTCTTGAGGGTCGGGTCGGCCGGCGCCGGGTTCTTCGGGTCGCCCTTGGGCAGGCTCTTCAGCAGCTTGGTCAGGTCGGCGGCCGACGAGAGGCCCGCCTTCTTGGCCACGATGTGAGCCGGCTGCGCGAGCGGGTTGAAGAGCTCCCAGTCCACGAAGGGCTTGGCGTACTTCAGCGTGATGGTGCGGTTGTCGTTGCTGACCGTGGGGTACGACGTCTGGTCGATGCCCGCGGTGCCCGCGGCCGGGGTGAAGTACTGCGTGCCCGAGGTGACGTCGCCCGAGTTCGGGTCGAGGGTCGCCGAGTCGTAGTAGCCGGACTGCATCGCCCAGCCGAGGACCATGTCGTCGGCCGTGACGGGCTCACCGTCGGACCACTTGGCGTTGGAGGGGAGGGTGTACTTGACCGTGAGCGGGTTGTCCGACGTCTTCTCGAAGGTCCCGAAGCTCTTGTCGTGGACGATCTTGTAGTTGTTGTCGATGTACTGGAACCCCGAGCCGTACGAGCCGTCGAGGTAACCGACCTGGCCGTTGGTGTCCAGGTTGCCCTGCGGGGTCTGCGAGTTCAGCGAGGTCAGGTCGTTGACGACCGCGACCGTGACGGTGCCGCCCTTGGCAGCCGACGACGTGCTGGTGCTCCCGGACGTGGTGCAGGCAGACAGGGCGAGCGCGGCGACGCCGGCGACGGCGACCGCACCGACAGCGAACCTGCCCCTTCTTCCGTTGATGTGCAATGTTCCTCCTGTGCGAAGTGTGCGACGGCACAGGCATGCGAGAAGCCTGGTCCGCGCGGGATAAGAATGACCCTAGGTATCGCCGCCAGCGATTGCAAAACAGGGAAAGAAAACGTTACAGACTGGTAACTCAGTCGGCGGATTCCTGCGCGAAGCGCACAAAAACGATGGATTCGTTCGCATCATGCAACGATCTGACGGTTCCATGTCCGGCCTGGCAGGATGCCCCTATGCCGAACTCGTCGACCTACGCCGCGGAGACCCCCGTCGAGCGGGCGCAGCGCCCGCGCCTGTGGTGGGAGATCGCGATCGTGCTCGGGCTCTCCCTCGGTCAGTCCGCCGTGTACTCGATCGTCACCATCGTCGACCGCTCCACGCAGAGTACGCCGCTCGCGGACCAGAAGACGCAGGTGAACCCCGTCCAGTCGAGCCGCGAGGTGTTCGACTTCCTCTACCAGGTGCTCGGCAACCTGTTCCCGCTGTTCGCCGTCGCGCTCGTGATCTACCTGCTGTGGCAGCCGCAGCGGAGCGGGTTCCGGAGGATCGGGCTCGACCTGACACGACCCGCGCGCGACCTGGGCGGCGGGATGCTGCTCTTCCTCGCCATCGGGGTGCCCGGCATCCTGTTCTACGCGGTCACGCGGCTGCTCGGGATCACGGTGACGGTGGAGGCGTCGACGCTGAACGCGCACTGGTGGACCGTTCCCGTGCTCGTCCTGGCAGCGCTGCGGGCGGCGCTGCAGGAGGAGGTGATCGTCGTCGGCTACCTGTTCACCCGGCTGCGCCAGTTGAACTGGGGGACGTGGACGATCATCCTGGCCGCCGCCGTGCTCCGCGGCAGCTACCACCTCTACCAGGGCTTCGGCCCGTTCCTCGGAAACGCCGTCATGGGCGTCGTCTTCGGCTGGTGCTACACCCGCTGGGGTCGCGTCGCCCCGTTGGTGGTCGCCCACACCGTCATCGACATCGTCTCCTTCGTCGGCTACCCCCTCGCCGTCGCCTGGTTCCCGTCGATCTTCGCCTGATCCCCTGGCCAACAGCTCCTGAGTTCTTCGAGCGACACGCCGCGCGGAAGTCGAAGAACTCAGGAGCCGACGGATGGGGTCAGGCGAAAGCCTCGGGCGGCGGGCAGGCGCAGAAGAGGTTGCGGTCGCCGTAGGCCTGGTCGATGCGGCGCACCGGGGGCCAGTACTTGTTGCGGACGAGCGACGGAGTGGGGTACACGGCCTGCTCGCGGGAGTAGGGGTGGTCCCACGTGGACGAGACGACCGACTCGGCTGTGTGCGGCGCGTTGCGCAGCGGGTTGTCGTCGGAGGGCCAGTCCCCCGCCGCCACGGCGTCGGCCTCTTCGCGGATCGCGATCATCGCAGCGACGAAGCGGTCGAGCTCGGCCAGGTCTTCGCTCTCGGTCGGCTCCACCATGAGCGTGCCCGCGACCGGGAACGACATCGTCGGGGCGTGGAAGCCGTAGTCGATGAGCCGTTTCGCGACGTCGTCGACCGTGACACCGGTGCGCTCGGTGAGCGGACGCAGGTCGAGGATGCACTCGTGCGCGACCAGGCCGTCCTCGCCCGCGTAGAGCACCGGGAAGTGCTCGCGCAGCCGCGCGGCGACGTAGTTGGCCGCGAGCACGGCGGCACCGGTCGCATCCTTCAGACCCTCCGCGCCCATCATCCGGACGTACGCCCAGCTGATCGGGAGGATGCTCGGGCTGCCGTACGGCGCGGCCGACACCGGCGCTCCGCCGTGCTCGACGCGGCCGCCGCCCGCGAGCGGGTGGGTCGCGTCCTGCGCGAGCGGGTGCCCGGGCAGGAAGGGCGCGAGGTGCGCCTTCGCCGCCACCGGGCCCACACCGGGACCGCCACCGCCGTGCGGGATGCAGAAGGTCTTGTGCAGGTTCAGGTGGCTGACGTCGCCGCCGAAGTCGCCGAACCGGGCGTAGCCGAGCAGGGCGTTCAGGTTGGCGCCGTCGACGTACACCTGACCGCCGGCGTCGTGCACGGCCTGCGTGATCGTGACGACCTCGTGCTCGTAGACGCCGTGCGTCGACGGGTAGGTGATCATCAGGGCCGCGAGGGTGTCCGCGTGCTCGGCGATCTTGGCGCGCAGGTCGTCCAGATCGACGTTGCCCAGCTCGTCCGTCGCCACCACCACGACGCTCATGCCGGCGAGCACCGCGGACGCGGCGTTCGTGCCGTGGGCGGACTGCGGGATGAGGCACACCGTGCGCTGCAGGTCGCCGCGCGAGCGGTGGTAGCCGCGGATCGCGAGCAGTCCGGCGAGCTCGCCCTGGCTTCCCGCGTTGGGCTGCAGGGAGACGGTGTCGTACCCGGTGACCTCCGCGAGCCAGCCCTCGAGCTGGTCGATCAGCTCGAGCGAGCCCGCCACGTCTGCCGCGGGTGCGAACGGATGCAGCGCCGCGAACTCCGGCCAGGTCACGGCCTCCATCTCGGTCGCCGCGTTGAGCTTCATCGTGCAGGAGCCGAGCGGGATCATGCCCCGGTCGAGCGCGTAGTCGCGGTCCTGCAGCAGGCGCAGGTACCGCATCATCGAGGTCTCCGAGTGGTGCGTGTTGAACACCGGATGCGTCAGGTACTCCGACTCCCGGGCGAGCGCGGGGTCGAACGAGGTCTCCCCCGCGAGCTCCACGGCCGGCTCGCCGTCGGCGGTCCCGCCGAGCACCTCGATGAGGTCGACGAGCGGGAACGTGCCGTCGCGCAGGTCGGCGGCCGACTCCTCGTCCAGGCTGAGCGAGACGAGGCCCGCGTCGGTGGCGTGAAGCAGCAGTCCGCGGTCGTGGGCGCGCGAGACGACGGTGGCGGCGTCGTCCACCTCCACCTGGAGCGTGTCGAAGAACGACCGGGAGACGACCTCGACGCCGGATGCGCGCAGCACCTCGGCGACGCCCGCCGCCGACAGGTGGACCTGGCGGCCGATGGCGCGCAGCCCGGCGGGACCGTGGTACACCGCGTACATCGCCGCCATGACAGCCAGCAGGACCTGGGCGGTGCAGATGTTCGACGTGGCCTTCTCGCGCCGGATGTGCTGCTCGCGCGTCTGCAGCGTCAGCCGGTACGCGGGCTTGCCGACCGCGTCCTGCGAGACGCCGACCAGGCGGCCCGGGAGCTGGCGCTCCAGGCCCTTCCGCACCGCCATGTAGCCGGCGTGCGGACCGCCGAAGCCCATCGGCACGCCGAAGCGCTGGCTGGTGCCGACCGCGACGTCGGCGCCGAACTCGCCCGGCGCCCGCAGCTGGGTGAGCGCGAGCAGGTCGGCGGCGACGACGATGACCGCGCCGGCCTGCTTCGCCGTCGCGACGACCGCGCTCGGGTCCCAGACCCGGCCGGAGGCGCCCGGGTACTGCACGAACAGGCCGAAGGCGTCGCTCAGCTCCGGAGCGTCCGCCGCCAGGCTCGCGAGGTCGAGCACGACCAGCTCGATGCCGACCGCCTCCGCCCGGTTGCGGAGCAGGGCGATGGTCTGCGGGAAGGTGTCCGCATCCACCACGAACCGCGACGACTTCGCCTTCGACGCACGGCGGGCGAGCAGCATCCCCTCGACCACGGCCGTGCCCTCGTCGAGCATCGACGCGTTGGCGGTGTCGAGCCCGGTGAGGTCGGAGACCATCGTCTGGAAGTTGATCAACGCCTCCAGCCGCCCCTGGGAGATCTCCGGCTGGTACGGCGTGTACGCCGTGTACCAGCCCGGGTTCTCGAGCACGTTGCGCTTGATCACCGCGGGGGTGATGGTGCCGTAGTAGCCGAGGCCGATCAGGCTGCGGTTCACGGTGTTGCGCGCGGCGATGGCGCGCAGCTCGCGCAGGGCGGCGCGCTCCCCCAGCGGTGCCGGCAGCACCGAGGTGCGGTCGCGGTCGACGCGGATGGAGTCGGGCACGGCGGCGGAGACGAGGTCCTCGACGGAGGACCAGTCCCGGGAGGCGGCGGCACCGATCGCGGACAGCATGGTGCTCTGCGCGTCGCCGTCGGTGCCGATGTGACGCGGAGGGAAGAGGTCGGTCATGTGCGGGTTCGGAACCTTACTCGCCGGTCAGGGCGGCGTACTCGTCGTAGCTGAGGAGGTTGTCGGGCAGCTCGGCGAAGCGGACCTTCACCAGCCAGCCGTCGCCGAAGGGGTCGGAGTTGACGAGCTCCGGAGCATCCACCACAGCGGAGTTGGCCTCCGTCACCGTGCCGTCGACCGGCGCGAACAGCTCGCCCACGGACTTGGTCGACTCGATCTCGCCGACGACGCGGCCCGCGGCGACGTCGCTGCCCTCCTCCGGCAGCTCGACGAACACGACGTCGCCGAGCTTCTCAGCCGCGTAGGCTGTGATGCCCACGGTTGCGACATCGCCCTCCACGAGGAGCCACTCGTGCTCTGCGGTGTACTTCAGGTCTCGTTCTGCGGCCATGGCTAGCGCTTCTTTCTGCTGTAGAAGGGGAGGGCGGTGACGGTGAACGGGAGGCGGGTGCCCCGGACGTCCACGTGGAGCACGGTGTTGACGCGGGCGAAAGGCGGCGCGACGTAGGCCATCGCGATCGGAACGCCGAGCGTCGGCGAGAGGGCGCCGGAGGTGACGACGCCGACCTCGGCGTCGTCGCCGGTGACGTCGTCGTGCGCGAAGACCGGGTAGCCGGCGCGGGCGGCGCGCTTGCCCTCGCCGATCAGGCCGACGAGCACGCGGGCCTCGGGATGCGGCCCCTCCTCGCTCGCGGCGCGCCCGATGAAGTCGGTGTCCTTCGCGAGGTTGACGACCCGGCCCAGTCCGGCCTGCGCCGGCTTGGTGTCGCGGCCGAGCTCGTGGCCGTAGAGCGGCATCCCGGCCTCCAGGCGCAGGGTGTCGCGGCTGGCGAGGCCGGCGGGCACGAGGCCGAGGCCCTGCTCGGTGCCCGCCTCGGTGAGGGCCTCCCAGAGCGCCTTGGCGTTGTCCGGGGCGATGTACAGCTCGAAGCCGTCCTCGCCGGTGTAGCCGGTGCGGGCGATGAGCACGGGATGGGTCTGGAAGAGCGCGGGCAGCGACCAGTAGTACTTGAGTGCCGACAGCCGCTCGCCGAAGTCCTCGCCGTCGAGCGCGCCCTCGTCGGCGGCGAGACCGTCGGTGGCGAGCAGGATCGACAGGGCGGCGGGGCCCTGGACGGCGATGAGCGCGATGTCGTCGGACTCGTCGAACACCTCGACGTCGAACGGTGCGGTGCGGTCGCGCAGCTCCTCGGCCACGACCTCGCGGTTGGAGGCGTTCGCCACCACCATGTAGCGGTCGTCCCCGGTGCGGTAGACGACCAGGTCGTCCACGATGCCGCCCGACCGGGAGAGCAGGAGGCTGTACTTCGCCTGGTCGACGGCGAGCGCCGACAGGTTGCCGGCGAGGGCGTAGTCGAGAGCGGCGCCGGCCTCCGGGCCGATGAGGACGATCTCGGCCATGTGGGAGAGGTCGAACAGACCTGCCGCGGTGCGCACGGCGTGGTGCTCGGCGAGGTCGGACGAGTAGCGGACCGGCATCTGCCAGCCGGCGAAGTCGGTGAACGACGCACCGGCGGCGGTGTGGACGTCGTGCAGCGGCGAGTGACGCTCCTGCGGTGTGCCTTCGGTGCTGGGGGTGTCGCTGTGGGGCGAGGACATGAGTTCTCCGTTTCGCCGGCCGAGCGGCCGGGGGCGGCGGAAGCGTCGCCGCTTCCGGGAAGAACTCCCCCTCTGTCATCCGGCCTGAGAGTTTCACCGCGCCTCGGACGAGGTCGTGGCTTTCACCGTCGGCGAGGGCGGCGGGATGCCGTCCTGCTTTTCAGAGTGGCCCGTTCGATGCGGTACGCGTACCTGAGAGATTGTCGGGGAGGATTGCTCCTTCGGTGCCGCGCCCGTTTCGCGCGACTCTCCCGCATCGACCATGTCGGCCCGATATTCGCTTGTCGGGCCAGCATATCCGCTCCGCCCGACTCCCGCGCGCCCCGCCTCCCGACGCCTGCCGTTCGTCACGAGCGGCGCCCCTTCGTGACGAGCGGTGCCCGTTCGTGACGAGCGGTGCCCGTTCGTGACGAGCGGTGCCCGTTCGTGACGAACCGCGCCTATTCGTGACGAATCGACGAAGCGGGACGAGGAGGTTGGTGTTTTGGTCGAGGTGACACTAAGATGGTCAGCACGTTAGAGTCACGGTGACCTTTAGGGGGTTGGAGGAGCATGACGGCACGGCACGAACGCGCGAGTGCGATCCTCGCCGTGTCCACGGTCATCTTCGCGCTGCGCACCGACGAGGAGACCGCGGGCGTCCCGCAGGTGTGGCTGCCGCTGGTGCGCCGCATCCGCGAGCCCTTCGAGGGACGCTGGGCGCTGCCCGGCGGACCGCTGCGCGTCGGCGAGGACCTCCCGTACGCGGCCGCCCGCACGCTCAACGACACCACCGGCCTCACCCCCAGCTACCTCGAGCAGCTGTACGCGTTCGGCGACGCCGACCGCTCCCCCGGCGCCGACCGCGTCGTCTCCGTCGTCTACTGGGCGCTGGTGCGCAGCGAGGAGGCGGAGCGCGCGAGCGTCGGCGAGAACGTCGCGTGGTTCCCCGCCGACGACCTGCCCGAGCTCGCCTTCGACCACAACGTCATCGTCGAGTACGCGCTCTGGCGGCTGCGCACGAAGATGGAGTACTCCCGCATCGCCCACGCCTTCCTCGGCGAGCGCTTCACCCTGGCGCAGCTGCGCGCCGTGCACGAGGCCGTGCTCGGCAAGGCGCTCGACCCGGCCAACTTCCGCCGCACCATCGAGGCCTCCGGCACCGTCGTCGCGACGGACGAGTACCTCACCGGGACGCCGCACCGGCCGCCGCGGCTGTACCGCTACAACGACTCGATCGACCTCGCCGACGCGGGGCCGCTCCCCCGCCAGCAGCATCCGTTCGAAGGAAGAAGCGCATGACCATCGCATCTGTCGACACCACCATCCGGCTCATCGCGTCGGGGCAGCTGGAGGGCGAGACCTGCACGCCCGACCTCGTGGAGGCGCCCTGGGAGTTCGACGCGCTCGCGCCCTCCTACGGCCCCGGCGCCTCGCTCGGCGACCCGATCCCGGCGAACGCGCCGCGCCAGGGCGAGCTGCCCGAGGAGTACCGCACCGCCTCCGCGCAGGAGCTGGGCGACCGCATCCGCGCGGCCAAGGCGCAGCTCGGCGACCGCGTCGCCGTGATGGGCCACTTCTACCAGCGCGACGAGGTCGTGCAGTACGCGGACTTCGTGGGCGACTCGTTCCAGCTCGCCAACGCCGCCAAGGCACGGCCGGAGGCGGAGGCGATCGTGTTCTGCGGCGTCCACTTCATGGCGGAGACCGCGGACATCGTGTCCCGCCCGGAGCAGCGGGTCATCCTCCCGAACCTCGCCGCGGGCTGCTCGATGGCCGACATGGCCGACCTCGACTCCGTGCAGGAGTGCTGGGAGCAGCTGGAGGAGCTGTACGGCACCGAGCCGGACGCCGACGGCCGCGTGCCCGTCATCCCGGTGACGTACATGAACTCGTCTGCCGCGCTCAAGGCGTTCTGCGGCGAGCACGGCGGGATCGTCTGCACCTCCTCCAACGCCGCGACCGTGCTGGAGTGGGCGTTCGAGCGCGGGCAGCGCGTCCTCTTCTTCCCCGACCAGCACCTCGGCCGCAACACCGCCAAGGCGATGGGCGTGCCGCTCGAGCGGATGCCGCTGTGGAACCCGCGCAAGGCGTGGGGCGGGACGGATGCCGCAACCCTGCAGGACGCGCAGGTCATCCTCTGGCATGGCTTCTGCTCGGTGCATAAGCGCTTCACGGTCGGGCAGATCGAGCACGCGCGGGCCGAGTTCCCGGGCGTTCGCGTCATCGTTCACCCCGAGTGCCCGATGGACGTGGTGGATGCGGCCGACGAGTACGGCTCGACCGACTACATCGTGAAGGCGATCCAGGCGGCGCCCGCCGGCTCGACGTTCGCGATCGGCACCGAGATCAACCTGGTGCAGCGGCTCGCCGCCCAATTCCCGCAGCACACCATCTTCTGCCTCGATGCGGTCGTGTGCCCCTGCTCGACGATGTACCGCATCCACCCCGGCTACCTGGCCTGGGTGCTGGAGGGGCTGGTGCGCGGCGAGGTGCTCAACCAGGTGACCGTCCCGGCCGACGTGGCCGAGCCCGCCCGGGTGGCGCTCGAGCGGATGCTCGCCGCGCGGCCCGACACGACGATGGCGGCCTGACATGAGCCGCGTGGTCGTGGTCGGCAGCGGGATCGCGGGGCTCACCGCGGCGCTGCGCGCGCACGACCTCGGTCACGACGTGACGGTCGTGACCAAGGCCGCGCTGACGGACGGCAGCACCCGCTACGCGCAGGGCGGCGTCGCCGCCGCGGTGTTCCCCGACGACAGCGTCGAGGCGCACGTCGCCGACACCCTGCGCGCCGGCGCCGGGCTGAACGTGCGGGAGGCCGTCGAGGTGCTCTGCGCGGACGGCCCGGAGCGCGTTCGCGAGCTCATCGCCCGCGGCGCCGCCTTCGACCGCGACGGCGACGTGCTCGCCCGCGGCCGGGAGGCGGCGCACTCCACCTCGCGCGTGCTGCACGCCGGGGGCGATGCGACCGGCGCCGAACTGGAGCGCACGCTGGTGGCGGCGCTGCAGGAGGCCCGCATCCCCGTGCTCGAGGGCGCCTTCCTGCGCGATGTCGTCGTCCGCGAGGGGCGTGCCGCCGGGGTGGTGCTGCGCACGGCCGACGGAACGGCGACGGTCGAGGCCGACGCCGTCGTGCTGGCCACGGGAGGCTGGGGCCGCCTGTACGCCCACACGACGAACCCGGCCGTGGCGACCGGCGACGGCGTCGCCGCGGCCTGGGGGGCGGGCGCGGCGCTGGCCGATCTCGAGTTCACCCAGTTCCACCCGACGGCCCTCGCCGGCGATCACGGCGGGACGGCGTTCCTGATCTCGGAGGCGGTCCGCGGCGAGGGGGCGGTGCTGCGCAACCGCGCGGGCGAGCGGTTCATGCTCGACCTCCACCCGGACGCCGAGCTCGCGCCCCGGGACGTCGTGGCGCGCGGCATCGCGATCGAGATGGCGGCGCAGGGTGGGGAACCCGTGCTGCTGGATGCCACGGCGCTCGGGTCCGACCTGCTGGCCCGCCGCTTCCCGACGATCGACGCGGCCTGCCGCGCGGCCGGGTACGACTGGGGGCGTCATCCCGCGCCCGTCACGCCCGCCGCGCACTACGCCATGGGCGGCGTCGCCACCGACACCGAGGGCCGGACCACCGTCCCCGGGCTGTTCGCGGTCGGCGAGGTCGCCTGCACCGGAGCGCACGGGGCGAACCGCCTCGCCTCGAACTCGCTGCTGGAGGGGCTCGTGTTCGCACACCGGGCCGCCGGGGTCGTCGACGAACCCTGGCCTGCGCCGCCGGCGTGGGTGATGGAGGCGGCGGTCGGGGTGGACGCGGATCCCGCGACCTCGGTCACGCCGTCCCTCCCGTTCAGTCGGGCCCGGCTCGGCGCGCTGATGTGGGAGGCCGCCGGGCTGCACCGCGACGGCGCCCGCCTCGCCGCCGCGGCCGAGGAGCTCGCCGCCGTGCGCGATCCCGAACCGGGAGAGGACGCCGACCTGCTGACGCTCGCGCGGCTCGTGGTGCGCGCGGCGCTTGCCCGCGCGGAGTCCCGCGGCGCGCACTTCCGTTCGGATGCGCCGCTCCCCGCCGAGGGCGCCCCGGCGCACACCGTGCTGCTCCCCCGTCCCGTCCCACTTCCGTCGTCGACCCGCATCGAGGTGCCCGCAGCATGCTGACCCGCCACATCATCCAGACCGTCGTCCAGGCCGCCCTGGTCGAGGACGCGCCGTGGGGCGACGTGACCAGCGAGCTGCTGATTCCGGCGACCGCGACCGCGACCGCCCGGCTGGTCGCGCGCGAGCCCGGCACGTTCGCGGGCGGCGAGGTGTTCGCCGCGGCGATGACCCTGACCGACCCGGCGATCGAGGTCACGCTGCACGTCGCCGACGGCACGGCGTTCGAGTCCGGCGAGGTGCTGGCGACCGTCACGGGACCGGCCCGCTCGGTGCTGCAGGCCGAGCGCGTCGCCCTCAACTTCGCCCAGCGCATGTCCGGGATCGCGACCCAGACCGCCGCGTTCGTCGCCGAGGTGGCGCACACCTCGGCCCGCATCGTCGACACCCGCAAGACCACCCCGGGGCTGCGGGCGTTCGAGCGCCACGCGGTCCGGGCCGGCGGCGGCCACAACCACCGGTACTCGCTCTCGGACGCCGTGATGGCGAAGGACAACCACCTCGCGGTCCTGACCGCGCAGAGCGGGCTCTCGGTCACCGATGCTCTGCTCCGCGTGCGCGAGCAGCTGGGCCACACCACGCACCTGGAGGTCGAGGTGGACAGGATCGACCAGATCGAGCCGGTGCTCGCGGCCGGCGTCGACACGATCATGCTCGACAACTTCACCGTCGACCAACTGCGCGAGGGCGTCGCCCTCGTCGGCGGTCGCGCGCTGGTCGAGGCGAGCGGCAACGTCAGCCTCGCGACGGTGCGCGCCATCGCCGAGACCGGCGTGGATGTGATCTCCTCGGGCTCTCTGACGCACAGCGTCCGCTCGCTCGACCTGGGACTGGACGTGGTGGTCGAGTGATCTACCTCGACGCCGCCGCCACCTCCCCGGTCCGCCGGGAGGTGCTGGAGGCGATGTGGCCGTACCTGACGGGCGACTTCGGCAACCCGTCGAGCCACCACGCGGTCGGCGAGTCGGCCGCCCGCGGGCTCGCCGACGCGCGCGCGGGCGTCGCCGCCTGGCTGGGCTGCCGCGCATCGGAGGTCACCTTCACCTCGGGCGGGACGGAGGCCGACAATCTCGCGATCAAGGGCATCGCCCTGGCGAACCCGCGCGGCCGCCACCTGGTCACGACCAGGATCGAGCACGAGGCGGTGCTGGAGTCGGTCGATCACCTGGTGCGGCTGCACGGGTTCGAAGCCACCTTCGTGCCGGTCGGGCGCGACGGGCTGGTCGCGCCGTCGGACTTCGCCGCGGCCCTTCGGCCGGACACGACGCTCGCGTCGGTGATGCTCGCGAACAACGAGGTCGGCACGGTGCAGCCGATCGCCGAACTGGCGGCGCTCGCCCACGAGAAGGGCGTTCCTCTTCATACGGATGCGGTGCAGGCGGCCGGCTGGCTGCCGCTCGACGTCGGCGCCCTCGGCGTTGATGCGCTGAGCGTGTCCGGCCACAAGATCGGAGCGCCCAAGGGCGTCGGCGCGCTGTACGTGCGCGGGCGCATCCCGGTCGAGCCGGTCATCCACGGCGGCGGCCAGGAGCGCGGCCGGCGCTCGGGCACCGAGAACGTCGCCGGCGCGGTGGCCCTCGCGACGGCCGCGCGGCTCGCCGCGGACGGACGCGAGGAGCGGGCGGAGGCGGCGGCAGCGGCGCGGGACGCGTTCGTCGCGGCCGTGCTGGCCGAGGCGCCCGGTGCGGAGCTGACCGGACACCCGACATCGCGCCTGCCGGGCACGGCGTCCTTCGTCTTCCCGGGAACCAACGGGGAGGCGGTGCTGCTGGAGCTGGAGCGCCGCGGCGTCGTGTCGTCCAGCGGTTCGGCCTGCGCGGCGGGCAGCGAGGAGGCCTCTCACGTGCTGCTCGCGCTCGGCTACGACGAGGACCTCGCGCGCACCGCCGTGCGGTTCTCCTGGGACGGCGACGTGGATGCGCAGGCCCTGCTCGCGGTCGTCCCCGCGGTCGGCGAGGCGGTGCGGACGGTGGCGGCGCTGGGGCGCTGATCGCGGCCGGTTTATTCCCGCGTTCTGCGGAGAGCGAAACGGCGGAATCGTTCCCCTCCCGGACACCCGCGATGTCGGTCGTCCTCGCTACGGTTGACCAGTGACTGAGAAGACCTCACCAGTGCCTTCGGTCGACGCCGGCGCCCTCCCCGCGCCGGCTGCGGCCGCGCCGCGTATCGCGCCGCGCGACCAGCGTGTGATCTGGCTGCTGCTCGCCGCCACGTTCGTCGTGATCCTCAACGAGACGATCATGACGGTCGCCATCCCGAAGCTGATGGACGACCTCCACATCGACGCCCTCGCCGCGCAGTGGCTCTCCACCGCGTTCATGCTGACGATGGCGGTCGTCATCCCGATCACGGGCATCCTGCTGCAGCGGTTCACGACACGGCAGATGTTCATCGCCGCGATGTCGCTGTTCTCGCTCGGCACGCTCTCGGCGGCCCTCGCGCCCGGCTTCCTCGTGCTGGTCGCCGCACGCGTGGTGCAGGCCTCCGGCACGGCGATCATGCTGCCGCTGCTGATGACGACGCTGATGACGCTGGTGCCGCCGGCCCTGCGGGGACGCACGATGGGCAACGTCTCCATCGTGATCTCGGTCGCGCCCGCGATCGGCCCGACCATCTCGGGCCTCATCCTCAACTTCCTGGCCTGGCGGTGGATCTTCCTGATCGTGCTGCCGATCGCGCTGATCATGCTGTTCATCGGCATGCGCTTCGTCGAGAACGTCACCGAGACCGAGAAGGTGCGGATCGACGTGCTCTCGGTCATCCTGTCGGCCCTCGGCTTCGGCGGGCTGGTCTACGGGCTCACGCTGTCGGGCGAGTCCGGCGGCGCGGCCGCGAGCCCGTTCATGCTCTGGGGCTCGCTCGCCGTCGGCGTGCTCGGGCTCGCGGCGTTCGTCGCGCGCCAGCTGCTGCTGCAGCGCAAGGACAGGGCGCTGCTCGACCTGCGGACGTTCCGCTTCCCGATCTTCACCGTGGCGATCGTCCTGATGGCGATCACGACGGCGTCGATGTTCGGCGTGATCATCGTGCTCCCGCTGTACCTGCAGCACGTGCTGCACCTCGATACGCTGGCGACCGGGCTCATCCTGCTGCCGGGCGGCCTGATCATGGGCCTCGCCGCGCCCTTCGTCGGGCGCATCTACGACCGCTTCGACCCGCGGGTGCTGGTGGTGCCGGGGTCGATCCTGGTCAGCCTGGTGCTGTGGGCGCTGACGATGGTGACCGAGCACACGCCGATCGCCATGGTCGTCGCGGCCCACGTCGTCCTGAGCCTGGGGCTCGCGATGATGTTCACGCCGCTGTTCACCGCCGGGCTCGGGGCGCTCCCGCCGCACCTGTACTCGCACGGCAGCGCGATCCTGGGCACCATTCAGCAGGTGGGCGGCGCGGCGGGGACGGCCCTGCTGATCGCCGTGCTCACGCTGCAGTCGACCGCGCTGGCCGCGGGCGGCGCGGGCGCCGACGCGGCGCAGGCGGGCGGGATCCGGACCGCGTTCCTGGCCGGCGCGATCATCTCGCTGTTCGGCGTCGCCGGCTCGCTCTTCATCCGCAAGCCCGCCGACTCCCCCTCCGAACCCGCCTTCGCGCACTGACCCGAGCCGAGTGGTGACAACCTGTCACCACTCGACACGGATACCCGCGATTAGTCACCACTCGACCGCTCGGGGGGCTCGCTGAGGCGTGCGCGGAGGCGGCGCGCGAGGGTCGCGGCGGCCGCGAGCTCGGACGGAGCGGCGACCGCGGCGGTGCGCTCGGCCCACTCCGCGCGCAGGGGTCGGATGCGCTCCAGCGCGGCGCGGCCGGCACCGGTCAGCCGCACGAGCGGGGCGCGAGCGTCCGCCGGGTCCGGGATGCGCTCCACGAGCCCCGCCCGCTCCAGCGCGGCGACCCCTTCGGCGGCGGACTGACGGCGCAGCCCTCGGCGACGCGCGATCGCCGCGACGCTCAGCGGACCGTGCGCGACCGCCCCGAGCGTCAGCCAGCGCGCCGAGGTCAATCCCTCCGCGGCCACGAGCTCGTCGCCCGCCCGGGCGAACGCGTCCGCGAGCCGGAACACCTCGTCGACCAGCTCGGTCAGCCGCCGGCCGGCCTCGTTCACGGCTGCTCCACCAGGCAGACGATATGCGCGTCTGTGTCCCGCACCACCGCCATGCGTTCGCCCCAGGGCTGAGCGGCGGGCGCATCCACCACCGTGCCCCCTGCGGCCACCCAGCGGCCGATCGCGGCGTCGAGCTCCGGGAGGGCGAAGGTCACCGCAACGGCCGCGTCGGAGGCGACGGCCGGACGCTCGTGCACCATCAGCTCGACCCCGTCGGCCGTGCGCAGCCAGGCGAACCCGTCGGCGGTCCGCTCCACGGCGAGCCCGAGCACGCCGGCGTAGAGATCGAGGGCTGCGGGGAGCGACGACGCGGACAGGACGAGGCGGTGCAGGACAGGGGCGCTGGTCATGCGATCACCCTGCCTAATTGACAGGCCCCTGTCAATCGTTCGGCCGCACTAGCATCCGGCCGCGAACGCGCGTGAGAATGGGGAGACCTACGCGAGGAGGCAGCCGTGAGCATCATCCGCACGCCGGAACCGTCCGAGGCGACCGGCGAGGTCGCCGCCCTCTACCAGGAGGACCTGGACGAGCTGGGCTACGTCGCCGACTACACGCGGGTGATGAGCATGAATCCGGAGGCGGTCCGGGCCTTCGAGGCGCTGATCCGCTCGATCGTCGCCCAGCTCGGCAAGCGCCGGTACGAGCTCGTCACGCTCGCGGCCGCGCAGGCGCTCCACTCCGCCCACTGCCGGCTCGCGCACGGCCGCAAGACCCTCTCCCTGATCGACGAGGACGAGCTGGAGCGCATCGCCCGCGACTACCGGAACGCCGGCCTGAGCGAGGCGGAGGTCGCCATGATGGACTACGCCGAGAAGATCAGCCGCGCCTCCTACGCCATGACGGACGCGGACGCGGAACGGCTGCGCGACCTCGGCTTCACCGACCGCGAGATCGTCGACATCACGCTCGCGGCGGCCGCGCGCAACTACTACAGTCGCGCCATCCAGGCCCTGGGCGCGGCCGTGCAGGTGCCGCCCGGCCTGAGCGATCGCCTGCGCGGGGCGCTGCTGGCGCCGCTGTGAGGGACTCCGCACGCGCCAGGGCCCTGGCCGCACTGCAGGGCCTTGCGCTCGGCGACGCCCTCGGGATGCCGACCCAGTCGCTGTCGCGCGAGCGCATCCTTGCCGACCACGGCCGCATCTCGGGGCTCGTCGCCGCCGGTCCGCGCCAGCAGATCGCCGCGGGGATGCCGGCGGGCTCCGTGACGGACGACACCGAGCAGGCCGTGCTCCTGGCGCGGCTGCTGATCGACGGAGGAGGGACGGTGCGCCCGGGCGTGCTCGCCGGGGAACTGCTCGCCTGGGAGCGCGGGATGGAGGCGCGCGGCTCGCTCGACCTGCTCGGCCCGAGCACGCGCGCCGCGCTCCAGCGGCTGCAGGACGGCATGCCGCCGGAGGAGGCCGGCCGGTTCGGGGCGACCAACGGCGCGGCGATGCGCATCGCTCCGGTCGGCATCGCCGTGCCCGTCGAGCCGCTCGGGCTCTTCGTCGACGCCGTCGCCTCCGTGAGCGCGCTCACGCACAACACCGGTCTCGGCATCGCCGGCGCAGCCGCGGTCGGCGCGGCGGTCAGCGCGGGGATCGACGGAGCGGAGACGCCCGAGGCTCTGGATGTGGCGGTCGCCGCCGCGCGCGAGGGCGCCCACCGCGGCCACTGGGTCGCGGGCGGCGACATCGCGGCCCGGCTGGAGTGGGCCGTCCCGTACCTGCTGGAGCTCGACGTGGACGCCCAGGACGACGCGCTCGCGGAGGTGATCGGCACGTCGGTCGCCGCGCAGGAGTCGGTGGTGGCCGCGCTCGCCCTCGTCGGCGTGGCGGTCGCGGCCGGCGATCCGGCGCAACCGGACCGGGACGCTGCGTGGGAGACGCTCTGCCGCGCGGCCTCCCTCGGCGGCGACACGGACACGATCGCCTCGATGGCGGGCGCCGTCCTCGGCGCGACGGGCGCCGCCGACTGGCCGCGCACCGCCCTCGACACGGTGCGCCGCGTGAACGCGCTCGACCTGGAGCCCCTGGTCGACGGACTGCTGGAGCTGAGGAGGCGACGTGGCTGAGGGACGGCTGATCTTCACCGGGACCGTGGTGGTCGACCTGCTGATGCGCGTGGACGCGCTGCCCGAGCGCGGCGGCGACGTGCTCGCCTCGTCCGCCGGGATGGCGGCGGGCGGCGGCTTCAATGTCATGGCCGCCGCAGCCCGCGACGGCGTCGAGGTGATCTTCGCCGGCCGCTCCGGCACCGGCCCGTTCGGCGAGGTGGTCGCCGAGGCGCTGTGGCGGGAGGGTATCTCGGTCGCGAACCCTCCGCTGGAGTCCGCCGACAACGGGTACTCGGTCGTCCTGGTCGACGCGGGCGCCGAGCGCACCTTCGTCACGGCGGCGGGAGCCGAGGGGATGCTGAGCCGCGCCGACCTTGACGCCGTGCAGCCACGGCCGGCCGACGTCGTGTACGTCTCCGGCTACAGCCTCGCGCACGCCGCCGCCGGACCCGCGGTGGCCGGCTGGGTGGAGGCGCTCGGCCCGGACACGCGGGTGGTCTTCGACCCGTCGCCGCTGGTCGGGACGCTCGACCGCGAGCTGCTCGAGACCGTGCTGCGCCGCACCGACGTGCTCAGCGCCAGCTCCCGGGAGGCGCGCATCCTGCGCTCGCACGCCCACCCCGCGCCCGCCGCCGGCGCCCTGCGCGGGATGCTGCGCGAGGGCGGCGTCGCCGTGGTCCGCGACGGCGCCTCCGGCTGCTGGGTGGCGACCGGCGATCCCGCGCCGACGCACGTGCCCGCGTTCCCGGTGACCGCCGTCGACACGACGGGAGCCGGCGACGCGTTCGGCGGTGTGCTCGCCGCCGCCCTCACCCGCGGCGCCGACCCGCTCTCCGCCGCCCGCCGGGCGACCGCCGCCGCGGCGATCGCGGTGACCAGGGAGGGACCGGCCACCGCGCCGACGGCGGCCGAGACCGACGCGGCTCTGGCGGCGGGCTGACGCCCCGATTCGTGCCGAATCTCCATTATGAGGCGGGCGGATTCATACGGTCAACGCATCACGTGATGAAGGGTGCGGGGTGTGGTGGGT
>NZ_JABFMV010000016.1 GCF_013359685.1 Leifsonia sp. C5G2
GATGGCTGGGGTCGGGGGTGGGTCAGGGGAGGGGGAGGGTGGCGGCGGCGCGGAGGGCGCCGGAGGCGACCAGGGCGTGCGCGGCCTCGATCTCGGGGGAGAGGTGGCGGTCGGGTCCGGGCCCCGGCACGGCGGTGCGCAGAGCGGCGATCACGGCTCCGGTGCGCGGGCCGGGCTGCAGCGGGGCGCGGAGGTCGGCGGCGCGGGCCGCGGTCATCGCCTCGATCGCGATCACGCGGGCGAGTCCGTCGAGCGCGCGGCGCAGCTTGCGGGCGGCCGCCCATCCCATCGACACGTGGTCCTCCTGCATGGCCGACGACGGGATGCTGTCCACCGACGCGGGCGCCGCCAGCCGCTTCAGCTCGGAGACGATGCCGGCCGCCGTGTACTGCGCGATCATCAGCCCCGAGTCGACGCCGACCTCGTGCGCGAGGAAGGGCGGGAGTCCCTGGTTGCGCGCCGGGTCGAGGAAGCGGTCGGTGCGCCGCTCGGACATGCTCGCGACATCCGCCACCGCGATGGCGAGGAAGTCGAGCACGTACGCGACCGGGGCTCCGTGGAAGTTGCCGTTCGACTCCACCCGCCCGTCGAGGGTCAGGACGGGGTTGTCGACCGCCGAGGCGAGCTCGCGCCCTGCGACCAGTTCGGCGTGCGCGAGGGTGTCGCGCGCGGCGCCGTGCACCTGGGGGGAGCAGCGCAGGGAGTAGGCGTCCTGCACGCGCGTGCACTCCGGTCCCTTGTGGCTCGCGACGATGGGCGAATCGGCGAGCATCGCCCGCAGGTTCGCGGCGGAGACGGCCTGCCCCGCCTGCGGGCGCAGCCGCTGCAGGTCGTCGGCGAACACCGCATCCGTTCCGAGCAGCGCCTCGACGCTCATCGCCGCGGCGATGTCGGCGTCGGTGAGGAGCCCGTGGAGGTCGTGGATGGCGAGCGCCAGCATCCCGAGCATCCCGTCGGTGCCGTTGATGAGCGCGAGGCCCTCCTTCTCGGCGAGCACGACCGGCGGGATGCCGGCCTCGGCCAGCGCGTCGCCGGCGTCGCGCAGTTCGCCGCCGACGCGGACCCTGCCCTCGCCCATCGCCGCGAGGGCGCAGTGGGCGAGCGGCGCGAGGTCCCCAGAGCAGCCGAGCGAGCCGTACTCGTGGACGACCGGCGTGATCCCGGCGTTGAGCAGCGCCGCGTACGTCTCGACGGTCTGCGGCCGCGCACCGGTGCGGCCGGTCATCAGGGTGGAGAGCCGGAGCAGCATCAGCGCGCGCACGACCTCCTCCTCGACCTCGGGCCCGGAGCCGGCCGCGTGCGAGCGGACCAGGCTGGCCTGCAGCTGCGCCCGCCGGTCGCCGGGGATGAACGTGGTGGCGAGAGCGCCGAAGCCGGTGGAGATGCCGTAGTGCGGCTCGGTGTCGTCGGCCAGCGCTTCGACGATCGCGCGGGAGGCGGCGACGCCGTCGAGCGCGGCGGGGTCGAGCTCGACGCGGGCGCCGTGGCGGGCGACGGCGACGACCTCGTCGATGGTCAACGGGCCCGCGCCCACGGTCACGGTGATGGTCTGGGTCTGGAGCATGCACCGATCATCGCGCCGGGTGACCGGCGGCGGACCGGGACTAGGCTGCTCGGTGTCCGGTATCCCAGACGGAGTGGAGGATGGGATGAGCAAGGTCCCTGCGGCCGAGAACACGCTGCGCATCCTCGGCTTCCTCGGCGCCCAGCGCGGCCCCGTGCCCGCCGCCGCGATCGCGACCGCGCTCGGGCTTCCGCGGTCCACCGTCTACCACCTGCTCGCGGTGCTGTCCGAGCACGGTTACGTGTTGCACTTCCCCGAGGCGCGCCGCTACGGCCTGGGGGTCGCCGCGTACGAGCTCTCCAGCGGGTTCTCCCGGCAGCAGCCGCTCAGCAGGCTCGGGCGGCCGATCGTGGCCTCCCTCGTCGACGCGATCGGCGAGTCCGGTCACGTCGCGGTGCTGCACGGACGCGACGTCGTCTACATCGTGGAGGAGCGGGCGCGACGCCGGCCGCGTCTGGTGACGGATGTGGGCGTGCGGCTGCCCGCCCACCTCACCGCGAGCGGACGCGCGCTGCTGGCGACGCTGCCGGCGGAGCAGCTGCGCGCGCTGTACCCGGACGCCGCCGCCTTCGAGGACCGCACCGGCTCCGGCCCGCACTCCTATCCCGAACTGCGTCGCCTCGTCGCGGAGGCGCGCGAGCGGGGCTACGCGACCGAGGACGGCGACGTGACGCCTGGCTTCGCCTCGGTCGCGGTGTCGGTGCGCGACCATGCCGGCTGGCCGGCCGCGGGCATCGCGGTCACCTTCCCGCGCGAAAACGTGCCGCCCGGCGAATGGGACGCCCTGGCCGACAGGGTCCGAGCGGCGGCCGCGGAGCTCTCCCGCCGCATCCGCGGCAGCTGACCCCGGTCGCGGAATCCGGCGGCACTCAGGACGCGGGCGTGGCCTGCGGCAGCGGCTTCGCGTAGCAGACCGAGTACGGGTCGCCCGCGTAGGGGCCGAAGTTCGGGATGCGGACGTAGCCCGCGCGCTCGTACAGCGCGATCGCCGCGTGCTGCAGCGGGCCCGTCTCGAGCCGTAGCTCGGCGACTCCGGCGGCCGTGGCGGCTTCCTCGACCGCGACGAGCAGCTGCCGCGCCAGGCCGCGCCCGCGCGCGTCCTCGTGCACGAACATGCGCTTCAGCTCGGCCTCCCCCGACTCGCCGAGCACCAGCGCGGCGATCCCCAGTGCGCGTCCGTCGACCCGCGCCGCGAACACCGTGACGCCCGGCTTCTCCAGCTCGGCGACATCCAGCAGATAGCAGCTCTCGGCGGGATAGAGCGAGAAGGCGAACTCGTCGCTCAGCCGCAGCAGCTCCTCCAGGTCGGGCTGACGGGGCGGTTCGAGGCGGATCACGGTCGGCACGCCTCGATGCTATCCGCGGCGTGTGACGACGGCGTTTCGCGCGGCGCGGGGGTGCGGTCGGGAAGGCACCGGCCGCACCCCGCCGGCTCACGCCCGGTCGGGCGTGCGGTTCTCGGCGCTGACCATCCAGGCGAACTGCTCGAGCCGCTCGATGATCGCGTGCAGCAGGTCGGCCGAGGTGGGGTCCGCCTCGTCGACGTCGTCGTGCACGTCGCGCATGGTGCGCACGACCGCTTCGAGTCGCTGGGTGATCAGGTCGACCGTCTCGGACGTGTCGACCTCGCCGTTCGGGAACTCGGGGAGGCTCGTCTGCTCGGCCACCGTGGCACTGCGGCCGTCGGGGGTGGCGTGGAGCGCGCGCAGACGCTCGGCGACGTCGTCGCTGAACTCGCGTGCCGCCTCGACGATCTCGTCGAGCTGCAGGTGCAGGTCACGGAAGTTGCGTCCGACGACGTTCCAGTGCGCCTGCTTGCCCTGCAGGTGCAGCTCGATCAGGTCGACGTGCACGCGCTGCAGGTTCTGCGCCAGCTCGGCCGACGCGACGAAGCCGTGCTCGGCGTGCTCGCGGCGCGTGGGGGCGACCCCGACCGTGCTGGTGCGGCGCACGGCAGCGGTCTTCGGGGCGGTCTTCTTCGCGGTGCTCTTGCTTGCGTTCTTGGTCTGGCTTGCGGCCACGGTGGGTCCCTTCTGCTCGATGGACACCGGTCACCGTAGGCCTCGGCGAGCCAGGAGGGAACCGGGTTGACAGCGAGCGGAAACACTTGGCACTCTCGGTGTGAGAGTGCTAAAATCCTTGGTCGAAAAGAGGGGCGAAAGAGCCTCTCACCAGCTCAATCGAAGAAAGGGGTACATCCAATGGCCATGTCGTTCGATCCTTTCTCGCAGTTGGACCGGATCGCTCAGAGCGTCTTCGACACGAGCCGCCAGCCGCGCCTCATGCCGGTCGACCTGTTCCGTGAGGGCGACCGCTACATCCTGAACGCCGACCTCCCCGGCGCCGACCCGGCGTCGGTCGACGTCGACGTGGACGGCCACCTGCTGACCATCCGCGCGGTGCGCAGCGCCGCCGACCGCGACGGCGCCCGTTGGCTGGCTCAGGAGCGGCCGTACGGCGCGTACATGCGCCAGTTCACCATCGGCGACGACGTCGATCCCGAGGGCATCACCGCCTCGTACGACAACGGCGTGCTGAGCGTCATGATCCCGATCGCCGAGCGGGCCAAGCCGCGGAAGATCGCGGTGGAGTCGACGCGCTCCGAGCAGAGGGCCGTCTCGTCCTGATCGAGTGCGGTCGGCGCCCGATGCCCGGCGGGCGCCGACCGCGTCGACGTCAGGTCAGCGGGCGGAGGTGTTCCACTCGGCGAACGGCGTGTGGAACACGTCTGTCCCGAGCGTCCACGGGCTGTACTGGTTCGTGTAGCTCCAGGATGTGTAACCGCTCACGTAGGGGCGAACGGTCTCCACGTCGCGGGCCAGATCCGGGATCGGCTTCGAGCGACCGAGGCCGTCGTAGAGGTCGGCGTTCGACCAGAGCGCAGTACGGTCGCCGGCCGCCTTCACCGCGGCCGCGGTGGCCGCGAACTTCGTGGTGAGTTGCTGCGCCTGGGTCTCCGCGTCGCGGAAGGGTCCGCACACGCCGTCGGCGCAGTCGCCTGCACCGTCCTGCAGCGCGAGCACGGTCACGGGTGCGGCGGAGAGGATGCGGGTCCACATGCTGGTCCACAGCGAGGCGTTCGGCAGGGCTGCGACGTTGTAGTACGGGGAGGCCATCGTCTTCTGCGCGGTCGACGCGGTGGCAGCTGCCGCCGTGAGACGCGCGTAGTAGGACGTCAGCGCCTCGCCTGCGTTCCAGGACCACGCGTAGTTCGAGTTGACCTCGGAGCCGAGATACCAGCCCTCGATCACGTCGCGGAATTCGCCGTATCGCGTATCGAGATCCTGGATCACGGCCTCGGTCATGGCGGCATTGGCGGTCGTCGTCGCGGACACCGTCGCGTCGTCCGGCGAGAACCAGGACGAATCGGGGAGGTACGTGCCCAGCCAGACCGTCAGGCCGGAGGCGCGGGCACCGGTGAGCAGCGGGGTCACGGCATCCACGGGGGAGCGGCCCTTCGAGGTGGCCTGCTGCACTCCGGGAAGTGCGGTGGGGTAGTAGGCCCGCGCCGCGGCGGTGTCGCGAGCCACCGCGCCGTTGAGGACGACGGTGCTGATGCCGGCCGCCGTGAGGTCACGGAACTCCTGGGACCATCGCGTCGCATCCCAGTCCGCGACGGTGGCGGCTGAGATGAACGACGACGGGATCCGGCTGTCCGGAGGCGCCTCCCCGCGGGCGGATGCGTGCGCGGGCGCTGCTGAGAAGACGCCGGCGGCGGCTGCGGTCATCGCGAGAGCGGCGAGGATCCGGGTGAGTGACATCGCGATCTCGTCCGTCGAGGTGGGGTGCGTCGTCAGGAGGCGGCGCGCCCTCGCGCCACCCATTCCAGGCGCCGCAGGCTCTCCCGGTTCCGGATGTGCAGGATCGCGTCCGCGATCGGCTCCGGGATGAGCGCCACCGGTCCGGAGGCGGCGTGCTCCTCCATCCGGACGACGCAGCCAGCGCCCCTCGGACGCACCTCGACGATCACCCGCTCCGTGCCGAACGGGCGGGTCCTCGCCTCGAGCGCCATCCGCCGCGGAGGATCCCACTCGTCCACCCTGGTGGCGTCGTTGAGCACCAGCGGCCAGACGCCGATCGAGTGGTGCAGCCGCGAGCCCGTGGCGGGGTACCGGTCGTCGGCCGCGCGGAGGCGGGACGCGCCCACGACCCAGGTCGGGTACACCCACGGGTCGGCGAGGACGGAGAAGACCTGCTCCGGGGTGCAGGCCATGCGGCGGACGTTGACGGACATTCAGGGCTCCCGGAGGGTCGGCGGCGTGATGGAGTCGGGGATGGGGAACGACGCGGGCGGCGTGGCGACCTGGCCCGGTGCGGGGGAGAGGTCGGGCATCCGCGTGACGCCGAACGAGTGGCGGAGCGCGCTGCGGGCCGCGTAGTAGCCGCCCAGCCCGTGCACTCCGGGACCCGGTGCGGCGGAGGCGGAGGCCAGGTAGAGCCCGTGGCCCGGCATCCGCCACGGGTCGGAGGAGAGCACGGGACGCGCGACCAGCTGGGCGAAGTCGGGCGAACCGGCGGAGATGTCGCCGCCGTGGTAGTTCGGGTTGTGCTGCTCCATCTGCCGGGCCGTCATCGTGGAGGTGCCCAGGATGAGGTCCCGGAAGCCCGGCGCGAACTGCTCGATGCGCCGGATGATCGCCTCGGTCCGGTCCTCGGTCGAACCGCGCGGCACGTGCGTGTACGTCCACAGCACGTGCTTGCCCGCAGGGGCGCGGGTCCCGTCGAACAGCGACGGCTGCGACACCAGCACATACGGCGGGTCGCTCTCCCATCCCGCGGCGACCGCGTTCTCGGCGGCGGCGATGTCCCGGCGGCTGCCCCCGAGGTGGACGGTGGCGGTCTCGAAGAGCTCGGGGTTCGTCCACGGCACGGGACCGGCAAGCGCGAAGTCGGCCTTGAAGACGCCGTTGCCGTCACGGAATCGGCCGACGCGGCGCAGGTAGCCGGGAGCCAGGCGATCGCCGGCGAGACGGGCCGCGTCCGCGACGTGGGTGTCGAAGACGACGACGCGCGACTCGGGGAGCTCGGCCAGCGACTCCACCGGCGTCCCGGTCACCACCTGGCCGCCGTGCGCCTCGATGTCGGCGACCATCGCGTCCGCGATGGCCTGGCTTCCGCCGACCGGGATGGGCCAGCCGCGCGCGTGCGCGTACGTGGCGAGCGTGAGGCCGGCGGCAGCTCCCGCGACGCTCGGCAGCGGGAGCGTCGTGTGAGCGAAGACGCCGGCGAGCAGCGCGCCGGGCGCCTCGGTGCGGAACGGGAGCCCCCACCACGGGCCGCCCTGGGCGAGCGCGGTCAGCCCGAAGCGGGCGGCGACGAGTGGATGCCGCGGCACCTGGAGCAGCGCCGACCCGGTGAACTGCGCCACGGCATCCGCGTGCTCCACCAGGGGCCCGAGCAGTGCGCGCCAGGCGGGGCCGTCGACGCCGAGGTCGTCGGCCGTGCGCTCCAGGTCGAGGTACGCCATGGCGACCCGTCCGCCGTCGAGCGGTGTGCCGTAGGAGGCGGTCGGCACGACGAAGGGGACGCGCCGGGCCAGCCCGAAGCGCCGGAAGAAGCCGGAGGCGAAGGCCAGCGGGTGCACCGCGGAGCAGATGTCGTGCCGGAAGCCGGGAAGGGTCACCTCCTCGGTTCGCAGCCCGCCGCCGACGGTCGCGTTGCGCTCGTAGACGCGGACGGAGAGGCCCGCGCGCGCGAGCGTGACCGCG
Source organism: Leifsonia sp. C5G2 (assembly GCF_013359685.1). Classification (GTDB taxonomy): domain Bacteria; phylum Actinomycetota; class Actinomycetes; order Actinomycetales; family Microbacteriaceae; genus Leifsonia. The sequence continues at coordinate 7,273 of NZ_JABFMV010000016.1, forward strand.
GCGGACAAGCCGTTGGGGCCGGATCCGACGACGACGGCGTCCACATGTTCGGCGGATGCAGAGCTCATACGTCCCTGTATACCCCGGGTGCCCGCGGAGGCCGAGGGAGATCGGCAGCCCGCTCACAGCATCCATCGCGGACGAAGGCTCACTCTCGGCGGGGAACGCCGAGACGGTGAGCCGACTCGGGGCTGAGGCAGTCGCGTGGGCCGATGATGGTCCGTACGACCTCGATGTGTCCGGATTGTGGTCGGAACGTTTCGCTTCGAGCGCTGGTGTGAGAGCTCCTCGAGTGCCGCGATGAGTCGGCGTCATCCCGCGCTGACTTTCGTCGCAGCTCGCGCCGTCACTACGCTCTGGTGGACATGGAGCTACTTGAACGCGTTGAAGGGAGTGCCCTATCGCGGCAACGTGCGGCTGCACCCGAGCGAGAGGGCTGTGTTCGTCGCGCCGCTCGAGATGGTGGGAACGGAAACAGACCGCCTGATCGGTTCACGGGGTTCAGAAGTGGTGCTCACCACTCGCCGGCTCGTCGTCAGCAACGGCACCGGTGTGTTCAGCTCCGACGTCTCCGACATCGCCGCTTGCCGGCTCGTGCAAGAACGCTGGCTCCTGCAGAAGGTCAGCTACGTGGCGATCTCCCTTCGCAACGCGGTCGCTTTCGACAATCACGGAGTACTGACCGGATACCGGCTCTACTTCAAGAAACGCTCAGCCGAACGCGACGAACTCGACCGCATCGTCCGCGGCCTCCTCGCATGAGTCCGTCCGAACGCTGCTTCGTCGACGGTGTGCCCATGGAGGGCGTACCCGGTGAGGGGTCGGACGCTCCGCCCTGGTCCGACGGCTCGAACGATCGCGTCGTCAACGCCATCGTCATCAGCGAGGGTTATCTCGTCACAGTGGGTTACTGGCTTCCCGGCTACCGTCTCGTAGACGACGTGGCGTGGGAAGAGGCGCTCGCCGAGGAGTTGTTCGCCGAACTCGAGGCCGTGGTCGTCGTCGACCGTCTCGTGATGACGAACCTTCGGACCCAGGGGAGGCGGGGCCGCGCGATCGAACGCTGGTACCTGTGCCGACTCATCGAAATGCCCGACCTGGACGGTCGAGTGCGATACCTCAGCCGCGACGACGTGGAGAGCGGCCACCTGGAAGACTTGGAGGGAGAATTGCTGCGCACCCTCCTCGACAGCTGGCCCGACTATCTGGACACGCTGGCGGAGGTGCCTCACCCTTCGAGCCTCGAACTGCTGGAAAAAGAGTCGGTGGTCTTCGTCGGAGGCGTGACGAAGATCGAAACAGACGACGACGAGCAACCGATCGCAGGGAGCGGCTCCCAACTGATCATCACGAACCGCAGACTGATCGCCCTCCACGGCCACGACGTGGTCTTCCGCGCCGACGCCTCACAGATCGCACGCTGCGCGCAGGCGGCGGGCGGACTCTTCCACCGTCCGTACGTCATCATCACGTTCTGTACCGCGGTCAGTCTCGACAGCGGGAACCGGCCGCTCACGACCATTCGCGCCCACGTACCCGAGGTCTCTGCGTTCCGCCGACTGGTCACCATCCTGGCCCACCTCGAACGCCCACCCGGAGAGCTCCAGCGAGTCCTCCGTCAACACTTCGAAGAACGAGTGAAGGCGCTCGACGGCACGGCGAAGCTCGAGACGGAGGGCTCCCCCGAGGCATACGAGGGGAGGTCGGTTCCGATCGGTCCGGGATGTGTCGGGGTCGTGCTGTACCTGCCGTCCTACGGCGGCGGAACGGTCTCCCTCGACGACCAAGCGTTCCCGGAGGTGGAGCTCACCGGCGACCCCACCGCCGATATCGCAGAGATCGACGAGGTCCTGGACATCGCGATCGCCGGCCGGGCCACGACATTCCGTTTCGGGTCAGGCGGATGCACAGAAATCACCGGGCCGCGGGGCGTCCAACGGCGCTGGCTCAACGCACTGCCATGGCCGGGATGGCGCCGGCGTGCGGTCACGACCCATTACCTTCCCTACCGGCCTGGTGCCGCCGGGGCCCGGAATGGCGCCGGCGCCCAGAGTGCCTGAGTTCGTACCGGAAGGCTCGGCAGGGCGGAAGCCGCAGCAATGCGGGTGTCGCTCGCGGGTTCACTCCATCGCCCGCATCCCGGTCGTCGGTCGACCGCGCTGGGATCGGCAGCCCGCTCACAGCATCCATCCGGTACAGTAGGTCAGTCGGCTCTTGACACCGCGCCTGCCGCGCGGATGGGTTTGTCAGTCAAGTGGGCCGGTTCCGCACCCGATCGGCGGTGTGGATCACATCAATCGTGAACGGCCCCGGACACAGTTCGCCCGGGATTCATTCGGTACGTTTCGGCGTGCCGCCGCGCACTCTAGACCAACCCAGGAAGCACATCCATGCCCGGATACAACAAAGACCGACGATCGCAGCCCTCCCGCGGCGGCGCCCCCAAGGGCGGCCAGCGGAGCCCGAAGCACCGCGGCTACCGCGCCGAGGAGACGGCTGCGCCCAAGAAGGCGCGCTGGAACGCGGAGGACCGCGCCGCGCGCGGCCGTGCCGTCTACGGCGCCCGCGACGACAACGCCGCCGGCGGCCGTGGCCGCGGCGAGCGTCCCAACTGGGAGCCCCGCGGCAAGGACGCGCGCCGCACCGAGCGCGTGTGGGAGGAGCGGGCGCCGCGTCGCGACCGCGAGGACCGTCCGCGCCGCGAGTACGACGACCGTCCGCGTCGTTCGTTCGACGACCGTGCCGAGCGTCCGCGCCGCGAGTTCGACGACCGTCCGCGTCGTTCGTTCGACGACCGTGCCGAGCGTCCCCGCCGGGATGCCGGCGACCGCACCGAGCGTCCGCGCCGCGAGTTCGACGACCGTCCGCGTCGTTCGTTCGACGACCGTGCCGACCGGCCGCGCCGTTCGTTCGACGACCGTGCCGACCGTCCGCGTCGCGACAACGACGACCGTCCGCGCCGTTCGTTCGACGACCGCGCGGAGCGTCCGCGTCGTGAGTACGACGACCGTCCACGTCGCCAGTTCGATGACCGTGCCGACCGTCCCCGTCGTTCGTTCGACGAGCGTGCCGAGCGTCCGCGTCGCGACAACGACGACCGTCCGCGCCGTTCGTTCGACGACCGTGCCGACCGTCCCCGCCGCCAGTTCGATGACCGCGCCGAGCGTCCGCGTCGCGACTCCTCCTTCTACCCGTCGCGCGACGAGAAGGCGGCCTTCCAGCCGACCGACGACGTCGTGCTCGAGCGGCTCGAGGCGGAGGCCATCCAGGCGGAGGACGTCGACGGCGTGACCTTCGGCGACCTGGGCCTCGGCGGCAACATCGTCCGCGCCCTCGCCGAGCTCGGCGCCGAGAAGCCGTTCCCGATCCAGGCGGCCACCCTGCCCGACGTGCTCGCGGGCAAGGACGTGCTCGGCCGCGGCCGCACCGGCTCCGGCAAGACCATCGCCTTCGGCGCTCCGCTCGCCGAGCGGCTCATGCAGCTGTGGGCGGAGTCCGGCAAGTCGGGCGGGAAGCGTCAGCTGGGCCGCTCCCCGCGCGCGCTGATCCTCGCCCCGACCCGTGAGCTCGCGCTCCAGATCGACCGCACGGTGCAGCCGATCGCGCGTAGCGTCGGCCTCTTCACCACGCAGATCTACGGCGGCGTCCCCCAGGGCCGCCAGGTGGGCGCGCTGCAGCGCGGCGTCGACATCGTGATCGGCACCCCCGGCCGCATCGAGGACCTCGTGGAGCAGGGCCGTCTCGACCTCAGCGAGGTCGTCATCACCGTGCTCGACGAGGCCGACCACATGTGCGACCTGGGCTTCCTGGAGCCGGTGCAGCGCATCCTGCGTCACACCGCAGAGGGCGGCCAGAAGCTGCTCTTCTCGGCCACGCTCGACTCCGGTGTCGCGCAGCTCGTCGACGAGTTCCTCGTCGACCCGGCTGTGCACGAGGTCGCCGGCGAGGACCAGGCGTCCTCGACCATCGACCACCGCGTGCTGGTGATCGAGCACCGCGACAAGGGCGCCATCATCGAGCAGCTCGCCGACCGCGACGGCAAGACCCTGGTCTTCGCCCGCACGCGCGCCTTCGCCGAGATGCTCGCCGACCAGCTGGAGGACGCCGGCATCCCCGCCGTCAGCCTGCACGGCGACCTGAACCAGTCGCGCCGCACGCGCAACCTGGCGCAGCTCACCAGCGGCCGCGTGAACGTGCTGGTCGCGACCGACGTCGCCGCCCGCGGCATCCACGTCGACGACATCGACCTGGTCATCCAGGCCGACGCTCCGGACGAGTACAAGACCTACCTGCACCGCTCCGGCCGCACCGGCCGCGCCGGCAAGCAGGGCACGGTCGTCACGCTCATCCCGAAGCAGCGCCAGCGTCGCATGAACGAGCTGCTCGGCCGCGCCGAGATCGAGGCGGACTTCGTCCCCACCGCCCCCGGCGACGACCTGCTCCTCACCCTGGCGCAGTAACACCCGCGCCACCCCAGCTCAGAGCTCCTGAGTTCTTCGACCTTTTCGCTGCGAATCGGTCGAAGAACTCAGGAGCTCTTTGCGTCGTGCGGCGAGGTCATTGCGGACATCGAGCAGCGGCTTGCAGTACGGTTGTGATACTTTTCAGCGAAACATCAGTTCGAGATGAAAGGTGCCATTATGGCGATTATCAGTGTCACCCCCGAGCAGCTGAAGAGCCAGGCGAAGGTGTACCTCACCGCCAAGGACGAGATCGAGTCGGCGGTTCAGAAGGTCAACAGCATGAACAGCACCATCGCCGAGGAGTGGAAGGGTGCGGCGTTCGAGGCGTACCTGACCCAGTACGACCAGCTCTACTCGGAGGTCGTGAAGTTCGAGCAGCTCCTCGAGAGCATCAACGCTCAGCTCAACTCGTACGCCGACACTGTTGCGGAGCGCGATGCCCAGGATGCGCAGAGCTTCGGCTTCTGAGCGTTCGGCCCGACGCGTGCGGGCGGCGGCCGTGGCCCTCAGCGTTGCTGGGGGCCTCGGTCTGTTCGCCGGCGCCTCGACGGGTGCCGCCGCCGAATCGGGCTCGGGCGCCGGCGGCAATGGCGACGGCAGCCTTCACCTGATCCCGGAGATCATCGCGAACGAGCGGCTCAGCACTGCGGGATCCGCGGAGTTCGCGATCACCGCGCGGCTCTTCCTCCCCCCTGTGGAGAGCCAGGCCCGCCGAGTCGAGCAGTCCAGAGCGGCCGTGACGAACGCCGTCGACACGATCACCTTCGAGGGTGCGGAGAACGCGTCGGCGGCCGATGATTTCGCTCGGATGCGCAGCCGCCTGTTTCAGGACTACTCCCACCAGGCCATCCCTGGCACGGCGAACGACGATGTGATGCAGGGCACGGACCTGTGGTTCGTCGTCCTCATCGCCGCCTCCGTCCCCCTCGGAGGGCTGGCCGCATTCCTCGGTTTGAAGATGGCGTCACGGAGAGCGAGTGGACATGCCTGATCGGCACATCGACATCAGTCTCGAGTTCAATGGTCAGCAGCTGGACCTGCGGGTCCCCACGGCGGTCACGCTCCTGCGGCTGTCAGAGCTCATCGGCACGGTGCTCGCCCAGCGCGGCATCCGGATGCCGCCGCGGTGGCGCCTTCGACTGAAGGACAAGGCGTTGGCTCTCGGTGACTACGATGTCATCGATGACTTCCCGGTCGGCGACGGCGATGTGTTCCAGGTGGTCTCCGCCGCCGACTGACGCGTCGAGATCGACTTCTCACCGGCGCGCGTCCTGAGCCGCAGCGGCCCGGCGCTTCCGACGAACCAGTGTCGCAGACAGTGCTCCGATCAGAGATCCCGCCGCGAAGATCGCGATCCAGCGGTAATCGAAACCGTCGCTGTGGACGGCCGTGGAGCGGGGCGTGACGTCCTTGGCCGTGACCGGATTGGCGAGGACCTCGTAGATCTTCGCCGGGTCTGCGCCGGTGGCGCGGGTGTTGGAGAGCACGGTCGAGAATCGACTGCTGAATGTGCTGCTCTCGGCGACTCCTGAACTGCCGGCCGCGATCGTTCCGTTCATGGCACCGAGCAGTCTGCTCGTCTCGGCCTGTGTTCTCTGCACCCCGGCGAGGAGGTCGTCGAACTGAGCGGAGTTGTCTTCGATCAGTCGTGCGCTGCCTGCGACCGCTTCCGCGTTCCGGCTCGACGACTCCACGAGCTGGGTGAGGTTCTTGTACAGCGTCGGGCCGGTCGTCTCGTCGAGGTAGAGCTCCGCCCGTCCCGGCTTCTGGCCGTCCCAGGCTGTGGTGGTGAGTTGGATGACGGTGTTGGACTTCGCCGCCCAGAGCTCGGGAGCCGCGTTGACGCTGGTGATGGCCGCTGCGTACCACGCCTCGAGCTGCTTCAGCGCGGTCGTGAAGTACGACTCTTCGAGCTTCAGCTCGGACAGCGCTTCGACGTTCTGCTGCGTGATGGACTGCGACTGCTTCACGATCGCGAGCTGGGCTTGCAGGGCCTTGATGTTGTCGATGCCGAGCCGTCGATACGCCTCCACGTCGCTCTCGTGGAGTCGGGCGGCGATCGTCTCCGGATCGACGACACCGTACATGTTGTAGACGGAGGCTCTGCTGTGCGCCGGGAAGTCTCCGCTCGCCAGCACGGCGGTTCTGAAGGAGGACTCCTTCTCGCCCGGGGCGCCGTAGAGGAAGCGGAGGAGGTTCGCCGCGGTGGCGATCTGTCCGAGGTAGTCGGTGGTGGCTTTGAAGTCATCGGTGAGGTCGATGGCCGAGGCGCTCGCGGGCATGAGCACGTACCGGTCGCTTCCCAGACTGCGCGACTCCGACACCGCGGGCGAGATCTCCTGCGCTGCGTATTCCACCAGGATGTCGCCGCCGAGGTCGTGGAGGTCGATCGCGAGACCGAGCGCGACGGTGAGCGGCGCCGATCCGTTCGTGTTGTCGATGGTCGCGACGCCGGTGGCCTCGTCGATCGTCATCAGCTCCGGCGCGGGAGGGGGGCCGGCGGGCGACACCGACAGATCCGTTGGGTTCAGGCCGACGGGCAGCTGAACGCGCACCTCTTGCCGGACACCGGCGGGGACCGTGACGGGGAGCGTCTTCGTGACGGTCTGGTTCATGCTCCGTTGACTGGCGGGCAGGATGTTGAGGGCGGGGCCGGCGATGTTCATGGCGTCCGCGTAGCGCTTGATGAGCGCCAACCGGCTCTCGTACGGTGCGGCCGTGAAGTCCGTCGCGGTCTCCAGGCTGCTGAACAGCGCTGCGTACATCGCCGGGTCGGTGGAGATGCCTCGGACGAGGGCGTCCAGCTCCGCCACGTATGCCGATCGCGGATCGGAGGAAGCCGATCCCGAGGCGAAGCTCTTGGCCACCTTGTTGGCGAGCGCCTGGCGGGCGGAGGCCGCGGGCAGCGTCGCGGGGTCGACGGTCGGCACTGCATCCGAGCCGGGACCGAAGTATTCGCTCAGCAGTCGCCGGATGAGTCGGTCGAGCTGGTCCGTGGACGTGGCGAGAGCGGTGTCCTGCTCCCTGAGCGATCCCGTCACGCCTGCGATGGTCGTGTTGTAGCGACCGGCGAGGTCCTCGTACCCTGTCACCGTCTCGCGGAGGTCCGTCAGCGCCCCGGTCGGCATGCCGTCGCCGTCCACAGAGGCGAGGCCCTCGAAGCCCGACCAGGAGCCGTCGCCGGAGCGCAGCACGTCGACGTGAGCGGAGAACGCCTCGCGGAAGAAGTCGGAGTCCGATGCCGCCTGATCGCCGATGGCGGCGTTGCCGTTCAGCGCGTTGGTCTCGGCGATCCGCTCCTGCAGGGAGAAGTAGTCCGAGAGATCCGGCTGCTGGGCCGCGAGCGAGTCGCCGATCGAGGTGAGGGTGCCCGTCGTCGCAGTGGTGAACCCGTTCTGCGCCTGGATCCAGGCGGAGTTCATCGATCGCAGGATCTCGGCCATGCTCTCGGTCCGCTTGTACCCTTCGTCCGTCTTGCCGAGCTCTGGCTGGAGACCGTTCGCCACCGTCCCCACGAGCTTCGAGTAGCGGTCGACGACGGTCTCCATGCTCACCTGTGCGCCCGAGATGTTGTCGGCCACGCTGGCGAAGTACATCTTCACCACCCGGGTGTTGAAATCGCGGAGGATCGTGGAGACCTCGTTCCGAAGGCGCTGCTCCGACAACGGGTCGCCGGAGGCGAGCCGGACATCGATCACGGCCTTGGTGGGGTCGATGTCCTGGAGGGTGAGGATGTCGTGGGAGAACGATCTCGGAAGCACGATCACCGCATCGACCGCGTCGTCCGAGTAGGCCCTCTCCGCCACTCCGCGCGAGACGACCTCCCAGTTGAATCGGGCGTCGTTCGACACGAGGCCGACGAACTCCTTGCCGAAGACATAGTCCGTGCCATTGAACGTGGCGGGCTCGTCCTCGTTCACCAGCGCGATCGTGGATGCGCCCGGTCCCGTGACGGCGGCGGTCCCACCCACCGAACCGGACGAGGCGATCAGGAGGCCGGCGACACCGAGGACCGCCAGTCCGATGAGCAGCTTCTTGAGCACCATGCCTCCGGTTCGGATATCGAGAATTCGTCTATTATAATAATGCGGGACACTGTATGTCAGTGTCGCGCTAGGATATCGGAACGGTGGGGAGCAGGGCGATGAGACTTTTCGACGGGCGGGACACCGTCTCGTTCGAGCGCGCCGGCGATCGCGTGACGGTACTCCTGACCGGGGCTCAGATCCGGGCGGCCTCGGTCGACATCGTGCGACAGCACGTCACGTTGCTCGACGAGTGCCCCGAGGAGTACCAGGCTGCGATCGCGTACACCGTTCCGGCCGGCGCGCGGACCGTGCGTGAGGCGGCGGCGGAGGCGAAGACGCGGTTGGCGAAGCTGCAGGCGGCCCAGAGGCTCGCCGCGCTGCGCACGTCCCCGGGCGCTTTCGCCGTGCCGTTCCTGCACCCGGAGAACGTCGTGCTGACCGGGGCGGGCGCTGTGCCTGTCCACTCGGGGCTCATCGGGATCCTGACCCCGACGGCCCTCGACAGCGAGCTCTTCCTGCGCGGCTACAAGGCGCTCGTGCTCAGCATCCTCCATGCCCGGCTCCCGTTCGAGAAGCTGCTGGACGGATCCTCGATGTTGCGCGACCCGTTCAGCGAGCGGATCGCTGCGTGTACGACTGTCGACGAGGTGGCCGCGCTTGTCGATATCGAGGCGGAGGCCGAAGCGCGGGAGTCGGAGAGCCGCACCCTGACCCTCCCGCGCCTGCGGCACCGGCTGACGACCGTGCTGGGGGCGACCGCCGCGATCGCGTCCCTCGTGCTCGGCTGGTTCACTTGGTCGTCGTACGCCGTCGCGCTCCCGAAGCAGGAGGCGATCATCGCCGCCCAGTCCAGCTTCGTGATCGGGGACTACGGCCAGGCGCTGACCGATCTGAGGGACTACTCATCCGTCGATCTCCCGAAGTCCGCGCGCTACGTGCTCGCGGTGAGCTCCGTGAAGCTCGCGGATCTGTCGTCCGCCCAGAAGGACGCTGTGCTCAACAACATCTCGACCAAGACCGACGACAACACGCTCGACTACTGGATCTCCCTGGAGAGAGGGGACCTCGAGCGGGCGCTGAACCTCGCTCAGAACGTCGGCGACGACCAGCTGACCCTCGTCGCCTACACGGACCTGTTCCAGGCGACGAAGCTCAACACCGCGATGGCCGGTGCGGAGAAGCAGAAGCGCCTGGAGGAGTACTCCAAGAAGATCGAGGAACTGAGCGCACGACTGGGCGGTGAGGAGTGACCGGCGCCGGGCCCGCGGCGTTCGGCGAGGAGAGGACGGACGATAGGCCGGTCGGTCTGGTCGACGACCGGCTGGACTCGGCGGACGTCCTCTTCAGCGTCTACGTCCTCGACGAGGAGCTCACCCGGATCTCGTTGACCTCGCGCCACCCCTCCACGATCTGCGGTGAGCTGACCATCGGCGCGATCGGGGACCGGGTGTTCGTCAACGGCGGTGCCGTACCGGCGGGCGTCGTCGAGGTCGACGGTCATCGGCTCCTGGTGGTGGACGCGGCCCGCGCCGAGACAGCCCACATCGTCCTCGACCGCGGCGCCTCCTTCATGATCGGCGACGCCGAGACCGCAGGAGCCCGCACGAAGGCCTCAGGCACCGTCGTGATCCACGGCGACGAGCTCACGCTGGTGCCCGCCGACGATCTCATGTACCTCAACGTTCGGCGCGTCCCGGCGGGAGGCGCGGTCCACGACGCCGGAATCGGCGACGCCGTCCTCACGACGGCGTACCTGCTCGAGAAGCGGGCGGACCAGTGGCGCCTGACCTCGTTCGCGGACGGAGTGGAGATCCTTCCGGCCTCCGTCCTGCATCAGGAGCCGACGGCCGAGTTCCCGCCCGACTTCCCCGACTACCGGCGCAGCCCCCGCATCACGGTCGAGCCGCCGTCGGATACCGTGCGCATCCAGAAGATCGAGCCGCCGGAGAAACCGGACAAGAACAGCATCCTCAAGGCGCTCCTGCCTCCGCTCGGAATGGTCGCCGTGGGTGTCGTGACCAGCGTGGTCTCCGGACGCAACCCGCTGTTGATGATGGGCATGGGGATACTGAGCATCCTGACGGCGTCCTTCACCCTCTCGCAATTCCTCGGCGAGAGGCGCGAGCGACGGAAGCGAGACAGATCCCGTCGCGACGAGTACGAGCGCTATCTGCTGAACGTCGTCGCCTCGCTCTCCCGGCACGCGACGAGGGAGAAGGAGGTGCGCGAGTACGCGGCCCCCAGCCCCGCGGAACTCGTCGACATGGTGGACCGGTACGACCCGCGGATCTACGAGCGGTTGCCGCACAACAAGGATTTCCTTCAGGTCTCCCTCGGCGTGGGGGACACTCCCGCGACCGTGACCGTCACGGCGGAGGTGGACGAGCGCGACGACGACGAGGACGCCCGCCGGGTGACGACGCTGGCCGAGCGGTTCGCGATCCAGCGCAGCGCTCCTGTCCCCGTGAACCTCCGGGCCCAGACCGTCGGCTTGGTCGGGGCGGGCGACACCGTGGCCGCCGCCGCGCAGAACCTGATGTTCCAGGCTGCCGTCTTCCACTCCTACCGGGAGGTGAATGCGATCGCCCTGGTCTCCGCGGAGTCGTACCGCACCGACTGGCGTCGGTGGCGCTTCCTCCCGCATTTCACGATGCAGGGACTCAACGTCCGCGGGCTCGTCCACGACGCACGGACCCGGGACATGGTTCTGAACAGCTTCACGCAGATCCTGGCCCAGCGCAGGCAGGCCCTCCGTCAAGCCGGTCGCGAGAAGCCTGCCTTCTTCCCGCACTACGTGTTCGCCGTGCTGGACGGTTCCCATCTGTCCGGACACGGGATCAACGAGTACCTGGCAGAAGACCTCACCGAGCTCGGTACGACCGTGATCTGGTGCACCGAGGACCGGAAACTGCTGCCCGAGACGGTCACCGCCCTCGTCGACTACGCCAACAGGAGCGCTGGGACGCTGGTCAACGACGAGAGTGCGTACGTGGGCAGGGAGTTCATCCCCTACCAGACCCCGCAGGGCCTGGAGCGCGCACTGCGACGGCTCGCCAACCTCCGTCACGTGGAGGTGCAGAAGAACGCCGTGCCGGCTTCCGTGACGTTCCTCGAGCTGTACGGCGTCACCCACGTCGACGACCTGGGAGTCGCCGGCCGATGGGCATCGGCGGACACGTCCAAGACACTCGCCGTCCCGCTCGGCCTCCGGGGCAAGGACGACGTGGTCGAGCTCAACCTGCACGAGCGCGCACACGGCCCCCACGGCTTGGTGGCCGGGACGACGGGTTCGGGCAAGTCCGAGATCGTCCAGTCCTTCCTGCTCTCCCTGGCGGTCAACTTCGCTCCGGAGGACGTCGGCTTTTTGCCGATCGACTTCAAGGGCGGCGGTATGGCCAACATGCTCGCCGACCTCCCCCACCTCCTCGGCTCGATCACGAACCTCGACGGCGCGGCCTCAGCCAGAGCTCTCGCGTCCATTCGCGCAGAGCTCCAGAAGCGCCAGCGGCTGTTCGCCCGGTTCGGGGTGAACCACATCAACGGTTACACCCGGCTCTACAAGCAGGGGAAGACCGGAGGACCCCATGCGGGAGGACGCGAGTATCCGTCGAAGCCGCTCCCGCATCTGTTCCTGGTGTCGGACGAGTTCGCGGAGCTGAAAGCGAATCAGCCGGACTTCATGGACGAACTGGTCTCGACGGCACGGATCGGCCGGTCGCTGGGCGTGCACCTCATCCTGGCCACGCAGAAGCCGAGCGGCGTGGTGAACGACCAGATCTGGTCGAACAGCCGTTTCAAACTCGCCCTGAAGGTCGCCGATGCCTCCGACTCGAACGAGATCATCAAGACTCCTGACGCGGCGAGCATCGTCGAGCCGGGCCGGGCGTATCTCCAGGTGGGCAACAACGAGATCTATGAGCTCTTCCAATCGGCATGGTCGGGTGCGGCATACGAGCCGGACAGGACGCACGTCGAGACCGTGGACGAACGCATCTACCTCATCAACGGATTCGGGCAATACGACCTGTGGACGCAGGACCTCTCCGGGGACGAGGACGCCGAGGAATCCCGCGCAGAGACGGCGACCGAGCTGAGCGCGGTGGTCGCCCACATCGCCGACATCGCCCGAGACGCCGGCTCGGTGCTCCCCGACAAGCCATGGCTGCCGCCGCTTGAGAGCAGGATCGTCACCCCGCCCGTCGACGATGGTCCCGGAATCCCGCTCGGGCTGCTCGACATCCCGAGCCGGCAGGCGCAGGAGGTATACCGCTTCAGCCTCGAGGACTCCGGTCACACCGCTGTCTTCGGCAGCCCCGGGTACGGGGCCTCCACCCTGCTGCAGACCCTGGTGCTGAACCTCGCCCGGCAGCAGACGCCGGAACGGCTGCAGGTCCTGCTTCTCGACTTCGGAAACAACGGACTGCTCCCACTCGCGCCGCTCCCGCAGGTGGCAGACATCGTGACGCTCGAAGAGGAGGAGAAGCTCCAGAAGGCCATGGAGCGACTCGGGTCCGAACTCGCCGACCGGAAGCGCCGGCTCCGTGCCGCCGGCGTCGCCACCCTGGCTCAGTACCGGGTGAAGACGGGGGAGTCGCTGCCGATCGCGCTCACCGTCCTCGACGGCTACGACGCCATCGCGCAGGACAAGCGCAAGGAGGCGATCGATACCCAGCTCATCCAGGTGCTGCGCGAGGGCGCCGCCCTCGGGGTCTACCTGGTCTTGACCGCGAACCGGGCCAACTCGATCCGGATGAACATGAGCAGCAACATCCCGAACACGATCGGCCTCTATCTGAACGACGAGGCAGATGTCGCGAGCCTCTTCGGCCGCGACCGGGTGATGCAGAGCGAGGTCCTCGGTCGCGGGCAGCTCCAGCTCGACGCGCCGACCGCGATCCAGTTCTTCCTGCCGTGCCACGGCGACGACGATGCGACGGTCCTCGACAACCTCGAGAAGGAGGTCGCTGCGATGGCAGGGGCCTGGACGGGTGCGCGCCCGGAGCCGATCCCGATGGTGCCGCAGGAGCTCACGATGGAGGTCTTCGGCGATCGCCTGGAGCAGAAGGCGGCGCGCGACCGGCTTTTCCTGGGGCTGAACAAGAGGACCGCCGAGCCCGAGAGCTTCGAGCTCTTCACCGGCAAGAGCCTGGCGATCTTCCCCGGGACGGCGAAACAGGCAGCGGCGACGTATCCGTTCGTGCTCGAGAGTCTCGCCGGTGCGATCGCCGCCGAGGAACTGGTGGTCATCGATGCTCATGACGCGCTGAAGCCGCACTTCGCAGCCACGGAATGCCTTTACCTGGGCAAGGTCTCGCTGAGACTTCACGCGGACGCGCTGAAGAAGGCGCTCACGGACCTGGTGGAGCATGGCACGCAGGTACGGCGGTGCATCGTCATCAACGGTATGACCGATGTCTTCGACAAGCTCATGCTCTCCAATGAACAGGTCGCGGAGTTGCTGGGCGTCGGCGGCGCCGACGCCCAGCTGATCCTTCTGGACCAGGTCTCGAAGGTGAATGGCAACTTCACCTTGATCGGACCGCTGAAGGAGAACGTGGACCAGATCCTCTTCGGGGGCGACCTGTCGGCGCAACGCTTCGTCGACAATCTGCCTCTCGCCGTGCGGAGGCAGACGCCCGGCAAGAACGTGCTGCATTCGCTCACGGACGACGAGCTCTGCGAGGTCGTCACCCCCACTGTTCAGCCGAGCGAGGAACGACGATGACCCTCGAACTCACGGACGACCTTCTCGGCCTCGGCTCGGTCGTGCGGTTGGAGAGCGAGAGCGCGTCCGGCTTGTTCGTCGTCCTTGCGCGCGGGGCGTTCCGGCCGGATATGGAAGGCACCGAGGTGGTGCCGCGCTACCTGGTGGGCGCACACCCCTACGGCGAGGCGCCGGATCGCGAGACGTTCCCGATCCTCGCGACGGAAGTCCGATCCGTGGTGCATCACGGGTACACGGATGCGGCCGACACGGAATTCATCGAAGACCTCCTCGACCAGATGGAGAACGGGCGGCGAAAAGGGACCTCCGCGGAGCATTTCACGGGGGCTCTCACGGTCATCCCCGATGCACAACCGACGATCGAGGAGAGTGCGGACTCCGAGCGCGCCCGCGCCGACCCGTTCTTTCTCCTCCGCGGGCTCATCCAGCAGGAAGAGCCAGGTCGGGGCCGACCGTAGTCCGGCCGGTCATCCTCGCGGAGGAACGGATACGGGGGTCGAGAACCGAAGACCCGCCGCCCTCACTTCGCGTCGTGCAGTGCCAGCGTGAACCGCCCGTCGTCCGACGGCTCCACCCCGGCGGCGCGGGCGAACGCGTCGAAGGCGCGGGCCGCGGCCTCCCGGTCGTCGTCCGGCATGGCGGCGATGACGGCGGCGATCGCGTCGCGGCGGTGGCCGATGACGCGTTCGACGAGGCGTTCGCCCTCCGGGGTGAGGGTGAGGCGCACGTAGCGGCGGTCGTCGGGGTTCGATTGGCGCTCGATCAGGCCGGCGCGCACCAGCTTCTCGGCGGCACGGGTCGCGTTCGAGGCGTGCACGCCGAGCTCGGTGGCGATGTCGCCCGGGTTCTGCGGGCCGCGCGTCGCGATGCGGACCAGGATGCGCAGCTGCGGCGAGGTGACGATGTGGTCGACCTCCATCACCGACCTCGCGGCCACCCGCATCAGTACGTCCGCGGCCCGGAGGGCCGCCTCAACGGGTTCGTCGTCGCTCACGGCTCCTTTCTACCGTGAACCCACCCCATTGCGGGTGCGCAACGCTTGCGAGCCCGCCTGTACGCTGTGTCCACCCCGTCCCGGACCCGTAGACGACGTGTCGAGACGCGGCAGGGCCTGACCTCGTATTCTCGAACCTGGGCCAGTCCCGTTTCAGCGAAGAAGAGGAGCGACATGAGCTACGCCGTGACCAACCCCGCCACAGGCGAGACGGTCAAGACCTTCGACACCATCAGCGACGCCGACCTGCAGGCCGCGATCGCTGCGGCCGACCACGCGTTCCGCACGTGGTCGCGGTCCACGTCCGTGCAGGAGCGCGCGGCCCTCGTCCGCCGCGTCGGCGAACTGCACGTGGAGCGGCGGCAGCAGCTGGCCGACATCATCGTGCTCGAGATGGGCAAGCCGGTCGAGCAGGCCCTCGGCGAGGTGGACTTCGCCGGAGCCATCTACGAGTACTACGCGGACCACGCGGACGAGTTCCTGAAGGACGAGCCGATCCGGCTGCTCGACGGCGACGGCTCGGCGGTCGTCCGCCGCTCGCCGCTCGGGGTGCTGCTCGGGATCATGCCGTGGAACTTCCCCTACTACCAGGTCGCCCGCTTCGCCGGACCGAACCTCGTCATCGGCAACACCATCCTGCTGAAGCACGCGGAGCAGTGCCCGGAGTCGGCGGCCGCCATCCAGCAGATCTTCCTCGACGCGGGCTTCCCGGAGGGCGCCTACGTCAACATCTACGCCAGCCACCCGCAGATCGAGACCGTGATCGCGGACCCGCGCGTGCAGGGCGTCTCGCTCACGGGCTCCGAGCGTGCCGGTGCAAAGGTCGCCGAGATCGCCGGCCGCAACCTCAAGAAGGTCGTGCTGGAGCTGGGCGGCTCCGACCCGTTCATCCTGCTCTCCACCGACGACCTGGATGAGGCGGTGCAGAACGCGGTGGACGCGCGCCTCGACAACAGCGGCCAGTCCTGCAACGCCGCCAAGCGGTTCGTCGTGATCGACGGCCTGTACGACTCCTTCCTCTCGAAGTTCACCGAGAAGCTGGCGGAGGTGGAGGCGTCCGACCCGACCAGCGAGGACTCCGCCCTCGGCCCGCTCTCGTCGCTGAAGGCGGCGGAGAACCTCGACGAGCAAGTCAAGCGCGCGGTCGACAACGGCGCGACGCTGGTCCGCGGCGGCGGCCGCAACGGCGCGTTCTTCGAGACGACCGTTCTGACCGACGTGACCTCGGAGAACCCGGCGTCGAAGGAGGAGTTCTTCGGGCCGGTCGCGCAGGTGTTCCGCGCGAAGGACGAGGACGACGCCGTGCGCATCGCCAACGACACCCCGTTCGGCCTCGGCTCGTACCTCTACACGACCGACAAGGACCAGGCGGAGCGCGTGGCCGACAAGATCGAGGCCGGCATGGTCTTCGTGAACGTCGTGCTCGCCGACGGCGCGGAGCTGCCCTTCGGTGGCGTGAAGCGCTCCGGCTCGGGCCGTGAGCTCGGCCGCTTCGGCGCGGACGAGTTCGTCAACAAGAAGCTCATCCGCGTGGGGAGCGACTGGTAGGTCGCGTCGCGCAGAGACGAAGGAGTCCCCGGCCGGATCGGCCGGGGACTCCTTCGTCTCTGCGCGAGGCGGGTCGCCTCAGTTGAAGGTGACCACGACCTTGTCACCGTCGATCTTGATGTCGGCGCTGATGTAGCCGGCCGCGCCGGTCAGGTTCTCCGATGCGGGGTTGCCGCTGAAGTCGGTGCCGGTGATGACCGCGGAGAACTTACCGGGGCCGATCTTGAACTGGTAGTAGGAGTCGGCGTCGTCGATGGCCACCGTCGGCGACTCGTCCACCTTCACGGCGACGGTCGACGAAGACACGGCCAGGTTGCTCGGGTAGCTGAGCTCGATCCCGCAGTCCTCGATGTCGTAGTACGACGTCTTGGTGGCGCACTCGGCGTAGTGCGCGTCTACCTGCTTCTGCACCTCGTCCAGGTACGCCTTCGACGGTGTCAGCTTCAGGTTCTTCAGCTGATAGGTGTCGGCGGCGACGGTCAACACGGGGGAGCCGTCCAGCTCGTAGAACTTATTGGGGGCCTGGATGGTGTAGACACCCGGGTACGCGATCGTCTCCGAGTCGGCGGAGGTGATGGAGTGCTCCGCCCCCGGCACCGAGTAGCCGGGGATGGTGGAGGACACGTAGGGCAGCTGGTACGTCAGGCCGCGGCTCACGTACCAACCCTTGTCGTCCTTGTCGAGCTCGATCGTCCCGCGGTAGGACTTGCCCGCGAGCTTGTAGGTCACGCTGACCTGGGTGAGGTCGGAGCTGCGGCTGCTGAGGGTGCGGGCGACGGTCGGGGCGGTGATCCGCTTGGCCTGGCCGAGGACCTTGTCCGTCAGCAGGAAGTCCTCGTCGCCGCCGTCGAGCCGCGCCAGCTTGTTGGCGGCGGAGGCGTTGCCCTTGGCGATGTCGTTCAGGTACTCCTGCGCGACCGACTTGGCGCCGGATCCCCCGAGCAGGTTCGCGAGCAGAACGATCGCCACGATGACGACGGCCGCGAACGCCAGCGCTCCACCGATCACCCACCACACCCAGCGCGGGACCACGGGCTTCTTCTTCTCGGCCGGCGGCTGGCCGTACGCGCCGGGCTGCGGAGCGGCGTACGGGTTGGGCTGCGGTGCGGCCTGCTGCTGCGGCGGGACATCCGGCGCGACCGGCGCAGGCTCGGCGGCGGCGGGCGTCGCGCCCTCCGCCGGTCGCTCGTTCTCGGGCACAGTCGGGTCGCTCACGATTCCCCCTCATCGACATGTACGGCTGGGCGTCCACCGAGAGGACGCGCGCCGCTAAGAGAACTCTCAGAGAATACCAGTAAACCCGTATGCTGCCCGCTGGCCCAGCGGCGAAGATCATCCGGTGGGACGATTCCGCCGGCCGTGTGCCGTGCTGGGATCGGAGGATGACGGTTCCCCCGCCCCGATCGGCGCCCACGCCGCAATCCCCGCCCACACCCCGGCGGCTGCTCGCGTTGCTCGGGGTCGCGCTCGCCGGTGGTCTGCTCGTCTTCCCTCCTCTCCTCGTCGCGGGGATGGCGGCCGCCTACATCCGCGCCTGGCTCGGCCTCGGCTCCATCGACCCCACCTGGAACGACGGCGACGGCGGTCTGGTGCTCGTCGCAGTGGTCGTCGTGCTGCTCCTCCTGGTGGCCGTGGGCGCCGCCGTGGTGGCGATCTCGCGGCGCGGACGCGTCCGTCCCGCACCCGCCGCAGCCCTCTCCATCGCCGTGTCCGTCGCCGTCGCCGTGCTCGCCGTGCAGGCGATGACGTCGCTCGGCTGACCGATTCCCAGCGATCTCCTGTAGTCTGGCGGGAACCTGACCTGCCGTTCTCTCCTGACGAGCCTCCGCACGCATACCCGCGCCGCGGAGCGCTCCTCCCGATCCGGCTGTACACGTCCGCGCAGAGCGCGGTCACCCGGGGCCGCCCACGCGGCCCCTCTATTTGGAAACACGAAGGAAAGAAACGATGGCCACAGGCACCGTTAAATGGTTCAACACGGAAAAGGGCTATGGCTTCATCGCCCCGGATGACGGCTCTGCCGACGTCTTCGCCCACTACAGCGAGATCCAGTCGACCGGCGGATTCCGCAACCTGGAAGAGAACCAGAAGGTCGAGTACGAGACGACCCGTGGGCCGAAGGGCCTGCAGGCGTCCGACATCCGCCCCCTCTGACGCGTGACGGCGCGGGACCGGCTCTCCGGTCCCGCGCCGCACCTCTGAAAACGGCCGTCCAGGGCGTACCGTGTGCCCGGGAGGCGACATGGGATACCTGGTCTACGACAGCAGCACGGTCATCAACTTCGACGACCGGGTGCTCGCGCACCTCGAGGTCGTCATCGTGTCCAAGCTCCGGCGCAAGGAGTCCTTCGCCCTGAGCTGGCGCGAACCGTCGGACAACGGCGACGGCCGGACGACCATCTGGGTCGATCCGTCCATTCCGCTCCGCTTCCGCTTCGCAGGCTCCCGTCCTCCGACGCTCGACCGGGAGTGGATCGACAAGCTGGCCGCGGCCGCCGCGAGTTCCGCCGGGCTGATCGCCATCGACGAAGACGGCCAGCAGGTCATCGGCTCGACGCACGAGCGCGGCCTGTAGTCCCCCCCCGACGCTGTCTCTCGGCAGCGGCACCCCCTTCGCTACCGTGTGCCTGCGGCGCTCTGCTCCGCCGCGGACGAGGGGGACGGCATGCACCCGACGGAGCTCACTCTCGGCACCTGGACGGTGTTCGGCGGAGGCACCTTCGTCGACCTGATCGCGGCGACGACGAACGCGCTCAATGGCGCCCTGCTGGCCCGGCGCCCCGACCACTTCCGCGACTACACGTTCGTCGGGATCGTGCTGATGGCCGTCATCGGCGGCATCGCGGGCGGAGTCACCCGCGACGTGATCCTGGAGGAGCCGCCGTCGGCGTTCACGAACCCCGCCTACATCGCGTTCTGCCTCGTGGCGGGGGTCGTCGGCTATTCCGTGGCCTACGCCGGAGGCCAGCTGTTCCGTGAGGGACTGTTCCAGTTCATGACGTCGTTCTCGCTGCCCTGGTACGCGATCATCGGGGCGCAAAAGGCGGTGGAGGCCGGCTACCCGGTCCTCGGTGCGCTCGCCATCGCCGTCATCGCGCCGACCGCCGGGCGGTTCCTGATCGACGTCACCAGTGGGGTGACGCCGAAGCAGTTCGTCCGCGGCGAGTGGTTCATCGCGACCGCGGTCGGCACGGGCCTGATCTGGATCGTGCTCGACGGGGTGGGCGTGCCGTACTGGCTGAGTGTCGCGGCCGCGTTCCTCGCCGGGTTCGTGTTCCGCGTGCTCGCCCTGTATCGCGGGTGGGAGGAGCCGCTCGCCCGGGGCCCGAAGGGGCTCAAGGTGCACCCGGACAGGCGGCCGCTGCTCGGTCGCAAGCTGGCGGGCCGGTCGCAGGAGGAGCTCCGGATGCTCGGCCTCGCGGTCGACGACGGCAGTGCCGGCTGACGGCCGGGCGTCAGCTGTCGTCCGCACCCAGCTGGTCGAGCGCGTGGCGGGCGAGGCCGGCCATGCGCGGGTTGTCGTCCGACGCGGTCGCGAGAGCGGAGGCCATCGCGACCGCCCACCCGCGTGCGCGGCGCCAGGTGGCCGTGTCGGGCGGAGTGGGGAGCGCCAGGCGGAACCGCTCCCGAGCGTCCCCGTCGAAGGTCAGCCACGCGGTCGCGAGGTCGGTGGCCGGATCGCCGGACGTGACGTCGCCGAAGTCGAGCACCGCGCGCAGGCCGCCGTCGGCGTCGAGCAGCAGGTTGCCCGGATGGAGGTCGCCGTGGAGCAGCAGCGGAGGGCCGTCCCAGACGGGCGCGTCGAGCGCCTCCCGCCAGGCCTGTTCGAGGGCGGCGACCTCCATCCGCCCCGAGAGCGAGCGCAGCCGGAGGCCAACCGTCTCGTTCCGGTCCGCGAGCGGGACGCCGCGCACGGGGTTGCGCGGAGCGTCCGGCGCCGGGACGGCGAGCTCGCCGAGGAAGAGCGCCAGCGGCTCGGCGAGCCCGGCGCGGCGGACCGCGGCGACCGAGGCTCCGTCGACGCCGTCCACCCACTCGACGACGCTCCAGGGCCAGGGGAACGTCTTCGACGGGACGCCGACGCGCACCGGCGCGGGCACGGGCACGCTGACGCGGGCGGCGATCGCGGGCAGCATCCACTGCTCGTGCTCGATGAGGTGCGCCGCGACCTCGCGGCGCGGGATGCGCACGGCCAGGGCGTCGCCGAGACGGAAGAGCCGGTTGTCCCAGCCGTCGGACACCAGCCGCAGCGGCCCCGCGAGGTCGGGATGCTGCTCGGCCAGCAGACGCGCGACGAGCGCCTCGTCGACGGGGATGTCGGCTGCCGGGGTGTCGCTCACCGCTCGACCGTAGCAGGGCGGCGCGGATGATACCGCGGCGCGCACGAATCGTGCGCTTCGGTCTGCAATCCGCCGATTCCCTGCGTTCAGAGCCAAACAGATGCGCGGTTCTGTGTGCGAGCATAATCGGGGAGGTTCCATGACCGAGAAGTCCACCGTGTCCGCCGAGCGCATGCACGCCGTCACCCCGGAGACCCGGGAACTCGTCGACCTGGTGCTCGAATACTCGCGCCGCCGCATCCTGAGCGAGGACACGCCGCTCGACAAGCCGCTGCCGGAGTTCGAACTGCGCCGCCTCGCCGGGCAGACCGTCTCCGAGCGCGGGATCGGCGCCGAGCGCGCGCTCGCGCTGTTCGAGCACGTGCTCGCGCCCGCCTGCATCACGACGGACCACCCGCGCTACCTCTCCTTCATCCCGACGGCGCCGACCAAGGCAGCGACGGCGTTCGACCTGGTCGTCTCCGCGAGCGCGGTCTACGGCGGCTCGTGGCTCGAAGGCTCCGGCGCCGTCTACGCCGAGAACCAGGTGCTCTCCTGGCTCGCCTCCGAGTTCGGGCTCCCGCCCACGTCGGGCGGGGTGTTCGTGCAGGGTGGGACGCTCGGCAACCTCTCCGCGCTCGTCGCCGCGCGCGACGCGGCCCGCACCGAGCGGGGCAACCCGTCCGGCCGCTGGGTGATCGTGTGCAGCTCGGAGGCGCACTCGTCGGTGTCGTCGGCGGCCCGGGTGATGGATGTCGACGTCGTCGCGGTCTCGCCCGGCGAGTCCGGCGTGCTCGCGGGAGACGCGGTGCGGACGGCGCTGGAGGAGTACGGCGACGCCGTGTTCGCGGTCGTCGCCACCGGCGGATCCACCAACTTCGGGATCGTCGACGACATCGCCTCGATCGCCGCCCTGAAGTCGGAGTTCTCGTTCTGGCTGCACGTCGATGGCGCCTACGGCCTCGCGGGCATGCTGTCGCCGCTGGCCCGGCACCGCTTCGCCGGTGTCGAGGACGCCGACTCGGTCATCGTCGACCCGCACAAGTGGCTGTTCGCGCCGTTCGACGCGTGCGCGCTGATCTACCGCGACCCGGAGGCCGGCCGTCGCGCTCACACGCAGCACGCGGAGTACCTCGACACCCTCACCGAGACGGTGGAGTGGAGCCCGTCCGACTACGCCGCGCACCTCACCCGCCGGGCGCGCGGGCTGCCGTTCTGGTTCTCGCTCGCCTCCCACGGCGCCGCGGCCTATCGCGACGCGGTCACCGCCTCCATCCGCCTGGCGGAGCGGATCGCCGACGAGATCGAGGGACGGGAGGGATTTCGGCTGGTGCGCCGGCCGCAGCTGTCGGTGGTCGTCTTCGAGCGCGACGGCTGGAGCAAGGAGGACTACGCCGTGTGGTCGGCCCGGCTGCTGGAGGAGCAGCGGGCGTTCGTGACGCCGAGCTCGCACGCGGGCCGCCCGAACACGCGGTTCGCGGTGCTGAACCCGCTGACCACGTTCGAGGACCTGGTCGGCATCCTGGACACCATGGAGTGATCGCCGCAACGACGAAGGCCCCATGCTCGCGCACGGGGCCTTCGTCGTTCGAGAGGGAGAGTGTCAGACGATGTCGTCCGACTCGCTCGCCCGTCGCGTCACACGCTCGCCCGTCGCAGGATCGACGGCCGTGCGGGTGGTGGCGACAGAGGAGCGACGCCGGGTGAGCAGCACGATCCCGATGATGATGCCGATGACTCCGGCGACCATCAGGATGTAGCCCACCAGGTGCAGGTCGATCCAGCCGACCTGGAGGTTGAGGGCGAACGCGAGGATCGCTCCGATGACGACCAGGAAGATGCCGGCGCCGAGACTCATCTGTGCCTCCCCTCCGGGCCTAGACCCGTCGGCTTCCGGTGAGCAGCCGCACCAGCCAGACGATCACGGCCAGGACGAGCAGGATGATGCCGACCCACAGGAGGAAGTTCAGCGACTGCACGAAGCCTCCGGTGAGCAGCAGGATGATCGCGATGATGGCGATGATGATGAGCAGGATGTTCATGGAGAAGTGTCCTTTCCTAGACAGGAACCAGCAAACGACTGGTTCAATTGCCTAGCAATCCCCTTGACTTCAACTCCGTTTCGGCCTACTTGAGCGCTCGGATGCGATCCGGTCGACGGTCTCGCGCATCTTCGTGAGGAACCGGGTGACGGTCTCCGCCTCGTCCGGGCTGAGCTCCGCGGTGGCGGCGTCGATCTGCTCCTGCGCCGCGGCGAGCAAGGGGCCCGTGTCCCCGAGCGCTGCGCCCGTCGGGACGAGCTCCACCGATCGCTTGTCGGTTCTGCTGGGCCGCCGCTCCAGGAAGCCGGCGCGCACCAGGCGGTCGACGAGCAGCGTGGTGGAGGCGCTGGAGACGCCGAGGTACGCGCTCACGTCCTTCGCGAAGGTGGGGCGACCGGCGGCGGTGTTGTCGAGGATCAGACGGAGCGCGAGCAGGTCGTTCTCGCCGATTCCCATGGCGGCCCCGGTGCGGCGGCGCATGGCGGCCTCGGCGGCACGGTAGACCTGCAGCGCTTCGAGAACGCCCGTGTCGGGCCGCGGCTGCTCCGGTTCGTGCTTCACTCCTCCCAGTCATCCCCCGCGGCCTCGTCGGCGCAACGGGGGTGGACCCGACTGTCGGCGGATTCACGGCGACGCGATGCGCGGGTATGCTCGCGCGGTGGACGAACGAGTACTTCTCGACCGCTATGTGCTGCGGGATCGGCTGGGACGCGGCGGAATGGCGACGGTGTTCCGTGCGTTCGATCGGCGCCTCGAACGGGACGTCGCCGTGAAGCTGTTCGCTCAGGGAACAGCCGTCGACGACGCCCGGCGGCGGACCGAGGCGACCATGCTCGCCCGGCTGAGCCATCCGCACCTGGTCGGATTGCACGATGCGCACCTGGCCGCCGACGGCGACAGCACCCCCAGCTTCCTGGTGATGGAGCTCGTGGACGGCGAGGACCTCCGCACGAGACTGCAGGACGGTCCCCTTCCCCCGGAGGATGCGGTGGAGGTGATGGCCGGCATCGCGGAGGCCCTCGTCGTCGTGCATGAGGCGGGCATGGTGCACCGCGATCTGAAGCCCGGCAACATCCTGCTCGCCGACGCGAGCGTGCCGGGCGGGCGGCCGGTGGTCAAGCTCGCCGACTTCGGTATCGCGCACCTGGTCGGCTCGGAGCGGATCACCACGATCGGCACCGTCATCGGAACGGCGGGCTATCTCAGCCCGGAGCAGGTCTTCGGCGGCGAGCCGGGACCGTCGGCGGACATCTACTCGCTCGGGCTCGTCGTGCTGGAGGCCCTGACGGGCGTGCGCGAGTATCCGGGGACGCCGGTGGAGGCCGTGGCCGCGCGGGCGGCGCGCGACCCCCGCATCCCGGCCTCCCTCCCCGAGGACTGGCGCGGGCTGCTCGGCGCGATGACCTCGCGCGACCCGGCGCTCCGGCCGAGCGCGCTGGAGGTCGCGGTGATGGCGCGCGAGCTCGCGCCCGAGCTGGCGGGCTGGGCGCCCGAGGAGGCCACCGTTCCGCTCGGCGACACCGCGCCGACCGTGGTGCACGCGCGTGGGGCGGGGGCGGCCGCCGCGGGTGGAGCGGCCTTCGCCGCGGCCGGTGCGGCGGCCGCCGCCGGGGGTGCGACCGGCGCGACCCGGCTGCTGCCGGCGACCCGGCGCCGTCGCCGCGGCATCCTGACCGGCGGCGCCGTCGCTGGCTCGATCCTCGCGGTGGCCGCGACCCTGGCCCTCGGAAGCATGATGGCTCCCGCGAGCGAGGAGCCGCAGAGCGTCCCGACGACGCCGCGTCCGACGCCGAGCGTGCAGGCGCCGCCGGCCACGGTGACGCCGGTCGACACGACGACGCAGCAGCCGCAGCAGGAGGAGGACAGCTCGGACCAGCAGCAGGTGCAGCAGGAGCGGCCGGCAGGCCCACCCGGCGGCAACAAGGGCAAGGACAAGGGGAACGGGCCGGGCAAGGACCACGGCGGCGGCCCGGGCAAAGGCAAGGACTGACCGCTTCCCGACCCGCCCCTTCGCCGGTACTGTCGGGGGGTGCCCGAGCAGACCAAGACCGCCGCGATCATCGTCAACCCGGTGAAGGTGGATGAGCCGGCCCTCCGCGAGGCGCTCGCCGCCGCGGAGCAGCGCCACGGCTGGGGCGAGACGATGTGGATCGAGACCACGGAGGACGACCCCGGCGCCGGTCAGGCGCGGGAGGCGCTGGACCGCGGCGCCGACGTCGTGATCGCCGCGGGCGGCGACGGGACCGTCCGCACGGTCGCAGAGGCGCTGCAGGGCACGGGCGTGCCACTCGCGCTCCTCCCCTCGGGGACGGGCAATCTGCTCGCCCGCAACCTGAACCTCACCCTCGACGACGTGGAGAACGCCCTCGACTCCGCCTTCGGGGGCGACGACCGGCCGATCGACGTCGGCGTCGTCGAGCTGCGCGACGGCGACGGTCCCACCCGCAAGCATTCGTATCTGGTCATGGCGGGGGTCGGCATCGACGCGCAGATGATCGCCGCCACCGACGACGACCTGAAGGCCCGGCACGGCTGGCTCGCCTATGTCAAGGCGATCGGGACGGTGCTGCGCGACAAGAACGAGCTGCGCCTCCGGTACGAGCTCGACAAGAAGGGCGTCCGCTCCGTGCGCGCGCACACGGTGCTGATCGGCAACTGCGGGTCGCTGCCGGCCAACATCCTGCTGCTCCCGGAGGCAGCGGTCGACGACGGCGAGTTCGACATCGTCGTGCTGCGTCCGGAGGGCTTCATCGGCTGGGTGCAGATCGCCGTCAAGGTCTTCTGGGAGAACGGCATCCTCCGCCGCACGACCGTCGGCCGCCGGCTGATGGGCGCCGACCGCGAGGTGCGCGCGATGAACTACCTGAAGGGCCGCGAGTTCGTGATGCGGCTGAACCGGCCGCAGGAGGTCGACCTCGACGGCGACCTGTTCGGACGCGCGTCGGCGCTGCGGACGTGGGTGGACCCGCTGAGCCTGATCGTGAAGGTGCCACACGTCGATTGACGTGCGGCACCACACGATTCAGGAGCGCGCCAGCAGCTCCAGCGTGTCGACGACGCGGTTGGAGAAGCCCCACTCGTTGTCGTACCAGGCGACGACCTTGATGTGCCGGCCGTCCACGCGGGTCAGCGCCGCGTCGAAGATCGACGAGGCCGGCTGCCCGGTGATGTCGCTCGACACCAGCGGGTCGTCGGCGTAGTCCAGGATGCCGCGCAGCGGTCCGTCGGCGGCGGCGCGGTAGGCGGCCAGAACCTCGTCGCGGGTGACGTCGCGGGTGACGGTCGTGTTCAGCTCCACGATCGAGCCGACCGGCACAGGCACCCGGATGGAGTCGCCCGAGAGCTTGCCGTCCAGCTGGGGGAGCACCAGGCCGATCGCCTTCGCGGCGCCGGTCGTCGTCGGCACGATGTTGACCCCGGCGGCGCGGGCACGGCGCAGGTCGCGGTGCGGGCCGTCCTGCAGGTTCTGCTCCTGGGTGTAGGCGTGCACGGTGGTCATGAAGCCGTGCTCGATGCCGGCGAGGTCGTCGAGCACCTTGGCGAGCGGTGCGAGGGCATTCGTGGTGCAGGACGCGTTGGAGACGATGACGTGCTTCTCGGGGTCGAAGGCGTCGGTGTTCACGCCGTACGCCAGGGTGACGTCGGCGCCGTCGGCCGGCGCGCTCACCAGGACGCGCTTCGCGCCGGCGGTCAGGTGGGCGCGGGCGGCCTCGGCGGAGGTGAAGCGGCCGGTGGACTCGAGCACCACATCCACGCCGAGCTCCGCCCAGGGCAGGTCGGCCGGCTCGCGCTCGGCCAGCACGCGGATGGGCGCGCCGTCGACGACCAGGGTGTCGCCGTCGACCTCGACGGTGCGGCCAAGACGGCCGAGCGAGCTGTCGTACTTCAGCAGGTGGGCGAGGGTGGCGGGCGCGGTCAGGTCGTTGATCGCGACGACCTCCAGCGCGGAGTCGCGCTCCAGCAGGGCGCGGAGGGTGTTCCGGCCGATGCGGCCGAAGCCGTTGATGGCGATGCGGGTCATGGGTTTCCTTTCTCGAACCGCATCCATGCTGCGCGCCAGTCCCGCCCGACGACAGTGGCGCGCAAGACGCCTTGCGCAAGCATCCCGCCACACATCGCGCCAGGCTCCACAAGCATCCCGCCACGCCCGCCACCCTTGGCCGCCGAGTGGTGAGTCGTCGCGGTCATCCACGCTGAGTGGTGACAAGATGCGGCGACTCGGGTGGCGATCAGGCCGAGAACGTGTGCCGGTACTCCGTCGGAGAGGTGCCCAGGATGCGCTGGAAGTGCAGCCGCAGGTTCGCGCCCGTGCCGAGCCCCACCCGGGCCGCGATCTGCTCGACGCCCAGGTCGGAGCGCTCCAGCAGCTCCCGGGCGAGGTCGATCCGGGCGCGCAGCACCCACTGCATCGGCGTGTAGCCGGTGTCCTCCACGAACCGGCGGGAGAAGGTGCGGGCCGAGACCTTGGCGTTGCGGGCGAGCACCTCCAGGGTCAGCGGCTCGGCGAGGTGGGCGAGGGCCCACTCCCGCGTCTCCGCGAACAGGTCGCCGAGCGGCTCCGGAACGCTGCGCGGCACGTACTGCGCCTGGCCGCCACTGCGGTACGGCGCCGCGACCAGCCGGCGGGCCACCCGGTTCGACAGCCCGACGCCGTGGTCGCGCCGCACCAGGTGCAGGCAGAGGTCGATGCCGGAGGCGGCCCCGGCGGAGGTGAGGATGTCGCCCTCGTCGACGAACAGCACGTTCTCGTCCACGCGCACCAGCGGATGCCGTTCCGCCAGCGCGCGGGTGTAGTGCCAGTGCGTCGTGGCGCGGCGGCCGTCGAGCAACCCGGTCGCCGCCAGCGCGAAGGCCCCGGTCGAGATCGCCGCGAGCCGCGCGCCGCGCTCGTGGGCGGCCAGCAGGGCGTCGACGACGGCCGCGGGCGGCTCGGTGGTCGCCGGCGTGCGGTAGCCGGGCACGAACACGGTGTCCGCGTGCTCCAGCGCCTCCAGGCCCTCCGCGACGTGGTACGAGAGGCCGTCGCCTCCCGTGACCAGGCCCGGCGACGGGCCGCAGACACGCACCTCGTACGGCATGCTCGGCCGGTGCGAGAACACCTGGGCCGGGATGCCGACGTCGAGCGGCTTCGCGCCCTCCAGCACCAGGACGGCGACGCGGTGGTCGCTCATCGCGGAGCGGACACGATCTGCAGCAGGGCCGCGCGCAGGGCGGACGGGTCGTCGACCTGGGGGAACACCTCGTCCTCCAGCCCGCGCACCGCGGCGAACGCGGCACGGCCCGCGTCGGTGATCGCGAGCACGTGGCGGCGGCGGTCGACGGGATCGGGCGCCCGGGTGACGAGGCCCTCCCGCTCCAGCCGGTCGACCGTGCGCGACATCGTCTGCGGCTCGACCTGCGCCATCCGGGCGAGGTCGGACTGCGAGTCGAAGCCGAGCTCGAGCAGGTGCAGCACGATCAGGCCGGCGTGGGTCAGCCCGCGCTGCTCCAGAGCCTCCGCCCAGGCGCGCTCGACGGCACGGGATGCGGCCCCGAGCAGCCGGCCGAGCGGCCAGTTCTCGGGCCGGTGCTCCTCGGCCTCCGCCTCACGCCTGTCCACCCCTCCATCGTACGGATGTTGGGGCCGGGCGGGGTCAGTCGGTGCCGGAGTCGAAGGCGGCGCCCTCGGAGCTGAGGTCGATGTCGCGCGAGAGCGCCTCGTCGACGGGCTCGACGCCCTCCAGGATCGCGCGGGCGCGACCCTCCTCCAGCTCGCCGACGAGTTCGCCGGTCGGGCCGCCGATGAGGCCGGCCGCTGCGTACTGCTCCAGGCGGGAGCGGGAGTCTGCGATGTCGAGGTTGCGCATGGTCAGCTGGCCGATGCGGTCGGCGGGGCCGAACGCGGAGTTGCCGACGCGCTCCATCGACAGCTTCTCCGGGTGGTAGCTGAGCGCGGGACCGGTCGTGTCGAGGATCGTGTAGTCGTCGCCGCGGCGCAGGCGCAGCGTGACCTCGCCGGTGATCGCCGAGCCGACCCAGCGCTGCAGCGACTCGCGCAGCATGAGCGACTGCGGGTCGAGCCAGCGGCCCTCGTACATCAGACGGCCGAGGCGGCGGCCCTCGTTGTGGTAGTTGGCGACCGTGTCCTCGTTGTGGATGGCGTTCAGCAGCCGCTCGTAGACGATGTGCAGCAGGGCCATGCCCGGCGCCTCGTAGATGCCGCGGCTCTTCGCCTCGATGATGCGGTTCTCGATCTGGTCGGACGCGCCGAGGCCGTGCCGGCCGCCGATCGAGTTGGCCTCCAGCACCAGGGCCACCGGGTCGTCGAACTCGACGCCGTTGATCGCGACCGGCCGGCCCGCCTCGAAGCGCACCGAGACCGTCTCCGGGACGACCTCGACGTCGTCGCGCCAGGCGGCGACGCCCATGATCGGGTCGACGATGTCGAGTCCGGCGTCCAGCTCCTCCAGGCGCTTCGCCTCGTGGGTGGCGCCCCAGATGTTGGCGTCGGTCGAGTACGCCTTCTCGCTCGGGTCGCGGTACGGGAAGCCGCGGGCGACGAGCCACTCG
The DNA here is from genome assembly GCF_013359685.1 of Leifsonia sp. C5G2. Lineage (GTDB taxonomy): Bacteria > Actinomycetota > Actinomycetes > Actinomycetales > Microbacteriaceae > Leifsonia. The sequence continues at coordinate 36,941 of NZ_JABFMV010000016.1, forward strand.
CTCATCTCGGTGCGGCCGCCCAGCTCCTCCACGAACGCAGTGTCGAGCCACGGCTTGTAGATGCGCAGGCGCGGGTTGGCGATCAGGCCGTAACGGTAGAACCGCTCGATGTCGTTGCCCTTGTAGGTGGAGCCGTCGCCCCAGATCTCGACGCCGTCCTCCAGCATCGCGCGCACCAGCATGACGCCGGTGACGGCGCGGCCGAGCGGTGTGGTGTTGAAGTAGGTCTTGCCGGCCGAGCGGATGTGGAAGGCGCCGCACTGCAGCGCGATCAGCCCCTCCTCGACCAGCGGGCGCTTCGCGTCGACCAGGCGCGCGAGCTCGGCGCCGTACTCGGTCGCACGGCCGGGGACCGCGTCGATGTCGGGCTCGTCGTACTGGCCGATGTCTGCGGTGTACGTGCAGGGGATGGCCCCCTTCTCACGCATCCACGCGACCGCGCAGGAGGTGTCGAGACCCCCCGAGAACGCGATGCCGACTCGCTCACCGACGGGCAGACTGCTCAGAACCTTGGACACGGCATCCAGCTTAGCGGCGGAGGCTAGCCCCGGCCGTCGGGTGACTGCGCGGGGCATTCGCCCCCCGGCGTCGTGCGCATCTCGAAGTGCCACGCCTCGTTCGCGTAGACCTGGCAGAGGCCCCACTCGTTGCCGAAGCGGTTCAGGAAGTCCATGGCCCGGGCGTCGGCGATGTCGACCGCTTCGCCGCGCACGTGGGCGGAGTCGGCGCCGCGTTTGACCCACTTTCCGGCCTCCTCCTCGCTGCCGTACCGGCGGACCGCCTGGGCGAAGAGATGCTCCTGATAGCGCTCGGACCGCCAGCCGTCGGCGATCGTGATGTCGGCGCCGTCACCGTCCTGCTTCATCGCCGCCTGAGCGTGGCGCGGAGCGGCGAGGAGGTCGGGGGAAAGGCGGGAGACGGCGGGCTTGTCGCTGTCGAGCGGGAGGGACGAGCCCTCGGGGATGTAGCCGTCGTCGTCGGTCAGCGCCGCGTCGTCCGCCGCACCCCCGTGGTCGCCGGACGTAGCGGCGGGCGCGCGCTCGGGCAGGCCGGCGGATTGGGCGAGCGCGCCGGACTCCGCGGTCGAGCAGCCCGCCAGGGTCGCGGCGAGCAGCAGGGACAGCGCGGCGCCGATGAGGCGCGACCGGGATACGTGCATACCGTCCACGCTCGCATCGCCCCCGCCGCGGCCGCGTCCCCCTCGCGACGCATCCCCGTCCTCCTCGCGACCGACCCGCCCCAGCCATCAGCTCCTGAGCTTTTCGAGTTTCGGCGGGCGATTCGCTCGAAGAACTCAGGAGCTGATGGTTGGGGAGGGTGACGAATCAGGGGAGGGGCGGGGTGCGCGGGGGCGCGGTGCGGCGCGGGGCGAGGCGCTCGAAGGCTGCTGCCAGGGCGAGCAGCGCGTTGTCGTCGTAGGCGCGGCCGGCGAAGGTGAGGCCGACGGGCATCCCGGTGTCGGGCATCGTGCCCATCGGCACGGTGACGGTCGGGATGCCGAGGTGCCGCGGCACGAGGTTGCCGTTCGCGACCCACACGCCGTTGCGCCAGCCGAGGTCGGCCGAGGCGGGGTTAACGTCCATGTCGGCCGGCGCGACGTCGGCCACGGCCGGGAAGACGACGGCGTCCAGGCCGAGGGCGTCCATCCACTGCTCCAGGTCGACGCGGCGGGTCTCCTCCAGGCCGCGCAGGCCGTCCGCCAGCTCGGGGATGCCCTCCAGCGTCGTGCCCGGATGTGCCCGCACCCACGCGGGGTAGTCGGCGATGTCGTCCTCGAAGCCGTCGTAGCGGTCCGGTAGCGCCCCCGCCGGCTGCGGGAAGATCCGCGCGCCGTCGACGTCGGCGAGGGTGCGGAGGGCGGGGTCGCCGTTGGCGGCGAGGAAGTCGTCCCACGCCCACGCCGACAGGTCGACGATCTCGCGGCGGAGGAATTCCGGCCGCACCAGCCCCCGGGTGGCGATCGTCGGCGCGCCGGGCCGGTCGCCCTCGTAGTTGCTCACGGCCGGGAAATCGACCTCGACGACCGTGGCGCCCGCCGCCTCCAGGTCGCGCCGAGCGGCCTCCCAGAGCGCGATGACCGACGGGCGCGTCTCGATCCGCTGACCCGTCGGCCCGCCGATGCCGGGATGCTCGGAGGTGCCCGCCTCCGGATCCGCGTCGATGTACATCCGCGGGACGCCGACGCGCCGCCCGGCGAGGGTCGCCCCCTCCGCGAGCGCCGGATACGACGGCGGCCGCACCTCGGACGCGCGGGGCAGCGGCACCCACGGCTGAGCGCGCCAGAAGTCGCCGCGTGTCTCCTCGTCGTCGGCGACGATCACGTCCAGCACCTCGAGCAGGTCGGCCATCGTGCGGGTGTGCGGCACAACCACATCCATCGTCGGCACCAGCGGCCAGTTGCCGCGCACCGAGATGACCCCGCGCGACGGCGTGTAGGCGCAGAGCGCGTTGTTGGATGCGGGCGCACGGCCCGACGACCACGTCTCCTCCCCGAGCCCGAACGCCGCGAAGCTCGCCGCCGTCGCGGTGCCGGAGCCGTTCGACGAGCCGGAGCCGAACGCCGCCGTCAGGTAGTCCCCGTTGTACGGCGACTCCGCCCGGCCGTAGACGCCGCGCTGCATCCCGCCGTTCGCCATCGGCGGCATGTTGGTCAGCCCGAGCAGAATGGCCCCGCCTGCGCGCAGCCGCTCGATGGTGAACGCGTCGCGCTGCGCCACCAGATGCTCGAACGCGGGCGAGCCGGCCGCCGCCGTCAGCCCGCGCGCGAGGTAACTGTCTTTCGCGGTGTACGGGATGCCGTCGAGCGGCCCGAGCGTGTCGCCCCGCGCCCGCCGCTCGTCGGACGCCCGGGCCTCCGCCAGCGCGTCCGGGTTGCGCACGACCACGGCGTTGAGCCGCGGCCCTGCCGTGTCGAACGCGTCGATGCGTGCCAGGTACGCCGTGACCAGCTCCACGCTCGTCGTCTCGCCCGCCTCCAGCGCTCGCCGCAGCTCGGCGATCGGCGTCTCGACGACGTCGACGCTCATGCGCCCACCGCCGGCTGCTGCTGGGTGATGCAGTGGATGCCGCCCCCGCGCGCAAAGATCGGCCGCGAGTCCACCATCGTCACCGTCCGGCCCGGGTACACGGCCTCCAGGATCTCGGTCGCCTCGGCGTCGGCCCGCTCCTCGCCGAAGCCGCACGCCACGATCCCGTCGTTCACGACGAGGTGGTTGACGTAGCTCCAGTCGACGAAGCCCTCCTCGTCGCGCAGGGTGGCCGGAGCCGGGAGCTCGACGATGTCCCAGGGGCGGCCTGCGGCGTCCGTCGTGCCGGAGAGCAGGGCGTGCAGCTCGCGGGACACCGCGAAGTCCGGGTGCTCGGCGTCCCGCTGGGTGTGCAGCAGCAGCCGTCCGGGGGAGGGGATGGTCGCCACGATGTCGACGTGCCCGTTGGTGCCGAAGTCGTCGTAGTCGCGGGTGAGGCCGCGCGGCAGCCAGATGGCGTGCGTCGCGCCGATGGTGCGCGCGAGCTCCGCCTCCACCCGGGCCTTGTCGGCGTACCGGTTGCGGCGCGGGTCGAGCTGCACCGTCTCGGTGAGCAGCACCGTCCCCTCGCCGTCCACGTGGATGCCGCCGCCCTCGTTCACGAGCAGCGAGCTGATCAGCTCGGCGCCGGTCCGCTCGGCGACGAAGCGCGCGATCTCGGCCGATTTGCGCCACTCGGCCCACTCGGGGTCGCCCCAGCCGTTGAAGGTCCAGTCGACGGCGCCGAGCACGCCCGGTCGCTCGTCGTCGACGACGAAGGTCGGGCCGAAGTCGCGCATCCAGAACTCGTCGAGCGGGGCCTCCACCTGCTCCACGTGCGAGCCGAGCATGCGTGCCGCGCGCTCGCGCTCGCTCGGGTCGACCACCATCGTGACCGGCTCGCACTCGGCGATCGCGTGGGCGACGGCCGTCCACGAGGCGTACGCCTCTTCGGCCGACGCCGCGTCGTCGCCGAGGGTGATGCCGGCGCGGGGGAACGCCATCCACGTGCGCTCGTGCGGTGCGGTCTCTGCGGGCATGCGCCAGGTCATCGGTGTCCTCCGCGGTTCGGCGGCTTGTTGATCAATTGATCAATAACGTGCCGAACGTACCTATACTGAGCGGACCATGTCAAGAGCCGCCCGCCGTCCCCCGGCCGAGCGCCGCGCCGAACTGTCGGCCGCCGCGCGCGACCTGGCGCTCGCCGACGGCCTCGCCGCGGTCACGCTGCGCGGCGTCGCGGCGCGGGTGGGCGTGGCCTCCGCGCTCGTGTCGCACTACCACCCGGCGATGGATGAGCTGGTCGCCTCGGCCTTCACCGCCGTCGTCGGCGCCGAGCTGACGGAGGTGCGCACCCTGCTCGCCGCATGCGACGGAGCGACCGCGCGGCTGGCCGCGCTGCTGGGCACCCTGCTCGACGGCAGCCGTGACGACGTGACGCTGGTCTGGGTGGAGGCGTGGGCCCTCGGTCGCCGCAACGAGGCGCTCGCCGCGGCCGTGCGGGAGCAGATGGACGCCTGGCAGGAACTCATCCTCGGCATCCTCGACGAGGGCGTCGCCGTCGGCGAGTTCACGGTGGCGGACCCGGCGCAGACGGCCTGGCAGCTGCTCGGCATGATCGACGGCCTCAATGCGCAGGCCCTCGTCCGCTGGGGCGCGGGCGGCGACCGCGCGCCGGCACTCGCCCGCGCGGTCGAGGGGATGCTCGGCGTCCCTCCCGGCGCCCTCGCATGAGTGTACGGCGAATTGCCGTACACTGTGAGGTATGACCGTCAAGGACAAGAGGCTCGAACTCCGGGTCACCGGTGAGCAGAAGGACCTCATCGAGCAGGCCGCCGCTCTCGAGGGCCGGTCGGTGACGGACTTCTCCACCCACGCGCTGACCGAGCACGCGCACGAGGTGATCCGGCGCGAGCACCAGCTGACCCTGGACGCCGAGCTCTTCGACGCGTTCCGCGCCGAGCTCGACCGGCCGGCAGAGGTGCTGCCCGGACTGGCCGACCTGTTCCGCCGGCCCACCGTCTTCCGTGACTGACCTCTGCGCTCCCCGGCCGCTGAAGGCCGGTGACATCGTGTCCGAGTTCGACTGCGGCTCGGAGGAGCTCGACCGGTGGCTCCGGGCCTGGGCCAGACACAACGACGCGAACGGGGCATCGCGCACCTACGTCTCGGTCGACTCGGAGGACGACCGGGTGGCGGGCTTCTATTGTCTCGCCGCCGGCTCCCTCACCCGCAGGGAGGCGCCGGGCCGGCTCTCGCGCAACATGCCCGACCCGATCCCCGTCATCCTCCTCGGCCGGCTCGCCGTAGACCGCCGGTACGCCGGGAAGGGACTGGGAGCGTCGCTCCTTCAGCACGCCGTCCTCCAGTCGGCGCGGGTGGCTCAGGCGATCGGGATGCGCGCGATCGTCGTGCACGCGAAGGACGACGGCGCAGCCCGCTTCTACGAGCGATACGGTTTCGTCCGCTTCCCCGGGAACGATCGCGTGCTGTACCTGCGGGTCGCGGACGTCGAGGCGACCGCGGCGTCGCTCAGCTGATCCAGGCGAGCAGCTCGGCGCGGAACTCGTCCGGCTTCTCGATGTGCGGGGAGTGGCCGCAGTCGTCGAAGACGACCTCGCGGGTCGTGCCGCCGGCCGCGGCGTACCGGTCGAGCACGGCGCGGGTCTGCGCGAGCATCGGCTGCGGCGGCGCGACCTCGTCGCCCGGCCAGCCCGGGATGACTCCGGCAGCGCCCAGCTGGTTGAGGTCGAAGAAGGAGGCGTCGCCGACGATCGCATCCACCGCGCCGTGGATCCACAGGATGGGCGGCTTCGCGGGCGAGTCGACGATGCCCGTCGTGTCGAAGTGGGTCGGGGCGAGGGTGTTGAGCACGCCGCGGGTTCCCGGCGCGAAGCCCGGCCAGTGCTCGGACGGCCCTGCGTCGCCGGGGTAGTTGTCGGGCCCGGTCGCAGTGGAGAGCATCGACTCCACCCAGAGGTCCTCGTACTCGGAGTCGAAGCCGGGGGCGACGTACGAGGAGCGGTAGACCGCCCGCGGGGAGGTCGGCGACTCCTCGCCGGTGTCGCCGGCGGCGAGGCGGGCGACGAAGTCGGGGTTGGCGCCGCCTCCGCCCGTGCCGGACGCGTCGGGATTCAGCAGCGAGCCGTCCGCCGCCGTGCCGCCGAAGCCGTACGGCGAGACGGTGGAGACGAGGGTCAGCGACGCGACCAGGTCGGGCCGGTCGAGCAGCAGCTGCATGACCACGCCGCCGCCGAGGCTCCAGCCGACGATGTGCACGGCGCCGAGGCCGAGCTCGTCGGCGACCGCGGCGACGTCGTCGGAGAAGTCGCGGACACCGCGGGTGGCATCCACCGGGAGGGTCTCGCTGTCGCCGAAGCCGCGCAGGTCGACCGCGACCGCGCGCACGTCGGCCGGAAGCGAGAGCATCAGCGGCTGCCAGAACAGCGCCGACGACACGTTGCCGTGCACGAGCAGCACGGTCCGGGTCGGCTCGCCGTCGGCCGGCCGTTCGAGGACGTTGGCGGTGTAGCGGGGAGTGCGCACCGTGCGGGCGTCGATGCCGGGCAGCAGCGTACCGGTCATGCTGGGGTCTCCTTCGGGTCGGATGCGGGGGTTCGGGATGCGGGGCCTTCGAGCGCGGGCAGGATCTGCTCCACCCCGCGCTCGGTCATCAGGATCGTGTAGTGGTTCACGTCGTTCGTCTCATGGAAGCGCGCGAGGGGCAGCCGCCTCCGCCACTCGGCGACGACCTCCGGCGCGTACAGCGGCGGCCCGTCGAGCAGGCCCCGCGGCGCCCGGAAGAACTCGATCGGCAGCCGCAGCCCTTCGAGCGCCTCGGTGTAGCCGTCGTCGCCGTACAGCTCCAGCGAGTTGACCGCAACGGCGCCCTCGCTCGCGCTCGACCGCAGGCGCGGCGCCTCGCCGACGAGGTCGTAGGCGACGTAGGCCGCGAACGCGTCGTTCCACCACGGGCCGATCGCGGGATGCTGCCGCCAGAACTCCTCGTACTCCGCAGGCGACGCGAACGTCCGCCGCAACCGGGCGAGCGCCGGACCGAGCACGGCCTCGGCGACCTGCTCGTGCGGGATGCCGGCCGGCCGGACGAGGGGGAGCCCGCCGTCGATCAGCACGAGCCGGTCGGTGCGGCCGGGGTGGCGTTCCGCGAGACGCACCGCCACGAACGCGCCCATCGAGTGCCCGGCGACGGTCGCGCGTTCGACGCTCAGCGCATCCAGCAGCCGGGCCAGGTCGTCGGCGTGGTCGTTCAGCGTGAACGGGCCGGGCAGGTCGCCGCTGCGGCCGCGGCCGCGCAGGTCCGGTGCGATCACACGCGTGTCCGGCAGGGCGTCGGCGACCAGCTGCCAGGCGAGGTGATTGGCGGTGATGCCGTGGATGGCGAGCAGCGGCATCCCGCCGGCGTCCGGATGCCACACCCCGCCGGCCAGCGTGCCGCCCGCGACCGGCGCCGCGACCGGCGCAGGTGCCGTCACCGGGCGCTCCAGCCGCCGTCCATGGTGTAACTCGCGCCGGTGACCATCCCGGAGTCGCCGCCCGCCAGCCACAGCGCGAGGCTCGCGACCTCGGCGGGCTCCACCAGGCGCTTGATCGCGGCCTCGGTGAGCATCACCTTCTCGACCACCTCGTCCTCGGGGATGCCGTGCAGCCGCGCCTGGTCGGCGATCTGCTTCTGCACCAGCGGCGTGCGCACGTAGCCGGGGTTGATGCAGTTGGAGGTGACGCCGTGCGGGCCGCCCTCCAGCGCGGTCGTCTTCGACAGTCCCTCCAGCGCGTGCTTCGCGGTCACGTATGCGGACTTGAACTCGGAGGCCCGCAGCCCGTGGACGCTGGAGATGTTGACGATCCGCCCGAACCCGCGGTCGTACATGCCGGGAAGTGCGGCGCGGATGAGGAGGAACGGCGCCTCCACCATGATCCGCAGCATCAGCGCGAACGTCTCCGGCTCGAACTCGGGGATCGGCCGCACGTGCTGGATGCCCGCGTTGTTGACCAGGATGTCGGTCTCGACCGATGCCTCGGCCAGCTCGCGCGTCTTCGAGAGGTCGACCTCCCACGCCTCGCCGCCGATGCGCTCGGCCACCGCGCGGGCGGCGTCACCGTCGAGGTCGGCGATCGTGACGCGGGCTCCCGCGGCGGCGAACGCCTCGGCGCAGGCCAGCCCGATGCCGCTCGCGCCGCCGGTGACCAGCGCGCGCCTCCCGGTGAGATCGGTCATCCTCGACGCTCCTTCCGGCTGGGCCCGCGCCGACGCGGGCCCCCACGCCGCGACTCTAGCCCCGCGCCCGGCCCGCATGCCACCCTCCGAGATTCCTGCCGAATCCTCGTTATGGCGCGGCGAATACGCACATTCGGCACGAATCGGGAGGTCAGTAGGTGAGGCCGATGCGCTCCCGGATGGTGTCGAGCGTTCCCATGATGGCGACCGACTGCGACAGCGGCAGACGGGAGTCCTCCCCGCCGCCCGCCGCGATGAGCCGCTCGACCGCGCGCGCCTGGTACTGCATCCCGCGCCCGTCGATTCGCGACTCGTACGTCTCGATGACGTGGCCGTCCGGCGCGACGACGCGGAAGCTCGTCGGGGCGTAGAAGGTGGCGTCGAGCTCCACGCGGGCGTCGGTGCCGACGATCGTCGCGCTGTTGTCTCCGGCGGCGTCGAGCTCCGTGGTCAGTGCGGCCTGGGCTCCCGACGGGTAGCCCAGGAGGATCGACGTCTGCCGATCGACACCGGTGTCGGTCGGTGCCGAGAGGGCGAGCACCTTGTCCGGCGCCCCGAGCACGTCCCAGGCGAAGGAGACGGGATAGATCCCCAGGTCGAGCAGGGCGCCGCCGCCGAGCGCCGGGTTCAGCATGCGGGCCGCGGGGTCGGGGTTCGTGCGCTGGTTGTGGTGGGCGACGACCGAGCGCACCTCGCCGAGCGTCCCGTCGCTGAGCACCTCCTGCAGCCGCTCCATGTGCGGCAGCCATCGCGTCCACATCGCCTCCAGGGCGACGAGACCGGCGGCGTTCGCGGCGTCGGCGATCTGCTGCGCCTCCCGCTCGTTCATCGTGAACGGCTTCTCGACCAGCACGTGCTTGCCCGCCGCCAGGGCCAGCAGCGCGTTCGGCGCGTGCTGCGGGTGCGGCGTCGCGATGTAGACGACGTCGACATCGGGGTCGGCGACCAGCTCCTCGTAGCTGCCGTGCGAGCGCGGGATGGCGTGGGCGGCCGCGAACCGCGCCGCCGACTCCGGGGTGCGCGAGCCGACCGCGGCGACGGTGTGGCCGTCGAGCTGCAGGTCGCGGGTCATGGCGGCGGCGATGCCGCCCGTGCCGAGGATGCCCCAAGCGGGCGAGGAGGTCGTCATGCGGTCATCGTACCGACGGGCCGGAGTCAGCCGACCGGGAGGCCGACGGCCTCCTCGGCGTGGTGGCACGACACGTCGCGCAACGGGATGCCCGGCGCGTCGAAGGGACGCAGCGGCGGGACGACCGCACGGCACTCGTCGGTGGCCATCCAGCAGCGCGGGTTGAACCGGCAGCCCGACGGCGGGTCGACCGGCGACGGCGGCTCCCCGGCGAGGATGCGCCGCTGCGCGAGCCGTCCGCGGCCCTCGCGCGTCGCGGTGGGCGTCGCCGAGAGCAGCGCCTGCGTGTACGGGTGCGACGGGGTGTCGTACAGCACGTCGGTGTCGCCGAGCTCCGCGATCCTGCCCAGGTACATGACGGCGACCCGGTCGGCGACGTGGCGCACCACCGACAGATCGTGGGCGATGAACACGATCGAGACCCCGAGCCGGCGGCGGATGTCGCCGAGCAGGTTGATCACCTGCGCCTGCACCGACACGTCCAGCGCCGACACCGGTTCGTCGCAGACGAGCACATCCGGGTCGAGAGCGAGCGCCCGGGCGATCCCGATGCGCTGACGCTGACCGCCGGAGAACTGGTGCGGGAACCGGGTCAGCATGTCCTCGCCGAGGCCGACCAGCTCCAGCAGCTCGACCGCGCGGGCGCGCCGGTCGGCACGGTTCATCGCCCGGGCCGCCGCGATCGGCTCTGTGACGATGTCGAGCACCGTCATGCGCGGGTCGAGGGAGGCGTACGGGTCCTGGAAGATCATCTGCACGCCCTCCCGCAGCCGCTTGCGGTCGCGCGCGCGGCCGCGGCTCACGTCGGTGCCGCGGTAGGAGAGGGTGCCGTCGTCCGGGCGCTCCAGGCCGACGAGCATCCGGGCGAGGGTCGACTTGCCGCAGCCGGACTCGCCGACGATGCCGAGGATCTCGCCGGCGTGCAGGTCGAGCGAGATGCCGTCGACGGCCGAGACCTTCGCCGAGCGCAGGGCCGAACCGGTCGAGAACCGGCGCGCGAGGCCGCGTGCGCTGAGCACGACGTCGGCCGCGGGCGCCTCGGCGGACAGGGTTTCAGGGGACGAGTTCACCGATGAGCTCCTCGGATCGGATGCAGGCGGCCCGCCGACCGGGGGCCACCTCCTCGAGCGGGGGACGGACGCTGCGGCAGGCCTCGACGGCCAGGTGGCAGCGGGGGTGGAACGAGCAGCCGGAGGGCACGCGGGCCGGACTCGGCGGCGACCCCGGGATGGTGAGCAGGTCGGACCCGCGCTGCGCCGCCTGCGGCACCGACCGCAGCAGCGCCTGCGTGTACGGGTGCGCCGGCCGGGCGAAGACGGTGTCCGCGTCGCCGGACTCGACGATCCGCCCGGCGTACATGACCGCGACCCGGTCGGCCACCTCCATCACGACGCCGAGGTCGTGCGTGATCAGCAGCACGCCCATCCCGAGCCGGTCGCGCAGCGAGCCGAGCAGGTCGAGGATCTGCGCCTGCACGGTCACGTCGAGCGCGGTCGTCGGCTCGTCGGCGATCAGCAGCTCGGGCTCCAGCGCGATGGCCATGGCGATCAGGATGCGCTGCCGCATCCCGCCGGAGAACTGGTGCGGGTAGTCGTCGACGCGGCGCTCCGGGGCCGGGATGCCGACCAGTGCGAGCAGCTCGGTGGCCCGGGCCTTCGCCTCCTTGCGGGAGGCGCCGCGGTGCACCCGGAACAGCTCGCCGATCTGGTCGCCGATCGACATGACCGGGTTGAGGGCCGAGAGCGCGTCCTGCAGCACGAGGGCGATGCGCTCGCCGCGGAGCCGGCGCCGCGGCTCCTCGCCGAGGGTCAGCAGGTCGACCTCGCCGAGCCGGAGCACGTCGGCGGTGACGCGGGTGTCCTCCTCGCCGAGGCCCATGATCGCCCGGGCGGTCACCGACTTGCCCGAGCCCGACTCCCCGAGCAGGGCGACGAACTCGCCGCGGCCCACCCGGAGGTCGACCTCCCGGACGGCGGGGATGTCGCGGCCCGCGCCCGTGAAGGAGACCGAGAGGTTGCGTACCTGCAGCACGTCCGTGCTGTGCGCATTCACTGTGTCCACGTCGACATCCTCGCATGTGAGTCGTTTCCGGAATGTTTCAATCAGGAAACATCCGTGCCGAATTTCTGAATCAATGTTGACACAGCTGCCGGATATCCGCGAGATTGGCTCCTGTTGCGCCTGAATGCGCAGCACCCCCACCCCTCACCAGGACGAAGGAGACAGCGTGCTCGACCCAGCACCGCGCTACACCGGCTACACGGCCTACGACTACCTGGAACCCGGCAAGGACTACCGCGAGTTCCGCTACGCGAAGCAGATCAACCGGGTGCCCGAGTACGCCGGCCTCGACCTCAGCGACGCCCAGAAGGAGCGGACGACGACGCTGCTCTCCGAGTCGACGGTCATCTCGCTGCACGACCACGTGCAGGTCTTCCCGGAGGACATGACCCAGCTCCGCGACCACATCCGCCAGGGCCGCGAACCAACCGGCTACCAGGGGCTGTCCCGCTCCGGCATCACCGCCGTGTTCGACAACGGCATGGACGGCACCTGCTGCATCTCCAGCGACGCCGGCTGGAAGTACCAGGACGTGCTCTTCGACCTGGGCGTCCGGATGGCCGACCTCGCCCACCAGGACTTCGTGATCAAGGGCGAGACGATCAAGGACATCGAGTACGCCGCCGAGACCGGCCGCATCGCGCACATCTTCGCGCTCGAGGCCGCGACGCCGATCGAGAACGAGGTCGACCGGCTCGACGTGCTCTACGGGTTCGGAGTCCGCCAGATGGGCATCGCGTACTCCGAGGCCAACTACCTGGGCTCGGGGCTCAAGGAGCGCGGCGACGGCGGGCTCACTTACTTCGGCGAGCGCGCCATCGAGCGGATGAACAAGCTCGGCATCGCCATCGACGTCTCCCATTCGGGCGACCGGACCGCGGTCGACGCGATCAAGGCCTCCACCATGCCGGTGTTCATCACGCACGCCGGCGCCCGCGGCCTCTGGCCGACGAACCGCATGAAGACCGACGAGACGATCATCGAGTGCGCGAAGCGCGGCGGCGTCATCGGCATCGAGGCGGCCCCCCACACCACGCTCTCGCCGCAGCACCCTCGGCACTCGCTGGAGTCGGTCATGGACCACTTCCAGTACTGCGTCGACCTGGTCGGGCTGGAGCACGTCAGCTTCGGACCGGACACGCTGTTCGGCGACCACGTCGGACTGCACGACGCGTTCTCGTCCAACCTGTCCCTCGGGCAGGCGCACGGGAAGGTCGACTACGAGAAGGTCGAGTACGTCGACGGTCTCGAGAACCCGGCCGAGGAGTTCTACAACATCATCGGCTGGCTGGTGAAGCACGACTACTCCGACGACGAGATCCGCGCCGTCGTGGGTGGCAACACTCTTCGGGTCCTGAAGGAGGTGTGGGTCTGATGCGCCCACGGAAGATCGCGGTCGCGGCGGCCACCCTGGCGGTCGCGGCCCTGGCACTGAGCGCCTGCGCTCCGAGCGCACCGCCCGCGGCGAGCACCGCGACGGCCGGCTCGGCCACGCTCACCATCGCCACGACGACCGACGTCGTCAACTACAACCCGCTGATCGGCAACAGCCGCAGCGACTACTGGATCACCAACCTGATGTACCCGCACCTGCTGGAGATCGCGAACGACGGCTCGAAGGAGCCGCAGCTCGCCACCAAGTGGGGCTACGTCAACGACACCACCGGGTTCTACGAGATCCGCGACGACATGAAGTGGAGCGACGGAGAGCCGCTCACCGCCGAGGACGTCGCGTGGACGATGAACGCGGTCAAGAAGGACAAGCCCTCCGGCACCTTCTACGGCCAGCTCGGCAACCTGGACACGGCGAAGGCCGTCTCCAAGACCCGGGTGGAGTTCACGCTCACCAAGCCCGACTCCTCGATCGTCGAGGAGATCGGCTTCTGGGGCAACATCGTCCCGAAGCACATCTTCGAGAAGGCCGCCTCGGTCGCCACCTTCCCGAACGACGGCAAGGACGGCGGCTGGGTGAGCGCCGGTCCGTACAAGCTGACGAAGGTGCAGGTCGGCCAGAGCTACACGATGGACCGGGTGGACGACTACCCGCTGGTGAAGGGCGGCACCCCGCTCTCGGCCAAGGTCGTGTACCGCGTCTTCCCGGACATCAACACCGAGATCCTCGCCCTGCAGAGCGGCGAGGTGGACGCGATCGCCAACGCCCTCCCGCCCGCGCAGGTCGCCAAGCTGAAGAGCACGAGCGGCATCACGGTCACCGAGTCGGTCGGTCTCGGCTACGCCCACATGACCTACAACATGAACAACCCGGACCTGGCGAAGCTGGAGGTGCGGCAGGCGCTCTCGCAGGCCGTCGACTACGACGCCATCCGCAAGGTCGTGCTGCAGGGGCAGGCGGTCTCCACCGGCTCCAGCCCGCTCATGCCGGTGCTGAAGGACTACTACGACAAGTCGATCAAGGAGTACTCCTTCGACACCGACAAGGCGCGGTCGCTGATGGAGAAGGCGGGCTACACCGCAGGCTCCGACGGCATGTTCCCGGTGAAGTTCCGGCTGATCTACTCGCTGCAGGACAGCGTCACCTCGCAGTGGGCGACGCTGGTGAAGGACAGCGCGGCGAAGGCCGGCATCCCGATCGAGCTGCAGGGCACAGAGCGGAACACCTACCTGGCCATGACCAACAAGGGCGACTTCGACATCTACGCCGGCAACTTCGCGATCATGGACGACCCGGTGACGAACATGACGCTGGCCTACCTGCCGAAGGGCGCCATCAACTACTCCTACGTCGACGACCCGAAGCTGAACGACCTGATCGCTCAGGGCACGGCGACGACCGACAAGAAGGAGAAGGTGAAGCTGATGCAGGAGGCCGCGAAGATCGTGCGGGACAACGTGTACGACAACATCATGTACACGCAGAACCTGTACTTCGCGTCCAGCTCCAAGTGGACCGGGTTCGTCTCGAAGCCCAGTGAGCTCCTGTCCATCGTCAACCCGGTCTCGGTCGCCAGCGCGCACCCGACCGGCAAGTAGCGAAAGCGAGGCCGCCCCCGTGTCCCGGTTCCTGTTCCTCCTCCCGAGGCTGGGGAGGGGAGTGCTCACGATCTGGTTCGCCGTGACCGTGACGTTCCTGCTCCTGCGTCTGCTCCCCGGAGACCCCGCGCTGGCCGTCGCCAGCCCGAACATGACCGAGGACACGAGGGCGGCCCTGCTCAAGCAGTACGGGCTCGATCAGCCGCTGATCGTGCAGTACGGCATCTATCTGTGGCAGTTGGTCCAGGGAAACCTGGGGGTCTCGTTCACGCAGTCGATTCCTGTGCTCGACGTGCTGATGCAGAGACTCCCGTGGACCCTGCTGCTCACGGGCACCGCCCTGGTGCTCACGGTGGCCGTCGGCATCCCGCTCGGGGTGCTGGCGGCCTCCCACCGGGGGCGTTTCCTCGACAAGGTCGTGCAGATCGTCGGGGTGACCGGCCAGTCCATCTTCGTGCCGAGCATCGGCGTGCTGCTGCTCTTCGTCTTCGGGCTCATGCTGCACTGGCTGCCGATCGGCGGCGCGTACGACCAGGACGCCTACGGGCTCGCCTGGTACGGCTCGGTCGCCAGCCACCTCATCCTGCCCGCCGTCTCGCTCATGCTCGTGCAGCTCGGCTCGTACGTGCTGACGATGCGCTCGACCCTCATCGACGCGCTGGGGGAGGACTACACGACCCTCGCCCGCGCCAACGGCCTGCCCTACCGCCGGGTGCTGTGGAAGCACGCCCTCCGCAACGCGCTGCTGCCCACAACGACCCTGATCGGCCTGCAGCTCGGCTTCCTCGTCGGCGGCGCGGTGCTCACCGAGACCGTGTTCGCCTACCCGGGCATCGGCCGCGGCATCTACGAGGCCGTCACCCAGCTCGACTTCCCCGTCCTGCAGGGCGCGTTCCTCATGCTCGCCATCACCGTCGTGGTCGCGAACATGCTCACCGACACCGTCTACGGTTTCCTCGACCCGAGAGTGAAGAAGGCATGACCCAGGCAGCAGTCGTCACCGAAGCCGCCGTCGGCGTCGAGCCGGTCGCGCTCTCGAACGGGCGCGCCGCCGCCCAGACCTGGCGCGCGTTCCGGCGCGAGCCGCTCGGGATGCTCGCGCTCGCCGTGCTCATCCTGCTCACCGTCGTCGCGATCGCGGCCCCGCTCATCGCGCCGTACCCGCCGAGCTACGGCGACCCGGTGCTGGCGCCACCGAGCGGTGCGCACTGGTTCGGCACCGACAGTCTCGGCCGGGATGTGTTCGGCGAGGTGGTCTGGGGGTCGCAGCAGAGCATCCTGGTCGCCGTCGCGGCCTCCGCGATCGCCATCGTCGTCGGCACGGTCGTCGCGGTCGCCGGCGCCTACTTCCGCCGGCTCGACGGCTTCATCAGCGTGGTCGTCGACCTGACGCTCTCGCTGCCGGTGCTGCCGCTGATGATCCTCATCGCGGCGCTGGTCGGTCCGAGCACGACCACGATCATCCTGGTCGTGGCCGCCTTCTCGTGGCCGGAGGTGACCCGGCTGGTGCGCTCGCAGGCGCTCACCGTGGTGCAGCTGCCGTACGTCGACGCCGCCCGGCTGATGACGTCATCGCCGATGTGGATCATCGTGCGCCACGTGGTGCCGGCCGTCACGCCGGTCATCGTGGTCTCGGTCGTGGTGACCGCGTCCCGGGCCGTGCTCTCCGCCGCCGGCCTCGCGTTCCTCGGCCTCGGCGACCCGAACGTGTGGTCGTGGGGCCGCATCCTCTACGAGGCGCAGCAGTCGGGCGCCATGTCGAGCGCCTGGTGGCTGACCCTCTTCCCGTCCATCGCGATCCTGCTGCTGGTGCTCTCCGCCACCCTGCTCTCGATCGCCTACAACGACGCGCGCAACCCGAAGTCGCGCCGCCGCTGAGCCGACACCGCCGTTGAACCGAGGAGTTCCCGTGTTCCCCACCCGCCTGACCGCCGATGCGCTGGACCGCATCCAGGACCGCGTCCGCTCGCGCCTGGCCGACGAGGGCCTCGACGCCCTGCTCACCGACTCGCCGGAGGACGTCGCGTACCTCACCGGGTTCTTCCACCACCCCAGCGAGCGGCCGGTGGCGGTGTGGATGGACGCCGACGGCGGCACCGTGCTGCTCGTCCCCGAGCTCGAGCGGGAGAACGCGGAGCGCCAGTCCGCCCACGCCGACATCGTCTCCTATCCGGAATTCCCGGGTGTGCTGCCGCCGTTCCGTGCCCTCGCCTCCCGGGTCGGCCGCGCGGGCCGGGTCGGCTTCTCCACCGGGATGACCTGGGAGCGCCAGACCGCCGCCTTCGCAGAACTCGACGCTGCGGAGGCGGTGGCCACCCCGCTCGTGACCGTCGCGCGGTACGTGAAGCTGCCGGAGGAGATCGCGCTGCACGCGGAGGCCGCCCGCATCACGGACCTCATGCTGGAGGCCGGGGTCGCCCTCATCCGCGAGAGCGTCGCCGCCGGCGGCGTGCTGCCGAGCGAGGCGGAGCTGGCCTCGCACGTCGGGGGTGTCGGCGTCTCGACGATGTACGCCGAGCACGACGACGTCATCGTCGTCTCCCCGCTCGCGGGCGGCCTCGTCTACGCCGGAGCCAACTCCGCGTACCCGCACGGGCTCCCGTCCGGGTACCGGCTGCAGCCCGGCGACACCTTCATGCTCTCGCTCGGCTGCGCCGTCGGCGGACGCTTCGTCGAGGGGGAGCGCACCTTCGTGCTCGGCACGCCGACCGCGGAGCAGCGGCGCTACCACGACGCCGTCCGGCTGGCCCAGGCGACCGGGAGCGCAGCCATCCGCCCCGGCCGGGAGTGCCGCGCCGCCAACGCGGAGTGCCTCGATGTCATCCGCGACGCCGGCCTCGGCGGGTACCTCCGGCACCGGCAGGGCCACGGCATCGGGCTCGGGATGCACGAGCCGCCGTGGCTGGAGGACGGCGACCCGACCGTGCTCGCGGCGGGCATGATCGTCTCCAACGAGCCCGGTATCTACATCCCCGGGCACGCCGGGTACCGCATCTCCGACTCGATGCTCGTGACCGAGGAGGGCTCGCGCCCGCTGACCGCGTTCCCGCGCGACCTCGACCACTGCACCATCGACCTCTGAACCGCAGAACGAAAGGACCACCCTGTGAGCACCGACGTCTCCCCCGAATTCGCCAAGGCGACCACCACCGCACAGTTCGTCGAGATCAACGGCAACCGGCTCGCCGTCGAGGTGCTGGGGCCGGAGGGTGCGCCCATCATCATCACGCACCACGGCGCGCCCGGCCTCGGGTCGCGGGCCGAGCCGCGCGCCAGCTTCGGCCGGCTGGCGGACGAGTACCGGGTCGTCGTCTTCGACGCCCGCGGCTCCGGCGAGAGCGAGGGGAACGGCGAGTTCAGCCACGAGCAGTGGGCGGCCGACATCGACGCCCTCCGCGAGTGGATCGGCGCCGAACAGATCATCATGGCCGGCGGCTCCTACGGCGGCTTCATGTCGCTCGAGTACGCGACGCGGTATCCGGAGAGGGTCGTGGCCCTGGTGCTGCGCGACACGGCCGCCGACAACTCCCACTCGGAGCTGTCCCGCAAGAACGCCCTGGCATCCGACCGGGTGACCGTGGACATGGAGAAGTTCGACCGCATCGACGAGGGCCTGGTACGCGACAACGACGACCTGCGCGACTGCTGGCGCGAGATCCTGCCGCTGTACGACTTCGTCTACGACCCGGAGGCGGTGGAGCGGAAGGTCGAGGCGACCCCGTACCGGTACGAGGCGCACAATTACGCCTTCTCCAAGAACCTTCCGACCTATGATCTCAAGGGGGCGCTCCCGGGGATCACCGCACCGACGCTGGTGACCGTCGGGCGCACCGACTGGATCACCCCGGTCTCGTGCTCGGAGACGATCGCGTCGCTCATCCCGGATGCGCGGCTGGCGATCTTCGAGAAGTCGGGCCACTCCCCACAGATCGAGGAGGCGGAGGAATGGACCAGGACGGTGCGGGCCTTCCTGCACGAGGTGGTGCCTCCGGTGCGGAGCGCGGCGTCCGAGTGAAGGCCCTCGATACCCTCGACGACCTCGACCGCAGGATCATCGTCGCGCTGCAGCACGACGGGCGGGCGAGCTGGACGGCCATCGCCGACATGGTGGGCAGCTCCTCCGCGACGGTCGCCCGCCGCGGACAGCAGCTGGTCGCCGACGGCGTCGTCCGCATCGCCGTCGTGCCTGCGCTCGGCAGCTCAGGGCAGGTGGACACGTTCCTCGTCCGGCTGAACTGCCGCCCGGGCACGCAGCTGGAGGTGGCAGCTGCGCTCGTCGAGCACGCCGACGTCCGCTTCCTGACGCTCGTGACCGGGCAGTACGACATCATGGCCGAGGTCGTGGTGACCGGAGGCGCCGCGCACTACCCGCAGCTCATCCAGCAGCTGCAGTCGATCGCCGGCATCAAGCGCTGGCGCAGCGACCTCATCATGCACGTGCACAAGGTGCGCCACGACTGGAGCCGCCAGCTGTTCGCCGAGACGATGAAGCTGCCGCAGGAGGACGAGAAGACCTCGCTCGTCGACGCGGACGTCTGCGCGCCGGACCACCTCGACGAGGCCGACCGCCGCATCCTCGCCGCCCTGCGCGACGACGGCCGGGTCACCTTCCAGGCCATCGGCGACCGCACGGGGATGAACGAGTCGAGCGTGCGGCGCCGGTTCGACCGCATGCGCGCGAACCGCTGCCTCGACATCCTCACCCTGGTGCCCGCCGCGGCGCTCGGGATGGGGGCGGAGACGCTGCTGCTCGTGAAGGTGGCGCCGTCGCGGCTGGAGGCTGTGGCGGAGGCGCTGTCGGCCTACCCGGCGGTGCGGTACCTGGCGTCGCTGCTGGACGACAACTCCCTCTTCTGCGAGCTCATCACGCCCTCGGTCGCCGAACTGAACGAGTTCATCTCGCACACCCTCTCGGTACTCGACGGGGTGGAGGGCTGGACCGGCGCGATGGAACTGCTGTACCTCAAGCGCGGGTTCATCGAGACGCCGTGGTGGCGGGCGCAGGTCGGCTACGAGGCCGACGCCGCGACCGGGGAACAGGAGCGGCGGAGGGCCTGAGCGCTGCCGGATCCGGCTCGGGCGGTCAGCCGCGCAGCAGCGACCGCAGGGTCTGGATGGTGTCGGCCTCGCCCGCGTCCTTGTCGTCGCGGTAGCGCTTGACCCGGGCGAACCGCAGCGCGATTCCGCCGGGGTAGCGGCTGGAGCGCTGCACGCCGTCGATCGCGATCTCGACGACCGTCGTCGGCGCGACCCAGACCGTGCCGGGGGTGCGGCGCACCTCGATCTCCTGGAAGTGCTCGGTCTGCCAGGCGAGCAGCTTGTCGGTGAGCCCCTTGAACGTCTTGCCGACCATGACGAACCCGCCCGGCTCGCCGAACTCGCCCTCCGGGTCGCGCGCACCGAGGTGGATGTTGGACAGCATGCCCTGCCGACGCCCCGACCCCCATTCGACGGCGAGCACGACGAGGTCGTAGGTGTGCACCGGCTTCACCTTGACCCAGCTGGAGCCCCGGCGGCCGGCCGCGTAGGGCGAGTCGATCGCCTTCACGACGACGCCCTCCTGGCCGGCGGCGAGGGCGTCGCGCGATACGCGTTCCGCGACCTCGGGGTCGGCCGTGACCTCGCCCGGGATGCGGTGCTCGCCCGCGATCCGCTCCAGCTCGGCCAGTCGGGTGGACAGCGGCTCGTCGAGCAGGTCGAGCCCGTCGACGTGCAGGACGTCGAAGAACCACGGATGCAGAACCGTCTCACGCGCGGCCTCCGCAGGACCCTCGGCCGCAGGCTCCCTCGGCGCTGGGGTCGCGGCATCGCTCCGCGCTGCCCCTGAGCTCCACCGCGCGAACCGGCTCATGGTCTCCTGGAACGGTCTCGGCGCGCCGTCCTCGTCGAGCGACAGCGTCTCGCCGTCGAGGATGACGTCGCGCACCGGCAGCCGGCGCACGACCTCCACGACTTCCGGCAGCCGGTGGGTGATGTCGGCCAGGTTGCGGGTGAAGACGCGCACCTCGTCGCCCTGCCGGTGCACCTGGATGCGCGCCCCGTCGAGCTTGTACTCGACCGACGCCTCGCCGGTCGTCGCGAGCGCGTCGCTCGCGGTCGGAGCCGACGCCGCCAGCATGGGGAGCACCGGGCGGCCGACCACCAGCCCCACCGCGTCGAGCTCCTCGGTCGTGCCGGTGAGGGCGAGCCGGGCCGTCTCGCCCAGGTCGCCCGACAGCATCGCGGCCCGGCGGACCGCCTCGCCGGTGCGGCCGGAGGCGCGGGCGACGGCGTCCGTCAGCACGCCCTCCAGAGCGCCCGTGCGCATCTCGCCGAGGAGCACTCGGGCGATGAAGTCCTGCTCGCGGGCCGTGGCCCGCTCGGTGAACGTGCGGAGTGTGCGCGTGCGCTCGGCCGCCGACCCGGAGCCTCCGAGCGCGCCCAGCGCGTCGAGCAGGCGGTCGAGGTCGTCGACCGTCAGCGTCGGCTCGGCGGCGGGGTCGCCCATCGCACCGGAGAGTCCGCGCCAGCCGACGCCAACGCGGCCCTGCCGGGCCTTGCCGACGAGGAAGCCGACCGCCGGCGCGATCTCGTCGGGCTCGAGGGCCGAGAGCAGGGCGGCCAGCGCGTCCACCTTGGCCAGGCGGGAGCGCGTGGAGGCGACGGTCTCGGTCGTCGCGACGAGCGTGTCCAGGAGCACGACCCCATCCAACCACCGACCTCGGACAGCGTCGGGGGCGCGCCCTAGGCTGGCCCCATGACCTCGCTGCCCAACATCGTCTCGGCCTTCGACCGCATCCCGGAGCCGTGGCAACCCCATCGCCTCGCGACCGTGAACGACCACGACGTGAAGGTCGCGCGCCTGCAGGGCGAGTTCGTCTGGCACGCGCACCCGGACAGCGACGAGCTGTTCCTCGTCGTCGAAGGCCGCCTCACGATCCAGCTGCGCGACCGCGTCGTCGAGCTGGCGCCGAACGACGTGTTCGTCGTGCCCGCAGGCGTGGAGCACCGGCCGCGCGCCGAGCCGGAGGCGCTGGTCGTCATGGTCGAGCGCATGGGCACGGTCAACACCGGCGACAACCCGGGGGAGCGCACCACCGACCTGCGGGAGCTGCCGCACGGTTGAGGTCCGACCGGGCAGTGCACGCACTCATC
Source organism: Leifsonia sp. C5G2 (assembly GCF_013359685.1). Lineage (GTDB taxonomy): Bacteria > Actinomycetota > Actinomycetes > Actinomycetales > Microbacteriaceae > Leifsonia. The sequence continues at coordinate 58,497 of NZ_JABFMV010000016.1, forward strand.
GCCAGGGCGGTCGCCCGGTTCGACGTGGCCTGCCATTGCGAGGCGAGGAGGGCGTTGCTAGAATTCGGTGTGCAAGGCCCTATGCGATCTTTGTGATCGCCCAGGGGGTCTTGCACCCCGCGGACCCCTGGCCTTGGCCGGGGGTTCTTGCGTCAGCCAAGCCAGTGGACTCCGTAATCAGACGCAGAGGGCCAATGGCCGGCCAGCTGCAGGTAGGCCGCTATCGCACCGCTGGATGGCGTCCCGATATCTCTCCAGATCTCGGGATGCTCCTGACGATGCTTCTGGTACGCGCCATACGCGATGAGATCCGCTGCCTGGATCAGCTGGCTGTAGCGACTGTCCTGCATCATCACGTCCTCGATGATGCGGCGCTGACCTATGTCGAGTGAACGGTGAACTTCTCTGTACGGGGTCGCATCGCGGATCGCGGTTTCCCACAGTTCTCGGTCCCGCGGTGGCCCCAGCTGCTCACCGGGTCTCCCCAGCCCCTGCTGGCCGTCGTACATCACCATCAATTGGGAGTCAGCGCGTTCTGCCCAATCCTCGAGCCATGCAACGAAGCGGGCATACGAGATCGGCTTCGAGACGTCGGTGACGCCGACCCTGAACACGTCGAACGTCGCATTCTTCGAGAGCGTGGAAAGCATGATGCGACCCGTGGCCGCCCGCTTGGCCGTCCCGAACCTGGCATTCTGCGCAGATGTCTCGCAATACTGCCCTCTGCCCTTGTAGAGCGTCGCAGCGTGCAGCTCTGCGGTCTTCGGAACACCGAACTCACGGTGGATCCGGCGGCGCCCCTCGAGCCATGCGTTCAGCACCTCAGCCCATCGTGCATCCTCCACGAGAAGCCCGGTGAGCGTCACGCCGTATCTCGAATCGCCCGAGTCGTCGACATAACACAGATGCACAGATCGAGTATGGCGACTCGGGCTGCCGAGAGCTGGTCGCCCCCCGAGCGCTGTTCCCGAGGACCCTTTCGGCAGGCGACATGCGCTGGGTCAGGCACGACTTCCAACGGTCGTCATCAGGCCACGGGTCGCTCGCGCTATCGTCGTGTGGGGGTCCACTTCTTCAGACGGGCGGCACCAGGCATGGTGAGACAGGAACGGGCCGAGCGAACGCGTGCCGCCATCCTGGACGCCGCCGCGGCCGAGTTCGACGAGCACGGGTACGAGGGCGCGCGGCTGGAGCGGATCGTCGAGCGCACCGGCGCGACGAAGGGCGCGGTGTACTTCCACTTCCGCTCGAAGCTCGACATCGCGCGGGCGCTGGTGGCCGAGAAGTACGCGAACTGGCCCGTCGTCATCCAGGAGGTGACAGACTCGGGGCTGCGCGGCGCGGCCGCCGCGGAGGAGCTGACCCAGCGCGTCGGCGTGATCCTCGCCCAGGACGTGCGCGTCCGGGCCGCCATGAAGCTCACCCAGACGGCCTTCCCGCCCTCGCCGACGGACAACCCCTACGACCGGTGGGTGCAGGTGATCGGCGGCCTGCTGGCGCAGGAGGTCGAGGACCGGCGGTTGACCGGCGTCGACCCCGTCGCGCTCGCCACGGTCGCGGTGCACGGGGTGTTCGGCGCCTACATGATCGCCGACGAGCTCGGGAGACTGGAGGGCCTCCGCGCGGACATCGCGCGCGTCTGGCAGGCGCTCCGGCCGGCCCTGCAGCTCGGGTGAATGCCTGCATTTGCGAATAAACCGGCGAGTCCGTATGTTTTAAGCCGGGGAAACCGTGGCGCCTGCGCCGCATCCGGGGGGAGTTCGTCCCGTCTCGTCCGAGTCGGGACGTCCCCGGCGCCCCTCATTCGCTCGCGGCGTCGCGCCGATGGCGCAGCACGCGACGGACGATCAGCCAGCCGAGCGTCAGACCGACCGCCGCGTAGACCACGACGTCGATGTACTCGCTGTAGCGCTCCACCAGGTGGTACTGCGTGCCGAGCGCGAACCCCGCGCCGACCAGCACGGTGTTCCAGAGCAGCGTCCCTGCGAGCGTGAAGACCGCGAAGCGCCAGAACGGCATCCGCGTCGCCCCCGCGGGCAGCGAGACGAGGCTGCGGACCAGGGGCACGAGCCTCCCGAAGAAGACCGCGCCGCGGCCGTGCCGTCTCAGCCAGTCGGCGGAGCGGCGGAAATCGGCCTCGTCGACGAGCGGAAGCCGGGCGAGCAGCCGCACCGCCCGCTCCTCGCCCAGGCGGCGGCCCAGCAGGTAGAGCAGGACCGCTCCGGCGAAGCTGCCGAGGGTCGCGGTCACCAGCACAAGCACGAGGTGCAGCGAGCCCTGGTACGCCAGGAACCCGGCGAAGGGCAGGATCACCTCGCTCGGGATCGGCGGGAACACCACCTCCGCGAGCGCGCACACCCCGACGCCGATCTCGCCGAGCGCCACCATCACGCGGGACGCGAGGCCGGCCACGCCGCCGAGATCCTCCGGGGCCGCTGCGGGGAGGGCGGAGAGGGGGTGGGGCAGGGCGAGCGTCTGTCCTGTCATGCCCGCGACGCTACCCGGCGCGGATGGGAGGGTCGTGGGTGAGGCTCAGCTCACGCGAACGAGGGTCTGCTGCCACCCCGTCGACCCGTTCGGCGCGATCGGCGTGCGCTTCTGCTCCTGCAACCGGCCCGCGAGGTCGGTCGCCCGCACGGCGAGGGTGTGGGTCCCCGGCGTCGCGTCCCAGTCCAGCGACCACTGCACCCAGGTGTCGCGGTTCACCGGGGCCGACAGCGTCGCCTCCTGCCAGTCGCCGCCGTCCACCTGGACCTCGACCCGGCGGATGCCGACCGTCTGCGCCCAGGCGACGCCCGCGATCTTGGTCCGGCCGGCGCTGAGCCCCCGGTCGACGCGCGGGGTGTCGATGCGGCTGGACAGCTTGATCGGCGCCTTCGCGCTGTACCCGCGCGGGGTCCAGTACGCCTGGTCCGCCGAGAAGGTCGTCACCTTGAGCGACGTGAGCCACTTGGTGGCGGACACGTAGCCGTACAGCCCGGGCACGACCATCCGCACCGGGAAGCCGTGCTCGAGGGGGAGCGGCTCGCCGTTCATGCCGACCGCGAGGATGGCGTCTCGGTCGGCGGCCGTGAGCGCCTCCAGCGGCGTGCTCGCGGTGAACCCGTCGACGCTGCGTGAGAGCACCATGTCGGCGCCCGAGCGCGGACGCGCCAGCGCGAGCACATCGCGCACCGGCACGCCCAGCCAGCGTGCGGTGCCGACGAGGTTGCCGCCGACCTCGTTCGAGACGCAGGTGAGGGTCACGGAGTACTCGTCGAGCCCCATCCGCAGCAGGTCCTGGAAGCCGAGACCGACGCGCTTCTCGACCATCCCGTCGATCGTCAGCCGCCAGTTCGCCGGGTCGACCGACGGGACGGTGAGGGCGGTGTCCACCCGGTAGAAGTCGCGGTTCGGGGTGAACAGCGGGGAGATTCCTTCGACGTCCAGCTCGGCTCCGGCGGGCACGGTCACGCGGGACGCGGGAGCGGGCAGCCGGAGCGCCGAGCGGACGGCGGCGATGGACGACGTCGCCGCCGACCCCAGGCGCGCCCCGACACCGGCGACCACGCCGCCGACCGCGGCCGCGGCGGTCAGCACCAGGAAGCGGCGGCGGTCGACACCGCGCGTCTCCTCGCCGGCCGAGACGCGCCAGCCACGGAGCCACGAGACGGCGAGGGTCAGCACGACCGCGCCGGCCACGGCTCCCACGGCGGGAGGCGCGAACGCCAGGGGGCTGGCGCCGGCGCGCGTCACCGCGGCCGCGACCGCGGCGACCCCTGCCACGCCGAAGAGTGCGACGCCGACCCTCCGCCAGCGCAGTTCGAGCATCCCGGCGACGGCGGCCGCGACGAGTGCCGCCACCCCCACCGTCGCGATGAGGAACAGCTTGTCGTTCGACCCGAAGAGCTGGATGGCGAGCTCCTTGGCCCAGCGCGGCACCACGTCCACGACGAACGACCCGACGGCGACGACCGGGCTCGCATCCCGGGCGACGAGCAGTGCGGCGAGTTCCGCGGCACCGAGGAACACGATGCCGGCCACGGCACCGGCCAGAGCGGCGAGGGCGATCGTCGCTGCGGTCTTCTTCTTCGCTGCGTGCTTCTGCGCGGTGTTCTTCGTCTTCGGGGTCACGCCGGGAGTTCGGCGCGGAGACAGCCTGCGGATTGGTTCCAATCCGATCCCGCGACCGTCCCGAACCCCTGATGACCGCCGGGAGCGGCGGTCTCCTGATCGGCATCACATCCCTCGAAGGAGAAGTACCATGCGATCCACTGCTCGCCTCGCCGCCGCCGGCATCCTCGCCGCGGCCGCCCTCGCCCTCACCGCCTGCTCGTCCGGAGCCGGCTCCTCGTCGAGCGACACCAGCTCGTCGATGTCGTCGTCGACGCCGTCCGCGTCCTCGTCGATGGACCCGGCCGCCGACCTGGTCGGTCCCGGCTGCGCCGCCTACGCCAAGCAGGTGCCGTCCGGCGCCGGCTCCGTCGAGGGCATGGCCCAGGACCCGGTGGCGACCGCCGCGAGCAACAACCCGCTGCTGACCACCCTGGTCGCCGCCGTCTCCGGCAAGCTGAACCCGAAGGTCAACCTCGTCGACACGCTCAACGGCGGCGACTTCACCGTGTTTGCCCCGGTGGACGACGCGTTCAAGAAGATCGACCCGGCCACCATCGACACGCTGAAGACGGACGCCGGCGCCGCGACGCTGACCTCCATCCTCACCTACCACGTGGTGCCCGGCCAGCTCTCGCCCGACAAGATCGTGGGCACGCACAAGACCGTCGAAGGCGGCGAGGTGACCGTCTCGGGTTCCGGTGACTCGCTCAAGGTGAACGACGCCAACGTGATCTGCGGCGGCGTGAAGACCGCGAACGCCACGGTCTACCTCATCGACTCGGTGCTGATGCCCCCGGCGAAGTAAGGGTCTCGCTCCGACGACGGCGGTCGTCCGGAACGTCTGCTGCGGCCAGGCCGTACGCACTCGTTCCGGACGGCCGCCGTCGTTGTGCGCGCACGAGATTGCCGTCTAGCCAGCCCGAGTGTGTGCGGGTTAGCGTGCGCTCGTCGAGCCCACGAACAGGAGCCCTGGATGAACCCGAATCCGGAATCGGTGATCGGCGAGCCCCTTCCGCCCGCGCGGACGCTGCCCTTCCCCCCGCCCGCGTCCGGCAGCTTCGCCGGCCGCACCATGCAGGAGTCCACGTACTCGCCGCAGCCGCCGCAGCCGCATCTTCCGGGGGACGCCCCCAACGTCCTCATCATCCTGATCGACGACGCAGGACCCGCCCTCCCGACCACGCTCGGCGGCGCCGTGCGCACCCCGACGCTCGACCGCATCCGGAGCAACGGCATCGGCTACAACCGGTTCCACACCACGGCCATGTGCTCGCCGACGCGCGCGTCGCTGCTCACCGGCCGCAACCATCACCGCGTCGGCAACGGCCAGGTCGCCGAGCTCGCCAACGACTGGGACGGCTACTCCGGCCGCATCCCGAAGAGCAGCGCGACGATCGCGGAGGTGCTGCGGAACTACGGCTACTCCACCGCTGCGTGGGGAAAATGGCACAACACCCCGGCCGAGGAGACGACGTCGGCCGGCCCGTTCGACCGCTGGCCGACCGGGTACGGGTTCGACTACTTCTACGGCTTCCTCGCCGGCGAGGCGTCGCAGTACGAGCCGAACCTGGTGCGGAACACCACGATCGTGCGGCCACCGAAGACGCCGGAGGAGGGCTACCACCTCACGGAGGACATCGCCGACGACGCGATCGGCTGGCTGCGGAACCACAAGACCCTCGCACCCGAGAAGCCGTTCTTCCTGTACTGGGCGACCGGCGCCATCCACGGCCCGCAGCACATCATGAAGGAGTGGGCGGACACGTACAGCGGGGCGTTCGACGACGGCTGGGACGCCTACCGCGAGCGCGCGCACGAGGGCGCGAAGGCGGCGGGGTGGATCCCCGAGGACGCCGAGCTCACCCCGCGACCGGAGGGGCTGGACGGCTGGGACGACATCCCGGAGCACCAGAAGCCCTTCCAGCGGCGGCTGATGGAGATCGCGGCAGGCTTCGGAGAGCATGCCGACGTGCAGGCAGGACGGCTGGTCGACGAGCTCGACGCGCTCGGCTACCTGGAGAACACGATCGTCGTCTACATCTGGGGCGACAACGGCTCCTCCGGCGAGGGCCAGAACGGCACGATCAGCGAGTTCCTCGCGCAGAACCTCATCCCGACGACGGTCGATCAGCACCTCGCGGCGCTGGAGGAGCTCGGCGGCCTGGACGCGCTCGGCACTCCGGCGACGGACAACCAGTACCACGCCGCCTGGGCCTGGGCGGGGTCCGCGCCCTACCAGGGGATGAAGCTGCTCGCCTCCCACCTCGGCGGCACCCGCAACCCGATGTTCATCCAGTGGGCGGGCCGTATCGAGCCGGACCCGGTGCCGCGCACGCAGTTCCACCACGTCAACGACATCGCCCCGACCTTGTACGAGATCATCGGGATCACGCCGCCGGACACGGTGAACGGCATCCCGCAGGACCCGATGGACGGCATCAGCCTCGCCTACTCGATCGACGACAGGGCGGCCGAGGGGCGGCGCCGCGTGCAGTACTTCGAGATCATGGGCAGCCGCGCGATCTACGCGGACGGGTGGATGGCGTCCGCCCTCGGCCCGCGCCTCCCGTGGGTGCCGGGAGCGCCTCCCGGCATCCGCACCTGGACGCCGGACGAGGACAGCTGGGAGCTGTACCACCTCGACTCCGACTGGAGTCAGGCGCACGACCTGGCCGCCGAGCATCCCGAGAAGCTCGCCGAGCTGAGGGAGACGTGGGCGATCGAGGCGGCGAAAAACGATGCGCTGCCGATCGGCGGCGGGCTCTGGGTGCCGGCGCTGCATCCCGAGGACCGGTTCGCGCCGCCGTACACCGAGTGGGAGATGACCGGCGACACCGTGCGGGTGCCCGAGTTCTGCGCGCCGGCCCTCGGCAACCGGCCCAACACCGTGACGCTCGAGGTCGAGGCGGGGGAGCGGGCGAACGGCGTGCTCTACAAGCTGGGCGGCGCGGGCGGCGGGCTCACCGTCTACGCCATCGACGGGATGCTGCACTACGAGTACAACCTGTTCCTGGTGCAGCGGACGATCGTGCGTGCCGAAGCTCCCCTCCCGGCCGGCGCCTCGACGATCGAGGTGGTGACGACGGTGGCCGAGCCGCGCCCGGGCAGCCCGCTCCACGTCGTGCTGCGCATCGACGGCACCGTGGTCGGCTCCGGCGACGTGCCGCTCAGCGCGCCGCTGCTGTTCACCGCGAACGACTGCCTCGACATCGGCCGCGCCTACGGCGGCGCGGTGTCGCGGGCGTACGCGTCGCGGATGCCGTTCGCCTTCGACGGGACGATCGGGCGGGTGCACATCGCGTACACCTGATCCGTCCGTCCGACGCCGCGGCGGTCAGAGGAACGCGACGAGCGCCTCGGTGAGCCGGGCGCGGGCCGTCCGGTCGTCGATGGTCGCCGGGAGATCGCCCGGCTGGGCGCCGTAGTCGCCGAACTGCGCGTGGTCCATGCCGTCGATCTCGACCAGCGCGGCGTCGGCGGGGAGCAGGTGGCGCGCGCCGGCGATCTTCGCCGGTGTGCTGAGTCCGTCCCTGGTCCCGCCGATGGACAGCACCCGCAGGCCGCTGCCGCTGAGGTCGTTCGCGCAGTACGAGCCGAACAGCACGAGCCCGGCGACCTGCGGGTCGTCGGCGAGCTGGCAGGCGCGCACCCCGCCGAGGGAGTGGCCGCCGACGTACCAGGTGGTGACCGCGGGCGCATGCGCAGTGAAGGTGCTCAGCGGCCGCTGGTCGAAGAAGGCGAGGTTGAGCGTCGGCTTCGTGACGACGACCGTGAGGCCGGTCTGCTTCACGGTCGGGGCGAGCTTGTAGAGGTACGAGTACGGGTCGACGAGCGCTCCGGGCACGAACACCAGCCCGGTGCCGGACGCCCGGCCCGTCGGTGCGAGGACGACGGCGTCGCCGGTGTCGTGGATGCTCACGGCCGGGTCGCGCCAGACCTCGAGCGCGGGCCCGCGCTCGCCCATCATCGGCGTCGACGCCCAGGCGAGGAAGCCGATCACCACGAGTGCGAGGACCCCCAGCACGGCGAACGCCGTCGCACGGATTCGGCGCAGCGCTCTTCTGGACCCGTTCACGCATCTAGCGTACCCTGACCATAAGCCAGCTGACTAATCACCAAGCGAGGGAGTTCGGATGTCGTCGCAACGCACCCGGTGGGCCGGTCTCGTCTTCATCAGCATCGCCGTGGCGCTGATCATCGTCGACTCGACGATCGTCAACGTCGCCATCCCCTCCATCGTCGACGAGCTGCACATCGGCTCGACCGGCGTGCAGTGGGTGCAGGAGTCGTACACGCTCGTGTTCGCCTCCCTGCTCCTGGTGTTCGGGACGCTCGCCGACCGGATCGGGCGCCGGCGCATGCTCCTCATCGGTGTCGCGATCTTCACGCTGTCCTCGATCGCGGCCGCGCTCGCGCCGACCGGCGCCTTCCTGATCGGGGCGCGGCTGGTGCAGGGCGTCGGCGGCGCGATGGTCCTCCCGACGACCCTGTCGCTGATCAACGCGGGCTTCCGGGGCAAGGAGCGGGCGATCGCCTTCGCGGTCTGGGGGTCAACGATCGGCGGGATGACCGCGCTCGGGCCGCTGCTGGGCGGCTGGCTGACCACCGCGTTCTCGTGGCGCTGGGCGTTCGGGATCAACATCCCGCTCGGAATCCTCATCGTCGTCGGCGTGCTGGCGACCGTCTCCGAGTCCCGCGACACCCGCCACGCGGGAGGTGTGGACGGCGTCGGCGCCCTCCTCTCGATCGTCACGAGCGCATCGCTCGTCTTCGGGCTGATCGAAGGCCGCACCTACGGCTGGTGGCTGGTGGACACCCGTCCGACGATCGGGGACTGGACCTGGCCGTTCGCGCTCTCGCCCGTCCCGATCGCCTTCGCCGTCGCTGTCGCCTGTGGCGTGCTGTTCGTCCTTCGCGGCCGCGCCAGGATGCATTCAGGGAAGAGCACGATGCTCGCGCTCGACCTGTTCCGCATCCCCTCCTTCCGCAACGGCAACATCGCAGCGACGATCGTGTCCCTCGGCGAGTTCGGCATCGTGCTCGCCCTGCCGATCTGGCTGCAGAACGTGCTCGGCTACAGCGCCCTCGACACCGGGCTCATCCTGCTCGCCCTCGCCATCGGGTCGTTCGTCGCCAGCGGGTTCGCCGGCGCCTTCGGCAACCGCGTGCCTCCCGTCGCGATCGTGCGCGTGGGACTCGCGGCCGAGATCGTCGGCGTCGCGGGTCTCGGCTTCGTGATCTCGCCGTCCACGCCGTGGGGAGCGCTGATCCCGTTCCTCTTCGTCTACGGCTTCGGCGTGGGGCTCGCGACCGCGCAGCTGACCGGCGTCGTGCTGAAGGATGTGCCGGTCGAGCAGAGCGGCCAGGGCTCGGGCACGCAGAGCACGGCGCGCCAGATCGGCTCCGCACTCGGCATCGCGGTGCTCGGCACCGTCCTCTTCGCGTCCGCGACGGCCGTGCTCGACTCCTCGCTGGAGGGACGCGGGATGCCGCAGCAGCAGCGCGACCAGGTCGTGTCGGCGGTCGTCGACAGCTCAGGGGCCGCCATCGCCGGGCTGGAGAAGGACCCCAGGACCGCCCCGATCGCGGAGGACGCGAAGGTCGCGTTCTCCGACGGGACGCGATGGGCGGCGTTCTCCGCCGCCGGATTCCTCGTGGTCGGGCTCCTGGCCACGCTGTCGCTGGGCAGCGGGCGGCCGGAGCGGGAGCACGCCGAGGTCGAGGCGTCGCCGGTCGTCACCCCCGTCTCCGACAGCTGAGGCGAGCGGGCGTCAGAGCGTCAGTCTGAAGGGACCCAACGCTCGCCGGGACGGTACGACCCGAAGGTCCACTCCCGGCCGCCGGGGTCGAGCACCCGGGCTCGACGGCTGCCCCACTCGGTGTCCTCGGGCGGGAACACGATCGTCGCACCGGCGCCGACGGCCCGTGCGAACATCCCGTCGACATCCGGTGTCACGAGGTAGACGCCCACACCGGTCGAGGAGCCGACCAGCGGCGGGGCGGCGTAGGCGGCGTCGTCCGACGCGAGCATCACGACCGTGTCGGCCAGCCGCAGCTCGCTGTGGGTCACGCTCCCGTCGTGGCCGTTCTGCCGCTGCAGCACGTCGAAGCCGAGCTCCTCCAGCCACGCGATCGCGCCGGGCGCGTCCCGATAGCTGAGGTAGGTCGCCGAGGTGATCACGATGGTTCCTCGACCGCCTGTCCCCGGTACTCGCGCCCGGCCTCCAGGTCGCCCCGGATGCCGTCGAGCACCGCCTGCACCGAGACGCGCTTGGCCTCGGTGTCCACGATGTTCGCGGGCACCGTGACGACCAGGCCCGACTGGTAGAAGGCGCGGATGCGGAAGCCTCCCGCCCACGACGACGGCGTTGCATTGTCCGACTCGGTGCCGCCCGACAGCTCGAACCGGAGCAGTCCGGAGCGGCTCTCCACGCGTGTCACCACCTGTGCGCCCGGGGTGTTGTCGTCCACCACCTCGGCGGCGACGACGGTGTGGTCGGTGAAGATGCCGATGCGGAGCGTGACGCTGGACGGCGCGGAGGCGGCCGCCGCTCCCAGGTAGATGATCGGCTGGTCGCCGACGGCGAGCTCCAGCTGACGCAGCAGCAAGGAGTACCAGGCGGGCTCCCGCTCCAGCAGCTCGCGCAGACCGCGCTCCTCGTCGAGGAGGGCACGCAGCTTCTCCTGGATCGCCGACATATCCGCCATTGCGCCTCCTCCGTCTGCGAGAAGCATATCTCTAGCCTGGCTAGAAGAGCGACGGCACGGGTGCCGGGGTCAGCGCGTCGCCGAGACCTTGTAGCGCGCCCCGCGATGGGTCTGCGGAAGCCGGTCGCCCGCCCCGTGCAGCTTGTTGCGCAGCGTTCCCGGCGCGTACTCCTCCGGGTAGGCGCCGCGCTTGCGCAGCTCCGGGATGATGAACTCCACGACGTCCTCGAACGTGCCGGGGGTGATGGCGTAGGCGAGGTTGAAGCCGTCCACGTCCGTGTCCTCCACCCACTCCTGCAGGGTGTCCGCGACCTCCGACGGCGAGCCGACGATGTAGGGCCCGAGCCCGCCGATCGCACCGTTGCGGCCGATGTCGCGCACGGTCCACTCGCCGCCCTCGGCGTTCGGCCTTTGGAAGTTGGCGACGGCCGACTGGATGGCGTTGCTGTCGACGTTGCCGATCGGCTCGTCCAGGTCGTACTTGGACAGGTCGACGCCCATCCAGCCCGACATGAACACCAGGGCGCCCTCGTCGCTCGCGTACTGCAGGAAGTCGTCGAACTTCGCCTGCGCCTTCTCGCTGGTCTCGTCGGTGATGATCGTCAGCAGCGTGTAGATGCGGGCGGAGTAGCGGTCGCGGCCGGCCGCCTCGAGCGCGTCCCGCAGCTTCGAGACGGTCGCCGTGAGGCCCTCCTTCGTCGACGCCGCAACGAATATCGCCTCCGCGTTCTCGGCCGCGAACGAGATGCCGCGCTTCGACGCGCCCGCCTGGTAGATCACCGGGGTGCGCTGCGGGCTCGGCTCGGAGAGGTGGATGCCGGGCACGGTGAAGTGCTTGCCTTTGTGCCCGATCTCGTGCACCTTCGCCGGGTCCGTGAACACGCCGGACTCACGGTCGCGGACGACGGCGTCGTCCTCCCACGAGCCCTCCCACAGCTTGTAGAGCACCTCCAGGTACTCGTCGGCGTGGTCGTAGCGGTCGTCGTGCTGCAGCTGGTCGTCGTGGCCCATGTTCCGGGCCGCGGAGGGCAGGTAGCCGGTGACGACGTTCCAGCCGACGCGGCCGTTCGTCAGGTGGTCGAGTGTCGACATGCGGCGCGCGAACGGGTACGGGTGCTCGTAGGCGGTGCCGGCGGTGATGCCGAAGCCCAGGTTCTCCGTCACCAGCGCCATCGCCGAGACCAGGAGGACGGGGTCGTTGACGGGCACCTGTGCGCCGTGGCGGATGGCGGCTTCGTTGCTGCCGCCGTACACGTCGTAGGTGCCGAGCACGTCGGCGATGAAGATGCCGTCGAACGTGCCGCGCTCCAGTAGCTTGGCCAGCTCGGTCCAGTAGGTGAGGTCCTTGTAGCGCCACGCCTGGTCCTCGGGGTGACGCCACATGCCGGAGGACTGGTGGGCGACGCAGTTCATGTCGAACGCGTTGAAGCGGATCTGCCGGGTCATGGCTCCAGGATGGGCGACCCCGGCCGCGCGCGCATCCCGAGCGTCACGTTCCGTAACGACGACGCGCCGTGGCCTCTGGCGTTCGTGGGCCATCCGGGCCAGCATGGGCACGCGAGCCCTTCGCCACGACCGTCCCGAGAGGATGCCATGACCGACGAGTCCGACTTCGCGCCCGCTCTCCCCACCTTCGAGTCCGTCGCGGAGGAGCTGCTCCGCGACCCGGACGACGACGTGTCGCTGACCACCACCGGCCTTCACGTGCACGACCGGCTGTTCGCGTACCCCGACAGCGAGGGCCTGGTCGTGGACCTGCCGACGCAGCGCGCGGACGACCTGGTCGGCCGCGGGGTCGCGGAGCCGGTGCGCGCCGGTCGCGCGGAGCCGCGGGGCGCCTGGGTCCGGATCGGCGACCCCGAGGACTGGCCCGAGCTCGCGAGCGAGGCCCACCAGTTCGTGGGCGAGCCCGCGGTCGGCCGGGAGTCGTAGTCGTCGGCTCGTCCCGCGGGCAGGTCGCGTCAGGATTCGGCCGACGCTGCTGCTGCCGCGGTGAAGCCAATGGTTCGAGCGTCGACGCCGTCGATCGTTGCCTGAATCTCATAGTCGCCGGGTTCCGGCAAGACCGTTTGAGACAGGTCCAGCACCAGCGGGAACGATCGGTAGGAGCTTCCGTTGTCCGGGGAGTCGCCCACCTGGAGTGTCAGTGAACCTTCCATGAGGGATGCTCCGGATGCGACGTTCCGAATGGTGACCTCGAATCGGTGGGCACCCGTCTCCGCGCTGCCTCCGATGACCTGCACGGCCAGTTGCGCTTCCAGAGGCACGGGGTATGCGGTGGGCTGCAGGTGAGTGATTCCGGCGCTGAGGGTGCTGAGCAAGGAGTCTCTGACGTTGGCCGCGTCTGCCAGGGCGAGCACGTTGATGTTCACCGGGCCGCGCTCCGACTCGGCTTGAGCGTGACTGCGTTGCCACGTGGCTCGACACGGTGAAGAGAGGAGGCGGAAGGATTGCTGCCTCGGGCCACCAAGACAGGCAGGTCGTGACCATCCGTGAAGGTGTACTGGGAACCGTTGGAGCTGCCCGTTCCTCGGGGGCCGTCAAGCGTCACATGGTGCTCGATCAGCGCGCCGATCGCGTGCGCGTATCGACGGATTGTGGACAGCTTGGGGTCGTTGTCATATCGCTCGAAGGACGCGATCGCCGGCTGGGTCACGCCGAGACGCTTCGCGACGTCCTCCTGCGATAGGCCTAAGGCGACGCGCAGATCGTAAAGTGTGCGAAGCATCGACATGTCGTTCTCTACGAGGGTGTTCGCGCGCCGCTGGCTCGGGGAATCGTCCAGGCCGAGCAGGTCCTCCAGGTCGTCCATAAGTTCCAGTTTATACGCTGCCGCTAACGGCCGACCATCGATTCGCCCCATCTGGTCGCGATACCGGCTGCGTACCGACGCTCGGCAACTCCGATCTCGTCGTCTTGGAGGCTCCTGGTCAGCCTGGCGTCGTGGTCTATCTGCTTCTCGTGGAACCGCAATGCCACGAGGAGGTTCGGCTCCGCTTGCGGCTCCCCCTCGTAAAGCCGCCACAATCGGCCGTTCTCGTTCCATCGCAACTCGAAGACCGGCTCGTGAGACACGCAGCGGACGCCCGTTCGGGGCCACAGCGTTCCTGCGGCCGCAGCACGCATGGTTCCCCGGACGGCGGCGAGATGCAGCTGACGATCGGTCTCGGTCAGATCGGCCAGGCAGTCGTGAATCTCCTCCTTCGCCGTGCTCTCGCCCGGTATCCGCGCGAATCGCCAGTCGAGAGGTAGCTCGCGCGGTTTCGTGCATCGTGAGTCGCTGTCTCGCATTCTGCCCATGAGCCCGGCCTCCCTCGTGTTTCACACAAAACATATCGGGACGGTCCGACATGCGGAGGCAGGGGCGAACCGACCCCTCAGCCGCGGCGGCTGAGGTGGTCGCGGGTGAGCTCCTCCATCTCCTCGTCGCTGAGCTCGTCGAGGCGCCTGCCCTCGCGGCGGTCCAGCCGCATCCACCGGACGAAGAGCAGGACCAGCACCGGGACGTCGCCCACCTCGGCGATGAACCACAGCAGGTCGCCGGAGAGGTGCTGGTCGTGCAGCGGCGTCGGGAACCACAGCGGCAGGCGGCCGGCGATCGCGGGCGCGTGGTCGAGGATGCCGTCGTTGAGGCGGAGCAGGAGACCGGGGATCGCGTCGAGCACCAGTTCGACGAACGCCAGCAGGAACTCGACCGTCACGAAGAACCCCGTGCGGATCACCGAGTGCGCGGCGATCGGCAGCACGAGCACCAGACCCGCGAGCGGCGTCAGGACCGAGATCGTCCACTCCGACCACGGTGAGTCGCGGAGCACGGCGGCGACCGGCGTCAAGAACACGAGGAAGACGGCGCAGGCGATGAGCGGCGCCGCCATAGCGTTGCCGAGCGCCCGTGCCGGCCAGGAGCGCATGGCGCGGTCCGTCCTGCTCCGCCCGCGCGGGCCGAGCGCCACCCGCGCGAGCGCGACCGGACGGCCGAGAGCCAGCAGCGCCGGGACGACGAAGAGCAGCAGTGCGATGCGCGTGGTGAACGCCCAGCGCAGGTCGGTGCTCTCCGCCCCGAGGAAGCCGAACGAGACGACGGCGTACGAGCCGAGCCCGAGGAGGACGAACGCGGCCGTGAACCGTCGCGGCCAGCGATGACCTCGGCGGCGCAGCCGGAGGACGCCGCCGAGGTAGAGCAGCCCGGCCACCACCAGCAGGGCGGCGGCGGCCGGGTCGAAGGACCAGGTGGCGAGGAGGACTGAGAGGGGCGGCGTGGTCGGCTCCTGGGTCGAGGGGGTCGCCGCCATTCTCGTCCGGATCGTGCCGGGCCCGCGCCCGGATCCGGCGACGCTGAGAGCACCATCAGGCGGATCCAGCGGACTCGCCGGTTTTACGACGGCCGGCTCCGTAGGCTCGACGACGGCCGTGCGGACCACGCGCGGTGGGGGTGCCGCTCTCGAACCACGAGGACACGATGTCGGACGGAGAACGACGGCAGGCGCTCGCGCGCGAACGCGCCGCTGCGACGGGGCCCGCCGCGGGGAGAGGACGTCGGCGCGCAACGGCCGCTCCGCAGCCCGCCCGACCGGCGAAGCACTCCCGCCGCCGGACCGCCGCCCTGGCCGCCTCCGGCTCCGCCGTCGCCCTGGTCGCCTGTCTCGCGATGGCGCCCCCGGCCACCGCGGACCCGATCGAGACGATCGACGAGGCCGCCTCCGGCCGCGCCACCGCCCAGCACCTGACCGTCTCGGCGGTCGTCGCCTCGGCACGCCTCGACCGCGACGACCCCGTCGCCTCCGCCGTCGCCGGCATCATCGCGGGCCACGGCGGCGCCGCGGGCGAACGTGCCGCCGACTCGATCGTGAACGCGCTCGCCGCGGGCGGCACCCGCGAGAAGGTCGTCGCGACCGCACTGACCTATCTCGGCGACCCCTACGTGCTCGACGGCGCCGACCACTCCGGCATCGACTGCTCAGGACTGGTGATGCAGGCCTACGCGGCGGTCGGCGTCCGGCTCGGCCACCTCGTCCACCTTCAGGACGACGCGGGCACCCGGATTGACGAGGCCGACGCCCGCCCGGGCGACCTCGTGGTGTTCGACGACGAGGAGCACATCGCCCTGTATCTGGGCGGCGGGATGATCGTCCAGGCGCCCGAGGTCGGCCGTCCGGTGGAGGTCACGACCGTGTGGAGCGGCGTCCCGCACCATTTCACGACCCTGCTGGGGGCGACGCAGTAGGGGCGAGCGCTGCTCCTGCGTGTCATACCGGCCCGCTAGCATGCCGCCATGGTGCGAACGCCGCTCGTCGTCCAGGCCTCAGCCGGGGTCCAGCCGCTGTGGGGGAAGGCCGGGCACTACACGATCGCCTCCCTCGCCTGCGCCCACGTCGCGCCGCCCGGACTGGCACGGCTGCTGGCCGCCAATTCCGACCGGATCAGCTTGCGGATGCACGGTGCCCAGGCGACCGCCACCCCGAACGTGGTGGAGGCCAACCGCGACCTGGGTTTCGTCCCGCTCGCCGACGTGCCCGACCTGGTCTGGAAGAACCTGCCGAGCGCCGTGACGGGGGGCCGGGACACCGCGTTCCGGAGCGGTCCGGAGCATCCCAACCACTACGCCGACATCGACGAGCCGCTCGACGGCGTCACCCTGCGCGAGCGCTGCCGGCAGGATGCGTCGAACGTCGCGGTGCCGGTGTGGCAGGACTACTACACCCGGCTCGGGCACACCCAGCCGGACGAGCGCGGGCTGCTGCCGTTCCGCGTCCAGCAGTTCTTCTCCGAGCTCGTGGATGCGGTCCGCGCACGCGACATCGCCCGGTTCGTCGCTGCCGCCGGGCTCGTGGCGCACTACGTCGGGGACGCCTGCCAGCCCCTCCACGGCTCATACCTCTCCAACGGGATGCCGGATGGGACGGGCGCGGGCGTCCACTCCGCCTACGAGACGACCATGGTGGACCGGCACGTGACGCAGCTCGCCGCCGGGGCGGAGCAGGCGGTCAAGGCCACTCCCACTCCCTCGCCTATGACCTCGGCGCACGGAGCCGGGGTCGCCGTCGTCCAGCTGATGGACCGCTCGGCGCGCTCGGTCGACCCGCTCGCCCTGGTGCAGGCGTACGCCGCGGTCGCGGCGAAGCCCGGCGACGCGACCGTGGCCGTCACCGACGCGCTGTGGGAGCGGTTCGGCGCGGCCACCATCGGCCTGTTCGCCGACGGCGCGGTGACGCTGGCCGCGCTCTGGGAGAGCGCCTGGGAACTCGGCGGCGGCGAGACGGCCTTTGCCGCGGACGAGCTCTCGGCGGTCGACCCGGCGGCGCTTCAGCGACTGTACGAGGACCCGGCGTTCGCGCCGTCGCTGGTGCTCGACGAGATCGGGCCCGTGCTCACGGCGTGACCACCGGTCAGCGCGCGAGCGGCGGCCGCTGCACGCCCGGCGCGACGGCCTCGGCCGGGTCGGCGCCGACCGCGACGATGCGGTTCGCCGCATCCACGTGGACGACCCGCGGGACGAAGCTGCGTGCCTCGGCGTCCTCCAGCTGGGCGTAGGCGATCACGATGACGGTGTCGCCGACCTCCACCAGGTGCGCCGCCGCGCCGTTGACGCCGATGACGCCGCTGCCGTGCTCGCCGGGGATCAGGTACGTTTCCAGGCGTGCGCCGTTGGTGACGTCCACGACGGACACCTGCTCGCCGGGGAGCAGGTCGGCGGCCTCCATCAGCTCCTCGTCGACGGTGAGGGAGCCGACGTAGTGCAGGTCGGCGTGGGTGACGGTGGCGCGGTGGATCTTCGCGGAGAACATGGTGCGGAGCACGTGCTCCATCCAACCACTCCCGGGCGGTCGTCGTGGAGGCCGGCCCGGCTCAGAGGACCTCGGGGTCGAGGTTGAGCACGGCGTCCTCGTACAGGTTGCCCTCCGGGTCGAACGCTCCGCTGCCCGGGTTCAGCCACTTCAGGTCCTGCAGCGTGATGCCGAACCGGTCCGCGACGTCCGCCGGGAGGTCGCCGTGGCCGACCCGGTAGCTCTTCGGGGCTCCGGAGGCCGTGGTCGCGGTGACGTCCCCGCCCGCCAGGGGCCGGGCTCCGCCGTCGACGGGGTGCACGTTCGTCTGCCGGGCGGGCACGGACCAGTGGACGCTGGTGACGGCGAGCACCTTGCCCGGCCCGAGCTCGACCGGGACGCCGTCGGCGCTGGCGACGGACGAGTACGTGACGAGGGCCACCAGGTAGGAGGGCGCCGTCCCGATGTTCGTCGACGACGGCACCGCAGCAGTGGAGGTGGGGCCGCCGAGCACGTGGTCGCCCACGCCGTGGTAGGTCACTCCGTCGCCGACCCGCGGCGGGGTGTCCAGCAGGGTCACCGAGATCGGGATGGGCGCGGTGTCGGTGAAGTTCGAGTACTGGGCGGAGTACGTGTCGTCGCCGTTGGACACCATCCGGTAGTGGAAGTGGATGCTGCCCTTTGGGGACGCGACGTCGCCCTGAGCGACGACGGTGCCGGCGGGCACGGGGGTGATGAACGGCGCGGGGGCCTGCGGTGCGGCCGGCGCGGCCGGCGCGGGCGACCCGGACGACGGAAGGAGCGGCGCCGGGCTGGCCGGGGGAGAGGAGGCGGGCGCGGTCGGTGTCGCCCGGGCGGTCGGTGTGGCGGGCGTGTGCGAGTGGCCCAGCGCCTTCGCCGCCGTCGGCGCGCACCCGGCGAGGGCGCAGACGACCGCCGCCGCGGCTGCGGCCGCCGTCAAACGCCCCCCGACCCTCACGGGCTCACTTTCGTTGACACGGGTCAATCATGCGGTCACGGACGGAAGAAGACCAAGAGGTATTCTCTGTGACTTCTGACACACTCCCGCGCCGGCTGCGACTCAGCGCTTGCACTCCCCGGAGCCAGAGTCGGCGTAGTTCAGCGCCGACACGCCGAGTCCCGGACCCTGCAGGGCCGGCGTGTACGAGTACGTGTAGCCGTGCTGCCCGAGGGTCAGCTTCAGCGTTCCGAAGCCCTGGTCGTATCCCGTCACGACGTTCGGGTTGGCGAAGCTGCCGTCGCTGTTCTTCGCGAGCGAGTCGAGGGCCTCGCCGCCGGTGCCGACGATGAACTCCGGGATGCCGTGCTTCGGGTCGGAGGCGCCTGTCGGGTCCATCGGCTTCATCCGGGCGTAGGCGTGCTCGTGCCCGTTGAGGACGAGGGTGGCGTGGTTCGCGTAGAGCAGCTTCCACCAGGCGTCGGCGACCTGGCCCTCCTGGCCGCCGGCGCCGGCCGCGGAGGCGGGGACGGTGGCGGTGGATGCAGTGGTCGCGCTGAAGGTGGGCTGGTGCCAGTAGGCGATGGTGCACTGCTGCTGGTTCTGCTGCAGGTCCTTCGCGAGCCAGCGGGTCTCCTGCGCGAGCAGGCCGTTGCCGGTGGTGGAGCAGTCGTTCTGGAACGCCGGCGAGTTGCACTCGACGTTCAGCGAGACGATGTGCCAGCGGCCGAGGTCGTAGGAGTACCAGCCCTGGTTCGCCTCGGTGTCGTCGCCCGCCTGGCCGGCGGCGTTCGGGGTCCCGCTCTTGTCGTGGCCGTTGAAGTAGGCGAAGTAGCCGCTGCCGTTCTGGCCTGCCTCGTTGTCGCCCTTCTTCGTGTACGGGTAGTACTCGTGGTTGCCGGGGGCCGGTCGCTCCAGGAACTTCAGTCCGCCCCAGGCCTGCTCGAACGACTGCTCGAAGTCGCTGAGCTTGCCGACCTGGTACTGCTCGTCGCCGAGGAGCGCCACAGCATCCGGCTTCATCGCGGTCGTCTGCTTTGCCGTGGCGAACTCGGCGTCGTACCCGCCGAGGCTGGGGCTGCCGCACTTGAGGGCGGACGGGTTGGCCGCGTTGTCGGCGTCGTCCGGCTCGCAGGCGATGTCGCCGACCGCGGCGAGCGTGAAGGTCTTGGCGTCGTCGCCTTTCGCGGTCGCGGCGTAGGGCCAGCCGTTGCCGATGGCGGGAGCGGCGATCGCCGCCCCGGCGCCGAGGACGGTCGCCACCACGGCGACGGCGCCGATCAGGCTGAGTGTGCGGGTGCGCGAGCGCATGGGAGCCTCCTGGGAGCGACCGACGGGGATGTTCAGAGGCAGCCTCGGAGCGGTCGACCACATCCCGATGAACACCGGGCGTCCGGCGGGTGAACCGCTTCTGCGGGTTCTCGAAGGTGCGCCCGCTCTCGCCGACGGCGGTCGCTCAGCGGGATTCGCCGGAACGGTCGTACTCGTCCCGCCAGGCGCCGGGTCGCAGTCCCGTCGCGTTCCGGAAGAAGACCGAGAAGCTCGACGCGTCGAGGAACCCCAACACCGCCGCACAGCCTGCGGCGGTCGACCGGTCGTGGACGAGCAGGCGCTTCGCCTCCAGCACCAGCCTGTCCACGATGTAGGCCTTGGCGGAGCGGCCGGTGGCGCGCCGGACGGCACGCGCCAGCGTGCGCGGCGAGTAGCCGAGGTCGTTCGCATAGAAGGCCGCGTCGTGTCGTTCCCGGAAGTGGGCTTCGACTCGGGACCGGAAGAGCGCGAACAGCGGGTCCAGGAGCTCCGCGTCGCCGTGAGGTGGCCGCAGCCGGGCGATGAGCGCGGAGAGCAGGATTGCGGGGATCTCCGGCGAACCACCGGTGGCACCGTCGACGGTCTCCAGCACGAGGTGCCGGCAGGCCGCGTCGATGTAGGGGCGGTCCTCCTCCGGCAGGCTCCACGTCGGCCGGACGTCGGGCGACGCGACGAGCTCGCGCGTCCCGGGTGTGACCGGGGCTGTCGGGACGAAGACGACGAGGTGCCCGGTGAGCTCCGACACGTCGTCCCAGCGGTGCACCGAGCCGGGCGCGATCCAGGCCGCGTGCCCGGCTTCGAGACGATGGCGCTGGAAGTCCACGGTGAGTGTCCCCCGCCCGGAGTCGACGAGTGCGACGACGTGGAAATCGGCTCGCTGTGTGCCGCCGGCGTTCACCGCGCGGAGTCTCTCGAAGGTCATGGTCTCGACCGACGACTGACGGCGGCCCGGGGGCTGGTAGGTCATCTGCGCGATCTCGGGCATGTGTCCATTTTTGACCATCCATCGACCGATCCTGGCGATGACCTGCGGCGGCCCTCGACCTTGAATGGAGGACAGAGACAAGCGAAAACACGAAGGAGAATCGGATGTCGACCACGCAGAGCGCTCTGCCCAGCTACAACCATCGGGCTGGGGCCGGACCGGCCCTGGTCTTTCTCCACTATTGGGGCGGCTCCGCACGCACCTGGGATGTCGTCCTCGGCCTGCTTCCCCTGCATGAGGCCGTCAGCATCGACTTCCGCGGGTGGGGCCGCTCGCGCGGCCTGCCCGGGCCCTTCGGCCTGGAGCAGCTCGCCGAGGACACCCTCGCCATCATCGACGAGGCCGGCATCGACGACTACGTGCTCGTCGGGCACTCGATGGGCGGGAAGGTCGCGCAACTGATCGCCGCGACCAGGCCGGCGGGGCTTCGCGGGATCGTGCTCGTCGGATCCGGGCCGGCCGTCCCCGCAGCCGAGATCACTCCGGAGTACCAGGAGCAGCTCTCGCACGCCTACGACACCGAGGAGTCCGCGGCCGGGGCGCGCGACCACGTGCTGACCTCCACCCCTCTCTCCGAGAGGCTGGCGGCCCAGGTCCTGGAGGACTCGCGCGCGAGCGCCGACGATGCCCGCACCGAGTGGCCCTTGCGCGGCATCGCCGAGGATGTCTCCGACCGCACCCGCATGATCGACGTGCCTTCGCTCGTCGTCGCGGGGGAGCGTGACCGGGTCGAGCCGGCGGCCGTCCTCGAGCGAAACCTAATGCCGTATCTCGCTGCTGCCGACTTCGTCGTCCTTCCCGGGACCGGTCATCTGATCCCGTTGGAGGCGCCGGAGGCCCTCGCCGCCGCCATCGCGGCGTTCGTCGCGGATCTGCCCTGACGGGACCGCGCGGGTGCGCCGGGTTATATAGTTGACGCATATAAACAACTGATCCCCGACACGCACCCGCGCACTCTGACAAGGAACCCCGTTTGGCCCGCACCGGCATCTTCACCAAGGACCACCCGCACTACCGCTGGGTGGCGCTCTCCAACACCACCCTCGGCATGCTCATGGCGACGATCAACTCGTCGATCGTCATCATCTCGCTGCCCGCCATCTTCACCGGGGTCAAGCTCAACCCGCTCGAGCCGGGCAACGTGTCCTACCTGCTGTGGATGCTGATGGGCTACATGCTCGTCACCGCCGTCCTCGTCGTCATGTTCGGGCGCATGGGCGACCAGTTCGGACGAGTCCGCATCTACAACCTCGGGTTCGTCATCTTCACGCTGGCCGCCATCGCGCTGTGCCTCGACCCGTTCAGCGGCGGTCCCGGAGCGATGTGGCTGATCGTCTGGCGGTTCGTGCAGGGCGTCGGCGGGGCGATGCTGTTCGCCAACTCGACCGCGATCCTCACCGACGCGTTCCCGGCGAACAAGCGCGGGTTCGCGCTCGGTCTCAACCAGGTCGCCGCGATCGCGGGCAGCTTCATCGGCCTCATCCTCGGTGGGGTGCTCGCCGAGGTGGACTGGCGCGCGGTGTTCTTCGTGTCCGTCCCGTTCGGCGTGATCGGCACCATCTGGTCGATCAAGTCGCTGCACGAAGTCGGCCAGAAGAACCCCGGCCGCATCGACTGGCTCGGCAACGCCACGTTCGGCATCGGCCTGATCGCGCTCCTGACCGGCATCACCTACGGCATCCAGCCCTACGGCGACTCCACCCAGGGCTGGGGCAACCCGTGGGTGCTCGGTGCGATCGTCGGCGGTATCCTGCTGCTCGTCGCCTTCGTGTTCGTCGAGCTGAAGGTGCGCTCGCCCATGTTCGACATGCGGTTGTTCCGCATCCGGGCCTTCTCTTCCGGGATCTTCGCCGGCTTCCTCGCGGCGATCGGCCGGGGCGGCCTGCAGTTCATGCTCATCATCTGGCTGCAGGGCATCTGGCTGCCGCTGCATGGCTACAGCTACGAGTCGACGCCGCTCTGGGCCGGCATCTACATGCTCCCGATCACGATCGGCTTCCTCGTCGCCGGGCCGATCTCGGGTGCGCTGTCCGACCGGTTCGGCTCGCGGGCGTTCGCGACCGTCGGCCTGCTCCTGGTGGCGGCCACCTTCGTGGGACTGTTGCTCATCCCGGTGAACTTCGAGTACTGGCAGTTCGCGCTGCTGACCGGCCTCAACGGCATCGGGTCGGGACTGTTCTCCTCGCCCAACCGCACGGCGATCATGAACAGCGTCCCGGCGAACGAACGCGGGGCCGCCTCCGGGATGGCCGGGGTCGCGCTCAACGCCGGAAGCTCGCTGTCGATCGGCATCTTCTTCTCGCTGATGATCGCGGGGCTGTCCGTGGCGCTGCCCTCCGCGCTCACCAACGGGCTGACCTCGCACGGCGTCCCGGCGAACGTGGCCGCACAGGTGGGCAGCACCCCGCCCGTCGGGTCGCTGTTCGCGGCGTTCCTCGGCTACAACCCCATCCAGAGCCTCCTCGGGCCGACCGGGATCCTGTCCTCGCCGCACGTCGACGGGGCCACCCTGACGGGCAAGGAGTTCTTCCCGCAGCTCATCTCGAACCCCTTCCACGACGGGCTGGTGGTCGTCTTCATCGCCGCAGCCGTGATGAGCGTCATCGGCGCCGTCGCCTCCTTCCTCGGCGGAGCGAAGTATGTTCATGGGGAGACCGTCGCACCCGAGCCGGCGGTCACCGAGGAAGGCGAGGAAGTCGGTGCCCACCGCGCATGAAGCTGACGAGCGGCCGACGGCCGGTCAGGACGACGATGTCGCCGGCCGTCTGGCCCTGGCCGTCGGGCGGCTGAACCGCCGCATCCGCTCCTCCACGGGCGGGCTGAGTCACGGTCAGCTGTCCGCCCTGTCGACCATCGTCCGGCGCGGACCGCTGAGGCCGAGCGAGCTCGCCGCGATCGAGGTCGCGGCGGCCCCCACGATCACGCGGGTCGTCGCCGAGCTGGAGGCGCGCGGCCTCGTCGAGCGCACGCCCGACCCCGAGGACCGCCGCTCGCTCTTCGTCTCCGGGACCGAGGCGGGCGCCGAGCTGCTGCTCGAGGCGCGGTCCGACCGCGCCCGCGCCGCCGCAGGCGTGCTCGCCGACCTCGCCCCCGAGCAGCTGGACGCCGTCCGCCGCGCCCTCCCCGCCCTAGAACAGGCAGCCCAAGTAACGCCTCCGCCGCCGGCTTCCGCCTCCTGAGCCGCTCCCATCCGGCCGAGTGGCGACATCCAGTCACCACTCGGCGCAGATAAGCGCGACTACTCACCACTCGTCGGGCGCCGGCGGCGACCGGCGGAGCCCGTCAGCTCAGGGCCAGCAGTGCGGCGGCCACGATCGCCAGCACGAGCCCGACCCACTGCACCGGCGCCACCCGCTCCCGGAGCACGACCGCCGCGAGCAGGATGGTGCCCGCCGGGTAGAGCGCCGTCAGCACCGACACGGTGGCCAGGTCGCCGAGCCGCAGCGCGATCAGGATGAGCAGGTTGGCCGTCGCGTCGAGCACGCCGCCGCCCGCCGCGATGCCGGCGCCGCGCGGCTCCAGCCGCATCCCGCCGCGCAGCTGATCCGGCAGGCCGACGGCCGGGAGGTCGCCCGCGGCCACCGGCACCGGGCGCCGGGCGCGGGCCACCGCGATCGCGACGACGGTCCACATCACCGCCGCGTTCGCCACGCGGTTCGCGATCAACGGGACGACGCCCGAGTCGTCGGGCGTCTGGTCGATCAGGATGAGGAACACGCCGATCATCGCGCCGGCGGCCACGGCCATCCCGAGCGCGCGCGGCCGCGGACGCACGGCGCCCTTCTCCGGAACGAACCCGACCAGCACGACGGCGACGAGCGCGAGGCCGATGGCGACATATCCCACCGGCTCGAAGCGGTCGCCGCCGAGCAGCCCCCACGTCAGAGGAACGAGTGCGGACACCAGCGCGGTCAGCGGCGACAGGATGCTCATCGGGCCGATCGCGAGGCACGCGTAGAGGAGCGCGACGGCGACGGTTCCGACGAGGCCGGACAGTGCTCCCCAGCCGAGCGCCGCAGCCGACCAGGCCCCTCCGACCAGAGGCAGGGCGAGCAGCAGCAGGGCGAGGCCGGCGACCGCCCCGACCGCGGTCGTGCGCAGCGGGCCGATTCGCCGCGCCGCGACCCCGCCGAGGAAGTCGGCCGAACCGTAGACGAAGGCGCCGAGCAGCCCGAGGGCCGCCGCCGGCATCAGCCGACGGCCAGACGGTACGTGTGCAGCACGGCGCCGGACTCGAAGCGGCGGAGGTCCGCGAGCTCGAAGACCCACTTCTCGCGGTCGTCCGGGAAGATGCGCAGGCCACCGCCGATCATCACCGGGTAGACCAGCAGCCGCAGCTCGTCGACCAGCCCCCAGACAAGCAGCGAGCGGACGAGGGATGCGCTCCCGGCGACGAGGATCGGGCCGCCGTCGCCCTCCTTGAGCCGGGCGAGGCTGTCGCGGACGGGCTGCTCCAGCGCCGTCGAGTTCCAGGCCAGCTCGTGCGGGCGCGAGGTGACGACGGTCTTCGGCAGGCCGTTCATGACGTCGGCGAACACGCCCTCGCGCGGCGGCCAGGCGGCGGCGAACTGCTCGTAGGTGCGGCGTCCGAGCAGGAGGGAGCCGGCCTCCTGCGCTTCGCGAAGCTTGAACTCCCGCAGATCCTCCGAGCTGAACGGGATGGTCCAGCCCGAGTGCGGGTGGGTGGGCTCGCCGCCGGGCGCCTCGACGACCCCGTCGAGGGACATGAACTCGGTCACGATGAGCCGGCGCATGTCCGCGATGCTACCCGACCGCCGCCTGTGGACGAACGGGTTCTCCACAGATCCGGCCGCTCCCGGGCGACGGTCGGAGGCCGCCGTTACGATCGAGGGATGAGCTGGAACACCGACGGCTGGGTGCCTGACGACAGGGACGCGCCTCCTCTCGACGAGGAGCCGCCGCTTCCCGAGTTCGACGACCCGTACGCCGGTGAGTCGCGGGGCGGTGGAGGCGTCACTGCGGCCCCGACCGCCCGCCGCGCCTTCTCGGCCGCAGGTCCGGTGCGCGCTACGCCGCCGCGGTTCGCCTCGGCGGCCGAGGCGCTGCGCACGGTGTTCGGGTACGAGGCCTTCCGTGGAGAGCAGCAGGCGATCATCGAACGGGTGGCCGGCGGCGGCGACGCGGTCGTGCTGATGCCGACGGGCGGCGGCAAGAGCCTCTGCTACCAGATCCCGTCGCTGCTGAGGGAGGGCACGGGGGTCGTCGTCTCGCCCCTCATCGCCCTCATGCAAGACCAAGTCGATGCGCTCACCGCGGTCGGCGTCCGGGCGGCGTTCCTCAACTCGACGCAGGACGGAGCGGCGCGCGCCGCGGTCGAGCGGGCGTACCTGTCGGGCGAGCTCGACATCCTCTACGTCGCGCCGGAGCGACTGTCGTCCGAGGCGACGAAGCGCTTCCTCGAGCGCGGCGGCATCGCCCTGTTCGCGATCGACGAGGCGCACTGCGTCTCGCAGTGGGGGCACGACTTCCGCCCCGACTACCTCGCGCTCTCCGAGCTCGCCGACCGCTGGCCGGGCGTCCCGCGCATCGCGCTGACCGCCACGGCCACCGAGGCGACCCACCGCGAGCTGACCAGCCGCCTGCGCCTGGAGTCGGCAGAGCATTTCGTCTCCGACTTCGACCGCCCCAACATCCAGTACCGCATCGTGCCGAAGGCCGAACCGCGCAAGCAGCTGCTCGACTTCATCACGAGCGAGCATCCGGGCGATGCGGGCATCGTGTATGCGCTGTCGCGAAACTCGGTGGAGAAGACGGCCGAGTTCCTCTCCGCGCGCGGCCTCACGGCGCTGCCGTACCACGCGGGCCTCGAGGCGTCGCAGCGCGCGGCCACGCAGTCGCGGTTCCTTCGTGAAGAGGGCGTCATCGTCGTCGCGACCATCGCGTTCGGCATGGGCATCGACAAGCCCGACGTGCGCTTCGTCGCCCACATCGACCTCCCCAAGTCGGTCGAGGGGTACTACCAGGAGACCGGCCGCGCCGGCCGCGACGGCCTTCCGTCCACCGCCTGGCTCGCCTACGGCCTGCAAGACGTCGTGCAGCAGCGCCGCATGATCGACGACTCGCCCGGCGACCTCGCGCACCGCCGCCGGATGACGCAGCACCTGGACGCGATGCTCGCCCTGTGCGAGACCGTCCAGTGCCGCCGCATCAACCTGCTCGGCTACTTCGGCCAGCAGTCCGGTCCGTGCGGCAATTGCGACACCTGCCTCACCCCGCCCGAGAGCTGGGACGGCACGGTTCCCGCGCAGAAGCTCCTCTCCACGGTGGTGCGGCTGCAGCGCGAGCGCAACCAGCGCTTCGGCGCGGGTCACCTGATCGACATCGTCCGCGGCAAGCGCACCCCGCGCGTCGAGCAGTACCGGCACGACCAGCTCGCGACCTGGTCCATCGGAGACGACCTCAGCGAGAGCCAGTGGCGCGGCGTCGTCCGCCAGCTGATCGCCCAGGAGCTGCTGAAGCCGGAGGGCGAGTACGGCGTGCTGACCATCACGCCCGAGAGCGCCGCCGTCCTCTCGGGAGACCGCCGGGTCGTCCTGCGCCGCGAGCCGGAGCGCCCGGAGCGGGCGGCCCGCGGCTCCCGCTCGGCCGTTTCCGATGGTGTCTCCGCGGAAGACGAGCCGCTCTTCCAGGCCCTCCGCACCTGGCGGGCCGGCCAGGCACGGGAGCAGGGCGTCCCCGCCTACATCGTGTTCGGCGACGCCACCCTGCGCGCCGTCGCCTCCGCCCGCCCGGCGAGCCTGGCCGACCTCGACGGCATCTCCGGCATCGGGGCCAAGAAGCGCGACGCCTACGGCGAGGCGCTCCTCTCGGTCGTGGCCACCGCCGCCGGCTGAGCCCGCACGATTCGTCACGAACGCCACCCGTTCGTCACGAACGGGTGCGATTCGTGACGATCCGCGGGCCGCGATCGCGCGCACCCCCGCGAGTCGAGTCCGCGGGCGGCCGGCCGGCCGCGCCCGCCGGAGCATCCCTGCTCCACGATTCCTCACGAATGGGCGGCGTTCGTGACGAATGGGCGCGATTCGTGACGAGGCGCGGACGGCGATCGCGTCGCCACCCCTTCTCGCGGCCCGCGGACGGGTATACCGTGCGTCGTTCCGCCGGACGACCAGGGAATTCCTTGCGGCCTGGCGGCGTTATGACATTGAACGATTACTGCGGCGATCTCGAAGGAGGAAGTAGTAGATGGCACGAATGATCGAGGAGCTCGAGGACGAGACCGGCGCCGTCATCAAGTACAAGCGTCACGCCAACGGTCGAGGACTCGTCTCACCGACCGCGCGGGTGGCCGAGTCGGCCCACATCGAGCCGACCGCCTACGTGGAGGCCGACGCGCGCGTCGGCATGGAGGCGTACGTCGGCGCGGGCAGCTGGATCGACAAGGGCGCCACGGTGGGCGACCGCACGTTCGTGGGCGCCAACGTCCACGTCGGTGCCGGGTGCATCGTCGGCAGCGGGGTCAAGATCGGCTCCGGTGCGAAGCTCGGCGAGAACGCGATGGTCGGCAACGGCGCGCGCATCGAGCGCGACGCCCAGGTCCCGGCCGGAACCGTGATCGAGCTGAAGGGCGCGGCCGCCGCTCGCGCCGCGCTCACCACGCCGCTCCGGGCAGCGCGCCCGACGCAGCGCGACCTGCGCACCCCGCGCGCGCCGCGCCGCGCCGCCTGACCCGCC
>NZ_JABFMV010000017.1 GCF_013359685.1 Leifsonia sp. C5G2
GGTTTCTCGAGGAAGGGTCGCGCAACGGCACCATTCGCTGCGCTCTCTGCCTCGGGGCTGGCGACTCTCGCTCCCTCGAGCTGCACCACCTCGACTACCGCGGTGTCACCCAAACCCCGCACGGCTGGACCGCCCACGAGCGGCATGAGGACCTGACGGCCCTGCACCCGCGTTGCCATGAGTACGTGCACCAGCTGATCGACCGCGACCGCGCCCTCTCGGGGTTCGTCTCGCGCCGCACCGCTTCCGTCCAAGCGATCGCCCGGCTGCAGGCCAAGATCGCCCACTACATCGAATCCGCACTGGAACAGCAATGACCGACGACACCCCCCTCGAAGACCTCGTCGCCTCACTCGCCGAGCGATGGGAGGACCAGCCTCCTCGGCAAAGTCCCGGCATGCTCGGAATCCGGGTCATCAACTGGCGCACCCTCGACGACGCAGATGCGGCAGAGGTCTGGACCAACTTACGCGGCTGGGTGATCTGGTTCACCCGCCGGTACAACCTCCCCACCCGCAAGATCCCGCCCTGCTGGTACAAACACGGGGCCCTCGTCGAAGAACTCTCCGCCCTCCACACCGCATGGCTCGTCTCGTTCGACAGCCTCGACGCCGGCTACGGACCCATCGGCTGGCACGAGCGCCTCGCGGTCGCCATCCCGCGGCTTGCGTCTTGGTACAACGGCGAATGCCACAACGGGCATACGGAACTCCCACAAGCCGGCGGCAATGCCGTCCCTGCGGAGTGGGCCGACTGGATCCGCCAAAGCCACGCCCATGAGTGAGCGTCGGCGAGGCGATTTGCGCGCGCCCAGCGCGCATTTTCCGACCTCGGACCGGAAGTTCTAGGTGAGAGCGACCCGACCAACGGGGCGCGAAAGGAAAGGAAAAGGAACGATGAGCACTCGAGTCCCGATCAGCATCGAAGGCAACCTCGTCGCCGACCCCGACTACGGCGAATCCCAGAACGGCACCAAGTTCGCCAAGTTCACCGTCGCCGTCACCGACCGCAAGCTCGAAGACGGCAAGTGGGTCGACGGCGACACCCAGTACCACCGCACCACCGTCTTCGGCCGGACCGCCGAGAACGTCCGTGCCAGCCTCGCCAAGGGCGACACCGTCATCGTCAACGGCAACCTCGAGTTCCGCCACTGGACCGACCAGGCTACCGGCGAACCCCGAGCCGCCACAGAAGTCGTCGCCGACAGCGTCGGGCCGTCGCTCCGCTACACGACAGCGGAGGTGACCCGTCGCGGCCCAAAAGCTGACGGCCTGGACGCATCCGCATCCGCGTCCGGGCCGGTCGCAGGTGCGAGCGGCCCGGCGGGCATTGGAATCGCATGACAGGAGGGCGGGCGAGGGTGTAACGATCGACCTCGCCCGCCCTTGCCGCACGGCTTGCTGCCCCACAAGAGGGGACTCGCACCAGCGTTCTGACGACGGTGGTACGCCCTAGGATTTCAGGTGCCCAGATGAGGCAAATAGTGCTTGAGCGGAAATGCGAGCCGCCTACGATAGGGATCAGTTGGTGACTGGAGGGGCTGTGATGACTGTTCGCATCCCCGTGAGCCCGGAGGTGCTCCGATGGGCGGTCGATCGTGCCGGCTGGAGCGAAGAAATTGTCCACGGCCGGTTTCCTCGCTTCGAAGATTGGCTGGCTGCTGATCCGGCGCCGACTCTAAAGCAGTTGCAGTCCTTCGCGAACGCTGCTCACGTTCCTTTCGGTTATCTAATGCTGGAAAGCCCACCGGAGGAAACCGTTCCGATCCCTGATTTTCGAACGCGGGGCGATGAGCATCGGGACGAGCTTTCTACAGATCTTCGAGACACCATTTATGCGTGTCAACGTCGTCAGGCCTGGTACCGCGACTTCGCCATTGCGCACGGTTTCGATCGAGTTCCCCTAGTCGGCTTCGCTGCTATCGGGGACCCTGTTGAGCCCGTAGCCGAACGCATTCGTAACGTAATCGGCTTCGGTCTTGAGCGACGCAGCGCGTTTCGAAGCTGGGAGGCAGCGTTCAGGCAGCTCATCGATCTGATCGAAGAAGCAGGCGTCCTGGTGTCTGTCAACGGCATCGTTGGCGCCGACACGCATCGTGCACTAGATCCGGAAGAGTTCGGCGGCTTTGCACTCGTAGACGACTATGCCCCACTCATCTTCGTCAACGCGGCCGATACGAAAGCGGCTCAGATATTCACGATCGTGCATGAGCTGGCGCATATTGCGGCAGGAGAGTCCGCGCTTTCTGACGCCGGAGTGGCCAGGCCAGATCGCGACGCGCACGAGCGTTGGTGCAATCAAGTCGCTGCCGAGGTTCTAGTTCCCCGCGCGACACTGAAGAACGCATACGCCGGAGAGGCCAGTACCTCTGAATTGGAGCGCTTGGCTGCCCTGTACCGAGTAAGTACTCTCGTGGTTCTTCGCCGGCTCTTCGACGTTGATCTGATCAGTTGGGATGAGTACCGGCCACGGTACCGAGAGGAGCTGGATCGAGTGCGGGAGCTTGCCCGTCGAGTCAAGGATGGGCCGGGCGGGGGAAACTTCTATAAGGTTCAGCCCCTGCGGCTTGGGCGCCGATTTGCGCGTGCGGTCGTCGCAGACGCTCGAAGCGGAGGCACGGCTTATGGGGACGCCTATCGTCTTCTCGGAACGACGAAGCCCGAGACTTTCGGCAAGCTTGCCGATGAATTAGGGGTGGCGTGATGTACCTCCTCGACACCAACGTGTTCATCGAAGCGAAGAATCGGTACTACGCGTTCGATCTAGCACCGGGTTTTTGGGAATGGCTTGAGGCTGACGCGGCGGCAGGCGCGATTGGGAGCATCGACGAGGTGAAGGACGAGCTCACGGACGGCGCGGACGAGCTCGCGCAATGGGTCCGGACCCACCCGGGCATGTTTGCCTCGGCTGACGCTCTCACCGCGGTGAAGCTTGCGGAGCTGTCGAAGTGGGCTAGCTCCGGACAGTTCACCCAGGCAGCGGTCGACGAATTTCTCAGCGTGGCTGACTACTACCTGGTTGCGCATGCAGCGGCTCACGGCCACACGGTTGTAACTCATGAGGGGTACCAGGCTGAGGCAAAGAAGCGGATCCTCATCCCCAACGCGTGCCGTGCTTTGGGAGTTCCGTATTGCAATACGTTCGCCATGCTCCGCTCGCGAGAGGTGCGTCTGAGTCTGGATGCGGCGTAGGCCGTGTTTTAGTGCGAGCGAATGAACAGGGACAGCAGCCACACATAGCCCAAGATGGGCAGGCCAACTAGCGCATCCATTGCAAGCTCAAGTAGCAGCCGCACGCTCCAGTGAGCCCTTGCTCGAAGCGGACGAATTCACACGCCGACCGCGAGCGCCAAGAGTGCCGTCCCGATCAGCACGATGATTCCCAGCACTACGATGCCCACGATCGACCAATCGATCAACCCGGCCACCGCTGCGAAGAAGGCGCCGACCAAAAGCACGATGAATCCCGCCAGCATCTTGCTCGTCACACCGCGCCAGAACTCTTCGCTGCGCGCCCAGCTTCCTACCCAACTACGCGGCTTGCTTTGCTGCTGCTCACCCACAACCCGAGCTTGGCACAGGTTGGTGAGCGCAGGCGTTGAAGCGTGCAGATGGGACTGCGGAACGGTCTGCAAAGAGTTGAGGAGCGATTCTCTAGAATCACGAGCGGTCGTCGCGGGCCTGCAGGACACTGGTGAGATGAACGTTGATCGACCACAACCGCGACAGTGGGGCGCTACCGGACGTGAAGCGGCAGAACTCTGCCGAGAGTGGATGCGCTACCTCGGCGCGGTCGACACAGTGTTGTCGCAGGGGCCAGCAAGCGAAGTCTGTGACTTGTACAGCTCCCGCTGGCTCGCGTGGGTCGCGAGTCGTCGCGGAAATCTCGACGCCGAACTGGTAGAGAGAGCAGCAACCACTTGCGCGAACGACGGACGCCAAGCGTTGGTTTTTGTTGCCGGCGGCGTTTTCCCGACGGTGCAGGACCGCGCGGACGCCCTAGCAGTCGGGTTGCTACGGTTTGACGCGCGTGGCGGCGATCTCGACGGTGCGAATGCTCTAGGCCGCCGTCTAGTCGCAAGCGGTCTTGCTGTGGTGTAGCGGCAACATCACCCCAAACCAGGGCCGTTGGCACTCGTGGGGGATTCACTCGCGACCGTGCCCACGACCTGCCGAGCGGCCCGGTTGAATTCCCTTCGAGCAGCTGCACGCGATTTATCCATGGTCTCCTCTAGGGATCCACGTTGCATGGTTTCGACAAGTTTGGTCCGAGCGGATGCTTCGGTCGGAGCAACAACGACCGCCATGTTGTGCGCCTTGCCCCTCGTCAGCCCAACGTAGAGGCCGGAGGCATCGACGTCGGGGCCAACCACCGATAGGTCCGTCGTTTCACCTTGCACGCCGTAAACGGTCGTTGCATACGCCAGGTGGAGATGCGATCCGGCGTACTCGTGAGTTATCCGTCTGAGATCGGTCGAATCGCTGGCTGCCGCCAGCAGTACATGCCGATCGGTGACGCTCTTCACTACCCAGTTTTGCCGGTTCTGGACGTCCGCCGAGGTATCGTTTCGACGGGTCTGAACGACATCTCCGGCGAAGATTGCCTGGCCGTTCTGGCCAATCGCCAGTTCGCGAGTATCGACTGTCCCAGCCGCAATTCGGTGAGCCTGGATTTCTTCGCTGACAGACTGCGCCTCTGCGTGTGTTGCGGTTACGAGCGCAATCGACCGGTGTGCGTCCGCGGCGCTCAACCAGGCGCCGACCATTGCGTTGCGGGCATCAGCGTCGCTGCTTGCGAGCACCACGTGCCCAGTGCTTATGAGCTCCTGAGCCGTACGCAGCGCCTCTTCCTTGTCATCAGGCCTGCGCAGTCTGAGGCTCAGGTCTCCCCACGTTGGATCCTCGAATCGATGGATCGTCGTGAGCTCAACTTGTCGAGTAGCGCGCCGCCAGAACAGAGCCATCGCGCCGGAGTGACCGACTGGTAGAGCTTGGTGCTGGTCGCCTACAAGGGCAACGCCGGCCCCCGTTCGGCTGACGACATCCAGAAGGGCGCGCGCAGCTTCGAGATCGAGCATCCCAGCTTCGTCGACGACGATTCGGTCGCCGGGGCGAATCGCCATATAGGGTCCCACGTACGTTCGTCCCGTCGTCGGGTCAACGTCACCGATCTTCAAACAAGACCACTCGACAGCGCCAGCTTCGTTGTTGATCCAACGCCAGCCATGATCATGCAGAAGTTGATGAAGGGACGACGATGAGCTCTTCGTTTCGCGACCCGCTACCGCAGACGCCTTCTTCGTCGGTGCGACGATGATCATGGCGCGACCCCGACGGCGGAGCGACGCACCTGCCACCTTGAGCATGGTCGTCTTGCCCGTGCCGGCCGCCCCGGAGATTGTCACGATGCGATCCGAACTTGCGATTGAGGCGGCACCCTCCACCTGTCCCTCATCGAGCGTTCGGTCGGGACCAATAGCCTTCGCGACGTCAGCGATTTCCGCAGCACTAGGCGCCTCGCCGGGCGCCGCGAGCGACTCGGTCAGATGTGCAACGGTGGCCTTGAGAGTTGCGGTGGAGGTCGCCATACGCCTCTTGATGTGTGCAGGAATGTCCGGATCCGACAGCAGCGTCACCGTGTACGTCCGCGCGGCGAGGGAAGTCACTTCGTCCACGATGTCCACGAGGTCGGTCCGGTCCGCGATGACACCAGATGCGGCGATCGCCCGGAT
This sequence comes from Leifsonia sp. C5G2, assembly GCF_013359685.1. GTDB lineage: Bacteria > Actinomycetota > Actinomycetes > Actinomycetales > Microbacteriaceae > Leifsonia. The sequence continues at coordinate 5,732 of NZ_JABFMV010000017.1, forward strand.
CGCCCCGGCTCGGACATCCATGTCGCTGAACCTACCTCCTGTCGCGGTCGACCGTGAGTCGGCATCAACGATCGCCTTGGCCGCAAGCAGCTGCAGGTCGAGGTCCTCGATGGCTACTGACATTGCCGCATTCACGTCCCGCGTTCGGCCGAGCTCCGGATCGATCGCGTGGAGTTCGGACATCACGACGGACGCCCAATCCTCCTCGTTCAGCTGACCCGGCTTGTTCGGCCGGCCCGCTGCCCAAGCCCACTGATCAATCTGAGTCAGAAGGGTGGCGGAAGGCTCCTCGCCGGAATGCTGCTCCTTCCACTGACGCAGATGCGTCGCCTTATTCGCTTCGATCTGCGCAGAGCGCTTCGACAGTGGCCGCACCAGATGCTGTAGTTGCGCGATCTCCCCATCCGAGTTCAGGGTCAAGCCCTTCGCAGCCAGCGCAGCGACCCACGTCGGGTCGGTCCTTGAGGCCAGATCGCCTTCGGCGTTCACGACGTTCTGGAAGCGCAAGGCCACGCGAGTGTCGACGTTCGACCACTTCCCATCGAGCCCTAAGACCTTGACGTTCAGCCAGAGGTGGCGGTGCTTGTGCGGGTCCAGCGAACGCGACCGCTCATGCTGCAACTCGACGACTTCGATGCGAGCCAGATCCTCCCGAATGGCACCTTGCTTCCCTCGGCGGGCGTTGAGCTCGGACTGCCAGAGCTTGATGATCCGACCCCGCAGCCGGTCCTGCAGATCCTCGTACGCGTCCGCCAACTCCGTGTCCAACATCGCCGCGATCGAGAACGACTTCGGTGCATTGATCGTCGCATCCAGAATGAGATCCGCGACCGCAGACTCCAGATCGCGGCCCCGGCGTTCACTGGTGACAGGGTCGACGCCGTCGACCCAATTCTTCAGCTGGGAACGGGTGAGCAGGTCGTCCCGGATGGTGCCATTCTCGACGATGTAACGGGTCATCACCGCGTCCGCGTAGCCGGCCGCGGCTAGGGCGCCGTCGGCAGTCTTGGCCGTCAGGGTCGCGTCGCAGACGCCACCGAAGGCGTAGCGGACCGCCTGCTTGACCCCTTGGGCCGCCTGCCCGCGCTTCCAACGCGCCACTCCACCTCTCACACTTAGAACTTCCGGTTGCGCGCGCATTCTGGCGCGCACGGAGCGCGCACACTCGAAGAGTGCCTACGTGCATTCGCTCTTTTCCTTTGGCTTGTCGTCCCTCTTGTCTGCTCTCGTTTCTGGTCTCGTTCTCTCGTTGGTCTCTTTCGCCTTGGTTCCCTTCGTTGTGGTGTTCCCCCGTTTCTTCGGTCACTTATCATCGGCCTTGTTTGGTTCGGGAGGTTGGTCTTTATGGCTAGACGTTTCCCTCGGGAGTTCCGTGTTCGTGCGATCGAGTTAGTCCGGATCAGCGACCGCCCGTTGTCGCAGGTCGCCCGCGAGCTCGGCATCTCGAACTCCGCGTTGTATCGGTGGGTGGCCGAGGACGACTTCGCGAAAGAGCAGGCGGAGAAAGCCGCCGGGGTGGTGCCGGTGCTCGATGCTGATGAGCAGGCCGAGCTGGTCCGGTTGCGCAGGGAGGTGCGCCGCCTGGAGACGGAGAACGAGATCCTGAAACGCGCGGCAGCGTATTTCGCGAAGGAGAACGTGCTCCCAAAACATCTTTCCGACTGATCGAGCAGCTGACGACCGAGAACCCGAAACGGTTCAAAGTCGCGACGGTCAGCCGGTTGTTAGGGGTCTCCCGCTCCGGCTACTACACCTGGGCCAAGCATCATGTCTCTGCCCGCAAGGCCCGGGATGAGGAGATCGCCGCGGTGATCGGACGACTCCGGTCGGAGAAGGGGGCGTTCTTCCACACCTACGGGTCACCCAGGATGCACGCCGAGCTGCGAATGGGGCACGGGTTCAGGATCGGTCGGAAGCGGGTGGAGCGGATCATGCGCGAGCGCGGCTGGGCTGGCGCGGTCAAACGCAAGTTCCGGTTCCGCGCCAACCCGGCCACCAGCGAAGATAAGGTCAACCGCAACTTCCACGTTCCGGGCCCGAACCGGCTCTGGCTGGGTGACATCACCGAGCACCACACCGCGGAGGGGAAGGTCTACTGCGCCGTCGTCCTGGACGCTTACAGCCGGCTCGCGATCGGCTGGTCGATCGGATCCCGGATGACCGCGGACCTGGTGGTGGATGCGTTGCAGATGGCCCGCTGGAGGCGGTTCGGGGTCCGCGGGGCGATCATGCACTCCGACCATGGTTCCCAATACACCTCCTGGGCCTTCACCTCCCGCGTCCACGAAGCCGGCCTGATCGCCTCCATGGGCAGCGTCGGCGACTGCTACGACAACGCGATGATGGAATCCTTCTGGTCCGGGATGCAGATCGAACTCCTCGACAGCCAACCCTGGGCCACCAGACGGCAACTGGGGACGGCGATGTTCTCCTGGATCGAAGCCTGGTAGAACCCCCGCCGCAGGCACTCCTCCCTGGGCTACCACTCACCGGCCGACTACGAGAAAATCGTCCCGACGACAGTCACCCTGGCTGCCTGAAACGACACATCAAACTGTCCGAAGAACCGGGGGAAGATCACCTTGGTTTCCTTCGTTGCTTCTTGTCTCTTCGTCTCGCCTCTTCTTGTCACGGCCATCTCTCCCGCTCAGCATTTGTCGCCTCTTGCTCCGACCCCGCCTCGCGCCGCTCCCGAGCGTGAAAGAACCCCGACCCACTCAAGATGGGTCGGGGTTCTTTTCGCTCGCTCGTGATTACTGGTCGAGCATCCCCGCGATGCTGTGAACCGCCGCGAGGACGCGGGAGGCCGAGTCGCGAATCACAGTGACATCCTCGTCACTCCATCCGGCGATGTAGCCGATGCTGTACGCGCTGGTATCGAATCCGCACAGACCAGCGACCACGAAGGCGACCGACTCAGCCTCGACCTCCATGCGGCCGCGGTGCTGTCGATACTCCTCGACGCTGTCGATATGGCGGAGCTCAATGTGCGCCGTCTCGTGAATCAGAGTCTTCGCGGACTGCTCGACGCTGATGCCTTCCGCGAGGATCACTCGCAGCGTCTTGGGGTCGGTGTATCCGCTGGCACGGGTCAACGGCTCGCGGCTGATCGTCCATCCTCGGGACTCCAGGTGATCGCTCAGCGGAGCAATCAGGCCGTGGTCTTGGTCGCCTGTGAGTTGCTGCGTGGGATCACTTGGGAGCGGGTCGGCTCCCTCGATCGGGTCGGTCTGCGCGATGTCGAAAACGGACAGAGTCGGGAAGTACCGGACGACACGCCCTTCATCGGACGAGGTGTCATCGTCAGCAGCGGTCTCGGTCTTTTTCTCGCGATACCCGAAGATCTTGATTGACTTCTCACCCTTGCGGACCTGTCGCCCTTTGGCCTGCCATTGCCGGAAACCGGCGACCATGGTCGCGTCCGGTTTCTGCGCGAGGATCAGCAGAAGGTTGTTCAGGCTGTAGTTGTGGAATGAGCGGGCGAACTCAAGGAATGCCCGCCACTGGCCGCTGTCGGCGAGCTGCTGGACCTGCTCCACGATCGACGCGTGCAGTGCCTCCGCCTCTGCCTGTCGGTCCGCCGCGTCTCGGGTGATGGTCGTGTTGCTCATGATTCGCTTGCTCCTTTGTCCACTCGTCTTTCTCGCCGTCCCGGCACGAAGATCAAGAACGGGTGGAGGTCGAGCAGCGACCGACAGGAGCGGTTGCTAAGTGGAGGAGCGCAGCGACGGAGTCTGCAAATAGCGAGGGTCGGGAGCGGAGCAGCCGGAGGCCGTTACGATCGCAGGCCGGAGCGGGGAGAAGACACACATATCGCGCCGACACAGTCGGCTCCGCGCAAAAGGTCCAAACTCAGTTCCGGAAACCCCCATGCGCGTCCGCGCGACTGGCCCATCTGCCGAGTCGCGCTGTTTGCGTATCGGGTGCCATGTCGCGGAGTTATCGTGAACTATGTCGACCAATGGCTCGGTGGAGTGCTCTTGCTGCGGTCGGGAACGGCTCCGGCGCCAGGTTCATGCGCTCGGTGAGCGCCATGACGTGTACGTGTGCCGACGCTGCGGCTTCTGGATTGCCTTCTTCTGGCGCGGAGACCGCACAGACGTCACTGGTTGAGGAGCTCGTCGGATTCCTCAGTGGCGGATCCGTCAGTCGAGCACGGGTGCGACGGTCCCGGCTCCGCCATCGACCGTAACCGTTTGCCCGGTGCGCAACCGTGCGGTTGCGTCGCCCGTGCCCACGACCGCGGGGATGCCGTACTCGCGAGCGATCAGCGACGCATGGGCTGCGAGCGTGCCGCCGTCGGTGACGACGGCCGCAGCGAGCGAGAACAGCTGGGTCCAGGCAGGTGCGGTCGCTTTGGCGACGAGGATGTCCCCGGACCGGAAGTCGGCAAAGTCTTCCGGTCCGGTGACGACCCGAACCGTGCCCGTTGCCCGTCCGACGCTGGCGGGGTGGCCAACGATGACGCCGTCAGGAAGAGGCGTCGCGCCTCGGGCTCGATTGACTGCGCGGGCGATGGGGTCCCCGATCAGTCGCGGTGGCGTGCCGAGTGTGAGCGGCGCATCTAGGCGTCGTTGCCTCTCCCAGCCGGCGAGTCGGCGGACCGCGTGCTCGTGGTGATCGGTAGTCGGGTCGCGGAGTTCGTTGTGGGTGAGGAAGAAGTCATCGTCAGGGTCCGCGATCGCTCGGGCAGTTGTCAGTTCATGACCGATGTGCTGAGCGCATTGGCGCAGCAGGGGCCAGCCGAGCGTGAGGTCGCGGGTTTGTTCCTCGCGGAGGATCGCGTATCGCTGCGCCACTTCGACGAGCGCGTCGAACCTGACCACGAGGCGCGGACGGTCACTCAGTGCTGCCCGTGCGGCGGCTTCGACATCGGATCGCTTCTGCGGGAGGGCATCGATTCGTGCGCGGTCATCGGGTGCCCTTTCTGGCGCCGTCGTCTGAGGGGACGAGTGTTCTCCGGCTGTCGGGAAGTACCAGTCCAACGAGTAGACCGCATGAGCGGGAGGGGTGGTTTCGGTTCGCGTGAGGCCGCGCAGCAACGCTTCGGCGCCCGCTTCGCCGGCTGCGGTCCCGTCGAGGCGTGAAGCCAGGTGTTTCGACCAGAATGTGGAGAGCGCGCCCTCCATCTTCCAGGCGGACCCTCCTACGACCGCGAGCCACCAGAGGTACTGGCCGGCGAGTGAACAGATGTGGTCGACAAGCTCCTCCGCTTCGCTCACGGTCGTGGGAGCTGGGGCCGCTTCCACGAAAGCTCGATAGGTCGGAAGGATCCGCTCACGCCAGTCGGCCTCCATGCCCCGCAGGGTCGCGTGATCGGCCGCGGGAGGGTTGCTCGAGACCCGCGCGAGCACGTTGTAGAGGAACCATGGCGCGCGCCCCCGGCTCTCGATTAGGACGTGCCAGAGCGTGGGCGCTGATGGTGTCGGGGTCGTGTTGTAGTACCAGCCATTCACGGTGGCGTAGGGGAACGGGACTTTCACTCGTGCTGATGCCCACATTCCTGCGAGGTATCCCGCTTCCAGACGCGGAATGATCCATTCGGCGAACAGTGGAGTCATTGCTTCGGGGAGCCATTCGCCGAGACGGAAGTTCCTGGACCACAGTCCCGGTCCGGGCGGGTCCAGTCGACCGGTTCGGGAAGCGCCGTCATCGGTCGGGCCTGGATGAGGAACAGCCGGCCCCCATCATCGATGGCCCACTCGATGTCTTGCGGTGAGCCGAAAACCCCTTCCGCCTGATACGCGAGCTCCGCAACCGCAATCGCCTCGGCGGGGCTGAGGACATCTTGGTTCTGCGCGCGGTGGGCGTGGCCGTGCTTCACGATCCATTGCTCGGCGGTCGCCTCTCCGGAGACAAGCGGTTCAGCTAGGCCGCGGACAGCGCTGACCACTGCCTCGTCTCTGGTCCCCGTCAACGGGTTCGCGGAGAAGGCGACTCCCGCTGCGACCGGGGCAACCATCGTTTGAACGAGAACCGCCATCGGCGATCGGGCCACAGGGGACCGCCGTGATTCGTACGCGGAAACCCGCTCGGTTGCAGCTGAGGCGAAGACACTCCGAATCGCCTTCGCGAGATCGGGGATCTCCACGTCGAGCAGGGTCTCGTACAGACCGGCATAGGACGCGTCGGCGAGGTCTTCGGCGGACCCGGATGAACGCACCGCGAAGCGGCCGTTTCCGAGGTGTGCAGCAGCGCCCGCGACGGCTTCATCGAAGCGCCGGCCGAGCTCCGCTAACGCGTCGTCAGTGATGACGAATCCCTGGGGCACCCGAAATCCGGCCGCTGCGGCGACCGCGAGGTTGGCGGCTTTGCTTCCCCAGAGCGTCCGGTCAGCAGCGGCGTCGGACAGCTCAGGAAGTGCTCGTTGTTCATCCAACTGAATCACCACCAATACGTAGCAACACTACATGTAGCAGTGCTACTATAAGTCTCGCCGGGACGGAACACCAGCGCGTTCTCTTCGCCCCGTCGCTACGCCGGAGGTGGTGGGGTCGTGAGATCTGAAGCTCTCAAAGGGCACCTGGACGGGCTTCTCCTCGCGGTGCTCGAGAACGAACCGCGCCACGGGTACGCAATCATCGAAGCGTTGCGTGCCGGCAGTGGGGGAACGTTCGACTTGCCGACCGGCACCGTCTATCCGGCGCTCCACCGGCTGGAGCGAGCCGGCCTCGTGGGCAGCCACTGGCATGTCATCGGAGGCAGACGACGCCGGGAATACGAGCTCACCGCCTCCGGTCGGCGCGCGCTCCGCGACGAACGGGCGGGCTGGGCGGAATTCGCAGATGCCGTCACTGCCCTCCTCCACGGGAGTCGTCCGTCGGAGGGCGCATCATGAGACGGACTCTCGGCGCTCGCGCGGAGTCATGCGAACAGAGCGACGTCATCGAGGCGTATGTGGCTGAGCTGCGTTCCTATCTGCGTGGACCCGCCATGGTCAAGTCGCGGGTGGTCGAGGAGATCGCCGTCGATCTCGAATCGGCGATCGGAAAGTTCAGGAGGCTTGGCCTTGATGCCTCGGAAGCCGCCGCGGCGGCCGTTGCGGAGATGGGGCAGGCGAAGGAAGTCGCGGAAGGCTTCGCTGATGAGCTCGCGATCGCGGAAGCGCGTGCAACGCTCCGGTCGCTACTGATCACCGGACCGTTGGTCGGCTTCTGGTGGTTGATGCTTCTGGCGCCTGCCGGCTGGATGTCGCAGCCTGGTGAGCTGATCGCGGCCATCCCGATCCTGCCCGCTGTGGCAATGGCCCGTCGCAGCCGGCGTTCTCACGCTCGCCACGACAGGATCGCTCATTCGTTGGCTAGCAGCGTCACCACCGCGACGCGCGATTCTCGCCGCTGCATCCGTGGGGACGGTCTGCGTCGCGGCCGATCTGCTCGTTCTCACAACCTTAACCGTGCGACTGGCGAGCGGATCCGGGGGATCAATCGCGGTGGGACTCGTCGCTATGGCCGCCATTGCTAGCCTTGTGCGTCTGCCTTTTGCGGTCTGGGCGACGTCACGCTGCCTGTGCACGCGATCACTCCTCCCGCCGGTTCGACCTTTGACGACCTGAGCGTCAGCCCGCCGGCGAAACGAAAATGTCGAGCGGGATCTCTCACCCGCGGGTTGTCACTGGTGACCTGTGGTTGCGGTGTTTGAGCACGGCGCGGACGATGAGCGGAGTCCCGACGATCGCGGGAAGGAACCAGAACGACCAGGTGGGTAGGAGGCGCCAAACGGGGAGTTGGGGTCCGTTGTCGACGTAGAAGGCAGTGAGCATGGCTACGTACGAAATACCCATAGCGATGATGTGGGGTGCATCCCCTGGCCGGTGGAGCCGCCGATAAGCGAAGCCATACGTGGCGGCGGCGGCCGCGACCGCTCCGGCCGCAACGAGGGGTGCGTCGGTCGGCCAGCGGAATGCCGACATCGCGCAGGCGGTCGTGAAGACGACCAGGATCGCACCGAAGTAGAAGCGCCCGGCGACAATGTGCCGGCCTGAGCCTTTGCGGCTGAACATCGCGATGAGTCCCGTGACGATCGCAACCAGCGCGGTCGTGACGTGGATTCCGAGCAGCACCAGGAAGGCGAGGGAGAGCGACGCGACGTCGAGTCCGAGTAGGGGGGCCATGTGCACGAGCGCGTCTCCCTTCGTCGCGCTCAGGCTAGACCTGGAGGCGGTGTCCTCGGGCTACGCCTTCCGTCGCTCGATGAGGATGGTGTCTCGCCATTGCCCCGCCCACGGCCCGTAGGTCATGAACGCGATGCGTTCACGGTGGCCGACTTGGCGGAAACCGGCGCGGTCGTGGAGGTGGAGGCTGGCAGTGTTCTCACGGAAGATGCTGGACTGGATGGTCCAGATGTCGGCGGCGTCGCAAGCCGTGATGAGTGCGTCCAGGAGTTGTCGTCCGAGTCCGCGACCGCGTGCGCGGTCGGCGACGTAGACCGAGTGCTCGACGACGCCGCGGTACACCTCCCGGCTCGACACGGGCGACACCGCCGCCCAGCCCGCCAATCCGTCGTCGTCAACCGCCACCAATCGGCCGACCGTCAGCTTTCCGGCGTCGAAGTGCTCCCAGGTCGGTGGAGCGGACTCGAAGGTGGCGTTGCCTGTGGCGATGCCCTCCGCGTAGATGCGCTCGACTTCCGGCCAATCCTCCGGCCTGAGCGCCCGGATGGTCATGCCGCCGCGGTAGCCAGGAGTGCGGAGACGCGGTCGAGGCTACCCGGGACGAGCTTGTAGTACGCCCAGGTACCCCGCTTGGAACGGGTGAGGTAACCGGCGTCCATCAGGATCTTGAGGTGGTGGGAGACCGTCGGCTGGCTGAGGCCGATCGGTTCGGTGAGGTCGCAGACGCAGGCTTCGTCGCCGTCGGAGGCGGCCACGATCGAGAGCAGCCGCAGCCGGGTGGGATCGCTGAGCGCCTTGAACGCGACGGCCATCGCTTCGGCGTCCGCGAGTGAGAGCACGTCCTTGGTGACCGGTGTGCAACAGGCACCGACAGGGGTGATGGGGAGTGCTTCCAGGGTGCTCATGGATCCATCCTAGCGACAATATTGACAAACTTCGATGGATGGGTGCAGGATCAACGCATCGAAGAACATCAATGGAGGATGAGATGACTCTGGTCGACCTGACCACCCCCGCCGCGCGCAGCAGCCGTCTCGACGGGCTGCCTGTCGCGATCATCGGCGCCGGCCCGATCGGACTGGCCGCGGCAGCGAACCTCGTCGAACGTGGCATCGACTTCGTCGTCTACGAAATCGGCGCCGACGCTGGAGCGAGTATCCAGAAGTGGGCGCACATCAGGTTCTTCTCGCCGTGGCGGCACCTGGTCGACCCGGCTTCTCGCCGCCTTCTGGAAGCCACCGGGTGGACCGCTCCGGAGGCCACGGGGCTGCCGACGGGCGGCGAGTTCGTCACCGCGTATCTCGAGCCGCTTTCGAAGCTGGACGCGATCGCCTCCCGCATCCGCTACGGCGTCGCCGTGGACGCGGTCAGCCGGGAGGGCATGGACCGCACACGCAGCGCCGGCCGCGCCGACACCCCGTTCCTGCTGCGCATCACCGACGCCGACGGCGTCCAGGAGGTCACCGCCAGTGCCGTCATCGACGCCTCTGGCACCTACCTCACCCCGAACAGCCTGGCCTCCTCCGGTCTCGACCCGCTCGGGCTCTCAGCGGTCGCCGAGCATGTCTCGCACGCGCTCCCGGATGCGGTCGGCCGTGAGCGCGACCGGTTCGCGGGCAAGCGCGTCACCGTCGTCGGCGCCGGGCACTCGGCCGCGAACACGCTGCTGAACCTCGCCGCGCTGAAGCGAGAGGTACCGGAGACGCAGATCACCTGGCTGATCCGCAACGCCAGCGCCATCCGGGTCACGACCTCCGAGGATGACGAACTGATCGCCCGCACCGCGATCGGCAAGCGCGTCGACCGGCTGATCGCCACCGGCGCGATCCAGCAGCTCGACCGGTTCGAGATCCTCCGCCTGGCTCCCATCGACGGCGGTGTCCGGCTGATCGGGCAGCGCGCCGGCGAGCTGGTCGAGCATGACACCCACGTGGTCGTCAACGCGACCGGGTTCCGCCCGAACCTGGACATGCTGCGCGAGATCCGGCTGGAGCTCGATGACATCGTGGAGGCGCCGGCTCGGCTGGCGCCGCTGATCGACCCGAACGTCCATTCGTGCGGCACGGTCGAGCCGCACGGGTTCGCCGAGCTGCGGCAGCCGGAGCCGAACTTCTTCCTGGCCGGGATGAAGTCCTACGGCCGCGCCCCGACGTTCCTGCTCGCCACCGGATACGAGCAGGTCCGCTCGATCACCGCCTACCTCGCCGGCGACATCGCCTCCGCGACGAACGTTCAACTGGTGCTGCCCGCCACGGGCGTGTGCTCCACCGGGACGTCCGGGTCGTCCTGCTGCTCCTGATCTCACTCCGGCACCGCGTGCGCATAGACTTGCGTCTATGGGTGGGGTGCCGGAACCGGACGCGCTGCGCAGCTTGAAGCGAATCAGCGATCCCACGCGGGCGCGCATCCTCCGACTCCTGCTCGACGCCCGCGACGGACGCGGCTCGGTCACCCGCCTCGCCGAGAAACTCGGGCTGCGGCAGCCGACCGTCTCCCATCACCTGAAGCTGCTACGCGAGGAGGGCCTGGTCGAGCGCACCCAGGAGGGCCGCACCGCCTGGTACACGATCACGGCGGATCAGCTAGACAGGGTCGCCGAACTCGTCCGCCACGAACGACCCGCCGAAGACGGCGCAGCGACGGATCGGATCATCGAGGACCTCGCCCTCCGCTACCGCGGCGTCCTGTCCCGGGAGAGCGTCGAGCAGTACGTCCAGGACAGCTACGACCGCCTCGACGGCCGCAAGAACCGGGCATCGCTGACCAGCGCGTTCGCCGTCTCCCGCCTCGACGCCCTCCTCCGATCCACCGGCGAGCGGGCCGGGGTGCCCGAGGTGCTGTTCGTGTGCGTGCAGAACGCCGGCCGCTCCCAGCTCGCGTCGGCGATCCTTCGGCAGCTCGCCGGCGACCGGGTCCGCGTCCGTACCGCCGGTTCCGAACCCGCTGACGCGGTCCGCTCGACGATCGTGACCGTGCTGGATGAGGTCGGCACCCCGCTCGGTGGTGAGTTCCCCAAGCCGTTGACCGACGAGGCGGTTCGGGCTGCGGACTACGTGATCACGATGGGTTGCGGCGACGCCTGCCCGATCTACCCGGGTCGCGAGTACCTGGACTGGGACGTCCCCGACCCCGTCGGCCAGCCCCTCGCCGCAGTTCGCGCGATCCGCGACGACATCGAGGAACGCGTCCGCGGCCTCCTGACCCGGATCGATGCTGAACGGCTCGTGAACACCCCGGCGACCGACTAGCAAAACCATAGACGTGCATCTATGCTTTCTGTACGAGAGAAAGCGAGCCCCGCCATGTCTGACACCAAGCCCACCGTCCTCTTCGTCTGCATCCACAACGCCGGCCGCTCCCAGATGGCCGCCGGGTACATGCGCGAACTCTCCGGAGGCCGCGTCGACGTCCTCTCCGCCGGCTCCGAGCCGAAAGACCAGATCAACCCGGTCGCGATCCAGGTCATGGCCGAGGAGGGCATCGACATCGCGGGCGAGCAGCCGAAGATCCTCACCACCGAGGCCGTCAAGGAGTCCGACGTGGTGATCACGATGGGCTGCGGCGACACCTGCCCGATCTTCCCCGGTAAGCGCTACGAGGATTGGGACCTCACCGACCCGGCCGGCCGCCCGGTCGAGGAGGTCCGCCCGATCCGCGACGATATCAAGCAGCGCGTCGAGAACCTGCTCGCCGAGCTCCTTCCCGCGGCGGTGTGAGACCCATGACCATCGACGCGACGGGGCGCCGAGCCCAACCGGAACTCGCCTACCCGGAACAGTATCTGCGCCGCCTGGCCGACGAGCTGGCGGCCAAGTTCGAGGGCATCTTCAACCGGGAGACCGTCGAACGGTACGTGCTGGAGTCCTACACCGCCTTGCTGCGCACCGCGACGGTGAAGGCGCACCTGGCGACCCGCACCATCCACTTCGCGACCGAACGGCTGACCGCGCTCGCGCAGGCCAAGGGCGCCCTGCCGGTGATCTGGCCCGAAGTGCTGTTCGTCTGCGAGCAGAACTCCGGCCGCTCCCAGATGGCTGCCGTCCTCACCGAGGCACTCTCCGGCGGCCGCGTCCACGTCCGCTCCGCCGGATCGATGCCCGCCCACGAACTGAACCCGGCCGTCGTCGAGGTGATGACCGAACTCGGGCTCGACATGAGCCGCGAGTTCCCCAAGCCCCTGACCGACGACGTCGTCCAGGCCGCCGACGTCGTGGTGACGATGGGGTGCGGCGACGCCTGCCCGATTTACCCTGGCAAGCGCTACCAGGACTGGGAACTGCAGGATCCGCAGGGCCAGCCCGTCGACACCGTCCGGGGCATCCGCGACGAGGTGGAGCAGCACGTGCGCGAGCTGCTCAAGAGTCTGGAGGTGACGCCCGCGTGAGCGTCGAGAACGTCGTCGTCATCGGCTCCGGCCCCGCCGGCTACACCGCCGCGATCTACCTGGCCCGCGCCGGCCTAGAACCGATCGTGCTGACCAGCTCCGTCGAGATCGGCGGAGCCCTGGTCAACACCACCGAGGTCGAGAACTTCCCCGGATTCATCGACGGCATCCAAGGCCCCGACCTGATGGAAAACCTGCGCCAGCAGGCCGAACGCTTCGGCGCCCGCCTCGTCTACGACGACGCCACCGCCGTCGACCTCGCCAGCGACATCAAGACAATCACCACCGGAGGCGGCGTCACCTACCAGGCGCACGCCGTCGTCCTCGCGATGGGGTCAGCGCATCGCAAGCTCGGCGTCGCCGGGGAGGACCGGCTCTCCGGATATGGGATCTCCTGGTGCGCGACCTGCGACGGTGCGTTCTTCCGCGACCAGGACATCGCCGTCGCCGGCGGTGGCGACTCCGCACTGGAAGAGGCTATGTTCCTCACCCGGTTCGCCAACTCCGTCACCCTCATCCACCGCCGCGACGAACTCCGCGCCTCCCAGATCATGCAGGACCGGGCTCTCGCGAACCCGAAGATCACCGTGCGCTGGAACACCCAGATCGACGAAGCCCACGGCGACGACAAGCTCAACGGGCTCACCCTGCGCGACACCGTTACCGGGCAACCCGGGACTCTTGATGCCACCGGACTGTTCGTCGCGATCGGCCACGACCCCCGGAGCGCCCTCGTCGCCGGACAGATCGACCTCGACCCCGACGGCTACGTCAAGGTCGCCCATCCCACAACGGCGACCAACCTGCCAGGCGTGTTCGCCTGCGGCGACCTCGTCGACCGCCGCTACCGGCAAGCGATCACTGCGGCCGGCACCGGCTGCGCCGCCGCGCTCGACGCCCAGCATTACCTCGCGGGACGTGCCCCGGTCGTGAAGCAGGCCGTGGCAGTCAACGCATGAGCGCGACCACGGAGGCTGCGAAACAGATCCGGATCCCAACTATCGCGGTCCTCCGTCCGGCGCTGGCCGAGTTCGTTGGAAGCGCTGGACTCACTGCGGTGGTCGTGGGGTCTGGGATCGCGGCTCAGCATCTCTCGCCCGGAGACACTGGGCTCCAACTGCTCGAGAATGCCCTAGCCACGGCCCTGGGACTGACCGTGCTCGTCCTGGTCTTCGCACCGAGCTCCGGCGCTCAATTCAACCCGGTCGTCTCGCTTGTCGACGCGGCCGCTGGCGGGAGGCCCTGGCGAGGCCTGTGGTCGTACATCCCCGCGCAGGTCCTCGGCTGCCTTGTCGGGGCGGTGCTGGCGAACCTGATGTTCGAGCAGCCGGCTGCCCGATGGAGCAGCACCGAACGCGCGACTCCAGCGCACCTGCTCGCCGAAGTCGTCGCAACCGCCGGGCTGATCCTGGTCATCTTCGTCCTCGCCCGCACCGGCCGCGCTGCCATCGTCGCCCCAGCAGTCGGCGCGTACATCGGAGCCGCCTACTGGTTCACCAGCTCCACCAGCTTCGCCAACCCCGCCATCACCATCGGCCGCACCATCACCGACACCTTCGCCGGCATCGCACCAGGAAGCGCGCCCTGGTACATCGGCGCTCAGCTCATTGGGGCAGGCCTCGGGCTGGCAGCTGTGCGAGTCTTCGCCCCCAACTCCAGCGTTACGCGCTAGATGTTGCTGGCCATAACGTTGTGGTCACGTAGGAAGGTCGCGGCAGGAGGCTCCGCCTCTGCGCGCGTCATCTCGGATTGGCTACAGGTACCTGCAGACCTCGTCGGCGTTGCAGGTCTCGGGTTCGGGTTCTGCGGCTGCGTCGCGGAGGGCGGCAACGTTGTCGCGGAGGGAGACGAGATCCGAGATCTGGCGCTCAATGTCCTTCAGACGAACGTCTAGGAGGTCCCGGACGTGGCCGCAGGGAATCTCGCCTCCATCGCGGATGTCGAGGATCTGTTTGATCTGCGCGAGGGTAAGTCCGGCAGCCTGGCCGCGGTGGATGAAGTCGATCCGAGTCGCTGCTTCCGGATCGTAGTCGCGGTATCCCGACGCGGTGCGCTCGGCCGCGGGAAGCAGGCCCTGCTCCTCGTAGAACCGCAGGGTCTTGGCGGTGGTGCCGGCCGCCTCGGCGAGTTCGCCGATCCTCATCTGGGTCTCCGATGTGTCACAGGTCGCACTTGACCTTCCCCCGTACTGGAAGGTCCATTGTGGCTGCATCAAGAGCAATTCTCAAGACTCAGGGGAGGAATCGGGATGCAGTCCAGGTACGACCTTGCGATCATCGGATCGGGTGGCGCCGCGTTCGCCGCCGCCATCCGCGCGACCACGCTCGGCAAGTCGGTGGTGATGATCGAGCGCGGCACTTTCGGCGGCACGTGCGTGAACACCGGCTGCGTGCCGTCGAAGGCGCTCATCGCCGCCGCTGAGGCCCGCCAGACCGCTGCCGAGGCGGGCAACCGTTTCCCGGGGATCGCCACCACAGCGGACGACGTGGACATGCCCGCGCTGATCAGCAGCAAGCAGGACCTCGTCGAGGAACTTCGGGGTGAGAAGTACGTCGACGTCGCCGACGCCTACGGCTGGCAGATCCGCCACGGCGACGCTGCGTTCGCCGGCACGCCAGAAGCGCCCGTTCTTGAGGTCACCGCGACTGACGGTGCGGTCGAGACGATCGACGCTGATCACTACCTGGTCGCCACCGGCGCCAGCGCATGGGCCCCACCGATCGACGGTCTTGAGGAGGCCGGCTACCTGACCTCGACCACGGCGATGGAGTTGACCAAGGTTCCCGACTCGCTGCTGGTGCTCGGCGGCGGCTACGTCGCCTTGGAGCAGGCCCAACTGTTCGCCCGGCTCGGGTCGAAGGTCACCCTGCTGGTTCGTTCCCGGCTGGCGTCGAAGGAGGAGCCGGAGGTATCCAAGGCGCTGCAGGAGGTCTTCGCCGACGAGGGCATCCGCGTGGTCCGCCGTGCGGTCCCGACCCACGTTGCCCGTGACGACGTCAGGGGCCAGGTTGTTGTCACCGCTGACATCTCCGGCGGCGAGCAGGAATTCCACGCCGAACAGGTCCTCGTCGCCCTCGGCCGCCGACCGGTCACCGATGGGCTGAACCTCGATGCGGTGGAGGTGAAGACCGGCGACACGGGCGAGATCGTGGTCACCGACCAACTGCAGTCCTCCAACCCCCGGATCTGGGCAGCCGGCGACGTGACCGGGCACCCCGAGTTCGTCTACGTCGCCGCCCACCACGGCAACATGGTCGCTGAGAACACGTTCGCTGGCGCTGAGCGGTCGGTGGACCACAGCCGGCTGCCGCGGGTGACCTTCACCAGTCCGGCGATCGGCGCGGTCGGGATGACCGAGGCCCAGGTGCTCGCTGCCGGGATCCGCTGCGACTGCCGCGTCCTGCCGCTGGACTACGTGCCCCGGGCGCTGGTCAACCGCGACACCCGCGGCTTCATCAAGATCGTCGCCAACGCTGAGACCGGCGAGATCCTCGGCCTCACCGCCGTCGCCAAAGACGCCGGCGAGCTCGCCGCCGCCGGTGTCCACATCCTCGGCAAGACCGTCACCGAGGTCGCCGACGCATGGGCGCCCTACCTGACCATGACCGAAGGCATCCGGATCGCCGCCAAGGCCTTCACCACCGACATCTCCAAGCTGTCCTGCTGCGCGTGACCCGCAGCCGACATCGGAGCTCACGACGCAACTGCCCGAACGACTCAACAACACCGAAGAGACCGGCCTTGACGCCGTCCTATTGATCCCGCTGCTGCGGCTGATCGTCGAGGGCGGCCCGGTCACCGTCGAGCAGTTCGCCGCGGCCGCCGGCCGTCCGGTCGACGACGTACGCACGGGTCTGGCCGCGGTGCCGGACACCGAGTACGACGACCAGGGCCGCATCATCGGCCAGGGCCTCACCCTGCGCCCCACCCCTCACCGGTTCACCGTGGCCGGTGAGGAGCTCTACACCTGGTGCGCCCTGGACACCCTGATCTTTCCGACCCTGCTCGAGCGCGCGGCGAGCGTGGAGTCGGTCTCCCCGACCAGCGGCGAGCCGATCCGGGTCACCATCGACCCCGTCGCCGGCGTCACCAGCGTCGAACCCGCCACCGCGGTGGTGTCGCTGGTCAACCCCGACCAGATCACCTCGATCCGGTCCTCCTTCTGCAACCAGGTCCACTACTTCACCTCCGATGAGGACGCCGCGGGCTGGCTGGCCGAGCACCCCCGCGCCGAGGTCGTGCCCGTGGCCGTTGCCTATCGGATCGGTACCGACCTCACGACCGGCTTCCTCAACCAGTTCCAGGCCAACGCGGCAGTGGCCGACGACGGCCACTGCCGCTGCTGACCAAGAACACCGAAGGGAACTCCACTCCGATGAAGTCCAACCACGACGACCAACCGGGAGGCAGCGGCCTGCTCCTCGGAGCCGGGGCCGCGCTGCTCATGGTCGCCTGCTGCGCCCTACTTCCCTTGCTCCTCGCCGGTGGTCTGCTGGCCAGTGTCGGCGGGTTCCTCGGCAACCCCTGGGTGATCGGCACCGGCATCGCCGTCCTGGTGCTCGCGGTCCTCGCGACCACGCGGCGCCGCAGCGGCGGCAACAACGCCAGGCATGGCTGTTGCCCGCCTGTGAACTCCACCCACCCCAGCGACACGAAGGACGACCAGAACCGATGACGCTTACCCGCACCCGCCGCGCGACCCTCTCGGTCGCCGGCCTCCTGCTTGCAGGCTCCCTGGCTCTGACCGCCTGCGGAAACACCGACGCCACACCAGCCGCAGATGCGGGCACGCCAGCGGCGGTTACTAGCATCGACGGCCAGATGGTCAGCCTGCCCGCCAGCGGGAAGCCGACCGCGGTGTTCTTCTTCTCCGTCGGCTGCGGCGAATGCGTTGAAGGCGTCCGCTCCCTCGGCGAGGCCGCCACCGCTGCCGAGAAGTCGGGTGCTGGGGCGAGCTTCCTCGCCGTCGACATGGACCCCGGCGAGTCCAAGGAGACCATCGAGGGATTCATGGAGTACGTCGACGCCGAACACGTCCCGGCCGCCATAGACGAGGGTGCCGCCTTGTCCCAGCGATTCGACGTTGCCGCCCTGTCCACCCTCATCGTCATCGACGGCGACGGCAAGGTGACCTTCCGTGCCACCGAGCCCGACGCGAAGACGATCACCGCCGAACTCGTCAAGGCCGGAGCCTGATCCATGGGCGGATTGCTCAGCCTCGCCTTCGCCGCCGGCATGGTGGCGCCGGTCAACCCATGCGGGTTCGCGCTGCTGCCGGCCTGGATCAGCCAGACCCTCGGCGACGCTGACGCCTCGCCCGTCCCGGTGCGGCTGCTGAGGGCCCTGCGGTCCGGAATCGCACTGGCGATCGGGTTCGCCGGCACCCTCGCAGCTGCGGGCCTGCTGGTGAGCGCCGGGGCTCGGGGCCTGATCCAGGCAGCGCCCAAACTCGGTCTCGCCGTAGGCGTCCTACTGGTGCTCCTCGGCCTGTGGATGCTGGCCGGCCGTTCGATCTCCGTGCGGTTGCCCCGGATCACCGGCCGAGCAACCGAAGGCCTCCCGCCAACCGCCCGGATGCTGGTCTTCGGGATCGGCTACGCCCTCGCCTCCCTGTCGTGCACCTTCGGAGTGATCCTTGCTGTCATCGCCCAGGCACAGGCCACCGCCAGCTACGCGGGGCTGCTGCTGGTCTTCGGTGTCTACGCCGCCGGCTCAGCCAGCATCCTGCTGCTGCTCGCACTCGCGACCACCGCCGCGGGTACCGGCCTAACCCGCCACGTCGCACGCCTCGGGAGTTATGGCCCCCGGATCACCGGCGCCGTCTTGCTGCTCACCGGCGTCTACCTCGCGTGGTACTGGTGGCCCGCCGCCACCGCCGACAACAACCTCGTCGCGACCGGCCGTGCCGGCGGTGTCGCCAGGCTCTCAACGACCCTGTCCGGCTGGGTTCAGGCTCACACGGCGCCGATCGCGGCGCTCGCGGTCATCTCCCTCCTCGTAGTACTCGCCCTTGGCGCCGCCCATAGGCGGCGTCGAGCCAGTTCCGAATCGCCGGAGGCCTGCTGCGACACCACGAACGTCGGGCTCGGCGTGTCAGGCGGCGACCACGAGGGTCAGTAGCCGACGGCTGAATGGGGGGCTTGGTCCGGGACTCAGCGACTCGACTGGAACATTCTTCGAAGGACGTGCATGACTCACCGCAACTCGCCACTGTCAGTCGAGGGACGTCGGCGGCTGGTCGAGCGTTGCAAGACCCGGCCGATCGCTCACGTGGCAGCTGAGATGGGAATCTCCCGCGCTACCGCGTCAAAGTGGGTCCATCGCCATCGTGAGTTCGGTGAGGTCGGTCTGCTCGACCGCTCATCGACGCCTAAGCAATCCCCGACAGCCACCCCCAACGTCGTTGTTCGCGAAGTCGAACGCATGCGGCGCGAGCACAAGTGGTCAGCGGCTCGGATCACGTTCGAGCTCGAACAGGTCGGCATTCAGATCAGTCGGCGCACGGTGAGTCGCATCCTCACCGACCTGCAGCTCAACCGGCGCCGCTTCATCGACCCGACCGGGGAAAGTAACCGCGAAGCGAGGAAGATTGTCGCTCGGTGCCCCGGCCACATGGTTCACCTGGACGTCAAGAAGGTCGGCCGAATCCCCGATGGCGGCGGATGGCGGGCTCATGGCAAGGACAGCCCGGAAGCTCGCGCCGTCGCGCGGACGAAAACCCGCGGCACGCGAGCCGGCTACGTCTACCTCCACTCAGCGATTGACGGCTACTCACGCCTCGCGTACACCGAGGCTTTGCCGAACGAGCAGGCCGCGACGGCCGTTGCGTTCCTCGCGCGAGCGCGGGCATGGTTCGCGGCTCATGGCATCACGCACATCGAACGGATCGTGACCGACAACGGATCCTGTTACCGCGCCTCAGCGTTCGCCGATGCACTGGCCGGGTCGCGGCACCAACGGATCACGCCCTACACGCCCCGCCACAACGGAAAGATCGAGCGGTACAACCGGATCCTTGCCGAAGAGTTCCTCTATGCACGGACATGGACCTCAGAAGACGAACGCGCCAACGCCCTCGAGCGCTGGAACCTGCACTACAACTACCACCGCCCGCACGGTGCCGCGGACGGTCAGCCGCCGGCCACGCTCGTGCCAATTCGCGTCAACAACGTCCTGGCCTCATACAGCTAGACGTCGCATAGGGCGGTCTCAAGAGCGCTCCTGTGTGTCAGCTCTGACGGTGCCAACTATCGTCGCTGCCGTCCTCGAGCACCATCCCAATGGAGGTCGCGCAGGCGTCCCCGCGCCACGCCTCGACGCCCTCGCGAAGAGCGAAGGCGGCGATGACGACTCCCGCGAGCGAGTCGGCCCACCACCAGCCGAACCCGCTGTTCAGGAGCAGGCCGATCAGAACGGCAGCCGACAGGTAGCTGCAGATCAGCGTCTGCTTCGAGTCGGCCACCGCGGTCGCGGAGCCGAGCTCGCGTCCGGCACGGCGCTCGGCGTAGGACAGGAACGGCATGATGATCACGCTCAGTGCTGTCAGCACTATCCCGACGGGGGAATGCTGGACCTCGACACGGACGAACAGCGTCAGTAACGAATTGACAATGACGTACGCAGCCAGAGCGAAGAACGCGACCGCGATCACTCGGAGAGTGGGTCTCTCCCAACGCTCCGGATCACGCCGGGTGAACTGCCAAGCGACGGCTGCGGCGGAGAGGACCTCGATCGTCGAGTCCAATCCGAACGCGACAAGCGCCCCGGACGATGCGACACTGCCGGCCGCGATGGCCACGACGGCCTCGATGAGGTTGTAGCCGATCGTGGCGGCGACGATCAAGCGGATGCGCCGTTGAAGGATAGGGGATCGTTCGTGCGTGATGGGTGCGGTCATGCGCAGTGGCAGTCCTCACCTGCGCAGCACCCCGGCTCCACGAACAGTGTGACGCGTAGCAGCTCGTCCAGTGCCGGGGCGATGTGGCCGTCGGCCAGTCGATACCAGGTTCGGCGGCCCTCAGGGATGGCTTCGACCAGCCCGCACCCACGCAGGCAGGCGAGTTGGTTCGACATCACCTGGCGGGAGACGCTGAGGGCGTTGGCGAGGTCGGACGGAAAGGCCGGCGCTTCACGCAGAGCGAGCAGGATGCCGACGCGGGTGGGGTCGGAGAGTGCGTGGCCGAAGCGGGCCAGGGCGGCGGTGTGCGTGATGGTGGCCGCGGGGGCGATGGTCGTCATGGGTCTCTCAGTGGGTGAGGGCGAGGGCTTCGATCTGCTCCGGCGTTCCGGTGACGACGAGCCGAAGGTCGTTGTCATCGGTCTCCACAGACCAGGTGACGAACGCGCAGCACGACTGTTCAGCGGCGACGAGCTCGCTGAGCTCTGCGATCGAGTCATCGCTGCGGGTGTAGTCATGACGAGGCGGTCGTCGGTTCTCGTGCGACTGACGGCGAATCGGTCATCGAAGCGATGCCAGCGCTCAACCTGGGCCCGGCCGGTATCGGGCGAAAGCGTACACGCGATTGGAATCGAGTTGAGGGGGCCGACATGGGACATACCGCGATGATACAGCGTTCGCTGTATCAAGTGGCAGGCTGCTCGAAATCGCGACAGCCGATCTCGCAGGAGATACGCGGGTCGCGGGCGTCGGAGATCGACTGGACGTTCCCCAGTGCGATACCGCTCGGGTAACGACGGGAGGAGCCGCCTCCGGCGGCGCTGTTCCCAGAGCTTTCTGTGTCTTTCCGCCGCCCGATCGTAGCTCGTTCCCGGTGCTTCCGTGCCGGGCTTTCGCGGCATATCCTCCTTCCGCTTCGCTTTAGTCCGGTATTCCACGGTCCCGGCACTCCGCACCTCCCACTCGCCACTGATCTCCCCGCCGGAAAGGCAAACAAGACTCTAATGAGACCGGTTGGTCTGGGACTGGCTGGCAGACTGACGTCCGGTTCGACGTCGCGTGACTCAAAACAAAAATGGCCCCCCGGGTGCCTTTCGATCGATCTGTCCGCGCGCTGAACTGGGCGTCGGTTTGTCTGTTCCGATGGCTTGATAGAAGGTCGTCCGCGGCCGGGGAACCGGCTTGCGTGACTCATAAGAGTTCCGCCTCGAAACACTTCCAGACCGACGAACTGCACTGTTCGCCAACCGGAAGGGGACCATCGGAGTGAGCTCCGTGGCTGATCACTATGACCACGTCGTCGGCGTCGACACGCATGCACGAACACACACCTATGCCGTGCTGGAATCAGGGACCGGACGCCGCCTCGACGCGGCGACGTTCCCGACAACTGCGAACGGTCTCGGCCGAGCACTGGCTTGGATTCGGCGGCGCGCTCAAGGTCGCGTCCTGGTCGCGATCGAGGGTGCGAGTTCCTATGGTTCGGGTCTCAGGCGAGCGCTGATCGCCGCTGGCGTCGACGTTTGCGATGTCCGGCCGCCGAAGCGGGCCGCTCGCGCTGGCCACGGCAAGTCGGACGAGATCGACGCCATCGCCGCGGCCAGGACCGCGCTTGCCTCCGACGTCGAACGGCTGACGACCCCGCGATCGGACGGGCTGCGCGCAGCGCTGCGTGTGTTGCTGGTTGCCCGACAGGCGATGGATAGCCGGCGAACCGCGGAGCGGAACGCACTAGCCGCCCTGCTGCGCAGCTTCGACCTCGGCATCGACGTCCGCAAGCCACTCACCGACACCCAGGTGAAGGAGGTCGCCGGCTGGCGGCAGCGCTCAGCCGAGGACGCCGCGATGGTCACGATCCGGCAGGAAGCGCGTCGGCTGGCGGTCTCGGTCCTAGCGCTCTCCGCGCAGCTGGCTGAGAATCAAGCGGCGTTAGCCGGGCATGTTCAGGAGCTTGCGCCCGGGTTGCAGCAGTTGCTCGGAGTTGGCGCTGTCACCGGCGCCATCCTGGTCACCGCGTATTCGCATCAGGGGCGTGTCCGCAGCGAGGCGGCGTTCGCCGCTCTGGCCGGAGCGTCTCCGCTGGAGGCCTCGAGCGGGAACACGACCCGGCATCGTTTGAACCGGCACGGCGATCGGCAGTTGAACCGGGCGTTGGATGTCATCGCCCGGGTCCGGTTGAGTTGTGATCCTCCAACCCGCGACTATCTGGCCAGGCGGCTGGCCGAAGGCAAGAGCAAACGCGAGATTCGACGCAGCCTGAAGCGCTACATAGCCCGGCAACTGTTCGGTCACCTGAACTCGGTTATGGCGTGACCGCGGCGCTCACAGCCAAGGGATGTGATCAGTGCCCTCTGTTCCAGGCGACATCGTGAAGAAGATGTCTGCGGATGATCTGTCGGATCAGTTGTTCGGGCGTCGTCTTAAGCGCTGCAGCCAGCCTCAGGATCTCGATGCGCTCCTCCTGAGAGAAGTGCAGCGTCAACAGCGACCCCCCGCTGTCTTCCGTTCTGGCCAAGAACGCGTTGTTGTCGGCTATCCCACTCATGCCCACAGGATGGTCCACGTGAAGCGTCGCCACTAGCACTCTGAATGCCTTCTCATCCGCGTGGTCGGCGAATTGGGCACAGCGGTCGTTGTGTCCGAAGCGGCCAAGGAAATGGAGCCGCACGGAGGCGGCGCCGTATTTGTCGGATGGAACGCCTCCGGCGTGCTGTTCCCCTTGGTTTTCTTTCCGATCCGGCAGCCGATCATAGCGAGCTCCACCAGCTCCGTTCCCTCCACGCGCTATTTGCAGACTCCACTCGCTGCGCTCCCTGCGCTTAGCAACCGCTCCCTCCGGGCACTGCGCTGCCTCCGCCCGCTCTCGATCTCTGTGCCGGAACGGCAAGAAAAACGATCAGGAGCAGGACAGCACAAACGCCCCCAACTGATCGGCCGACCCGGCAGACCAATTTGACACCGGCCCATAGAAGGGTCGATCAACCAGGGGAGTGATTGAGATGCGGGTATTCGCCATCGATACGAGCAACATGGGTCCGGAACTGCAAGGCGGACTGGTCGGGGTGGTCGGCTCGACGAGCCCCTCGGCCGAGGAGAAGCGGGAGTGCGTGGAGACGGTTAGCCGGTACGCCGTCGATGGATGGGCGATCGCCGCCGATCCACGCACACCGATCGGCCGTCTGGCGGCGCTCACGGCTGAGACGGCGTGTGTGCCGTTCGTCGCCTTCAACCGGGTAGCCCAGCGGGGTGGTCCCGTTGTCGGGCCGGCGACGGTCGCGGCGACGACTCGCGAACTGTCCTGACGGGGCAAGCGAGAAGCGGGCCCGGTCCGCGGGCCCGCTTCCGTCCGGCGTGGTCAGTCACCTACGCCAGGGTCCGAGCTGACCGTTGCTGCGTCTCCTTCCTCGTCGGCTGCCTTGTCGGCGGTCACGATCTGCTCCTCGTCGCTGGGGCTGTAGCCCACGCGGCGCGCTGGGTGAAGTAGTTTCGCCCGGATCGAAGTCGAGCAGCATCCGTGTGGGGCGGCGGTCCGTGTTGAACTGCTATTGCGGGACGTGGATTTCGAGCGCAGCAGTTTGAGCTACCCAGACGAGTGTCGCGCGATCGGTGACCACCGGATAGCGCTTCTCCCGGCCGGAGTGAAGGATGGTTTGGCGCAACACCCAGTCCGGGACGCCCATGCCCACATCCTTCTCGAAGAACGCCTCGATCGGCGCCGAAGTCAAGCCGACGCCATCAGGCCAGCGGTTCCGTGTCACGGGCCGGCCGGCTAGGTGGGGGAGTTACGCCGCCGCGATGCTCGCGTAGTAGTGGATGACGTCGCCCTTGGTGGTCCCGGTCTCCAGGTAAAGCACCTTGTCCAGGCTAGTTAGGCGCAACCGTCTCCCGTCTACATCGACAACGGAGGTGGCCGGCATGGCACGACAGTACTCCGGCGAGTTGAGGTCGGCGACTGCACATCCGACCCATCCCTGCTGCTAACTTCCGACTGCGGTGTAGCGATGATGCCACAGCAGATGAGCGGTTGGCCAACCAGCTTCGCCCCTTTCGAGTCGATCGCGACCACGTGGGCAACGGGCAACGGGCAACGGGCAACGGGGAACACGATCTTGAAGCCCCGGGTCGGAGGCGTGAAGGAGTTGGCTTACGTAGCGGGCATGCCTGGAGGAGACGTCGAAACCTTCCACGAGAACGGCGCCTTGCACGACCGCAACGCGGGTCCGGGCGAAACCGTGACTCGCCCCGCCGCCAAAGATCGGCACCTGAGATTCGCTGGCGTCCTGTTGTACTCACCACGGTGTTGTTAGTGTGGCGGGTATACCCCTAGTAGGCATCAGTTTCTCCCGATCTGGGGGGGAATTCTGGACAAGGAGGTGGCGCAATGATCTATGTTCTGGTGCTGCTTACCGTAGCTCTGCTCCTGCTTGTTGCGCTTTACGGCGTATCCCGGCTGGTGCGCATCTCGGGTCGGGTGTTGGTTCAGGAACCGTTCTTGTCGGGTATGCCAGTGACGGAGCATGCGGTCTCTCGGTACCACGTGCGTTGGTACACGATTGCGATCGTCTTTCTGGTGTTCGACATGGAGATGGTTTTCATGTATCCGTGGGTGCTCGCGGTGCGTGAGACGGGTGCCGGTTCCGTGGTCGAGATGTTCGCCTTCCTTGCTGTGCTGGTTACCGCGGTCGTTTACGCCTGGCGCGAGGGCGTCTTCCGGTGGACGTGACCCGCCGTCTGTTACGGCTCGCGATTCCTCGAGCATTTGTTGTGGGTGCGTCCGGCTCGACGGCGGTCCGATTTGCTGTGGAGCGTGAGTTGCGGCGGCGGGGCTGGGGTGAAGCCCTCACCCCAGCGAACGCCGACATCCTGGTCGTGTGTGGGAGCGGTGAAAACCGTTTCAACGGAGTGGTCGACCGCCTCTGGGACCAGATACCGAGTCCTCGCGTGCTGGTTCGTGTTGCGATGCCGGATGCGGTTGCCCGGCAGCTCGACGAGGCGCGTACGGAAATGTGGGGTCTCGCGGGCCTACGGGCTGATGCAGCGGCGAGTATCGGTGCTGGCGTTCGCGGCATGGACCCCGATGGCATGGACTGGAGCTCGACCGTTCAGCCGCACGAAAACGTCGACGCGCACACGACTGGTCACGACATGGACAACCATGACGTGGCCGGCATGGGCGATATGGATATGAGTTTGGAGATGCCTGGTGGCATTTCGATGGCCGATCGGGGCCGGGACCGCGATGGGTTGAAGCTCGATCAGTTGCATGTTGCTCTCGGGCCGGCTTTGTCAGCGTGGCCATCAGGGCTTATCGTGCGTCTTGTGGTTCAGGGCGACGTTGTGCAGGCGGCTGAGCCGGAGGTCGTCGGTGACTGGGCACGCTCGTCATTTTGGTTCGACGCGGGGGCCGATGATCAGCAGAGGGTGAGGGCTGCTGCTGCTGCCGATTCGTTGCAGCGCTTCCTGAGTGTTGCGGGCTGGGAGAGCGCGGCTGACACCGGTCGTTGGCTGCGCGATCAGCTGCTGGAATCCGCCCCCGGAGCAGCGGTGCATCCTCGCTTTGTTCGTTGGATTCGGCGGGTTCGTGGTTCGCGGGTCCTGCGCTGGTCGATGAGCGGGCTGGGCCAGGTTGGTTCGGGTGCGCCCGGAAGTCTTCGTGGGGATGTGTGGGCACGGTGCGTGCGATGGGTCGAGGAGATCGCAGCGGTCATCGAGGATCCCGTAGCCAATGGCCAGTCAGCCGCTGGTGCGTGGGGTGTGCAGCGTGCCGAGCACGCGCGCGCCGTCCTCTCGATGTTGCCTTTGGTTCTGGCAGGCCAGGAGTTCGCCGCCGCGCGGCTGATCGTTGCCTCGTTCGATCCCGATCTGGAGGCGTTGCACGCGCGCTCGCTTGGTGGCTCCCACGGGTGAGGCGGCGATGTTCGAGGACGCACTGTGGAGCACCCTGGTCGCGGTGGGACTGCTCGGCGTGTTCGGGTACGCCGTGGCTGCTACCACGGCGCTGATGCGTGCCCGGCAGGCCGGCTCCCCGTGGACCGGAGCATGGGCGGCACCGGCGCGCGAGGTGGCCCGGCTACTGGTGCGGCAGCGCACCGCTGTTCCCGGTTCCGACCGTTTGCTCGCGCGAGTCGGCGGCGCCCTGTTGCCCATCGCCGCGATCATGGCGCTGCTGGTACTGCCATTGGACAGTCAGCCGCGGGGTCCCCATGCGATCAGCGATCTTTCCATTGGCGTGGTCTGGTTCAACGCGATGGAGGTGCTTGCGTGGGTGGCGGTCTGGATGGTCGGTTGGGGGTCGAACTCGGCGTGGGGAGTGGTCGGCGCGAATCGTTTCCTCGCCCAGGGTCTCGCCTATGAGTTGCCGCACATGTTTGCTCTGGTGACGGTGGCCGTCGGCGCCGGATCCCTGCGGGTCAGCGACATTGCCGCTGCACAGACCGGAGAACTCTGGTTTGTGGTGGTTATGCCGGTGGCCTTTATCGTGTTCCTGCTCTCGGTGATGGGGTTCTCCTTTTGGGGGCCATTTGATCAAGCTGTTGGTCGTGACATCGCCGGTGGAGTGGCGGCGCAGTTGTCCGGCGTCGATCGGTTGGTCTTCCTGGTCGGTCGGTATCTGATGTTGACGGTGGGCAGTGCGATGGCGGTCCCGCTTTTCCTCGGCGGTGATGCCGGACCGGTGCTGCCGGGGTGGTCGTGGCTGCTGGTGAAGACAGTGGCCGTACTGGCGGTGTTGGTGTGGGTGGGGCAGCGGTGGCCGACGATCCGGATGGAGCGGTTCACCGAGATCAGCTGGATTGTGCTGCTGCCGGCGGGGATTCTGCAGGCGCTGGTGGTCTCGATCTTCGTCGTAGTCGGATGGATGTGAGCGCTGATGGTCGACGCGATCGTTTTCGGGGTGTGTGCTCTGGGGTCGGTGGCGTGCGGCGTCACGGTGTTTCGGGTGAATTCGATGGCGCGTGCAACGTTCGCGTTGCTGGCCTCGTTCGTTCTCGCGGCTGTGCCGATCCTGTTGCTGGGGCTGTCGTATCTGGGTGTGCTGGTCATCTTGATGATGGTGATGGAGATGATGATCATGTTGGTCTTCATGCTCATGTACATGATGAATCCGGCCGGTCTGATGCCAATGAAGATGGTGCACAACAACCGGATGTCACTGATCATCGCGGCCGTCGTCTTTGTCGTCCTCGCCGTGGGCGCGCTGGTCACACCGTGGCCGCGGACGGGCAGCGTATCCGCCCTCGAGCCGACTAAGGCTTTGGGGCTAGATATCATGGGCCCGCACATGCTGGTCATGGTGATCATCGGGATCGTCCTCTTCGCGACGATGGTCGCGGTGATCGTGCTCTCCTCCGCGCGCGGCCGGTACGACCGGTTTGGTGACGACCTGAGTATCCGGCCACCACAGGACCCGGTGAGAGGGGGCTTGGGCCGATGACGCTGCCCCTGTTCCTGATCTTTGCTGCCGCCCTGTTCGCGGTCGGCCTGTACGGGCTGCTCAGTCAGCAGTCGATCGTGATGATCATGATGGGTCTCGAGCTGGCCATCAACGGCATCATTGTGGCGGCAGCCGCGGTCTGGTACTTCATCATCCCGGGAAGCCCGGACGCGCAGACCGTCATTCTGGTGGCGATGGCGGCGATGGCGGTGGAGATGGCGATGGGTTTCGCCGTAACGACCGCGATCTTCCGCACCCGGGACGTGGACATGGTCGACTCCGCATCCGATCTGAAGGGCTAGCCGCCGGTGATTCTTCTCATTCTCGCTGTGCTGCCCGCGACGATGGCGATTGTGCTGCTTCTCGCCGGTCGGCGGGCGGATGCGATCGCTCCGGCGGCCGCGGTCACGGTGGGGTTGGTCGAACTGGGCTTGGCGATCGATGCGACGATTATGAGACCGACGTTCCACGTCGCAGCCCTGGACGGGGTACCGGCCGCTCTCGCGGTGGATGGGCTAGCTGCGATCGCCGTGATCACGGTCGCCGGTGTGTTCCTGGCTGTATCTGTTTTCGCGGTCGGGGACATTGGACGCGGCGAGGCTCGGGCCCGCTTCTTCGGCACGCTGCTGCTGTTCGTCGCCGCCATGTTGGTAACCGTGACCGCCACGAACGTGTTCACGCTGCTCGCAGCCTGGGAGATCATGGGCGCCACCTCCTACGCGCTGATCGGATTCTGGTGGCCCGACGCAGATCGGGTGCGGTCGGGCGGAATCGCGTTCATCACGACACGATCCGCAGACGTCGGCATGTATGTAGCGGCCGGGGCTGCGCTGGCCGGTGGTGCGGCTGGCCTGAATCTGACGCAACTCGGAAGCATCCCCGGTGGCTGGCGCGATGTGGCCCTGGCCGGTTTGGCCCTGGCGGCTCTCGGCAAATCGGCGCAATTGCCGTTCAGTTTTTGGCTCGCGCATGCCATGGCCGGCCCGTCCCCGGTGTCGGCCCTGCTCCACTCGGCCACCATGGTTGCCGCCGGAGGGTACCTCCTGCTACGGATCGAACCCGGCATGACGGCCACCGGCTGGCTGGGCCCCGTGGTGGCCTGGGTCGGCGCGTTGACGGCACTGATGCTTGGGGCTGTTGCGGTGGCGCAACGCGACCTGAAGCAGTTGTTGGCGGCATCGACCTGTTCCCAGATTGGCTTCATCGTGCTGGCCGCAGGCGTCGGTGGCATCGCCGGCGGGGCAGCCCAGTTCGTGGCGCACGCAGCGGTGAAGAGTCTGCTATTCCTGGTGGCTGGCGCCTGGCTTGCCCTGTTGGGCACAAAGGATCTGTTGCGGTTGCGCGGTGCTGCCCGCACGCATCCGGTAGCCGGTGTCACGTTTACGATCGGGGCACTGGCCTTGGGAGGGCTGCCGCCGCTGTCGATCTGGGTGGCCAAAGACCAGATTCTCGCCGCGACACTTCCGAGCTCTGCAGCCCTGTACATCATCGGTCTCGCCGCGGCCGGGTTGAGCGCGGCCTATGCGGCCAAGGCGCTGGCCGTCGTCTGGACGAAACCCGCAACCGATGATCCGCTGGCCGCAATCAGGGCGGGGCATATGCCGGTCAGTGAGCTGCTGCCGCTGCCGGGATTGGCCGCCGCAGCAGCCGTGCTCGGTGTTTTCGGTATCCCGTCGTTCTCCGCCGCATGGGCGCGGACGCTCGGTCTACCTCAGCCCATTGTGCCTGCCCCCTGGGAGCTAGTGGTGTCGGCGTTGCTGGCGGTGACGGTGATCGTTGTCGTGGCGCGGTGGCAGCATCGGCGGCTGGAGGGTGCGAACGAGCTGCTCGCCGAGTTCGGGTGGTTGCGGGACTGGCTCGGGCTTGAGGCTGGAATCAACGCCATCATCGTCCGTCCGGTCACCGCGCTGTCCGTGTGGTGCGCCCGCTTCGACGACCGGGTCATCGCGCACGTCGGGGATGCCCTTGGCGCCGGCGCAATGCGCCTGTCCCGCTTTGTGGATTCCCGCCTTGAGCGCGGCCTCAGCGGGGCGGTCGGCGCTGTTGCCGGCGGTGCGCGCAAGCTTGCCGCATCCGCTGTTCGCCCGCAGACCGGGCTGATTTACCAGTATTACGTCCAGGCGATCATCATCCTGGTCGTGCTTGCCGCCGTCTTCGTTCTCGTGAGGTGACCGTGCTCTCTGGCGTCGTATTCCTGCCCACGGTCGTGGCTGCACTGCTGATGGTGGTGCCGCGAACCCGGGTGCGGTTCTTCGCGTGGGCTTGGGTGGTGTTGGCGTCCGTTGAGCTTGCGCTGATCGTTCTGCTGTGGATCGGGTATATCGGCGGCGGGAGGACCGGATTCGCGTACGAGGAGAACATTCGCTGGCTGCCGACGCTCGGCTCCGGTTATCACATCGGCGTCGACGGGTTTTCGCTGCCGCTGGTCGCGCTGACCGGAGTGCTGTTCCTGGCCTGCGCCATCTACTCACTACGCGAACAGCGCAGGACCCGCGCCTGGGTGGTGTTGTTCCTATTTCTGCAGACCGTCTCCTTTGGCCTGTTCGTGTCGCTGGATCTGCTGGTGTTCTTCGTCTTCTTCGACCTGTCGATCGTCGCCATGTACTTCATCATCGCCGGATGGGGTCACGCCGGCGCCGCACGGGCGGCCCTTCAGTTCTTCCTCTACACCTTCATCGGATCTCTGGCGCTGTTGCTCGGGTTCATCGGCCTTTATCTGGCCAGCACACCGCACACCTTCGACATCCCGGAACTGGTGCGGCAAGACCCGCTGAAATCCAGTCCGGTGCTCGCCGGGGCCATCTTGTTCGCCATCAGCCTGGGGCTTGCCATCAAGACCCCCACGGTTCCGTTCCACACCTGGTTGCCGCCGGCGCACACCGAAGCGCCGACCGCGGGTTCGGTGATCCTTGCCGGCGTGCTCCTGAAGATGGGCACCTACGGCTTCGTGCGGATCGCGATGCCGATCCTCCCCAACGCGTGGCGCGCCTACGCGATGGCTTTTGTCATCGTCGGGGTGATCTCCGTGCTGTACGGTGCGCTGGTGGCGATGGCGCAGACGAACCTGAAACGCATGATCGCCTACACCTCGATCAACCATATGGGCTACATCATCCTCGGGTTGGGCGCTGCGGGACTCGCAACCAGATCAAACGTGCAAGCTTCAGTTCTGGCGGTCAGCGGTGCGGTGACACAGATGGTCAGCCACGGCCTACTGACCGGGGCACTGTTCCTGCTCGCCGGGGTGCTCTACGCCCGCGGGGGAACCTTCGACATCGACGCCTACGGCGGACTGGCGACACGGGCGCCGGTTTTCGCCGGGCTGATGGCGGTAGCCGTGTTCGGATCCCTGGGACTGCCCGGGCTCTCCGGCTTCATCGCCGAGTTCCAGATCTTCACCGGCAGCCTCGGGGCGGCACCGATACCAACAGCTTTATCCGTGGTCGGGATCGTGATCACCGCCAGCTTGCTGCTACGCATGTTCCAGCGCATCTTCCTCGGCCGCCAGCGGCAACCACTCGAAACCGATCGGGCGCTCACGACGTCGGATGGCGCCGACATACCCATCAAGGACGTCTTCTCACGCGAGTTCGTCTCCATCGCGCCACTGCTACTGCTGTCGCTGATCATCGGCGTGATGCCCAGATTCCTGCTGGGCGTGATCGAGCCTGCCGCCCACGCCCTGATAGCCCTGGTCGGCCGATGAACGGTATGCAGGCCGGGCAGGAGATCGATCTGACCGTCCTCGTCCCGGAACTTGCGGTCACCGTGACAGCAGTGCTCGGTCTCCTAATGGGCAGTTGGCTGCCCCGGCGAAGGCAATGGCTGGTGCGCGTCCTTGCGTTAGTCGGCATCCTCGTCGCCGTGGTCGCCACCGTTGTCGCGATGACACAGCCGCCCGTGGTCACGGCCGCGGGGACTTACACGATCGACATCGCGCTGAACGCGGTACGTCTTGCGGTGCTTGCGGGCACAGCGATCGTGATCGGGCTGGCCACCGACCAGATCGTCGGCATGAAGCGGGAATCGGAGTTCTACGTGCTGCTGCTGCTCGGAGCCCTCGGCACCATCGTGGTCGCTGGTGCCAGCGACCTGCTCGTGCTCGCGTCCGGATACCTGCTGGCCAGCATCCCCCTCTACGCACTGGTCGGGTTCGCAAAAGACCGCCTTGGCACCGAAGCCATGCTGAAGTACTACCTGATGGGCGCCCTGTTCGGAATGCTCATACTGGTCGGTGTCGTACTGCTCCTAGCCACCGGCGGTAGCACCTCCTATGCGGAACTCGGCCGCAGCCTGCTACGCGGACCGATGGGAGCAACGGCGATCGGAATTCTCGTGCTGGCCGCCGGGCTGCTGTTCAAAGCCGGCGCCGTTCCCGCCCACTTCTGGGTGCCCGACGCCATCGAGGGCGCCACACCGGCGGTCGCCGCGTTCATCGCCACCATCCCCAAGATCGGCGCGCTCGTAGCACTCTTCCGGATCAGCACCGACGTCTTCGCACACGTCCCCCTGAACTGGACCCTCATCCTCGCCCTGCTCGCCGCGGTCACCATGACACTGGGCAACCTCGCCGCCTTCTTCCAAACCAGCGTCCGCCGGCTGCTGGCCTACTCAACCATTAGCCAAGTGGGCTACCTGCTGATGATCGTGGCCGCATATCAGCAACCCACGCGCGCCCTGCCGAGCCTGCTCTACTACCTCTTCGGCTACACAATCACCAACCTCGGCGCATTCGCCGTCGTTTCTGCATTCGCCAGCCGACGCACCTTAATCGACTACACCGGACTCTTCCGCCGCCACCGCTGGGCCGCACTCAGTCTGACCATCTGCCTTCTCGGGCTGGTCGGCACCCCGCCGACCGCGGTATTCGTAGGAAAACTGACGGCCTTCACCACCGCATTCGAGGCCAACCTGGGCTGGCTTGTGATCCTCGCGGCAGCCAACTCAGTGGCCAGCCTCTTCTACTACCTTCGCTGGATCTTCCCGCTGTTCCAGCGAGGCGTAACCGACATCGGGCAACCGAACACCGCGGCCGTGCCGGAATCCGTCGGCGCTCACAGCCTCCGCCTTACGATTGTGCTCGGCGCTGTGTCCCTCGCCATCGGTATCGCAGCAAATCCACTCCTACAACTCTTGAACTGAACCGCACCGCGGTTGGCAGTGAGCGCAGACTCTGCTCTTTATCTAGCCGCTCGGCAGCGTATAGGTGGTCTTGCACGGACTCCGGGGCCGGATCAGGATGAAGGGA
This sequence comes from Leifsonia sp. C5G2, assembly GCF_013359685.1. Classification (GTDB taxonomy): domain Bacteria; phylum Actinomycetota; class Actinomycetes; order Actinomycetales; family Microbacteriaceae; genus Leifsonia. The sequence goes on from NZ_JABFMV010000017.1 coordinate 38,806, forward strand.
TGAACGTGACGCAGTTGGAGCAGATCCGTTCCGGTCGCGGTTTATTCGCTGCACTGGACCAGAGCGGCGGTAGCACTCCAAAGGCGCTGGCCGATTACGGCATCCCCGAGAGCCGATACGACTCCCAGGCGGAGATGTTCGACCTGGTCCACGAAATGCGCTCCCGCGTCATCACCAGCCCAGCGTTTGATGGAACGCGCGTACTCGGTACGATCCTGTTCGAGCAGACCATGGAACGCGATATCGGCGGCGTCCCGACAGGGCGCTATCTGTGGGCCGAAAAGCGAGTCGTACCGTTTCTCAAAGTGGATAAGGGGCTTGCCGACGAGCGGCACGGGGTGTCGTTGATGAAGCCGATCGACACGCTCGATGACCTTCTTGAGCTGGCTAACCGGAACCACATGTTCGGCACGAAAATGCGCTCCGTGATCAACGACGCGGACAAGGGCGGCGTGAGCGCCATTGTCGACCAACAATTCGAGTACGCCGCAAGGATCGCGAGGGCAGGGCTCGTGCCGATTCTCGAACCCGAGGTCAGCATCCACAGCCCACATAAGGACGAGGCAGAGGCACTGCTTTACAACGCTTTGCTGGCTGGGCTGGAGGCGCTGCCAGACGACGCCGCGATCATACTGAAACTGACGATCCCGACGCTAACGGGCCGTTACACCGATCTGGCCGCCGACCCGCGGGTGCTGCGAGTGCTCGCGCTCTCCGGTGGGTACAGCCGTGACGAGGCATGCGACCTGCTGGCCAAGGAACCGGGCATGATCGCAAGCTTCGCCCGCGCATTGCTCGAAGGGCTCGCCGCCGAACAAACTAATGAGCAATTCAACGCGCGCCTGAACGCATCGCTCGCGCAGGTCTACGCGGCGTCCGTGCACAAGTCGCCCGCCTAATGTCGATCTCCATGCACTCGTGCAGGGCGATTACATTCACAGGCCTGATCTTCAGGCCGTTCCCGCACACCGGAACAGCCCATCAGCGCCGCGTTCGCCCCTCACCCTGGCCTGAGGCGAGAGTCACTTCAGGGCTGGCACTCAGCTTCAAAGAAGCGCTGACCCAGGCTCGTTGTCCGGTCTAATACAGGGCTGTCTTGAGGAGGATCACGAGGACGCCGAAGAGCGCACTGGTGAGCGCTGCCGCGATGCGCGCCCACCAAGGTCGAGCGCGCACCGACAGGACAAGGTAGCCCAGCAATCCAAGCATCACCACCGCCAACCAGAGCGCGACTGATATTGCGGTGTCGAGCGTCACTAACCCGAGCGCGGCCAGCAGAAGCGGAGCGGATGGAACGACGGCTGCCTCTGGCATTCCACTCGATTCCCGCAGGGCCCGCCTGAGTGAATCCCTCACTCTGTCCCGAAGGCGGTCGGCATCTCCTTGGAAACCGAGAGCGGTCGAGAAGACGTGCGCGACCCAGAACACGATGACGCTGACCACGGCGAAGACGAGAGCCTGCCATGCCGAGCTTGACTCTTTGAGACCGATCGACGTCGCAGCGACCACGCTCGCGTAGACGATCGTGCCGTAGATCGCCGCAGGGGTACCAATGTGCCGCCACAGCGCGCGGTGCACATCATCGGTCGGCACCCCCCGGGGTTGACTCAGCGAGCCAGATCTAGTCATGTGCCACATCATCCGCACCTCGAGCCGTATCCGCAAGGAAACCACCGGGCCTGAGATCCCGAACACGTGATGCACACGGGGTCTTGACGATGCGCAACCGTTAGAGGTCGGCGGCACGAAGATGCCGATCTCTTTACTGCCCGTCCGGGCGACGAGTGCGACGACGATGGCAACGCTCCGGCTGCGGCTGTATCCGCTAGGGCGACGACCGTGAACGGTGCGACGACACCGTCGGCCGTTCCGGCCTGGACCGCATGAGCGCTGGCTCAGGCGCAGAATGTGACAAGTTGGTAACGAGCGCATACCATTACCGGGTATTCCCATTGCGAACTCAGCATCACCTGGTCCGTTCGCGTCCCCCCGGCGAAAGGCATTGTGTGGCACGCTCGAGCACGTCTGCTGGGGACTTCTCCCTGTCACAGGACGTCGTCGAGCCTCGCGGCCTGCCGCGATCCGAGCCGACGGAAAGGCGCTCGAACTATGCGGCTGCAGTGGACGCTTTCTCGTCTCGACGCGAAAGACACGCGTTCGAGCGCCGCGAAATCGAGTTGACTCCTCCCCAGACGCTGGATCGACGAGCATCAAGCCCGGTATCCGCATCGGTCCGGCGGGCCAAACGTCGGGTCGCGGCATCCCACGGGGTTCGAGAGGACTCATTTCGCGGCGTAGGCAACAGCCCAGCGGCGCCCACTTCGCGCCGAATCAGCAACGCGCGGCCTGCTCGTGCCCCATTTGCGTATCGGCCCTCAAGTGAAGACCGTTCACAAAACCGGCGACTGCGCTCGATCTGGGCGAAGGTTGTTGTGGTTGCAGCGGCGAGTGGACTCGTCGGCACAGCGGCGTTGCCCGCATATGCGACTTCCATCGATGGCGCCGCTACTACGTCTCGAGCGGGCGTAGCGGTACAGACGTTGCTGAGTGGCGGAGCTGCCGTTCCAGCGGCGGCGCGAGAAGCCTTTTCGATCACTGAGAACAGCGCGAAACTGGACTCCACGGTGGAGTCGACCGTATCGCCGACGGTACAGCGGTTGGCGCAGACTCTTATGGTCGCTGTTGGGCAAGGACGGTTGACGGGGTACACCCCCGACCACATCCCGGAGATCAGGAACCTGGCGGAGGGCCGCGCCGTTCCTGGATGTGGTGTGGACTATCGGGTGCTGCAGACCATCGAAGTCGCATTAGCGAACTTCAACACCGTCGGCGTCAGTGACATCAACCGACGGTGCACCGGCCAGATCGAAGGTGCCGGTAGTGCGTCCTCGCATTACGCCAACGGCGGAGGTCATGCCGTGGACTTTTACTTGCTAAATGGTCGCCCGCTCACGGGCGGAGATCCGGAGTCGCTGAACCTGATTCGCGCGCTTGACCCGGTGATGCCCCCGAATACAGATCTGGGCCAGGTGGGCTGCCGGGGGAGCGTGGCCGTCACCAACTTTCTGCCGTTCGACGACACGTGCGATCACCTCCACATTGACTTTCGGCAAGCGCAAGGAACCGCCCTCAAGCTCTCCACCTAACCTGTAAAAGGCAGACACATCATCCGGTCTGCTGCTCCCGCCCACCACCCCTCGCTAAGATGCGGGTGCCCCAAACCATCAACCCAGGACTGAAACATGACGCTCACGCGACTCGACCCGAACCGGGTCGTTGCTATGCGCCGGCATCGGATCCTGCTCGCAATTGTGTCCCTGATGGCGTTGGTGGTCGGGATGTTTGTGATGACATCCATGAACTCGGCACACCCGCATGAGTCCGTCGCAACTGCGGTTGGCAGCCAACCTAACGCCCACTCTGTCGCGACCCAACCACACATTGATCCGCCCATCGTTCCGGTTTCGCCAGCCGCAAGCGCACCCGGAAGCCTTCAGAGCTCCCCGGGACCGCAGTGCGACACAGTCTGCGAGCTCAGTTGTGCGATCGCAGGCGCCGCGTGCGTTCTGGTCGCAATCGCCGTCGCCGTCTCGCTCTTCGCGGTAAGTAGAGCGCTCGCGCTTGTTGACCTTGTGCAGCGAATCGCGCCTGTCGCCATACCGTCAATTACGTCTGTTCGAGCGCATGGACCGTCGCTAGTCGCGCTCTCCATAAGCCGCACCTAGACCGGCACCTCTGGACCCCACGGCGCAACGCCGACCTGACTAGCAAAGCACTAGCGGTTGGCTGGCCTGGGCTTTTGCGCTCCACTGTTGTGACGTGATCGACGCTTCCCTTCGGATGGTCTCCGTCACACACCCTCCCCAGTTATTCGGCGACGAATGTGGCCTCCGGTCGGCATTTCTCGTCGTTACCCTTCCGAGCCGACCTACGGGTCTTCTCACGCCAAACGTCGGAGCCTTTCGCCACGATGCCCGCACACTCTCGCCACCGCCGAAGCGCGAACGCGCTTCCCTCGACCGCCTACCAGCACGAATCACGCCGAGCCCGCCGCGCCGCCGGGCGGCGTCGACCGGTCACCCGTCCCGCGGCAAACACTCGGCAACGACGTACCCGCAAACGATGGGCGCCGATTGCTGCGCTGGCGCTGGCCGGAACCTTGTTCGGAACCTACGCCCTCCCGGCCTATGCGATCGTGCCCGGCGAACGGCAACAGATCGCAACGGCACGGCCGGGAGAGCTGCAAACGGTAACAGTCGCCGCTACCGACCCGGCACCCGTTACACGCGAAGAAGTCGCTGTGACCGCGCCGCCGCCGCCGCCGAAACAGAAACCAAAAGCCACAGTCACTACCCCGAACACCTTCCTGCGGACAGCGAACACGTTCACAAACGACCCCGCCTCCCCGATCCAGTGGCCATTCGATGTTGGCGTACCCATCAGCGACGGATTCGGCTACCGAGTCGCGCCCTGCTCTGGTTGTTCCTCCTATCACGAGGGCATCGATATGAATCCGGGCGTCGGAACCCCGATCCAGGCGATAGCGGACGGCGTCGTCCGCGAGGTGGGCAATCCGTCCGGAAGCCTGGGCGTGTACGCCATCATCGACCACCAAATCGACGGACAAACCGTCAGCAGCCTCTACGCCCACATGGCCTACGGTTCGCTCGCGCTCAGTGTGGGACAAACCGTCAAGGTCCGACAACTGGTCGGCCTGGTCGGCAGCACCGGGGCCAGCACCGGCGCCCACCTGCACCTCGGCATTTCCGTCAACGGAACCCCGGTCGACCCCTATGCGTGGCTTACGCAGAAAGTGAAATAACCATGCCATTTCGCATCCGTCGGCACACCTCAGCCCTCATTGTCAGCACCCTCGCGGTCACTCTCCTGCTCAGCGGTTGCAGCGCCGCAACACCGGCGGCTCCGACGATGAACGAGCTCGGACACGTGCACGGCCTGGATGCCACGCACGGCCGCATCTTTGCCGCGACCCACCAGGGGGTGTGGGCGATCGACGCGGCGAAACTAGGAGATGGTTTCGCCACCGAAACCACCGCCCGGGTCGGCATTAGTAGCCAGGACACAATGGGGTTTACCGTCGCCCGTTCCGGCGTCATGTTCGCATCCGGGCACCCCGACCCCGGCAACAACCCGCAGCAGCTACCCGCGAACCTCGGTCTGATCCAAAGCCTCGATGCCGCACAATCCTGGAAGCCTGTTTCGCTTGCCGGTCACACCGACTTCCACGACCTTGTTACCGCCCCGACAAGCGACGCCCGCGTGCGGATCTACGGCTTCGACGCGGCCCAACAGCGCGTCCGGATCAGCGATGATGGCGGTCACACCTGGCACGATGGCGGGACACTGTCGTTGCGGAAGCTCGCGGTCAACCCAAACGGGCCGGATACGCTCCTTGCCACAACCCAGGCCGGTGTGCAGATCAGCCGGGATGCTGGCATGACCTTCTCCGCCCTGCCCGGCGGACCGATGCTGTATTTGCTCGCCCCGGTGGATGCCGCACCGGGACAATTCGTCGGCGTCGACGTCAGCAAGAAGATCTGGGCAACCACAGACGACGGTTCCACCTGGGCGCGGAAGGGAACGTTCGACACTCTGCCCGAGTCGCTGGCAACAGTGCAGGGCGCGTCAAGACTCTGGATCCTCGGTGCCCATGCCAACGGAATCGTCGCGACCGCCGATCACGGCGCCAGCTGGGTCACCTTGATCGAGGGCACCCCATGAGCGCCACACCGGGCTCGACGAAGAGCACCCGTCGAGTCCGACCAATTCGAGTGCGGTGGCCAGCGGCTGTGCTGATCCTGACCGTTCTACTCAGCCAGCTAGTGGCAGCAGGCCCGGCACGAGGCGCCGACTATCCGTCCTGGTCGGAGGTTGAAGCCGCACGCTCAAGCGAGAGTGCGAAAGCAAGCGAAATCAATCGGATCACCAATCTTCTGCGCACACTGGAAGACAACGTCCGCACCGCCCAGGCGGCAGCAGCCGACCGTGGCAGCGACTACGAGAAGGCGCAAGCACGACTCGATTTAGCAAGTTACCGCGCACAAACGCTGCGTACTTCGGCCGATGCGGCGCAGGCGCTCGCGAACGCATCCCAAGCACGCGCCGGCCAACTTGTCGCCCAACTTGCACGCTTCGGCAACGGCGACCCGACCACGCTGCTCCTGCTGAACGGGCAACGAGCAGAGACGCTGCTGTTCCGACTCGGCACCATGAGCCAACTCACGCAACGCTCCAATCGGGCCTTCGCCGCCGCCACCACCAGCGCAAACACCGTCCGATCACTTACCCGCCAGGCCGATGCCGCCCAAGCCGCTCTGGCGAACCTTAGCCGCGCAGCCGAAAAGGCGCTGCAGGACGCGGTCGCTGCCAGCCGCACTGCAGCGAACCAGCTGGCTGAACAGCAACAGACACAGGGAACCCTGCAAGCCCAACTGGCAGTGCTGGTCGAGAATCGCAAAGCGACCGAAGCCGACTACCGCAAAGGGGAAGAGGCCCGACGTCAGCAAGAAGCGGCCGCCGCAGCCGCCGCAGCCGCCGCTGCTGCCGCCGCTGCCGCTGCTGCCGCGGCTGCGGCAGATGGTGCACCGGTGCCGTCGGGGGACGGCGGGCAACTCGGTGGACAGGGTTGGGCGAAGCCGGTGTCCGGATGGATCAGCGACCGGTTCGGGCCCCGCCCGGACAAACCGGTAGCCAGTTCGGGCGCATTCCACTACGGCACAGATCTTGCCGCCGGGTGCGGCACCGCGATATTCGCTGCCGCCCCCGGACGCGTCGTATACGCAGGCTGGCTTGGAACCTACGGCAACTGGGTGCTCCTTGACCACGGCACCGGGGTGATGACCGGGTACGCGCACATCCGCGAGGGCGGAGTCCTGGTCAACGTGGGCCAAACCGTTCAAGCCGGCCAGAACATCGCCCAGGTCGGTACGACGGGCGGCTCCTCCGGCTGCCACCTGCACTTCGAAGTCCGCGTCAACGGTAACCGGATCGACCCGCAACCATTCATGAGCGCGAGAGGAATCACCCTTGGCTAACCGCATCATGCGAACCATCAGGCTGCGGACCGCCCTCACCTCGGTGGCCGCAGCTGTCATGCTCGTCGTCACGCTGGCGGGGTGCAGCAGCAACAATGATGCCCTCGCTCAGCAGTACAAAGACGGATCCGGGAAGAACTACGTCGCCGGCGACGGCACCATCACCGAAATCAAACCCCAGAATCGTGCGGCACCCGTCGCATTCGCGGGAAAGCTCGAAGACGGCAAATCGACCACTTCAGCGATGTACGCCGGGAAAGTTCTGGTCCTCAATTTTTGGTACGCCGGATGCGCCCCCTGCCGGGCGGAGGCACCCGCACTCGAAAAGACATACACAAAATTCGCCGGACAAGGGGTCGCATTCCTCGGCGTCAACGTCAGGGACCAAGCCGACACCGCCCGCGCGTTCGCCCGCACCTATGGAGTGACCTACCCCAGCGTGCTCGACGCCTCCGACGGTGCCATGCAACTGGCGTTCAGCGGGATTGTTGCCCCCAACGCGGTCCCCACCACACTCGTCGTGGACAAGGACGGGCGCGTCGCCGCTCGCATCCTGGGCCAACTGCCGGACGCGTCCGTGCTCAGCGCACTAATCAGCACCGTTCTGACAGAACAGGGACCGTAACACCCTTCCGCGCGTTAGGAGCCCCCCGCACACCCCTCACCGAAAGCCCTTTCATGAACCGCCACCTCAGCATTCCCAGCCCCGACCCCGTCTTCGCGCAGTTCACGGTGGGTCCGCTTACCATCCACACCTATGCGCTGTGCATTCTCGCCGGAATCGTCGCAGCCACGTTGATCACCTCCAAACGACTCGCCCAGCGCGGCGCCCGCGGCCCCGTCGTTCTCGACATCATTCTCTGGGCGGTGCCGTTAGGCATCGTCGGCGCTCGGTTCTACCACGTCTTCACCCACACCGGCGACTACTTCTACCCCGGCGCGAACCTGTGGAACGTGTTCGCCATCTGGGACGGCGGGAACGCCCTCTATGGATCCCTCATCGGCGGAGCCGTCGGCGCCTACATCGGGTGCCGGCAAACCAAGATCCGGTTCTGGTCCTTCGCAGACGCGCTGGCACCGGCCCTGCTCGTCGCGCAATCGCTTGGACGGTTCGGCAACTACTTCAACCACGAACTCTTCGGCCTGCCCACCACGTTGCCGTGGGGCCTGCAGATCGAAGCGAGCAATCCCAAATTCCCTGCCGGCCTGCCTGCTGGAACGCTCTTCCACCCGTTGTTCCTCTACGAGATCATCTGGAACCTGATCGGGGTCGGCATGATCCTGGTGTTGGAACGCCGCCTCAACTTGCGATGGGGGCGAGCCTTCGCCGTGTACCTGATCTGGTACGGCCTGGGCCGGAGCTGGCTGGAAGCAATCCGGATCGATCCCACCAGTAACACGTTCCTCGGTATCCCCGCCAACGTGTGGGCCTCCTTCGTCCTGGTCGCGCTCGGGGCGGCGCTGTTCATCGTGCAAACTAAACGTCACCCCGAACCCGAGTACTCGCCGTACCGTGACGGGCACCATCCCGCACCTCTCGACGACCCGAATCCCGCCGTCACCACCGCCCCAGCCGTCGACGATGCTGCAGGAGCCCCCGAAGACGAACCCCGGTCGAACTCGATGCGAAAGCCGTCCGATGTCTAGGCCCCTGGACCACATCGACGTCAGACCACCCGGTGCGAGCAGAATCACCGAACCGGCGCTCGGGTTCACCGGATGGATGCGCTGGATGTGGCGACAGCTGACCAGCATGCGCGTCGCCCTGTTCCTGCTGCTGCTGCTCGCTCTTGCCGCCGTCCCCGGATCCCTGGTCCCGCAACGCAGCTCCGACCCCAACGGTGTCGTTCAATACTTCAAAGACAACCCGGGCCTCGCCCCAGTGCTGGACAAACTCCAAGCCTTCGATGCCTACACCTCGTTCTGGTTCTCCAGCATCTATCTGCTGCTGTTCATCTCCCTGATCGGCTGTGTCGTGCCGCGCACTGTCCACCACTTGCGCTCCCTGCGCGCGACACCACCAAAAACGCCCGCCCGACTATCACGGATGAGCGGCTACACCTCCATCGAGTTGTCAGCTGGTCGGGGAGCCGCCTCGGCGGCAACGGCCGCCACGGCAATCAGCACGGCGGCAACAATTCTCCGCAAACGCGGCTACCGGATTGCCGCCTTCCCCGGCACGCAGGCCGCTGGTCGGCGGGAGCTGTCGGTCAGCGCCGAACGGGGCTATCTGCGCGAAGCGGGCAACCTGACCTTCCACATCGCCTTGGTAGGGATCCTGATCACGGTGGGAATCGGCGGCGGGTTCGGGTTCGACGGCAACCGGGTGGTTGTCGAGGGGCAAAGCATGATCAACACCCTCGCCGCCTACGACTCGTTCAACCCCGGCCGCTTCTTCAGCCCCACAGAGCTGGCACCCTATTCGCTCACCCTGAACAACCTCGCGGTCACCTACGAAACCCAGAACAAGCGGGCACGCGGACTCCCGACCGACTACACCGCGACCGTCACCGCCCAAACCCAAGGCTCGCCAGACAAGACGAGCCGGACAATCAAAGTCAACGAACCCCTGTCGATCGGCGGCACCGACGTCTATCTGCTGGGAAATGGGTATGCCCCCCGGATCACGGTCCGCGACCCGCAAGGCCGCGCCGTGTTCAGCGACGACATCCCCTTCCTCCCACAAGACGCGAACCTCACCTCCCTCGGCGTCGTGAAAGTCCCCGACGGACTTGCCAAACAAGTCGGTTTGATCGGGTTCTTCTACCCCACGAAGTCCACCGCAAGCACCGGCGCGTTCTATTCCGCGTACCCCGACCTCACCAACCCCGTTCTGACGTTGAACGCCTACTCCGGCGACCTCGGCATCAACACCGGGGCACCTAAGTCCGTGTACGCACTTGACACCACGAAGCTCACCCAACTCACCGGCGGCACGACCGGGGTCCGGTCAATTGAGCTCAAACTCGGTCAGACGCAGCAACTTCCCGACGGTCTCGGCTCGATCACGCTGGAGCGCGTGTCCCGGTTCGCGTCCTTTGAAATCCATCACGACCCGGCCCAGGGGTGGGTGCTGTTCTTCGCCATCGCCGCGCTCGGCGGCCTTCTCACCTCCCTGTTCGTGCCACGCCGACGCCTGTGGGTGAAAGCGATTGTCGACGAAGCCAAACCCGTCCGCATCGAGTACGCCGGACTCGCTCGAGGCGACGACCCTCAACTACAGGACGCGGTGGCCGACTTGGCGTCTGCCCACCAAGCAGCCCTGCGTAGCACAAGTGCAGCCGATCAGGACTCACAACGAAACACCGACCTGAAGGGAACACCGTGACCGACTCTTTGTCACAGATCTCCGTCATCTTGCTTATCTGCTCGATGGTCCTCTACGCGGCAGCGTTCATTGCTTTCGCGCTGGACCTCGCCCGGCGCAGCGCTCACGCGACCGCCGCCGTCCCTAGCGCCGTCGCTCGGCGCGCGCAAGAAGCGGCGGCCAGCAACACGCCCGGTCCGGCACGAACGACAACCCTCATCCGCGGATCCGTGGACCGGGCCGACTCCTCGAGGTTGGGGTCGGCGAGCTTACGCACCGGCTACTCACTCACCGTCCTCGCCTTCATCGTCCAACTCGGCGCCGACATTTTCCGCGGCATCGCCGCCGGACGTGTGCCGTGGGCAAATATGTATGAATTCTCGATGACCGGCACCCTGCTCATCGTCGGCGTCTTCCTCGTCATCACGCTCAGGTACGACCTAAGATTCCTCGGCTCCTTCGTCACCGGGCTTGTGCTGATCCTCCTGGGGATCTCTAGCATGCGCTACTACGTCGAGGTCGCACCGTTACCGCCTGCGTTGCAGTCATACTGGCTCGTCATTCACGTGATGGTCGCGATCATCGCTACCGGCTTCTTCGCGATCGGCTTCGCGCTTTCCGCCGTACAACTCCTGCAGACACGCAGAGAGACTCAGATCGCCGACGGCCGACCAGCCCCGCTTCGGTTTCTGGCAACCCTTCCCAGCTCCGGCACCCTGGAGAACCTGGCGTACCGGATCAACATCGTCGGTTTCATCCTCTGGACCTTCACGCTGATGGCCGGTGCGATCTGGGCAGAAAAGGCCTGGGGGCGCTACTGGGGGTGGGACACCAAGGAAGTGTGGACCTTCATCATCTGGGTCCTTTACGCCGGCTACATCCACGCTCGCGCCACCCGCGGCTGGCGCGGATCCCGCTCGGCCTGGCTGGCGATTATCGGCTTCTCCGCGGTCATGTTCAACTTCGGCATCGTCAATGTCTTCTTCAAAGGCCTGCACTCCTACAGCGGCCTCTGAAACCAACCACCCCCATCAACCACAAACAGCAGCAGGAAGGCAACCATGGCTCGCAAGAACGCAGAATCTCCTCGGCGACGTTCCACTCACGAGGAAGCCAAACCAACCCCGGAGCAATTGCGTGCCCGCTACCTACGCAAACGCCGGTTCCTGCGCGTCGGCCAACTGATCATGCTGATCGGATTCCTGGTTGGCCTGCAACATTGGCTCGCCCATCTCGGCGTCTTTGGCGCACAGCCCCCCGGCTGGGTCGACCTTGCCGCCGGATACCCGATGGCCGCAGCCCTCATTCTCGCCGGTGCCATCACTGCTGGCCAGAAATGATCAGACTCCTCCCGCACCCCAATTGGCGCCGATCGGCGGTGACCTAGTGGGCGCACAATTCGCCTCCATCATCGCCAACGGCGGACTGCTACTGGCCATCCCGATCGCGATCTTCGCCGGGCTGGTTTCGTTCGCCTCCCCATGCGTGCTCCCGTTGGTGCCCGGGTATCTGGCCTATGTCGGAGGAGTCACCGGGTCCACGGGGCGCGTCAGCCGACGTCGAACCGCCACCGGAGTCGCGCTTTTCGTCCTCGGCTTTGCCATCGTGTTCATCGCCTACGGTGCCCTGTTCGGCGCCTTCGGGTCCTGGCTGGTGCGCTGGCAAGACCTCATCACCCGTCTGCTCGGCCTTCTAGTGATCGTGATGGGCCTGGCCTTTATCGGCACCTTCTCGTTCTTCCAACGCACCCTGAAATTGCCCATCCGTCCCTCGACCGGCATCATCGGCGCACCCCTGCTCGGAATCGTCTTCGGGCTCGGCTGGACACCCTGCATGGGACCCACCCTTGCCGCCGTCCTCTCGCTCAGCCTGTCCAGTCAATCCGCCGCGCGCGGCGCCATCCTGACCGGCTTCTACTCAATCGGCCTCGGCATTCCCTTTGTCCTCCTCGCCCTCGGAATCGGTTGGGCGACCGGCGCCATCAGCTTCCTCCGTCGACACATCCGAGCCATCAACATCGCCGGCGGCACCGTCCTGATCGTGATCGGCGTCCTCATGGTCACCGGAGTCTGGACCGCGTGGATCTACAGCCTCCAAGCCCTCATCGGCGGGGTCACACTCCCGATTTGACCAACCCGCCCGACAAACGCCCCGAAGGAGTTCCTATGAACAGACAACACAACATCGGCGAAAGCGCAGAACACAACGACGCCCGACTTCACCTTGTCTACACGGGTGTGTGGTCGATGGCGAAGGTGTCCCTCCTAGTCGGCCTGATCATGGCCGCAGTCACCATACTGGCCAGCGCCCTCCTCTGGACGATCCTTAATCAAATCGGCGCGTTCCAACAGATCGATTCCCTCCTCTCCGGCCCGGCGGGTGAAACCACGGCATCCTCCGCCTCAAGCGTTGCCAAAGTAATCAACCTCGGAACCGTGCTCGTCGGATCGGTCGCGGTAGGACTCGTCGGTGCGCTCGCCACCATGGTGGGCGGGATGCTTATCGCACTGCTTTACAACCTCAGTTCCAAAGCCACCGGCGGACTCTTCATCGGATTCAGACAAGACTGACGCCCCAGCGGCGCCGCTACACAGCTCGGCAGGAAGGAGAAAAGTGCCAGACAATCAGAATGAGCGGCCCTGGTGGGAAACCCGAGCTGCGCCTGAACCCGTGCTCCCGGCGAAGGCCCGTAAACATCGCCTCCTTATCCTCGGTGCCGTAGTCCTTGTCGCCGTTGGCGCGCTCGCCCTCTTCCTCTCTATGTTTTCAATGAGAATGTGACGAGACAGTGCGCTTCCACGGACACCGCAGAACGACGATATGTCGTGTCGATGGTCAGGTGCCATCACGGGCCAACTCGACCCCGTGGTGGTGGTGTGGTGATTGAGCTGGCAGCAAATCAACCATTTTTCCGGGCAGGGCCCCTCAGAGGACCGTCATCGCGCCGCCCGGGGGCAATATTCATGGTGTCGACAGCAAACCGCGCCGACGGGGCAGGGATCTCCCGGTCGTTCGAGACCACTCCAACGCGCCACGATGAATCTACGCTCCGTTCACCCGCAGGCAGTATCGGCGGGGCGTCGCAAACTCCTGCGAATGAGAAGATCGCGCGTCGAACCCTCCTCGAATTCGCTGACGGCGTGTTGCGGGGGAGGGAGAAGCGGTCACAGGTTAGCGTCGGGAAGCCAACGACCCATCTCTTTCCGAAGGCTACGGCTTCGCACATACGATTCGGACCCTGAATGCTACGACGTCACGCCTCAACTCCCCCGCGCGGCATGGGCTCGTGGAGACTTTGGGCTGGCCTGATGATCGCAGTCCTCATCACCGCCTCGGGCGGCATCACCGCCCCCAAAGCGATGGCCGATACTTATCCATCGTGGGGTGACGTTCAAGCCGCACGTTCAAACGAGGCAGCAAAACAGCGCCAAGTCAATGCGATCACCGCGCTGATTTCGAATCTCAAGACGCAAGTCAAAGCGGCCGAGGACGCCGCCGTTGCCCGCGAAAAAGAAAACGAAGCAGCCCAGCTCGCACTCACAGCGGGCCAAAACAAAGCGGATACGCTCACAGCCGCAGCCGCCCAGCTGAAGATCAAGTCCGAAACCTCCCACCAGCAGGCGGCGACAGTCATGGCGAAGCTCGCCCGCACAGGCGGTCCCAATCTCACCGGCACGCTACTGATCAGCAAGTCCTCAGACCGAGCGGGCCTGCTCTATCGCCTGAGTAGTCTGGGCAAGCTGACATCGACCATCAACCGGCTGTACTCGCAGGCAGCGCAGGACAGCAACAACGCAAAGGCCGCCAGCGATCAGGCCGTTGCCGCGAAGGACGCTCTCGCCACACTTGCCGCTACCGCGAAGACCGCGTTGACCAAAGCGGTCCAGGCACAGAAGGACATGATTGCGTCGCTTGCTGCACAAACCGCCCACGAGAACGAGCTGCAGGCCCAACTTGCGTCGCTGACCAGCGCCACCGCTACGACGGAACAGCAGTATCAGGCCGGCGTTGCGGCACGAGCGGCAGCCGAAGCGGCCGCCGCGGCCGCCGCTCGCGCTGCCGGATCCAGCGCCCCGGTGTCCTCCGACGCCCGCGCCCTCGCCCAAGAGCTCATGGGGTACGTCGCGGCTGGCCAACTTTCCGGCTCTTCCCCCGACCACATCATGGAGATCCGATGGATCGCGGAGGGCCGCTCGGTCCCGAACTGCGGGATCGACACCCAAGTCCTGCAGGTCATCGTGATCGCCTTGCACACCTTCGCAAGCGTCGGCGTCAGCGACATCAACCGGCGCTGTACCGGCCAGATCGAAGGTGCTGGGATTTACTCGCAGCACTATGCCGGAGGTGGTGGCCACGCGGTGGACTTCTATAGCCTCGGCGGCAGCCAGGCGACCGGCGCAGACGGCAACTCCCTGGCGTTGATCCGCATACTCGACCCGAGGATGCCGTACGGTTCGGGCCTTGGCCAAAACAACTGTCGAGCGAAGGCGGGAAACGAACCCGCCCTGCGCAACTTTCAAGACTTCTACGACACCTGCAACCATCTTCACATCAACGACCCAATGTAACCAGCCCTCTCGCCGCACCGTAGACGAAGCCGGGCAGAGCACCAGCAGTGCCGCAGAGACCGGGTCTGAAGTACGGAGCTGAGAATGCCCCGCACCGGTTTCCCTGCGATACCACTGGTGGGTATTCTTGAGGAGATGGACAGGGACAGCGCACGGCCCCCGACCCGAGCGGCGACGATCGCCGGTCGGGTACTGATGGTGCTCGCACTCATCTCGGGAATCGCTGCCATGCACACGGGAATCGACATGCCCATGACGGCCACATCCCCCGAGGACTCCGCCCATAGCGACCTAACGACCATGGCCTCTTCTCTGGTTGGGCCCACCACCCAACATCCCTCGGTCGCGGCGGACGTGGCACGCACCTCCACGCCCCCGCTAGTCGCACCGATGAGCCACGACACCATGCACGCCTGCCTGTTCTTGCTCGGCGCCGCCCTGCTTTTCCTGCTCGCTTCCCCGTTGGGGAACAAACTTTCCTTCGGCGCGCCTCGATTGATCGCGCAATGGCGACAAGAGATCGCGGTGCGTGCCCGCGATCGCACTCTGGTTCTCCAGGTTTTGCGGATTTAAAGGCTCCCGGGGAGAGCTCTGCTTCTCCCATCGGATACAACCTCGAAATCCCAAACCAATCCTTTGGAGTACTGATGAAAATCGCACCTCGTCTCGCCCTTGCCGGCGTGGTCTTGGCCGCTGGTGGCCTCCTCACAGCCTGCACCGGTTCCGGCATGGGAGACATGTCCGGCATGTCCGGTATGTCCTCGACACCCGCCGCGGCGCACAACGCGCAAGACGTCACATTCGCGCAGATGATGATCGTGCACCACCAAGGCGCCATCGAAATGGCCGACCTCGCCCCATCCCGTGCCGCCTCAACACAGGTCAAGGACCTGGCCGAGAAAATCAAAGCCGCCCAGCAGCCCGAGATCGAACAGATGAAGTCCTGGCTGAAGTCGTGGGGTGAACCGGTCACTATGCCCGGAATGAGCTCGAGCTCGCCGACCCCCGACGACATGTCCGGAATGGACATGTCCACGCCGATGCCTACCGATTCCTCCAGCATGGGTTCGATGCCTGGGATGACCGCGCAGAACATGGACAGCCTGAAGGCCGCAACCGGGACTGCGTTCGACAAGCAATTCCTCACCCTAATGATCCAGCACCACGAAGGTGCGATCACCATGGCCAAGCAGGAACAGTCGGGTGGCAAGGACGGTGCCGCCATGAAGCTCGCCGACAACATCGTCAACTCCCAAACTGCGGAGATCGCCGATATGAAAGCCATGCTGACGACCCTCGGCTAGCGTGCGCGGGACGCGATCCTTGACTCGCGCCTGCATTGACCCCGGTGGGGTGGGACCCGCATTCCCCCTGCGCCACCTCACCGGGCCCCTCTCCTTTTGCTCTGCTCTGCCCCATGAGGTCTGCCATGCCGCTTTCTGCTCAACACCCACGCCCATTCACCCGACGCACCTTTCTCAGCGCGAGCATCGGTGCCGCCACCCTGGCCGCGCTTGCTGCGTGCACCCCGGCAACACCCGCTCTGATATCCCCGACGTCCGCAGCCATTGCAGCGGCGGAGAAGGCGCGCCAGCGCACCGGGCGGGTCACTGCCGTGGCATTGGACGCCCAACCATCCCAACTCGATCTTGCGGGTCGGATCGCTGACACGTGGACGTTCGGGTCAACACCGGCTCCCGTCATCCGCGCTCGTGCCGGTGACACTATCCAGGCGAACGTCTCGAACCGGTTACCTGCGTCCACCTCGGTGCATTGGCATGGCGTTGCTCTGCGCAACGACATGGACGGTGTGCCTCCGCTGACCCAGAACCCGATCGCTGCCGGAGACGCCTTCCGCTATAGCTTTACTGCCGAGCACCCGGGAACCTACTGGTTCCACCCGCACGTCGGCGTGCAAATCGACCGGGGCCTCTATGGAGCGCTGATCATCGACGATCCGCGAGAACCCCTGAGCTACGACCAAGAATGGATCGTCATCCTCGACGACTGGCTCGATGGAGTAACCAGCACACCCGACCAAGTCTTGAACGATCTCTCCAAAGGGATGGGGGCAATGGGGATGAACGGAATGCTCATGAGGATGGGAAACATGCTGATGGGCACCAACTCGGCATTGCTCGGTGGCGACACCGGCGACGTCTACTACCCGCTCTATCTGATCAATGGCCGGCCCGCTGCTGACCCGGAAACCTTCACAAGCAAACCCGGATCGAAAATTCGGATCCGGTTCATCAACGCTGGCGCCGATACTGCATTCCGGGTCGCTATCAGCGGCCACACCCTGACAATCACCCACACCGACGGGTACCCCGTCCGGCATCGCGAGGTCGACAGTGTCCTAATCGGGATGGGGGAGCGCTACGACGTCATCGTCACCGCCGGCGACGGAGTCTTCCCACTCGTTGCATCCGCCGAGGGCAAGGACGCCGCCGCATACGCCATCCTCCGCACCGGCACTGGGGCCGCGCCAGCGCCCCTGAAGACGCTGCCCGAGCTGAACTCGCCGCGGGTGGGGGTGGCCGAAGATCTGATCGCGGACGACGCGGTGCAGCTGAGGCCACGCGCCGTCGACCGCACGGTGCAAATGAAGCTGTCCGGCAGCATGAACTCGTACAAGTGGGCAATCAACGGCCGACAGTTCAATCCGGACCGGCCCTTGCAAGATGCCCTCGCGGTTCACCAGGGGGAGCGGGTGCAACTGGAATTTGTCAACGACACCACCATGTGGCATCCGATGCACCTGCACGGGCACACGTATCAACACCCCGGCCGCGGTCCCCGCAAAGACACCTCGATCGTACTTCCGGGCAAGACTCTTCGTGTCGACTTCGACGCCGATAACCCCGGCCTCTGGCTAAGCCACTGCCACAACATCTACCACGGCGAGTCCGGCATGATGGCCGTGCTCGCCTACCAGAAATAGCAGCCGCGTCGACTGTCCGCGCGAACAGCTTGGCACCTTCGTGGTGCATGCCCACTTTGGCGGGAATACGGGCCGGGGGTATCATGTTGTTGAGGGAGGGATACCCCTTGCCCGTATTGCTGGAGGAATGACAATGTCGACTACTGAGTATGAAGTCACCGGGATGACCTGCGGTCACTGTGAGATGTCGGTCCGCGAAGAAGTGGAACAGATCGCAGGTATCGAAAACATCGACGTGTCCGCAACAACCGGCAAGCTGGTTCTGACCAGCGCGACCGACCTTGATGACGCGCAAGTCTTCGCCGCGGTCAAGGAGGCGGGCTACTCAGCCGTTCGTGTCTGAGCTGAGCTCACCCATCAAACAGGGTGGAGTGGGGCTGGATGCCCCTTTGGCGCCGGCCTCACCCTCGTCCGGCTGATGTTCCCGGCAGACGCGGTGGGATGTTCACCCACTCACGCTGAGCAGTCGCCCGTGAGTTACACCGGCCCCTCGCACCGCCAATCCGTTCAACCGCCTGTTGGCGCTGCCCGATCCCGGAGGATCACATGCCCACAAACGAAGCGCTCGTACCACCTCCTGCCGCGAACATCGAACTCGAAATCGGGGGAATGACCTGCGCATCGTGCGCGATGCGCATCGAGAAGAAGCTGAACAAGCTCGACGGGATCAACGCGACGGTGAACTACGCCACCGAGAAGGCGCGGGTGAGCGCCCCGGCCGAATTCGATCCGCAGACGCTGATCGCCGAGGTGGAGAAGGCAGGATATAGCGCCACGCTTCCGGTCGTGGCTCCGCAAAGCGCAGCGCCCGAGGACGCCCCCGACGCGGAGCACATTGCGCTGCGACAGCGACTGGTCGGGAGCATCGCACTTTCTGTTCCGGTGATCGCGCTGGCAATGGTCCCAGCGTTCCAGTTCACCTATTGGCAATGGTTGTCACTGACGCTCGCCGCCCCGGTGATCGTGTGGGCCGGTTGGCCGTTCCACAAGGCCGCGTTCATCAACCTCCGGCATGGAGCAGCGACGATGGACACCCTTGTCTCCGTCGGCACGTCCGCTGCCCTGCTCTGGTCTCTATATGCCTTGTTCTTCGGCGCGGCCGGAATGCCAGGGATGACCCACGGTTTTGAATTTTCGGTCGCCCCCAACAGCGGCGCCGGCAACATCTACCTCGAGGTCGCTGCCGGAGTGACGATGTTCGTCCTAGCCGGCCGATACTTCGAGAAACGTTCGAAGCGCCAGGCTGGTGCAGCATTGCGCGCCCTTCTGGCGCTCGGCGCCAAGGACGTGGCCGTGCTCCGTAACGGCATCGAGACGCGCATCCCCACCGATCAGCTCGCCGTCGCGGACGAGTTCGTGGTGCGCCCAGGGGAGAAGATCGCCACCGACGGTGTCGTCGTGGACGGCACGAGCGCGGTCGACGCGTCCATGCTGACCGGCGAATCCGTCCCAGTCGAGGTTGGTGTGGGCGACAGCGTGGTGGGAGCAACCGTGAACGCCGGCGGACGGCTGGTCGTCCGCGCGACGAGAGTCGGAACAGATACCCAGTTGGCACAGATGGCGAAGCTCGTCGAGGATGCACAATCGGGCAAGGCCGAAGTGCAGCGCCTGGCGGACAAAATCTCCGGCGTGTTCGTCCCCATCGTGATCGCAATCGCCGTCACCACACTCGTCGTCTGGCTGGCAAGCGGATTCCCGGTCGAAGCCGCCTTCACCGCCGCTGTCGCTGTCTTGATCATCGCCTGCCCGTGCGCGCTCGGGCTGGCCACACCGACCGCGCTGCTGGTCGGAACCGGCCGTGGCGCCCAGCTCGGCATCCTCATCAAGGGACCGGAAGTACTCGAATCCACCCGCAAGGTGGACACGATCGTGCTCGACAAGACGGGCACGGTCACCACCGGCAAGATGACCCTCCTGGCCATTCACACGGCCGAAGGGGTCGAGGAGGCCGAACTACTGAGACTGGCAGGCGCCGTCGAAGACGCCTCTGAGCACACCATCGCGCAAGCCGTCGCCAAGGGAGCCACGCAACGCGTCGGATCCCTTCCCACGGTCGAATCGTTCGCCAACATTGAAGGAATGGGCGTGCAGGGCGTCGTCAACGGTCACCTCGTATTGGTCGGGCGTGATTCGCTGCTGACAGAATGGTCGGTTCCGGCCGATTCGACGCTTGTCACTGCCAAGGAAGCTGCCGAAGAGGCAGGGCAAACCGCGATCGTCGTCGCCTGGGACGGAACCGCGCGTGGCGTTCTCGTCGTAGCGGATGCGATCAAAAACACCAGCGCCGAGGCAATCACACAATTCAAACGACTGGGCCTAACGCCCGTACTCCTCACCGGCGACAACGAGACTGCCGCCAACCAGGTTGCCGCACAGGTGGGGATCGAGCAGGTCATCGCCGAGGTACTGCCCAGGGAGAAAGTCGCTGTCGTGACCCGGCTGCAGGCCGAAGGGAAAGTCGTTGCGATGGTCGGTGACGGCGTCAACGACGCCGCCGCCCTGGCCCAGGCCGATCTCGGCTTGGCGATGGGTACCGGCACGGACGTCGCCATCGAAGCCGCGGACCTCACCCTGGTGCGCGGCGACCTCCGCTCCGCCGCAGACGCAATCCGTCTCTCCCGGCGCACCCTCGGCACAATCAAAGTCAACCTCTTCTGGGCGTTCGCCTACAACGTGGCAGCCATCCCGTTGGCCGCTCTGGGCCTGCTGAATCCCATGCTCGCGGGCGCCGCGATGGCGTTCTCCAGCGTCTTCGTCGTAAGCAACAGCCTCCGCCTCCGCTCGTTCAAGTCGAACGCACGCAACACAGAACGGCTCGTACAGCGCGCGACCGCCAAGCAGGCCCTTCAAAAAGCCTGAACCCACCCACCAACCCAACCGTCGAAGGAAGAAACCGCCATGACCGACAACCACCACCACACCCCCAGCGCACCCGATCACCACCACGGGGCGCCAACCGGGACCCGGAACCTCCTCGGACCGGCCGCCACCGACCTGGCAGAATGCCCGGTCATGAAGGGCAGCCTGGTCGTCAAGGCAGACGCAGAAGCGGCTGGCCTTTACCGCGACTACGAGGGCACCCGCTACTACCTCTGCTGCGCCGGATGCGGACCCAAGTTCGACGCCGACCCCGCCCGCTACGCCACCGCCTGACGCAACCGCGACTGGCATTAGCCGTCGTCTCGACGCCAGAGCTGATCTCGACAGAAACCTGCAACCGTTACAGGGTAGGAACCATGACCAATCACGCCGGGCGGGACAACCACTCCGTCCCCACCCAGACCGTGCAGACCGGTCCGGATGCGCACGCCCACCACGACACGGCCCGACCGGAAGAACCGAAGACGTCCACCCACGCCGGCCACGACGTGGCGGGCCACGACGGTCACGATATGGATGGGCATAGTGGGCACGACATGACTGGGCACGCCGGTCACGGCGACCACGTCGGGCAATTCCGTCGCCTATTCTGGATCATGCTGGTCGTGGCCGTGCCCGTCGTCGTCTTCTCGCAAATGTTCGCGATGATCCTCGGCTACCACCTCCCCGACGCTGCATGGATCGGCTGGATCTCGCCGGTCCTGGGCACGGTCATGTACGTGTGGGGTGGGAGGCCATTCCTCACCGGTGCCGTCGCTGAACTTCGTTCCCGGAAACCCGGGATGATGCTGCTGATCGCTTTGGCCATCACGGTCGCGTTCTTCGCATCGTGGGGCGCGAGCCTCGGGATCCTCGACCACCAGCTCGACTTTTGGTGGGAACTCGCCCTGCTGATCGTGATCATGCTTCTCGGGCACTGGATCGAAATGCGATCTCTCGCCCAAACAACCTCCGCGCTCGACTCCCTGGCCGCGCTCCTACCGGACGAGGCCGAACGGGTCGACGGTGACCAGACCATACCGGTACCACCGTCCGAGTTGCAGGTCGGGGACGTTGTCGTGGTTCGACCCGGCGGCCGCGTCCCGGCCGACGGAAAAATCGTGGACGGTTCGGCGAGCATGGACGAGTCCATGATCACCGGTGAATCGCGCACCGTCCGACGCGGTACAGGTGACACCGTCATCGCCGGGACGGTCGCCACCGACTCCGGCCTGCGGGTAGAGATCACCGCCGTCGGCGATGACACCGCCCTGGCCGGCATTCAACGCCTGGTCACTGAAGCGCAAAACTCATCCTCCCGCGCCCAACGGATTGCCGACACCGCTGCTGGATGGCTCTTCTGGTTCGCTCTCGGCTCCGGCATCATCACAGCGATCGTCTGGACCCTGATCGGACTCCCAAACGACGCCGTCGTGCGCACCATCACCGTTCTGGTGATCGCCTGCCCGCACGCACTCGGCCTCGCGATCCCGCTCGTCGTGTCGATCGCGACCGAGAGAGCGGCTCGTGGCGGCGTGCTGATCAAGGACCGGCTGGCGCTGGAGAGCATGCGGACGGTGAACACCGTCCTGTTCGACAAGACTGGAACGCTCACCAAGGGCGAACCAACCGTGTCCGCGATCGAAGCGACCGACGATCACGGAGAGGACCGTGTGCTCGCCCTGGCTGCCGCCGCAGAGACCGACTCCGAACATCCACTTGCCCGAGCGATCGTGAACGCGGCAAAGGAGCGGCAGCTCACCGTACCGAGAGCCACCGGATTCGAATCGTCCCCGGCGATCGGTGTAGCTGTAACGGTTGACGGTTCTCGAGTCCAGGTCGGCGGCCCGCGCCTTCTGGCGCAGGAGAACGGCTACGAACTCGATGTCGCCTACGACTGGCGCGAAGAGGGAGCGATCATCCTGCACGTACTGGTCGACGGGCAGGTCGTCGGCGCGCTCAAACTCGCCGACGAAGTGCGCGAAGAGTCCAGGCAAGCCGTCGAAGCGCTTCACGCCCAGAACGTGCACGTCGTCATGATCACCGGCGACGCTGACGCTGTCGCAAAATCCGTTGCCACCGAACTCGGAATCGACCGCTACTTCGCTGGTGTGCGCCCGGAAGACAAATCCGCCAAGGTGAAAGAACTCCAGGCCGAAGGACGCAAGGTGGCGATGGTGGGTGATGGTGTCAACGACGCGCCCGCGCTGGCCCAGGCCGACGTCGGGATCGCGATCGGCGCCGGCACTGATGTCGCGATCGCGTCCGCCGGCGTCATTCTCGCCAGCGACGATCCCCGCTCGGTGCTCTCGGTCATCCAGCTGTCCCGAGCCAGTTACCAGAAGATGAAGCAAAACTTGTGGTGGGCGGCCGGCTACAACTTGATCTCGGTCCCGCTCGCGGCGGGCGTTCTGGCTCCCATAGGATTCGTGTTGCCGATGTCGGTCGGTGCGATCTTGATGTCGCTGTCCACGATCGTCGTCGCACTGAACGCGCAGCTGTTGCGTCGCCTGGACTTGCGACCAGAAGTGAGCACCCGTGCCATGCTCGATCGAACCGATCGAACCGATCAACCTGCTCAGCCAGAGCTGGCGCGTCAGTCGTAAAACGCACCCGAAGAAAGACAGACGATGGACACCGCTACCGAATCAACGCATGGCTACATCACCGACAAGGACAAGTACCTCAACCGTCTGAAGCGGATCGAGGGCCAGACCCGTGGGGTGTATCGGATGGTCGACGAGGAGCAATATTGCATCGACATCCTCACCCAGATTTCCGCGCTCACCTCGGCGCTGCAATCGGTGGCTCTCGGACTCGTCGACGACCACCTCAAACACTGCGTCACAGACGCGGTCAAGCTAGGCGGCGCGGAAGCGGACGCCAAGATCAAAGAAGCATCGGACGCGATAGCGCGGTTAGTCCGGTCGTAAGCACCCGCGAAGGCGGCCTAGACGAGGGCGGCCGGGAGAAGCTTCAATCCTCATCGACCGGGCAATGATGGGGGAGCGCCGCTCGTGTAAGGCCGCTCCGTGGCTCCCGAGGTCGGGACTCGGCGTACGCGGACCATCAACCAGACCACGAGCACCGCTCCGATCGCGACAAGTGACAGGGCAAAGAGGTACTGCGGCGGGGACCATTCACGAGTTTCCGTCGGTTGATATAGCGCCCGAGTTTGGGTGATGGTTCCAGTGAAGTTCTGGGAAATCGGAAGCCACACCTCGAGCGTCCCGACATAGGATGAAACGTCCGCGTAGACGAACCACAGTCCTGGGTGTGGAAGTGAGATTCGACCGGTCGCCCGACCGGACCTGCTCACCGACCCGGCCGCCAGCGGTACCGTAATGGTTTGGCCGGCCCGCCGGGCAACCAGCCAAGCCCGGCCCGGCATTGTCGCCGTGGTGCTGAAGTCGTCCACGGTAACGGTGAGTTCGCCGCTCCCGTCACCCTGAACCGAAAGTGCCGCCGTTCCGAAGGACGGCCCCTGCCCAGGATCATGAGCGCTAGCCGGCACCGGTGTGACCAGTGCAAAACTCAACCCGAGCAGGAGAACGATCGTCGCTGTAACAGCGCGATTCCTGACGCCGACCACAAAGACAGCTACGAGAGCCGCGCCCACCACTGCCATCGTCCACGGCAGAATCGACCCTATCTGCACGTTGCTGAGCCTGATTGCAGAGAGGAGGGATTCAAGGGCGGCCACGATGCTGGCGGCGACCAGCCATCGCAACCGTGGCAGGCTCTGAAGAAGATCAACGGCCGCCAGCCCGAGAAGCGCAAGCGGCAGATCCGGCGCCAACCAGCCCGCCCCGGTGAGCCCGGCGGTCAGCGCCGCGCGCAACAGGATGTACGCGACGATCGCCGTTGTGAGGGCGAATGGGAACCTGGTCGTGCGAATGATCACCCACCCAGCGCTCAGCAACGAGAGCAGGGCAACAGGCAGATAGAGCGTCTCGCTGAACTGGGGGACATCTGTGTCGTACTCCATCACAAGGATCTGAGCTGCAGCCAGCACGACGGCGGATAGCCCGATCTGCAACTGGCGCCACGGTCGATCCGAAACGCTGACCAGCATCGCACCCAAGAGGACCGTCGTTGAAATTACCGACAGCAGGTGCGGAGGCGACCACAAGACTGCGTCGCGACCAAAAGTGCTGTGCCAAAAGGCATCAGCGGGAGCGGCGATTGCTGTGGCAGCAGCGCTTGCCGCGGCGAGGATGAACCCCGGCGCGCGACCAAGGGCACTCAGGGAACGAGTATCGCGAAGTATCCGCATCGCCCAGAGACCCAAAATGACGCCAACCGCGACGATCGATGCGTACAACAGAAGGTGCGGAGGAATCAGGGCACTATCTCGCCCGAGCGTGGAATGCCACGAGTCGTCCCAATACGCCGACGCGAGCCCCAGCCCGCTCGCGCCGACAATAATCCACCCGCTCGGGCGGCTAACACCGGTCGGCAAGGAGGGATCCATAAACCGAATCGTATACCCACCCGGGGTATACGGGAAGGGTACCTGGTGGTATGCACCGCAGACCCTACTCGCGTGGGTGTCTGTTGCTCGGGTCGAAGAGAGCGTGCGACAGGCTTCAGCTAGTGTGCGGTCATTTCTGGTTGGTCAGAATAGTTGGTCGCGGGAGCAAGCCCGAAGAACTCTTCCAATGTCTGCTTTCCGCTGTCGCGGAGCTGGGACGCCAACGCTGTGCCGACCCACCGAAAGTGCCATGGCTCGTACGCGAACCCCGTGACCGCCGATTTGTTGGGCGGGTAGCGAAGGACCCATCCGTATCGGTAGGCGTTGGCAGCAAGCCACACCCCCGTGGGCGACCTTCCGAAACAATCGTCCTCGAGCCCGCAACCGCTTTGTGTGTCGAGAATGTCGACAGCCATCCCAGTCTGATGTTCGCTGTAACCGGGTCGTGCGCTCGTTGTGTCCGCGTTCGCAGCTCCGCCATCGGACTTTGTGTAGGAGGCGTAGACATCGGTCTGGTATTTGAAGGAGCGGTATCCGCTTTGGGCGACGAGAGTCGCTCCGGTTTCAGCTTTCGCGGCTGCGGCGAGCTGGACGAATGCTGCTGCAGCAACTCGGCGGAGAGTTTGACCATTTGGGTTGGGGATATCCGGGGGGAGGGTTGTCAGGTCACTGGGTTGGTAGGTCGCAGCGCCGGGGATGGGGCGGAGCTTGTTGACGAGGAACCAGGGGCTGCTGGGTTCAGTTAGCGGGTACACCCCCAAATGCACCGGCGTGGGCACGATGCTGGGTACCGGTCGCGTCTCTGGGGGAGAGGTAGTGGTCGCAGGTTCGCTGCGGCCGCGGTCGATTGTGCCGGCAGGAGCGATGATGCCGTAGACCGCTCCAAGGCTCACCGTCAATGCTGCCATGAGAATTGCGCCGATAACAATTGACCACGCGAAGGTCAGGCGCTCCTGGTAGGGCCTTCGCGCCAGCGGCCGCAAATGCGTATAGTCAGCCCACATCGAGCGCAGCAGAGCGAACGTTTCGCGACTAGCCCTTCGCGCTTGCGCGATTCGAGTTTCCAATCCTCGGGCATGTCGGGGCGTCACCGACGCCGACTTCCGGAGGCCCGCGCCAGCTGCTCGGCAGCGTGGCTGAGATCGGCCAGCTCGACATGGCCGAAGCGACGTTCGAGCGCGACGCGGATCAGGTGATCGGCGAAGAGAGGATTGCGTGGAAGGAGGGGCCCGTGGAGGTACGTGCCGAAGGTGGCCGACCTGCGCGCGCCTTCTGTGCGGTCTTTGCCGTTGTTCCCTTGGCCGGCCGCAACTGTGCCCAGGGGTTGCGCTTCTGGGCCGAGAGTGGTCGCTCCGGCGTGGTTTTCGTATCCGACGAGCGTTCCAAAATCCGACGTATCGGCGGAGACGTTACCGATGCTGCGTTGGGGTGCCGGCTGGGTCTCCAGGTCTAGGATCCCGATCCCTGCCAGTCGGGTGCCGTCGGTTACTTGCAAGGAATGGCCGAACAACTGGTACAGTCCGCACACCAGCAGCATTGGGGTGCCGTCTTCGGCCATTGCCCGCAAGTCGTGACGGTGTCGAAGAAGGTCCGGTTGGATTGCGACCTGTCCGCGGTCCTGGCCGCCGCCGCCGACGACGAGATCGACGTCTCGGGGGAGCGTTTCGCCGAGATGGAGTTCGTGAACGTTGGCTCGGTAGCCTCGCCACTCCAGGCGACGCCGGAGGACGAGCACATTGCCGCGGTCGCCGTAGACGTTCATCTGCGACGGGTAAAGCGACAGGATTGTGAGCGTGCGCTTCATGCTGCTTCTCCAAGGATTCCGGGACGGAGCACGCGTCTGATCGCGAGCATCGCCGTGTACGTGCAGTAGATGCGCTTGAGAGTCGGCGTTGGCGTCTTGACGAAGAGGTCCAATGCGCGTCGAATATCAGGTTCGCGGATGGCCACCGCTATGTCGTCGTAGTGAAGACGCAGCTCAAGATCGGGCGCGCGTGTTCCGGACACGAGCTGCACTTTGTCGGACTTGAGAGGGGCAAAGTCGACATCCCAAATCCAGGAGACGTCTTTCCCGTCGGCGTCATGATCATTGAGCGCGATCATCGTGTGAGCGCCGTCGCCCGAGTACGATTCCAACGCTGCCCGGAATGCGCCGGGATTCTTAACCAAGACCAGGTGGATTGTCTGTCCTTTGAACGTGATGAGTTCGCCGCGCCCAAACGCGGGCGCCGCGTGGACTAGTGCTTCGGAAGCGCGGTGTAGATCGAAATCGCTACCGAGAACCGCACGACTGATCGACAGGGCGGCGACCGCGTTGAGGGAGTTAAACGACCCTCCGAATGGAAGCGTGAATGGAAGCGAAGCGCCGTCAAATGATGCGACAGGAGTTGGCTCGATCCGCTCAAGCGTTGTCTGGTCGAAGGTTGCGATCTTTGCCCGTTGATCCGTCTCAAGCAGCTCGTCGTCCCCGGGAAATAGGGGTTGAAGCTCGGGGGATGCGCTGAAGGCTGATACGGCAGCGCCGACATCCTGCAGAAAGCGTTCACTGTGTAGCCGGGGATCTAGGTCGTTGACGATGACATTGTGCGTAGTTGCCACAGCGACTTGATGTAGCAGGTTCGTCGTGTGGTCGATCTCGCCATATCGATCCATTTGATCTCGCATCACATTCAATATGAGTGAGTGTCGTGGCGGCACCGCACTCACAAACGCGGCCGCGTGTCCCTCGTCGAGTTCAAGCACGGCAATGTCTGCATCGAGTTGGCCTGAGAACGAGATTTGTCCCAGGAGCGACGAGAGGATGCCGCGGCTGTAATTGCTGCCGCTCGGGTTTGAAAAGACCTTCAGGTTGTGCGCTCGAAGAACTTCAACGATGAGTTTTGTTGTCGTGGTCTTTCCGTTGGTTCCGGCGACCACCACGACGCCGCGGGGTAGGGAGCCAAGCACGTCCGGGAGTAGCGCAACATCGATTCGTTCGACGATCAGGCCGGGGAGCGCAGATCCGCGGCGGGCGAGTCGCAGCAGAGATCGAACAGTCTTTCCTAGACAAATGGGGAGGAAGTGTTTCATGGTTGGGGCTTTCAATGAGTCGGCGAACCGTGGCGCGCAGGGGATGGCGCGAGAACATGCCGCACCTGGCGGCAAGTAGGTACATCGGATCGGGACGCGACGGTCCCGGGAAGATGATTCCTAGGTTCGACTCACTGAAAGTTTGACCACTGCGACAGACCAGTCCGGAGGAGCAACTAGCCATTCATTGGGTGTACGCGTCGGAACGTGCCTGAGCTCGATGGGCGCCGTGGCGGCGCTTCGAGCGGCCAACATGTTGGCTAGGGGGAGAGGTGTGTCGCTGTGGCGAGAACGGAGGTACGAATGGTCCTCTGATTCCGCGGAGGAGCTATTGTCACTGTGGCTTTCGGACATGTCATGCACAGCGTCAACCGGGCTTGGCTGCGCCGCCACTACGGCATCCGCAGGGAAGCCGCCGACGGCATGGCGAGGACTTGAATGGACCCACGCCATGGTCACCAGAACTGCGACAAACAACATGGCCAATGCCATCAGAAACGCGCGCGTGCGAGGATGCCCATTAGCATCGTGTACGCGAATCATGTTCATCCCTTGCTAGCTCGATCAGGATCATTCTCGCAAACGGTCCTGAGCGGTCGCTTCGCCCGCGCTCCGCTGGCGTTGCGGTTGCCGGAGAGGATCTGGAGCGATGCTGAAAAAGAGCGAGCGGGCATTGTGGGAAGAAGTTGAGTGATCCATTTGCCCGGTTTTTCCCAAAGCTCGTGGAACCGTCGCCCGAACTACACCGCTGATCAGGCCGATGCGTTCATCTTGCTGGGCATCGCGGCTTGCAGCTCGGAAAGGGTCCGTCTGTCGGGGATCGGTTGCCGTTAGGGGTACGTGGGTGCAGCCTTGCGTCTGCACCTCATTTCTGATGCCCGCAATGGATCGGAAACCAATCGCGTGGGTGCGGATCGTGCCGTTTGCACTTTCGGCGTACTCTCGCCCGTGCAGGGGGCTGCTGATCGTGAAGGAGAAGCATTATGTCCACCGTTGAACAAATGCTCGACAGCTACCCCGCCGACCTCGGAGACATCGACCGGCAAAAGCTCGTGGCGTGCATCGAAGCGTGCATCGAGTGTGCGCAAACCTGTACCGCTTGCGCGGACGCCTGTCTCAGCGAAGAGATGGTCGCAGACCTGGTCAAGTGCGTGCGCACCGACCTCGACTGCGCCGACAACTGCGCCGCCACCGCCAACGTGCTTTCCCGACACACCGGCTACGACGCAAACGTCACCCGAGCGGCACTCGAATCGTGCCGAGCGGCCTGTGGTGCGTGCGCAGACGAATGTGACAAGCACGCCAGCATGCACGAACACTGCCGCATTTGCGCCGAAGTTTGCCGGCGCTGCGAACGGGCCTGCGCCGACCTCATCGCCAGCCTCTAGCCGGCCTGCGGGTTCGAGCGGTCGCGGCCGTCATGGCCGTGATCGCCTGAGTGGTTGTGCTCGAAGCGGGCCAGAATGTGCTCCCTCGTCAGCGCCGGACCCACGTGGCCGTGCCCGCGGGCATGTTCTCGAGCGTTCTCCACAAAGTCGTCGTCGGTGTCACCCACAATGACCTCGCCACACGCCTTACACGTCAGACTGCGCGCCATAAGTTCTCCTCCATCGACGTCCCGGCCAGGTTCTCACGCGACGCTGTGACCTCGGTCCCGACAACCTATGGAATAATCTGCGTATGGATGCAGATAACGCGATATGTGGGCGCTTGCCCGATAGCCAGTACGTCGAGTTGGCCGTGGAAGTGTTCGGCATGCTCGCCGATGCCACCCGGGTGCGGATCATTCTCGCTCTCCGCGACCAGGAACTCTCGGTCAACCATCTCGCCGACATCCTGGACAAGACACCCGCTTCAGTCTCCCAACACCTGGCCAAACTCCGCCTCGCCCGGATTGTTTCCACCCGGCAGGAAGGCACCCGCGTGTTTTACCAGCTGGCTAACGAGCACGCCCGACAGCTGGTAACGGACGCCATCTTCCAAGCCGAACACGCCCTCGGCGGCAGCCCCCGGCACCACCACAACCAGACCGAATCCGACGAGGCGACAGCGTGACCACTCCGCACCCCCACCACGGCCACGACCATGGAGCCATCGGCGAGCACAGCAACGACGATCGCCACCCCCACGGCGAGCACGAGCATGATCACCCGCACGGCGAGCAGAAGCACGACCACGCGCATGACCATGACCATGACCACGGTCACGACCACGACCACGACCACGACCACGACCACGACCACGACCACGGTCATAGTCACCCGACCGGTTTCAAGGGGTTCCTCTACAACCTGTTCGTACCGCATTCGCACGACGCCGCCGACTCCATCGACGACGCTCTGGAAGCCAGCCGCGAAGGGGTTCGGGCGCTGAAGATCAGCCTGTTCCTGCTGTTGGGAACAACGATCCTGCAGTTCGTCGTCGTGCTTCTCAGTGGTTCGGTGGCTCTGCTGGCGGACACGGTTCATAACTTCTCGGACGCGCTGACCGCGGTGCCGCTGTGGATCGCGTTCATCCTCGGCCGTCGCGTCGCCACCCGCCGCTATACCTACGGGTTCGGTCGGGCTGAAGACCTCGCTGGCCTCTTCATCATCGCGGTCGTCGCTCTCTCGGCGATCGTCGCCGCCTGGCAATCGATCGAACGCTTCATCAACCCACAGCCACTGCACAACCTGTGGTGGGTTGTTGCTGCCGGTTTCATCGGCTTCGCCGGCAACGAGGCCGTCGCCATCTACCGGATCCGAGTCGGGCAGAAGATCGGCTCCGCCGCTCTCGTCGCTGACGGTGTGCACGCCCGGATGGATGGTTTCACCTCGCTCGCAGTGGTGCTCGGTGCCTTCGGGGCGATGCTCGGCTTCCCGATCGCCGACCCGATCGTCGGCCTGCTGATCTCTATCGCGATCGTCATCCTCCTTTGGGGCACCGTGCGCAGCATCGGCCGCCGGCTGATGGACGGCATCGAACCAGAACTCGTCCACAAGGTCGAACACGCCCTCACGGACACCCCCGGTGTGCACGGCGTCAACCAGGTACAGCTGCGGTGGGTCGGTCACCGTTTGCAAGGCGCGGCTGAGATCGAGGTCGAAAATGACACCCTGGCTGCAGCTGACACCATCCGACTGGATGCTCTCGCGCACCTGCGCAGCACCGTCGGGAACGTCGACGACTTCCACGTCCGCCTGGTCCCCGCACGTTCGACCCGATAACCGGACGGACCGCTGATTCGGTTCACGAAACGCCGTGAGGTGCGAGTGCTAGATGAGAAGCTCCCGCCGTGACTGGATCAGTGCAAGTTGTCCAAGGCCGCTTTCGGCTCGCACTGGCTGGAGCTCCGGACTCGGGCATCCGGGGCCCGCGCGGCGGGAATACATTCGGCCGTCCACCATGTTGTGGTCCGGCATGCTCTTCTGCTGCGCTACCTGCAGGCTACGCCAAGCGACTATCTACGGCGACGCTATCTCCGCGGCTCAAGAGAGACTAGCCAAACGTCGGGATTGCATCCGGGCTGGTGCCGAAGGCGTGGCATATCTACCCGGCGGCAGAAAACCTTCAAAAACGTTACCTGATACCGGTCGCTATGACAGTTTGCATGGTGCGGACGAGCAGCATTTGCTGATGCATCCTCCACTGAAGCCAGATCAAGCATTTCCAAACTCATGGAACCTACTTGACGTCGCCCGAGCGGTCACCTCGGGGGCGGATCTCAGCCGGTTCTGCGAGCCCGATTTGCGTGACAACACTTTGACAACATTTGAGGAAAAACCAAGCGCATCGGGTAACGTTCTTGAGCACTCCATGAAGCCGACTTTCCGCAGACTTTCGCAGTGGTGCGGGGGTTAAGCGGGCCGTGGCTAGAGTTCGAATCCCACGCCCTCCGCGGTTGTCTTGAGTCGCGACATAGGTCTCACCTGAGTCGCGTCTTAGGTCTCATTTGAAGAAGCCCTCGGCCATCGGCCGGGGG
>NZ_JABFMV010000018.1 GCF_013359685.1 Leifsonia sp. C5G2
CCCCCTCCCCCTCCCCTGAAGCCAAGAGCTCCTGAGTTCTTCGACCCGAAACGCCGGGCGGAGGTCGAAGAACTCAGGAGCTCTTGGCTTGGCGGGGGGTGGGGCGAGCGGGTCAGACCTCGCCGAAGCCGGTGTCGACGAGGTCGGCGAGGGCGTCGACGGCGGGGCGGCCGTCGGGCGCGTCGGTCGCGATGCGCGCGGTGGAGCCGGCGGTGAGGCCGAGGGACATGATGCCGAGGAGGCTCTTCGCGTCCTTGCCGTTGACGGTCACCTTCGCGGGGAAGGTGTTCGCGAGCTTCACGAACTCGGCCGCCGGACGCGCGTGCAGGCCCTCGGGGTTGCGGACGAGCACCTCGCGCTCATAGGGGCCATCGGCGGGCGCCTCGGCCTGCGCGGGCTCCTCCGATGCCGCGGCGGCCGTGCCCGCCCAGGCGTCGATCGCACCCTCGGCGGCCGCCACGACGTCGTCCAGGCTCCCGCCGGACTCGGCGGCCACTGCTGCGGCCACGCCGCCCTCGACGAACGGCACGTCGACGACGCGCACGCGCGAGCGCTGCTCCTCGTCCAGCATGTCGAGCACGGTCTCGGCGGTCAGCAGCGCCGAGCCGAGGTCGCTGATCACGACGACCCCCGCCCCGCCGTCGGCCTCCGACACACCGGACATCACCTTGGTGAAGCTGGTCCCGATCCCGTCGTCGTCCGTGCCGCCGGCCGGGACGAGCGCAACGGATCCGGCCATCTGACCGGCGAGCGCCACCATGCCGGCGGCGATCTGCGGGCTGTGCGAGACGAAGACGACACCGACCTTCGCGCTCATCCGGCGACCCCGGCCGCCGCGCGCAGCAGCAGCGCCGTCGACTGTGCGCCCGGGTCGCGGTGGCCGGCCGACCGCTCGCCGAGGTAGCTCGCCCGGCCCTTGCGGGCGACGAGCGGGATGGTCGCGTCCGAGCCCTTCTCGGCGGCCTCCGCCGCCGCGGCCAGGACGCCGGCGGCCGAGGCCCCCGACTCCTGCGCCGCGGCGGCGGCGTCCACCGCCGGTGTCCAGGCGTCGACCATGGTCTTGTCGCCCGGCTCGGCCTTCCCACGGGACACGATGCCGTCTCGCCCGGCCCTCAGGGCCGCGACGAGCGCCTTCTCGTCGATCGCCTCGGCGTCGCCCACCGGCTCGGCCGCCTTCAGGAACGCCGTGCCGTACAGCGGCCCCGACGCACCCCCCACCGTCGAGATCAGGGTCATGGCCACCGATCGCAGTGCCGCGTTCGGCGTCGCGTCGTCCGGGAGCTTCTCCAGGGCGGCGACCGACGCCTTCAGGCCGCGGTCCATGTTCTCGCCGTGGTCGCCGTCGCCGATCTCACGATCGAGCGTGTTCAGCTCCTG
This sequence comes from Leifsonia sp. C5G2, assembly GCF_013359685.1. GTDB lineage: Bacteria > Actinomycetota > Actinomycetes > Actinomycetales > Microbacteriaceae > Leifsonia. The sequence goes on from NZ_JABFMV010000018.1 coordinate 1,378, forward strand.
CTTGTGCTCGCCGATGGATGCGGCGGCCGCGGTGATCCACTCCTTGACCCAGTTCGTGTCCAGCGTCATCGACGCCTCCTTGTCTTGTCGGTTCCGGCTTCCTACAGACCCCAGCGCAGTGCGGCCGTGTGGACGGGCGCATCCCACAGCTGCGTGAACTCGTCATCCAGCTTGAGCACGGTGATCGACGCACCCTGCATCTCCAGCGAGGTGACGTAGTTGCCCACGAGCGACCGGCCCAGCTCGATTCCCCGCTCGTCGAGGATCTCGGCGGCGCGGCGGAACAGGATGTAGAGCTCCGACAGCGGCGTTCCGCCCATGCCGTTGACGAACAGCAGCACCGGCGAGCCCTCGAAGGACAGGTCGGAGAGGATCGCGTCCATCATCCGGTCCACCAGGCGGTCGGCCGGCTCCAGCTTGATGCGCTCGCGGCCGGGCTCGCCGTGGATGCCCACGCCGAACTCGATCTCGTCCTCCGGCAGCACGAAGCCGGGCTCGCCCGCGTGCGGCACCGTGCCGTCGGTCAGTGCGAGGCCGATCGAGCGCACGTTGGCGTTGACGCGCTCCGCGATCGCCGTGACGGCGTCGAGGTCGTCCCCGCGGTCGGCGGCGGCGCCCGCGATCTTCTCGACGAGCACGGTGCCCGCCACGCCGCGACGGCCCGCGGTGTACAGGGAGTCCTGCACCGCGACGTCGTCGTTGACGATGACGGAGCGCACCGTGATTCCCTCGGCGCCGACCAGGTCGGCCGCCGTTTCGAAGTTGAGCACGTCTCCGGTGTAGTTCTTGACGATGTGGAGCACGCCGGCGCCGCCGTGCGCGGCCTTGGTGGCCTCGACGATCGGCATGGGGGTCGGGGAGGTGAAGACCTCGCCCGGCACCGCCGCATCCAGCATGCCCTTGCCGACGAAGCCGGCGTGGAGGGGCTCGTGGCCGCTGCCGCCGCCACTGACCAGTCCGACCTTGCCCTGCACGGGGCCGTCGGCGCGTGAGACGAACTTCGGATCCTGCGACACCCGGACGATGTCGGCGTGAGCCCGGCCGAACCCCGCCAGGGACTCGGTCACGACGTCGGGTACGTCGTTGATGAGCTTCTTCATCGAAACCATTCCTTCCACTGCAGTGGGGTCTCCACTGCTGTCAGTGCGTCGCCGCCACCCATTCTTCGAGCTTCGCGGCCGCAGCCCCGGAGTCGATCGCGTGGGCGGCGACCGCCATTTGCGAACGGAACCGATCCAGGATGGACTCCTGGACCCTCGACGGGTCGGACGCGAGCTCGTAGGACACGAGCCCGGCCGCCGCGTTGAGCAGGACGATGTCGCGCACGGGGCCTTCTTCTCCCGCCAGCACGGCACGCACGACAGCCGCGTTGAACGCGGCGTCCTTCCCGAGCAGGTCCTCGATCCTGGCGCGCGGGATGCCCAGATCGCGCGGATCGATGTCGTGCTCGGTGACGAGGCCCCTCGAGACCTCCCAGACGTGGCTGTGACCGGTGGTCGACAGCTCGTCGAGCCCGTCGTCGCCGCGGAAGACCAGCGCGGTCGCGCCGCGGGTCTGGAACACGCCGACGATGAGCGGGATGCGGTCGAGCGTCGCGACGCCGACCGCGGACGCCTCGGGTCGCGCCGGGTTGCAGAGCGGTCCGAGGTAGTTGAAGACGGTGGGGACCCCGAGCTGGGCCCGCACGGGGCCGGCGTGGGCGAATCCCGGATGGAACGCGCTCGCGTACGCGAAGGTGATGCCGGCGGTCTCCAGCACCTCGGCCACGCGCTCCGCCGGGAGCGTCAGGTCGATGCCGAGGGCGGCGAGCACATCCGACGACCCGGATGACGAGCTCGCCGCGCGGTTGCCGTGCTTGATGACCGGCACGCCGGCCGCCGCCGCGACGATGGATGCCGTGGTCGAGACGTTCACGGTGCCGAAGCGGTCGCCGCCGGTCCCGACGATGTCGAGCGCCATCGGGTCGACCTCGAGCGGCACGGCGTGGTCGAGGATGGCGTCGCGGAAGCCCACGATCTCGTCGACCGTCTCGCCCTTGGCCCGGAGCGCGATGAGGAATGCGGCCAGCTGGGCGTCCGTGGCCTCGCCGGTCATGACCTGGTCCATCGCCCACGCCGCGTCCGCCACGCTCAGGTGCTCCCCGGCCAGGAGCGAGGTCAGCACGGACGACCAGGACTGCGTGTGGGACATGAAGCGATCCTATCGGCGGGCGACACGCCACGGCGACACCGGCCCATCGGGCATCCAGAACCCGCTCTAACCTCGATTCCGGCCGATTCAAGCCCTCTAGGTGGGAAAACCATGGGTTCTTTTCAGCCATAATGGGTTACGTGACGAGCACCTCCATTTCTCCTGCAACGAGTGCGCCGGCGATCAACCGGCCCAATGTCGTGGCCGTCGGCACGATCGTCTGGCTCGGCTCCGAGGTGATGTTCTTCGCGGGTCTGTTCGCGATCTACTTCACGCTCAAGTCGACGTCGCCCGATCTGTGGGCCGCCGAGACGCAGCACCTCAACGTCCCGTACGCGCTGACGAACACGATCATCCTGGTGGCGAGCTCGTTCACCTGCCAGTTCGGCGTGTTCGCGGCGGAGCGCCTGCAGCCGCGCCGCACGGGGTGGAGCCCGGCCAAGTGGGGAATGGTCGAGTGGTTCACCCTCTCCTACCTCCTCGGCGCGATCTTCGTCTCCGGCCAGGTGCTCGAGTACGCCACGCTGGTCTCCGAGGGCGTCTCGCTCAGCGCCAACGCCTACGGGTCGGCCTTCTACCTGACCACCGGGTTCCACGCTCTCCACGTGACGGGCGGCCTCATCGCCTTCCTGCTCGTGATCGGCCGCGCGTTCGCGGTCAAGACCTTCGGCCACAAGGAGGCGACGAGCGCCATCGTGGTCTCCTACTACTGGCACTTCGTCGACGTCGTGTGGATCGGGCTGTTCGCGGTCATCTACATCATCCGATAAGGAAACAGGAGCGTTCTTCACCCCATGCGTCCCCGTACACCCGGAAAAGCACCGGCCTCGCCCGTCCGCACGGCGAAGCCCGCGCGCAAGGCCGGCCGCCGTCACCCCCTGGCCACCGTCGCGCTCCTCGCGATCGGCCTCGGCCTGACCGGCGGAGCCTACGCCGCGTTCACCACCACCACGGCGTCCGCCGAGGAGCCGCAGGTCGCGGCAGCGAGCCAGACCTCGGTCGACGAGGGCAAGAAGCTCTTCCAGTCGAACTGCGCCACCTGCCACGGCCTCGACGCCCAGGGCAGCTCGGTCGCGCCGAGCCTCATCGGCGTCGGCGCCGCCGCGGTCGATTTCCAGGTCGGCACGGGCCGCATGCCGATGCAGATGCAAGGCCCGCAGGCCGAGCAGAAGCCGGTGCAGTTCACCGACGAGCAGGTCAAGGCGCTGGCCGACTACGTCGCGTCCCTCGCCCCCGGCCCGTCGATCCCTGAGCAGAAGTACCTCGACGGCAAGGGCAACGCCGCCCACGGCGCCGAGCTCTTCCGCATCAACTGCGCCATGTGCCACAACGTGGCCGGCGCGGGCGGTGCGCTCACCGAGGGCAAGTTCGCTCCGCCGCTGACCGGCGTCAGCGCCCAGCACATCTACGAGGCCATGATCACCGGACCGCAGAACATGCCGGTCTTCAACGATCTGAACATCACGCCGCAGGGCAAGGCCGACATCATCACGTACCTGAAGTACATCCAGAACAACCCGTCGCCGGGTGGCTTCGAGCTCGGCTCGCTCGGCCCGGTGGCCGAGGGCCTCTTCCTCTGGATCTTCGGTCTGGGCGCCATCGTCGCCCTCACCGTGTGGATCACGGCGAAGTCCAACTAATCCGGATCCAACTTCGGTTACGAACACAGCGTAAGAAGGAGAGCAATGGCACAGGACGACAACGGCGGTCACGAGCTGACGCCCGCCCGTTCGTCTGAGGAGCACCGCACCGGCGACCCCGGTACCGCGGTGGTCATCCGCGACGCCGTCGAGAACCCCGGGTTCCCGCCGCACCGCCCGCGGGTCACCGACCTCGACCCGCGGAAGGAGCGGCGCGCCGAGCGCACCGTCTACACGCTGTTCTACCTCTCGATCGCAGGATCGGTGTGGGCGGTCGCCGCCTACCTCGCCTTCCCGATCGTCGACGGCGACCCGGGCTCCGTGCGCCTGAACAATCTCTTCATCGGCATCGGCAGCGCCCTGGCGCTGCTCGCCATCGGCATCGGCGCCGTCCACTGGGGCAAGGCGCTCATGCACGAGAAGGAGGGCGTCGACCTCCGCCACCCCGTGCGCGGCAGCGAGGCGACCACCGAGCGCGCGGCGGAGATCTTCCGCCAGGCCGACGAGGAGTCCGGCTTCAGCCGCCGCATCCTCGTCCGCAACAGCCTCATCGGCGCGCTGATCGCCTTCCCGCTCCCCGCCGTCGTCCTGTTCCGCGGCCTCGCGCCGGAGAACGAGGACCCAGTGGAGCTGCTCTCCCAGACGATGTGGGCCAAGGGCGTCCGCCTCACCCGCGACCCAACCGGAACGCCGATCAAGGCCTCCGACGTCACGCTGGGCAGCGCCTTCCACGTCATCCCCGAGGGCCTCAACGAGGCTCCGGACATGCTCGAGCAGAAGGCCAAGGCCGCCGTGCTGCTCATGCGCCTCAAGCCCGAGGACCTGCACGTCTCCAAGGGCAAGGAGAACTGGAACTACGACGGCATCGTCGCCTACTCCAAGATCTGCACACACGTCGGGTGCCCGGTGGCGCTCTACGAGCAGCAGACCCACCACCTGCTCTGCCCGTGCCACCAGTCGCAGTTCGACATCACGCACGAAGCGCAGGTCATCTTCGGACCGGCGAAGCGGCCGCTGCCGCAGCTGCCGATCACCGTCGACGCCGATGGCTACCTGGTCGCCCGCAGCGACTTCCACGAGCCCGTCGGCCCGAGCTTCTGGGAGCGCCATTGAGCACCACGACCGCCGCACGCCCTGCGGCACAGACGACGGCTTCGAAGGGCGGGTTCACGGCAGCAGCCGCGAACTACCTCGAAGACCGCACCAGCATCTCGGGCGCCGTCAAGGAGTTCGGCCGCAAGATCTTCCCGGACCACTGGTCGTTCCTGCTCGGTGAGGTCGCGCTCTACAGCTTCATCGTCATCCTGCTGTCCGGAACGTTCCTGACGTTCTTCTTCCAGGCGTCGATGGCGGAGGTGACCTACAACGGCTCGTACGTGCCGCTGAAGGGCATCGAGATGTCCTCGGCCATGCAGAGCACGCTGAACATCTCGTTCGAGGTGCGCGGCGGCCTCCTGGTCCGTCAGATCCACCACTGGGCGGCGCTGCTGTTCGTGGCGGCCATCGGCCTCCACATGCTCCGGATCTTCTTCACCGGCGCGTTCCGCAAGCCGCGTGAGCTGAACTGGGTCATCGGCTTCGTGCTGTTCATCCTGGCGATGGCCGAGGGCTTCACCGGCTACTCGCTCCCGGACGACCTGCTCTCGGGCAACGGCCTCCGCATCATCGACGGCCTGATCAAGGGTCTGCCGGTGGTCGGCACGTGGATCTCGTTCCTGCTGTTCGGCGGCGAGTTCCCCGGCACCGCCATCGTCGGCCGCCTCTACACGCTGCACATCCTGCTGCTGCCGGCGCTCGTCGTCGCGTTCATCGCGCTGCACCTCATGTTCGTGGTCATCCACAAGCACACGCAGTACGCGGCGCCCGGACGCACGCAGGGCAACGTGGTCGGCTACCCGGTCCTCCCGGTGTACGCGGCCAAGGCCGGCGGCTTCTTCTTCATCGTGTTCGGTGTCGTCGCGCTCATGGCGTCGTTCTTCACCATCAACCCGATCTGGAACTACGGCCCGTACGACCCCTCCCCCGTGTCCGCCGGTACGCAGCCGGACTGGTACATCGGCTTCGCGGACGGCGCGCTGCGCCTGGTCCCGCCGGGCTGGGAGTTCGTCTGGCTCGACCGCACCTGGTCGTTCAACATCATCATCCCGGTGGCGATCCTCGGACTGTTCATCGTGACCGTGATGTTCTACCCGTTCCTCGAGGCGTGGATCACGGGCGACAAGCGCGAGCACCACATCCTGGACCGTCCGCGCAACGCGGCGACCCGCACCGCCGTCGGCGCGGCAGGCGTCACGTTCTACGCGGTGTTCTGGGCAGCGGCGAGCTCGGACATCATGGCGACCCACTTCAAGCTGACCATGGAGGGCGTCATCCACGCCCTCCAGGCTCTGCTGTTCATCGGTCCGCTCATCGCGTTCGTCGTGACCAAGCGCGTCTGCCTCGCCCTGCAGAAGAAGGACCGCTCGATCGCCCTCCACGGCTACGAGTCGGGTCGCATCGTGAAGCTGCCCGGCGGCGAGTTCATCGAGGTGCACGAGCAGCTGAGCGACTACGAGCGCTGGCGGCTGGTCTCGCAGGAGGCCTACGAGCCACTGATGCTGCGCCCGAACCGTCGCGGCCGCATCACGGCGGCGAACCGCGTGCGCGCCGGCCTGTCCCGCTGGTTCTTCGAGGACCGGATCCTGCCGCCCACCCGCGGCGAGCTCGAGTCGGGTCACGACCACCACTGACGGTCATCCGTCCTCACCGAAGCGCCGGCGCGGTCATTCGCGCCGGCGCTTCTGTGTCTCCCCCGCCCGCCTGCGCCCACCGGAGCCGCCGTCTTGACCGTTGATCTGCCCCGCCTGGCGTCCTGGCTGCGCTGCCCGGTCTGCACCGCCGACCTGGAACCCGTGGACCGGCTGACGCTCGGCTGCGCCCAGGCCCACCGCCACGACGTGAACAAGCGCGGCTTCGTCTCCCTGCTGGGCGGCGGCACCAAGCTCCTGGGCGACACCCCCGAGATGCTGGACGCGCGCGAGCTGGTGCTGGAGGGCGGCGCCTTCTCCCCCATCGCCGACGCCGTCTCGACTGCCGCCCGTGGCAGCGCCCGGGTGCTCGACGCCGGGGCCGGCACCGGGTACTACCTCCGCGCCGCGCTGGCTGAGACGCCGGACGCCCGTGGCCTCGCCATGGATCTCGCACCGCAGGCGGTCGCGCGTGCCGTGCGTGCCTCCCTCCGCGTAGACGGGCTGGTCGCGGACACCTGGCGGCCGCTCCCGGTGCGCTCGGGGGTCGCGGACACCGTGCTGGACGTGTTCGCGCCACGCAACCTCCCCGAGTTCCACCGCGTGCTGCGTCCTGGCGGATCACTCGTGGTCGTGGTGCCCCGTCCGGACCACCTCGGCTCGCTTCGCGCCGCCGGGACGATGCTCGACATCCCGTCGGACAAGGCGGACGACGTAGCGGCCGCCGCAGAGCCGCTGTACGCCCTCCAGGCGCGCGAAACGGTCGAGTACGACCTCGCGCTCACGGACGCCCTCCGGGCCGCCCTGGCGGGCATGGGCCCGTCGGCGCGGCACGCCGCCGCCGCCGCGCCCGCACACGTCGACACGACGCGCGTCTCCGTCGACGTCCTCCGCCTCACCCGCCGCTGACCGCCGCAGGCCAGACGCCCCCGCCGACGCGCCGCATCCGTGGGACGCAACACGCCGTTCCGGCCGCGCCTTCACGGCGTGTTGCGTCCCACGGATCGCGGCCCGCCCAGGCACCCTGGCGCGACATCGCACATTCGGCACGCGGGTGCAGTCGCGCGCCGAGCCGCGACCACAGCCTGGCGGGGCGCCTGGTTGACGCAACACGCCGAGCCGCGGGCGCAGCAAACGGCGTGTTGCGTCAACCAGGTGGCCGGCGCGGCGCGTGGTCGTTCGACGGCAGCCGCCGAGCCGGCGCGCGTGGGCCGCGCCGGTGGCTGCCTCCCTCGCGGCGCAGAAACGCCAACCGCTGGCACAATCCATGGGACGCAACACGCCGTTCCGGCCGCAGCCCGACGGCGAGTCGTGACCCGTGGATCGTGGGAGTGGCGGGCCGGGACGACGAAAGGGCCGCCTCCGGGTGGAGGCGGCCCTTTCGTGTGGGGTGGTGCGGCTTACCGGGCGAAGTAGCCGCGGTAGTACTCGTAGACCCAGCCGACGATGCAGACCAGGGCGAAGGCGACGCCGATGTAGCAGATCCAGAAACCGACCGCGAGGCCGAGCATGACCAGGCCTGCCGCGAACGCCAGGGCGACCGGCCACCAGCTCCACGGGCTGAAGTGGCCGAGCTCCGGGTCACCGTCGTCGATGTTGGCGTCGAGACGGTCCTCCGGCAGCTCCCCGCCCTGGGAGGCGTGCGAGCGGCCGACGTAGAACGCGATGAACGCGGCCAGGATCGCCGAGAGCAGCAGAGCGACGGTTCCGACCCACTCCACGTTGCGGTGCATCTCATCGAGAAGGTTCCACAGCGTGTAGGTGATCGCCGACAGCAGGAAGAAGACCGACAGGATCCAGAACAGGATGGCATTGGTGCGCATGGGCTACTTCACCTCGTCCTTTGCGACGTCGTGCACGGGAGCGTCGGGGGCGTCCTTCGCGGGGCCCACACCGATCGGGATGCCCGCCTCGGGGTGGTTCAGGTCGAAGGCCGGCGACTCCGAACGGATGCGCGGGATCGACGTGAAGTTGTGCCGCGGCGGCGGGCAGCTGGTCGCCCACTCGAGCGAGCGGCCGTAGCCCCACGGGTCGTTGACGGTGACCTTGGGCGCATTGCGCGCGGTCAGGTACACGTTGACGAAGAACGGGATCATCGAGATCGCGAGGATGCCGGCGCCGATCGACGACACCTGGTTCATCCAGGTGAAGCCGTCCGACGGGAGGTAGGTCGCGTACCGTCGCGGCATGCCGACGACGCCCAGCCAGTGCTGGATGAGGAACGTCGTGTGGAAGCCGATGAACAGCAGCCAGAAGTGCCACTTGCCCAGACGGTCGTTGAGCATCTTGCCCGTCCACTTCGGCCACCAGAAGTAGAAGCCGGCGAACATGGCGAACACGACCGTGCCGAACACCACGTAGTGGAAGTGCGCGACGACGAAGTACGTGTCGGACACGTGGAAGTCGAGCGGCGGCGACGCCAGGATGACACCGGTCAGACCACCGAAGGTGAAGGTGATCAGGAAGCCGATCGACCACAGCATCGGCGACTCGAAGGTGAGCGAGCCGCGCCACATCGTGCCGATCCAGTTGAAGATCTTCACACCGGTGGGCACGGCGATGAGCATCGTCATCAGGGAGAACCACGGCAGCAGCACCGAGCCGGTCACGTACATGTGGTGCGCCCACACCGTGACGGACAGGGCCGCGATCGAGATCGTCGCGTACACCAGCGTCTTGTACCCGAAGATCGGCTTCCGGCTGAACACCGGGAAGATCTCCGACACGATGCCGAAGAACGGCAGCGCGATGATGTACACCTCGGGATGGCCGAAGAACCAGAACAGGTGCTGCCAGAGCAGGGCTCCGCCATTGGCCGCGTCGTAGATGTGCGCGTCGAACACGCGGTCGGCGGCGAGGGCGAACAGCGCGGCGGCGAGCACCGGGAAGGCCATCAGCACGAGGATCGAGGTCACCAGGGTGTTCCAGGTGAAGATCGGCATACGGAACATGGTCATGCCCGGGGCGCGCATCGTGATGATCGTGGTGATGAAGTTCACCGCGCCGAGGATGGTGCCGAAGCCGGACAGGCCGAGGCCCACCACCCAGAGATTGCCACCGATTCCTGGCGAGAACGTCGTACTCGAGAGTGGCGCGTACGCGAACCAGCCGAACGAGGCCGCACCCTGCGGGGTGAGGAAGCCGGCGACCGCGATGAGCGATCCGAACGAATAGAACCAGTAGGCCAGCGCGTTCAGCCGCGGGAACGCGACATCGGGAGCGCCGATCTGCAGCGGCATGAGGACGTTGGCGAAGCCGGCGAACAGCGGCGTCGCGAACATCAGCAGCATGATCGTGCCGTGCATGGTGAACAGCTGGTTGTACTGCTCCTTGGTCTGCACCACCTGCAGGCCCGGCTCGAACAGCTGGGCGCGGATGATGAGGGCCATCACGCCGCCGATGAGGAAGTACACGAACGACGAGATCAGGTACATGTACCCGATGGTCTTGTGGTCCGTCGACGTGATGTAGTTCACCAGGATGTTGCCCTTGCGCTCCGCACCGTTCCTGGTGAGGATCGTGGGCCCTGGCTTCGGGGCGGTCGTGGCCCCCGGTGCCGGTGCTGTCGTCGTCATCTGTGGCGTCCTACTCGTTGCCCTGGGTGCCGGTGGGGGCGCCCGTTCCTGGCAGGTTCTGGTTGCGGTCGTACTCGGAGCCGAGCTGACCCTCGTAGCCCTGGTCGCGCAGCTTCTGGATGTGGGCGTCGTACTCCGACTGCGGCACGATCTTCACGTTGAAGAGCATCGCGGAGTGGTACTCGCCGCAGAGCTCCGCGCACTTGCCCACGAAGGTGCCGGTGCGGTCGGTGGTCTCGAAGTACAGGTAGTTGGTCTTGCCCGGGATCACGTCTTTCTTGTAGAGCATCGCGGGGACCCAGAAGGAGTGGATCACATCGCGCGAGTCGAGCTGGATCGTGATCTTCTTGTTCTCGGGCAGGTACAGGGTCGGGATCTCGCCCTCCTGCACCGAGCCGGGGGTGGCGCTGTTGTCGTCCGGCTGCACCTGGATGCCCGGGTCGTAGACGTTGTCGCTCACGTAGTTGAAGTCCCACGCCCACTGCTTGGCGTAGACCTGGATCTTGAGGTCGGGGTTCGCGTACGGCTTCTCGATGGCCGACTGGTCGCGGGCCGTGAAGGCGAAGAAGCCGAGCACCAGGATGAGCGGCACGATCGTGTAGAAGATCTCGATCGGCATGTTGTAGCGCAGCTGCACCGGGAGGCCGGTCTGGCCCTTGCGGCGACGGTAGACGATGACCGCCCAGAGGGTCAGCCCCCACACGATGATGCCGACGATGAGCAGGACGATCCAGCTCGTCACCCAGAGACCGCTGATGCGCTCGGTGTGGTTCGTGACGGGCGGCTCGCCCTCTACGAAGCCCGGGAGGAATCCGTGCAGCTGGGCCTGCGTGCAGCCCGCCAGGACCGCGACGAGGGCCGCGGCGATCGGGATGGCAGCCCATCGGAGACGGCGATTGTGACGCACCGGTGACCTTTCGAGTGACTACGGGGACAGTTCACATGCAACTGTATGTGGCTGTGTCTACCCTACTCCGACTGACACCCTGATCCGAACAAAAGGGCCGCCCTGTGGAGGGCGGCCCTGAGGTGTTTCGTGTGCTATGGAACCCCTAGTGGAACGAGTCTCCGCAGGCGCACGAACCGGTCGCGTTGGGGTTGTCGATCGTGAAGCCCTGCTTCTGGATCGTGTCCTCGAAGTCGATCGAGGCGCCGTCGAGGTACGGCACGCTCATCTTGTCGACGATGACCTCGACCCCGTCGAAGTCGACGGTCGCGTCCCCGTCGAGCATGCGCTCGTCGAAGTACAGCTGGTAGATCAGGCCGGAGCAGCCGCCGGGCTGGACGGCGACCCGCAGACGCAGGTCGTCGCGGCCCTCCTGCTCGAGCAGGCTCCTGACCTTGGATGCCGCGGCGTCGGTCAGGCCGACTCCGTGGGCCTTCGTCGCGGTCAGCGTTGTGTCGGTCATGGGACTCCTCACCAAAGGTGTTTCGGACGGTGGAACGAAATCTGCGTCGATTGTACGTCGCAGAAGTGGGAATGTGCTCAGGAACCCGTGCGCGCGTTGAGACGGGCCAGCAGCAGCGCCTCCGCGAGCACGGCGCGCTTGAAGACGCCGAGGTGCAGCGACTCGTTCGGGCTGTGCGCCCGCGTGTCCGGGTCCTCCACGCCGGTCACGAGGATCTGCGCCTCCGGGAACTCCCGTACGAGGTCGGCGATGAACGGGATCGAACCGCCGATCCCGGTCTCCACCGCCTCCTTCCCCCACGCGTCGGTCATCGCGCGCTTCGCCTCGGTGGCCGCCCAGCCGGCGGTGTCGACGAGGAAGGGGTCGCCGAGGTCGACGTCCTCGATCGTCAGGTGGGCTCCGAACGGCGCGTGCGCCCGCAGGTGCCGTTCGAGCGCCTCGTAGGCCTCGCGCGCCGGCTGGCTAGGCGCGACCCGCGAGCTGATCCGCACCGACACGCTCGGCAGCAGCGTGTTGGACGCGTTCGCCACGCTCGGCGCGTCGATCCCGGTCACCGTGATGGTCGGCTGCGACCACATCCGGGACAGGATGGGGCCCTTCCCGATGCTCGTCACGCCCGGCAGGAAGCCGGCGTCGTGCGCGAGCTCCTCCTCGTCGAAGGCGGGCGGCTCGGCGGCCGCGTCGTACGAGGTCAGGCCGTCGACGGCGACGGACCCGTCGTCGGCGTGCAGCGTGGCGAGCAGCTTCACCGCGGCGAGCATCGCGTCCGGGGCCGCGCCGCCGTACATGCCCGAGTGCGAGGCGTGCTCGAGCGTGGACACCGTCAGCTTGAAGGTGACGTTGCCGCGCAGCGAGACGGTGAGGGCGGGGGTGTTCACGTCGACGTTGTCGGAGTCGGCGACGATGATGGCATCTGCCGCCAGCGCCTCCGTGTTCTGCTCCAGGAAGGTGGCGAACGAGCGCGAGCCGAACTCCTCCTCCCCCTCGATGAACACGGCGAGACCGAGGTCGAGGTCGTCGCCGAAGACGTCCTTGAGGGCGCGGACCGTGGCGACGTGGCTCATCACGCCGGCCTTGTCGTCGGCGGCGCCACGGCCGTAGAGCCGGTCGCCGCGGACCGTCGGCTCGAACGGCGGGGTGTCCCAGTTCGCCTCGTCGCCCTCCGGCTGCACGTCGTGGTGCGCGTAGAGCAGGACGGTCGGCCGTCCGTTGCGCGCAGCGCGCGTGGCGAGCACGGCCGGCTGCCCGAGGGTGTCACCGTCGCCGATGGGCGCCTGCTTGACCTCCACGCTCTCGAACATCCCGGTGTCGCCGAGAAGACCCGCCACGGCCTCCGCGCTGCGGCGCACGTTGGCCGGGTCGAAGGCGGACCACGAGACGGAGGGGATGCGCACCAGCTGCGAGAGGTCGGCGATCGCCGACGGCAGCCCGGCCTCGACCGCGGCCCGCACCTCCCGCTCTGCCGCGTCCTCCGCGGTCGTCGTGGTGTCGCCGTCGGCGCGCGGAACGGGAGTCTCTTGGCTGGCTGTCATGCGGGTAATCTTAAAGCCCACACAACCGAAGGCTCGAAGTTGGCAAAGCGACAGAACCCGGCCGAGGCGGCGACGCCCGTGGCCGAGACCCCCGAAGAGACGGCAGAGCGGCTGAAGCAGGGCAAGGGCGTCCCCACGCCGAGCCGCCGCGAGCAGGAGGCCGCGCGCAAGCGTCCGCTGGTGCCGACCGACCGCAAGGAGGCGGCCCGCGCCGCCCGAGCCAAGCAGGCGGAGGCCCGCGAGAAGGCGCGCATCGGCATGGCGGCCGGCGACGACCGCTACCTGACCGCCCGCGACCGCGGACCGCAGCGCCGGTACGTGCGCGACTACGTCGACGCGCGGTTCTCGATCGGCGAGTTCCTCATCCCGGTGATGCTCATCGTCATCGTTCTCACGTTCCTCCCCTGGCCCGCCATGCAGGTCTACGGCCTGTTCGCGCTGTGGGGCTTCTTCCTCATCGCGGTCATCGACTGCTTCGTGCTCGGGTTCCTGATCCAGCGGCGCATCGGCGAGAAGTTCGGCAAGACGAAGGTGGAGCGCGGGCTGCGCTGGTACGGCGCGATGCGCGCCCTGCAGCTGCGGGTCATGCGCCTCCCGAAGCCGCAGGTCAAGCGCGGCCAGTTCCCGAGCTGACGTGGCGATCGTCGCGGCGGCGGACGGCTCCGCCCTCGGCAACCCCGGCCCTGCCGGCTGGGCCTGGTACGTGGACGACGCCCACTGGTCGGCGGGCGGCTGGCCGCACGGCACCAACAACCAGGGCGAGCTCATGGCGGTCATCGACCTGCTGGAGTCCACCGCCCATCTGGGCGAAGACCTGCACATCTTCTGCGACAGCCAGTACGTCATCAACGCGGTGACCAAGTGGATGCCGGGCTGGAAGCGCAAGGGCTGGCGGAAGGCCGACGGCGCCCCCGTGCTCAACCGCGAGCTTCTGGAGCGGCTGGACCGCGGTCTCGCCGGGCGCACCTACCGATTCGAGTGGGTCAAGGGCCACGCCGGCCACGAGCTCAACGAGGCCGCCGACGAGCGCGCCCGCGCCGTGGCGCTGGCGTACCAGAAGGGCGACCCCATCCCGATCGGTCCCGGCTGGCCCGACCCTGCCGCGGCGGGGCGCGCCGAGACGGTGGAGGCTGCGGCCGCCGCACCGGAGCCGACGCCTGCCGAGGCCCCGGCCGAGCAGGACACGACGGTCGCCTTCGATCTGTTCGACTCCCTCCCGACCGAGGAGTCGGACGAGGAGGTCGTCGCCCGGCTGGAGCGCGAACTGCTGGAGCCCGCGGTGCGCTCCGACGCGTCCCGGCTCGCCGAGCTGCTGCACCCGTCGTTCGAGGAGATCGGCCGCTCCGGCCGGCTCTGGGGCCGCGACGCGCTTGTGTCCGAGCTCGCCGACGAGGGGCCGTTCACGGCCGGCCTCGAGGTGCTCGGTGTCGACCGGGTCGCCCCCGAGGCACTGCTGCTCACGGCACGCACGACCGACGACCGCGGCGCGACGCTGCGCAGCTCCCTGTGGGTGCGCAGCTCCGGGCGCTGGCGCCTACGCTTCCACCAGGGCACGCCGGAGGCGTAGCAGCCCGCGATTGATCTGCCGCGCCCACAGCGGGCCGCGGTAGAGGAACGCGGTGTATCCCTGCACGAGGGTTGCGCCGGCGTCGAGCCGCTCCTGCACGTCCTCGGCGGTCTCGACGCCGCCGACCGAGATGACGCACAGCTCCGGCGGGACCACCGCGCGGATGAGGCGCAGTACCTCGAGCGACCGGGCGGCCAGCGGGGCGCCGCTGAGTCCGCCGGCGCCCGCGGCCTCGACGACGGCCGGGTCCGTCACGAGACCCTCGCGGGAGATCGTGGTGTTGGTGGCGATGATGCCGGCGAGCCCGAGCTCCACCGCGAGACGTGCGAGGCGCTCCACCTGCTCGTCGGTCAGGTCGGGCGCGATCTTCACCAGCAGCGGCGTCTCCCCCGCGACCTCCTTCACGGCGGTCAGCAGGGGGCTCAGCAGTTCCAGCTCCTGCAGCCCGCGCAGGCCAGGGGTGTTCGGCGAGCTGACGTTGACCACGAGGTAGTCGGCGACGGGCGCGAGCGCGCGGGCGCTGGTCAGGTAGTCGGCCGTCGCATCCTCGACCGCGACGACGCGAGACTTGCCGATGTTGACGCCCAGCACGGGACGTCGACGAGCCCGACGCACCTTCAGCAGCCGGTTCGCTGCGGCCTCCGCGCCGTGGTTGTTGAAGCCCATCCGGTTGATGACCGCACGGTCGGGGATGAGCCGGAAGAGGCGCGGCTTGTCGTTGCCGGGCTGTGGGCGGGCGGTGATCGTGCCCACCTCCACGTGCCCGAATCCGAGCGCGCCGAGGCCGAGGACGCCCTCGCCGTCCTTGTCGAAGCCGGCCGCCACGCCGAAGGGCGAGTCGAACCGGTGCCCGAGCGCCTCCACCGCGAGAGACGGGTCGGCGCCGGTGAACCGGCGCGCCAGGCCGCCCAGACCGACGGCCGGGAGGGTGCGGATCACCACGAAGGCGAGGTGGTGGGCCCGCTCGGGGTCGAGGCGGGAGAGGACGAGGTCGAAGAGTGCGCGATACATGCCGATAGCAGAATATCTGCTATCCGGCTTCGACCGGCTCCGGATGGTGCGCCAGCCGCAGCGAGCGGATGGCCTCCTCGAAGTCGTCGAGCGAGTCGAAGCCCTGGTACACGCTCGCGAAACGCAGGTACGCCACCTCGTCGAGCTCGCGCAACTCGGGCAGGATCGCGAGCCCGATGTCGTTCGCCTCGATCTGCGACGCGCCGGTGGAGCGGATGGTCTCCTCCACCTTCTGCGCGAGCACAGCGAGGTCGGAGTCGGTGACCGGCCGGCCCTGGCAGGCCTTGCGCACGCCGAGCACGATCTTCTCGCGGCTGAACGGCTCCGCCACCCCGCTGCGCTTGATCACGCTGAGGCTCGCGGTCTCCGTCGTCGAGAAGCGGCGGCCGCACTCCGGGCACTGCCGGCGCCGTCGGATGGACAGGCCGTCGTCGCTCGTGCGCGAGTCGATGACGCGGGAGTCCGGGTGGCGGCAGAAGGGGCAGAACATGGAGGGATTCTATCGCTCAGCGGGTGCGGAACCGCTGAGTGACCGCTTCCCCGTGGGCCGGGAGGTCTTCGGCGGTCGAGAGGGCGACGATCCGGTCCGCGACCTCGCTCAGCGCCTCGCGGTCGTAGCGCACCACCTGCTGCGGGCGCAGGAACGAGTACGCGCCGAGGCCCGGCGAGAAGCGGGCCTGGCCTCCGGTGGGCAGCACGTGGTTGGAGCCCGCGAGGTAGTCGCCGAGGCTGACCGGCGAGGTCGGGCCGACGAAGATGGCGCCGGCGTTGTGGATGGATGCGAGCAGCGCCTCCGGGTCGGCCGTCTGCAGCTCGAGGTGCTCGGGGCCGTAGGCGTTGCTGAAGGCCGCAGCCGCGTCCAGGTCGTCCACGAGCACCACCGCGGACTGCGGGCCGCCGAGGGCCGTGCGCACGCGCTCGGCGTGCTTCGTGTCGTCGGCGAGGCGGCCGAGCTCTGCGACCACACGGTCGGCGAAGGCGGGGCTGTCTGTGACGAGCAGCGACGCCGCGGCCTCGTCGTGCTCCGCCTGGCTGACCAGGTCGGCCGCGACGTAACCCGCGTCCGCCGTGTCGTCGGCGATGACGAGGATCTCCGTCGTGCCCGCCTCCGAGTCGATCCCGGTCTGGCCGCGGACGACGCGCTTCGCCGCCGCCACGTAGATGTTCCCGGGCCCGGTGATGACCTGCACGGGCGCGAGGCCGAGCTCCTCGACACCGTAGGCGAGCGCGCCGATCGCGCCGGCGCCGCCCATGGCGTACACCTCGTCGATGCCGAGCAGGCCGGCGGCGCCGAGGATGACGGGGTGGACCGCTCCCCCGAACTCGCGCTGCGGGGGGCTGACCAGGGCGACGGACGCGACGCCGGCGACCTGAGCCGGGACGGCGTTCATCACGACGCTCGACGGGTAGACGGCCTTCCCGCCCGGGACGTACAGGCCCGCACGCTCGACCGGCTCCCAGCGCTGCACGATGCTCGCGCCGGGCCGGATGACGGTCTCGGCGGCAGGCGGCACCTGCGCGGCCGTCGCCCGGCGGACGCGGGCGATGGCCTCCTCCAGCGCCTCCCGGACGTCGGCAGGAAGCCCGGCGACGGCGGCGTCGATCTCGGCCTGCGGCACCCGGACGGAGGCGGGCGCACCGCCGTCGAAGCGCTCGGCCTGCTCGCGCAGGGCGGCGGCGCCGCGCTCCCGCACGTCGGCGATCAGGTCGGCGGCGACGGACATCGCGACCTGCACGTCCACGACGGGACGGGGCACGAGGCGCTGGAAGGCGGCGCGAGTAGGCTGGACACCGCGGAGGTCGATGGTCTGGATCATGGCCTATCCAGCCTACCGACATGGAATCCCGGACCGCCCCAGAACGTTGGCAGAGCATAGATGAACAGCGCATCCCCCGACCCCACCGACGGCGCCGTCAGCGACGCGACCCCGGACCTCGTGGCGTTCCGCCAGGCGTTCCGCCGGCACGCCGCCGGGGTGGCGATCGTCACCGCGCAGCGGGAGGACGGCACGCCCGTCGGCTTCACGGCGACCTCACTGGCCTCGCTCGCGGCGGTGCCTCCGCTCGCGACGTTCAACATGGCCCTGTCGGCGTCGAGCTGGCCGGCGATCGCGGAGACCGATCGCGTCGTCATCCACACGCTCGGCGTGCGCAACCGCGAGGTCGCGCAGATCCTCTCGGGCGACAACCAGCAGCGCTTCCTCGGCGACCACTGGTACCGCGGCCCGCACGGCCTGCCCGTGATCCGCGACACGACGGCGTGGATGGTCGGCCGTATCCTCGAGCGCACCCAGGTGCACAACAGCGCCGTGGTGATCGTGCAGATCGAGGAGGGCGCCCTCGGCGAGGACGACGCCCCGCTCGTCTACCACGAGCGCACCTACTGGCGCCCCGGCACCCCGGTCTGAGCCGCCCGCGTCCGCCGAGTGGTGACATGATGTCGCCACTCGGCGCGGATTACCGCGTCTACTCACCACTCGGCGGGTGAGCGGGCAGGGTCAGACGAGGCAGTTAGGGCCCAGGAGGGCTTTCAGTTCGCCGTAGAGGTCCGGGGAGACCCGGACGGGCTTGGGGACCTCGAACACGCGGGCGACCTGGCCTTTGACCAGGCGCAGGCGGACCTCGGCCTCGCCGGGGTGGCGCGCGAGCACCTCGGCCAGGGACGAGACCGTGTCCGTGGTCGCGCGCTGGTCGGGCATCGTGATCATCAGGGTCCCGCCGACGTCGTCGGCCTGGCCGAGGTCGGGAGTCATCAGCGAGTAGGCGTGGAGGTTCATGCCGTCGTCTCGCATGCTCACCCGGCCGCGCACGACGACGATGGTGTCGCCCTTCAGCGCGTGCGAGTACTCCTGATACGCCTTACCCATGAACATCACGGTGATCTCGCCGCCGAAGTCCTCGACCTGGATCATGCCGTACTGGTTTCCGGACGCCTTCGCCACGCGATGCTGCACGCTCGTGACGAGGCCGGCGACCGTGACCGTGTCGCCGTCCTGCGTGTTCTCCGACGACACCAGCTCGGCGATGCCCGTGCTCGCGAGCTTGGCCAGCTGCAGCTCGAGTCCGGCGAGCGGGTGGTCGGAGACGTACAGGCCGAGCATCTCGCGCTCGAAGGCCAGCTTGTCGCGTTTGGCCCACTCCGGCCTGTCCGGGATGTGGTGCTGGGTCTGCGCCACTTCGTCTTCGCCCCACAGGCTGTCGAAGTCGAAGCCCACGTCGCCGTTGGCCTCGTTGCGCTTGATCTTGACGGCCGACTCCACCGCGTCCTCGTGCACCTCGACGAGCGACCGCCGGGTGTGCCCGAGCGAGTCGAACGCGCCCGCCTTGATGAGCGACTCGACGGTGCGCTTGTTGGCGGCGTGGATGGGCACCTTGTTCAGGAAGTCGTGGAACGACTCGAACCGGCCCTTGCTCTCGCGGGCCTCGCGAACGCCCTCGACGACGTTCGCGCCGACGTTGCGGACGGCGCCCATGCCGAAGCGGATGTCCTCGCCGACGGCGGCGAAGTACAGGTTCGACTCGTTGACGTCCGGCGGGAGCACCTTGATGCCCATTCGGCGGCACTCGTTGAGGTAGAGCGCCATCTTGTCCTTCGAGTCGCCGACGCTCGTCAGCAGGGCGGCCATGTACTCCGCCGGGTAGTGCGCCTTGAGGTACGCGGTCCAGTACGAGATCACGCCGTAGGCGGCGGAGTGGGCTTTGTTGAACGCGTAGTCGGAGAACGGGAGCAGGATCTCCCACAGCTTGTTGACCGCGTCCATCGAGTAGCCGTTGTCGGTCATGCCCTGGGAGAAGCCCGCGAACTGCTTGTCCAGCTCCGACTTCTTCTTCTTGCCCATCGCGCGGCGCAGGATGTCTGCTTGGCCGAGCGAGAATCCCGCGACCTTCTGCGCGATCGCCATCACCTGCTCCTGGTAGATGATGAGGCCGTAGCTGGTCGAGAGGATGTCGGCGAGCGGCTCGGCGAGCTCCGGGTGGATGGGCGTGATCGCCTGCAGGCCGTTCTTGCGCAGCGCGTAGTTGGTGTGCGAGTTCGCGCCCATGGGGCCAGGGCGGTACAGCGCGATGAGCGCCGAGATGTCCTCGAAGTTGTCCGGCTTCATCAGCCGCAGCAGCGAGCGCATCGGGCCGCCGTCGAGCTGGAACACGCCGAGAGTGTCGCCCCGGGAGAGCAGCTCGTACGCGCCGCGGTCGTCGAGCGCGAGGTCTTCGAGGACGAGCTCCTCCCCGCGGTTGTCGCGGATGTTGTCGAGGGCGTCGTTGATGATGGTGAGGTTGCGGAGCCCCAGGAAGTCCATCTTGATGAGGCCGAGGGACTCGCAGGCCGGGTAGTCGAACTGCGTGACGATCTGGCCGTCCTGCTCCCGCTTCATGATCGGGATGACGTCGATCAGCGGGTCGGACGACATGATCACCCCGGCCGCGTGCACGCCCCATTGGCGCTTCAGGTTCTCCAGGCCCAGCGCCGTGTCGAACACGGTCTTCGCCTCGGGGTCGGACTCGACCACCGCGCGGATGTCGACCGCCTCCTTGTAGCGGGGGTGGTCCTTGTCGAAGATCCCGGTGAGCGGGATGTCCTTTCCCATGACGGGCGGCGGCATCGCCTTCGTGAGCTTCTCGCCCATGGAGAACGGGAAGCCGAGCACTCGGCCCGAGTCCTTGAGCGCCTGCTTGGCCTTGATGGTGCCGTAGGTGACGATCTGGGCGACGCGCTCGGAGCCGTACTTCTCGGTCACGTACTTGATGACCTCGCCGCGGCGGCGGTCGTCGAAATCGACGTCGAAGTCGGGCATGGAGACGCGGTCGGGGTTGAGGAAGCGCTCGAAGATGAGCCCGTGCTGCAGCGGGTCGAGGTCGGTGATCCGCATCGCGTACGCGGCCATGGAGCCCGCACCGGAGCCTCGGCCGGGGCCGACGCGGATGCCGTTGCGCTTCGACCAGTTGATGAAGTCGGCGACGACGAGGAAGTAGCCCGGGAAGCCCATCTGCGAGATCACGCCGATCTCGTAGTCGGCCTGCTTGCGCACCTCGGGCGTGATGCCGTCGGGGTAGCGCTGCTCGAGGCCCTTCTCGACCTCCTTGACGAACCAAGTCTGCTCGGTCTCGCCCGCCGGGACCGGGAAGCGCGGCATGTAGTTGGCGGCGGTGTCGAACTGCACGTCGCAGCGCTCGGCGATCGCGAGGGTGTTGTCGCACGCGTCGGGGTAGTCGCGGAACAGCTGCCGCATCTGCTCCGGGGTCTTGAGGTAGAACTCGTCGGCGTCGAACTTGAAGCGGTTGGGGTCGTCGAGCGTCGAGCCGGACTGCACGCACAGCAGCGCCGCGTGGCTCTTGGCGTCCTCAGCGTGGGTGTAGTGGAGGTCGTTGGTGGCGACCAGCGGCAGGCCCAGGTCTTTCGCCAGCCGGATGAGGTCGGACATGATGCGGCGCTCGATGCCGAGGCCGTGATCCATGATCTCGGCGAAGAAGTTCTCCTTGCCGAAGATGTCGCGGAAGTCGGCCGCAGCGGCACGGGCGGCCTCGTACTGACCGAGCCGCAGGCGGGTCTGCACCTCGCCGGAGGGGCAGCCGGTGGTGGCGATGATGCCCTTCGAGTACCGGCTGAGCAGCTCGCGGTCCATGCGCGGCTTGAAGTAGTAGCCCTCCATCGACGCGTACGACGACAGCCGGAACAGGTTGTGCATACCCTCGGTCGTCGCCGCGAGCATCGTCATGTGCGTATAGGCGCCGGAGCCGGAGACATCGTCGCCGCCGCCGTCTCCCCACCGGATACGGGTCTTGTCAGTGCGGTGCGTGCCCGGCGTGAGATACGCCTCGGTGCCGATGATCGGCTTGATGCCCGCGTCGGTCGCCGTGCGCCAGAAGTCGAACGCGCCGAACATGTTGCCGTGGTCGGTGATCGCGACGCCGGGCATGCCCTGCGCGGCCGCCGACTCGATGAGCGGCTTGACGCGCGCCGCTCCGTCGAGCATCGAGTACTCGCTGTGGACGTGGAGGTGGACGAAGGAGTCGCTCATGACCCCTTCAGCCTAAGGCCGACGGCCGACCTTCGCAGGCCGACTCACAGGCCCGGAGTACGACTTCCCGTCAGGCGCTGGCCCGCTCCGGCAACGCCTCGGGCCCGCCGTCTCGGCGCTGCGCCAACTGGTGGACGCGCTGCGGAGAAAGGCCGAGGATCCGGCCCGTGTCTTTCATGGTGAGCCCTTCAGCCCGGAGAGCCTGGACCGCCGCTCGCCTGAGAGCGGCCGCGGTCGCCTCATCCCTCCGTGCCCGATCTTCGAGCGTCACGGCCTCATCCCATGCGGCTCGCGCCGATTCGGGAATCTCGACGGCGACATCCACGTCGACGGTGTCCGGGTCGATGTCGAACCACAATCCGATCACCTCACGGGCGACCTCCTCGACCTCCGAGAGATGACGCGCCTGACCGACCGTATCGGGATCCTCCACCGTGACGAGCCACCATCGCCCGTCGCGTCGGGCTGTGGCGTGATAGGTCTTCCGCTCAATCATTGCCCTGTCCCTCCATCCGTCCGCCTCATCATCCGCTCCGCCTCGTCATCGCCAGCTCTGCGGGGTTTCCGGCAGCTTCTTGATCAGCTGTCCGACGATCCCCGCACTCACCTCGCCGTGAACGGGGATGGACTCCTTCACGGACTCATCGGGCAGACCCCAGAGTTCGTGGCTGCCCTTTGCATGGCGAAGGTAGACCCAGCCGTTCGCTCGGACGACCTTGATGACGTCGCGGTGTTTCTGCGGCTTCGGCATCACGATACTCTAGCCCCCCTAGATGAGTCCATCAACCGGGGCTAGATATATTTGTCCGCTATTGCCGGGGCGCGGACGACCTACGACGCCCGGAGCACGTCCAGGGCGTGTTGCAGGTCCTCCGGGTAGGTGGTCCGGAAGGTGACCCACTCCCCCGTCGCCGGGTGCTCGAAGGCGAGCTGGACGGCGTGCAGCCACTGCCGCGTGAGGCCGAGCTTCGCGCTCAGCACGGGGTCGGCGCCGTACATCGCGTCGCCGACGCAGGGGTGGCGCTGGGCGGCCATGTGCACGCGGATCTGGTGGGTGCGGCCGGTCTCCAGGTGGATCTCCAGCAGGCTGGCCGCGGGGAACGCCTCGATCGTCTCGTAGTGCGTCACCGACGGCTTCCCGCCGGCGACGACGGCGAACTTCCAGTCCGACCGGGGGTGGCGGCCGATCGGCGCGTCGATCGTGCCGGAGAGCGGGTCGGGATGGCCTTGCACGACGGCGTGGTAGATCTTCTCGACCGTGCGGTCGTGGAAGGCGCGCTTCAGCGCCGTGTACGCGCGCTCTGACTTCGCCACGACCATGAGGCCGCTCGTCCCGGCGTCGAGGCGGTGCACGATGCCCGCGCGCTCGGCCGCGCCCGAGGTCGAGATGCGGAAACCGGCCGCGGCGAGGGCGCCGAGCACCGTCGGGCCTTCCCAGCCGACCGAGGGGTGGGCGGCGACCCCCACGGGCTTGTCGACCACGACGATGTCGTCGTCGTCGTAGACGATCGTGAGGTCGGGGACGGCGATCGGGACGATCTCGACGTCCGACTTCGGCTGCCAGGTCACCTCGAGCCAGGAGCCGGCGCTGAGGCGGTCGGACTTGCCTGCTTCACGGCCGTCGACGGTCACCCCGCCGGCCTCGGCGATCTCGGCGGCGAAGCTGCGCGAGAAGCCAAGGAGCTTGGCGAGTCCTGCGTCGACGCGCGAGCCCTCGAGCCCGTCCGGGATGGGGAAGCTGCGCGACTCCATCTAGCTCTTCGGCTCGTCGCGCCGGTCCGGAGCGGGCTCGGCGGCGTCCGGCTCGACATCCAGTCCGGCGTCCGTCTCGTCGACGCCGTCCTCGTCATCGTCGTGCGCGTGCCGCCCGTCCAGCCCGACTCCGCGAAGGGTCAGGATCAGGAACAGCGCCATGCTCGACACGATCGCCACGTCGGCGAGGTTGAAGATGGCCGGCAGCAATGGGATCTGCAGGAAGTCGACCACATGGCCGACACCGAAGCCCGGTTCCCGGAAGAGCCGGTCGGTCAGGTTGCCGAGCAGGCCCCCGAGCAGCAGACCGAACAGCACGGCCCAGGCGGTCGAACGGATGCGCGGGGCGTACCAGATGACAAAGCCGAGGACGCCGACGCCGACGATGGAGAAGATCCACGTCGAACCGCTGCCGATGGAGAAGGCAGCGCCTGCGTTCTTCACGAAGTGGAACTGGAGGAGCTGGCCGAGGACCTCGATCTGCTGGCCCTCGAAGAGGTTCGAGACGACGAGGACCTTGGCGATCTGGTCGATGAGGTACACGCAGAGCGCCACCACCGCCAGGATCACCAAGGCCTTGACGCTGACCTTGGGCCGGGAGGGATTAGCCTCCAAAGCCGGGGAAGACCGGGGGCTGGCCCTGGCTGCTGGAGTCGTCGGAGCCGCCGGCCGGAACGGGTGCGGGCACGCCGCCCGCGTTCACGGACGCGCCGGAGCGGGGAGCAGAGCCGCCGCCCTGGACGGGCGCGTCGAGGTCGCGGAGCTGACCCTCGATGTACGACTTGAGGCCCTTGCGGTAGTCGCGCTCGAACGTGCGGAGTTCGTCGATGCGGCACTCGAGGGTGGTGCGCTCCTGGTCGAGGGCGCTGATCTGGGCGCGCTGCTTCGACTCGGCCTCCGCCACGATGCGGGCGGCGGTGGCGTGGCCCTCGGCGATGAGCTGGTCGCGCTTCTCGACACCCTCGCGCACGTGCTCCTCGTGGAGGCGGCGCGCGAGCTGCAGCAGGTTGTTGGTGGCGTTGGGGTCGTTCGCGTCGTCGGCGGGCGCCTGGTAGGCCGGAGCGGCCTGCTGGGCCTGCTCGGCCTGCTGCTTGGCCGCAGCGGCCTCCTGCTGCGCCTGGGCGAGGCGCTGCTTGAGCTCCTCGTTCTCGCGCTGCAGGCGCTCGGCCTGGCCGTTGTCGGCCTGCGCGGCGGGAGCGGCCGCCGCGGGGGCACCCTGGCCGCCGCTGCGCTGCAGCTCCGCGATGCGCGAATCGCTCGCCACGAGGCGCTGCTTGAGCTCCTCGTTCTCCTGGTTCAGGCGACGCAGCTCGACGACGACCTCATCGAGGAAGTCGTCGACCTCGTCCTGGTCGTAGCCCTCGCGGAACTTCGTCGGCTGGAACCGCTTGTTGACTACATCTTCCGGAGTCAGCGCCATGGCAAGCCACCTTAGATCGTGAAATTGGAACTGGAACGCGTTCAGTCAACGCTAGCAAAGCGGGCGTCTGTCGCGCGATCCGGCGCACGGTCAGCGCGTCGGTCGCTCAACGATACAACGGCCCGTCCCGCGGGAGCCGGAGCGACGCTCAGCGGAATCCCAGGGTGACGTACAAGCCGATGATGACGACGAGCATCGTCAGGCTCCAGCCGAAGTCGAAGGCGACCGGCCCCATGGAGACCCGCGGGATGATGCGGCGGAAGAAGCGGATGGGCGGGTCGGTCACCACGTAGGTCGACTCTGCCAGCACGAGCCCGAAGCCCCGCGGCCGCCACTGGCGCGCGAAGACGCGCACCAGATCCAGCACGAACCGTGCCCACAGCACGAAGAAGTAGATCAAGAGGGCGTAATAGAGGACGGTCGCGAGGATCGAGACGATGATCACCCCTCCAGTATGGACGAAAGCGCACCGGCTCCCCTGTGAGGCAGCCGGTGCGCTTTCGTGCGTTGCTGGAGGCGTCAGGCCTGGGCGAAGAAGGACGCGTCGACCTCGGCGTCCTGGCCGCCGTGCTCGCCGGAGACGACCACGTGGCTCGGCGAGAGCAGGAAGACCTTCGGCGTGACCCGCTCGATCTTGCCGTAGAGGCCCTGCGACAGGCCGCTGGCGAAGTCGATCAGCCGGCGGGCGTCGCCCTCGCTCATCTGCGAGAGGTTGATGATGACCGGGATGCCCTCCCGGAACGACTCGGCGATCGCCTGGGCGTCGCGGTACTGGCGGGGGTGGACCGTGAGGATCTCGTTCATTTCCTGTACCGATGCATTCCGTGCGGTGTTGGTCTTGCGCAGCGGCGTGACCGGAGCGCGGCCGGCCGCGGGCGCGACCGGAGCGGGATGGGGGACGGCCTGGACCGGCGACGGGGCGGGGGTGTGCACCGGCGCCTCGCGTCGCGGCTGGTGCGACGTCTGCTCCTGCGGCTGGTCGTCGAACTCCAGCTCCTCGTCGGCGAGGCCCAGGTAGACCATCGTCTTCTTCAGCGGGTTGGCCATGGCTTCCTCCGTACGCCCTTCGAACTCTTCGTTTCGAGATTAACGAAGCTCCGGCCGATTCCCGGTAATGGCGGTCCCGATCCGAAGGTGTGTCGCGCCCGCGGCGATCGCCTCGGGGTAGTCCTGCGACATCCCCGCGGAGATGAAGACGGCGTCGGGCGCGAGCGACCGGACCCGCTGGGAGGCCGCCCGTACGCGCTCGAACGCGCGCGCGGGCTCCTCCCCCAGCGGCGCGACGGCCATGACACCCAGCAGGCGGAGGCCGGGCGTGGCGAGGACGTGCTCGACCAGCGGCTCCAGATCGCGGTCGGCGACGCCGCCGCGGGCCGGGTCGTCCGTCAGGTTGAGCTGCACGAAGGCGTCGACCGTCGACTCGTCCGATGCCAGCGCGTCCACCAGGGACACGCGGTCGAGCGAGTGGATGACGGAGGCGTACCGGCGCGCCTGCCGCGCCTTCTTGCTCTGCAGCTGCCCGACGAAATGCCAGGTGAGCGCGAGGTCGGCGAGCTCCGCCGCCTTCTCCTGCGCCTCCTGGTGGCGGTTCTCCCCCACGTCCCGCACGCCGAGCGCCGCCAGCTCGCGCACGAGCGAGGCCGGGTGGAACTTGGTCACCACGATGGTGGTGAGCTCCTCCGGCGAGCGGCCGGCGGCCCGGGCGGCGTCGGAGACGCCCTCCCGGACCGCGGCGAGCCGCTCGGCCAGCCCGTTACTTGAGGAAGTCGGGGATGTCGAGGTCGTCATTCTCGTCGTCGAACGCCGGGTCCTTCTGCGGTGCGGCTTCGGCGACCGGCTGCTCGCCGGTCTGCCAGGCCGAGGTCTCCGGGGCCGGGATCTCCCCCGCCTCGACCTCGGCGGAGGAGGCGATCTGCGACTGCTCGGAGCCGGCCTCCACGAAGCTGGCGCGGCGCGCGTCGGCGGTGACCGGACGCGAGTTCGGCTCGCCGCCGTCGAAGCCCGCCGCGATCACGGTCACGCGCACCTCGTCGCCGAGGGTGTCGTCGATGACCGCACCGAAGATGATGTTCGCCTCCGGGTGCACCGCCTCCTGCACCAGTCGCGCGGCGTCGTTGATCTCGAAGATGCCGAGGTTCGATCCACCCTGGATGGAGAGCAGGACACCGTGAGCGCCGTCGATCGAGGCTTCGAGCAGCGGGGACGCGACGGCCAGCTCGGCCGCCTTGATCGCCCGGTCGGCGCCGCGCGAGGAGCCGATGCCCATGAGCGCGGAGCCCGCCCCCTGCATGACCGACTTCACGTCGGCGAAGTCGAGGTTGATCAGGCCCGGGGTGGTGATCAGGTCGGTGATGCCCTGGACACCGGCGAGCAGCACCTGGTCGGCGGTGGAGAACGCCTCGAGCATGCTGATGCCGCGGTCGCTGATCTCCAGCAGCCGGTCGTTGGGCACGACGATGAGGGTGTCGACCTCTTCCTTCAGGCGCTGGACGCCGGCCTCGGCCTGCTGCTGGCGGCGCTTGCCCTCGAAGGAGAACGGCTTGGTGACGACACCGATGGTCAGGGCGCCGATCGACTTGGCGATGCGTGCGACGACGGGGGCGCCGCCGGTGCCGGTGCCGCCGCCCTCTCCGGCGGTGACGAAGACCATGTCGGCGCCCGCGAGCGCCTCCTCGATCTCCTCCGCGTGATCCTCGGCGGCGCGGCGGCCGACCTCGGGGTCGGCTCCGGCGCCGAGGCCGCGGGTGATCTCACGCCCGACGTCGAGCTTCACGTCGGCGTCGCTCATCAGGAGCGCCTGCGCGTCCGTGTTGATGGCGATGAACTCGACGCCGCGGAGGCCGAGCTCGATCATGCGGTTGACGGCGTTGACGCCGCCTCCGCCGATGCCGACGACCTTGATCACGGCGAGGTAGTTCTGTTGTGCTGTCACGTCCGGCCTCCACGGGAACCTTCAACCTCTAGCTGAGGCTTAAAGTCTTGCTGAGTATGCAATTCTCGATCCGACGTTAGGTGCGCCAGGCCCGCGCCCGCGGAAGCTGCGAGGCGTGTCGGAAAACTGCCGTCCATCCCGGCTATCCCGTCGTCACGCTGTGCGGCGAGGAGACGTCGTAGCGGGACGCGTCCGGGGCGCTCGTGAGCAGTGCGGCGAGGTCGGCGGCCTTGAGACCGGAGTCCTCCGCACTCCCCCACACGACGGTCGCCTTGCGGCCGCGGAGCGTGAAGCTCACGTCGTCCTTCGTCTTCGCCGTGATCGTGTCCACCTGGGCGAGGACACCGGCCGGCAGCGCGCTGAGCACACCGGCGGCCGCCGCGAAGCCCGAGTCGGCGTCGACGTCCGCCGCGCCGCCGCCGGCGGTGATCAGCGGGTAGCCCTCTGGCCGCTGCTGGCTGCTCGAGATCGGCACCTTCGCGGCATCCACCAGGGTGAAGGCGTTGCCGCGCTGGATGACGCCGACCGGCTGCCTCTCCACAACGCGGACGACGATCGTGTCCGGCGGATGGCTCTCCACGGTGTAGCTGCGGATGAGCGGGAACGCGGCCAGGTCGCTGGAGATCCCGCCGGAGCTCAGCAGCGGCAGCGGCGTCCCGAGCTGGTCGGAGAGCTTCTTCTCGACGGCGGCCGCATCCAGCCGGGAGGTTCCGGTCACCTGGATGTGGCGCAGCGCCAGCAGCGGCGAGTACGCGACGAGCCCCACCGCCACGACGAGCGCGACGACGACGCCCGCGGCGGCGAGCCAGGCGATGCGACGCCGGCGCGAGCGCTTCGTGAAGCGGCGCACCTCGCCGCGCTCGACGCGCTTGCGCTCCCGCCGCGCGGCGCGCAGGGCCTTGTCGATCTCACGGTTGCTCGGCAGCCGCGAGTACGGCGGCTCGTCGGCGAGCGGGCCGCGGACCGGAGTGGCTCCTGCCGCAGAGTCCGGCCGCAGCACGGGGATGGGCTCGGTGACCGTCTGCACGCTGCGCCCGCGTTCCTCCGCGGCGCGCGGCGGCGAGGCCGCGGCGCTCGGCGGGGCGGCCTCGGGGGCGGGTGCCTCCGACCGGTCGAACCCCTGGGGACGCTTCACCGGAGGGACCCGCTACTCCGCGACGGCGGCGTCCGGGTGCTCCCGGCGCAGCGAGTCGAGCAGCTGGGGCACGATGCGGTACACGTCGCCGCAGCCGAGAGTGATGACGAAGTCGCCCTCGCGCGCGATCTGCGCCGTGTGGTCGGCGGCCTGCTGCCAGTCGGCGATGAAGGCGACGTGCTCGGGATGCTCGAAGCGGTCCGCGACGAGAGCACCGGTGACGCCCGGCTCCGGGTCCTCGCGGGCTCCGTACACGTCGAGCACGACGGTCTCGTCCGCGTAGGTCTCCAGCGTCTCGGCGAACTCCTTCGCGAACAGCCGGGTGCGGCTGTACAGGTGCGGCTGGTGGACGGCGATGATGCGTCCACCCCCGACGACCGTGCGCGCGGCCGACAGTGCGGCGGCGACCTCGGTCGGGTGGTGTGCGTAGTCGTCGTAGACGCTGACGCCCGCGACCGTGCCGTGCAGCTCGAAACGGCGCTCCGTGCCGCCGAACTCGGCGATCGCGGCGAGGGCCGCCGCCGGCTCGAAGCCGAGGCCGGTCAGCACGGCGAAGGCGCCGCCGGCGTTGATGGCGTTGTGGCGGCCGGGGACGCGCAGGCGGGCCGCGTAGTCCTCCCCGCGGTAGCGCAGCGAGAACGAGACGGGACCGTCGGTGACGATGGAGTGGACGCGCACCTCCGCGTCCTCCGCCTCGCCGAACGTGACGATGCGCTTCTCCGGCGCCTGCTCGCGCAGCCGGCCGGTGACGTGCACCGCGCCGGGGTCGTCGGAGGACACGACGACGAACTCGTCCGCTTCGCGGGCGAAGGTGACGAACGCGTCCTCGAAGGCCTCCAGCGACCCGTAGTGGTCCAGGTGGTCGGGGTCGACGTTGGTGATGAGCGCGACCGCGGTGTCGTAGAGCAGGAACGAGCCGTCCGACTCGTCCGCCTCGACGACGAACAGCTCGCCCGTGCCGGTCTGCGAGCTCGTGCCGAGGGAGGCGATGACGCCGCCGTTGACGAAGCTCGGGTCCTGGGCGAGGCCGAGCAGCCCCGTGATGATCATGCCCGTGGAGGTGGTCTTGCCGTGGGCTCCGGCCACCGCGACCAGGCGCGAGCGGTTGATCAGCCAGGCGAGCGCCTGCGACCGGTGCAGCACCGGCAGGCCCTTCGACAGCGCCAGCTGGTACTCCGGGTTGTCCTGCCAGAGGGCTCCCGTGACCACGAGCGTGTCGGCGTCGCCGACGTTCGCGGCGTCGTGGCCGATCGCGATCGTGGCGCCCAGGGCGCGCAGGGTGTCGATGTTGGCCGAGTGACGGACGTCGGAGCCGGTGACCGTGTAGCCGGCCTCGAGGAACAGCCGCGCGATGCCGCTCATCCCCGAGCCGCCGATACCGACGAAGTGGAGCTTTCCGAGCTCCTCCGGGAGGGCGAGGGTCAGGTCGGGCTTGATCGTCACGGGTGCAGCTTTCGGTTACGTGAAGGGGACTCCATCGCGTACCAGGCTACGCGACGAAAGGTTCGGATCAGCCGAGGGCGCGCAGGATGAGCGCGACCATGCGGTCGGAGCCGTCGCGCACTCCGGCCGAGGCGGCGCGCTCCCCCATCCCGGCCACCCGCGCGCGGTCGGCGAGGAGCGGGAGCAGGTTCGCATCCACCCACGCCGGCTCGAACGCGGCGTCGTCGACGAGCACGCCGCCGCCCGCGCGGAGCACGCCCGCGGCGTTGTAGCGCTGCTCGCCGTTGCCGATCGGGAAGGGGACGTACACGGCGGGGATTCCGAGGGCGGCGAACTCGCACACCGTCGCCGCACCGGCGCGTGCGACGGCGACGTCCGCGATCGCGAGGGCCAGATCCATCCGGTCGCAGTACTCGAGCAGGCGGTAGCCCTCGACACCCGGGTCCGCGAGCTCGCCGCGGCCGCCCTGGATGTGCAGCACCTGCCAGCCGGCGGCGGTCAGCTCCGTCGCGCGGGCGGCGACCGTCTGGTTGATGCGGCGGGCGCCGAGCGAGCCGCCGGTGACGAGCAGGGTCGGCAGCGCGGGGTCCAGCCCGAACTCGGCCGCGGCCTCGGGCCGGGCGGCCGCGCGGTCGAGCTGTTCGATCTCGAAGCGCAGCGGCATGCCGACGAAGGTGGGATGCGGTAGCGGCGTGCCCTCGAACGCCACGCCGACCCACGGCGTGTAGCGGGCGCCGAGCCTGTTGGCGAGTCCGGGCCGTGCATTCGCCTCGTGCAGCACGAGCGGCACGCCCTCCGACCGGGCGGCCGAGTACGCGGGCGCCGCCGCGTAGCCGCCGAAGCCGACGACCGCGTCGATCCCGCGGTCCCGGATCAGCTCACGCACCGTGCGGATCGAGCGGCGGTACTCGCCGGGGAAGCGCAGCGCAGCGCCGTTCGGGCGGCGGGGGAACGGCAGCTTCGGGATGGTCGCCAGCTCGTAGCCGCGCTGGGGCACGAGCCTCGCCTCCAGCCCCTCCTTCGTGCCGAGCACCAGCACCTCGGCGCCGGGGTCGTCGCGGCGGAGCCGGTCGGCGACGGCGAGCAGCGGGTTGACGTGACCGGCGGTGCCCCCGCCGGCCAGCAGGTAGCGCGTCACCGCAGCGCACCCGCCTCGGCGGTCTGCAGGGCATCCTCGTCGGTCTGGGCGTCCCGCTGGGACTGCCGGGCGAACGACAGCACGATTCCGATGGCGATCATGGAACTGATCATCGCAGTCCCACCCGCAGAGATCAGTGGGAGGGGGACCCCGAGCACCGGGATCACCCCCAGCACCACCGCGATGTTGACGAACGCCTGGCCGATCAGCCAGACCATGATCGCCGCCGTGGTGACGCGCGCGAACGGATCGGTCGAGGCGTGGATGATGCGCAGGAACGCGATGGTCAGCACCACGAACAGGAGCAGTACGACGACCGCCCCGATGAGGCCGAGCTCCTCGCCGATGATCGCGAAGATGAAGTCGGTGTCGGCGGCGGGCAGCCAGGACCACTTCGAGTGCGAGTTGCCGAGCCCGACGCCGAAGACGCCGCCGGAGGCGAGCGCGTAGAAGCCGTTCTTGATCTGCCAGTCCACGTCCGGGTTCGCCACGCTCGTGCCGCCGAAGTACGCGGCGATGCGCCCCACCCGGCTGGCGCTGGAGAGCGCCACCGCGATGGCGAGCACACCCACGATGACGACGCCGGTGAGCAGGTAGCGCATCCGCACGCCGGCGAAGAACAGCGCGCCGAGGATCAGCGCCGCCAGGATCATGGTCGTCCCGAGGTCGCCGCCGAGCGTCACGAGCGCGGTCGCGCCACCGGCGACGGGCACGACCGGGATGGCGACGTGCTTCCACTGTGTGAGCATGTCGCGCTTGCGGGCGAGCACCACGCCCAGCCAGACGACGAGGGCGAGCTTGATCGCCTCCGACGGCTGCAGGGTGAGGGACCCGACCTTGAGCCAGTTGCGGTTGCCGCCGATCTCCATGCCGAGCGGGGTGAACACCACGAGCAGCTGCAGGAAGCAGGCCGCGCCCAGGAAGAACCAGATGGTCTTCTTCCAGAACGCCCGCGGGATGCGCGACACCAGGAACATGAGCGGGAGGCCGACCAGCGCGTACGCGCCCTGCGACCAGAACCGGGAGAAGAAGTTGTCGCTGTCGTTGTGGGACTCGACCGCAGACGACGACAGCACCATGACCAGGCCGAACACGACCATGAACAGGGTGACCCCGAGCAGCAGGAAGTAGTTGGCCGACTCGGAGGTCATGGCCCGGCCCAGCTGGATGCGCGTCGTCAGCGCGCCGAGGCGGGAGCGGTCCGCGCTGCGGCCGGGGGTACGAGGCACACTCGTCACGCGCCTCACCTCCCAGTCGTTCCGTCGGCTGTCCCAGTCTCGTCGCGGTCCCGCCCAGGGCGCCGGAGCGGGGGCGCGTGTCGCCCGAATGCGGCGACTGCGGCCTCCCGGGACGTCTGCGCGTGCGCGCCGCGCCGCAGACGTCCCGCGACGCCGCAGTCGGCTAGGAGGCGGACTCGTCGAGGTAGGCGTTGACGGCCGACTGGAAGCGGCGGCCGCGCTCGGCGTAGTCGGCGAACTGGTCCATGGAGGCCGCGGCGGGCGCGAGCAGCACCGTGTCGCCCTCGCGGGCGAGGCCGCCGGCCAGGCGGACGGCGGTCGGCATGACCTCGTCCGTGTCGGCGGACTCGACCTCGAGCACGGGCAGCTCCGGGGCGTGCTTGCGGAACGCGGCCAGCAGCTCGGCGCGGTCCACGCCGATCACGACGGCCCCGCGGAGGCGGCCGACGTGCTTTCCGACCAGGTCGTCCACATCCACACCCTTGAGCAGCCCGCCGACCAGCCAGACCACCGACGGGTAGGCGCGCAGCGACGCGTCGGCGGCGTGCGGGTTGGTCGCCTTGGAGTCGTCCACCCAGTTCACGCCCGCCTCCACGCGCACCAGCTCGATGCGGTGCGCGTCGAGCCGGAACGCGGTGAGCACATCCCGGATCACCTGCGGCTCGACGCCCCAGGAGCGGGCGAGGGCGGAGGCGGCCAGGATGTTGGCGACCACGTGCGGCGCGGAGAGCCCCGCCTCTTCCAGCTCCTCCAGCGTGGTCAGCTCGATCGCCGCGTTCGCGCGGTCCTCCAGGAACGCGCGGTCGCACAGGATGCCGTCCACGATCCCGAAGTCGCTCGGGCCCGGGACGCCGAGACCGAAGCCGATGGCGCGGGCGCCCTCGACCACATCGGCCTGCTCCACCATCCGGAGCGTGTTCTCGTCGGCCTTGTTGTAGACGCAGGCGACCTGCGTGTTGTCGTAGACCTTCGCCTTGGCGGCGATGTACGCCTCCATCGAGCCGTGCCAGTCGAGGTGGTCGTCGGCGATGTTGAGGCAGGCGGCCGAGAACGGCGACAGCTCGCCGCCTGCGTTCCGGTTCACCCAGTGCAGCTGGTAGCTCGAGAGCTCGACGACGAGCACGTCGAATCCCTCCGGGTCGCGGATGGCGTCGAGCACGGGGACGCCGATGTTGCCGCACGGTGCGACGCGGTTGCCGCCCGCGAGGATCATCGTCGCCGTGAGCTGCACGGTGGTCGTCTTGCCGTTGGTGCCGGTGACGCAGATCCAGTCGGCGGGACCCTCGGCGCCGTCCGGCCGGGCGACCTTGTCGCGCAGGCGCCAGGCCAGCTCGATGTCGCCCCAGACGGCGGTGCCGCGCTGCCCGGCCCAGACCAGCAGCGGGTGGTCCCAGTGGAAGCCGGGCGACGCGACGACGAGCTCGGGGTCGAACTCAGCGAGACGCTCCGGCGGCGCGCTCAGGTCGGGCTGCTCGACGAGCTCCGCGCCGATCACCTCGAGCAGCATCCGCCGCTCGTCGTCCGCCTTCGCGGCGACCACGAGCACCTGCGCGCCGAGCTCGGCCAGGGTGTCCGCCACCGAGAAGCCGGTGACGCCGAGGCCGTATACGGCGACCCGCAGGCCGCTCCAGTCGGCATGCCAGCTGGTCAGCCCGGCGAGACGGTCGTCCAGGGCGGTCATGTGGCGAGCCACTCCAGGTAGAACGAGCCGACGCCGGCGGCCACGAGCAGGCCGCCGATGATCCAGAACCGGACCACGACGGTGACCTCGGCCCACCCCTTCAGCTCGAAGTGGTGATGGATGGGGCTCATCAGGAAGATGCGCCTGCCGCGGGTCAGCTTGAAGTACGCCCGTTGCACGATGACGGACCCGGCCTCGATGACGAAGATGCCGCCGATGAGGACCAGCAGCAGCTCGGTGCGGCTCAGGATGGCGAGGGCGGCGACCGCGCCGCCGAGCGCCAGCGAGCCGGTGTCGCCGAGGAAGATCTGCGCGGGCGACGTGTTCCACCAGAGGAAGCCGACGACCGCTCCGACGATCGCCGTCGCGACGATGGCGAGGTCGAACGGGTCGCGCACGTCGTAGCACTTGGCCACGTTCTCGACGCTCAGCTTGACGTTCGCGCAGGACTGGATCGACTGCCAGAAGCCGATGATGATGTACGCGCCGATCGCGAGGATGGAGGCGCCCGAGGCGAGGCCGTCCAGACCGTCGGTGACGTTGACCCCGTTCGAGGTGGCGGCCACCAGGAAGTTGATCCAGAGCAGGTACAGGCCGTAGCCGACGAGCACGCCGATCACGCCGAACTTGGTGATCGCGCCGAAGTCGATGGCCGGCAGGTCGCGGATGAACGACACGCTCATCGTCGCCGGCGTGTAGTCGTTGCCGTTCGGGAACCGGATCGCCAGGAACGCCCAGATCGTCGCGACGACGACCTGGCCGGCGACCTTGGCCCACCCGGTGAGCCCGAGGCTGCGCTCGCGCCGGGTCTTCAGGAAGTCGTCGATGAAGCCGACCACGCCGAGCCCGACCATGAGGAACAGCACGAGCAGCGCGGACACACTGGTCTCGTCGCCGGTCAGCAGCAGCGCGGTGAAGTAGCCGAACAGGGTGCCCAGGATGACGACGATGCCGCCCATGGTCGCGGTGCCGCGCTTCGCGTGGTGGCTCTGCGGCCCGTCGTCGCGGATGAACTGCCCCCACTGCAGGCGGCGGAACAGCCGGATGAACAGCGGCGTCAGGAACAGCGTGAACGCCATCGAGAGCGCACCGGAGGTCAGCAGGGCTCTCACGAGAAGATCTCCCCGAGTCGGTCGCCGAGGAAGCGCAGCCCGGCCGAGTTGGAAGACTTCACGAGCACGGTGTCGCCCGGGCGCAGTGCGCCTGCGAGGTGGTCGAGCGCCGCGTCCTGGGTGTCGAAGTAGAGGGACTCCCCGTCCCACGAGCCCTCGTTGATCGCCGTGATGTGCATGCGGCGCGCGGAGGGGCCGACGACGACGAGCTGGTCGATGCCGAGGCGGACGGCGAGCAGGCCGATGCGGTCGTGCTCCTCGCCCGAGAACTCGCCCAGCTCGCTCATCTCGCCGAGCACGGCGACCGTGCGGCCCTCGGGCTCCGCGATCTGCGCGAGCGTCTTCAGCGCGGCCGACATCGAGTCGGGGCTCGCGTTGTAGGCGTCGTTGATGACGGTCACCTCGCCGCTGCCGAGCACCTCCATCCGCCAGCGCTCCGCCGTCCTCACGGTCTGCAGCGCGGCGACGATGGTGTCGATGTCGACGTCGAGGACGTACGCCGAGGCGGCGGCCGCCAGCGCGTTCATCACGTGGTGCTCGCCGAGCACCTGGAACCGCACGGGGCGGGACTCGCCCTCTCCCCCGTCGCGCGGCGGCAGGTGCAGGGTGAACGACGTGCCGCGGCGGTCGGAGACGACGTCGGTCGCGCGCACGTCGGCGCGCTCGTCGAGGCCGAACCAGAGCACGCGGGCCACGGTCTTGCCTGCCATCGTGGCGACGCGCGGGTCGTCGATGTTCAGCACCGCGACATCCGACTCGAGCAGATCCGTGACCATCTCGGTCTTCGCCTGCAGGGTCTTCTCGATCCCGCCGAACTCGCCGGCGTGGGCGAGGCCGACCTTGAGCACGACGCCGACGTCCGGCCGCGCCATGCGCACCAGGCGGGCGATCTCGCCGATGCCGCTCGCGCCCATCTCGGCGACGAGGAACTGCGTCTCCTCGGTCACCTGGAGCATCGTCACCGGGGCGCCGACCTCGTTGTTGAAGGACGCGCGCGGCGCGATCGTCGGGCCGACCTGCTCCAGCACGGCGCGCAGCAGGTTCTTGGTCGTGGTCTTGCCGTTGGAGCCGGTGATGCCGACGATCTTCAGCAGGCCGAGGGCGCGCACGCGCGCGATGACCTCGGTCGCGAGGTCGCCGAGCGCGACGACGGTGTCCTCCACCAGCAGCTGCGGGACGGGAAGCTCCAGCGGGTGGTCGACCACGACGAGCGCTGCACCGGCCTCGACCGCCTGCGGCGCGAAGAGGTGCCCGTCGGTCACCTCGCCGGGCTTGGCGAAGAAGATCGAGCCGGGCTCGACCTCACGGGAGTCGGTGGTGGAGAGGCCGGAGACCACGGCGTCGGGCGAGACGTGCGTGCCGTCGAGAAGCAGGGTGCCGCGGGTCGCCGCGGCGATCTCGGCGAGGGTCATGGCGATCATCTACAGCCACCCGGCCTCTCGCAGGGCGAGGCGCACATCCTCGCGGGCGGAGTACGGCAGGCGCTGGCCGGCCACCTCCTGGTAGTCCTCGTGGCCCGGGCCGGCGTACAGCACGACGTCGCCTTCGCCCGCGAGCGAGAGGGCCGTGCGGAATGCGGCACGCGGGTCCGGCACCTCGTACAGCTCGCCGTCCGGCACGGCCGAGCGGGCGCCCTCCAGCAGGGCGGCACGGATGGCGGCCGGGTCCTCCCAGCGCGGGTGGAAGTCGGTGATGACCACGGCGTCCGCACCGCGGGCGGCGATCGCACCCATGTCGGTGCGCTTGGTGGTGTCGCGGTCGCCGTCCGCGCCGAACACCATCACGATGCGGCCCTCGGTGACCTTGCGCAGCGCGCTCAGAGTCGAGAGGAACGCGTCCGGGCTGTGGCCGTAGTCGATGAAGACGACCGGACCGCGGTCGCCGGAGAGCCGCTCCGCGCGGCCCGGGATATAGGCGTCGATGCCGCCGTCGCGCTCCAGCGCCGCGCCGATCGCGTCGAGGTCGTAGCCCGACTCCACGAGCATGACGATGGCAAGGGCGGCGTTCGCGGCGTTGTAGGCGCCGAGCAATGGGATGCTGGTCTCCAGGCCACGGCCGTCCGGGCCCTCCAGGCTGAACCGGGTGCTTGCGAGGGTCTCCTCCAGCACGGTCAGCGTCCACTCGGCGTCGGAGCCGGCCGAGCTGGACAGGGTCGCCAGCGGGATGCGCGACTGCTCGACGAGCCTGTGGCCCCACTCGGAGTCGACCGTGACGACGCCACGGCGGGCGCGGTCGGGTTGGAACAGCTCCAGCTTTGCGGCGAAGTAGTCGTCCATCGCCGCGTAGTCGTCGAGGTGGTCGTGGCTCAGGTTGGTGAAGCCGACGACATCGAACACGATCCCGTCGACGCGGTGGCGCGTGAGGGCCTGCGCCGACACCTCGATCGCGGCGGCGCGGACGCCCTCCTCGCGCATGCGGGCGAGCAGCGCGTGCAGCTCGCTCGCCTCCGGGGTGGTCAGCTTGCTCGTGATGACGGTGTCGCCGATGCGCCGCTCGGCGGTGGAGCTGAGGCCGGAGACGACCCCGAGCTGGCCGAGGATCGCGTTCAGCAGGTACACCACCGAGGTCTTGCCGTTGGTGCCCGTGACGCCGAAGAGCGTCGCCTGATTCTCGTCGGTGCGGTAGATCCAGGCGGACACCGCGCCGAGCGCGGCCCGCGGGTCGGGCGTGACGATGACCGGCAGACCGGACTCCTCCGCCAGCGCCGCACCCTCCTCGTCGGTGAGCACGGCGACCGCGCCCGCCTCGGCGGCCGCCGCCGAGTAGCTCGCGCCGTGGACGTTGCGGCCGGGCACGCCGACATACAGGTCGCCGGGTTCGACGGCGGAGCTCGCCAGGGCGGCTCCGGTCACCTCGACGCCGTCGAGGTCGCCGCGGCTGTCCAGCCCGAACTCCGCTACCAGCTGGGCGAGCGGGCGGGCGACGGGATGCTCGGGGCGCAGGGAAGAGGGCGCCGGTCCTGTCACGAGGCTCACTTTCAGTAGTACGGCGGGTAGTCGGCCGGGCTCGACGTCGAGGGCTTCACCCGGTAGGTCTTCAGCACCTGACTCATGATCGTGTGGAACAGCGGAGCGGCGGCTGCCGACGAAGTAATGGTAGTCGGGAACCCGAGGTTGACCGAAACGACGTACTGCGGATCGTCCACCGGTGCGACGCCCATGACCGACACGTAGTAGGAGGGCAGGTAGCCGCCCTTGCCGTCGGGCTGCTGGGCCGTTCCGGTCTTCGCGGCGATGCGGTAGCCGGGGATCTGCAGCTGCTTCTTGAGCTCGCCCGAGGTGACCACCGACTCCATCATCCCGAGCGTGGTCGAGGCGGCCTGAGCGGAGACGACGGGGGTCTGCTTCGCGCTCGGGACATCGGTGACCGAGCCGTCGGGGTGCTGGCAGCCCTCGACGAGCGACAGCGGGATGCGGTTCCCTCCGTTCGCCAGCGCCTGGTAGGCGCCGACCATCTGCAGCTGGGTCGCCGAGACGCCCTGGCCGAACATCGTGGCGTACTTGGTCTGGTCGTCCCAGTCCTTCACCGGATGAAGTTCGCCGGCCGAGTCGCCCGGGTACGGCAGGCCGGTCGGTGTGCCGATCCCGAACTTCTTCATGTAGTCGTAGCGGGTCTGATCGCTGAGCGCGCGACCCAGCTGCGACATGCCCGTGTTGGACGACATCATCAGGACGCCCGTGAGCGTCAGCCGCAGCGGCGGGTGGTACCCGGCGTCGTGCAGGTCCGCGCCGTTGCCCGACTTCCACTGGTACGGCGCGAGCACCGGGGTCGTCGGCGATGCCTTGCCCTGGTCCAGCAGCATCGCGGCGGTCAGCGCCTTGAACGTCGAGCCCGGCTCACGCGGGTCGGTCAGCGACTGCAGCCGCCAGAACGACGGGTCGGTGGCGTCGATGTTGTTGGGGTCGAGGGACGGCCACTGCGCGATCGCCTTGACCTTGCCGGTCTTCGCCTCCGCGACCGTGACGAAGCCGAACTTGGAACCGGTCGCGCTCACCTGCTGTGCCAGCGTCTGCTCGGCGAACCACTGCAGGTCGCTGTCGATCGTCAGCTTGAGCGTCCCGCCGTCCTTCGCCTGCTTCTGCACGACGGTGCTGCCGGGGATCGCGACCCCGTCAGCCCCGCGCTGGTAGGTCTCCTCGCCGTTCTGGCCGGCGAGGCAGCCGTTCTCACTGGCCTCCAGGCCCTCGTCCCCGCCCTGGGAGAGGAAGCC
The DNA here is from genome assembly GCF_013359685.1 of Leifsonia sp. C5G2. Classification (GTDB taxonomy): domain Bacteria; phylum Actinomycetota; class Actinomycetes; order Actinomycetales; family Microbacteriaceae; genus Leifsonia. Next base: position 41,106 of record NZ_JABFMV010000018.1, read on the forward strand.
GAGCAGATTGCCTGCGACGGCACCGTTCGGGTAGCTGCGGGCCTGCTTCTTCGTGAAGGTCAGCCAGGGGTACGGGAGCTTGTCGAGCTTGTCGAAGGTGCCGACGTCCATCCCGGACTTGATCAGGACGTACTGGGACTTGGGGTTCTCCTTGAGGGCGCCGTCGATGAGCGCCGCGACGGCGTCGCCGCCCTGGCCGGTGATGGCGCCGATCTTCGCCGCCGCCTCGACCATCTTGTCCCGGCCACCCGCGATGGCGTCCTTCGGTGACGCGGCCGCGGTGTAGGTGTAGATGGTGGTCGCCAGGACTTTACCGTCGGCGTCCACGATGTCGCCGCGGTTGCCGAGCAGCGGAGTCGACACCTCCTTGGCGTTCACCGACTCCTTCTGCAGCTCGTCGGCCCGCACCACTTGGATGTCGACCAGCTTGGCACCGAGGATGCCGACGGTCGCGGCGACGGCCAGGACCGTGGCCGCGGTCCGCCGCCGCAGCATCTTCTTGCCGACCATGCCCGCGTCCGTCCCGTCGTCAGTGCGTCACCGGGGTCGGCAACGCTCCCTGCAACGGTACGGTCGGCTTCTGCTGCGGCGCGTTCGCCGCTCCCGTGGAGGCGGAATTCCCAGTTTGCGGCGCGGCGGTCTGCCCGGGCTGCGTCACCAGCGGGACACCGGCGAGCAGGGAGTTCGGCACCAGGTTGCCCTGGCCGCCGGTCACCGTCCCGGCCGCGCCGCTCGCAGCCAGCGGGGCGCCGAGCACCGCGCCGTCGGAGAGCCGCAGGTAGGCGGGGCTGCTGTTGCTCACCATGCCGAGGGCGTTCGCATTCGCCGCGAGGTTCTGCGGCGAGGACACCCGGCCGAGGTCCTCGGACACGGCCTGGTACGACCGCTGCAGCTGCGTCTGCTTCGCCTGCAGCGAGTTCAGCTGGTACGCGCCCTGCGAGATCCCGATGCTCAGCAGCAGCTGGGCGACCACGATCGCGAGCAGCGTGCCGACCGCGATTCCGGCGTAGAGGGCACGGGGACGCGCCCGGCGCTGCGAGCGCGACGGCACGACCTCGAGGTGGCTGCGCCGGGACTCCCGGGTCCCACGGAGCTCATGCTGCTCGCGCGGCTCCTCGGCCGGCAGCGCCGCCGCGGTGGCGGCGCCGGTCCACAGGGCGGCCGGGCGCCGGCGTGCGGTGACCGTGACGGCTTCAGCCAGGGTGCTGCTCATCAGCGCCTCCTCTTCTCGTCGTTGTTCGATGCGGGCCGCACCCGCTCGGCCGCCCGCAGCCGCACCGGGGTGGCGCGAGGGTTGGCGGCCTTCTCGTCGTCGTCCGCGAGCTCGGCGCCGCGGATCAGGAGCTTGAGCTCCGGCCGGTGCTCAGGCAGCTCGACCGGCAGTCCCGCCGGAGCGCTGGAGGTCGACCGCGCCTGCAGCTCGCGCTTCACGATGCGGTCCTCGAGCGACTGGTAGGCCTCCACGACGATGCGCCCGCCGACGGCGAGCAGGTCGATGGCGGCCGGGATGGCGCGCTCCAGCACCGCGAGCTCCTGGTTGACCTCGATGCGCAGCGCCTGGAAGACCCGCTTGGCCGGGTGCCCCTGCCGCTGCACCGCGACCGGGGTGGCCTTGGTGATCAGGTCGACCAGCTGACCCGAACGCACCAGCGGCACCGTCTCGCGTGCCTCCACGATGCGGGCGGCGTAGCGGCCGGCGAGCTTCTCCTCGCCGTACTCGCGGAAGATGCGCCGCAGGTCGGCCTCGGAGTACTCGGCGAGCACCATCTCGGCGGTCAGCTCGCTCGTGGAGTCCATCCGCATGTCGAGCGGCGCGTCCTTGGAGTACGAGAAGCCGCGCTCCACCCGGTCGAGCTGCAGCGAGGAGACGCCCAGGTCGAACAGGACGCCGTCGATGTGGTCGAAGCCCTCGCCCTCCACCGCCTCCCGGATGCCGTCGTAGACGGTGTGGACGAGATGCACGCGGTCGCCGAAGCGCTCCAGGCGCTGCCCGGCGATGTCCAGCGCCTCCGAGTCGCGGTCAAGGCCGACGAGGACCGCCTCCGGGAACCGTTCCAGGATGCCGGCCGAGTGGCCGCCCATCCCGAGGGTCGCGTCGACGAACACGGCACCGGGCTTCGCGAGCGCCGGGCCGAGGAGCTCGATGCAGCGCTCGAGCAGGACGGGGGTGTGGATGCGGTCGTTGTCGCTCATGGCCTACGGGACGGTCCGCTTGGCCCTGATCCCGGATCCCCATCCATCCCGACCTGACACCGGGGAAGTGGTGTCAGGGCGTATGGCTGGGAGTCCGGCGCCAGGGACGCGCGTCAGAAGAGTCCCGGGATCACCTCCTCCTCCGTGTTCGCGAACGCTGCTTCCTGCTCCGCCAGGTAGGTCTCCCAGGCCTGGGCGTCCCAGATCTCCGCGCGGCTGCCCGCGCCGATCACGACCAGGTCGCGATCGAGTCCCGCGTACGTCCGGAGCGAGGCCGGGATGGTCACCCGGTTCTGCTTGTCCGGCACCTCTGCACTCGCCCCCGAGAGGAAGACGCGCAGGTAGTCGCGGGCCTGCTTGCTGGTCACCGGCGCCTGGCGGATCTTCTCGTGGAGCGACTCGAACTCCGCCTTCGAGAAGACGTAGACGCAGTGCTCCTGACCACGGGTCAGGACGAGACCGGACTCGAGCTCATCCCGGAATTTGGCCGGCAGGATGATGCGCCCTTTCTCGTCGAGTTTGGGGGCATGCGTACCGAGGAACATCGGCTGCCACCCCCACTCTCCCGGCCCAGGTTGCGGTGTGCCTCCACTTTACTCCACTTCCATCCACAAATTGAAGCACCTTGACCGGATTGCCCCGAAATGGGGGCGTCGACCCGCGGAATCACGCGGATCTTTGGGGTGGAGGGAAGTGGAGGGTCCGGGAGCGTCCGCGGGCATGAAAAAAGGGCCGATCGGAGACGATCGGCCCTTCCGGGAAGTGTTGGGGAGGACGGTGGAGGGGTCAGCCCTCTCCGCCGTCGTTGCGCTTGTCCCAGCGGTCGTTCATGCGGTCCATGAAGCCGTTCTGGCCACCGCGCGCCTTGGCGCGCTTGGGCTCCGGGGCGCCCGGCTCCGCGGCCACACGCTTGCCCGGCGCGATGGCGACGAGCACGCCGGCGAACATGAAGATGAAGCCGAGGATGCCCACGAGGGGCTGCTGGAACCAGACCCCGACGACGAGGACGATCACGCCGACGACGGCGAGCAGGATGCCGAGGACGATCGACCGGTAGGCCGGCCGCGCTCTCTTCCCTCCCACCTTGGCGACGAAGTCTGCGTCGTTCTGGTAGAGACTGCGTTCCATCTCTTCGAGGAGGCGCTGCTCGTGTTCCGAAAGCGGCATCCGTATCCCCCTCTTTCCGTGGGTTCGAGGCTAGGTGAGCCTGATTCTAACCTCGCCGGTCTGGCTAGGCTAGGCGTGTGTCAGAAAGCATCCGGTTCGTCGACCTCATCCAGTCCAGAATCGATGGATTCCTCGATGCACGTGCCTCCATTCTCGTCTCCATCGCCGACGAGCTCTCTCCGGTCGCGGCCTTCTCAAGGGATTTTCTCAGCGGCGGCAAGCGGTTCCGGGCGCTGTTCTGCTTCTGGGGCTGGCAGGCGGTGCGCACGAGCAGCGACGGCGGCGACGACGTCCAGGACGCCGGGGCGGTGACGGCCGGAGGGGCACTCGATGCGGTGGTCTCGGTGGCGAGCTCGCTCGAGCTGTTCCACGCGGCCGCGCTGGTGCACGACGACCTCATCGACAACTCCGACACGCGCCGCGGCGCACCGGCCGCGCACAAGCGGTTCGAGCGGCTCCACGACGAGGAGGGCTGGGGCGGCTCCGGCGCCGCGTTCGGCACGGGCGCGGCGACGCTGCTCGGCGATCTTCTCCTCATCCTCAGTGACGAGCTGTTCGACGAGGGCCTGACCCAGCTGGTCAGCGCCCCGGCCCGCCGGGCGGCCCGCGCCGAGTTCAACCGGATGCGGATCGACGTGACCGCCGGTCAGTACCTCGACATCTTCGAGGAGATCGGCTGGGCCGGGAGGCCGGACGGCGACCAGCTGGCGCGCGCGGAACGCGTGATCGTCTACAAGTCGGCCAAGTACTCCATCGAGTCGCCGCTGCTGATCGGCGGGAGCCTCGCCGGCGCCACCCTCGGCCAGCTAGACGCGCTGCGCTCCTTCGGCCTCCCCCTCGGGATCGCGTACCAGCTGCGCGACGACCTGCTCGGCGTCTTCGGCGACGCCGAGGTCACCGGCAAGCCGAGCGGCGACGACTTGCGCGAGGGCAAGCGCACGGTGCTCATCGCCCTCACCCGCCAGGCCATCCCGTCGGGCGCCCGCGCGGCGCTCGACGAACTGCTCGGCGACCCCGAGCTGACGCCGGAGCAGATCCGCACGATGCAGCTCACCATCCGGGAGTCCGGGGCGGTGGAGGTCGTGGAGCGGATGATCGCCGACAACGTCGCGCGGGCTATCGCCGCGCTCGAGGCGGCCCCGCTCGGCGCCGCCGCGAAGGCGCAGCTGCGCGACCTCGCGGTGACGGTCACCCGCCGCAGCGCCTGACCGCGCCCTCCCGGAACGTCTGCGCCTGCGCGCGCGGCCGCGGTCGTTCCGTGCGACCGCAGTCGCGAAACGGAGCGGGCGGTCAGGCCAGGGCCTGAGCCACCCTGCGGACCTCGGCCTTGCGACCGGCCCGCAGCGCCTCGATCGGGGAGGTGCCGAGGCTCTCCTCCTCGGCGAGCAGCCAGTCCACCGCCTCGTCGTCGGTGAAGCCGTCGTCGCCGAGGACGATCAGGGTTCCGCGGAGCTCGCCGAGCGGCTGCCCGTCGCGGAGGAAGGCGGCGGGGACCTTGAGGACCCCGTCGATGCGCTTGGCGGCGAGATGGCGGTCCTCGATGAGGCGGCGCACCCGGCTCACGCTCAGGCCCAACTGCTCGACGAGGTCGGGGACGGTCAACCATTCACTGGTCTGGACGGGCTCGGTCACCCCTCCAGCGTGCCATGAGTGGCGCCGGTTCGAGAAGCCGCACCGATTGTTACGATCGCGTAAACTGTTGTCACATTCGTCACTTCCGTTGACTCCTTAACTGTTCTGTGCCAGCGTGGGGTGTCGTCGTGTCACTCAAACAGGGGGTTCCCATGGCTCTGGCAGACACCGGCAGGATCCGCGCCGCGCTGGGCACCGTCCCGATCGCGGTCGCGAGCTCCCTGGCGATGACGCTCAACCTCGTGACGCCGGCCCAGGCCGCCCCACCGGAGGACACCCGGGCCGACCACCCCGGCGACACCGGCCGGATCGCACCGCTGGAGGGCGCGACGGTCACCAGCACGATCGGACGCCCCGCGAGCGCGTCCCCGGCGCGCACCGCTGTCGCGGCCGTTCCTGCCACCTATCGCGTCCAGTCCGGCGACACGGTGTCGGGCATCGCCGGCCGGTTCGGCCTGTCGACCGCCGCCGTCCTCGCCATGAACGGCCTCAGCTGGAAGAGCCTGATCTTCCCCGGCCAGGTGCTCGCCCTCGCCGGCCCGGCCGCCGCGCCCGCTCCCGCCGCTCCCGCCGCCCCCGCGCCGGCACCCTCCGCTCCGGCGACGACCACGTACACCGTCGTGCGCGGCGACACCGTCAGCGGCATCGCCGGGCGGTTCGGCGTCAGCACGAAGGCGGTGCTCGCGGCCAACGGGCTGACCGCGTCCGCCCTCATCTTCCCCGGCCAGCACCTCCGCATCCCGGGCATGACGACCGCGTCCCTCGACCGGCCGGCCGCGGTCCCGGCGCCGGCCGCACCCGTCGTCGCCTCACCCGCCCCGCTCCCCGCGGTCGCCGCGGGCCAGGTCGTCGCTCTCTCCGACGAGATGCGCGCGAACGCCCAGCTCATCGTCCGCATCGGCCGCCAGCAGGGCGTCCCCGACCAGGGCATCGTCATCGCCCTCGCCGCCGCCGCGCAGGAGTCCGGCCTGCGCAACGTCCGCTACGGCGACCGGGACTCGCTCGGCCTGTTCCAGCAGCGTCCGAGCACCGGGTGGGGGACGCCGGACCAGGTGCTCGACCCCGCGCGCGCGACCCTCGCCTTCTACGGCGGCGCCGGAAACCCCAACCCCGGCCGCACGCGCGGCCTGCTCGATGTTCCCGGGTGGCGCTCGATGACCGTGACCCAGGCGGCCCAGGCCGTGCAGCTCTCCGCGTTCCCCGACGCGTACGCCAAGTGGGAGGCCTCCGCCCGCGCCTGGCTCACGCAGCTCGGCTGAGCCGGAATGTCACAGCCGGGTCACAGCCACGACGTCCACCGGTGTTTTGCAGGCTTGCGGCATACGTCGTTCCCTAGACTCGATCCGTGACCACGAGCCAGACCGACCCCATGATCGGCCGTCTCATCGACGGCCGCTATCAGGTGCGCTCGCGGATCGCCCGTGGCGGCATGGCCACCGTGTACCTGGCGACCGATCTCCGCCTGGAGCGGCGCGTGGCCATCAAGATCATGCACGGCCACCTCGCCGACGACTCCACCTTCAAGAGCCGTTTCGTCCAGGAGGCCCGCTCGGCCGCCCGGCTGGCGCACCCGAACGTGGTCAACGTGTTCGACCAGGGCCAGGACTCCGACATGGCGTACCTGGTCATGGAGTACCTGCCCGGCATCACCCTGCGCGACCTGCTCAAGGACTACGGCAAGCTCACGCCCGAGCAGACCATCGACATCATGGAGGCGGTGCTCTCCGGTCTCGCCGCAGCGCACAAGGCGGGCATCGTGCACCGCGACCTCAAACCGGAAAACGTGCTGCTGGCCGACGACGGCCGCATCAAGATCGGCGACTTCGGCCTGGCCCGCGCCGCCAGCGCCAACACCGCGACCGGGCAGGCGCTGCTCGGCACCATCGCCTACCTCTCCCCCGAGCTCGTCACCCGCGGCGTCGCCGACGCCCGGAGCGACATCTACGCGCTCGGCATCATGATGTACGAGATGCTGACCGGCCAGCAGCCCTTCCAGGGCGAGCAGCCGATGCAGATCGCCTACCAGCACGCCAACGACGCGGTGCCCGCGCCCAGCGCGAAGAACCCGGCCGTGCCCGCCGAGCTCGACGAGCTCGTGCTGTGGGCGACCGAGAAGGATCCGGACCGCCGCCCGCACGACGCGCGGGAGATGCTCGACCGGCTGCTGGAGGCGGAGAAGTCGCTGCGCGGCGAGGCCGTGCTGCAGCCGACCGTCGTTCTTCCCCCGGCCTTCGAGGTGGAGGCGGGCGAGACCCAGATCATCAACCCGGCCATCCGGCAGCAGGTCGCTTCCAGCACCCCGGCCGCCACCGCGACGCTCGCCAAGGCGGCGCAGAAGAGGCGCTCGAAGGGATGGTGGCTGTTCGCGCTCGTCATCCTGCTCGCCGGCGTCGCCGCCGGCACCGGCTGGTACTTCGGCGCCGGTCCCGGTTCGCTGGTCGCCGTCCCGAACGTCGTGAACACGGCACCGGACGCCGCCGCGAGCCGGCTCGTCAAGCTCGGCTTCACGACCGCGCAGGCGCCGGAGTACAGCACGACCGTCGCCAAGGGCCTGGTGTCGAGCACCGACCCCGCCGCGGGCGTGCACGCCGCGCACGGCAGCACGGTGACGCTCCGCGTGTCGCAGGGCCCCAAACCCGTCGACATCCCTGCCCTTGCCGGAAAGAGCGTCGACGAGGCGAAGAGCCTCATCACCGGTGTCGGCGCGAAAGTGGGCGACACCGCGCAGCAGTTCGACGGCAAGGTTCCGGCGAACACCGTCCTCTCGGCGACGCGCGCCGACACCGGCGCCGACATCTCCGGCGGCGGCTCCTACTTCGAGGCCGCCGCGGTCAACCTCGTGGTCTCCGCCGGGCCGATCCCGGACGTGGCTGGCAAGTCGGTGGAGGACGCCACGGCCGCCCTGGCCAAGGTCGGTCTGCTGACCTCCGCAGGCCCCCAGAGCTACAGCGACACGGTGCCGGAGGGCAAGGTCATCTCGGCCCAGGCGCAGCACGAGCCGGTGCGCCCGAACGACACCCTGCTGCTGGAGACCTCGAAGGGCCCGGAGCCGGTGACGGTCCCCGACGTCGTGAACAAGAACTGGGCCGACGCCAAGAAGGCGCTGACGGACGCCGGCTTCCAGCTCAAGTACTCCGCCATCGCCGACGTCGCGCCGTCCGCGTTCGTCGTGTCCAAGATCTCCCCCGGCGCGGGGACCCAGCAGCCCAAGGGCTCCACGATCACCGTCAACTTCGCCGGCTTCTGAGGCGCGGGCGCGCCTGGTTGCGGGCGCGGCTGGTTGGGGCGCACGCAGACCACCTCACGAGACACGCCGCCGTCCCGGCGGGACGACGGCGTGTCCTGAGGGCCGGCCGGCTCAGTTCGTCGCCGACAGCTCCTCGGCCACCAGGAACGCCAGCTCCAGCGACTGCATGTGATTCAGGCGCGGGTCGCACAGCGACTCGTAGCGCGTTGCGAGGGTTGCCTCGTCGATGTGCTCCGACCCGCCCAGGCACTCGGTGACGTCGTCGCCGGTGAGCTCGACGTGGATGCCGCCGGGGTTGGTGCCCGCGGCCCGGTGCGCCTCGAAGAAGCCCTTCACCTCGTCCACGACGTCGTCGAAGCGGCGCGTCTTGTAGCCGTTCGGGGTCGTCAGGCCGTTGCCGTGCATCGGGTCGGTCACCCACAGCGGCAGCGCGTCAGTCCGCTTGATGGCCTCGAGCAGCGGCGGGAGCGCATCCCGGATCGTGCCGGCGCCCATGCGCGTGATGAACGTCAGCCGGCCGGGCTCGCGCTCCGGGTCGAGCTTGTCGATCAGCCGCAGCATGTCGTCGCGCGACGTGGTCGGGCCGAGCTTCACGCCGATCGGGTTGCGCACCCGGGACAGGAAGTCGACGTGCGCGCCGTCGAGGTCGCGCGTGCGCTCCCCGATCCAGACGAAGTGCGCCGACGTGTTGTACGGCGTGCCGGTGCGCGAGTCGATGCGCGTCATCGGGCGCTCGTAGTCCATCAGCAAGGCCTCGTGGCTGGAGTAGAACTCCACCCGCTTGAGCTCGTCGAAGTCGGCGCCCGCCGCCTCCATGAACTTGATGGCGCGATCGATCTCGCGCGCGAGGCCCTCGTAGCGCTGGTTGGCCGGGTTGGCCGCGAAGCCCCTGTTCCAGCTGTGCACCTGGCGCAGGTCGGCGAAACCGCCCTGGGTGAAGGCGCGGATGAGGTTCAGCGTGGAGGCGGCGGTGTGGTAGCCCTGCACCAGCCGGCGCGGGTCGGCCTGGCGCGACTCCGGGGTGAAGTCGTAGCCGTTGACGATGTCGCCGCGGTATGCGGGAAGCGTCACGCCGTTGCGCGTCTCGGTGTCGCTGGAGCGCGGCTTGGCGAACTGCCCGGCCATGCGGCCCATCTTGATGACAGGGACGGACGCGCCGTAGGTCAGCACGACGGCCATCTGCAGCACGGTCTTGACCCGGTTGCGGATCTGGTCGGCGGTCGCGCCCGCGAACGTCTCGGCGCAGTCACCGCCCTGCAGCAGGAACGCCTCACCCGCGGCGGCCCGCGCGAGACGGGTGCGGAGCTGGTCGACCTCGCCGGCGAAGACGAGCGGCGGCAGGGTCGCGATCTCGGCGGAGGCGGCGGCCGCGGCCTCCGGGTCGGGCCACGCCGGCTGCTGCTTGATCGGGAGCGTGCGCCAATACTCCAGGCCCTCGATCACGGACTCGTCTGGTCGCACGACGGGCTCTGTGGTCTGTAGCACTGGTCTTCCGCTCACTCGGTGTTGGATGGGATATCCGAGCCTATCGCGAATGCCGGGGCGCCCGTCCTACTGTGACAGCGACGCCCGCTTCTCCTTGACGGTGCTGGCGTAGACATCCATGTACTCCTGCGCGCCGAGGCGCTGCAGCTCGTACATGATCTCGTCGGTGACGGAGCGCAGGATGAAGCGGTCGCCCTCCATCCCCTCGAAGCGGGAGAAGTCGAGCGGCTCGCCGACGATGATGCCGATGCGGCCGATTCTGGGCAGGCGCTTGCCGATGGGCATGATCTCGGCGGTGTCCACCATGGCCACGGGGACGACCGGGACGCCGGCCTCCAGGATCATGCGGGCGACGCCGGTGCGGCCGCGGTACAGCTTGCCGTCGGGGCTCCGGGTGCCCTCCGGGTAGATGCCGAGGATCTCGCCGCGCGCCAGCACCGCGAGCCCGGTGTTGAGCGACGCCTCCGACGCCTTGCCGCCGGAGCGGTCGATCGGGAGCTGACCCGTCGCGTTCATGAACGCCTTCGTCGCCCAGCCCTTCAGCCCGCGGCGGGTGAAGTAGTCGCTCTTGGCGAGGAACGACACGTGGCGGTCCACCTCGAGCGGAAGGAAGATCGAGTCGATGAACGACAGGTGGTTGCTCGCCAGGATGACAGCACCCTCCGCGGGGATGTTCTCCAGTCCCACCACCCACGGCCGGAAGATGCCGCGCAGGATCGGTCCCGCGATCACGTACTTCATCAGCCAGTAGAACATCGAACCGAAGCCTAGCCCCGCGCGGCGCCTAGAGCGAGGAGGCGTGCAGTCGCGCCAGGTCGGCCGCCCCGACCACCCCGGCGTCGTTCACCAGTTCTGCGATGGCGAACTCGGGCTCGGGGTGGAAGCCGCGCGCCGGCAGGTTCTCCAGGTAGGCGAGGCGGATCGGCTCCAGGAGCAGCTCCCCCGCCTGCGCGACGCCGCCGCCGAAGACGAACAGCTGCGGGTCGAGGATGGCGCCGAGACTCGCGCAGGCCTGGCCGAGCCAGTCGCCCAGCTGCCGGAGCGCGGCCAGCGCGCCCGGGTCGCCCACACCGATCAGCGCGCTGATGTCGGCGCCGGTGAGCGCGCCGGTGCGGGCCCGCACGTCGGCGAGGCCCTGACCGATGCCGCCGGCGTCGGCCAGCTCGTTCGCCATCCGCTGCAGCGCGCGGCCCGACCCGTACTGCTCGATGCAGCCGTGTGCGCCGCAGCCGCACGGGAGTCCGCCCGGGACGACCCGCATGTGGCCGATCTCGGCCCCCGCGCCGAAGCCGCCGCGGAACAGCCGGTCGTTGCTCACGATCGCGCCGCCCACGCCCGTCCCGATGGTCAGGACGACCATGTCGGAGACCAGCCGGCCCGCGCCGTAGCGGAACTCGGCCCAGCCGGCCGCGTTGGCGTCGTTCTCGATGATGACCGGGAGGTCGAGGCGGGCCTCGAGCTTGTCCCGGAACGGCTCGTGGCGCCAGTTGATGTTGGGCGCGTAGTACACGGTGGACTGCGCGGCGTCGATGAAGCCTGCCGCCGCGACTCCGGCTCCCGCGATCTCCTCCGGCCCCTCGGAGAGCCGCCGGATCATCGCGACGACCGCGTTCTCGATCTCCTCCGGACGGCTCGCGTCGGTCGGAACCCTGTCTTCCCGCACGATCGTGCCGAGCTCGTCGACGACGGCCCCCGCGATCTTGGTCCCTCCGATGTCGATGCCGATGGCGTGCACGTATGGCCTTCCTGCGGGGGTGGGGGCGTGGGGCTGCGGGCGGCCGTAGGTCGAGAGGACCCCCAGCCGGACCATCTAGAGTGTAATCAACCGATAGGGCCGAAGCCATTCGGTCGTCCGCCCGTCCGCCGGTATCGAGGGAGCTACCGTGAATCTGTTCGAAACCCCCGTCGTCGTCCCGCTCGACCCCGAGGCCAACGCCACCGACCTGCTGGTGCAGCGGGTCGCCGAGACCCCGGACCAGCCGCTGTTCAGCCTGCCGGACGGCGACGGTTGGAAGGACGTCACCGCGGCGGAGTTCCACCGCCAGGTGATCGCGCTGGCGAAGGGGCTCGTCGCAGCGGGCATCCAGCCCGGCGACAAGATCGGGCTGATGTCGAAGACGCGCTACGAGTGGACCCTCATCGACTTCGCCACGTGGTTCGCGGGCGCCGTGCTCGTCCCGATCTACGAGACCTCCTCCCCCGCGCAGGTGCAGTGGAACATGTCCGACTCCGGGGCCATCGCCGTCTTCCTGGAGACGGCCGAGATGTTCTCGCGTTTCGACGAGGTCCACCCCGAGCTGCCGCTCATCGACACGGTCTGGCAGCTGCACCTGGGCGACCTGGACAAGCTCGCCGCCGCCGGCAAGGACGTGCCCGACGAGGAGATCGAGCGGCGCCGCCGCCTCGCGGTCGGTTCCGACATCGGGACGTTGATCTACACCTCTGGCTCCACCGGGCGGCCGAAGGGATGCGTGCTGACGCACTCCAACTTCGTCGAGCTCTCCCGCAACTCGGCCGAGGCGCTGAAGGAGGTCGTGCAGCAGCCGGGCGGCGCCTCCACGCTGCTGTTCATCACCACCGCGCACGTGTTCGCGCGCTTCATCGCCGTGCTCTGCGTGACCGGCGGTGTGAAGGTCGGCCACCAGGCCGACACCAAGCAGCTGCTCCCGGCGCTGGCGAGCTTCAAGCCGACGTTCCTGCTCGCGGTGCCTCGCGTGTTCGAGAAGGTCTACAACTCGGCGGAGCAGAAGGCGGAGTCCGGCGGGCGCGGCAAGATCTTCCGCGCGGCGGCGGAGGTCGCGGTGGAGCACTCGAAGGCCGTCGAGGCGGGTTCCGTGCCGTTCGGCCTGAAGCTGAAGTTCGCCCTGTACGACCGGCTGGTGTTCTCCAAGCTGCGGGCCGCGATGGGCGGCCGTGTGAAGTACGCCGTCTCCGGGTCCGCGCCGCTCGGCGCGCACCTCGGCCACTTCTTCCACAGCCTCGGCATCAAGGTACTCGAAGGCTACGGCCTGACCGAGACGACTGCACCCGCCACCGTGAACCGGCCGGACATGTTCAAGATCGGCACGGTCGGCCCGGCCCTCCCCGGCGTCGATCTGCGGCTGGCGGAGGACGGCGAGATCCAGGTGCGCGGCATCAACGTCTTCAAGGAGTACTGGAAGAACCCGGAGGCCACGGCCGCCGCGTTCGACGACGGCTGGTTCCGTACCGGCGACCTCGGCTCGTTCGACGCGGACGGCTACCTGACGATCACCGGCCGCAAGAAGGAGATCATCGTCACCGCGGGCGGCAAGAACGTCTCCCCGGCGGCTCTCGAGGACCCGATCCGCGCGAACCCGCTGGTCGGCCAGGTCGTCGTCGTCGGCGACCAGAAACCGTTCATCTCGGCTCTGATCACCCTCGACACGGAGATGCTGCCGACCTGGCTCGCCAACAACGGCGAGGACAAGGACATGACCCTCGCCGAGGCGTCGGTCAACCCGGCCGTCCACGCCGAGATCCAGCGCGCCGTCGACCACGCGAACGCGGGCGTCTCGCGCGCCGAGAGCATCCGCAAGTTCGTCGTGCTCGCCACGGAGCTGACGGAGGCGAGCGGTCACCTGACGCCGAAGCTCAGCATCAAGCGCAACGTCATCCTGGCCGACTTCGCCGACGTCATCGACGGCATCTACAGCGACAACCCCCGCACCGAGGGCTTCTCGCTCGCCCACTGACCCCCTCCCCTCACGATTCGTCACGAATCGCTCCCGTTCGTGACGGACGGACGCGATTCGTGACGAGCGGTGCCGCCGAAGGCTGCGAGGCGCGCGATCAGGGAGTCGCGATCGCGGAAGAGGTCGTCGCCGGTGACTCGGACGACCCGCCAGCCTTCGGCCTCGAAGTGCTCGCGACGGCGGATGTCGGCAGCCCACTGCCGTCGCTCCCGATGGCCGTCACCCTCGTACTCGAAGGCCAGGCGCGGCTCCCGGATGCTGAGGTCGGGATGAAGAGTCAGGCGGCCGCCGTCGACGACGACCGGACTGTTGACGTCGAGGTCCAGAAATCCGAGCTCTTCCAGCAGCAGGCGAAGCAGGGTCTCCGGCCGAGAGTCGGCGCCGACGCGGATGCGTGGGAGCGCCCATGCTCGTGTGCGCGCGCCGGGTGAACCGCGGTGCCGATCGACCGCATCGGCGAGGAGTCCGACATCCGTCTGTGCCCCACGCGAACGCGCTCCCACCAGATGGTCACCGGCTGCGACCAGATCCGAGCCGCCGAGCACCGTGGACAGCTGGCACCAGACCTCCTCCGGCGTGCAGACAGGCAGCCCGTCGACCGAGCTGCCGGCGAGCCCTCCGAGGCTGTGCCCGATCACTCCCCGGCCGCGCGGAGGCGTCCGCGGGAAGGGCACCGCGACATGCAATGCTCCGCTCGCGAGGTCGGCGGGGAGCGGAACGCCGAGCAGCTCGGCCGCCGTCAGATGGCTGAACAGGGCCTGCTGCGGCATGAGGGGAAGGTAGGCGCGACACAGCGAACGGACGCTGCCCGGCGCGATCCCGACGCGGACTCCGTGGAAAGGGCGCAGCGGATCGGGGTGGCGTGCCCGTCGGGTGGTCGCCGCAGCCCTCAGAGTTCGATCGTCTCGCATGCTCCATGGTCTCGGCGCATACCGGGCCGCGGTGACGGTGACCACAATCTGTGGAGAAGTCGCTCATCCACAACCGACTCCCCCACAACTCGCGGCTGCGACTCGTGACGAATCGACGCGACTCGTGACGAATCGACGCGATTCGTGACGAATGGCGGGACGCGCGGGTCAGACCTCGTCGCGCCAGGAGTGGGTGGGGGCGTAGCCCAGGACGCGGCGGGCCTTGTCGATCGAGAGGAGGGTGTCGTTCACGCCCAGTTCGCGCTTCAGGGGCACGCCGGGGAAGACCTCGGCGACGAGCTCGTCGTTCGGGCGGCTCATCACGGTGTCGGCGGCGGCGATGATGAAGCGGTCGAAGCCCGTGGTGTCCCACTCCAGCGCGCGCCGGATCGCCTGGGCGCCATCGCGGGCGTCGATGTAGCCCCACAGGTTCCACTTGCGGGCGTAGGGATCGTCGTCGTACGCCGGGAAATCCGCGTAGTCCTCCGGGTCCATCACGTTGCTGAAGCGCAGCGCGACGATCTTGAGCGCCGGGTCCCAGCGCACCAGCTCGATCGCCATCTGCTCCTCGAGGTGCTTCACCAGCGAGTACGTGCTCTCCGGCCGCGCCGGGTAGTCCTCATCGACCGGGATGTACGGCGGCGGCACGTCGAACGGCAGGCCGAGCACGGTCTCGCTCGACGCATATACGACGTTGCGGATGCCCGCCCGCCGCGCCGCCTGGAACACGTTGTAGGTGACCCGGATGTTGTTGTGGAAGGTCGCGACGTCGCTCAGGATGCCGGGCGCCGGGATGGCCGCCAGGTGAACGATCGCATCGAAGCCGTCGTGCTGGTCGTTGACGCCGAGGATGGCGTCCACCGTCTGGCCGTAGTCGGTCAGGTCGACCCGGACGAAGCCGGGCCCGCGCTCCCCCGTCGCATCGAGGGAGACGACGACGTCCCCCGCCTTCCGCAGCTCGCGCACGACCGTGCGTCCGAGTTTGCCCGATCCTCCGGTGACCGCAATGCGCATACGGCCATCCTAGGCCGCGCCGGTCAGAACCAGTCCGACTCGCGCACCTGCTTCATCGCCTCGCGACGGGAATCCTTGTCCAGTCGGTCGAGGTACAGTTTGCCGTCGAGATGGTCGGTCTCGTGCTGCAGCGCCTGCGCGAGCACGCCGGTGCCGGAGACCTCGATCGCGTTGCCGTCGAGGTCGACGCCCGTCACCCGCGCGAACGGGTAGCGCAGCGTCTTGAACCACAGCCCGGGCACGGACAGGCAGCCCTCGTCCATCAGCTCCGGCTCCCCGGACACCTCCACGAGCACGGGATTGATCACGTAGCCGACCTGCCCGTCCACGTTGTAGCTGAAAGCCCGCTCGTTCACGCCGATCTGCGGCGCGGCCACGCCGGCCCGTCCGGGAGGGAGCACACTGTCGACGAGATCCTCCACCAGCCCGCGCACGCCGTCGTCGATCTCGCCGATGGGCTCGGACGGGGTCTTCAGGACGGGGTCGCCGAACAGGCGGATCTGACGCTCGGTCATGGGTGCTCCTTGGGTGGCGGAGGGACGGTCGGGCGGGCTCAGTCGCGCTCGGCCGGCAGGCCCTCGACGACGAGCGCGGCCAGGGTGCGGGCGGAGAGGCGGGTCAGCGGCTTGAGGTCCTTCCACGACACCACGGAGCCTGCGGCCAGCTGCGGGTCGTACGGGATGCGGACGATCTCGCGCACGCGCGACCGGAAGTGGGCCTCGATCTCGTCGAGCTTGACGAGGTTGGTGGCGTGCGTGGCGGTGTTGAGCGCGACCACGGCGTTGCGGACCAGCTCGCCGTAGCCGTTGGCCTCCAGCCAGGTCAGTGTCTCGGAGGCGAGGCGCGCCTCGTCCACGCTGCCGCCCGAGACGATGACGAGCGAGTCGGCGCGCTGCAGCGTCGCGCGCATGACCGAGTGGACGATGCCGGTGCCGCAGTCGGTGAGCACGATCGAGTAGAACCGGGCCGACAGGTCGGCGACGACGTTGTAGTCGTTCTCGTCGAACGCCTCCGACAGCAGCGGGTCGGTGTCGGACGCGAGGATGTCGAGCCGGGTCTCATCCCGCGACACCAGGGTGGAGAAGTCGGTGAAGCCGCCGATGCTGGCCGCCTTGTGCACGACGTCGCGCACGGTGGACCGGGTCTGCCGCGTCACCCTCTCCGACAGCGTGCCGCGGTCCGGGTTGGCGTCGATGGCGATGATCCGGTCTTCGCGGGCGGAGGCGAGGGCCATCCCGAGCAGCGTGGTGACCGTCGTCTTGCCGACGCCGCCCTTCCGGGTGAGCACCGGGACGAAGCGGGCACCGCCCTCCAGCTGCTTCTGGATGCGGTGGTCGAGCTCCTTGCGCGCCCGCACCTTGGCGGAGTCCCCGAGGTTCACCAGGCGGAAGGTGACGTTGTAGACGAACCGCTGCCACGGTCCCTCGGGTCCGGGCCGGGTCTTCCGGTTGACCTCGAGCAGCCGGTCGGCCGTCAGCATCGCCGCGGGCTCCGGCTGGGCGGGGTGCTCGCCGCGCAGGCGGTCGCGGCGCGAGCCGGCGAACGGCTCCGACAGCGGCAGCGGAGCCGCAGCCGGGACCGCGTCGGGCGTGGTCGCGGCCCCGGATGCGGCGCCGTCGGCCGGCAGCGCGGCGAGCCGCGACGCGACGATGGCGACCGACATGGTGGTCGGCTCGGTCGGCGAGGCCACGAAGCCGGGGTCGACCGGGACGTCGTCGATCGCGACCGCCGCCTCGTCCTCCGGCACCTCGCGCGGAGGCGCGGGCGGGAGGTCGACCGCGATGCTCAGGGGCGGCTCCACGTCCAGCGACGGTGCCGGCTCGAACGGGCGCGCGGGCGTCAGCTCGTCGTCGGCCGGCACCAGGTCGCGCGGCTCGCGCTCCCCCTGCGTCTCGGCGTCGGGCTTGTCTGCCACCTCGTGCGCTCTCCTTCTGCCGCGGGTGTCTCCCGCGACTCGTCATTGTAGACGCCACCCTCCCGGATGGCGCTCCCGCCGGTCGTCAGGCCGGCTGGATGACCACCAGCAGGTCGCCCGCGTCGACCTGTTGGGTCTTCGGGATGGCCAGCCGCTCGATCGTTCCGGCGATGGGGGCCGTGATCGCGGCCTCCATCTTCATGGCCTCGATGGACGCCACCGCCTGACCTGCCGCCACCGCGTCGCCGACGGCGACCTGCAGCGTCACGACACCGGAGAACGGCGCCGCCACCTGGCCGGGCTTCGCGCTGTCGGCCTTCTCGGCGGCCTTCGCCTCGACGACGATGCTGCGGTCGCGCACGAAGACCGGGCGCAGCTGGCCGTTGAGGGTGGTCATGACCGTGCGCATGCCCTTGTCGTCGGCCTCGCCGATGGCCTCGAGGCCCACGTAGAGGCGGACGCCGCGGCTGAACTCCACCACGTGCTCCTGACCGGGCTTGAGACCGTACAGGTAGTCGAGCGAGTCGACGACGGAGAGGTCGCCGAACAGCTCCCTCATCTGCTCCTGGATGCGCGTCGGCGCGGGGAACAGCAGGCGGTTGAGGGTGGCGCGGCGCTCGTCGCTGTCGCCCTCGAGCGCGGACGCGTCGTCGGACGAGAGCTCCTCGACGCCGACCTTGATGTTCTTGCCGGCCAGCACCTTCGTCCGGAACGGCTCCGGCCAGCCGCCGGGCAGCTCGCCCAGCTCGCCCGCCATGAAGCCGACCACCGAGTCCGGGATGTCGTAGTTCTGCGGGTTCTCGGCGAAGTCGGCCGGGTCGGCCTTCACCGCCGCGAGGTGCAGCGCGAGGTCGCCGACGACCTTGGAGGACGGCGTGACCTTCGGGATGCGGCCGAGGATGTTGTTGGCGGCGGCGTACATGTCCTCCACCAGCTCGAAGTCGTCCGCGAGGCCGAGCGCCTTGGCCTGCTGGCGCAGGTTGGAGAGCTGGCCGCCGGGGATCTCGTGCTTGTAGACGCGTCCCGTCGGCCCGGGCAGGCCCGACTCGAACGGGCGGTAGACCTGGCGGACGGCCTCCCAGTACGGCTCCAGGTCTTCGACCGCGGAGAGCCGGATGCCGGTGTCGCGCTCGGTGTGGGCGAGGGCGGCGACGAGGGCGGAGGCGCTCGGCTGGCTGGTGGTGCCCGCCATGGGCGCGCTCGCCACATCCACCGCGTCCGCGCCGGCGCGCGAGGCCGCGAGCAGCGTCGCGAGCTGGCCGCCGGGGGTGTCGTGCGTGTGCACGTGCACCGGAAGGTCGAACCGCTCGCGGAAGGCCGCGACCAGCTTCTCGGCGGCGCTCGGCCGCAGCAGGCCCGCCATGTCCTTGATGGCGAGGATGTGCGCGCCGGACTCGACGATCTGCTCGGCGAGGCGCAGGTAGTAGTCGAGCGTGTAGAGGTTCTCGGCCGGGTCGAGGAGGTCGCCGGTGTAGCAGACGGCGACCTCGGCGATCGAGGAGCCGGTCGCGAGCACGGACTCGATGGCCGGGCGCATCTGCGACACGTCGTTGAGCGCGTCGAAGATGCGGAAGATGTCCACACCGGTGGCGGCGGCCTCGCGCACGAACGCGTCGGTCACCTGGGTCGGGTACGGCGTGTAGCCGACCGTGTTGCGACCGCGCAGCAGCATCTGGATGTTGATGTTCGGCAGGGCCTCGCGGAGGGCCGCCAGCCGCTCCCACGGGTCCTCGCCGAGGAAGCGCAGCGCGACGTCGTAGGTCGCGCCGCCCCAGGCCTCCACCGAGAGCAGCTCCGGTGTCATGCGCGCGACGTACGGGGCGACGGCGAGCAGGTCGCGCGTGCGCACGCGGGTCGCGAGCAGCGACTGGTGGGCGTCGCGGAAGGTCGTCTCCGTGACCGCGAGGGCCGTCTGCGCGCGCAGCGCCTGGGCGAAGCCCGCAGGACCGAGCTCGAGCAGCCGCTGGCGCGAGCCGGCCGGGGCCGGGGCGCTCAGGTCGATCGGGGGCAGCTTCTCCGCCGGGTCGGCCGTCTCCGGACGGGGCCCGTTCGGCTGGTTGACCGTGACGTCGGCCAGCCAGTTGAGCACCTTCGTGCCGCGGTCCTTCGACTCGCGGCCCTTGAACAGCTCCGGGCGCTCCTCGATGAACGAGGTGGACACGTTTCCGGCGATGAAGTCCGGGTCCTCCATCACGGCCTGCAGGAACGGGATGTTCGTGGAGACGCCGCGCACGCGGAACTCCGCGAGGGCGCGGCGGGCGCGCAGCACGGCGGCCGGGAAGTCGCGGCCGCGGGTGATGAGCTTCGCCAGCATGGAGTCGAAGTGCGGGCTGATCTGTGCACCCGGGTTGATCGTGCCGCCGTCGAGGCGGATGCCGGCGCCGCCCGGGGAGCGATAGGTGGTGATCTTGCCGGTGTCCGGGCGGAAGTTCGCCGTCGGGTCCTCGGTCGTGATGCGGCACTGCAGGGCGGCGCCGCGCATCTGCACCGAGTCCTGGCGCAGCCCCAGGTCGGCGAGGGTCTCCCCCGCCGCGATGCGGATCTGCGACTGGACGAGGTCGACGTCGGTGATCTCCTCGGTGACCGTGTGCTCCACCTGGATGCGCGGGTTCATCTCGATGAACACGTGCTGGCCCGCACGCTCGCCCGCGGTGTCGAGCAGGAACTCCACCGTCCCGGCGTTCTCGTAGCCGATCGACTTCGCGAAGGCGATCGCGTCGCGGTACAGGGCCTGGCGGATGTCGTCGGACAGGTTCGGCGCGGGCGCGATCTCGACCACCTTCTGATGGCGGCGCTGCACCGAGCAGTCGCGCTCGAACAGGTGGATGGTGTCCCCAGTCGCGTCGGCGAGGATCTGCACCTCGATGTGACGCGGGCGCAGCACGGCCTGCTCGAGGAACATCGTGGGGTCGCCGAACGCGCTGTCGGCCTCCCGCATGGCCTCCTCGAGCGCCGAGCGCAGGTCGGCCTTGCTGTTGACGCGCCGCATGCCGCGGCCGCCGCCTCCTGCGACCGCCTTGGCGAAGATCGGGAAGCCGATCTCGTCGGCGCCGGCGAGGAGCTCCTCGATGTCGCGCGACGGCGGCGTGGACTTGAGCACCGGGACGCCCGCGGCGATCGCGTGCTCCTTCGCCGTCACCTTGTTGCCGGCCATCTCGAGCACCTCGGCGCGTGGGCCGATGAAGGCGATGCCGGCCGCGCGGGCGGCCTCCGCCAGCTCCGGGTTCTCGGAGAGGAAGCCGTAGCCGGGGTAGATGGCGTCGGCGCCGGACTCCTGGGCGACGCGGATGATCTCCTGCACGTCGAGGTAGGCGCGCACCGGGTGACCGGGCTCGCCGATCTGGTACGCCTCGTCGGCCTTCAGCCGGTGCATGGAGTTCCGGTCTTCGTACGGGAACACGGCGACCGTTTCGGCGCCGAGCTCGTACGCGGCCCGGAATGCCCGGATGGCGATTTCACCGCGGTTGGCAACGAGGATCTTTCGGAACATGGGGACCTTTCGAGCAGGGGTCTACACCACACAGCAAACGGTTAGGTTCTCTAAGACTAGTGAAGGTAACGTGGCTCTCGTGCACGTACTCAGCGTTAGCTCCCTCAAGGGCGGTGTCGGAAAGACCACGGTGACGCTCGGTCTCGCGTCCGCGGCGTTCGCCAAAGGGCTGCGCACACTGGTCGTCGACCTCGACCCGCAATCGGATGTCTCGACCGGAATGGACATCCAGGTCGCCGGTCATCTCAACGTCGCCGACGTGCTGGCCTCCCCCAAGGAGAAGATCGTCCGCGCGGCGATCGCGCCGTCCGGCTGGACCAAGGGCCGCTCCGGCACGATCGACGTGATGATCGGCAGCCCGTCCGCGATCAACTTTGACGGGCCGCACCCCAGCATCCGCGACATCTGGAAGCTGGAGGAGGCGCTCGCCAACGTCGAGCACGACTACGAGCTGGTGCTGATCGACTGCGCCCCCTCGCTCAACGCCCTCACGCGGACCGCGTGGGCGGCGAGCGACCGCGTCGCCGTCGTCACCGAGCCCGGCCTCTTCTCCGTCGCCGCGGCCGACCGCGCGCTGCGCGCGATCGAGGAGATCCGCCGCGGTCTCTCGCCGCGCCTCCAGCCGCTCGGCATCATCGTGAACCGTGCGCGCGTCCAGTCGCTGGAGCACCAGTTCCGCATCAAGGAGCTCCGCGACATGTTCGGCCCGCTCGTGCTCTCGCCGCAGCTGCCGGAGCGCACTTCGCTGCAGCAGGCGCAGGGCGCGGCGAAGCCGCTGCACGTCTGGCCGGGCGAGAGCGCGCAGGAGATGGCGCACAACTTCGACCTGCTCCTGGAGCGGGTGCTGCGCACCGCGCGCCTCGGCGAGTACGCGACCGCCCCCACCGCCTAGCAGCGTTCGCGATTCGTGACGAACGGGCGCGATTCGTGACTCAAAGTCAAATGGTGGATGCATCAGGCGGCGGTGAGGAGTTGAGCGAGGGCTT
>NZ_JABFMV010000019.1 GCF_013359685.1 Leifsonia sp. C5G2
GCCTACCTCGGCGCCTGCCCCCGCCCCGGCCATCAGCTCCTGAGTTGTTCGAGCGACACGCCGTCGCGCGGTCGAACAACTCAGGAGCTGATGGCTGGGGCGGGGTCAGGCGCCGAGGTAGGCGGCGTGGAGCACGTCGGGGGAGGCGGCGAGGTCGGCGGCGGCGCCGGCGTAGGTGACGCGGCCGGAGGACACGACGAGAGCGTCGGTCGCGACAGAGAGGGCCAGGTGCGTGAACTGCTCCACCAGGAGCACGCCGACGCCCGACTGCGCGAACTGCTCGATCACCGGCAGCAGCCGCATGAACACCACCGGAGCGAGTCCGAGCGACATCTCGTCGATCAGCAGGTAGCGCGGCCGCGACGCGAACGCGCGTGCGAGCACCACCATCTGCTGCTCGCCGCCCGACAGGAGGCCCGCCGCGCTTCCGCGCCGCTTCTCCAGCTCCGGGAAACGCGCGAGCGCCTCCTCCGTCGCGTCCGCCGAGCCGGCGGTGAGACGGATGTTCTCCTGGACCGTCAGCGACGGGAACACCGCCCGCCCCTGCTCGATGTGCACGATCCCGCGGCGCGCCCGCTGCACCCGCGACAGTCTCCCGATGGCCGTGCCGTCTGCGGTGATCGTGCCCCCGCTCGGGGCGACGATGCCGGAGACGGCCTCCAGCAGGCTCGTCTTCCCCGCGCCGTTCGGGCCGACGAGGGCGGTGATGCGCCCCGGTTCGACCGCGAGGCTGACATCGCTGATGACGGGACCGGCGCCACGGCTCACCGTGACCGAGTCGAGGACGAGCGCGTCGGCGTTCACAGCATCTCCGTTTCACCCATGTAGGCCTTCACGACGGCCGGGTCGGCCAGCACCTGCTCCTGCGGGCCGCTGGCGAGCACCTGGCCGAAGTCGAGCACGGTGATCGTGCCGCACACCGACCGCACCAGATCGAGGTCGTGCTCGATCAGGATGATCGACACTCCGAACCGCGCCGGGGCCCGCAGCAGTCGCTCCCCGAGCTCGACGTGCTCCTCATGCGACAGACCGGCGGCCGGCTCGTCGAGGATGAGCACCCGGGGACGCGACAGCACGTTCGCGGCCACCTCCACCAGGCGGCGGGTGCCCACATCCACGCTCTGCAGGCGCGTGCGGGCGGGCGGGCAGCCGAAGAAGGCGAGGGTCTCCTCGACCTCGCCGAGGGCGACACGGCGCCGGGCGACGAACCGCACGTACGCCTCGATGGTCAGGGTCGGGGGCACGCGGTCCTGCTGGAAGGTGCGCCGCAGCCCGAGCCGCGCGCGCTTGGCGGGCGACAAGCCCTGCAGCGGCCGGCCGTCCAGCGAGACGGAGCCGGTGTGCTGGGGGAGGAAACCGGTGACCGCGTCGGTGAACGTCGACTTCC
Organism: Leifsonia sp. C5G2; assembly: GCF_013359685.1. Taxonomy (GTDB): domain Bacteria; phylum Actinomycetota; class Actinomycetes; order Actinomycetales; family Microbacteriaceae; genus Leifsonia. The sequence continues at coordinate 1,388 of NZ_JABFMV010000019.1, forward strand.
CTGCGCCGTTGGGCCCGATGAGGCCGACGATGGTCCGCTCCGGCACGACCAGGCTGACGCCGTCCAGCGCCTTCACCTGCCCGAAGGCGACGCCGAGGTCGTCGACGACCAGGACGGGCGCACCGGCAGGTGCCGCGGCGGGGCTCTCGGCGGCGCCGAGGGCGACGTCGGCGTCGAGCGGCGCCGTCGGCCGCGGCGGCGTCCTCCTCGCCTGCCGCTTCCACCAGGCGTTGCGGATGCCCTGGCCGAGGTTGCTGCCGCTGGTGAGCGCCTGCACGCCGAGCACGCCGAAGATGACGAAGGCCCAGTCCTGCGGGATGCCCCAGCGCTTGAGCAGCTCCGGCACCGCGACCCAGAGGATCCCGCCGAAGACCGCCATGTCGATCAGGTAGGCGCCGGACATCACCGCGAGCACGTACAGCGCGAGCGACTGGATGGGCGTGAACGAGCTGGCGAACGGCAGGCCGACCTGCCCGGCGATGAGACCGCCGCTGATGCCGGCGAGCGTGGCGCTCACCGCGAACGCGGTCAGCTTCGCTCCGCGCACGCTCGCGCCGACGGACGCCGTGCCGCGCTCCGAGAACGCGACCGACTTCCAGCTGGAGCCCCAGCGGCCGCTCTGCAGGAAGTACACGGCGATGCCGCACACGACGAGCACGAGCACGCTGAAGAAGAAGTACGAGCGGTCGTCGCTGAACGCGTCGGGCCGGAGCACCGGGATCCCGTCGGTCGAGCCGGGGAACTGGATCTGCACCAGCGTGACATCCGCGGCGGCGGCGAAGCCGAGGGTGACCACCGCGAGGTTGACCCCGCGCAGCCGCAGAGCGGGGAGGCCCACCAGCACGCCGACGATGCCGGCGGCGGCGGCGCCCAGGATCAGCCAGACGATGAAGCCTCCGGGTGCCTGGAGCACGTTGAGGAGCGAGACCACCCAGGCGCCGACCGCCGCGAAGGTCAGCTGGCAGAGGGCGATCATCCCGGCGCTGCCGGTGACGATGCCGAGTCCCAGGATGGCGATCGCCGCGACCACGGCGCTCACGGCGAGGAAGACGAAGTAGCCGGAGAGCGACTCGCTCAGCAGGTAGCCGACGCCGAGGGCGAGAAGCCCGGCGGCGAAGGGGAACGCGATCCTGACCGCGCGGGAGGAGCTAGCGCGCTGCATCCCACACCTCCTTGCGCTGGGTCCACAGAAGGAAGACGACGATGAAGAGGAACGGGAGGAAGTTGCGCACGAACGACACCTGGTCGATCTGCGCGACCAGCCCGCTGAGGAGGCCGAGCACCAGGCCGCCGACGACCGCGAGGTCGAGCCGGCGGAACGCGCCGAGGAGGGCGGCGGCCGAGGCGGGGACGATGAGCATCGACAGGCTGGTGGCGTCGTTCGACTGGGAGGGCGCGACGATGACGATCGCGAGTGCCGAGATGACCCCGGTCACCGCCCAGACCGAGACGCTGAGGGGCTTCGACGGGATGCCGATGAGCTCCGCCGTCGTCGGCCGCTCGGAGAGGGCCCGCAGCTTCGTGCCGATCGACGTGCGGGTGAGCATCAGCCGGCAGCCGACGGCGACCACGATCGCGAGCGTGACGGTCACGACCGTGACCTGCGAGATCACGACGCCGCCGACGCTGAATGCGGGACCGGCGATGATCGGCGCGAACGGCTGCGGCTTGTTGCCGAACAAGATGAATGAGAGCGAGATGAGCAGCAGCAGCGGTCCGACGGTCACCGCCGAGCGGGTGGTGGTGTCCGCCTCGGCGAGCCAGGTCGCGACGATGAGCCCGATGACGGCGCTCAGCGCGCCGCCGAGCAGCACGCCGAGGGTCGAGGCGACCCAGATCGGCCACCCGGCATGGCTCACCAGCCACACGGCGACGAAGCCGCCGAACATGCCGGTCGCGGCCTGCGCGAAGTTGACGACCCGCACCAGGCGGCTCATCAGGGTCAGGCACACCGCCAGCACGGCGTACAGTCCGCCGGCGGCCAGGCCGGCGAGGGCGCCCTGCAGCATGGGCGGCTCCTTTCGAGGGGATCGGGATGTGGGCGCCCGGCCGGCGGCAGCAGCTTCCGCCGCCCGGGCGCCCGGTCGTGCGGGCTACTTCTGGGGGATGCGGATCCAGTCCTGCCCGTTGAGCTCCCATTTATTGGTCCCGGTGGTGAGCTTGATCGGCCAGCCCGCGGTGTTGTCCGCGTGGGTCTTGCCGGTGCCGAAGACGTACGGCGTTCCCACCATCGGGTTGGTGATCTCCTTCATCTCGTGCAGCGCCTTGGTGACGGACTCGCGGGTGATGTCGCCCTTGATGCCCTGAGCCACCTGGATGAAGTACTTCGCGGCGAGGTAGCCGCCCTGCGAGAAGGAGGTGAGCGGGATGTCGTTCTTCGTCATCAGGTCGCGCCAGTCCTTGTTGATGTCGCTCGACGCGTCCGTGAACGGGTAGAACTCGGCCGGCACGTAGATGCCGGCGCCCGCGTCGCTGACCGCCTTGGCGAAGTTGTCGGAGTAGACGCTGGTCAGGTAGAGCCAGTTGACGTCCTTCCAGCCCTGCGCGTTCGCGGCCTTGACCTGCGCGATCGCGTCCGGCTCGACGGGGTTGATCGCCAGCGCCTTGCAGCCGGCGTCCTTCGCCTTGACGATGTAGGGCGTGTAGTCGCTCGCGCCGTACGGCACGGTGTCGTCGACGTAGAGCGGCTTCTTGCCCGTGATCTCCGTCCAGCGGTCGATCGCCTTCTGGTAGGCGGGGCGGGTGGAGCCGGCGATCTCGAGCAGCACGCAGATGTCGTCGAGCTTCGCGACCTCCGAGCCCCAGTACAGGGTGAGGGTCATGTCGTTGAACGGCCCGACGTTCGCCGGGGCGATGTTGGGGCTGTTGAAGCATCCCGTGTCGACGCCGATTCCCGGCACCGAGAGGATCTTCTGCTGCTCGTAGTACTTGGCGTTGATCTCGCACTCGATCAGGCTCGCGGAGCCGACCATGGTGACGGCCTCGTCGCTGCCGACCAGCTCGCGGGCGTTCGCGGAAGCGGTCGCCGGGTCGCCCTTGTCGTCGAGCGCCTTGTAGTCGATCTTGCGCCCGTCGATGCCGCCCTTGGCGTTCTGGTCGGCGAAGACGGCGGCGGCCGCCTGCGACGCCTCCGGGAACGTCGCCGCGCCGCTCTTGGTGTTCACGGAGCCGACGACGATCGGCGCGTCCGCGCCGCCTCCGCCGCCGCCGGAACAGCCGCTCAGGACGAGTGCTGCGGATGCGGCGACCGCGGCCGCCGCGTAAAGAATGTGCTTCCTCATGTGCGCTTCCCTGCCTCTGAAGGTGCGCCACGACCACTCCGTCGTGGCTTTCGGTGTTCCGACGGTAGGGCCGTGGCGCTCTCCGCCTGTTGACTGTGCCCGCATCCCTCTTGTCCGCCCGCGCCTGTCACGTGAGGGCGGCGCGCACGAGCGCGGTGTCGGTGAATTGCTCGAAGGCCACGACGCGGCCACCGGCGAGTCGCCAGACGTGCGCGACGCGTGCTTCGAAGAAGCGGCCGGTGGCGCGGTGGGTGCCGCTGTACGTGCCGATCCCGATGACGGTGTCGCCGCCGTCGATCAGTTCGTCGATGGCGGCGGTGTAGCCGTCCCACTCCGCGCCGATGCGCTCGAAGACGCCGCGGCGGACCTCCTCCGGCCCGATGTAGGTGCCGGCGTAGGGGAATCCGGCCATCTCGGTCCAGCGTGCGTCGGGGGCGAGTGGGGCGAGCATCCCGTCGATGTCCCCGCGATCGCTCGCGGCGTAGTGATCGCGGATGATCTCGTGATTGCTGGGCAATGTGTTCTCCGTTCAGACGGGCTGGGCGTCGGGATACGACACCGAGCCGAGCGGGTAGATGTGGCCGCCGGCGCGGGAGTGCTCCGACTCGCCTGCGCCGTTCAGGCCGAGGAAGATGCCCGTGGTGCGCAGTGCGTACCCCAGGTCGTGCAGCCAGACGCTGGCGACCGCGATGCGGAACTCGCGGAAGCAGAACAGGTACAGGCCGTCCTGGAACTTCCACACGGTGGACAGGTCCATGTCGCCGTGGCCGCGCTGCACTCCTTCGAGGCACTGCCAGGCGTAGCGCCGGCTGGAGACGTACACGTGCTCGTACAGGTGGTGCGGGCTGTAGCGATAGATGTTGCGCTTGCCGATCAGGTCGCGAGAGGGGGCGGGCACTTCGCCGGTCGGCTCGCCGCCGTCGGTGACGGCCGCGTGGAACTCCTGCCTCACGCGCGGCTCGCCCTCCACCTCCTCCTCGCCGATGCGGGAGAACGTGACCAGCGCGCGGTGGGTGGAGGTGGAGTAGACGATGGTGACCGCCTCGCGCTCGCGGCTGGTCAGCGGCAGATTCACGAACACGACATCGTCGCGCACGGCGACGGCGTCGTACGGGTCGCGGACCCCGTTCCAGACGACCTCGTCGGCGTCGAAGGCGAGGTCGAGCCGGGAACCGTCGTCCAGGGTCAGTGCGATGCGCGTCCCGGTGAGGTGGGCGCCGGGGAGGCGGTAGGTGTCGATCCCCGCGGCGAACTCGTCGTAGGTGCGCCACTCGTCGGCGGCCGGATCGGTGGTGGTGTCGGACATCTCGTTCCTTTCGTGGTGCAGGGGCTCAGCGCAGCGAGTAGCCGCCGTCGATGAGCAGGTCGGTGCCGTGGCAGTAGCCCGCCTCGTCGGAGAGCAGGTAGAGGGTGCCGGCCGCGATCTCCTCGATCGAGGCGAAGCGTCCGGCGACGGTCCCGGGCAGCCAGGCGGGATGCATCCCCGCGTCGGCTTCGAGGAACGGCGTGGAGACGTAGCCGGGGGAGACGGTGTTGACCCGCACGCCGCGTCCGCCCCACTCCACGGCGAGGTCGCGCACGAGCGCCGTCACGCCGGCCTTGGCTGTGTTGTACGCGACGGTGCGCTGCGGCACGTTGACCACCCGGTTCCCCGACATCGAGGCGATGGCGACCATGCTGCCGCGACCCGCCGCGAGCATCGGCCGGGCGAACGCGCGCAGTGTCAGGAACACGCCCCGCAGGTTCACCGCGATGACGGCGTCGAAGTCGGCGACGGCGAGATCCTCAGCGGGGGTGTCGGCCCCGCGGATGCCCGCATTGGCGACGACGTGATCCACCCGGCCGCCGCTCAGCGACAGGACATCCGCCGCCGCCCGGGCGACCGAGTCCGCGTCGGAGACGTCGCACGGAACATGCTCGCCGACTCCTCCCGGCCCGAGGTCCAGCCCGAAGACCTGCGCCCCCTCCGCCTCCAGCCGGGAGGCGATCCCGCGGCCGATGCCGCTGGTCGTCCCCGTCACGACGGCGACGCGGCCGCCGAAGCGGCCGGGGCCGGGCCCGCCGTTCACGCGGCGGCCCAGGGGTCGACGACGACCTTGACGACGTCGTCGGCGCGGCTCTCGATCAGGTCGTAGGCCGACGCGACGCCCGCGAGCGCGACCCGGTGCGTGACCAGCTCCTCGAAGGGATGCTCGCCCCGCTCCAGCAGGCGGATCGCCGGCTCGAACCCTCCGGCCGACAGGAACGACGGCAGCAGGTCGATCTCCCTGGTCAGCAGGTCCTCGTCCGCGAGGAAGGTGACGGGGGCGGCCGCGCCGCAGGCGCCGGCGAGCACCACCCGGCCGCCGCGGCGCACCAGGCGCACGGCCTGCTGCTGGGCGGCGGGAGTTCCCGCGATCTCCAGGACCAGGTCGGGTCGCCTGCCGCCGAGTACCCGCCGCACGGCGGCGTCCACTGCCTCCGCGGTTCCCGCCTCGCGGAGGTTGACGGTCGCATCGGCGCCGAAGCGGCGCGCGAGCGCCAGCCGGTTCTCGCGGGTGCCGACCACGACGACCCCGCCTGCGCCCGCCGAGCGGGCCGCGGCCGCCGCCAGCAGCCCGACCGGGCCGGGACCGATGACGACGACGTCCTCGCCCGGGGCCAGGCGGCCGCGCCCGAGGGCGCGGCACGCGACGGCGAGCGGCTCGACCAGGACCGCGCGGCGCCACGGGAGTCCGTCGGGCAGACGGTGCACCACCGCCTCCGCGGGCACCCACAGGTGCTCGGCGTAGCCGCCCCAGAGCCCCGGCTCCACCGTCGCCGGGATGTTGACGCCCAGTTGGCGGCCCGGCCCCGAGACGGTCGCGGGGTCGTCCGCCTCGCACAGGTTGTAGCGTCCCTCCCGGCAGCGGGCGCAGGAGCGGCAGGGGAGCAGCATCTCCACCGCCACGGCGTCGCCGACCGCGAGGCCGCGCCGCTCTGCCGCGTCGCGCCCGATCGCGGCGACCTCGCCGACGAACTCGTGGCCGGGCACCAGGGGGAAGGGGTCGCCGATGTGACCGGCGAGGAGGTGCAGGTCGGTCGCGCAGACCCCGACCAGGGCGACGCGGAGGAGAAGGTCGCCGGGACCCGGCTGCGGGAGGGGCGCCTCGCGCAGCTCGATCGCACCGGCGCGGGGGAACACCACCTGGTGGGTCGTCGCGGGGAGGTCCGCCGTGCGCTCCCGCCGTTCGCCCGGCGCGGAGCCCGTCGCTGCCGTCGGGGCGGCCGTCGGCGCGGCGGGCGAGGGTGATGCGGACATCGGGCCTCCGTTCCGCCCGGGCAGCTCCGCCCGGGCGGACCCATCCTCCGCGGCTCGGTCCCGCCCCCTCAACGGGCGTGCGGCATCCCTACGCCCACGTCCAACGCCCGTTCCCTCCCGCACAAGTCGCCCGGACGAGAGGCCCGGTCCGATCCCTGGGTCGCGGCACGCCGTATCCGCGTCGGGACTGCGGCGTGTTGCGCCCCACGGATGCGGCCCCGTCTCCGGGTCAGCGGGAGGAGGCGCGCAGCTCCGACGGGGATTCGGCGTAGGCGGCCTTGAAGACCCGGCTGAAGTGGGCCGCGTCGACGAAACCCCAGCGGGCGGCGATCGCGGCGACCGGCCGGTCGGCGTACAGCGGGTTGAGCAGGTCGCGCCGGCAGCGCTCCAGCCGGCGGGAGCGGATCCACGACGACACCGTCGTGCCCTGCTCGCGGAACAGCCCGTGCAGGTGCCGGGTGGAGATGAAGTGCGCGGCCGCGATCTGCCCGGGGCCGAGATCCGTCGAGGCCAGGTTGGCGTCGATGTAGCCGCGGATGCGCTGCATGAGCTGGTGGTGCGGGTCGACGGGGCCGCGGGTCACGTCCAGTTCGCTGGCGAACATCGTCGTCACGAGGTCCAGCGCGCTGTGCGCCAGCCGGGCGCCGGTCGCGCCGTTCAGCTGGTCGAGGTTGCCGACCAGCTGGGCGAGGAACGGGACGATGATCCCGCCGATGCCCTGGCGGCCGCTCATGCGCACGGCCGTGAGCTGCGCCACGACGTCCGGCGGCAGGTCGATCAGGTGCTTGGGGAACATCACCACCATGGTGCGGAAGTCGTCGTCGAAGACGAGCGAGTAGGGGCGGTGGGTGTCGTACACGGCCAGGTCGCCGGGCTGCAGCACGGCCTCCCGGTTGTCCTGGATGAGCAGCCCGGTACCCGAGAGCATGAGACTGAGCTTGAAGTAGTGCCGGTCGGCGCGGGCGATCAGCTCGGGCGTGCGCTCGACGACGTGCTCGGAGGCGCTGACCTCCGACACGTGCACCTCGTCGGCGGCGGCCGAACGGATCCGGCCCCAGAACGGGTCCGGGCGGTCGCTGGTCACATGGAGCGGCACGAACGACTCCGAGACCGCGGTGCGGAACTCGCTGAAGGTTCGGGCGATATTGGTGGTCACGCGGTCGCTGTCGCGTGCCTGCTGGGGGATGCTGAGCACGGGCTTCACCTCACTGAGGGGATCGGACGACGTTGTATACGATCCGTGATGTGGATCGTAGCATCCGCTTCCGCGCCGCGGCCAGCGATCCGCCGCGATCGTCGTTCGCGGACCGGCAAGCACGCTGCGCGGCGCGCCAATCCTCGCGGCCGCACTGCCTCCTACGGTGACAGCATGAGCGTCGCCGTCCCCGACAGGCTCCTGCCCGTGCTGGTGCCGGCGACCTCCCTGGCCGCGACGGCGGGCATGGCCACGTCCGCCGTCGCGCTGCTCCCGGCCATCGCCGCCGCCGGCGGGCTCGTCGCGCTCGCGGCCGCCTCCGGCCGGCGGGGCGGACCCGCCCACCTGGCCGTCGAACCGCTCGGGATGGCCTTCATGCTGGTCCTCGCCGCCCTCCACGGCCGCGGCGAGACGACGGCCCTGGCGCCGCACGGCCACGACCACGGCTACGGGCCGGGATGGGTGCTCCCGGCACTCACACTGGCGGTCGTCGTCCTCTCCGTCCTGTGCCTCGGCTCCGCGCTCGTCCACGTCCTCCGGCTGCGGCCGCGGCGGGCGCACGCGCCCCAGGACCGCCGTCCCTCCCGCGCCCGACGGCGGCCGTCGGCGCCGGCCGCCGTGCTCTCGTGCGTCTCCGCCGCCGCGATGTGCGGGATGACGGCGCACATGCTCGTGGGCTGACGGCGCCCCCGGACTTGTCCGTCCCCGCACGCCGCTGTGCCCGGCGTGCGGGATGCCGCCGGGCGCCCTGCGCGCGCCGACGCCCGTCGATATCGTCGGTCGCGCACGCCCCCGGGCGCCGCCGCAACCTGAGGAGAACGCCATGACCGCCGCCGCTGAGACCGACCTGCTCGAGCGTGTGCCCACGGACCTTGCCATCGGGGGTGCCTGGCGCGCATCCGCCTCCGGTGCCACGTTCGCGGTCCACGACCCCGCCACCGGGCGCGAGCTGGTGCGGATCGCGGACGCGACCGTCGACGACGGCCGCCAGGCCCTCGACGCCGCGGTCGCCGCCGCCGACGGCTGGGCGGCCACCGCGCCGCGCGTCCGCGCCGAGATCCTCCGCCGCGCATTCGACCTGCTGCAGGAGCGTCGCGACGACTTCGCCCTGCTGATGACGCTGGAGATGGGCAAGCCGCTCGCCGAGGCGCGAGGCGAGGTCGCCTACGGTGGCGAGTTCCTCCGCTGGTTCTCCGAGGAGGCCGTGCGCATCTCCGGCCGTTACGCGACGAGCCCCGAGGGCACCGGGCGGATGATCGTCAGTCAATCGCCGGTCGGCCCCTGCTACCTGATCACGCCGTGGAACTTCCCGCTCGCCATGGCCACCCGCAAGATCGCGCCGGCGCTCGCCGCGGGCTGCACGGTCGTCATCAAGCCGGCGGCCCTCACGCCCCTGACGACCCTGTACTTCGCGAAGCTGCTGGAGGACGCGGGGCTCCCCGCCGGCGTCGTCAACGTGATCACCACGACGCGCTCCGGTGCGGTCTCGGCCGGGATCCTCTCGGACCCTCGGCTGCGCAAACTCTCGTTCACCGGCTCCACCTCGGTCGGACAGCGTCTGATCGAGCAGTCGGCGCAGAACGTGCTCCGCACCTCCATGGAGCTCGGCGGCAACGCCCCGTTCGTCGTGTTCGACGACGCCGATCTCGAGGCGGCCGTCGAGGGTGCGCTGCTGGCCAAGTTCCGGAACGTGGGCCAGGCCTGCACGGCCGCGAACCGGTTCATCGTGCACGAGGCCGTGGCGGAGGAGTTCGCCCGGCGCGTCACCGAGCGCGTGCAGGGCATGAAGGTCGGCCGCGGCACGGAGGAGGGCGTGGCGATCGGCCCCCTCATCGATGAGGACGCTGTGGCGAAGGCGGAGGAGCTCGTCGCGGACGCGGTGCGGCGCGGCGCCGCGCTGCGCACCGGCGGCTCGGCGGTGGAGGGCGACGGCACGTTCTACCAGCCGACGGTGCTGTCCGGCGTGCAGCCGGGAAGCGAGATCCTGCGCCAGGAGATCTTCGGCCCGGTGCTCGCGATCGCCACGTTCGCCGACGAGGACGACGCCGTGCGTCTGGCCAACGACACCGAGTACGGCCTCGTCTCCTACGTCTTCACGAGGGACCTCGCCCGCGGCCAGCGGATGATCGAACGCCTCCACACCGGGATGATGGGCCTGAACGTCGGCGTCGTCTCCAATGCGGCTGCACCGTTCGGCGGTGTGAAGCAGTCCGGTCTCGGCCGCGAGGGCGGGCTGGAGGGGATCCACGAGTACCTGAACACCAAGTACACCCTCACGCCGGACCCGTTCCGCGGCTGAGCGGCGCGGGCGCCGCCGCCGTCGTCGGCGTCCGAACACCGGCCGTTGCGTCGGATGCGAAATCGTATATCATTGCCGGATCGGAGCGCCGCTCCGGACAACGATGTCGCAGCATTCCGGGAGTACACAACGATGAGCACATCCCCTTTCACCCCGACGGGAAGCATCCGTTCGCAGACGGACCGCCGCCGGGTCGTCTTCGCCACGGTGATCGGCACCACCGTCGAGTGGTACGACTTCTTCATCTACGCCTCGGCCGCCGGGCTCGTCTTCGGCGAGCTGTTCTTCGCGCCGGCGGGCCCCCAGTTCGCGACCGTGCTGTCGTTCCTGACGGTGGGCGTGAGCTTCCTCTTCCGTCCCCTCGGGGCTTTCCTCGCGGGCCACATCGGCGACCGCTACGGGCGTCGCGTCGTTCTCGTCGCGACCCTGATCCTCATGGGGGCGTCGACCGCGCTCGTCGGCCTGCTGCCGACCTACCAGGCGATCGGGATCGCCGCGCCCATCCTGCTCGTGCTGCTGCGCGTCCTGCAGGGCATCTCCGCGGGAGGGGAGTGGGGCGGGGCCGTGCTGATGGCCGTCGAGCACGCCCCCACCGCGAAGCGCGGGCTGTTCGGGGCGTCCCCGCAGATCGGCGTCCCGCTCGGACTGCTGCTCGCCTCCGGCACGATGGCCGTCATGACCGCGGTCGCTCCGGGTGACGCGTTCCTGGCCTGGGGCTGGCGCGTGCCGTTCCTGCTCTCGATCGTCCTCATCCTGATCGGCTACTGGGTGCGCCGGCGGGTGGAGGAGAGCCCGGTGTTCACCGAGATCGCGGAGCGCCGCGAGCGCACCCGCATGCCGATCGTGCAGGTGTTCCGCAAGCACTGGCTGCTGGTGATCGTGGCCGCCTTCGTCTTCGCGGGCAACAACGCCGTCGGCTACATGACGACGGGCGGCTACATCCAGAACTACTCGACCAACCCGGAGGGCCCGCTGAAGCTGGACCGCGGCCCGGTGCTGTGGGCGGTCGCGGCCTCGGCGGTCACCTGGCTGCTCGCGACCTGGTTCGCCGGCTGGCTGAGCGACCGCATCGGCCGACGCACCACGTACATCGTGGGCTGGATCCTGCAGCTGGTCGGAGTCTTCACCCTCTTCCCGCTGGTGAACACGGGAAGCATCGGCCTGCTGTTCCTCGGGCTCGCCATCCTGACGATCGGCCTCGGCTTCACCTACGGTCCGCAGTCCGCGCTGTACTCGGAGCTGTTCCCGGCCTCGATCCGCTTCTCCGGCGTCTCGATCGCGTACGCGATCGGAGCGATCCTCGGCGGCGCGTTCGCACCGACCATCGCCACCGCCCTGGTCCAGGCAACGGGGACCACCCTCTCGGTCACCTGGTACCTCGCGGGGATGACCGTCCTCGGGCTGCTGGCGACGCTCGTCCTGCGCGACCGCACCGGCATCCCACTCGGTCCGGACCACGAGGCGGAGCAGGCGGTCAGCCCCATCCGGGGACTCTCCCGCGAGCCGGAGCCCGCGCGCGGCTGAGCCCGGTGCGGAGCTCAGCCGGCCAGGAACCGCAGCAGGTGCGGGGCGAGGGCGTCGGCGGCGACGTCGTGGGTCTGGCCCGCGACGACCTCGACGCTCCCGTCCTGCGCTCCGGTCGCCACCCCCTCGGCCCCGAGGCGCAGGAAATCGGGCGTCTGCTCGCCCGCGAGCGCCAGCACCGGGACGGTCAGCGCCTGCAGCAGGTCGTCGGGCACGAGGCTGTCGCCCATTGCGGCGTCGTCGTACGCGAGCGTCGGGGCGAGGGCGAGCGTCGCGTCCCAGCCGGGGGAGCGGCGCATCCCCTCGATGCCCGCCTCCGGCACGCCGACGCGACGGAGGAAGAGCTCGACCGCCGCCGCTCGGTCGCCCGAGGCGAGCGCGGCGAGCAGGTCGTGGGTGTAGGCCTGCGCGGACGGCAGCATCGGGTCGGGGAGGTACGGCGGCTCGTAGACGGCGACGCGGGGTACGCGGTCCGGGCCGAGCGCGACGGCGGAGGCGAGGGCGAGCGCGCCGCCGGACGACATCCCGAACAGCGCCGCTGTGCCGCCCGCGGCCTCCACCAGGGCGGAGAGGTCGTCGATCTCGCGGGCCACCGCGTCCGCGCGCGCGGACGGATCGGCGAGGGCGTCGCTGCTCCCGCCCCGCCCGCGGCGGTCGTACAGCACCACCGTGAGCCGGCCGCGGAGGGCGTCAGCGATGGGCCGCATCGGGCCGGCGTCGCGGAAGCACATCGCGCCGTCGACGAGGATCACCGCGGGGCCGTCGCCCGCGATCTCGTACTCGAGGGAGGTTCCGTCTGAAGAGGTGACCGTGCTCATGACGGACACTGTAGCCGCGGGCCCCTCCCCGGGGTTCAGCGGCCCTGCCGACGGCGGACCCAGAAGCCGATCAGCACGCCGCCGCCGATCGCGACGAGCACGCCGATCCCGCGCACGAGCCACTGCACGTCGCCCGTGGCGGCATCCACCGCGAGCGGGCCGCCCAGCCCCACCACCACGAGCAGCACGCCGAGGACCAGGAACCACGGCGACCCGTTCGTGCGCTCGACCATGCCACGAGCCTACCGGCGAGCGGAGGGCCGGGCACGGCCGAGCGGCGACGTCACGGCAAGTAGTAGGTCGGGTTGGGCAGCTTGACCGTCCGGTCGGCGTAGCCGCCGATCAGGTCGCTGTACTGGTCGCCGACGTTCGCGACGATGTCGTAGCCGCCTCCCTGAGCCGACTCGATGTGCTTGCGGGTCTGCGACTTGTACTCGATCGTCGTGCACTTCGCCGTGGCACAGGCGATGTACGACGGCTGCTGGGAGGCGCCCGTGCCCGTCCACTTGGTGTAGAAGTTCTGCGCGGTGAAGCCGGTGTACCCGACCTTCGCCAGGTTGCCGAGCGTCGCAGCCTTCTGGTCGTCGTTCCGGCCGGTCAGCCCCACGAGGGTGCATCCCGCCTTCTGGGCGACGGCCGCCAGCGTGGTCATGTGCGGAGTGGCGGGGAAGCGCTGATCCTGGACCCACACGTTCTGCTCGACCGGGTCGAAGGTGAAGTGCATGTCCGCCACCTCCATGTCGTACGTCCAGAGCGTGGTGTCGTCGGTGTCGAGCACGATCGCCGGGTTCTTGTGCAGCTTCTTCCCGACGAAGCACTGCGCGGCCACCACCGGCGCCTGGCGTTGCACGATGGAGCGCAGCTCGCGGATATAGGGCGAGTCGCTCTTGTTCGCGATGCCGGTGCCGGGGTCGCCGTAGTAGGTGGCGATGGTCTTCTTTACGGAGTCGATGTTCGGGATGCCCTCGCCTCCCTGGGTGGCGCCGCTCGAGCCGTCGGCCGCCATCGAGAAGTGCGTGCGCGGCGACAGCTGCGGCTCGCTCACCCCCGGCAGGTCGGGCGACGGCAGGTAGTACGTCGGGTTCGGCAGCTTCAGCGCCTGCTCGGCGTAGCCGCCCTGCAGGTCGGACCACTGGTCGCCGACGTTGAGCGTGATCGTGTAGCCGAGGTCCTGGATGTGCTTCCGCGTCAGAGCCTTGTACTCGACGGTCGTGCAGCTCGCGGCAGCGCAGGTGATGTACGACGGCTGCTGGGAGGCGCCCGATCCCGTCCACTTGGTGTAGAACCGGTCCGCCGTGAACGCGGTGTAGCCGACCTTCGCCAGGTTGCCGAGGGTGGCGTCCTTCTGGCCGTCGTTGCGACCGGTCAGGCCGAACACCGTGTAACCCATGGCCTGCGCCTGGTTGACGAAGTCGACCATCCCGGGCGTCGCGGGGAACCGCTGGTCCTGCACCCAGACGTTCTGCTCGGTCGGGTTGAAGGTGAAGTGCATGTCCGCCACCTCCATGTCGTACGTCCAAAGGGTGGTGTCGTCGGCGTCGAAGACGATCGCGGGTTTCTGGCCGTGGCGGACGGCGCGGTCGTAGTCCCGCTTCAGCTCCGACTTCTCCTTGCCGAGGATGCCGCCCAGCTCGCGGATGTAGGGCGAATCGCTCTTGTTCGCGATGCCGGTGCCGGGGTCGCCGTAGTAGGTGGCGATGGTCTTCTTCACCGAGTCGATGTTCGGGATGCCCTCACCGCCCTGGGTCGCGCCGCTGGAGCCGTCCGGCGCCATCGTGAACGACGTGCGCGGCGTCAGCGCGGCGTCGCCGTGGCCGGGATCCCAGGCGACGGCGGCGGGGGCGTCCGCGAGTCCGACGCCGAGCGCGAGCGCGGCGACGCCGGCGGCGGCCACGATCGCGCGACGGAGGCGGGAGGGGGAGGCGGGGGTGTGAGACATCGGCGCACCTTTGCGTTCGCAGGAGTCTGCCCCTGTTCGGGGGACAGGGGCAGCCTAGCGACAGAGCCGTCGCAACGAAAGCGCGGCGGAGCGCAACACTCAGCGGGAGTGAAGTGGACCCCGGTAGCGTTGTGCACCGTATGAGCACCGACACCCTCGACACGGCCGCCCTCCGCGCGGACTTCCCGATCCTCTCCCGTGAGGTGAACGGGCACCCCTTCGTCTACCTCGACTCCGGGGCCACCTCGCAGAAGCCGCGCCAGGTGCTCGACGCCGAGCGTGCATTCGCCGAGCGGTACACGTCGGCCGTGCACCGCGGCGCCCACACCGTGGCGGGCGAGGCGACGGAGCTGTTCGAGGACGCCCGCGCCCGCGTCGCCCGGTTCGTCGGCGCGCAGCCGGAGGAGCTGGTCTGGACCTCCAACGCGACGGAGGGCGTCAACCTGCTCGCGTACGCCATGTCCAACGCGTCCCTCGGCCGCGGCGGGGCCGCCGCAGAGCGCTTCCGCCTCGGGGCCGGCGACGAGATCGTCGTGACGGAGGCCGAGCACCACGCCAACCTCATCCCGTGGCAGGAGCTGGCCGCCCGCACCGGTGCCACGCTCCGGGTCATCGGCCTGACCGACGACGGCAGGCTGCGGCTCGACCAGGCGGCCGAGCTGATCGGACCGCGCACCAAGGTCGTCGCCTTCGCGCACGTCTCCAACGTCCTCGGGGGCGTCAACCCGGTGGCCGAGCTGGTCGCCCTCGCGCACGAGCACGGCGCCGTCGCCGTTCTCGACGCCTGCCAGTCCGTCCCGCACCTCGCGGTCGACCTCCCGGCCCTCGATGTCGACTTCGCCGTCTTCTCCGGCCACAAGATGCTCGGGCCGACGGGCATCGGAGCGCTCTACGGCCGCAGCGAGCTCCTGAACGCGCTGCCGCCGTTCCTCACCGGCGGCTCCATGATCACGCACGTGACGCTGGAGGGCGCCGAGTACCTTCCGGCACCGCAGCGCTTCGAGGCCGGCACGCAGCGGGTCTCCCAGGCGGTCGCCCTCGCCGCGGCGGTCGACTACCTCGACGCGGTGGGCATGCCCGCGATCGCGGCGCACGAGGAGGCGCTCGGCGAGCGGCTGCTCGCCGGGCTCGGCGAGCTGGAGGGCGTCCGCATCCTCGGTCCCGGCCCCGGCGTCCCGCGGGTCGGGCTCGCCAGCGTCGTCGTGGACGGCATCCACGCGCACGATGTCGGCCAGTTCCTCGACGACCGCGGCATCGCGGTCCGCGTCGGCCACCACTGCGCCCAGCCCGTCCACCGCCGGTTCGACGCGACGGCGAGCACGCGCATCAGCACCTACCTCTACAACACCGCCGACGAGGTGGATGCGGCCGTCGCCGCCCTCGCCGACGCTCGCGTCTTCTTCGGTGTCGCGACAACGGGAGGCGCCCGATGAGCGACCTGCAGAACCTCTACCAGCAGGTCATCCTCGACCACGCCAGGGAGAAGCACGGCTACGGGCTCGCCGGCGACGAGGCGGCCAGCTCGCACCAGTACAACCCGACCTGCGGCGACGAGGTCACCGTGGGCGTCCGCACCGAGGCGGACGGCCGCATTGCCGCCATCGCCTGGGAGGGTCACGGCTGCTCGATCTCGACTGCCTCCGCATCCCTGCTGAGCGACCTCGTCGAGCACGTCGACCGCGAGCAGCTGGCCGCCTCCATCGCCGCCTTCCGCGAGCTGATGCACTCGAAGGGCGCCCTGGAGGGCGACGAGGAGCTGCTCGGCGACGCGGTCGCGCTGGCCGGCGTCTCCAAGTACGTCACGCGCGTGAAGTGCGCCATGCTGCCCTGGGTCGCCCTGGAGGACGCGCTCCTCAAGTCCGCCTGACCCGCGCCGCTCCGTCGGCCGTAGCCGACCGCGACTGCGGTCCCGCGGAACGAGTGCGCCCGCGCGACCCGCCGCACTCGTCCCCAGGGGTCGCAGTCGCGCGGCGCGCGTCCGGGAGCCGGGTCAGGGGACCGGCGCCAGGTCGACCTCGTCGGCGATCGCCTCGAGGGCCGACGGCAGGGACGGGAACGTTGTCCCGTAGACCAGTCCGGAGGGGCCGGCGGCCGTCCATGCCTGGCCACCCCGGGTGACGCGGCCGACGAGGTACCGACGATGCCCGCCGAGCACCTGCCGCTGGGCGATCGGGAGGGTGAGCGGGAACGCGTAGACGTCTCCCTGGGGGCTGACGACCAGCTCCCAGCGGGCCCGCCCCGGGTTGAACTTGCTCGTGAAGATGCGCGACATGATCGACCGTTTGTACCGCGCGGCCGCATCCCGTCGCCATGAAGATGACGACCTGTTGCGAAAGCCTGCGCTGGCGCCGCCCTGCGAGCGTCATCCGCCGAGACGCGCCAGCCACTCGGTCAGGATGCGCTCCAGCGCCGCCGCGTCGGCCGGGTCGAGCTCGTCCAGCAGCCGGCGCTCGTTCGCCAGGTGGTCGGTGACGGCGGCATCGATCGTCGCGCGTCCCTGTTCGGTGAGCCGGATGACGCGGCCGCGGCCGTCGGTCTCGGAGGAGCGGCGGGAGACGAGTCCGACGCGTTCCAGGCGGTCGAGGCGCTTGGACATGCCGCCGGTGGTGATCATCGTGTGCTCGGCCAGCTCGCCGGCCGTGCGCTCGTAGGGCGCGCCCGCGCGTCGCAGCGTGGCCAGCACGTCGAAGTCGCCTTCGGCCAGCCCGTGGGCGCCGTAGACCGTGGTGAGCTCGGTCGTGAGCCGCGCGGCGACACGGTGCAGCCTCCCGATCACGCCCTGGGGCGAGCTGTCGAGGTCGGGTCGCTCGCGGCGCCACTCCGACTGGATGCGCGCGACGGCGTCGGGTTCTGTCTCCATGCCCTTCACAGTACCTTCCATGGAAGCTAAAGTAGCTTCCATGGAAGATAATTCATCGAAGGGCGCCTGGCGGTGGATGCTCGTCACCGCCATCGCCCCCGTCGCCTGGGGCTCGACGTACGTCGTGACCCGCGCCGTCCTGCCGGCGGAGCCGCTGTGGGGCGCCGTCATCCGGGCGCTGCCGGCGGGGGTGCTGCTGCTCCTGCTGAGCAGGAGACGGCCGCGCGGCGCCTTCTGGTGGCGTTCGGCGGTCCTCGGCGTCCTCAACACGGGAGGCTTCTTCGCCCTCGTGTACGCAGTGGCCCAGCGGCTGCCGTCCGGCATCGCGGCGACGGTGATGGCGGCATCGCCCCTCGTGATGATGGCCGCCGCCCGGATCGTGCTGGGCCAGCGGCCCCGGGTCGTCGCCCTCGCCGGGGGAGTCGCCGGCATCGCGGGCGTGGCGCTCATGCTGTTCGGCGGCGACGGCACGATCGACCCGGTCGGCGTGCTCCTCGCAGTGGTCGCCCTGGTCGCCTCCTCCACCGGCTTCGCCCTCGCGACGCGGTGGGGCGGCGTCGACCTGGTGGCGTCCACGTCCTGGCAGCTCCTCGCCGGCGGCCTTCTGATGCTGCCGTTCGCCCTAGTCGTCGAAGGCGCGCCTCCCGCCCTCGACGCCGCCGCCCTGCTCGGCTTCGCCTACGTCACGGTGATCGCGACCGCCCTGGCCTACGTGGCCTGGTTCGCAGGACTCCGGCACCTCCCGGCCGGGCCGGTCGGGCTCGTCGGCCTGCTCAATCCCGTGACCGGGGTGGTGCTCGGCGCCATCGTCGCCGGGGAGGTTCTCACCCTCCGGCAGCTGCTCGGACTCGCGATCGTGCTGGCGGGCATCGCCGCGGGACGCGTGCGCCTCCGGGCCGGTCAGTCGCCGAGGGACTCCAGGAAGCTGCGCGTCGGCGCTAAGAAGGTCGACCCGGTCGCAGCCGTGGAGAAGTCCAGGATCCGGTCGTAGGTCACCCCGGGGTGAGGGTCACTGCTCCGTCTCCTGTGTCGGAGACGGTTGCAGCAGTGCCCCAGCCCAGTGCCACCGCGATCGCGATCGACAGGCTGAGCAGGACGATCGCGGTGGTGAGGATCGCCACCGAACGGTGCCGCCGCCGGGCCAACCGCACCGAGACCCAGATCACGAGGGCGACCGCACCGATGAGTGCGGGCCACACGAGCGGGGCCAGAAGGCTGACTGCCACGGAGGCGGCAAGCAGCCGGCGGTCGGTCACGCCCGGGTGGGTCCGATCCACGGCGGGGGCAGTCATGGCTAAATGTTCCTCAGAGTCGCGCTGGTGAGCCTGGTGCCCTTGTAGACCAGCTGCTGCTGCTTGTTTGCGCTGAAGAAGGAGCCCTTGAATGCGAGCGACATCCGGTACGTGACCGTACAAGCACCCTGACCGCCGGAGACGTAGTTGCTTTGGCTCGTGCTGATGTTCCAGACTCCGGCTGCACCGGTGAACCATCCCGTGCACTCCAGGTTGCGGGTGACGTTGGTCGAGGTCGCCTCGAAGACATACCGCATATTGAACGTACCGGTCGTGATGCCGAAAAGGCTTGCGTTCACAGGGTATGTGGCCGTGTAGCGGGGGTTGGATGCGGCGGCCTGAATATGGAGTCCGGTGGCGGCGGTACGTGCCAGCGCTGACTGTGGGCTGGTTCCGGTTTCCGAGGTCAGGGTCGGCCCACCAGCGTGGAACTCCATCACAGACAGGGGATTTTCCTCGATGGCATCCGCGATCCGCTCTTGCTCGGCCGACGGCAGGTCCTCGAAACGCTCGGTCAGCGCGGCATCCGTCTTGGCGTCTACTTTCAAGGCATCCACCAACTCGCTGAATGCGGCCTCGGCCGAGCGTGGCGCCTCCTCCGCATTCGCTGCGGTGATCCCGCTTCCAAGGATCAAACCGACGGCAACTCCGCTCGCCGACGCCATCTTCGTCAGACGGTTCATTTGAATGTCCATTCCCGTTCGTCTTCGAACGCGCGATCCTCGTGGCCCTCACCCGATTTCCGGAAGCGACGCTGCGGTTCGCGACCGTACAGGGAAAAAATGCCCTGTTATCCAAAGACGACGAGGCATCGGCTAGATCGTGACGAGACATCCGATTGGGCGTTCGGCATGAACGCAGTAAGACACGCTCGATGCTGGCGGGCATCGCCGCGGGATGCGTGCGCCTCCGGGCCGGTCAGTCGCCGAGGGACTCCAGGAAGCTGCGCGTCGGCGCGAAGAAGGTCGACCCGGTCGCAGCCGTGGAGAAGTCCAGGATCCGGTCGTAGCTGCCCTCCGGGTCGCCCACGAACATGCGCTCCAGCATCCGCTCGATCACCCACAGCGCGCGCGAATAGCCGATGAAGTATGTGCCGAACTCGGCCTGGCCAGGTCGCCCGAACGGCATGTTGTCGCGCAGGATCTCGTGCTCGACGCCCGTCTCATCCACGATCGTCGCCAGCGTCTTGTGCGACTTCTGGCCGTGCTCGGCGTCGGGCAGCTCGATGTTCTCCACCTTCGTGCGGCCGATCACGCCCTCCTGCGACGGGACCGGGAGGCGGTTCCACGACGACAGGTCATGCAGGTACTTCTGCACGACGACGTAGCTTCCGCCGGCGTGCTCCGGGTCCTCGTCGCCGACCGTGGTGGCTCCCGCCATGTCGCCGCCCGCCGGGTTGGCGGTGCCGTCGACGAAGCCGAGCAGGTCGCGCGCGTCGAAGTAACGGAACCCGGTCACCTCGTCGACCACCTGCACCGCGTCGCCGAGAAGATCGAGCAGCTGCCGTTCGAGCTCGAACGTGAAGTCGCCGCGCTCGGCCCGGATGTGGAAGAGCAGATCGCCGGGGGTCGACACCGCCGTGTGCACCGGACCCGCGATCTCCCGGAACGGATGCAGCTCGCGAGGCGGCGGCGAGTCCGTGAGCCGGCGCCAGAGGTCGAAGCCGATGCCGACGTTGCACGACAGCCGGGCGCCCAGGTCGCGGAAGCCGACGGTCTTGACCAGGTCGGTCATCCCGCTGAGCACGTCCTTCGCGGTCGCGAGGGCTTCGGGACTGTCACCGACGGTGACCACGAGGAAGACCGCGGCGCGCGACAGCGGTGCGTCGACGCTCTGCGGATCGATCGGGACGCGCTGCCAGGGCTGGTCGCCGGTGTTCGCCATGACGCCATCGTGCCGCACCGGCGGCCACGGTCGCCACTCGGCGACCCTCCCAGTCCTCCGCTTAGGCTGGAGGGATGAGTCTCCCGAGCATCGACACCGCCGTCACGTACCCGGACGGCGACCTCACCTCGACCGGCGTCGTCGTGCACCTCGAGCCCTTGGCTGACGGGCGCACCGCCGTCCTCCTCGACCGCACGGCGTTCCACCCGGTCGACCCGGTGTGGCCCGACCAGCCGGCGGACGCCGGTGAGCTCGTCTCGGGCGACCGGACGTACCCGATCGTGGATGCCGTGGTCGGCGCGACGGACGGCTCGGTGCTCCACGTCGGCGATGCGCCGGTCCGCACCGGCACCGACGGCTGGGCGTTCGTCGTCTGCCACCTCGTGGACGACGCCACCGGCCTTGCGGAGGGGACGTCCGTCGCGGTCACGGTCGATGCGTCCCGTCGCCAGGCGCTGTCGGCCGGGCACACGGCGTGCCACCTCGCGTCGTTAGCGCTGAACGAAGCGCTCGCGGGCCTGTGGGCCAAGGAGGTCGTGCTGGACGGCCGCGGCAACCCGAACTTCGACCAGCTCGCGATCGTCAGCTCGCGCATCCTGGAGGGCGGGTCGATCGATGAGTACCGGATCGGCAAGAGCCTGCGCAAGAAGGGCTTCGCCGCGGCGGAGCTGGGTCCGCGGCTGGACGAGGTGGCGGCGCGCGCGTCCGAGCTGCTGGCCGGCTGGGTCGCCTCCGGCGGTGCGGTGTCGATCGTCCGGGAGGCGTCGGGGCTCGGCGACCGCCGGCACTGGCGCGCAGAGCTGCCGGAGGGGGCGGTCGAGATCCCGTGCGGCGGCACGCACCTGCGTTCGCTCGGAGAGCTCGCCGGCGTGACCGTGCGCCTCGACCTCGCCGACGCCGACGGCGCGCTCGTGCTCACGATGCACACGACGGCCGAGCGCGCCTGACCCGGCGAGCGGCGGGGTGGGGTCAGCGGGTCACGAACGGCAGCGCCACCGCCACCGCGCCGAGCCCGCCCGCGAGGGCCCACCCGGCGCGCACCAGTCGCGCACTGCGCACCTCGCGCTCGATCTCCACGAAGCGCTCGGCGGTGTCGGACGGGGCGGGGAGCGGGCGCCAGGTCGCGGGATCGTCGAACAGCCGGGCGGCCCGCTCGACGGTGTCCGCATCCAGAACGGCCGGTCGGCGCGCCAGCCAGCGCACCAGGGTCTCGGCCCGCAGCACCGCGGCACGCAGAGGCTGGTGGTAGGTGCGGACCTCCTTCGCGCCGGTCACCGCGATCACCGGGTGGACGGGCGCCTCGATGCCCGCGCGCAGTAACAGCCCGCGCACCCGCGACGCCTCCAGGTCCGAGTTGCGGAGGTACGGCTGCTTGACGCCGTTGACCAGCACGGCGCGCTCGTAGATCGCGAGGGAGGCGCCCGGATGCCGCTTCGTGTTGATCACGAAGACGCCGCCCGGGCCGACGACGAGGTGGTCCACATCCGCCTCGCCCGAGCCGACCGGGACAGCGTGGAACACGCTCCAGCCCTCGGGCAGCCGCGCCAGGGCGGCTCCGACCTCGCGCTCGCCCAGCGCGCCGGAGAACCACGACTCGGCCTCGTCCGCGAGCGGCCGGACGCCGAACGCCCTGGCCAGGGGAGAGCGCGGGGGCGAAGACGCCTGCAGCCGCACGACCTGCTCCATCACCGCTGCCCCGGGGGCCCGGTCGCGCATCCGCTCTCCGCTCACCCGGCAACCGTACAGAGCCTGCGAGGCCCGTCCCAGTCCCCAGCCGGGGACAGCCGGCGGCGACTACCCCTGGGCGGGGGTCCCGTGGGTGCGCGGGAGGTCGTCCGGCGACGGCAGGCGATCCTCGAGGGACTCGTTGTGCTCCTGGACGGCGTCCAGCCGGTCGGTGTCGGTCTCGCCGAGGTCGCTGACGGCGGCGGTGAGGTCGTCGGCGTCGCGGGGCTCCGCGACGGGCGTCTCTGCGTCGGGTGCGGGGGTGTCATCCGGTTGGTCGCTCATGCCGTGCACTGTACGCGCCGGGCCGCCGTGTGCGAGGTGGGCGGGCGACGGACTACCATGCGGCACATGAGCCGCATCGAAACCGGGATCGTCTCCTACACCCTCTCCGGCGACTACCTCGCCCGCGTCGGCGCCGACTTCGACACCGAGGCCGTCGACGACGCCATCCTCGCCGAACTCAACCGGATGCTGCCGTCCGGCGTCGTGGTCGAGCGGAGCGGGCGCGTGTTCGCCGAGGAGGAGGTGGCCGATGTAGCGAGGGACCTCGACTGGGAGGCCCTGCTCCGCCGCATCGACGTGGACCAGATCCTGGCGGAGCACGGGCGCTGACGGCTAGCGCGACGCCTTGACGACGTCGTAGGCCGCGAGCGCGGCCTGCCGGGACTCCTTGAGGTCGACCAGCGGTTCCGGGTACTCCCCGGTGTCCCACTCCGGCACCCAGCGGCGTACGTAATCGCCGTGCGGATCGAACTTCTCCCGCTGCAGTTCGGGGTTGAAGACGCGGAAGTAGGGTGCGGCGTCCGCGCCGCTCCCGGCGACCCACTGCCAGTTGAACGGGTTGTTCGCGGGATCGGCGTCCACCAGCGTGTCCCAGAACCACTGCTCGCCGCGGCGCCAGTCGATGAGCAGGTTCTTGATGAGGAACGACGCCGCGACCATGCGCACCCGGTTGTGCATAACCCCGGTTGTCCACAGTTCTCGCATCCCCGCGTCCACGAGCGGGATGCCGGTGCGACCCTGTTGCCAGGCCTCCAGCACACTCGGGTGCAGGCGGGCCCACGGAAAGGAGTCGTACTGGCGATGGATGTTCACGGTCGCGATGTCGGGGTGCTCGAAGAGCGTGTGGTAGGCGAATTCGCGCCAGCCCAATTCACTGAGGAAGGTGGTGGCGCTCTTGGCGGTCGCCGGATCGGCGTGGCGGTCGCGCCTCTCGCGGGCGGCGTGCCACACCTGGTGCGGGCTCAGCTCGCCCCAGCGCAGTCGCGGCGACAGCCGCGAGGTGGCGTCCACGCCGGGGATGTCGCGGTCCTCGGCGTACGACGCGATGTCGCCCTCGACGAATCGAGCGAGCTGCTCGTGCGCCGCGGCCTCGCCGGGCACCCACGCCTCGCGCAGGCCGCCGGCCCAGTCGGGATGGGTCGGCAGCAGTCCGAGCTCGTCGAGAGTCACCGCATGAGCAGAACGCGGGGCCTGCGCGCCGTTCAGGGAGCGCGGAGCGGGGCCGGGCGTCCGCGGCGGGGGAGCCGCGAGGCAGGCGCGCCAGAACGGGGTGTAGACCGAGAAGGCGGTGCCCTGGCCCGTTCGGATGGTCCACGGTTCGAAGAGCAGGGAGGCGCCGAAGCTGGTCGCCTCGACTTCCGCCTCCCGCGCGCTCGCCTTTATGGCCTCGTCGATGCGCCGCTCCGGGCCGCCGTAGCGGCGGTTCCAGAAGATCGCAGAAGCGTCCGTCTCGCGCAGCAGGTCGCCGATCACCTTCTCGCTCCGGCCGCGCAGCACGGTGAGGGCGGCTCCGAGACGCTCCAGAGAGGCCGCGAGCTCCGTGAGGCTGTGGTGCAGCCACCACCGTCCGGCCCCGCCAGGAGCGCGCAGGCCGGGAGTTTCGTCATCCCAGACGTAGACGCACAGCACGGGCGCCCCCGACCGCGAGGCGGCGTACAGCGCCGGGTTGTCGGCGATCCTCAGGTCGTCGCGGAACCACACCACCGCAGGGCCGGCTCCGCCCTTCTCAGCGTTCGCGGATCGAGGGCTCACAGATCGAGGGAGTCGCCGGGCTCCAGCGGGTAGAAGGTGCCGCCGTTCTGCTCCGTCGACCACTGCAGGCGGCCGTTCGACATGTCCTTGCCCGCGCGGGAGAGCACCATCTCGTGGATGGGGAAGGCGCGCTTCGGCTTCACCGCGAGAACGTAGTCCATGGTCTCGGAGACCTTCATCCAGGGAGCTCCGGCCGGGGCAGCGAGCACGTCCACCTCCACGCCGTCCGGGATGGAGAACGAGTCGCCTGCGTAGTACAGGGTGTCGTTCACGAGCACGCCCACGTTGTCGACGACCGGGATGCTCTCGTGGATGACCGCGTGACGTCCGCCGAAGAAGCGCAGCGAGAAGGGGCCGGCCTCCACGCTGTCGCCGGGGTGCACGACGTGGATGTCGAAGTCGGCAGCTGCGGCGGCCACGCCTTCCGGGCCGTAGATCGTGGCGTCGGGGGAGAGGTCGAGCACCCGGCTGAGCTGCTCGGGGGTCCAGTGGTCGGCGTGCTCGTGGGTGATCACGACGGCGACGGTGTTCGCGGTATCGGTGAGCGGCGAGGTGAAGCTTCCCGGGTCGATGAACAGCTTCCGTCCGTCCTGCTCCAGCTGCAGGCCCGCGTGCTCGAACTTGGTGAGTCTCATGGCTCTTAGGAAATACCGGAAGGGATCGACATGCAAGCAGCGCGCCATTGCGGAATATACCCCCTAGGGGTACTGTTGCAGCCGATATGGACGAGAACGAAGAGCGGACGACCACCGCCCGAGGCGCCGAGGCGCACGACCACGCGACCCACGGAGAGCAGGCTGCGGTCACGGACCATTCGCAGCACGCCGAGCACGCCGAGCACGCCGGGCACGCGGGCCACGGCGACCATTCGGGGCACGCCGGGCACGACCCGGCGGTCTTCCGGCGGAAGTTCTGGCTGACGCTCGCCCTGACGATCCCGACGCTGGTCTTCTCGACGGGGCTGCAGGAGATCCTGGGGTTGTCCGGCCCGCGGTTCCCCGGCAGCCAGTTCATCCCGGCGGCGTTCGGCATCGCGATCTTCTTCTACGGCGGCCTCGTCTTCCTGCGCGGCGCGGTCGACGAGCTGCGTGCCAAGCAGCCCGGCATGATGACGCTGATCTCGCTGGCGATCGTCGTCGCCTTCGGGTACAGCCTCGCCGTGACGCTCGGACTTCCCGGGATGGACTTCTGGTGGGAGCTGGCGACCCTCATCCTGATCATGCTGCTCGGGCACTGGATCGAGATGTCCGCGGTCATGGGTGCACAGGATGCGCTCGGCGAGCTGGCCAAGCTCCTGCCGGACACCGCGGAGCGGGTGCCCGACGTGCACGGCGAGCCGGAGACCGTTGCGGTGTCCGACCTGCGCGTCGACGACCTGGTCCGGGTGCGTCCCGGCTCGGCCGTGCCCGCGGACGGCGAGATCGTCGACGGGCGGAGCGAGCTGGACGAGTCCCTCCTCACCGGCGAGTCGAAGCCGGTCACGCGCGGACCGGGGGAGCCGGTCGTCGCCGGAAGCATCTCCGGAAGCGGGTCGCTCGTGGTCCGCGTCGGCCGCACCGGCGGGGACACCGCCCTCGCCGGCATCATGAAGCTGGTCGCCGATGCTCAGGCGAGCAAGTCGGGCGCGCAGGTGCTCGCCGACCGTGCGGCGGCGTGGCTCTTCTACGTCGCGCTCGCCGTCGCGACCCTGACGCTGATCGTCTGGGCGATCCTCCGTCCGGGCGACCCCGGGTTCGTCCTCGAACGCGTGGTCACCGTCCTGGTCATCGCCTGCCCGCATGCACTGGGCCTGGCCATCCCGCTCGTCGCTCAGATCTCGACCGCCCTCGGGGCGCGCAACGGCCTCCTCATCCGCGACCGCCACGCCATGGAGGACGCCCGCCGGGTCGACGTTGTCCTGTTCGACAAGACCGGCACGCTCACCGAGGGGCGCCAGGGCGTCGCCGCCGTCGCCGCGACCGACGGCGACGACGACGCGGTGCTGGCGCTCGCCGCCGCCGTGGAGGCTCCGGCCGAGCACCCGATCGGAGCGGCCATCGTGCGCGCCGCCCGGGAGCGCGGACTCGTGGTGCAGCCCGTGTCCGGCTTCGAGGCGCTCGGAGGGCGCGGGGCGTCCGCCGAGGTCGCGGGCGAGACGGTCGTCGTCGGCGCGCCGCGCCTGCTGACGGAACGGTCGCTGACCGCGCCGCCGCGCATCCGGGACGCCGCCGAGCGTGCGGCCGCAGCCGGCCAGACGGTGGTCTACGTCGTCCGCGGCGACGCCGTCGCCGGGGCGATCGCACTCGCCGACGTCATCCGGCCGGAGTCGAAGGAGGCCGTCCGGTCGCTGCGCGACCGTGGCGTCCGGGTCGCCATGCTGACCGGCGACTCGCGTGCGGTGGCCGACGCCGTCGCGGCGGAGCTGGGCATCGCCGAGGTGTTCGCCGAGGTCCTGCCCGGCGACAAGTCCACGACGGTGTCGAACCTGCAGGCGGACGGCTCCCGGGTCGCCATGGTGGGAGACGGGGTGAACGACGCCCCGGCCCTCGCGCAGGCGGACGTCGGCATCGCCATCGGCGCGGGAACCGACGTGGCGATCGAGTCCGCCGGCGTCGTCCTCGCCTCCAGCGATCCGCGCGGGGTCGCGGCCGTCATCACCCTGTCGCGCGCCACCTACCGCAAGATGCTCCAGAACCTCGGCTGGGCGACCGGCTACAACGTCATCGCGCTGCCCCTCGCCGCGGGCGTCGCGATCGGCCTCGGCATCGTGGTCTCCCCGGCGTTCGGCGCCGTCCTGATGTCGGTCTCCACGATCGTCGTGGCCCTCAACGCCCAGCTGCTCCGCCGCCTCCGCCTCTGAGAAGTCCAGCGGCGGGCGGCGGGTATGCCATCATCGTGGCTGTGACCGCTGCTGCGCGGACCGTCGTCGTCGCGGTCAACCCCATGGCGTCGTTCGGGCACCGCCGCGACGTCGGCCCCCGGGTCGTCGAACGGCTGCGGGAGGCGGGGCACCACGTCATCGCCATGGACGAGGCCAACATCGAGCTGCTGCGGCGTGAGACCGCCCGCGCCCTGAGCGACGACGGGGACCGGCCCGACGCGCTGGTGGTGGTGGGCGGCGACGGCATGGCCAACCTGGGGATCGACCTGGTCGCAGGCACCGGCACCCCGCTCGGCATCGTCCCCAGCGGGACCGGGAACGACCTCGCCGACGGCCTCGGGATCCCGATCCGCGACACCGAGGCCGCCATCGACCTCCTGCTCGCCGCCCTGCAGCGCGAGCCACGCGTCATCGACGCGGGCACCATCCGGCACGGCGAGCTCACCACCTGGTTCGGCTGCGTGGTGTCGGCCGGCTTCGACGCGATCGTCAACGAACGGGCCAACCGGATGACCCGGCCCCGCGGGCGCAGCCGCTACGTCGTCGCCCTGCTGCGCGAGCTGGCGACGCTGAAGGCGCGCCGCTACCGCATCCACGCCGACGGCCGGCTGATCGAGGTGGACGCCATGCTGGTGTCGGTCGCCAACAACCGCTCCCTGGGCGGCGGGATGCGGATCGTGCCCGACGCGGACCTCTCCGACGGCCTGCTCGACCTGTTCATCGTCGGGCGGATGTCGCGGCTCAGATTCCTGCGGGTCTTCCCGTCGGTCTTCCGCGGCGAGCACACCGGCCTCCCGGAGGTCACGATCCTGCCCGTCAGCGCGGTGCGGGTGGATGCGGAGGGGATCGTCGCGTACGCCGACGGCGAGCGGATCGGCCCGCTCCCGATCGACGTCGCCGTCGCTCCCGGCGTCCTCCGGGTGCTCGTGTGACGGGGGTCCCACGACGCGCCCGGGGCGCACGGCTCGTTTTGGCACCCGACCCCCATCTGTGGCATGATCTTCTAGTTGCCAGACGGCCCCATCGTCTAGCGGCCTAGGACGTCGCCCTCTCACGGCGGTAACGCGGGTTCAAATCCCGCTGGGGTCACAACACCACGAGAAGCCCTCCCAGACACCTGTCCGGGAGGGCTTCTCGCTTGCCTCTTCTCGCTTGCCCGGACCGGCTCAGACGGTGCCGCCGCGCGGCATCCACTCCTCGGGGTAGCGGCCGCGGATCTCCGCCGAGAAGTAGGCTCCGGCCGAGTCCGCCGCGCGCAGTTCGCGCCACACCCGCCGCGGGACGAGCAGGTACCGGTAGACCTCCCCGGAGACGAACTCGACCTCGAGCGTCTGCACGTCCGCGTCGTAGCCCGCCGACGCGATCACCGAGCTCGCGAATCCGTCCCGTTCCACCCCCGCACCCTACGCCGCGCCGATCCAGGGGACGCAACACGCCGCTCGCGGGCGCCCGCTCACGGCGTGTCGCGTCCCGTGGATGAGACCCGTCCCGGCCGCGCCGCCGCGGGCGACTAGGATGTGGGAAGCGAAGGGGAGTATCCCGGACGGCCGGCTGCGGGTGACCGCATCACGGCCGGCGCTGCGCACGTCATCACGGATCCCAACGGCGAGGTCCCGGGCGCAGGGGCACCGCGAGGTGCGGGAGAGACTTTCGGCCGGTTCCCCCTGCCCTTCGAAAGGTTCCTCCGTGACCGTCGCTTTGCCCCTCTGGTTCGAGATCGGCTCGTTCGTCGTCCTGCTGCTGATCCTCGCCTTCGATCTTCTGATCATCTTCAAGCGGCCGCACATCCCGAGCCCGAAGGAGTCGGCGCTGTGGGTCACGTTCTACATCGCGCTGGCGCTGCTGTTCGCCCTGCTGATGCTGCTGATCGGGGATGCGGAGCACGCCGGGCAGTTCCTCGCCGGCTGGCTGACCGAGTACAGCCTCAGCATCGACAACCTCTTCGTCTTCGTCATCATCATGGCGAGGTTCCAGGTGCCCAGGAAGTACCAGCAGGAGGTGCTCATGGTGGGCATCATCCTCGCGCTGATCTTCCGCGGCGTCTTCATCCTGCTCGGCGCCGGACTGATCGCCAGCTTCAGCTCGATCTTCTACCTGTTCGGCGCGTTCCTGCTGTGGACGGCGTTCAACCAGGCCTTCCGCAGCCACGACGACGAGGGCGAGGAGGACTCCTGGTTCATCCGGTTCGCCCGCAAGCACCTGAAGGTGTCGGGCCAGTACGAGGGCAACCGGTTGCGCACGACGGTGGACGGCCGGCGCATGTTCACGCCGCTGATCATCGTGTTCCTCGCGCTCGGGACGACCGACCTGCTGTTCGCGCTCGACTCGATCCCGGCCATCTTCGGCATCACGCAGAGCCCGTTCATCGTGTTCACCGCGAACGTCTTCGCCCTGATGGGCCTTCGGCAGCTCTACTTCCTGCTGGGCCACCTGCTGGACAAGCTGGTGTACCTCAAGTACGGCATCGCCTTCATCCTCGCGTTCATCGGCGTGAAGCTGATCTTCCACGCCATGCACGAGAACGAGCTGCCGTTCATCAACGGCGGCCAGCACATCGAGTGGGCGCCCGATATCAGCACCTGGACGTCGCTGGCCGTCATCGTGGGTGCCATGCTTGTCGCTACGATTGCAAGTCTGGTGAAGCTGCGCATGAGCGGAACCAGCGTCGCCGAGGCCATCCACGGCGATGACCCGGATGAGGTCGAGGCCGAGAACGCGGCCGCCGACGGCACGCAGGAGGACCCCCGAACATGAGCTCTCTCGTCGGCGTGACGGTGCGCAGCGACACGGGCGCGGTCCGGCACGTCAACGAGGACAGCGCTCTCGCGCAGGATCCGGTGTTCGTGGTGGCCGACGGCATGGGCGGGCACGCCCGGGGCGACCTGGCGAGCCGCACGGCCGTCGAGAGCCTGGCCCGCACGCTGCAGGCCGGCTCGCGCCCGACCCCGGACGAGGTCATCAGGGCCATCGACGAGGCCAACGCGGCGGTCCGTGCGCTCTCCGGCGCCGACGAGTCGGGGGCGGCGGTCGCCGGCACGACCCTCACCGGAGTCGTCCGCGTGCGGGTTCCCGAGCTCGCGGCGGAGCAGTGGATGGTCGTCAACGTCGGCGACTCGCGCGTCTACTCCTGGGACGGCCGCGAGCTCCGTCAGCTCACCGTCGACCACTCGGCCGTGCAGGAGCTGGTGGACGCGGGCCTCATCTCGGAGGCGCAGGCCGCCGTGCACCCCGAGCGGAACGTCATCACGCGGGCCCTCGGCGCCGAGGACTTCGTCGACACCGACAGCACGCTCCTCCCGGAGGAGGGGCGGCAGATCTTCTTGGTCTGCTCCGACGGGCTCACCCGCGAGCTGGACGACCGCCGCATCGCGGAGATCCTGGCCACGAGCCCCGCCGACCCCGCGTCGGCCCTGGTGGACGCCGCGAACGAGGCGGGCGGCCACGACAACATCACCGTGATCGTGCTGGAGTCCACCACCGGGGAGGATGCGGCCCCGCCTGTCGACACCCGCGAACGGGCGGACGACGACGGCCGCCGCGACCTCGAGGACACCCGCCCGCGCGGCTGACCGCAGGCCCACGCGTCGACCTCCCGGCGCAGGACGTGGTTGAATCGTCGGCGGGGAAGAGACTCCGACCGGATCGTGGGCGCCATCGAGGTGCGACGGCGGCGGGTCGGACAGACGCAGCCGAGGGAGAAGTTCGTCCGTGTTCGAGGTTCAGCAGCCGGCAGCAGGGGAGTGGGCGGTCGTCGCGGGCGGCGGGCGGGCGCTCCTGGTGGCCGAGACGGATGCCGCACGGCTCCGCGACCTCCTCCCGGCGGTGCGCGCAGGTTTCGCCGAGACCCTGGACGCCCTGGTGGCGCACGGACTGAGCCGCACGCCGTCCTTCGCCTTGATCGACGTCTCTGCCGAGACCGCTCTGCTCGCCGTCCGCGGGACGGGCCTGGCCTCGGTCTCCGAGGGCGGCCGGGAGCGGGTCGTCGCGGCTTCCGGGGTGTCGTCCTGGGTGGAGCTGCAGCTGCCCGGGGTCGAGTCCGCCACCCTCGGGCCGGCGCCCACTGCGGCCACGCTGCCGCTGACCGAGGGCGTGGTGCGGTCGGCGAGCCTGAGCTGGGCGCCGGCGGCCCTGGCGGAGGACGTGGGCGCGACCGTCGCCGCGCCGCCGAAGCGCGAGCGCGACACCGGCCCCGTGGAGGCCGTTCCAGCCGCCGCAGCGCGGGTGGCCGCGCCCGAGCCTGAGCCCGTCGAGATCGTGGCGGGTCCCGCCGTCGAGCCCTTCGCGGACGCGCCCCTTCCGGAGCCGGAGGCTCCCGCCGAACCCGACCCGCACACGCGGATCCCGGAGGCCACCATCGCGGATGTCCCGGACGCCGCGGGCGCCGCGCCGGGCGCAGAGGAGGAGCCGGCCGGGTACGACCACCTGTTCGGCGCGACCATGGTCCGCAGCGTCGAGGAGGCCGCGGTCCGCCCCGCCGAGGCGGACGCGGATGAGGACGCGGCGTCTCCGGCGCGGATCGACCTCCCCGGCTTCATCACCGACTCGTTCCCGTCCGCTGCGAATCGCCTCGCCGGCGATCACGACGGCCTGACCGTGATGAGCGGCGACCTCCCGGAGCGTCCCGCGTTCGCGGCAGCCGACGAGCCCGACGTCGCGCCGGTCCCGGCGCCGCAGGCCTTCTCGGTCCTGCTCTCCGACGGCCGGCGGGAGCCGCTGTCCGCCCCGGTCGTCGTCGGCCGCGCCCCGAGCGTGACGGCCGTCCCGTCGCTGCGCGGGGCCCGGCCGGTCACGCTGACGAGCGCCGAGGACGACATCTCCCGATCGCATGTGGCCGTCGCCGTCGAAGGCGACAGCGTGGTCGTCACCGACCTGCACTCGCGCAACGGCACGATGATCGTCCTGCCCGGCAAGTCTCCGCAGAAGCTGCGCAGCGGCGAGCCGACCACCGTGGTGCTCGGCACCGTCATCGACCTGGGGAGCGGCGCGACGCTGACCGTCGAGGCAGCCGGATGAGGCGCATGGCCTCGCAGCCGCCCGAGCTCGGCGGCTTCCACTTCATCCGCCTGCTCGGGTCGGGCGGGTTCTCCGACGTCTTCCTCTACGAGCAGGACCTGCCCCGGCGCAGCGTCGCCGTGAAGGTGCTGCTGACGGACGGCGTGGACGAGACCGCCCGCGCCCGGTTCGTCGCCGAGGCGAACGTGATGGCCCGGCTCTCCGCGCATCCCTACATCGTGACGATCTTCCACGCCGGGGTGGCGGGCGACGACCGGCCGTACCTGGTCATGGAGTACTGCTCCGGCCCGTCGCTCGCCGACCGCCTGAAGCGGGAGCGGATCGGCGTGGAGGATGCGCTGCGCACCGGAGTGCGGCTCTCCAGCGCGGTCGCCACTGCCCACGCCGCGGGCATCCTGCACCGCGACATCAAGCCGGCGAACGTGCTGACGAACGCGCTCGGCTGGCCCGCTCTCACCGACTTCGGCATCGCGTCGGCGCTCGAGGAGCTCCCGGTGCACACCACGACGCTCTCGGAGCTGCGCCGCGAGCCGTCGGACACCGCAACCTCCGGCAGCCGCAGCGTCGGGCTGAGCGTGCCGTGGTCGCCGCCGGAGATGTTCTCCGACGATCCCGACCCGGATGTGCGCAGCGACATCTTCTCGCTCTCGGCGACCGTGTACACGCTGCTCGCCGGGCGCACGCCGTTCGAGGTCCCCGGCCGCTCCAACGGCACGCTCGACCTGATGGGACGCATCGAGCGCGGGATGATCACCCCGCTCGACCGCACGGACGTGCCCGCCTCGCTCACCGGGGCGCTGCGGCGGGGAATGGCGACGCGGCGGGAGGACCGCTACCAGTCGGCGGTGGACTTCGCCCGCGCCCTGCAGCGGGTCGAGCTGGAGCTGGGCCTCGCGCCCACCAGCATCGACGTCCCGAATCTGAGCCTCGGCGACGCCCGCCCGGCGCCGGCGGCCGACGGCGGCGGGGAGCAGGAGACCCGCGCGCGGTCCGTGGCGACCATCCGCGCCCAGGCGCCCGCCCCGGAGGCTCCGCCGTCGCCCGCACCCTCGGCTCCTGTCCCCGACGCGACGGACGCGCCGTCCGCGCCCGCGCCGGAGCCGACCCGCGTCCGCGGCGTGGTGCCGGTGACGCCCCGGGCGTCGGACACCGCAGCGGACGTCCCCGAGCACACCCTGCTCCGGCAGCGTCCCGCGCCGGCCGAGGAGCACGACGAGGGGACCGAGACGGACGCGGAGACCGCCCGCGACCCGCGCCGGCGCCTCCTCGGCTGGATCGGCGCAGGCGCCGCCGCCGTCATCGTGCTGGGCGTCGGTGCGGCCGTCCTGGCCGGTGTCCTCGCACCGGCCCAGACCCCGGGCACCCAGCAGGCCGGGAACGGCGGAGGCGACGGCGACGGCGGCATCGCGGTCACCGTCGTGCCGCCTCCCGTGCTGGTCTCCGCCGTCCGCGCGCCGGACGGCACGAGCGCCACCTTCACCTGGAAGACGAAGGACCCGCGCAAGGACGACCGCTTCACCTGGCTGCAGGAGGGCACGACGAACGGGCCGGCCGTCACCGACCAGCCGACGGTCACCGTCACGGGCATCGCCCCCGGCGCCCCGGTGTGCATCGACGTCGCGACGGTGCGGGCCGGCCGCACGTCCGAGCAGCTGAAGGCGTGCGCCCCATGACCGGCGCGACCGAGGGCACGGCGGCCCCGCTCACCGTGGAGTACTGCGGCGAGCTGTACCGGGTGGAGCCCGATATCGAGTTCGGCATCGGCCGCGAGGCCGAGCTGACGATCGACGACAACCCGTACCTGCACCGCCGGTTCCTCACGGTCAGCCGCGACTTCGGGATGTGGTGGCTGAGCAACGTCGGCACCCTCCTGACCGCCACCGTGACCGATGCGACCGGGACCATGCAGGCCTGGCTCGCTCCCGGCGCCAAGCTGCCGATCGTCTTCCAGACCATGCACGTCATGTTCAGCGCGGGCGCGACGACCTACGACTTCACCATCGCCAGCGACGAGGACTACTTCGACACCACCGTCAAGGTGGACTCGTCCGGCGGCTCGACGACGGTGCTCCCGGTCACGCTCACCACCAGCCAGCGGCAGCTCATCGTCGCGCTGGCGGAGGGCGTGCTGACCCAGGCGGTGCCGGGGCGCGGCACGATCCCGACGTCGGCGGAGGCCGCGGAGCGGCTGGGGTGGAGCATGACCACCTTCAACCGCAAGCTCGACAACGTCTGCGACAAGCTCGACAAGCTCGGCGTCGCCGGGCTGCGCGGCGGCCGGGGGAAGCTCGCGACGAACCGCCGGGCACGGCTGGTGGAGTACGCGGTGACCACGCGTCTGGTCGGCGTCGAGGACCTGCCCCTCCTTGAGGGGGTGGCTGCGCGCCTTGACCAGACCCCGGATCCAGTCGATGGTGGGGCGGACGACTGACGCGGTGGCGCGTGGCCCGGCGGGGAATGGGGAGTGCTCCCCATTCCACCCCCGCCGGGGGGTCGTGTTAGCGTTGACGCGTTTCCGGCCCGGGGGATATCAGGATTTTGGTTTCGATGAGTACGTGGTTCCGCGAACGCAAGACGGTCGCGATGATCACCGCACTCGCGATCGTCGCCGGCGTCCCCCTGACCATCGCGGTGCTCCACAAGGGCTTCCCCGTCAACGCGGTCGACCTCGACACCCGCGACGTCTGGGTCACCAACGGCGAGAAGCTCCTCGGCGGCCGTCTCAACCACCAGATCGATGAGCTGGATGCCGCGGTGACCGGCGCGAGCTCCGACCTCGATGTGCTGCAGGACGGCTCCTCGTACTTCCTGACCGACCTCCCGCACGGGACGGTCGACAAGATCGACCCGGCGTTCGTGTCGCTCGGCGGCCGCATCCAGGTGCCGCAGGACTCCCAGGTCGGCTACGGCGGCAACACGCTCTCGGTGCTCTCGCCGGACGGCTCCCTGTGGGTGCTCGACGCCTCCGGCCGGCTCGATTTCGACCGCTCCAAGACGAAGCCGGTCGCCAAGCTCGGCCAGGGCGCGAAGCTGGCGGTGGCGAAATCCGGGATGACGTTCGCGGTCGCGCCGAAGGGCAAGCGCCTCGTCACGGTCGAGCGTCCGGGCGCGACGCCGCAGACGCGCGACTTCCCGGTGCCCGGGGCCTTCCAGGTGAGCGCGGTCGGCGACCAGCCGGTCGTGCTCGACACGCAGCGCAACCGCCTGCTGGCCGGCGACGGGAAGGCGATCGATCTGCCGGCGAAGGGGATCAGGCTCCAGCAGCCCGGCCAGGACGACGGCGCTGCGCTCGTGGCGACGGCGAGCAGCCTGCTGAGCGTGCCGCTCGGCGGCGGGACCGTCACCTCCACCCCGGCCGGCGCGACGTCCGACGGAAGCACCCGCTCGGTCTCGGCGCCGGTGCGCCTCGGCTCGTGCTCCTACGGCGCCTGGTCCGGCTCCGCCCGCTACCTCTACGCCTGCGACGGCAAGAAGCCGGTCGCCCTCGACATCGACCAGCCGGTGAAGGGCGACGACCTCGAGTTCCGCGTCAACCACGACGTCATCGCGCTCAACAACCTGCGCGACGGCAACGCCTGGGTCGTCTCGTCGAACATGCGGCTGGTGCAAAACTGGGCGCAGCTGAAGCCCAACGACACGACCGTCCAGGGCGACACCGGCGAGGAGAAGCCGGTCGTGCAGTCGTTCGCGGACACGCTCGCGCAGCGCACGCCGGTGAACCGGCCGCCGATCGCGGTGAACGACAGCTACGGCGTCCGTCCCGGCCGCTCCACGGTGCTGCACGTGCTGTCGAACGACACCGACCCCGACGGCGACGTGCTCACCATCTCCGATGTGTCGGCGATCCCCGCGGATCAGGGCGTGCTGCAGCCGGTCGAGGGCGGCCGTGCGCTGCAGTTCACTCCGAAGGAGGGCCTCTCCGGCACGATCACCTTCCGGTACTCGGTGGAGGACGGCCGCGGGGGCACCGCCTCCGCCCAGGTGGATGCGACGCTGAAGCAGCCGCAGGAGAACACGGCCCCCGCCTCCACCCGGTCGAGCACGGCCCAGACCGAGGTCGGGCAGTCGGTCACCTACAACGTGCTGAACGACTGGGCCGACCCCGACGGCGACGACCTGAGCCTGGTCGCCGCGACCGCGACGACCGAGGACGACGTGCGGTTCAAGCCGAACGGCGACGTCACCTTCACCAGCAAGACCGGCCAGGCCGGCTCGAAGGAGGTGCGGGTCACCGTCTCGGACGGCCGCGCCTCGACCACCGGCACCCTCATCGTGACCGTGAAGCCCGCCGGAACGCTCGACCCGGTCGCGGTCACCGACTTCGGCGACGGCTTCACGGGCCGCCCGGTGGTGCTGCACCCGCTCGACAACGACCAGTCTCCTTCGGGCGAGCCGCTGACCCTGGTCGGCGCGAACCTCGACGGCGGGAGCGGGGGCGCGCAGGTCGCCGCGGATGCGACGCGCGCCACCATCACCGTCAAGAGCAACTCCCCGGGGGCGTACTACATCGCGTACACGCTCGGAGCCGGCCCGAAGACGACGACCGGCCTCGCCCGCGTCGACATCGCGGCGCAGGGCGCGAGCGACGCTCCGCCGATCGCGGTGACCGACAAGGCGTACGTGCGGCCGGGCGAGCCGACCTCGGTCGCCGTGCTCGACAACGATGTGTCGCCGTCGGGCCGGGTGCTCGCGGTGCGCTCGGTCACGGTCGGGAAGGGCGCAGAGGACCTCAATGTGGAGGTGCTCGACAACGCGGTCGTGAAGATCACCGCGCCGACCGTCCTTACCCAGCAGGTGCAGCTCAGCTACGTGGTGTCCGACGGCATCGCGGAGGCGACGGCGGGCATCACCGTCGTCCCCGTCCCGCCGCTCGTGCAGCACCAGCCGCCGATCGCGGTCGACGACCAGGTTCCGGTGCGAGCGGGCGATGTGGCGACCGTCAGCGTGCTGGCCAACGACTACTCGCCCGACAACGCGCCCTTCACGCTGGACCCGCAGCTCCGAGACACGAGCGCGGCCGGCGACGGCGCGACCGCGTTCGTCAGCGGCGAGACGGTCCGCTACCAGGCGCCGAGCGCGCCGGGCCAGTACAACGTCGTCTACGGCATCACCGACAAGTACGGGCAGAAGGCCCAGGCGACCGTGACCTTCGTCGTCGGAGCGCCCGACAAGGGCTCCGATCGTGCGCCGCAGCCGCAGCCCCTGACGGTCAGGGCCTTCGCCGGATCGTCGGTCCCCGTGGAAGTGCCGCTCGACGGCATCGACCCGGACGGCGACTCGGTCACCCTGTCGGGCCTCGCCACCCAGCCGACGCTCGGGCGGATCTCCGACTCGACCAGCCGGTCCTTCACCTACGAGGCGTACCCCGACTCGGCCGGCACCGACACCTTCACGTACCAGGTGAAGGACACCTACGGGAAGGCCGCGACCGGCACGGTGTCGATCGCCGTCATCCCGCGCCCGGGCCAGGTGCGGCCGCCGATCGCCGTCAACGATCCGGTGCAGGTGAAACCGGGGCGGACCATCGCCGTGCCGGTGCTCGACAACGACTCCGACCCGAACGGGTACGCGATCGCGCTGCAGCGCAAGCTCCTCCAGGTGGACGACGGGCTGAAGGCCTCCGTCCACGGCAAGATCGTGCTCGTCACGGCGCCGAAGACCGAGGGCTCGTTCGTGGTGCGCTACCAGATCACGAACGGGCAGGGCGGTGTCGCCAGCGCCTTCATCCAGGTGACCGTGACGCCGAATGCCAAGGATGTGCCGCCGACCGCGATCGACCACGTGCTCGAGCCGGACGAGGTCGCGAACAGGACCGCGGTGAAGGTGAACGCGCTCCAGGGCGCCACCAACCCGTCCGGCCTCGCCGACGACCTGAAGGTCGACGTCACGGGCCCGAACGCGTCGCTCGCCGACGTCGGCCAGGACGGCACGGTCACCGTGAAGCCGGGGGAGCGCCGGGTCGCCATCGCCTACCGGCTCACCGACAGCGTGACCGGCCTCACCGGGACCGCGTTCATCGTGGTCCCGCCGAAGGGCGACGCGACCGCCCCGCCGCGGATCAAGGACGGGCTGCCGCAGCAGATCGTGCAGGCGGACGGCTCCAAGAGCTGGAAGCTGTCCGACATCCTGACCGTCCCGTCCGGACGCGGCGTGAAGCTCACCGGAGCCTCCGGCGTCAGCGCGACCAACAGCTCGGGCGCGTCGCCCTACGGCGACGACCAGACGCTCACCTTCACCGCCGCGAAGGGCTACCGGGGGCCGGCCGCGATCACGTTCAAGGTCAACGACGGCAGGGACGCGGGCCAGGACTCCGACCGGGTCACCACTCTGGTGCTTCCGATCACGGTCGGCGAGCCCGACCAGTCGGACGTCGCGCCCACGTTCACCTCCCCGAGCGAGAAGATCGAGCCCGGGGAGGCCGCCCTGACCGTCGACCTGCGGGCGTCGAGCTTCCACCCCAACCCGGCGATCCTGAACGCTCTCACCTACTCGGGCGGCACCTCGCCGAACCCGAAGATCCAGTCGTCGCTGAGCGGTTCGACCCTCACGCTGTCGGCGCCGCTCGGCGTCCAGGCGGGGGAGTCGGCCGCGATCCCGGTGACCATCAGCTCCGGCACGCACACCGTCCAGGGCACCGTGAACGTGCAGGTGGTGAGCTCGAGCCGTCCGGTGGCGACGCAGAAGAACCCGCCCCAGAAGGACGAGGTCAAGCGCGGCAGCACGGCCACCCTGGAAGGCGCCTCCAGCGACGCGCAGTGGGTCAACCCGTTCCCCGGCCAGCCGCTGACGATCGTCGACGCCAGGGCGCAGACCGCGCCGTCGGGCGTGACGGTCACGCACACCGGCTCGTCCATCAGCGTGAGCGCCGCCTCCGGCGCCGCGATCGGGACGGTCAACGTCGTCTACCACGTGGAGGACGCCACGAAGGACCCGAAGCGGACGGCGGCGGCCGTCGGCCAGCTGCAGGTCACCATCCACGATGTGCCGTCGAAGCCGAGCGCTCCGTCGAACGCGAAGGCCACGGACGGTCAGGCGACGGTCACCATCAAGGCGCCTGCCGACAACGGCAAGCGCATCGACCAGTACCGCGTCAGCGGCGGCCCGAACGATGTCACGACGTCGAGCATCGGGACCGTGACGATCACCGGGCTGACGAACGGCAAGTCGTACTCGTTCACGGTCGCCGCGCACAACGCGGACGGCTGGTCCGAGACGTCGGCGGCGAGCCAGAGCGTCATCCCGTACGGCACGCCGGCGCGGGTGGGCGGAGCGACCATCCGCAGCAGCGGCAACGCACCGAGCACCATCACGATGAGCTGGGACGCCTTGTCCGACCCGAGCGGGACGGGCGGCGGCAAGGCCACCTATCACTACCGCCTCAACAACGGCGCGTGGAAGACGACGACCGGCACCAGCGCGAGCCAGGGCAACGTGGGGAAGGGGACGTACTCGTTCGACGTGTACGCCACCAACCCGGGCGGCAACCAGGGCCCGACCGCGAGCTCCGGGTCGGTGCAGGTGAACGACCCGCCGCCCCCGTCGCCCTCGATCGACCTGAACAAGGGCGACCTGAAGCCGGGATGGGTCCACAGCTACACGTACGACGTGACTCTCCACGACTTCCCGGCGAACAAGCCCTTCACGATGCAGGTGCACTGCAATGGAGGGACGTTGTCGTCGAAGTCGATCTCGACCGACGGGAACGGCTACGGCCACTACCGCGGCAACCCGAACAGCGACCTCGATCCGTGGTGCGGGTACCCGGGCGCGTACGTGGTCGTGAACGGCGTGCAGAGCAGCGTGCAGGACTGGTCCAAGTAACGATGAGGGAGAAGCAGCAGTGGCAGTGACACAGGAGCAGGCGGACTGGTTCGCCGGGGCGTTCTCGCAGCTGGTGGCGAACGTGGACAAGGCGATCCTGGGCAAGGAGCACAGCATCCGCCTGGTCATCACCGCGATGCTCTCCGGCGGGCACGTCCTGCTCGAGGATGTGCCGGGTACGGGCAAGACCGTGCTCGCCAAGGCGCTCGCCAACACCATCGAGGGCACCCAGTCGCGCATCCAGTTCACGCCCGACCTGCTGCCCTCCGACGTCACCGGCGTGACGATCTACGACCAGTCGAGCGGGCGGTTCGAGTTCCACCCCGGCCCGATCTTCGCCTCGGTGGTCCTTGCCGACGAGATCAACCGCGCCAGCCCGAAGACGCAGTCCGCCCTGCTCGAGGTCATGGAGGAGGGCGTGGTCACGGTCGACGGCGTCGGGCACCCGGTGGGCACGCCGTTCGTCGTCATCGCCACCCAGAACCCGGTGGAGCAGGCGGGCACCTACTCGCTGCCGGAGGCGCAGCTCGACCGCTTCCTGATCAAGACCTCGCTCGGCTACCCGGACCACGCGACCACCGTCGACCTGCTGCTCGATTCGTCCAACCGGTCGCGGGCGTCGACCGTGCGGCCGATCATCGCCTCCGACTCGGTGTCGACGCTCGCGCAGCTGGCGTCGGAGGTGCACACCGACGCGAGCGTCATGGGATACCTGAGCGAGATCGTCACGGCGACGCGCGACGACAGGGATTCGGCGCTCGGCGTGAGCATCCGCGGCGCACTGGCGCTCGCCCGCGCGGCCAAGACGTGGGCCATCGCCGCCGGGCGCACCTTCGTCACGCCGGACGACGTGCGCGACCTCGCCCAGCCGGTGCTCGCCCACCGCGTGATCGTGGACCCGGAGTCGGAGTTCGCGGGCGTGACGGCCACCGACATCGTGGAGCGGGCGGTCGCCTCGGCGAACCCGCCGGCCTACCGCGCGGCCTGAGCCCGCCCGCTACGTCCTCCCGCCGACCCGACCGACAGGATCCCCGATGACCACCGACAGCCCCGCTCGCGGACGGCGCAGGCGCGTGTCCGCCGGCGACCAGGCGCGCATCGCCGTCGGTCTCGTCGGCGGTGCCGTCGCGGGGGCGTCCCGACGCATCGGCGCGCGGGTCGCGCCCGCCGGCCGGGCCGTCCTCGCGCGCGTCGCTCCCGTCGTCCGCGTGGTGAGCACCCTGGGCTGGATCGTGCTGGCCTCGTCCGTCGTGTCGCTGGTGCTCGCCGTCTGGCTCGGCTGGGCGGAGTTCGCCTTCGTCGCCGCGACGCTGATCGCCGCGCTGGCGATCGCGGCCGGCTTCGTCTTCGGCCGCTCCACCTATCGGGTCGGGATCGAGCTCAACCCGCGGCGCGTCGTCGCCGGCGATCGGGCCCTCGGCCGCCTCACGGTCGCCAACAGCGGCTCTCGGCCGGTGCTCCCGACCCGGATGGAGCTCCCGGTCGGCGACGGCCAGGCCGACTTCACCATCCCGCGGCTCGCCCCCGGCGCCGAGACCGAGGAGCTCTTCGCGGTGCCGACCGCGCGGCGCGCCCTCATCCTCGCCGGGCCCGCGCTGTCGGTGCGCGGCGACCAGCTCGGCCTGCTCCGCCGCACCCACCGCTGGACCGACCAGATCGAGCTGTTCGTGCACCCCAAGACGGCGCGGCTCGCCGCCACGGCGCGTGGCCTCGTGCGCGACCTCGAGGGCCAGACCACCAAGGTCATCACCGACAGCGACCTGGCGTTCCACGCGCTCCGCACCTACGAGCCGGGAGACGACATCCGGAACGTGCACTGGCGCACGTCGGCACGCACCGGGCAGCTGATGGTCCGGCAGTACCAGGAGACCCGGCGCTCGCAGCTGCTGCTCGCGTTCGACGCGGAGCGCTCGCACTTCGCCTCCGACGAGGAGTTCGAGCTCGGCGTGTCCGTCCTGGCGTCGGTCGGCTGCCAGGTGATCCGCGAGGAGACCGAGATCCGCGCGCTCTGGCAGGGCGGCCCGATGCGCGTCACCACTCCGACGGCCCTGCTCGACGACTCCTGCCGCATCCAGCCGGTGGAGGGCGCGAACCCGACCCTGCGCGAGTTCCTGCGGCAGGCGACCCTCCGGATCGCAGCGCCCAGCCTCGCCGTCACGGTCGTCGGCTCGCAGGTCGACCCGGCCGAGCTGCGCGGAGCGGCGGCGCTCTGGGGCCTCGACACCGAGACCATCGTCATCCGCGTGGACGAGGCGGCCGAGCCGCGGCTGACCCGCCTCGGCCGGTCCATGCTCCTGACCGTGTCCGCTCTGCCGGAGCTGCCGGCCCTGCTGAAGCGGGCGGGGCGATGACCGCCGCGACGGGGGCGACCGGGGGGACCGGCCGCCGCGCCGCCGCCACCGCCGCGCCGCTGTTCGACCGGCTGAGCGCCACCACGTGGGTCGACGTCGCCGTGCTGACCGCCCTGAGCCTCGTCGCCGTCGCCGGGTTCGAACCGGCGTTCGGCCACTACGCCTTCGCCGCGGCGGCCGTCGGCGGCATCGTCGTCGGCGGGGGAGTCGCCCTGCTCGGCAGGCTGTTCCGGCTCTCCTGGCCGCTCACGGTCGTCCTCGCCCTCGCCGCCTACTTCCTGCTCGGGACGCCGCTCGCGCTCCCCGGGCAGGCGCTCTACGGGGTGCTCCCCACGCTCGACAGCCTCTCCGGACTCGTGCTGGGGGCGGTGTTCGGCTGGTCGGATGCCGTGACCCTGCAGGCTCCGCTGGAGGCGCCCCCGTACGTCGCCGTCGTCCCCTACGTCGCGGGCTGGCTGGTCTCGCTCGTCTCGGTGACGCTCGCGGTCCGGTGGCTGCCGTGGCTGCGGCGCCGCTCCGCCGGCCGGGCCGCCGTGCTGCTGGCGGGGCCCGCGGCACTGCTGCTCGCGGCGATCCTGCTCGGCACGCGCGATCCGTTCTTCGCGGGCGTTCGCGGTGTGCTGTTCGCGGGCGTCGCGCTCGTCTGGCTCTCCTGGCGCCGGGGACGGTTCGCCCGCGATCGCGTGGAGACCGACGCCGGCGTGCGGCGGAGGCGACTGCTGGGAGGCGCGGCCGTCGTCCTCGGCGCGGTCGTCGTCGGCGCGCTGGCCGGCTCGCTGCTCGCGCCGCCCGCCGCCTCCCGCTTCGTCGTGCGCGACGAGATCACGCCGCCGTTCGATCCGCTCGACTATCCGAGCCCGCTCGCCGGGTTCCGCAAGTATACGAAGGACCTGCAGAAGACCAAGCTCTTCGCCGTCACCGGCCTCAAGCAGGGCCAGGTCGTCCGGCTGGCCACGATGGACAGCTACGACGGCATCGTCTGGTCGGTCGCGGCACCGGGCACGGACACGGACGCCTCCGGCGCGTTCGAGCTCCTCGGCAGCACCATCCCGCGGCCTCCGCTGTTCACCGCTGGTGGGACCTCGACCGCGTCGATCGACGTCCTCGGCTACTCGGACGTGTGGCTGCCCACCCTCGGCTACACCAGCACGCTGACCTTCGACTCCTTCCACGGCCAGGACCCCCGGAGCACGGTCCGGGTCAACACCGCCACGGGAACCGCGGCCGTCACCAGCGGTGTGCGCGACGGCCTGTCGTACACGGTCGGCGCGACGGCGCAGAAGGTGCCGAACGACCGCTCGCTCGCGAAGGTCCCTCCGGCGAAGCTCACGCTCCCGCCGGTCACGAACGTCCCGGATGTCGTGTCGGCGAAGGCGGAGGAGTACGCCGGGTCGGCGGACACCGCCATCCAGAAGCTGAGGAACATCGAGCGCTCGCTGAAGTCCCTCGGCTATCTGAGCCACGGGCGGGCGTCCGATCCCGTGCCCTCCCGAGCCGGCCAGGGAGCCGACCGGATGACCGACCTGCTGTCCAAGTCGCCGATGGTCGGCGACCAGGAGCAGTACGCCAGCGCCTTCGCCCTGATGGCCCGCCGCCTCGGCTACCCGACCCGGGTCGTGATGGGCTTCGCCCCGAAGGTCACCGGCAGCACGACGACGGTCACCGGCGACGACGTGACCGCGTGGGACGAGGTCGCCTTCGAGGGCGTCGGCTGGGTGCCGTTCTTCCCGACGCCCACGAAGACCGACGCGCCGAAGAACCAGACCACCAAGCCGAAGCTGGAGCCCCAGCCCCAGGTGCGCCAGCCGCCGCCCGCCGATCCGCGCGCGGACGACCTGCTCACCCCGGTCAAGACCAAGGACAACGACCCGAAGGACAAGACCGCGGCCTTCCAGCTGCCGGCGTGGGCGTGGGTCGTGCTCGGTGTGGTCGGCATCCCGCTCATCGCCTACTTCGTGCCCCTGCTCCTGATCGGCGCCCTGAAACGGCGGCGGCGGAAGAGGCGCGAGACGACCGGCCCTCCGGACCGCCGGGCGGCCGGGGCGTGGGATGAGCTCACGGACGGGTACGCCGAGCTGGGCCTGGCGCCGCCGGACCGGGCGACCCGGCTGCAGACGGCGTCCGCCCTGGCGCAGCAGTCGGCGGCTCAGAACCTGCCGGCCCCAGGGGACACCCTCCATGACCTCGCCCGGCATGTCGACGCGGCCGTCTTCGACGGGAGCGTGGTCACCGAGGAGCGGATCGCCCACGCCTGGAGCACCGCCGACGAGACCCTCGCCGAGGCGACGAAGGCCGCGGGCCCGCTCCGTGCCCGGCTGGCGGCGTTCCGCTACCGGCGCGCCCGCCGGTAGCGGCGTCCCGTCACCCGCGTCCGTATAGTGGGCGGCATGGACGACAGCGGATTCATCGTCCCGCCGCCCGGACTCATCCCCTCCCG
Organism: Leifsonia sp. C5G2; assembly: GCF_013359685.1. Lineage (GTDB taxonomy): Bacteria > Actinomycetota > Actinomycetes > Actinomycetales > Microbacteriaceae > Leifsonia. Next base: position 46,004 of record NZ_JABFMV010000019.1, read on the forward strand.
GCCGCCGGCGGACGCCGGCTCGGGGGAGCACGCGCCCGCGCCGGTGCGTCCCCTTCCCACGTTCACGCCGCCCGCAGGGCCGGCGGGTCCCGCCGCACCGTACCGGCCGGTCTGGCGACTGCTGCTCCCCGGCGGGCGCGGCGTCCCGGTCACCCGGCCGGTGCTGCTGGGCCGGAATCCGTCCCCGTCCACCCACACCGCCGATGCGGACGCGATCGCGCTGGAAGACCCGACCTCGACGGTGTCCAAGACCCACGCCGTGCTGATCCCGGATGGCGACGCGCTGCGGGTGACCGACCTGTACTCCACCAACGGTGTCGTGATCGGCGGCGAGCGGGTGCAGCCGGGCGTGGAGACCGAGGTCCCTGCCGGCTCCGAACTCCGGCTGGGCGACCTGCGCGTCCACGTCGAGCTCTCCTGACGCGGGGCCGCCGGGCCCGGGTGATACCCTTTCCTTCGTGTACGCGGGTCTTCTTCTCCTTAGCCGCCGCGGCGAGTCCTAGTCTCAGGCCACCCTCGCCGCGGAGTCCGTCGACGGCTGATCCGTTCACACGCTAAGGAGTTCGTAAGAGAATGAGCACCCCGATTTCCCAGAATCCGGCCGGTCCGCTGACCCTCGCCGAGAAGGTCTGGAACGACCACCTGGTCGCCAAGGGCGAGGACGGCTCGCCCGACCTCATCTACATCGACCTGCACCTGGTGCACGAGGTGACCAGCCCCCAGGCCTTCGACGGCCTGCGCATGGCCGGCCGTCCGGTCCGCCGACCCGATCTGACGATCGCGACGGAGGACCACAACACGCCGACGATCGGCATCGACAAGCCGATCGCCGATCTGACCAGCCGCACGCAGATCGAGACGCTCCGGCGGAACGCGGAGGAGTTCGGCATCCGCCTGCACTCCCTCGGCGACGTCGAGCAGGGCATCGTCCACGTCGTCGGCCCGCAGCTCGGCCTCACCATGCCGGGCATCACCGTCGTCTGCGGCGACTCGCACACCTCCACGCACGGCGCCTTCGGCGCGATGGCGTTCGGCATCGGCACCAGCGAGGTGGAGCACGTGCTCGCCACCCAGACGCTGCCGCTCAAGCCGTTCAAGACGATGGCGATCACCGTCGAGGGCGAGCTGCGGCCCGGCGTGACCGCGAAGGACATCATCCTCGCCGTGATCGCCAAGATCGGCACGGGCGGCGGGCAGGGCTACGTCCTCGAGTACCGCGGCAGCGCCATCCGCTCGCTCTCCATGGAGGGCCGGATGACGATCTGCAACATGTCGATCGAGGCGGGCGCCCGCGCCGGCATGGTCGCACCGGACGAGACCACCTTCGCCTACCTGAAGGGCCGCCCGCACGCGCCGGAGGGCGCCGACTGGGATGAGGCCGTCGCCTACTGGAAGACCCTCCAGACCGACGACGACGCGGTGTTCGACGCCGAGGTGTACCTCGACGCGGCCGACATCGAGCCGTTCGTCACCTGGGGCACCAACCCGGGCCAGGGCGTCTCGCTGAGCCAGCCCGTTCCCGACCCCGCCGCCATCGCCGACCCCAACCAGCGGGCCGCCGCAGAGCGGGCGCTGGAGTACATGGACCTCGCGCCGGGCACTCCGATGAAGAGCATCCCTGTAGACGCCGTGTTCATGGGGTCGTGCACGAACAGCCGCATCGAGGACCTCCGCGCCTTCGCCTCCATCATCAAGGGGCGCAAGAAGGCGGACGGCGTCCGCGTCATGGTCGTCCCCGGCTCGGCGCGCGTGCGCATCGAGGCCGAGGCGGAGGGCATCGACAAGATCGTCGAGGAGTTCGGCGCCGAGTGGCGCTTCGCCGGCTGCTCGATGTGCCTCGGAATGAACCCGGACCAGCTGGCGCCGGGGGAGCGCTGCGCCTCCACCTCGAACCGCAACTTCGAGGGACGCCAGGGCAAGGGCGGCCGGACGCACCTGGTCTCTCCACTCGTGGCGGCCGCGACCGCGATCCGCGGAACGCTGTCCAGCCCGTGGGACCTGGAGCACGAAGGCGACGACACGCCGCGCGATGGCGGCACGGACACCCGGATCGGGGAGAAGGTGGGCGCCTGATGGAGAAGTTCGAGACCGTGACGGGGACGGCCGTGCCGTTCCGCCGCTCCAACGTGGACACCGACCAGATCATCCCGGCGGTGTTCCTCAAGCGCGTCACCAAGACGGGCTTCGACGACGCGCTGTTCCACGCGTGGCGCCAGGACCCCGACTTCATCCTCAACCGTCCCGAGTACCAGGGGGCGACCGTGCTGGTCGCGGGCCCCGATTTCGGCACGGGTTCGTCACGCGAACATGCCGTCTGGGCGCTCCGCGACTACGGTTTCCGGGTGGTGCTGAGCCCCCGGTTCGCCGACATCTTCCGAGGGAACTCGGGCAAGCAGGGGCTGCTGACGGGCGTCGTCTCCGAGGAGGACGCCGAGCGGCTCTGGGAGGCGATCGAGGCGCAGCCGGGAATAGCGGCGACCGTCGATCTGGTTGCCAAGACTGCGACCGTCGGTGAGGTCCAGGTGTCTTTCGACATCGACGACTACACTCGCTGGCGTTTGCTCGAAGGGCTGGACGACATCGCCCTGACCCTGCGCGATGAGGCGCGCATCTCAGAATACGAATCGGGCCGCGCGAGCTGGCGGCCCACGACCCTCCCGGTGAAACTTTGAACTCACTTCTTCAGGACGCACAGGCAGCAGGAGCCCGCGTGGGCCTCAAGGGCGACCGCATCACGATCAACGGCGGCCGCCCGCTCCAGGGCCGCATCGAGGTCCGCGGCGCCAAGAACTTCGTCACCAAGGCCATGGTCGCGGCCATCCTCGGTGAGAGCCCGAGCGTCCTCCGGAACGTGCCGGACATCTCCGACGTCCGCGTGGTGCGCGGGCTCCTGGAGGTGCACGGCGTCAAGGTGACCGACGGCGCGGAGGAAGGCGAGCTGCTCCTCGACCCGAGCGCGGTCGAGTCGGCCCACATGGCCGACATCGACGCGCATGCGGGCTCGAGCCGCATCCCGATCCTGTTCTGCGGGCCGCTGCTGCACCGGCTGGGCGAGGCCTTCATCCCCGACCTCGGCGGCTGCCGCATCGGCGACCGCCCGATCGACTACCACCTCGAGGTGCTGCGCAAGTTCGGCGCCGTCGTCGACAAGCTGCCGAGCGGCATCCGCATCACGGCCCCGAGCCGCCTCAAGGGCGCCAAGCTGGAGCTGCCGTACCCGAGCGTCGGAGCCACCGAGCAGGTGCTCCTCACCGCCGTGCGAGCCGAGGGCATCACCGAGCTCAAGGGTGCGGCCATCGAGCCGGAGATCATGGATCTCATCAACGTGCTCCAGAAGATGGGCGCGATCATCTCGGTCGACACCGACCGCGTGATCCGCATCGAGGGTGTCGACAAGCTGGTCGGCTACAGCCACACCGCGCTGTTCGACCGCAACGAGGCCGCGAGCTGGGCCGCTGCCGCGCTCGCGACCGGCGGCGACATCTACGTCGGCGGCGCACGCCAGCCCGAGATGCTGACCTTCCTCAACGTCTTCCGCAAGGTCGGCGGCGCGTTCGAGATCCACGACGACGGCATCCGGTTCTACCACCCGGGCGGCCCCCTCAAGCCGGTCATCATCGAGACCGACGTGCACCCCGGCTTCATGACCGACTGGCAGCAGCCGCTCGTCGTCGCCCTCGCCAAGGCCGAGGGAGTGTCGATCGTGCATGAGACGGTCTACGAGCAGCGTTTCGGCTTCACGGAGGCGCTCAACGACATGGGCGCGAAGATCCAGGTGCACAAGGAGTGCCTCGGCGGCCACCCGTGCCGCTTCGGCCAGCGCAACTTCAACCATTCGGCGGTCATCATGGGCCCGACCGAGCTGAAGGGCGCCGACATCGAGGTCCCGGACCTGCGCGGCGGCTTCAGCCACCTCATCGCGGCGCTGACCGCCGAGGGCCGTTCGACCGTGAGCAACGTGGGCATCATCAGCCGCGGCTACGAGAACTTCATCACCAAGCTGCAGCTGCTCGGTGCCGACTTCGTCCTCGAGAGCTGAACCCGACTTATCCACAGATCCACCGGTGTCTCACCCGTGATACAGTCCCTTCATGGAGACTGTCAGCGTGAGAGATCTACGCAACCACGGCGGCGACATCCTCGACAGGGTGGCCCGCGGAGAACACCTGACCATCACGCGTGATGGGGCGGCGGTGGCCGAGCTGTCGCCACTGTCGCCCCCCGGGCGCGCCCTGTCCGTGCTGCTCGAGGCGCGGCGTGCGATCCCGGCCGTCGACCCGCACGCGCTGCGCGCCGACATCGACGAGATCGTCGACCCGTCATGGTGATGCGGCCCGGCCTGCTCGACACGTCGACGCTGATCCTGCTGGGCCGGGTCGCCGATCCGGCCCAGCTGCCCGACATCCCGTCGATCAGCGCGGTCACCATGGCTGAATTGACGGTCGGCCCTCTGGTCGCGCGCTCGGCCGAGGAGCAGGCGGCGCGTCAGGCGCACCTCCAGCTGGCCGAGGCCGACTTCGACCCGATCCCGTTCGATTCGGCGGCCGCCCGCGCCTTCGGCCGGGTCGCCCAGTCGCTGCGCGAGGCGGGGCGGAAGCCGTCTGCGCGCGCGTTCGACGCCCTCATCGCGGCGACGGCGATCTCACGCGACCTCCCGCTGTACACGTGCAACCCGTCCGACTTCGACGGCATCCCCGGGCTCGACCTGCGGCCGGTCTCCGTGGTCGGCCGGTCGGCGTGACCCCGCGCGTATGCGCCGTGCACCATCCCGGGTCGCGGATAATGGGACGGTGCCCGATTCGACCTCGCCCGTGAAGAAGCAGCGATCCGAGAAGAGCCGTCCGTCGGTGTTCTGGGTGCTGGCGGCCCTCGTGATCCCGATCGGGTCCCTGCTCGCCCGGTTCCGGGTGGTGGACGCCGGCAAGCTCCCGCGCACCGGCGCCTTCATCCTGACGCCCAACCACTACAGCGAGATCGACCCCGTCATGATGGGGATGGTCTCCTGGAAGCTCGGCCGGCTGCCACGGTTCCTCGCCAAGGAGAGCCTGTTCTCTGTCCCGGTCCTCGGCTGGTTCCTTCGCCGGTCCGGTCAGGTGCCCGTCTCCCGCGGCGGCAGCGCCCGCGGAGCAGCGCCCCTCGACGCGGCGCGCAAGATCGCAGAAGAGGGCCGCATCGTCATCATCTACCCGGAGGGCTCGCTGACCCGCGACCCCGACATGTGGCCGATGCGCGGCAAGACCGGCGCCGCCCGCATGGCCCTGGAGAACGGGCTCCCCGTCATCCCGATCGCCCACTGGGGCACGCAGCAGGTCATGGCCCGCTACTCCAAGAAGATCAGCTGGTTCCCGCGGAAGACCATCGACGTGAAGGTCGGCGACCCGGTCGACCTGTCGGCGTTCCGGGACCGCCCGCTCGACAACGCGACCCTCACGGAGGCGACGGCGGTGATCATGGACGCGATCACGCGCCTGCTCGAGGACCTGCGCGGCGAGAAGGCCCCCGCCGAGCGGTGGGACCCGACGCAGCACAACCAGAAGGAGACCGGACGCTTCGATGGCTAAGGCAGTGAAGGCTCCCGTCCCGCGTCCCCGCCGGATCGCCGTGCTCGGCGCGGGCAGCTGGGGCACGACGTTCGCGAAGATCCTCGCCGACGGCGGCTCCGACGTCGTCCTGTGGGCGCGGCGCCCGGAGCTGGCGCGCGAGATCAACGAGGTCAAGCGCAACAGCGACTACCTGGAGGGCATCAACCTCCCGCGCAACCTGCGCGCGACCTCCCGGCTCGGTGAGGCGATGCGGGACGCGGAGCAGGTGTTCGTGTCGATCCCGAGCCAGACCCTCCGCTCGAACCTGGAGGCGATGATCCCGTTCCTCGGGCCGGAGACGATCGTCGTCAGCCTCATGAAGGGCGTCGAGAAGGGCACCGGCCTGCGGATGAGCGAGGTGATCGCCCAGGGCCTCCCGATCGAGCAGGAGCGCATCGCCGTCGCCTCCGGGCCCAACCTCGCGCTCGAGATCGCCCGGGAGCAGCCGACCGCCGCCGTCGTCTCGTCGGCGAGCCTGGAGACCGCACAGGCGGTCGCGATCTCGGCGACGAACCGCTACTTCCGGAGCTTCGTCAACACCGACGTCATCGGCACCGAGTTCGGCGGCGTCCTGAAGAACCTCATCGCCGTCGCGATCGGCATCGTCGACGGCGTCGGCTACGGCGAGAACACGAAGGCCTCGATCATCACTCGCGGGCTGGTCGAGATGACCGACTTCGCGGTGGCGTACGGCGCGCAGGCCGAGACGCTGTCCGGGCTGGCCGGGCTCGGCGACCTCATCGCCACCTGCGAGTCCTCGCTCAGCCGCAACAACACCGCCGGGCGCCTGCTCGGCCAGGGCTACGGCTTCCACGACGTGGTGAAGCAGATGAACCAGACGGCGGAGGGTCTCGCCTCCGTCGCGCCCATCCTGAGCCTCGCCGAGGCACGTGGGGTGGACATGCCGATCGTCCGTCAGGTGAGCCAGGTGCTCGCCGGTACGCTCGATCCGAAAGACATCGCTCCGCATCTCACGACGGATTCGGACGAGCCGCAGGGCGAAAGGACAACGGATGACGGACAAGGTCACGGTCGCACTTCTGTTTGGGGGTCGCTCAAGCGAGCATTCGATCAGCTGCGCGACGGCGGCCGGCGTCCTTGAGGCGATCGACCGCGACCGGTACGACGTCATCCCGATCGGGATCGCGCACGACGGCGCGTTCACACTGCAGCCGGACGACGCGGCACGCTTCGCGCTGGACGCCGAGCACCTCCCGGAGGTCGAGGACAACGGCACGCGCGTGCTGTGGCCGGACAGCGTCGCCACGCGCGAGCTGACCGTCGTGGACGCCGACGGCGGCCGCCGGTCGCTCGGCGAGGTCGACATCGTGTTCCCGATCCTGCACGGCCCCTGGGGCGAGGACGGCACCCTGCAGGGCCTGCTCGAGCTCGTCGGCCTCCCGTACGTCGGAAGCGGCGTGCTGGCGAGCGCGCTCGGCATGGACAAGCACTTCACGAAGACCGTGCTGCAGCAGGCGGGCATCCCGGTCGCGCCGTGGCGCACGGTGACGGCGTACGAGTGGCGGCAGGATGCGGACGCGGTCCGCACCGCCGCCGCCGACCTCGGGCTCCCCGCCTTCGTGAAGCCCGCCCGGGCCGGATCGAGCGTCGGCGTCACCAAGGTGAAGGACTGGTCGGAGCTCGGCGCCGCGATGGAGACCGCCTTGGCAGAGGACGACCGCGTGCTCATCGAGTCGATGGTGACCGGCCGCGAGGTCGAGATCGCCGTGCTCGGCGGCCGGCCGGGCGAGCCCGCTCGGGCGTCCGTCGCGGGGGAGATCGTGGTCAGCGGCCGCGACTTCTACGACTTCGCGGCGAAGTACCTCGACGCGCCGGGCATCGACCTGGTCTGCCCGGCCGACCTCTCCGAGGCGCAGCTGGCCGAGATGGCCGACCTGGCGATCCGCGGCTTCGACGCGATCGGGGGCGAGGGTCTCGCCAGGGTCGACTTCTTCCTGACCGACCACGGGTTCGTCATCAACGAGATCAACACGATGCCCGGCTTCACGCCGATCTCGATGTTCCCGCGCTGCTGGCAGGAGAGCGGCCTCCCGTATCCCGCGCTGATCGACGAGCTCATCCAGGTCGCCCTGGCGCGCGCCGCCGCCTGACTCGCGCTGAGTGGTGACATCTTGTCGCCACCCGTGGCCGAGTGGCGACAAGATGTCACCACTGGGCGGTCAGGGGCTCGGCGGTCAGGGGCTCGGCGTCGGAGTGGGTGCGGCCGTCGGGTCGGTGTCGAGCGTCGAGAGGCACTTCTGCGTCTGCTTCACGGTCGACACCGCGCTGGCGAACTCCGGCAGCACCGAGGAGTCGGAGACCCCGGAGACGTGGTCGATGATGACCTCGGTCGCCGGCGTCCGACCGAAGGTCTGGTAGACGATCGTCTTGGCCGCCGGGTCGGTCATCAGCACCCAGTCGACCCCGTTCACGTTGACGCACGGTTTCGTTGTCGGGCCGATCGGCGGCACCCCGCAGCGCAGGATGACCACGGCCGGGTCGCCCCACGCGCCCGTCGCCTGCGCGTCCGTCTCCCGCTTCGCCTTGTCGGCGACCGAGTCGGGCAGGCGCACGCTGATCTCGGCGCAGCCGGGGGCGTTGGCGTTCGCGGCCGGGTCGAGGGACACGGTCGGGGCGCACCCCGCGAGCAGGACGGCGGCGGAGGCGAGCAGGACGACCGGGAGGGCGCGACGGGACTTCATCGGATTCAGGCTACCGTTTCAGTACATGGGAATCTCTGGGAGCGACGGGTCCGGCCTCACCATCGGCGAGGCGTCGGAGCGGGAGGCGCTGCGGCGCATCTTCCCCCGGCTCCCGGAGTCGCGCGCGACCCTGGTCGGCCCCGGGGACGATGCCGCGGTCCTGGCGGCGCCCGACGGCCGGTTCGTGGTGACGACGGACATGATGGTGCACGGCCCGGACTTCCGGCTCGCCTGGTCGGGCCCGGAGGACCTCGGCTGGAAGGCCGCGGTGACGAACCTCTCCGACGTGGCCGCCATGGGCGCCGTCCCGACGGCGCTCGTGGTGGCGATCGCCGCGCCGCCCGAGACGCCGGTGGCGTGGCTGGAGGCGGTCGCCGACGGCTTCCGGCTGGCCTGCGAGGCCCTGCAGCCGGGCTGCGGCGTCGTCGGCGGCGACCTGTCCGTGTCGGCCACGCTGACCTTCGCCGTGACGGCGTTCGGCGATCTGGAGGGCCGCGCGCCCGTGCTGCGCAGCGGCGCGCGCCCGGGCGATGTCGTGGCGGTGTCCGGGCCGCTCGGGGCCGCGGCGGCCGGGCTCGGCCTGCTGTTCGGCCGGGCGGTGGATGCGGCGGGCGAGCCGGACGCGGAACGCTTCGCCGCCGTCGTCGCCGAGCATCCGGAACTCGTCCGCGCACAGCTGCGCCCGCGTCCCCCGATCGCCGACGGCCCGCTCGCCGCAGAGGCGGGCGCCACGGCCATGCTCGACCTCAGCGACGGTCTGGCCCTCGACGCCCGCCGGGTCGCCGAGGCGAGCGGCGTCGCCATCGACCTCGACACATCCACTCTCGGCCCGGACCTGCGCACAGCGCTGACCGGGGGAGAGGACCACGGCCTGCTCGCCGCGTTCCCGCCGGGCACTGCCCTGCCCGGCGGCTTCCGCCGAGTCGGCGAGGTCCGCGAAGGCGACGGCCTCCTCCTCATCGACGGCCGCCCCTTCACGGACCGCGGCGGCTGGGACCCCTACCAGGACTGGTCCGGCCGCGCCGGCTGACCCCCGCCATCGAGTCCTCGAAGACTCCACGCCCGCACGGCGTGTCGCCTGCACTCTTCGAGGACTCGGTGGCGGGGCGGGGCGGGGCGGGAAAGCGGGTCAGGAGGGGGAGAGCCAGTAGATGGCGGTTTCGCCGTAGGGCTTGT
>NZ_JABFMV010000001.1:0-128758 GCF_013359685.1 Leifsonia sp. C5G2
CGCCCCGCCCGCCTCCGCCGCCCCGGACGCGCGATCGCCACCCGCGCCGCCGGAGGGCGCGACGCCGCCGCCCTCCCCCGTCTCGCCCATCCGGAGTCCGGATTCGACCTCGCTCGCGCAGCGACCGTCCGGTCCCTCCCGCCGGCCGCTCTCGTCCCAGTGCCGCCGATCGGTACCGACGGGGTGGCCCCGCCGCGTCCTGGTCCCGATCTCGTCGACGCGGTCGACCCGAGCCCGGCGGTCCTCTGCTCGGCGCTCGCCCGGTGCGTCGTCGAGATCCTCGCCGGAGCGCGATCGCTCGACCAGGTCGCCCGCTGGGTCTCCGACGCCGTCTACGTGCATCTGCTGCGACGCAACATGCTCGCCCAGCGCGCTCGTCAGGATGCCTCGGACAGCGCCCCGCGGCCCAGAGTCCACATCGGGGATCCGAAGCTCAGCTCGCCGACCAAGGACGTCATCGAGGCTGTCGTCATGGTGCACCAGCCGGCGCGCTCCCGCGCCGTGGCGATCCGGCTCGAACGGCACCGGTCGCGCTGGCGCGCCAGCGCGATCAACGTGCTGTGAGCGCCCGGCGGGCGGCCGCATTCGGTCCGCAAGGCCCGCGCCCCGCCGCGCGCCCGGCGACCGCACGCTGGCGGCAGCAGGCCCGCTGGCGGCAGTGACTGCGCCCTGCCGTCACGTCTGCGGGTGCGCGCGCACCCGCAGACGGTCCCGGAGGGCGCAGTCGCACGATCCGGCTGATGCCGCACGCAGGAAGGGCGGTCCCGGCCGGGACCGCCCTGACCGCTTCGGCGAACTCAGCGCTTCTTGGACTGCGCCCGTCGCTCGGCGCGGTTGGCCGCGGGAGCCTCGTCGGCTGGGACGCGTTGGCCGAAGGCACCGCGCTGGGTGGCCCCCTGCGCGGGCGCCTCCGCCGGGGCGCCTTCCTGCTGCTGGGCGGCGCGCTGGGCACGGGCGGTGGCCGCCTGCTCCAGCTGACCGCGCTGGTTGCGGACCTCGACGCCGCCCTGCTCGCCCGGAGCCGAGTAGCTGAGCTTGGCCTCGCCCTCGCCCCGCGCGAGGCCCTTCGCCGCGACGGCCGGCGACTCGACCTCGCCCGGAGCCTGGTTGACCTCGACCTCCAGGTTGAACAGGAAGCCGATGGTCTCCTCGCGGATCGCGCCCATCATCTGCTGGAACATCGCGAAGCCCTCGCGCTGGTACTCCACCAGCGGGTCGCGCTGCGCCATGGCGCGGAGGCCGATGCCGTCCTTCAGGTAGTCCATCTCGTACAGGTGGTCGCGCCAGCGGCGGTCGATCACCGACAGCACCACGCGGCGCTCCAGCTCGCGCATCGCCGGGGCACCGAGCGACTCCTCGCGCTTCTGGTAGGCGATGCGGGCGTCGGACAGGATCTCGCGACGCATGAACTCGCGGTTGATCTTGCCCCTGTTGCCCGCCTCGGCGATGACCTCGTCGATGGTGACGCCCACCGGGTAGAGCGTCTTCAGCTCCGCCCACAGCGCGTCGAAGTCCCAGTCGTCGCCGCTGCCCTCGCCCGTGTGCTGGTCGAGGATGTCGTCGATCACATCGGTCAGGAACTGCTGCACGCGCTCGTGCAGGTCGTCGCCCTCAAGGATGTGACGGCGGTCGCTGTAGATCGCCTCGCGCTGGCGGTTGAGGACGTCGTCGTACTTCAGGACGTTCTTGCGGATCTCGGCGTTGCGCGCCTCCACCTGCGACTGGGCGCTGCGGATGGCACGGCTGACGACCTTGGACTCGATCGCCATGTCGTCCGGGACGCTGCTCCGGCCCATCAGGCTCTCGGCCGCGCCGGAGTTGAACAGCCGCATCAGGTCGTCGGTGAGCGACAGGTAGAAGCGGCTCTCGCCCGGGTCGCCCTGACGGCCGGAGCGACCGCGCAGCTGGTTGTCGATGCGGCGGGATTCGTGGCGCTCGGTGCCGAGCACGTACAGACCGCCGGCCGCGATGACCTTCTCGGCCTCCTCGGCGACCTGCTCCTTGACCTTCGTGAAGACCTCTTCCCAGGCGGCCTCGTACTCGTCGGGCGTCTCGACCGGTGACAGGCCGCGGGCGTTCATCTCGGCGACCGCGATGAACTCCGAGTTGCCGCCGAGCATGATGTCGGTGCCTCGACCGGCCATGTTCGTCGCGACGGTGACGGCTCCGAGCCGGCCGGCCTGGGCGACGATCGCCGCCTCGCGAGCGTGGTTCTTCGCGTTCAGCACCTCGTGGCGCACGCCCTTCTTGGCGAGCAGGCGCGACAGGTACTCGCTCTTCTCCACCGAGGTGGTGCCGACGAGGACGGGCTGCCCCTTCTCGTGGCGCTTCGCGATGTCCTCGACGACCTGGTCGAACTTCGCCTTCTCGTTCTTGTAGACGAGGTCGGACTGGTCGATGCGCTGCATCGGCTTGTTCGTCGGGATCGGGACCACCCCGAGCTTGTAGGTGCTCATGAACTCGGCCGCCTCGGTCTCGGCGGTACCGGTCATGCCGGACAGCTTCTTGTAGAGGCGGAAGTAGTTCTGCAGCGTGACCGTGGCGAGGGTCTGGTTCTCGGCCTTGACCTCGACGCCCTCCTTGGCCTCGATCGCCTGGTGGATGCCCTCGTTGTAGCGGCGGCCGACCAGGATGCGGCCGGTGTGCTCGTCGACGATGAGCACCTCGCCGTTCATCACGACGTAGTCCTTGTCGCGCTTGAACAGGGCGTTCGCCTTGATGGCGTTGTTCAGGAACGAGATCAGCGGGGTGTTGGCCGACTCGTAGAGGTTGTCGATGCCGAGGTAGTCCTCGACCTTCTCGATGCCGGGCTCGAGCACGCCGACGGTGCGCTTCTTCTCGTCGACCTCGTAGTCCACTTCGGGGGTGAGGCGCTTGGCGAGGTTGGCGAACTCGTTGAACCAGCGGTTCGCCTCGCCGGACGACGGTCCGGAGATGATGAGCGGCGTGCGCGCCTCGTCGATCAGGATCGAGTCGACCTCGTCGACGATCGCGAAGAAGTGTCCGCGCTGAACCATGTCGCTGGCCTGCCACGCCATGTTGTCGCGCAGGTAGTCGAAGCCGAACTCGTTGTTCGTGCCGTAGGTGATGTCGGCCGCGTACATCTCACGGCGCTCCTCGGGGGTCTGCCCCGCGAGGATCACGCCGGTCGACATGCCGAGGGCGCGGAAGACACGGCCCATCAGCTCCGACTGGTAGCTGGCCAGGTAGTCGTTGACGGTGACGACGTGGACGCCGCGGCTCGCGATCGCGTTCAGGTACGCCGCGGTCGTGGCGACGAGGGTCTTGCCCTCACCGGTCTTCATCTCGGCGATGTTGCCGAGGTGGAGGGCGGCCCCTCCCATGATCTGCACGTCGAAGTGACGCATGCCCAGCGTGCGCTTGGCGGCCTCGCGGACCGCGGCGAACGCCTCCGGCAGCAGGTCGTCGAGGGATTCGCCGTTGCCGTACCGCTCTCGCAGTTCGACCGTCTCGTGCGCGAGTTCCTCGTCGGTGAGTTCGCTGAAATCGTCTTCGAGGGCGTTGACCGCCTTCGCGTACGCCTCCAGCCGACGGAGGGTGCGACCCTCGCCGACACGGAGGACCTTTTCCAGAACTGAGGCCACTGATGCACTCCACTTATGATCGGTCGGGCTCACGGCCCGGCGCCCCGGCGGACGCACGCCGTACGGCAGACTCCGCCGACGCTATGGACATGCTACTTGTTCAGCCCCCGCGTTCGACCCGTGCGTCCTGAGAGGCACCTCAACGTCGCCTCCGAACGGTCACCGACGCGCGAGGCGCCGATGGCGACCGCCGCCCGGGCGGCCGCCATCGGCGCAGTCACGCGATCGGAGCGGACGTCAGCCGAGCTTGCGCGCGGCGGTGGCCACCTCCTGCAGCTCTTCGGCGTCCTCGTCGAGTGAGATCACGCCGTAGTCCCACCCCTTGCGGCGGTAGACCACACTCGGGCGCTGCGTCTCCTGGTCGACGAACAGGTAGAAGTCGTGGCCGACGAGCTCCATGTAATACAGAGCGTCGTCGACGGTCATGGGCACGGAGGCGAAGACCTTCTTGCGGATGACGACCGGGCAGTACTCCTCCTCGGCCTCCGTCTTCTCCTCCGTCTCATCGGACACGGCAGGCAGGCTGCCGGTGCGAACCTGGTCGAGCACGGCGACAGGAGCCGCCGCGAGCCCGACCGCACTGAAGCCGTCGGTGCTCGCCTCACGCAAGGAGGTCGGCCTGTGCTGACCGCGATGAACCTTCCTCCGGTCCTTCGCACGCCGCACGCGCTCGAGGAGCTTGCCGAGCGCGATGTCGAAGGCGGCGTACTTGTCCGTCCCCGTCGCCTCCGATCGCACGACGGCCTTCGGCCCGACGAGCGTGAGCTCGACCCGATCGTCGCCGTTCTGCCCACCGAGCTTCTCGTTGTGCCGGCTGACCTTGATCTCGAATGAGATCGCGCGTTCGGCCAGGTGCGACACCTTCTCCGACTTCTCGGTGGCGTACTCCCGGAAACGATCAGTGATGTCCAGGTTGCGTCCGATGATGTTGATGTCCATGAAGACCTCCCTGATCTGGCGCGATGTCCGCCCGGGATCAAGAAGGGCGGATCGCTCTCGCCTTTCCGACTACCGTAGTGCCGTCTCCCCCATTAGGAAACCGGAAAACACACGGCATTTCCCCGAGGTCACCTGAGCATCGCCTCAGCACCCGCCGAAGAGCGGCGAGGCGTGCTCGCAATGGTCGCCGCCCCCACCACCCTGCCGCCTGCCGCACTGATCGCCCGGGCCGCCTCCGCGACCGTCGCGCCCGAGGTGACGATGTCGTCGACGATGAGACACTCCCGTCCCGCGAGGCGCCGCGAGGCGACCATGCTGCCCTCCCGGTTGCCGGACCGCTCTCCTGCCGAGAGGCCGGCCTGATCGGCCGTCTGGCGCGAGAGGCGCAGCGCGCGCCACAGTGGAGGGACGAGGATGTGGGCCCTCGCCAGGACCGAACGGGTCGGATGGTATCCGCGTCGCCGCCACGCGGCCCGCGTCGACGGGATCAACACTGGCAGGAGCGCGTGCTGCTCCCCGGCGCCGGCCGGCGCGTGCCGCTGGGCCTCGGCGATCGCGGCGCGGAGAGCGCGCCCGAGCGCTCGGGCCACATCGACCCTGCCGCCGTCTTTGTACGCGAGGAGCACGCGCCGCGCGATGCCCTCGTACTGCAGTGCCGAGCACACGGGGACGCCGCGGGCGCGGTGGACGCTGGCCGAGGGACGTACGGCTTCGAGGCACGCGTCGCACAGCGACCGGTCGGGCCGGCCGCAGCCGGCGCACCGCACGGGGAGGACCACCGCGGCAGCGTCGAGAAGGGAATCGCGGATCAGGGTGTGAGCTGTCATGATCCGAGCCTCGTGGGTCGCCGCCGCCGGTGGAGCCGGAGGACCGGAACTGTGGAGAACGTCCGAGCCGCCGCGGTTGTGGACGGGTCGCTAGGGCTGCCCCTGCTGCACCGCGACCGCTCCCACCTTGTCGGTCTGCGCCTGCCAGCCGGTGCCCGTGGGCGCCAGCAGAGTCCCGTCGGCGCTCAGGACGACGTAGGGGGCGAGCCCCGACGCGCCGACGATGGTCCGGCCGCTCGCCGGCCCCGCGGTCGTGGTCTGCTCGCCGCCGACGGTCTGCTGGACGATGCTCGTCGCCTCGCCGGAGGTCGTGCTGAGAACGGCGACCGTGATGTCGCTCGTCCACGCAGCCGACCGCGGGGTGCCGTCGGGAACCGCCAGCTCGATCGGATCCGTCAGCGACAGGGGCGACCCGTTGCCGTTGCGGACGATGCCGGCCGCCATCAGCGAGTAGCCGGTCGTCGTGCGCAGGAGGGCTGCCACGCGCGTCCCGTCCCGGGAGACCGCGAGCGAGAGGATCGCGGTCGCTCCCGGCCAGTCGACGGCGACGGGATGCGGCTCGCCGCCGTTCGGCGTCGTGACCTGGATCGCCCGCGGCGACTCCAGCGGCACGGACCACACCCAGCCGTCCGGGTCGACCGACGGTCCGATCAGCCCGGACCGCGAGTCCACGCGCACCGGCTCGCCGCTCTTCCGGACGGAGTACACGCCCCCGGCCGAGAGCACCGCCGCCTGGTCGCGCGCCGCGGTGAGGCTCACCGCCGTCGGCTGGAGGGCGACGATCTTGTCGCTCATCCCGCTGAGCGCACTCACGGTGTCGCCGTTCAGCGAACCGAAGACGTCGCCGCGGGAGACGAACGGGTGCGAGTCGACCGGCGGGTTCCGCAGCGGGAGGGCCGACGCACCGAGCGAGGGCACCTGCTGGACGTTCCCCTCGATCGAGAGCTGGACGGTCTGCGCGAGACTGCCCAGCGACTGCTCCAGCTGATACTGCATCCGCTGCAGCTGCACGGGGTCCGCCTGCCCGGCCTCCGAACTCAGGTCCACCTGCGCCACTCCGCCCGCGGTCGTCACCGACGGAACGGCGAGCTGCGTGCCCTTCGGGAAGGAGGTGGCGACAGCGCCGGTCAGCCACGGCGCGGGACCGGCGAGCAAGGCGCTCGCCACCCGGGTCGCCGCGGAGGCGACACGGGCCGGGAACCAGCGCGCGTCCGGGACCAGGTACGCCCAGCCCGGGCTGTAGAAGTACAGCGTCTGCTGCGAGTACACCGCACGGAAGGTGGGGTCGTCGATGACCACGCCGTTCGGAGCCACGGCGATCCGCCATTCGCCGTTCTCCCGCACCAGCTGATAGTTGAGCCCCACCGGCGCCGTGCTGGCGACCGGGTGGAAGGCGCCGACCGCGTCCACATTCGCCACGGGCGTGACCTCCACGCGCCACAGCGTGCCCTGGTCGTCGTACGAACGGTTGCGGCCGTCGTCGACGGTGACCGACTCGTCCGGGTTCCAGCTCGCGGCCATCGACCGGGAGAGGTACTCGCGGGCGATCGCGAAATTGTTCTTCGGGTTGGAGGCAGCGTCGATGAAGCCCTGCACGATGCGCTGCTGACTGGCGCCCTTCTCGGGCGGCGACGGGTTGAAGTCCAGGTCGAGCGGGTCGTTCACCTGGGCGACGGGCGCGCCCTGCCGGACGGGGCCGGAGTCCGGGATGCTCGCGCACGCGGCGAGCGCGGCGAGCAGCACCACCGCGAGCGACGAGACCGCCGCCCGCACCGCCCGCTTCGGACCGCTCCGGCTCATGCGTGCGCCTCGCTTCCCGAACTCGCGCTCTGCGGCATCGTCGCCCCGGCGTCGGCCGGCGGCAGCGGGAGGGGGGACGCGGTGATCTCACGCCCGACCACACGCGGGAGGGTCAGCCGGAAGCAGGATCCGGCTCCGGGCGCGGACCACACCTGCAGCCAGCCCGAGTGGAGTGTCGCGTCCTCGAGCGAGATCGCGAGGCCGAGCCCCGTGCCGCCGAGGGTGCGCTTGCGCGAGGGGTCGGCGCGCCAGAACCGGTCGAAGACGTGGCCGGTGTCCTGCGGGTTCATCCCGATGCCGTAGTCGCGCACGGTGAGCGCGACGGCGCTCTCGTTGCTGTCGACGGTGACCACCACCGGCCGGCCCTCGCCGTGCTCGATGGCGTTGCCGATGAGGTTGCGCACCACGCGGCGGATGCGGCGGGGGTCCATCGGGACGTCGAAGTAGCCGCCCGGCGCGTCGAGGGTCAGCTCCGACCCGTTCTGCTCGGCCAGCGTCCGCAGCTCGTCGACGCAGTCCTCGGCGAGCCGGACCAGGTTGGTCGGCTCCGCATCGAGCACGACGGAGCCGGCATCGTAGCGGCTGATCTCGAGCAGGTCGGAGAGCAGCCGGTCGAACCGCTCGACCTGGGTGTGCAACAGCTCGGCGGTGCGGGCGGTCGCCGGCGCGAAGCCCTCCCGCTGGTCGTAGATGACATCGCCGGCGAGCCGGATGGTGGTGAGCGGCGTCCGCAGCTCGTGCGACACGTCCGACACGAAGCGCTGCTGCAGTTGCGACAGCGTCGCGAGCTGGTTGATCTGGCTCTGCAGGCTGTCCGCCATCCCGTTGAAGGAGCGCGCCAGCGACGCGAAGACGTCCTCGCCCTTCTCCGGGATGCGGACGGCGAGGTCGCCCGCGGCCAGCCGCTCACTCGTCTGCGCGGCCACCCGGATGGGCTCGACGACGAAGCGGACGATGACCCAGGTGATCGCTCCGATCAGCAGCACCAGCGCGAGCCCGGCGAGCAGCAGCGTGCTCTGCACGAACAGCAGCGTGTTCTCGGAGTCGCGCAGGTTGTAGCCGATGTAGAGCTCGTACTTGCCGTACGACGGAAGCGTCAGCTGCGAGCCGACGACGATCCCGGGGTCCGTGTTCCCGCCCGCCGCGGGGAGCGCCACCGATTGGTAGTACTGCTTCGTCCCGCCGTTCTGCACCTTCTCCCGCAGCTCGGGCGAGATCACGGAGTTGATGGCGGGGCTGCCGCGGTCGGGTGGCGCGAGCACCCCCGTGTCCTGGCCCGGCACGCGGTAGGCGGCCACCAGGCGGCTCGACGTCGAGGCCTGAACGCTCTGGAGCACGGTGTTGAGCAGATTCTTCCCCGCGTCGCCCGAGGACACGTCGGACGCGTTCAGGGTCGACTGGGCTGTGGTCGTCGCCCTCGACGAGTCGCGCAGCGCCTGGTCGAGGCGCGACTGATACAGGTCGTTGCTGATGCTGAGCGCCATGTAGACGCCGGTGGCGAGGATGGCGACGCCCGTGAGCAGAAGGGTGATCGCCACCGTCCGCAGCTGCAGGGACCTGCGCCACAGGTGGGCGATCCGGCCCGGCGCCTGGCGCCATCCGTCCCGCGTCGGCCACCAGCGCATCCCGGTCTCCGTCTGCTACGCGGCCGCGCCGGCGCGGTAGCCGACGCCGCGCACGGTCATGACGATCTTCGGGTTGTCCGGATCCTGCTCCACCTTCGCGCGGAGCCGCTGGACGTGCACGTTCACGAGGCGCGTGTCCGCCTTGTAGTGGTAGCCCCACACCTGCTCGAGCAGCATCTCGCGGGTGAACACCTGCTGCGGCTTGGAGGCGAGGGCGAGCAGGAGGTCGAACTCCAGCGGTGTCAGCGCGATGCGGGCGTCGCCCCGGCGGACCTCGTGGCCGGCGACGTCGACGACGAGGTCGCCGACGGTCAGCTCGTCGGAGGGCGGCGCGGCGGGAGCCGGGCGGAGCCGGGTGCGGATGCGCGCCACGAGCTCCTTCGGGTTGAAGGGCTTCACCATGTAGTCGTCGGCACCCGACTCCAGTCCCTTGACCACGTCGGCGGTGTCGGACTTCGCGGTGAGCATGATGATCGGCGTGCCGGACTCGGCCCGGATGCGGCTGCAGACCTCGATGCCGTCGAGGCCGGGGAGCATGAGGTCGAGGAGGACGAGGTCGGGCTTGGCTGACCGGAAGACGTCCACTGCGAGCGAGCCGTCCTCGCAGAAGACGGGGTCGAAGCCCTCGGTGCGCAGGACGATGCCGATCATCTCCGCAAGCGCGGTGTCGTCGTCGACCACCAGGATGCGACTAGTCATGTCGGATGTTCCCCGAACCCCTCTCGAGCGGCCTCAGCCGCGATACGACATGACCAGCGTAATGGAACGGGGCTGGCACCGGCTTGAATGAAAGCCCTGTGTGCCCTGTGGATGGGGCATCGCGCGGTGGGCCGATGTGCCAGCATGGGAGCTACGCGGGGACGGAAGGGCACGGGGTGAGCGACGAGCAGACGTGGCGGGCGCCAGGATCCGGTGGGGGCGACCCCGCACAGGGCGGCGAGCCGCAGGGCCAGCGGGGGCAGCCGCAGCAGCCACCGTACGGGCAGCCGCAGCAGCCACCGTACGGGCAGCAGCCGCCGTACGGGCAGCAGCAATGGCAGCAGCAGCCGGGCTGGCAGCAGGGCTACCCGCCTCCCGGCGCGCAACCCGCCTGGACGCCGCCGCCGAAGCCCGGCCTCATCCCGCTGCGTCCGCTCACGCTCGGGCCCCTCCTCGCCGCGCCCTTCCAGGCGCTCCGGCGCAACCCGAGGATCACCGTCGGCGCGGCCCTGCTGCTGCAGGGCATCCCGCAGATCGTGGTGACCGTCGTCATCGCGGGGGCCGCCGCCTTCCTCGTCAGCCGCGTCGCCTCCGGCGAGGCGCAGGACCAGCCGGCGCTGCAGGCCGGGCTGGTCGGTGGCGGGATCGTGCTCGGGGCGCTCGCGCTCGTCATCTCCACCGTCTTCAGCGGCCTCCTCCAGGGCGTCATCGTCGGCGAGGTGGCGCGCGAGTCGCTCGGCGAGAAGCTCACCTTCGGCGCGCTGTGGCGGCTCGTCCGCGGCCGGCTGGGAGCGCTGATCGGCTGGACGCTGCTCTTCGCCCTCGCCTGGATCGTCGCGGTCGCCCTCGTCGTCGCGATCGCGTTCGCGCTCGCCACCATCGGCGGCACGGCCGGCGTGATCGGCACCGTCCTCGTCGGCATCTTCGGCGCGCTCGCGCTCATCGTGCTCGCGTTCTGGGTCAACACGAAGCTCGCCATGGTGCCGAGCGCGATCGTGCTGGAGCGGCTGCCGCTGACGGCGGCGGTCGCCCGTTCGTGGCGCCTCACCACCGGCTACTTCTGGCGCACACTCGGCATCATCCTGCTCGTCGGCGTCATCGTCTGGGCCATCACGCAGGCGGTGACGACCCCGTTCGGATTCCTCGGCATCCTGATCGGCGGCGTGGTCGCCCCGACCTCCGCGACCTCGACCGATCCGCTGACCGAGGTGCTGGTGGCGCAGCTGAGCGTCAACGTGCTCGCGAGCGTGGTCGGCGCCATCGTCGGCGCGATCGGGAGCGTCATCCAGACCGCCGCCGTCGCGCTCCTCTACATCGACCTCCGGATGCGCAAGGAGGGTCTCGACCTGGAGCTCGTCCGGTTCGTGGAGGGACGCCAGACCGGTCAGGACCTCCCGGACCCGTACCTCCCTCCGGCACGGCCGGCCGCGGCGCCTCCCGCCGGGTGGCCCGCCGGCTGATCGTGGTGCCCTTCGACATCCCGGTCGACCCCAGCTCGCCGGAGGCGCAGGAGTGGCTGCGTGAGGAGTTGTCGCGCCCGGAATACCAGGCGGCGAAGCCGACCTGGTTCGACCTGGCCTCCAAGGCCGTGTTCGACTGGATCCGCTCGCTCTTCACAGGACCGGCCGGGAACGCCACCTCGGTGATCGTCGTGGCGATCCTCCTCGTCCTGGCCGGCCTGATCGTGGCCGCGTTCCTGATCTACGGCCGCCCGCGCTTCAATCGCAGGTCCGCCGACGAACGCTCCTCCCTCTTCGGCTCGGAGCTGCGCACCGCGCGGGAACTCCGCGCCTCGTCCGAGAGTGCTGCGCGCGCCGGCGACTGGGCCACGGCCATCGAAGAGCGGTTCCGCGCGATCGCCGCGGCCCTCCACGAACGGACGCTGGTGCGCGTCTCCCCCGGGACGACCGCCACCGAGTTCTCCCGCCGCGCGGCGGCCGTGTTCGGGGACGAGGCGTACGCCCTCCTTGCGGCGGCGCGCTCCTTCGACGAGGTGCGCTACCTCGAGCGACCCGGGACGGAGTCCGCCTACCAGCAGGCCGTCGCCCTCGATCAGCGCCTCGAAGCCGCACGTGTCGCCCTGCCGGCGGTGCCGGTATGACCACCGCAGCGCCTGAGCGCGGACGCACCGAGACGTCGGCGCCGGAGACGGCCACGGCCGTCTCCCCGACCGTCCGCCAGACCACCCGCCGCGCCGTCCCGTGGCTGATCCTCGCCGCGATCGCCGTCGCGGTGGCCGTGTTCGGCATCCTGCTGACCGGCGGCCGCGCCGACCAGGGCACACCGCTGGACGCGAAGAACCCTGCTCCGGGCGGGGCGAAGGCGGTCGCGCAGGTGCTCCGCTCCCACGGCGTGGACGTGCGGACGGCGGACACGCTGAAGGCGGCACAGGACGCGGCGGCCGACGACGCCACCGTGCTCGTCTACGACCCCGACGGCAACCTCACAGCGGACCATTACCGGGCGCTGGCCACCGACGGACTCACCCTGGTGCTGGTCGAGCCCGACTTCCAGGCGCTCCGGACCGTCGCACCCGAGGTCGCGGCGGCAGGCTCCCCCGGCGGTCCCGTCCGCGCAGGCTGCGACGTTCCCGCGGCCGAGCGGGCGGAGCGCATCGACCCGCGCGCCGTCTCGGACCAGAGCGCCGGATATCCCGGCACCTTCCGGGTCTCCGGCGACGACGACGCCGCGTGCTTCACGGACCGCGACGGCCGGGCCTCCCTGGTGCGGACGACGTTCGACGACTCCACGGTGTACCTGCTCGGCTCCTCCAGCGTGCTCACGAACGAGGGCGTCGAACGGCTCGGCAACGCCGCACTCGCCCTCAACCTGCTCGGGAGCCACCGGACGCTGGTCTGGTACCTGCCGTCGGTCGACGACCGGCCGGTCACCGGGCCGCCGGACATCGCCGCGCTCACCCCGGGCTGGGTCACTCCGGTCATGCTGCTGCTCGGCGCGGTCTTCGTGGCCGCCGCGGTCTGGCGCGGCCGACGGTTCGGCCCTCTCGTGGTCGAGAAGCTGCCCGTCGTGGTGCGCGCAGGGGAGACCCGGGAGGGCAGGGCCCGGCTCTATCAGCGCTCCAGCGCCCGCCTGCGCGCCGCCGACGCGCTGCGGATCGGCTCGATCGGCCGGCTCGCCGCGACGGCGGGGCTGCCGTCGACCGCGACGACGCCGGAGGTGGCCGACGCCGTCGCCGCCCTCACCCGCCGCGACCGTGGAGGAGTGCATGACCTGCTCCTCGGCCGCATCCCGCGCACCGATCGCGACCTCATCGCGCTCTCCGACGATCTGGCGGAGCTCGAACGCGCCGCCCGTGCCGCCGTTACGCCCGCCTCGGGCCCGACCGGAAGAATGGACGAATGACCGACGTGACGACGGGGGCTCCGGCCCCCTCCTCCCCCGGCTCCACCGCGGATGCCGCCCGACTGCGCGGCGCGCTCGGTGCCGTCCGCGCCGAGGTGGGGAAGGCGGTGGTCGGCCAGGACGGCGCGGTCACCGGGCTGATCATCGCGCTGCTGGCGCGCGGCCACGTGCTGCTCGAGGGCGTGCCCGGCGTCGCGAAGACGCTGCTGGTCCGGTCGCTCAGCCAGGCCCTCAACCTCGACACCAAGCGCGTGCAGTTCACCCCCGACCTCATGCCGGGCGATGTGACCGGCTCGCTCGTCTACGACGCGCAGACCGGCGGATTCGTGTTCCGCGAGGGGCCCGTGTTCACCAACATCCTGCTGGCCGACGAGATCAACCGGACGCCGCCGAAGACGCAGTCGGCGCTGCTGGAGGCGATGGAGGAGCGCCAGGTCAGCGTCGACGGCGTCAGCCGCCGCCTGCCCGACCCGTTCATCGTGGCCGCGACGCAGAACCCGATCGAGTACGAGGGCACCTACGCGCTCCCGGAGGCCCAGCTCGACCGGTTCCTGCTCAAGCTGACGCTCGATGTTCCGGAGCGCGACACCGAGGTGGAGGTGCTGCGGCGCCACGCGGCCGGATTCAATCCGCGCGACCTCACCGCGGCCGGGGTGACGCCGGTGCTCGGCGCCGCCGAGCTCGCGGCCGCCCGCGAGTCCGCCGCTTCCGTCGGGGCGAACGCGGACGTCCTCGCGTACATCGTCGACCTCGCCCGGGCGACGCGTCGCAGCCCGTCGGTGAAGCTCGGCGTCAGCCCCCGCGGCACGACCGCTCTGCTCGCCGCAGCGAAGGCATGGGCGTGGCTGTCCGGCTACGACTCGATCACGCCGGACCACGTGCAGGCGATGCTCGTGCCGGTCTGGCGGCACCGCATCCAGCTGCGCCCGGAGGCGGAGCTCGAGGGCGTCGGCGCGGATGCGATCCTGCAGTCGATCGTGCAGCAGGTCCAGGTCCCGATCTAGGCGCCGCTGTGACCGTATCCGGACGTTTCGTCGCCCTGCTCGCCTTCGGCGTCGTGCCCGTCGTGCTGCTCGGCGCGAGCACCGCGACGGCGTATCTCGCGCTCGCCGGGTGGATCGCGCTGTGCGTCGCGCTCGGCCTGGTCGACCTCCTGCTGGCGGCCTCCCCGCGGGCCGTGGCGCTCCAGCGGACGCTGCCCGCGCGCGTCCGCCTCGGCACCGAGGCGCTGTCCGAGCTGTACGTGACCAACGCCGGCCGCCGGATGCTGCGCGGCACGGTGCGCGACGCGTGGGAGCCGTCGGCGGCGGCCCAGCCGTCCCGGACGCGCGTGGCCATCCCCGCTGGCGAGCGCCGCGTCGTGCAGACCTCGCTCCGCCCCTGGCGGCGCGGCGAGCGCCGGGTGCGGAACGTCACCGTCCGGGCCTGGGGCCCGCTGCACCTGTGGGCGCGGCAGGCGACCCTCGAGGCGCCGGGCCGCATCCGCGTGCTCCCGCCGTTCACGGCTCGCAAGCACCTGCCCTCTCGGCTGGCCCGGTTGCGCGAGCTGGAGGGCAGCACGACGGTGCTGCTCCGCGGCCAGGGCACCGAGTTCGACTCGCTGCGCGAGTACGTGCGCGGCGACGACGTGCGCTCGATCGACTGGCGGGCGACCGCGCGCCGGCACGACCCGACGGGCGGGAGCGGCGCCCGCGTGATGGTGCGCACATGGCGGCCGGAGCGCGACCGCCGGGTCGTCATCGTGATTGACTCGGCGAGGACGTCGGCGGCCCGGGTCTCGGACGAGCCGCGGCTCGACACCGCCTTCGAGTCGGCGCTGCTGCTCGCGGCGCTGGCGACGCGCGCCGGCGACCGCGTCGACCTCGTCGCCTACGACCGGGTGCTGCGCGGGCGGGTGCAGGGCGCGAGCGGGCCGGAGCTGTTGGCCCGGATGGTGGACGCGATGGCCGGGATCGACCCGGCACTCATCGAGATGGACTGGAGCGCGATCCCGGCGCAGGTCTCCGCGGTGACCTCGCAGCGGTCGCTGGTGGTGCTGCTGACCTCGATCGAGTCGCCCGGCGCGTCGCGCGGTCTGCTGTCGGTGCTCCCCCAGCTCACCGAGAAGCATCTCGTGGTCGTCGCGAGCGTGACGGATCCGGACACCATTGCGGCCACCCACCAGCGCCAAGACCGCGACGAGGTTTACCGTGCTGCGGCAGCGGAGCGGGCGCTGCTCGACGTCAGCCGGGTCTCCGCGGCGGTGCGCCGGCTCGGCGGCGACGTGGTCACCGGCTCCCCGGCCGATCTCCCGCCGGCCCTGGCCGACCGCTACCTGGCCTTGAAGGCCGCCGGCCGCCTCTGAGCCCTCAGCCCGCGACGATGCGCCGGGCGCCCGCCTCGAACTCGGTGAGGTCGCCGGTCTCGCCCGAGCGGACCGCACGGCGGCCGAGAACGAGCATGTAGGCGAGGAACGCCGCGAGGGCGAGCGCGCCGATCCCGATCTTCGCCCAGACCGGCAGGCCGGACGGCGTCACGAAGCCCTCGATCAGGCCGGAGACGAACAGCGAGATGGCGCAGCCGACCGCGACGGTGAACAGCGCGCGGCCGTCCTCGGCGAGCGCCTGTCCCCGCGTGCGCGCCCCCGGCGCGATCCAGGCCCAGAAGATGCGCAGGCCCGCTGCGGCGGCGACGAAGACGCTGGTGAGCTCCAGGAGGCCGTGCGGCAGGATGTAGGAGAACATCACGTCTCCTCGCCCGTACGCGAACATGACACCGGCGGCCGTGCCGACGCCGATGGCGTTCTGGAGCAGCACGTACGGCACGTACAGGCCGGTGATGCCGAACGCGATGCACTGCGCGGCGATCCAGGCGTTGTTGGTCCATACCTGCCCGGCGAACGACGCGGCCGGGTTGTTCGAGTAGTAGTCGATGAACTCGTGCTCGACGTAGCGGCGGAGGTTCGCGTCGGAGCCGAGGTTGCGCAGCACCTCCGGGTTGCCGGTGATCCACAGCGCGTACAGCGTCGCCACCACGATCGTGGCCACCGCGACGGCCAGCACGATCCAGCGCAGCCGGTAGAGGGTGGCGGGCAGCTGGAGCACGAAGAAGCGCGGCAGTTGCGCGAACAGGTTCGCGCCTGCACCCGTGAAGCGCAGGCGCGCCGACGACAGCGCGAGCGACAGCCGGTCGCCCACCGCGGTCGAGCCCGCGCTCGTCTGGATCGCGGACAGATCGGCTGCGCTCGACTGGTACAGATCGATCAGCCGGTCGGCCTCCGCGCCGTCGAGGCGTCGCTTCTTGGCCAGCCGGGAGAGCTCCTCCCAGTCGGCGCTCCGTGCGGCGGTGTAGGCGTCGAGGTCCATCTGCTTAGATGATATCTATGATGCAGGCCGGGCCGGGAAGCACCGCGCACGCCGAGGAGGATGTGCTCACCGGGGAGGCCGTCGCCCTCGACGTGAAACCGGCCAGCTACGTGCTCCGTGCCGCAGGCACCATCATCGACTTCATCGTCTACGTCCTGGTGATGATCGGCTGCTTGCTGCTGGTCACCTACACGGGAGCCGGTCTCGACGATGCGCAGTCCCGCATCCTGCTGATCGTCATCCCGGTGTTCGGGATGGTCGTGCTGCCGACGACGGTCGAGCTGGCGACCCGGGGCCGCTCGCTCGGCAAGCTGGCCGTCGGGGCCCGGATCGTCCGCGACGACGGCGGAGCCATCGGGTTCCGGCATTCGCTGATCCGCGCCCTGGTCGGCGTGATCGAGATCTTCCTCACCTTCGGCGGGATCGCCGCGCTCACCGGCCTCCTCAACTCGCGCTCCAAGCGCCTCGGCGACCTGCTCGCCGGCACGTACAGCCAATTGGTGCGCGTGCCCGCGCCCCAGCCGCTCACCCTCTACCTCGCGCCCCATCTCGTCGGCTGGGCGCAGACCGCGGACGTGGCGCGCCTGCCCGACCGCCTCTCCCGGCGCATCGCGCAGTTCGTGCGGCAGGCGCCCGCCCTCACCCCCGCGGCCCGAGCGGGGCTCAGCACGGAGCTCGCCCGCGAGGCGGCGGCGTACGTCTCGCCGCTGCCTCCGGTGGACGCGGAGACCTTCCTCGTCGCCGTCGCGATCCTGCGGCGCGAGCGCGACGCCCGCGGCCTGGCGCTCGAACGCGGCCGGCTGGACCGGCTCGAGCCGGTGCTCGACGCGCTGCCGCACGGCTTCCCCGAGCGCTGAACCGCCGCACTCCTTCGCTGCACTCCCCCGCTGTACCCTCCCCGTCACCGATCGGAGACTCCGTGACCACGCCCCGCCGCCGCATCGTCGACCTCAGCCACCGCATCCGTGCAGGGCTGGTGACCTATCCCGGGCTCCCCGCGCCGGTCATCGAGCCGCACCTGACCCGGGAGGCGTCGCGCTCGGTGTACGCGACGGGCACGGAGTTCGCGATGGATGTCATCACGATGATCGGCAACACCGGCACCTACCTCGACAGCCCGTACCACCGCTACGCCGACGGCCCGGACCTCGCCGGCCTCGAGCTCGACACGCTCGTCGGGCTCCCCGCCGAGGTCGTGCACGTGGAGAGCGGCTCCGGGCGAGGCATCCCCGCCTCCGCCGTCGCCGGTCGCGCGCGGGAGGGAGCGGCGGTCCTGCTGCACACCGGGTGGGACGTGCACTTCGGGACGCCCGCCTACGCCACGGGCGCGCCGTTCCTGACCGAGGAGGGCGCCCGCGCACTGGCCGACGCCGGGGTGACCCTCGTCGGCATCGACTCGCTGAACATCGACGATACCGAGTCCGGCGGGAGCCGGCCGGCGCACAGCATCCTGCTCGCCGCCGGCATCCACGTCGTCGAGCACCTGACCCGGCTCGAGCAGCTGCCGGACCACGGCGCGCTGTTCACGGCCGCACCGCCCGCCGTCGAGGGCTTCGGCACGTTCCCGGTGCGCGCCTACGCGGAGCTGCCCGAGGGCTGACGCTCAGTCGTGCAGGATGCGCTGGAACAGCACGTGGTCCTGCCAGCGCCCCGCGATCTGCAGGTACTTCGGCGCGACGCCGATGCGCTCGAATCCGGCGCGGGTGAGCACCGACTGCGAGGCGTGGTTGGCGAGCAGCGTCGCCGCCTGGATGCGGTGCAGGCCGTACTGGTCGCGCGCGGCCTCGATGACGGCCGCGAGCGCCTCGGAGGCCAGCCCGCGGCCGGTGTGGGCGCGGTCGAGCCAGTAGCCGACCGTCGCCGACTGGAACGCGCCGCGCACGATCCCGCTCAGCGTCATCCCGCCCGCGATGTCGTCGCCGTCGGCCAGCACCAGCGGGAGGCCGGCGTCCATCTCGCGGAGGGCGAGCAGCTCGCGCGTCTGCGCGCGCTGCCCGTCCTCGGTGAAGAAGTCCTCGGTGCGGGTGGGGTCCCACGGCGCGAGGTGCCCGCGGTTGCGTTGGTACGCCGCGGCGAGGGCGGCGGAGTCCTGCTCCGTCCGCACCCGGAGGACGATGCCGCCGGGCAGCTCCCGGTCGGCGAATTCGAGCACCATCAGTAGCGGTAGTGGTCGACTTTGTAGGGGCCGTCCACGGGGACGCCGATGTAGGCGGCCTGCTCATCGGTGAGCGTCGTCAGCTCCACCCCGAGCGCGTCGAGGTGCAGGCGGGCGACCTTCTCGTCGAGGTGCTTCGGCAGCACGTAGACGCCGACCGGGTACTTCTCGGGCGAGACGTAGAGCTCCAGCTGGGCGAGCACCTGGTTGGTGAACGAGTTGCTCATCACGAAGCTGGGGTGGCCGGTGGCGTTGCCCAGGTTCATCAGGCGGCCCTCGGAGAGCACGAGGATGCTGCGACCGGTCGGCAGGCGCCACTCGTGCACCTGCGGCTTGATCTCCACCTTCTCCGCGCCGGGCAGCGCCTCCAGCGAGGCCATGTCGATCTCGTTGTCGAAGTGGCCGACGTTCGCGACGATCGCGAGGTGCTTGAGCCCGAGGAGGTGGTCGAGCGTGACGACGTTGACGTTGCCCGTCCCGGTGATCAGGATGTCGACCTGGTCGATGACCGATTCGAGCTTGGCCACCTGGTAGCCGTCCATCGCCGCCTGCAGCGCGTTGATCGGGTCGACCTCGCTGACGATCACCCGGGCGCCCTGGCCGCGCAGCGCCTCCGCCGCGCCCTTGCCGACGTCGCCGTAGCCGGCGACGAAGGCGACCTTGCCGCCGATGAGCACGTCGGTCGCGCGGTTGAGGCCGTCCGGGAGCGAGTGGCGGATGCCGTACTTGTTGTCGAACTTGCTCTTGGTGACCGAGTCGTTGACGTTGATCGCCGGGAAGAGCAGCTCGCCGGCCTTGGCCAGCTCGTACAGGCGGTGGACGCCGGTCGTGGTTTCCTCCGTGACGCCGAGGATGTCGGCGGCGATGCGCGTCCAGCGGTCCTTCGAGGAGGCGAGCGACTCGCGCAGGGCGGCCAGGATGACGCGGTACTCGTGACTGTCGCCCTCTGCGTCGTCCGGCACGGCTCCCGCCTGCTCGAACTCGCGGCCCTTGTGGACGAGCAGCGTCGCGTCGCCGCCGTCGTCGAGGATCAGGTTGGGGCCGGTCCAGTCGGCGCCCGCGCCGGCGGCCTCGGCCGACCAGTCGAAGATCTGCTGGGTGCACCACCAGTACTCCTCGAGCGTCTCGCCCTTCCAGGCGAACACCGGGACGCCGGCGGGGGTCTCCGGGGTGCCGTCCGGTCCGACGGCGATGGCGGCGGCCGCTTCGTCCTGCGTGGAGAAGATGTTGCAGCTCGCCCAGCGCACCTGTGCGCCGAGCGCGACCAGGGTCTCGATGAGCACGGCCGTCTGCACGGTCATGTGCAGCGACCCGGCGATGCGCGCGCCGGCGAGCGGCTTGCTGTCGCCGAACTCGGCGCGCAGGGCCATCAGGCCGGGCATCTCGTTCTCGGCGAGCCGGATCTGGTGCCGCCCGGCCTCCGCGAGGGAGAGGTCGGCGACCTTGAACGGCAGGGACGTGGCGGTGGAGCTAGGCATGCGGATATCCTCTCATGCCCTGTCTTTTCAAGCGCGGATGAGCGCGAGCACCTCGTCGCGGATGCGGGCCATCGTGGGCTGGTCGGCCGCCTCCACGTTGAGGCGGAGCAGCGGCTCCGTGTTCGAGGGCCGCACCGAGAACCACCAGAACGGGTCGTCCTGGCCGACCTGGCCGGTCACGGTCAGCCCGTCGAGCTCGTCGAACTCGGCCCGGCCGGTGAACGCCTCCACCACCCGGGTGAACGCGGCGGGGACGTCGTCGACCGTCGAGTTGATCTCACCGGACATCGCGTACGGCGTGTAGCGGGCCGACAGCTCCGACAGCGGGCGGTCCTGCGCCCCGAACTCGGCGAGCAGGTGCATCGCGGCCAGCATGCCGTTGTCGGCGCTCCAGAAGTCGCGGAAGTAGTAGTGCGCCGAGTGCTCGCCTCCGAAGACCGCTCCGGACGTCCGCATCGCGTCCTTGATGAGCGAGTGCCCGACGCGCGTGCGCAACGGCACGGCTCCCGCCGCCTCGATGGTCTCGGGGACGATGTTCGAGGTGATCAGGTTGTGGATGACGGTGATCTCCGCGTCCGGATCCTCGGCGCGGGCGCGCGCGATCTCCCGGAGCGCCACGATCGCCGCGACCGCCGACGGTGTCACCGCAGAGCCGCGCTCGTCCACCACGAAGCAGCGGTCGGCGTCGCCGTCGAAGGCGAGCCCGAGGTCGGCCCCGTGCTCCACGACCGCACGCTGCAGGTCGACCAGGTTCTTCGGCTCGAGCGGGTTCGCCTCATGGTTGGGGAAGGTGCCGTCGAGCTCGAAGTACAGCGGGACGATCGTGATGGGCAGCGCGGGCAGTCCGGCCGCCTCGCCGAGCACGGCGGGCACGGTCAGGCCGCCCATCCCGTTGCCCGCGTCCACGACGACCGTGATCGGCCGGATGCCGGACAGGTCGACGAGCGAGCGCAGGTAGTCCGCGTAGCGCTCCAGCACGTCCTCCTCGCGGAAACTGCCGGGCCGGTCGACCGCCGGGATGCCGTCGCGCAGGTACGCGCCGGCCCGGTCGCGCACCGCGCGCAGCCCCGTGTCCATGCTGAGTCCCTGGGCTCCGGCGCGCGACAGCTTGATGCCGTTGTAGGTGGCCGGGTTGTGGCTGGCGGTGAACATGGCGGCCGGCGCCTGGAGGTAGCCGGAGGCGAAGTACGACTCGTCGGTCGAGCACAGCCCGATGGAGACGACGTCGGCGCCGCGGGCCTGGGCTCCACGGGCGAACGCGGCGGCGAACGCCGGCGAGGAGTCGCGCATGTCGTGACCGACGACGACGTCGCCCCGTGCCGCCTCCACCTCGTCCACGAAGGCGGCGGCGATGGCCTCGACGACGTCCTCGGTGAGGTCGCTTCCGACCAGACCCCGGATGTCGTAGGTCTTCACGACGGACTGCAGGCGGTTGTCGGCGGCGCTCATGGCCCTAACCTACCGCGAGGGCCGCCGCCCGCGGGCGCGGCGCTCAGCCTTCGGTGACGCCGACGTGCCGCACGATCTGCCAGCCCTGCGGCGGCGAGAGCCGCTCCGCGTGGATCGCGCACAGGTCGTAGGCGTGCGGTTCGTGCTTGAGACTGAGCGGCCCGAGGACGGCCATCGAGTCCGCGTAGACGTAGGTGAGCGTCTGGACGGCGTCGCGCGGACAAGCGACACGGGAACAGGGACGGCTCAACATCGGGCTCAGAATACCCGAGCCCCGCGGACGTAGGATGGCGACATGCCCCGCAACCGCCGCACCAGCCGCCAGACCCCGGCGACGAGCCGCTGGCGGAGCAGGCACGGGCGCGGCGCCCGCGGTCCAGTGACCGGCCCTCACCTGCCCATGCTGCAGAACCGGATCGACTTCTTCGACATGACCGTCGCCTCCACCGCCGACTACCTGAAGGGGGTCTGGCCGGAGGAGCTCGCCGACGTGCACTTCGAGGTCGCGGCGACGCCGATCGGGAACTCCGGGGGCGACGGCGTCGACCGGTGGCGGGTCGATGCGTCGGGCCGACGCATCGTGCTCTACCGGGTGCCCATCCAGCGGCTCACCAAGCTGCACCGAGACGACGAGAGCCACCGGCGGATGTACATCGAGGGCTGCGTCTTCCGCGCGGTCGCCGAACTGCTCGGCAAGGACCCGTGGGATCTGGCACCGGACCGCTACCGCCATTTCTGACCCGCGGTCAGGATGCGGCCACGGCCGCGCGATCAGTTCGGGTAGACCGTGATCGGCGCGGCGAGCGGACCGGGAGGCGCGAGCGCGAACGAACTCGTCATCCCGTCACCGGTGAGGCTGACGCTGCCGCGGAGGCCATCAGCGCCCGTGATGCGGTAGCTGCCCGCGGGGAGCCGGATGTGCGACCCGCCCTCGGCCGGGACGGCGAGCGTGAGCGTGCTGCCCCCGGAGAGCGGCTCGATCGAGACCGTGCGGTCGGAGTCCCCCGCGTTGGCGACGTGGAGCGCCGCGACGCCGCCGGTGGGCATCACCGCGAGCGCGTCCTTCTGCAGGTCCTGGGCCGAGGAGAACCAGGCGAAGTCGCGCAGCTTCGCCCCGATCACCGACGTGCGCACGGCCGCGACCACCGGGACGCTGGAATTGACGGTGACGGTGTAGCTGCCGTCCTTGAGCCGCTGCAGCGGTACCTCGGCGACCGTGCCGGCCTTGACCGTGGTGGCGTAGGAGTCGCCCGCGGCGGTGCCGGCCTCGCCGACCGCGCCGATGGTGACCTGCGCGTCCGTGTCGCCGGGCACGAGGAGCCGGACCACGGGGTAGTCGACGCCGACGCCCTCGGCGGACTGCGCGGCCTCGATCGCGGCCATCGAGCCGAGGGTGACGCCGGGGATCACCTGCTGGCGGGCCGGGGCGCCCGTCGCGCCGGCGAGTTCCGCGCCCCGCGGCTGGATGCCGACCTCGTAGCTCTGCTGCAACGAGGCGACCACCTCGCCGCCGGAGGTGCGGACCCGGACGACGGGAGCGGCGGCCGACGGCGCGAGGCCGGCGAGCGGCACGACCTTCTGCGATCCGGCGGGCACCAGGATGCTGGCGGCGCCGGGGGCGCTGACCGGACCGGTCTCGGTGTAGATGGACAGGTCGACGGTCGCATCCACCTCGCTCGGGTTGGACAGCAGCACGAGGCTCGTCTGACCGAGAGAGGTCGACCCGGCGGCGAGCCACGTGTCGGCGCTCGGCTCCGCGCACGAGGCGGCCGCGAGGCCCGCGAGGTCGGGGGCGGTGGCGTTCTGGCTCTGAGCGCCGGCGAACAGCGGCGAGGTCGTGGCCCCCTGGGGCGTGGTCACCGAGGCGAGCAGCGGCGCCTCGTCCGGCGACGTGGTGTCCGCGTCGGGCTTGAGTGAGCGCGAGCGCACGTCGGCACCGATGGAGTCGGTCGAGAAGGAGGGTTCGCCGACCGCGCTCGGGCGCGTCGCGGCTCCCGCGTCGGCGGCGAGCTCGAGCAGCGGCCCGGGGCAGACCCGCTGCTGGTCCGCGGGGACCGGCGTCACGGTCTGCGACGGCGCACCGATCGCGAAGTCGGGGAGGGGGAGCAGGGTGGCGCCGGCGACGGCGACCACGGCGACGGCGACTCCGACGACGGCGCCCGCGGTGCGGAAGCCGATGCGGGCCAGGCCTCTGCGGTCAGCCACGGTCGCCTCCGTCGAAGGTGCGTCGGGGTCGGATGATGGTCTCCTCCAGTCCGTCTTCGAGCGTCGTGGGGGCGGGCGGGGTGGTCACGCGCTCCGTCTCCCGGCCGAAGGGGCGGTCGTCCTGCGGCTCGGTGGCCGGCTCGGGTGTCGGTGCGAACTCGGGCTCGGGCTCGGGCTCGGGCTCGGGCTCGGCGCCAGGCTCCGGCTCGGCCACGGGCTCGGCAACCGGCTCAGCAACCGGCCGCGGCTCGGCCAGCGGCTCCGGCTCGGCAACCGGCTCCGGCTCGGCCACCGGTTCCGGAAGCTCGGCGGATTCGACGGCCGCCTCGTCCTCGGGCTCCGCCTCGTATTCGTCGATGCTCTCGGCGGCCACACCGTCGGCCACGGCGTCCGGCTCGTCCGGCTCGTCGTCGGGCTCGACCGCCAGCTCGTCGTCTTCGCCGCGCCGCGGGCGGCGCGCCGACAGCTCGGAGACGCGGTCGGCCGACCGGCTGGTCGGGATGGCGATGAGCAGCGTCACGCCGATCACCACGCCCTGCACGATGAGCACGACGACCCGCCAGATCCCGCCGGCATCGGCCGGGATCCGCGCCGCGGGTGCGACCGCGGACGTGCCGCTGTCGAACGCCCACAGCCGGCCGTTCCCGGTGGCGCCGACCGAGGTGAGCACCGGGTTCGCATCCATCGCCACGGCGGCTCGCGCACGGGTGGCCTCCGCCGCGGACGGGTCGGCGTCGCCGACGGCGGTCGCCGACGGGGCGAGGAGGACGAAGTCGATACCCAGCTTCTTCAGCTGCGTCGTCGCGTCGTAGCCGCTGCGCGAGGCCAGGTTCCCGGCGAGCTGCGCGAGGTCACGCTGCCCCGTCGTCAGCCGGCGCTCCGTGTCGGCCAGGGTCGACTGCCCGTTCAGCGTGCTGCCGCTCCCGCGCACCAGCTCGGCGCGGATGCCTCCGTCGGGCTGCGGCACGATGCGCAGCGTCCCGACGCGCGGCTGGGTGGACGCCTTCGCCGTGACGACGGCCGGCATGGTGCGCCCGTCGCTCTCCGCGACCGCGGCGGTGCCGTTCAGCGAGGCGATGCCCAGCGGCACCGCGACGATCGCGAGGGTGACGATCGCGGCCCAGGCTGGGTAGAGCGCGGCGCGACCGAGCGCGGACAGCGCGAGCACCGCCGCCCCGACCAGGCCGATCCAGTACAGGCTCAGGGCGCTGCCCGGCCAGATCGGGACCACTGTCCCTCCGGTGACGGCGAGCTGCAGGTGCAGCGCCGTCACGGCGGTCAGGAACCCGGTGAGCGCCACCAGCAGGGCGACGATGGCCCGCACGGTCCCGCGGAGGAACAGCGCGAGGATGGCGAGCACGCCGAGCGGCGCGAGCAGGATGGGGACGACGATGTTGGCGGCGGTGGGCGGCAGCATCAGACTCGTGGCGAGCTGGTGCCAGCCGCCGAGGACGCCGTCGGGGAAGCCGAGGGCGAGCTGCCAGGCCGGTGTCTGTCGGGCGTCCACCGGGACGCCCGGATCGGCCAGCGCCGAGAGCCAGGCGCCGCGCGCCGCCTGCTGCCACACCAGGGGTGCGAAGAGCACGACCGCGGGGAGCGGGATGAAGACGATCCGGGCAGCGCGCCGGCCGGCGAAGACGATCGCCGCGATCCAGGCGACGGCGAGGGCGGGGATGAGGATGGGCGCGCAGGCGACCGTCGCCGCCGCGAGCAGCGCCGTGGTGGCGCTGGCCGCCCAGGAGCGGCGCGCCGCGAGTCCCGCGAAGAACAGCCACGGCAGCAGGATGTGCGCGAGCACTGCGGAAGGACGGCCGCCCTGCAACGCGACCAGGAGCGTCGGCGCCAGCGCGTACGCGAGAGCACCGAACGCGCGAAGGGTCGCGCGGGTCGTCAGCCGGGCCGCGGCCAGCCATGCGCCCAGCGCGGCGAGGGGCAGGGCGAGCACCCAGAGCAGGACGAGGGACAGCGAGGGCTGCCAGAAGGTGATGGTCCCGAGCACGGCGAGGACGGCGGAGAACGGGTCGGCCGCTCCGGTGAACCCGAGCCCGACATCCCGCCAGCCGTAGCCCAGGCCGGCCCAGAGCTGGCCGACGGACGAATCGAGGGGGAGGAGACCGCCGCCGCTCAACGCTCCGGAGCCGACGAGCGGGAAGAACAGCGCGACGCCGACCAGAAGGGCGGCGAGCACCGTCCAGCCGCCGCCGGTGCCGAAGAAGTCGAGGTCTTGTTTCTCGCCCTGCTGCCGCACGAGCGCGGCCTCGCGCTTCAGCGCGCGGGCACGGCGCACCTCGGAGAACGGGATGCGCAGCGGCGCGACCGCCGCCCAGCCGACCTCGCGTGCCGAGGCGAGCCTCCGGCGGGCGCTGCCGACGGCCATCCCGGAGAAGGCCACGCGGAACGCCGCCCCCAGCTCGCCGCCGATGGAGCCCGGCTCTTTGCGGAGCAGCCGGACGAGGCCGCGCAGGATCGCGAGCGGCACCAGGGTCAGCCAGTGCAGCGGCACGGCCCAGCCGGGCGCGTAGACCATACGGCGATGCAGCTGCGCACGGCGCCGCTCCCCCGCCAGCCGGCGGCGCACCGTCCACTTGGACGACAGGTTGGGACCGGCGACGCCGTCGCCGCCGAGCGCGACGCGCGCCTGGGCGACCAGCGTCACGCGGAAGCCGGCGAGCCGGGCGCGCGTGCAGAAGTCGAGTCCGTCGTCCACCGTCGGGAGGGCGGGGTCGAAGCCGTCGAGTCGCTCCCAGAGCGCCTGGCGGACCAGCATCCCTGCGCTGGAGACCGCGAGCACGTCGCTCAGGCCGTCGTGCTGCGCCTGGTCGAGCTCGTTCTCGACCAGCGGCACGGAGGCGCCGAACGGGGTCATCGTCTCGCCGAACTCCCGGATGAACGCCGGGTCCTCCGCGTCCACCAGCTTCGGGCCGACGACGGCGACGGAGGGGGACACTTCGAGCGCGGCGAGCAGGGCTTCGAGCGCCTGCGGCTCCGGAGCGGTGTCGTGCGCCAGCAGCCAGAGCAGCTCTTCGGGGCCGGAGGCGGTCGGCAGCACGCGGACGGCCGTGGCGACGGCCTGCCCGAAGGGCAGCTTCTCCGACACGGAGATCAGCTGGGTGGGCTGCGCCTCGGACAGCAGCCGGGTGGCGTCGTCGGCTGTCGCACAGTCGACGGCGATCACGGCGTCCGGTCGACGGGTCTGGTCCGCGAGGGCGTCGAGAGTGCGCTGCAGGCGGGGGCCGCCGCTGTGGGCGACGACGATGGCGGTGACTCTCGGATACATCGGGAGTCAGCCTAGGTTGGGGTCGCGCCGATTCCGTCTTTGCGCCGGGCGCGGCGTGGATCCTGGGAGGGGGCTGCGGGTCTGCTCAGACCGCGTCAGCCGGCGCGCTTGCGGAGCTTGCGACGCTCGCGCTCGGAGAGGCCGCCCCAGATACCGAAGCGCTCGTCGTTCGCGAGGGCGTACTCGAGGCACTGCGACCGGACCTCGCACGACGTGCAGATGCGCTTCGCGTCGCGGGTGGACCCGCCCTTCTCCGGGAAGAAGGCCTCCGGGTCGGTCTGGGCGCAGAGCGCGTCGGTCTGCCACGCGAGTGGATTGTCGTCGTCGACATCCGCCGCCCGCACGCCCGGAACCCCGAGCCGGACCGGGTCGATGAACCAGTCGTCGGGTACCCCAGAACGATATTCAGGAACTGGCATATCGGTCTCCCCACCCATCAACTGCTGAAACACGAGATTCCCGTGTAGCTCTAATTACACCGTTGTCATTCGCTCACGTCAAGCCGCGAATCGTAAAGCCTTGACCGCAGGTCGAGAGTTCACGACGCGCCGGAGAACGACAACAATCCCGACACGCCCGGGTCGGACGGGCGGGCCGGGAGCAGTCTCAGGACGCCGTCTGACGGGCTTCCCAGGCGCTGCGCACCATCTCGCGGAGCGTGTGACGCATCTTCCAGTCGAGGTCGCGCGCGGCGAGCTCTCCCGATGCCACGATCCTCGCCGGGTCCCCCGCACGTCGAGGCCCCACTTCTGGGGTGAAATCGATCCCGGTCACCTCGGCCACCGTCGACATGATCTGACCGACCGAGACGCCGTCGCCGCTGCCCAGGTTGTAGACGGGCTCGATCGTGTCGCGCGCATCCAGCCGCTTCGCCGCCGCCACATGCGACTCGGCGAGGTCGGCCACGTGGATGTAGTCGCGCACGCAGGTGCCGTCCGGCGTCGGGTAGTCGTCGCCGTTGATCCGCGGGGTCCGCCCCTCGACGAGCGCGTCGAAGACGAGCGGGAAGAGGTTGTGCGGGCTGGTGTCGCGGAGGCCGGCGTCTCCGGAGCCGACGACGTTGAAGTAGCGGAGCGAGGTGTGGCGAAGTCCGGCGGCCACGCCCTGGTCGCGGAGCAGCCACTCCCCGATCAGCTTCGACTCGCCGTACGGCGACTCCGGGTTCTTCGGCGTCGCCTCGGTGACGATGTCCACATCCGGGGTGCCGTACACGGCCGCCGACGAGCTGAACACGATCGCGTCGACGCCGGCGTCCTGCATCGCGGCGAGCAGCACCGCGGTCCCCGTGACGTTCTGCTCGTACGTGTGCAGCGGCCGCTGCACCGAGACGCCCGCGTACTTGAACCCGGCGACGTGGACGACGCCGCTGATCGTGTTCTCGGCGAAGATCGCGGCCAGCAGCTCCCCGTCGAGGATCGTGCCGCGGTAGAACGGGACCCCCGCCGGCACGAACTCCGCGTGCCCGCTCGACAAGTCGTCCACGATGACGACGTCGATCCCCTGCTCCCGGAACGCACGCACCACGTGCGCCCCGATATAGCCTGCTCCTCCGGTCACCAACCACGCCACGGGCGGTCCTCCTGCTGCTCGATGGAGCTTCCCACCCTAGCGGGCGGCGGAGAACGTCAGACGAAGGCGGCCTGGCCGGTGATCGCGCGGCCGACGATGAGCGTGTTCATCTCGCGCGTGCCCTCGTAGGAGTAGAGCGCCTCGGCGTCCGCGAAGAAGCGGGCGACGTCGTAGTCGAGCACGATGCCGTTTCCGCCGAGCGCCTCCCGGCACCAGGCGACGGTCTCACGCATCTTCGCGGTCGCGAACGCCTTCGCCAGCGCCGAGTGCTCGTCGCGCTGCTCGCCGGCGTCCAGCATCTCCGAGACGCGCGTGCACAGGCCGATGGAGGCCGTGATGTTGCCGAGGGACTTCACCAGCAGGTCCTGGATCAGCTGGTGGCCGGCGATCGGCTTGCCGAACTGGACGCGCTCCTTCGTGTAGCGCAGCGCCGCCTCGTACGCGCCGACCGCGACGCCGACCGCAGCCCAGGCGACCTCGGCGCGGGTGAGCCGGAGGACGCGGGCCGTGTCCTTGAAGCTGTTCGCGTTCTGCAGCCGCAGCGACTCCGGCACCACCACGTTCTCGAGCGTGATGTCGGCGTTCTGCACGATCCGAAGCGACTGCTTGCCCTCGATCTTCGTGGCCGTGTAGCCGGGCGTCGAGGTGGGGACGATGAAGCCCTTCACCTGGCCGTCCTCCGCGCTCTTGGCCCAGATGACGGTGATGTCGCTGAAGGTCGCGTTCCCGATCCAGCGCTTCGAGCCGTTCAGGACCCAGTTGTCGCCATCGCGCGTGGCCACCGTCTTGAGGCCCTGCGCCGAGTCGGAGCCGGAGGTGGGCTCGGTCAGGCCGAAGGCGCCGAGCACCTCGCCGCTCGCCAGCTTCGGCAGCCACTCCGCGCGCTGCTCCTCCGACCCGCAGACGCCGATGGCGCCGAGCGCGAGGCCGTTCTGCACGCCGACGTAGGTGCTGACGGACGCGTCGATCCGCGCGAGCTCCAGGGCGACCCAGCCGCGGAACACCGCGGAGTTCTCGAACGGCGCGGTCTCCGCGAAGCCGAGGCCGACGGCGCCGTTCCTGTGCAGCACGTCGATGATCTGGTGCGGGAACTCCGCCTTCTCCCAGTACTCGTTGACGATCGGCTTGACCTCCGACTCGAGCTGCGCGCGGAGGGTCGCGATGAACTCCTTCTCGCGATCGGTCAGCAGGTTCTCGAAGCCGTAGAAA
Source organism: Leifsonia sp. C5G2 (assembly GCF_013359685.1). GTDB lineage: Bacteria > Actinomycetota > Actinomycetes > Actinomycetales > Microbacteriaceae > Leifsonia. Next base: position 29,545 of record NZ_JABFMV010000001.1, read on the forward strand.
TCGCCGGCGATGGTCTCGAAGGGCATGTGCGCTCCCGTGCGTCCACAGTGTTGGTCTGGCCGCCGCCAGCCTAGGGATGCGGCGCTGCCGAGCAAAAGCGATTGGTAGTTTGGTCCAACGGAACGAAAGGGATGAGGACGCATGTTTGTGCCCATCGGCAACACCCCGCGCGACTACGCCTGGGGGTCCACCACCGCGATCGCCGGACTCCTCGGCACCGAGCCCAGCGGCGGACCGGAGGCGGAGCTGTGGCTGGGCGCCCATCCCGGCTCGCCCGCGCGCGTCCTCGACCCGGCCCTGACCGACGGCGCCCCCGACCTGGCCTCCTGGCAGCCGACGCACGACCTCCCCTACCTGCTCAAAGTGCTCGCCGCCGACGGTCCACTGTCGCTCCAGGCGCACCCGTCGCCCGAGCAGGCGCGGGCGGGGTTCGAGCGGGAGAACGCGGCGGGGCTCGCCGCCGGCTCCCCCGACCGCAACTACAAGGACCCGTTCCACAAGCCGGAGCTGATCTTCGCGCTGAGCGACCCATTCGAGGCGCTGTGCGGCTTCCGCGATCCCGCGGAGAGCCGGGACGCGCTACTGCGCCTAGCTGCCGCCACGCCCGGCGGAGCGGTACTGTCCGGCTTCGCCCGCACGCTCGAGGGCGAGCCGGGCGAGGTCCTCCGCCGGGCGACCGAGTGGATCCTCGGCGACGACACCGAGGTCGACCTGCTGGTCACCGAGGTGGTCGCCGCCGCGCAGAAGCTGGCGGACGACCGCGACGCCGACACGGTCCGGATGCTGCACGCCGCGTTCCCGGGCGACCCCGGCATCGTCCTCGCGCTGCTGCTCAACCGGGCGACCCTGCGACCGGGACAGGTGCTGTACCTGCCTGCGGGCAACATCCACGCCTACCTGCGCGGCCTCGGCATCGAGCTGATGGCGGCCTCCGACAACGTGCTCCGCGGTGGGCTCACCCGCAAGCGCATCGACGTTCCGGAGCTCGTGTCGGTGCTCGACTTCACCCCGATCGAGGCGGCCCCCCTGGCACCGGAGCACCCCGCACCCGGCGTCGAGGTGTTCCGGCCGGACGTCCCCGACTTCCGCCTCACCCGCGTCGCGGTCGGCGGCGAGGTCGCGTCGGCCGAGCTGCCGCTCGACGGGCCGGCGATCGCGCTGTGCACCGAGGGGACGCTGGAGCTGCACGGCCGCTCGGGATCGTTCACCGTGCACCGCGGCGAGTCCGTGCTGGTCACGCCCGACGAGGGCCCGCTCGGCGTGGCCTCCGGCGCCGGCACGCTGTTCGTGGCCACGCCCAACCGGTGAGCTATCCTTCGGGGGTGACGAGCCCGAGCCCCGTGCTGAACGACCGCGTGCGCGCCGCGCGCACCGCCACGGGGACGGGCGAGGCCGTGCTGGCCGCGCTCATCCTGTTCACGCTCTTCGCGGGGGACTTCTGGCGCAACCTGATCAGCTGGCCGGGGTACTTCGCCCTGGCCGGAGTGCTGGCCGTGGTGAGCGCCGTGCTGGTGGTCCGCTCGCGTCCGTCGTTCCGCTGGCGCACCACCCCGAAGACGCTCGTGCTGTTCCTGGCGTTCGCGATCGTGTCGATCGCCTGGTCCGCCTATCCCGGCGCCAGCGCTCTCGGCGTGCTCGCGACCCTCGCGACGACCATCGGCGGCCTGTTCCTCGGACTGCGGCTCGGCTGGCCGGGGCTGCTCAGCGCGCTCGGGAACGCCTTCCGCTGGATCCTGGGCCTGTCGCTGCTGTTCGAGCTCGTCGTCGCCGTGTTCGTCCGGCATCCGGTGCTCCCGCTGACCCCGGCGCAGCCGGTGCCGAGCGGCAAGCTCCCGCAGGCGTTCTTCTGGAGCCGGGAGCTGCTGTTCCACGGCGGCCCGATCCAGGGCATCGTCGGGAACAGCAACCTGCTGGCGATGATCGCGCTGCTGTCGCTCGTCGTGTTCGGCATCCAGCTGGCCGACCGCACGGTTCGCCGCGGGTCCGCGATCTCCTGGCTGGTGGTCGCCGCCCTGACACTCGCGCTGACGCGGTCGGCGACGGTGATCGCCGCCGCCATCGTCACGGCCGTCGTGCTCGGCTTCGCGCTCTGGGCACGGCGCGCCGGGCCCGCGCGCCGGACGCCCGTGTACGTGGTCGGGCTCGCCGCGATCGCCGCGGTGATCGTGCTGGTGTCGGTGTTCGCGTCCCGCATCCCGGCGCTCTTCGGCAAGAGCGAGGACCTGACCGGCCGCCTCGACATCTGGAAGGCCGTCACGGGGCTCGCCCAGCAGCGGCCGGTGTTCGGCTGGGGGTGGGTCAGCTACTGGGCGCCGTGGGTGAAGCCCTTCGACGGCCTCGCCACCCGCAACGGCGTCGAGTACCTCCAGGCGCACAACGCCTGGCTCGACGTCTGGCTGCAGCTCGGCATCGTCGGGCTCGTCGTGTTCATCCTCGTGGTGCTGACCACCTTCGGCCGGTCCTGGTTCCTCGCCGTCGACCGCGTCCGAACGAGCGTGACCGATGTGCAGCCCTACCGGGCGATCGCCCTGCTCCCGCTCCTGCTCCTGGCGGCCCTGATCGCGCAGAGCTTCGCCGAGAGCCGCATCCTGATCGAGGGCGGTTGGGCGCTGCTCGTCGCCCTGTGCGTCGCCACCAAGCGGACGGCCCCCTGACCTCGGCCGGCGGGACCGTCATCGAATAGCACGCACTCTCGTCCTCCCTAGGGGAGGACATCCGTGTCCTCTCCTCGAGAGGAGATCCGAACGGATGACACCGAGAATCGTCGCGCGCGTCGCGGCCATCGCCTGCATCGCCGTTGCGACCGCCGTGGCGACCTCTGCGCCCGCCCACGCGAGCACCGCGGCCCTGGCGGAGAAGAAGTACGTCGCCCTCGGCGACTCCTTCGCCTCCGGGTACGGGCTGCCGCCGTACTCCACGACTCCGGCGCCCGGCTGCGGGCAGTCGGCCGACAATGTCCCGCATCGGGTCGCCCGCACCTACGGGCTGCAGTTGACGGATGCGACCTGCGCCGGAGCGACGATCGGGAACGTCGTCGGCACCGCGCAGCAGGTGCCCGGCGGCACCGTGCCGCCACAGCTCGACGCTCTGACCGCCGACACCTCCGTCGTCAGCGTCATGATCGGCGGCAACGACGCCGGCTTCGTCCGGCTGGCCGGCTGCGTCGCCGCGTCCCCGCAGGGCCCGTTGCTGCAATCGCCCTCCGTCGCGAACTGCGCGTCGCAGCTCGGCGACCTGCCCCGTCTGATCGAGACGTCCGTCGCACCGCTCTACGACGGGATGTTCGCAGCCATCCGGCAGAAGGCGCCGAACGCCGAGATCATCATGCTCGGCTACCCGTCGCTCGCGCCGACCGACGCCACCGCGCCGGACGCCGGCTGCTTCTCCTCCGCACTGGGGAACGGCGCTCCGCCGCTTCCGGCGAACTCCTTCCCCTTCACCGAGGTCGACCGCGCCTTCATCGCCGAGGTCAGTGCGGCTCTCGACTCCGCACAGAAGGCCGCGGTCGAGCGCAACGGCGCCCGCTTCGTCTCGACCCTCGCCGCCTCGGACGCGCACACGCCGTGCGCCGGAACCACCGACCCCTACCTCAACGGGGTGTCGCTGATCTCCCTGTCGCCGCCCGCTGTGGCGGAGGGGGCGATGCATCCGAACTCCGCCGGACAGGCCTTCCTCGAGTCCCAGCTCGCCGCGGCGCTGGAGGCGGCGTTCCCCGCCTCGCCGCCGACGGCGGGCGGCGAGGACGCCCGGCAGCCGGAGACGGGAGCCGCCACCTCCACGGCCGCCACCGGAGCGACCACCGAGCTCGCCGCCACCGGGGTCGATCTCGCCGCCCTCTCCGCCCCGGCCGCGCTGATCGTCGTTCTGGGTCTCGCGATGGTCATCCTGGTCCGGAAGCGCACCATCCGGCAGGTCGGCTGAGCGACCGCCCGGGTCGGCGGGCGGCGGAACGGCCCCGGTTCCTCGCCCGCCGCCCGTCGCCGCCTAGGATCGAATCATGGCAACGCCCCCTCGGACCCTGGTGCCGCCCGCGGTCACCGAGTTCCTGGGTTCCGCGCGCTTCACATCCACCCTCGCACTGCTGGCGGTGGTCGTCGGGTTCTCCACCCACGCGATCCGCGCCCTCATCGGGTGGCCCGGCCTGATCGGCGCCCTCGGCGTGCTCGTCGTCCTGGCCGCTGTGTCGTTCGCTGCGCAGTGGAAGCTCATCGAGTGGCACGGGCTCCTGCCCGTCTCGGCGCTGCTGTTCGTCGGCTGGTGCGCCCTCTCCCTCCTCTGGAGCCAGTACCAGTGGGCGACGCTGGCCGGCGTGATCTACCAGCTGATCTTCGCCTTCCTCGCGGTCTACATCGCACTGGTGCGCGACGCCATCCAGATCGTCCGCGTGGTGGGCGACGCCCTCCGGTTCCTGCTCACGCTCTCGCTCTCGCTCGAGGTGCTCAGCGGCCTCCTGCTCGACGCCCCGATGCGCTTCCTCGGCATCCAGGGCAACATCGCCTTCGGCGGACCCATCCAGGGCCTCTTCGGCACCCGCAATCAGCTGAGCATCGTCGCGCTGATCGCCTTCGTCACCTTCCTCGTCGAGCTACGGACGCGTTCGGTGCGGCCCCCGGTCGCCGCGTACTCGATCACGCTCGCCGCACTCTGCATCCTTCTCGCGCACTCCCCCGTCATCGCGGCCGTCTCGGTCGTCGTCGGCCTCGCCACCCTGGCGCTGTACCTGCTGCGCAAGGTGCCGGCAAACCAGCGGCCCTACTTCCAGTGGGGGCTCGCGATCTTCACCGTCGCGGTGCTGGTCACGGCGTACATCTACCGCACGCGCGTGATCGACCTGCTGAACGCCCGCGCCGACTTCCAGGTCCGCTACCAGCTGTGGATCCAGATCTGGGAGCTCATCCCGGTGGAGCAGACGGTCGGCTGGGGCTGGGTGGGGTCGTGGCCCACCGACCTTTATCCGTTCACCGCCATCCAGGCCGCGACCGGGGTCTACCACGCCGACGGGCTGAACGCCTACCTCGACGTCTACCTGCAGGTCGGCGTGATCGGCCTGCTGCTGTTCGTCGCCCTGATCGCACTGGCGTTCAGCCGCTCCTGGCTGCTCGCCTCGAACCGCCGCAGCGTCGTCTACGCCTGGGCGCCGCTGGTGCTCGTCGCCCTGCTGGTGACCAGCGTCTTCGAGAGCTCGATCCTGGTGGAGGCGGGCTGGATGCTGCTGGTGATCTGCACGGTCAAGGCATCGCAGGGCATGAGCTGGCGGCTGCGGCTGCCGCACCGCGACGCGAGCTGACCGCGAGGGCGCTCAGACGGGCTGAACGAGGTCGCGCAGGACGTCCTGCGCCCCCAGGCCGAACCGGGCGTACGAGCCGGACCGCAGCTGAGCGAGCACCGGGCGGACACGGCGCAGCCGGGAGGCGGGGTACGCCGACCGCACCTCCTCATGCGCGAGTTTCGCCCGCACTGCCTCGCGCAGGTCAGGACGGACCGCCGGGTGGTCGCCGTAGCGCTCGGCGAGGGCTCGCGCCCGCTCCAGGAGTCGCGCGTTGCGTCCGGACCGCGATTCGGTCAGCCGGCCGAGAGCCGCTCTCGCGCCGAGCCGAGTGGCGCCGATCTCGTTTGCGCCGTGGAGCCGGTACGACGTCAGAGCGCGGCGGTCGACCAGCACGTCGCCGAGGAATGCCGCGGACACCGCGAGCCACTCGTCGTGCACCCAGCTCTCCGGGATCGGGAGCGCGAGCTCGATGAGACGGCGGGTCATGCCCGCCGTCGCTCCCGTGACGATGTTGCGCCGCAGCAGCGTCTCCGCCGCACGGCCGCTCTCGACCGCGGCGAGCTCCGCCTCGGAGACCCGGAGGTTGCCGAACAGCGTCTCGTCGGCGGACACCCCCGCGCCGTCGACGATCGTCGCGTCGGTGAAGACGAGTTGCGCCCGCGCAGGGTCGAGCCGTGCGGCGAGAACGCGGGCTTTGTCGGGGTCCCAGACGTCGTCCTGATCCGAGAGGAGGACGACGTCGCCGGTGGCCCGCGCGAGCACCGACTCGAAGTTCTTGGTGACGCCGAGGGCGGGTCGGTTGACGGTGACGCTCACGTTCGCCCGGTCCGCGCTCCGCTCCGCGAAGTCTTCGACGAGGTCGACCGTGGTGTCGGTCGAGTCGTCGTCCGAGACCAGGAGCTCGTCGACGGGACGCGACTGCTGCGCGATGGAGTGCAGCTGGTCGGCGAGGTAGCGGGCGCCGTTGTGCGTGCAGAGCGCGACGGAGACGCGAGCGGGTTCAGCCATCCGTGACCGACAGCAGTGCGTGCGCCGACCAGGCGGACTCGACGATGTCGGTCAGCCCGAACCGAGCCCGCCATCCCATGGCCTCGGCGGCCCTGGCCGGGTCCGCCACGACCACGGCCGGATCGCCGGCGCGCCGCGGGCGGACCTCCGGCACGAGGTCGGAGCCGGACACGGCGAGGATGGCGTCCACCATCTCCCGCACCGAGCTGCCCGAGCCGGTCCCGATGTTGAACACCTCGTGCCCCGGCCCCTCTGCCCGGGCGAGCAGGTCGAGCGCCGCGAGGTGCGCGTCGGCCAGGTCGCTGACGTGGATGTAGTCACGGATGCACGTCCCGTCGGGCGTGGCGTAGTCGTCGCCGAAGATGAGAGGCGGAAGCCCCTGGTCGATGCGCTCGAAGACCATGGGAACCAGGTTGAGGACCGCGGTGTCGCCGAGCTCCGGCCGTCCCGCTCCCGCGACGTTGAAGTACCGGAGGCTGGCAGCGCGCATCCCGACCGCTGAACTGGCCTCGCCGAGCAGCTGCTCGCCGATCAGCTTGGTGCGGCCGTACGGGTTGATCGGTTCGGTCGGGGTCGACTCGACCAGGTGCTCGCCCTCGGAGGAGCCGTACACCGCTGCCGACGAGGAGAACACGATGGTCGGGACGTCGGCCCGTTCCATGGCGAGCAGCACGTTCGCCAGCGAGCCCACGTTCTGCTGGTAGTACCACGCCGGTCGCCGCACCGACTCGTCGACGCGCTTCCGGGCGGCGAAGTGGATGACGGCGTCGTGGCCGCGCAGGATCGCCGCCAGCTCGTCGACGGCGGACTCGTTCTCGAGGCTGAGCCGGTGGGAAGGCGTGTCGCCGATGCGCTCGGCGATGCCGGTGACGAAGTCGTCGACCACTGTCACCTCGTCGCCTCGACCGCGCAGCTGCCACACCACATGGCTGCCGATGTACCCCGCCCCGCCGGTGACCAGAACCTTCATGCCCTCGATTCTAGGAGTTCCGCGCGTGACGGACGGCCCGCGCGCGCACGCTACGCTTGCTGGGGCCGATCCACGAGGAATGGGGGAACATTGACCACGATCGCACCGAACGCGACGGCAGCGACAGGATTCGCCGGCTGGTTGCGGAGGTTCTGGGTCCCCATCCTCCTCGTGGTCATCGCCCTCGGCTACAGCGTCCCGACGACGCTGCTGCACACGAAGGCGCTCTCCCCCGTCGACGAGTGGGTCTACAGCGACTACCTCGACAAGGTGCCGACCGAACTGCTCGTGCACCAGGGCGAGCTGGTCGGCCAGGAGGCGCGGGCGCGAATCGCGTGCGACGGCGTCTACCCGTATGGGCCGATGGGCCAGCCGTGCGGGTCGTCGTACAACAACCCGTCCAAGTTCCCGTTCGCCGGCAAGACCTCGGCCGACGCCTACACGCCGATCTACTTCGTGAGCACCTGGGTGGTCGGGGAGGCTCTGCGCCTGCTCCCCGGCGTGAACGAGCTGGAAGGCTGGCGGCTCACCGGCTCGCTCTGGCTCGCCGCGACGATGGTCATGCTGTACCTGGTGTTCCGCAGGTTCCGCATCCATCCGGTCGCGATCGTCGCCCTCGGGACGGCGTTCGTCGTGTCGCCCTTCTCGTGGTGGACCTACACCTACATCAGCACGGATGCTCCGTCCGCGTTCTTCGGCGCTCTCCTGCTGCTGCTGACCCTGCGCTACCTCGACGGCCGAGGGAGCGGCTGGTGGCTGGTCGGGTTCTCGGCACTCGCCGTCCTGGTGAAGGTCACCAACATCCTGGGCGTCTGCCTCGCGGCCCTCGTGCTGCTCCTCAGCTGGCTGTGGGAGCTGCGTCGGACGCGTTGGACGGACGGCTGGCGCAGCCTGCGGCCGGACGGGGAGCGACGCTCGCTCGGGCTGCCGCTCTTCGGCGTGCTGTCGGTCGCCGCGGCCATCGTCGCCCAGCTCGGCTGGCTCGGCCTGCACCGCGCCCTCGCCGTCGGGCCTGCCGCCGAGCAGGGCATCTCCGGTCCGCTCGGCGGCAAGGCCCTGCTGGAGCAGACCGTGAGCTTCCTGCCGGGGACGCTCACGTCGACCGTCTTCGTCGCGGGCAGCGGAGGCAACTCCGCCCTCCCCATGTACAACTGGGCACTGGCGCCCCTCACCTGGCTGTGCGTGATCGGCGTGCTCGGCACGTTCTTCGCACTCCGGATGCGGAGCCGCCTCGCCCCGCTCGTGGTCGCCATCGCGATCTCGTCGGTGTTCTTCGCTCCGATGCTGGCGGTCGTCGTCAAGGTCACCACCGGGTCGTACTTCCCGCTCCCCGCCCGCTACGGGGCGGTGCTGCTCGTCGCGTTCCTGCTGACCGTCGGCCTGCTGCTGCGCAACCGGTGGGCGTCGTGGATCGTGCTGGGCTACTCGGCGGCGCTGGGCATCGCCATGATCGCGCTCACGTACACGATCTCGGTGCACTGAGCCGGCGGCGCCGGGTCAGGCGCTGACGCTGTCCAGGATGCGGAGATAGTCGACCGCGCGCGCCTCCCACGACCACGCCCGGGCGTCGTCGCGTGCCCACGTGGGCAGCGGGTGCTCGCGCGCGTCGAGCATGGCGGCGGCGAGCGACGCGGTGTCCTGCGCGGCGACGATGCGGATGGGCGCACCGGCGTTCCGCAGCGCGGCGACGCCCGCCAGGTCGTAGCTGACGACCTGCGCGCGGCTGACGGCCGCCTCGATGAGCGTCGTCTGGAACCCCTCGGCGAGCGTGCTGGGGTTGACCAGGATGTTGTCCCGCAGGCTGATAAACACCTCGTCCGTGGGGATCCGCCCACGGAACACGACGCGATCGCCGACACCCGCGGCCGCTGCCCGGGCCTCCAGGTCGCGCCGCAGGGGGCCGTCGCCGACGATGACCAGCCGCGCGTCGCCGACGGCGTCGCCCAGCGAGGCGAACGCGTCGATGGCGCGATCGGCGCCCTTGCCCGGCACCAGACGCCCCACGAAGACGAAGTCGCGGCCGGCGGTCGGCGCACTGTCCGCCGGCGGCAGATCGATCGCGTTGTAGAAGACCTCGGCCCGCACACCGGAGAGCCGGCGCACGAAGTCGACCACACGCTCCGAGACACCGAGCACCCGATCCGACGAGCGCAGCGCACGCCTGCCGAGCGTCACGTCGACCAGGCGGCTCGCCGCAGCGACGGGCAGCGAGACTCCGCGGACGAAGTCGGACCCGTGCTCGGTGTGGATCAGCGGCGCCTGGAGGACGCGGGCGAACCGCTTCCCGCGCCAGGTCATCGGGAAGAACCGCGTCTGCGTGGAGATCGCGGTCACTCCCTCCCCGCGCAGCCCGTCCACCACGTGGGAGACACGGCCGGAGCGCGGGAACGCGAAGACACCGCCGATCGACCGTCCCCGGGCGAGGCGGATGACGCGCACACCGTCCTCGACCGTGTCCGAGTCCCCGGCGGCCAGCGTGACGACGGTCGCCCGATGACCCGCCCGGACGAGCTCGCGCGCCAGCGCGGCGACGTGCAGCTCCACGCCGCCGACGCTCGGGGCATAGTTGTTCACCACGAACACGACGTGGTGCATCAGCGGTACATGGTCCAGTTGCTGCCGTTCACGACCGCGGCGTCGAAACCGGGCGTGATCGATCCCGTCGTGCCGGTGCCTTTGTAGAAGAACGCGTTGCCGTCGGGCCGGATGCCCAGCAGGTCGGGCTTCCCGTCGCCGTCGGCGTCCCCGATCGCGATGACCCGGGAGTAGATCGACCAGTTGGTGCCGATCCGGTACGGCGAGCCGAAGACGGTGCCGGACGAGGCGCTGCCGGTTCCCGGGTACAGCCACAGGTCCCCGTTCTGGCGGCGCACGATCAGGTCGGCCTTGCGGTCGCCGTTGAAGTCGCGCGGAGCGCTGACGTCGGCGACCGATCCGAGGTTCGAGGTGATCGCGACACCGGCCCGGTAGCCCTGGTGGGTCGCGTCGACCACGCCCGTCCCGCCGTAGAAGACGGCACTCCCGTCGGAGCGGTACGCGAGCAGGTCCGGCTTGCCGTCGCCGTCGAGGTCGCCGACTCCGACCACCCGGGTGAAGATGTTCCAGCCCCAGCCGACCTTGATGCCCGGCTGGTAGCCGCTGTCCGTGCCCGAGACCCGACCGGTGCCCGCGTAGAACCACAGCGTCCCGTCCGGCTCGACGCCGAGCAGGTCGGGCTTGCCGTCGCCGTTCAGGTCGCCCGCCGAGACGAGATAGCGGAACATGTTCCAGCCCCAGCCGATCTTCGCCGCTCCGGTGAAGACCGGGGACGCGCTCCCGGTGCCGGTGCGGAGCCACAGGGTGCCGTCCGCGGCTTCGGTGAGCGCGTCCGGCTTGCCGTCGCCCGTGAAGTCGCCCGGAACCGCCATCTCCGCGATCTGGGTCCAGACGCCTCCCGCGTTCTGGGCGGCGGCGTAGCCGCCGGAGGAGGCGATCCCCGCACCGCCGATGAACATCAGCGACCCCGACAGGGTGCGGTCCAGGATGTCCGGGTAGCCGTCGCCGTTCAGGTCGCCCGGGGTGGCGAAGACATCGGTCGATGAAAGACCGTTCAGGGCGATCGGCTGGCCCGGCTGGTAATAGCCCGCCGTTCCCGTGCCGGCGTAGAAGGTCGCCGTGTTGTCGTTCCCGATGCCGATCAGGTCGGCCTTGCCGTCCTTGTTCAGGTCGCCGACGCCGAGGAGGACGCGGAAGATCGACCAGTTGGTGCCGATCTGCACGGCCGCACCGAACGTGCCGCCGTTCGAGATGCTGCCGGTGCCCGGGATGAGCCACAAAGACCCGTCGGCCTTCCTTCCGATGAGGTCGGGCTTGCCGTCGCCGTTGAAGTCTCCGACAGCGGTGATGTCGGAGTAGTCCTTCCAGCCGGTCGCGATCTGCTGCGCGGACGAGTAGCCCTCGCCGCCGGCGACACCGGCCTTGCCTGTGCCCTTGTAGGCGTACACGGTTCCGTCAGGCTTGCGGGCGATCAGGTCGGGCTTGCCGTCACCGTCGAGATCGCCAGCGCCCACCAGGACGTTGTAGATGCCCCAGCCCGCACCGATCTGCACCGCGGGCTGATACCCCGGGCTGGACATCCCGCCCACGGTGCCGGTTCCGGCGTAGAACCATAGCGTCCCGTCGGAGCGGCGCGCGATGAAGTCCGGCTTGCCATCGCCGTTGAAGTCGCCGACGCGGATGATGGGGCTCGTGATGGGCTGGACCATGGGTCCGTTGCTGGCGAAGGCGACCAGGTCGGCGGCGGTGCCGTTGAAGGTGTCCTGATCGCCGGGGAACAGGCCCGTCGAGCCGTACTGCCAGATCGTGTAGTTCGGCCAGCCCGCCGGGAGGGTCCCCGCCCCGGAGGCGAGGTTGCTGGGGTAGCGCGCGATGAAGAGGGGGTTCGCGCCGAAACCGGAGTCGTTCCCCGTGCAACGGGTCCACCAGTCGGTGGTCGTGTAGATGGCGGGCAGCCGGCCGACGCGGGCGAGGACCGTGTTGGAGAAGTCCCGGATCCAGGACAGCATCGCCGATGTGGTGAGGCCCCAGCAGGTGTTCCCGTTCGGGCCGTACTCGATGTCGAGGAGCGGAGGCAGCGTCCGGCCGTCGTTGACCCAGCCGCCACCGTTGCTGACGAAGTAGTTGGCCTGCGCCGCACCGGAGGAGGTGTTCGGCGTGGCGTAGTGGTACGCGCCGTGCATGAGACCGGCTGCGTACGAGTCGTTGTACTGCTCCGCGAACTGGCTGCTCTGGTAGTCGGTGCCCTCCGTCGCCTTGACGTACGCGAACTTCGCGCCGTTGCCGGCGATCGTGTACCAGTCGGAGAGGGTGAGCTGCTGCCAGCCGCTGACATCGAGCCCCGGGATCCCCGGCGGCAGTCCGGAGACGGCGGCGAAGGTGCGGAAGCGCGACGGCGCCGACGGCTCGTTCGCGGCCACTGTCGCACCCATCGAGTGGTTGCCCGTCGCGTCCATCTCGGCGAGCGTCGGGTCGGCCGTCACCGGCGACGGGAGGGGATCGGCGGTCGTCGTGGGAGCAGGGGACGGTGTCGCGGTGCCGGTCGCGGGAGGTGCGGCCGGGTCGGTGCCCGCCGGGGACGGTATGGTCGTCGCGGGAGCTGGAGCGGACGTGTCCGCCACCGCCGGGAGCGGCCCTCCCGCCACCAGCGAGACGAGGATTCCGGCCGTGGCCGCCGTGACGAGCCACCTCACGGTGCGACCGGTGAACGTACCCATGGGATCCTCATTCTCGGCGGGGCGGGGATCGGCGAATCGCGAGAGGCCTGCCTTCCGGTCGGGGAAAGGGCCGCCCGCGCCCTCCTAGAGTAGATCGTCTACCCGCTGGACGGCGGGAATGACGCGGACCGGGATCGGTGGATGGCGTCTATTCCGAACGCTTCTGCACGCCGGGCTCGACCTCGGCCGCCTTCTCCCCCTCGAACGCGGTGGCCGCATCCGGTGCGTTCTGGATCGCGATCAGCCGCGCCAGGCGGGTGATCTCGAGGTCGGTCTTGCGGTGCCGCCGCTGCACGACGAGCGAGTTGCCGATGAAGACGACGATGAGCCCGTAGAGCAGCAGGTCCGTGCCACGCCCGACGCCGAGCAGGTTCGCCACCGCCGTCACGGACGACGGGAACACGACCGCGAGCACGACGATCAGCAGCAGCGCCAGCATCGAGAGCCGGCGGAGCGCCAGATGACGCGCGCCCTTCCCCGGCAGCATCAGGAAGATGCTGAACGCGACGATGACGACGATCAGGATGATCTTGATCGCGAGCTGTCCGGTATCCATGCGTGCGGGCCCTTACTTCAGAAACAGATCGCTGAGGATGTTGACCGAGTTCCACACCGACTGGCCTTTGGAGCGCGAGTAGTCCGTGTAGAGGACGTGAACGGGCGACTCGGCCCAGCGCAGCTTGTTGCGCCCGATCTCCGACACGATCTCGGAGGCGTGCGCCATCCGGTTCTGGTCGATGACGATCGCCTCGGCCGCGTGCCGGTTGAGTGCCCGCAGACCGTTGTGGGCGTCGGTGAGCTGCACCCCGCTGCTCATCCGCTCGAAGACCACGCCGGCGCGCAGCACGAGCCGCTTGATCGGCGAGAGCTTGGTGCGGTCGTCGAGGAAGCGCGAGCCGATCACGATATCGAGCGGCTCGGAGTCGAGCCTGCGCACCATCGCGAGGGCGTCCTCGGTGCGGTGCTGGCCATCGGAGTCGAAGGTGACGAAGTAGTCGGCCTCCGGGTCGCCCAGCGCGTAGTCGAGGCCGGTGCGCAGGGCCGCGCCCTGCCCCAGGTTGATGGGATGGCTCACCACGACGGCTCCGCCCGCCCGCGCCTCTGCGGCCGAGTCGTCCGAGCTTCCGTCGTCGACGCAGACGATCTTGGGGAAGGTCTCACGAGCCGACCGGATGACGCTGCGGACCACCTGCGCTTCGTTGTACAGCGGCACGACGAGCCATGTGCGCTGCTCTACGGGCTTACTGATAGTCCACTCCTGTCGGCATGCGGAGGCTCACCACCGCAACGAATGCAATGCAAGTAATTGTACTGGGGCGCTGGCCGCAAGCTGTCACGGGCCCCCGACTCCCGGATGCCTTCGGTAGACTCGGCTCCCATGGCCGAATCCCTCGCGCGCACACTGATCGTGATGCCTGCGCTCAACGAGGAGGCTTCGGTCGGCGAGGTGGTCCGAGAGGTGCGCGAGAAGCTCCCCGGCGCGGCGTGCCTGGTCGTGGACGACGGCTCGAGCGACGCCACGGCGGAACGCGCGGCCGAGGCGGGCGCGATCGTCGCCTCCCTCCCGTACAACCTCGGGGTCGGCGCCGCAATGCGCGTCGGCTTCGTCTACGCGCTCGAGAACGGCTACGACAATGTCGTCCAGGTGGATGCCGACGGCCAGCACGACCCGGCCGGCGTGCAGAGCCTCGTCGCCGCGCTCGCGTCGAACGACATCGTGCTCGGCGCCCGCTTCGCCGGCGAGGGGCAGTACGAGGTCCGCGGGCCACGCCGCTGGGCGATGGTCTTCCTCGCGTCCGTGCTGTCGCGGTGGCGAAGACCAGGCTCACCGACACGACCTCCGGATTCCGTGCGAGCGGGCCGAAGGCCGTGCGGCTCTTCGCCGAGCACTACCCCGCCGAATACCTCGGCGACACGATCGAGTCGCTCGTCATCGCAGCACGGTCCGGCTGCCGGATCGCGCAGGTGCCGGTATCGATGCGCAAGCGGACGACCGGGACGCCGTCGCACGACCCGCTGCGCTCCGCGGTCTACCTCGGTCGCGCGGGCCTCGCGCTCGTCTTCGCCCTGTTGCGCCCGCCGGTCATCGTGACCGAGAAGGAAATCGCCGTCCGATGAGCCTCGCCAGTTACCTCCTCGGCATCGCCGCGGCCCTCGCCACCCTGCTCGTCGTGTTCGAGATGATGCGCCGTCGCCGCCTGCGCGAGCGCCATGCGATCTGGTGGCTGATCGCCGGGACGCTCGCCTTGATCGTCGGGGTCTTCCCCGCGACCCTCGCCTGGGCAGCGGCTGTCGTCGGCGTCGCGGTCCCGACCAACCTCGTCTTCTTCGTGAGCGTCGCCATCCTGTTCCTGGTCTGCATCCAGAGCAGCTCGGAGCTGACCAGACTCGAGGCCCAGACGCGCCTGCTCGCCGAGCGCAGCGCACTGCTGGAGCTGCGCGTCCGGGAGCTCGAAGCGCGCGACGGCGAGCGTCGCTCGTGAGCGAACAGCCGAGCGGGCGCATCCCCGGATTCGTTCTCGTCCTGATCGGGACGGGCCTGGTCGGCGTCGCCGGCTACGTGATCACATGGCTCGTCCCGCGCGTGATCGGGGTCAGCGCCTATGCCGGTTTCGCGGTGTTCTGGGCGGGGCTCTTCCTCGTCGTCGCCGCGCTCTCGGGTATCCAGGCGGAGACGACGCGCTCCGTCCACTCCGACCCGCCGGAGGGCCGCGTGCCCGCGAGAGCCTCGGTGTTCGCCGTGGGGGCCGCCCTGGTCGTGCTCGTCGCCGTGGTCGTGACCGCACCGCTCTGGGTTGGCCCGGTGTTCGGCGGCGACTGGGGTCTCGTCTGGCCCCTCGCGCTCGGGACCGCCGCCTATGTGCCCCTCGCCGTCGTGACCGGGACGCTGTACAGCCGCAAGGCGTGGAAGTCGATCTTCCTCGTCGTCATCACCGAGGGCCTGCTGCGCCTGGTCCTGATCGCGGCCGTGCTGTTCGTGACCTCGTCCATCGACGCCCTCGCGTGGGCGACGGCGATCCCGACGCCGGTCGCCGCGATCGTCGGAATCGTCCTCGTGAACCGGCCGGGCGCGCTGGCCTCCTACCTCGACGTGGGGTACCGCCGGCTCACCTGGAACACGGCGCGCACCATCGTCGCGGCGGCATCCATGGGGATGCTCGTCAGCGGCTTCCCCACCCTGCTGACCGCCACCTCGCCCGGTGTGCCGGCCGCGGAGCTCGGTCTCGTCATCCTGGCGGCGACCATCGTGCGCGCGCCGCTCATCGTGGTGGCCATGGCCGCGCAGAGCTACCTCATCGTGCTGTTCCGCGGGGCCGGCGAGCGGATGTTCCGTCTCGTCTTCGTGCTGGAGGTCGCCGCCATCGTGGGCGGTGTGGTGCTGGGGCTGATCGCATGGGTGATCGGCCCTCCCGTGTTCTCCTTCCTGTTCCCCGGAACCGACGTGCCGCCCGGCTGGCTGCTCGGCTCGTTCGTCGGCACGGCCGGGGTTCTCGCGGGCATGGGGATCTCCGCCCCCGCCGTGCTCGTGCTGGGCAAGCACTCGGTCTTCACGGCCGGATGGCTGGTCGCCGCCGTCGGCACGTTCGTCGCGCTGCTGCTGCCGCTCCCCCTCGACCAGCGCGCCGCCCTCGCCCTCCTGATCGGCCCGCTCGCCGGGCTCCTGGTCCACACCGGCTACCTCGTCACCGTCCGGCGCACCGTGCCGGTCGAGGCTCCGGTGCCCTAGCCACGCAACGAGAGAGACACATGAAGCACAGAAAGATCGAAGACTCCGTCGTGACGATCACGGGCGGGACCGGCTCCTTCGGCTCGACCATGGCCAAGCACCTGCTGTCCCGCGGCGTGGGCGAGGTCCGGATCTTCAGTAGAGACGAGTCCAAGCAGGACGCGATGCGCCACGCCATCAAGGACCCGCGGATGCGCTTCTACATCGGCGACGTGCGCGACTCGCTCAGCGTCGGACGGGCGATCCGTGGAAGCGACCACGTCTTCCACGCCGCGGCGCTCAAGCAGGTGCCGTCGGCCGAGTTCTTCCCGCTCGAGGCGGTGAAGACAAACATCGACGGGAGCGCCAACGTGATCCGTGCCGCCGTCGACCACTCCGTCAGTTCGGTCGTGTGCCTGAGCACCGACAAAGCCGTCTACCCGATCAACGCCATGGGGATGACGAAGGCGCTCATGGAGAAGACGGCGCTGGCCATGGCACGTGACTCGCTCGATTCGGACACCGTCATCTCGGTGACCCGGTACGGCAATGTGATGTACTCGCGCGGGTCGGTCATCCCGCTGTTCGTGAACCAGCTCACCTCCGGCTCCCCGGTCACCGTGACCGACCCGGAGATGACGCGCTTCCTGATGTCGCTCGCGCAGTCGGTCGATCTGGTCGAGTACGCGTTCACGCAGGCGACCACGGGCGATCTCTTCATCCGCAAGGCGCCGGCGAGCACCGTGGGGACGCTGCTCCAGGCCGTCGCCAACGTTCTCGGTGTTCCGCTGCCGAAGGTGGACGTCATCGGCGTGCGCCACGGCGAGAAGCTCTTCGAGTCGCTCCTCGGCTCGGAGGAGATGGCGAACGCCGAGGACCGCGGCGACTACTTCCGCGTACCGCTCGACACCCGCACGCTCGACTACCGCCCGTACTTCGAGGAGGGCGCCGACCACGGCGCGACGGTCGAGTCGTACACCTCCCACAACACCGAGCGGCTGGACGTGGAGGGCGTCGAGAAGCTGCTGCTCACGCTGCCCGAGTTCCAGGAGCTGGCCGCGAAGCGCTGACCCGCTCCACCAGCGACTGCAGCGTCCGCTCGAACGCGTCGACCGCCCGCTGCTTCGAGAAGGTCCGGTCGACGTACTCGCGCTGCCGGCGGACGATCTCGGCGCGCACCTCGGCCGGCTCGAAGGCGAGGGCGGCCGCGACGGAGGCCACGTCGCGCTGGTCCGCCACGAGGGTCACGCCCGAGTCGGTCCCCAGCACCCCTCGCAGGCCGTCCAGGTCGGTCGACACGGCCGTGACGCCCGCCGCCATGTACTGCAGCACCTTGTGGGGCAGGGCGACGTTGGTCAGCAGCTCCGACCGGAACGGGTTCACCGCGACATCGGCGGACGCGAGGTAGGCCGGGAGGGCGGAGTACGGCACCACCCCGGTGAAGATCACCCGGTCCTCCAGCGAACGCGCCTTCACCGTCGACCGGAGCTTCTCGTCGAGCTCCCCTCCCCCGACGAGCACCAGCTTCAGCTCGGGATGCGCAGCGAAGTGCGGCGCGAGATCGTCGATCAGCACGTCCAGCCCGGAGAACTCGAAGAACGACCCCATGAACAGGAGCACGCGGTCCTCGGCCGAGAGCCCGAGCGAAGCCCGGACGTCGTGCGCCCCCGTGTCCTCGAAGTGCGTCAGGTCGATCGGCGGCAGGTCGGTGATGGCAGGCCCGCTGCGGTGCGAGATGCGCACGCAGTAGTCGGTCATCGCCGGGTTGTTGCCCGAGACGAGGTCGGTGCGGCCGGCGACGAACCGCTCCGCACGGTGGATGAGCGGCGCGAGCGGGTTCTCGCGGATCTGGTGCGAAACATCCAGCGCGCGGTACACGATCGGCACGCCGGCGCGGCGCGCGATGGCGACGGCCTGCCACCCGGTCGTCGGCACGGCATAGAGCACCACGACGTCGTAGCCGCCCTTGCGGATCTCGTGCCACAGCGCCGGAGTGGAGATCACGGGCGCGAGGTAGCGCTCGAACGACCGGCCGCCGAACGTGGGAGGGGTGATCAGGGTCAGGCGGGCGTCGGGGTGGACGCGGCCGGGGATCGTCTGCCGGGTCGTGCGCAGCGACACGCGCGGCTCATCGGGCGACTCCGGGTAGTGCAGGAACGACACGTCATGCCCCTGGAGCGCGAGCAGCTCCGGGAACTCGTGCATCTCGAAGATCACCTTGTTGACGTAGTTGACCTCGTGGATGAAGAGGATGCGCACAGTGCGGTCGACCTAGCCTTTGCGACGGATGCCCCGGCGGGCGTGGTGGGTGCCCGCCGTGGAACGGATGAAGTTGACCACCCGGCGGGAGGTGTCGTCGATGTCGTACTCGAACGGCGCGGCGGCGGGGCCGTCCTGGGCGAACTGCTCCAGCGTCAGCGCGACGGCGTCGAGCACCGTCCCCGTGTCGACCCCGGTGGTGATGGTCACACCGGTGTCGATCGCCTCCGGGCGCTCGATCGCATCGCGCAGCGAGACCGCCGGGAAGCCGAGGATCGCCGACTCCTCGCTGATGGTTCCGCTGTCGGAGAGCACGAGCTTCGCCGCCTGCTGCAGCCGGACGTAGTCGTGGAAACCGAACGGCGGGTGGAAGACGATGCCCCGCTTGGCCTCCTCGGCCTGCCCCTCGAGGCGCTTCCGGGTGCGCGGGTGCGTCGAGACGAGCACCGGCAGCCCGTACTCCGCGGCGAGCGCCTGGAGCGCGGCGAGGGCGGAGGCGAGCCGCTCCGGGTTGTCGACGTTCTCCTCCCGGTGCATGCTCACCAGGAAGTAGCCGCCCTCGGTGAGTCCTTGCCGCTCCAGGACGTCGCTGGCCGCGATCCCTTCCCGGTTGGCGTCGAGGACTTCGCGCATCGGCGAGCCGGTGAGGTGGATGCGGGAGGGATGGATGCCCTCGGCGAGCAGATTGCGCCGGGCGTGCTCGGTGTAGACGAGGTTGTAGTCGGCGACGTGGTCCACCAGGCGCCGGTTGACCTCCTCCGGCACGTTCTCGTCGTACGAGCGGTTGCCCGCCTCCATGTGGTACACGGGGATCTGGAGGCGCTTGGCCATGACGGCCGAGATGCAGCTGTTGGTGTCGCCGAGCACGACCATGGCGTCCGGCCGCTCCTCGAGCAGCACCGGCTCGATGCGGCTGAGCACGGAGCCGAGCACCGCCCCGAGCGACGACGTGTCGCTCTCCAGGAAGTGGTCGGGACGCCGCAGCCCGAGGTCCTCGAAGAAGACCTCGTTCAGCTCGTAGTCGTAGTTCTGGCCGGTGTGGACGAGGACGTGGTCCGTCTCCCGCTCCAGCCGGCCGATCGTCGCCGCCAGCCGGATGATCTCCGGTCGCGTCCCGACCACCGTCAGGACCTTCATCTTCGTGCGCTCGCTCACACGGCCTCCGCTATCGTGTCCGGGCTCTCCGGTCGGAAGAGCTCGTTGGCCCAGAAACTGGTCACCAGGGTCCGCTCTCCGGTGTTCTCGATCTTGTGCGGCCACAGCGTCGGCATGTCGATCGCGACCGGGCGTTCGCCCGAGACCGCGAAGCGGACGACATCGGAGGTGAAGAGGCGTCGCATCGAGATGACGGCCTCCCCCTCGACGACGGCGAACCGCTCGACCTTGCGGCGGTGGAAGTGGTCGCCCCGGCTGATGCCGGGGACCGTGGTCGAGAAGGAGGCCTGGCTCTCTCCCCCGCCGGCGCGGACCAGCTCGAAGAACGACCCGCGGGAGTCGGTGTTGGCGCGGAGCGGGAACGGGCCGCCTGCGGGGAAGGAGAAGGACCGGTAGGTGTTGAACAGGTCGCGGTCGAACGGTGCGGCGATGTCCGGGATCTCGCCGGCCCGGTAGATCTCGGCGATCGAGGTGAGTCTCGCCAGCACGTCGGTGACCGTCGCCCGCGTCACGTGCGGCGCTGCGGTCGCGACCGACCCGGTCAGCAGGTCGGCGGCGTCCTGCGCGTGCAGCAGCTCCAGTTCGCGGTCGACCTGCACGGTCGGCGCGCCGCCCGTAGCCAGGAGGTGGCTGAATGTCGCCACCACGGAGTTGTAGAACGGGACGCCGTGCTCGCCGAACAGGTTGGGCAGCAGGTGGTCCTCGAAGCGGACACCGCGCGACTCCGCGGCCTGGCGCAGGATGTCGGCCGCGTCGGCCTTCGCGCGTCCGTAGACCGAGTCACCGGTCGCCTGCACCGAGTTCGCGTAGACCACCACCGCGGGAGGCGCGTCCGCCGCTCGCAGTGCGCTCGCGACCTGGCGGGCGAACCGGAGGTTGCCCTCGCGGACCTCCTCGTCGGTGCCGCGGTTCACCCCGGCCACGTGGATCAGCCGTTCCGCCCCGTCGATCGCGGCGATCGCGTCCGCTTCGGACCACGCGTCCCCCACGGCGACCGGACGCGACTCCACCCCGCGCTCGCGCAGCGCGCAGCGGAGGTGCCAGCCGAGGAAGCCGTGAGCGCCGGTCAACGCCACTGCGGTCATCGTCGCCTCCTCCTCTGATCGTCAGCCATCGATCGTACCGACCGGACGCACTACGGGTCGCGCCGAAGCGAACCGGGAGAACTGAACGACGATCAACGCCAGCAGACCGGCGAAGGCCGTGGACGCCAGCAGCCACAGCCACATCGGCGACACCGGGATGTGCCACCACCACTCGACCTTGTCGCTGAGGTTGAAGCTCTTGTCGTCCACTCCGGTGACGTAGCGACGGATATTCGTGTACAAGGCCAGGGATTGGGCGATGGCAAGACCTGCAGCGAGGATCCACCACTGCGTCGGCGACAGGTCGAAGCGCCGCTCATCGGGCTCCCACAGGGCGATCACCGCGAACAGGATGACGAACGGCAGCACGTAGCGTGGCTGCAGGCGATCGCCAACGAGCGCACCGGTGGAGATCTGCAGGTAGAAGGGCAGCACGACCAGGCCGACGGCGGCAGCCGTGAGGACGAGCCCCTTGCGCACGCCGAGGAACCGGATGCCTGCGAAGACCAGGGCCGCGAAAACGGCGCAGGTCACCACCCAGACCCCACCTGGCATGATCGTGTCCACCCAGCCGAGCCCGAACACTGCGCCGAGACCGCCCGCCCAGAGCACCGGCAGCTGGCTGAGGACCGGGAACCACAGTGACCAGTTCGCGCTTCCCTTGCCACCGGCGCCGAGACCACCGCCGAGCGCGCTCCCCGTCTGGTGAGAACTGAGGAAGAGCAGAATCGAGAGCACGACGATCCCGAGTGCGAGCAGAGCCGACAGCCAGTACCGGCGGTCGCGCCTCATCGTGAGCAGCACCGCCGCTCCCGTCGCCAGGACGCTGATGACCGCGCCATCCGAGCGGGCTGCTCCGCCGACGAAGGCCGCGACGATCGCGACGGCGCCCAGGCCCGCTTTTCGCCATCCCGCCGATTCGAAGTACCCGACGACGGCGGTGAGCAGGAGTGCGCTCGAGATCAGACCCCACGAACTCGGATTGACCGAGGCGATGAGGAAGAGCCCGAGCGGCACGAGCGTGATCGCGAGCGACCAGACCATGGTCCAGCGCCGGCGCGCGGGGAGCAGCCAGCACAGGATGCTCGCCAACGCGACGAAGATGGCCGCGTTCACGAGACGCATGACCACGATGGAAGCGGAGACGCTGCCGCCCACGAAGGTGTGCATGAACGCGTAGTAGAAGGGCGGGTACAGGCCGTGGAAATTGCCGCGGGCGGTCGTGGTGCCGCCACCGACGGATGCCTGGCAGGCGGCACTCGTCTCCGGCTGGAACGCGAAACAGGATCCGTTCGCGACCAGGGGCGGCACCGTGTAGGTGTCCGGGCGCCCGGTCGCCGAGCAGACACCGGGCGCGGCGCCGTCGGCGCACCAGATGCTCGTCTGATGGAAGTCGTCGTCCGGACTCGATCCGGCCGGCGACGACAGTGCCCAGCCGGTGAGGACCAGGAGCGCGAGGAGCGGCATCAGGACGACGCGCGCGATCCGCAGTGCGCCGGACAGACCGGAGGTGCCGGAGGCACGGGCGGCTGGACTGGTCACGGAGGTGTCTCGCTTTCCCGTGGCTCGGTGGAACTCCTCACACCCTAGTGGCGGTCCGTGGCGATCGCGAACCGTGGCCGCAATCGCTCACGCCAGCGGACCCGTCGGGATCTTCGCGGCGAACGCGGCGCTGATCGACGTCCACCCGATCGAGCCGCCCAGTTCGGCGAAGCGGGCCATCGAGCCGATGGGCCGCTTCGTTCCGGCCTCGAGCAGGTAGATCGACCCGTCCGGCGTCCGGATGAACTTCGTCGCCGGCGCACCGACCGTCAGCCGCGCGCAGGTGTAGGCGTCGAGCGGCGTGAACGCGACCGGGTACAGCGGTTTCGTGGTCGCATCCACCGCGCGCAGCGTCCCCGAGGCGCCGACATAGTCGGCGGAGCCGCAGGTCACTCCGTAGCCCAGCAGCGTTCCCGCCAGCGGGTAGCCGTCGAGGACGGCCTGGGAGACGACCGAGTACCCCTCCACGCCGATCGACGACGTGATGTCGAACGACGAGAAGGCGATCTTGTTGGTCAGCCCGTTCACGAGGTACACGGTGGCGTTCTCCGGGCTCCGCACCAGGGTGCCCGAGGTCAGCGCGATGCGCCCGGCCGGGAGAGCCGTCAGGGCGGCCGTCGACATGGTCAGGATGGTCGGGTCGGTCCCGCGCGGGATCAGCGCGAGCAGCGAATCCCACGACGAGATCGGCTTCAGGTCGGTCGGGCCGACGATGTAGACCGTGCCCCCGTCGCCCTTCACGAACGAGCCGACGTTGATCGTGCCCTTCGTCGCGAACGAGTTCAGCAGGCCCTGTGTCACCGGTGTGGCCGCGACGCCTCCGATCCCGGCGCCGCCCGCCCACACGAACCGGCCGCCCGACCCCAGCACCGACACGCTGCCGGAGCCGGGGACCGTCACGAGCCCGGTGAACGAGGCGCCGGACGCGGGGATGCGCGCGAGGCTGTCCGCACTCAGCGTCCCCGTCACGCGGGCGCCGACGCCCGACTGACCGAGGGCCGTCGGCGCCACCGGGTACGTCTTGCCGCCGGAGACGAAGGAGATGGTGGAGCTGCCGCGCTGCTGCGCGAACGACTGGTCGTTGACGACCGGGGCGCCCAGGGGGAACGCCGAGACGGCCGAATCGGAGAGCACGTTGCGCGCGAGCGGGATGCCCGCCGCCTGCTGCGAGGCGTCGTCGAGGATCTCGCGCTTGGTGCCCGCGGTGACGAGGTAGCGCGCGCCGCTCGTCGTGCCGAGCACGGAGGTCATCAGGGGCCCGGTCCAGAACTGCGCCAGCTGACTGTCCGTCAGCTGCATGTACCCCGTCGAGGTGCAGGAGCCGCCGTAGTCGGCGACCAGGGTGCAGGAGGAGAACGGCAGCTTCAGAGCCGAGTCGAAGAAGTAGATGGTCCCGTTGTTGCCGCGCAGGATCCGGCCCGCCGCCGGACCCGTGCTGTACCCGTCCAGGTAGTTCTGCGAGACGTACCCGACCGCGCCGAGCGGCGACAGCGCGGTGAGGAGGTCGTAGCTGCCGATCGGGTACTTCACCGATCCGCTCAGGACGTACACCGTCGGGTTGTCGAGGGTGCGGGCAAGGCTCGACGCCGCCGTGGTCGACCCGAACCAGTCGGTGAAGATGCGCCAGAAGTTGCGGTTCCCGTACTCGCTGCACGCACCGCCCTTGCCGTAGAGGTTGGCGAGGGCGGCGGCATCCGGCTGGTACGGGGTGTAGTTGTAGAGGCCGGCGGTCGCCTGGTTCTGGATGAACACGGCGCCGGTGCCGCAGGTCGCGTCGCGACTGAAGCGGATCTGGTTGACGCGTCCGGCGACGTGGTTCCAGTTCGTCGGCGTGGCAGCGTACCGCTTGAACTGCAGCGCGGCGCTGTAGACCTGGTTGAAGAAGCCGTAGTACTGACTGTCGCAGGCGGCCGTGTCCGGGCAGCCGTAACCGGTTGCACTCTTGTACTGGTTCGCCTCGGGCCAGGTGTCGGTGACGAGGCTCTGCTCCTTCTCCAGCAGCACGAGGATCGCCTTCTGACTGATCCCGCACGCCTGGCCGACCTTCGCGATGATCGCGGCGGCGGTCTCGACGCCCGAGCTGGTGTACGCGTCGCAGCGCCCGGAGACGGCGGCGCGGCTCTGGGTCGCCTGCGTGTAGCTCTTCAGGCAGGTGTACCCGGAGCGGCAGGTCGGGACCTTGCCGTTGAGGAAGCTCTGCACGTCGTTCGCGGTCATGGCGCCGCCGTCGAAGAACAGGCCGTCGCTGATGATGTTGCCGGCGTCGAACAGGCGGGCGTCGGCCGCGGCGGCGGGCGACGGGGCGCTCAGCGGTCCCGGCACGATGGTGAGAAGGCCCGCGACGAGCGCTCCGGCGACGACCGCGACGATGCTCCTGCGCATCAGGGGACCTCCAGTTGGACGGGAGCGGACTCGTAGCCCCGCCCTCCGGACGTGTATCCGAGCGTCACGCTCCAGGTTCCGCGTGCGAAACGTGACGCGTCGGGCTGGACCGTCCCGCAGGAGGTCGTCAGCCGGTCGGCGGCGCCCTCGTGGTCGACGCTGACCGGGGCGGAACCGGTTCGCGTGAAGGTGAAGGTGCACCTGCCGCCGTCCTCGATGACGCCCTGGACGTATCCCGACGCCGTGACGTGGGCGCCGTCGACGTCCACCGCCGCGACGACGAGCACGGGTTCGATGGTGGGCGCCGGGGTCTCGACGGCCGCCTCCGGCGACTTCGAGCCGGTCGGGATGGGGCTGGAGCCGGTGGCCGCGGACGTCGCCGGCCGCGGGTCGCCGCCCGGCGGCGTGCAGGCGCTGAGTCCCACGATCAGGCTCGCGGCCACCCCGAGGGCGGCGGACAGCCTCACTGCTCGGTTGCTCACGGGTACGTCCTGATCACTGGTCGGGGGCGGGGGCGCACCCCCAGCGTACCGTCGAGGGCGCGTCGTCCTCCGATATCGCGCGCCGAGGCATACCCCCATTGAAGGGGCGCCGCCGACGCGCTCGCGGGTGCTCCTCGGCGAATTCCCGGCAAGACCCGGGCTAAACTCGCACGTGCTCGGAGCTCCGTTCCGGCGCATCCCCACCCCGTCCCGTCCGAGGAAGAGCAATGACAACACCGATCGATGCGGCCACTCGCGCCGCCGTGATCGAGACGCTCCCGATGGAGCACGTCGGGCAGAAGTCCGGCTTCGTCCGCGGTACGCGCCGGTCGCTCGGCGATGTCTGGGCGCACCGCGAACTCCTCGGGCTGCTGGTCCGGCGCGAGTTGAAGGCGCGCTACAAGGACAGCTCCCTGGGCATCGTGTGGAGCCTGTTCCGCCCGCTCGCGCAGCTCCTGATCTACTACTTCGCCATCGGGCAGGTGCTCGGCGCCGCCCGCGCCACCCCCGACTTCGCGATCTTCGTCTTCATCGGCCTGACGATGTGGGGCCTCTTCGCCGAGATCGTCAGCGGAAGCACGACGGCCATCCTGGCGAACGCCGGGCTGGTCAAGAAGGTGTACCTCCCTCGCGAGATCTTCCCGCTGAGCGCCATCGGCGGCGCGATGTTCAACTTCCTCGTGCAGCTGGTCGTGCTCGTCATCGCCATCGTCCTGCTCGCCTCGGTCCCGTTCGCCTGGAACGTGAACCTGCTTCTCGCCCCGCTCGCGGTGGTCACCCTCATCGTCTTCGCCACCGCCATCGGCCTGTTCCTGTCGGCGGTGAACGTCTACCTCCGCGACACCCAGCACCTGGTGGAGATCGCGATCGTCATCCTCTTCTGGGCCTCCCCGATCGTGTATTCGTTCACGTACGTGAACAAGCTGCTGCACGGCAACTGGCTGGAGCAGCTCTACCTCGCGAACCCCGTCACCATCGCCGTCATCGCGATGCAGAAGGCGCTGTGGACAGCCGGGTCCACGAGCACAGGCGCGCTCGCGCAGACCTGGCCGCCGAACCTCGGCCTCCGCCTCCTCATCACCCTCGTCGTGAGCATCGTGCTGCTCTGGCTTTCGCAGCGGATCTTCTCCCGTCTGCAGGGCAACTTCGCACAGGAGCTCTGAGAACATGTCCATGCCCTCCCTCGTCAGCGCCAGCGGCGTCTCCAAGCGGTTCGTCCTGCACAAGGACAAGTCGCTCAAGGAGCGCCTGGTCAATTTCAGCGCCTCCCGCCGTCACAAGGACGACTTCTGGGCTCTGCGCGACATCAGCCTCGAGATCCCGGTCGGGAGCACCGTGGGCCTGGTGGGCCACAACGGTTCCGGCAAGAGCACGCTGCTCAAGGTCGTCGGCGGCATCATCCAGCCGACCACGGGATCCGTCACCCGCCGCGGCCGGATGGCCGCCCTGCTCGAGCTCGGCGCCGGCTTCCACCCGGACCTGACCGGGCGCGAGAACGTCTACCTGAACGCCGCGATCCTCGGCCTCAGCCGCAAGGAGACCGACCGCTACTTCGACGCGATCGTCGACTTCTCCGGCATCGAGTCCTTCATCGACACGCAGGTGAAGTTCTACAGCTCCGGCATGTACGTGCGGCTCGCCTTCGCAGTCGCGGTGCACGTCGACCCCGACCTGCTGCTGGTCGACGAGGTGCTGGCGGTCGGCGACGAGCCGTTCCAGCGCAAGTGCATGGACAAGATCGAGGAGTTCCAGCGCGAGGGCCGCACCATCGTCCTGGTCAGCCACTCCGCCGAGCAGGTCGGCCGGCTCTGCGACCGCGTCGTGGTGCTCAATCACGGCAACATGCTCTTCGACGGCGACCCCGCCGACGGCCTGCGCGTGCTCCGCTTCGGGTTCGAGCAGGAGCGCCTGGAGCACGACCGCACGCACGGCGGCGGCCAGCTCGTCGAGCCGGAGGCCAAGATCGCCGGCATCGACGTGGCGTCGGCCGAATTCGACGAGGAGCGGATCATCGTCCGGGCCGCGAGCGATCTCACCCTGCGATACCGCTACACGCTCTCCGCTCCGCAGAAGCCGCTGGTGGCCGGCATCGCCATCGAGACCTCGACGGGTCAGCCGGTGTACGGGCTCAACACGAAGATGCTCGACATCGACCTGCCCACGACTCCGGGCGAGCACTCGGTGGACTTCTCGTTCCCGAACCACACGCTCGGTTCGGGCAACTACATCGTCCGCGGCAGCCTGGAGGAGAAGTCGGGACGGTCGCTCGACCGGCTCAACCCGGCCGCGACCTTCGAGGTGGACCAGCCGCAGCACGGCTCCGGCCTGATCCGGCTGGACGTGCGCGTCTCCGTCGACGAGCCCGCCCGGGAGGGCTGACACAGGACCGCGGCGGGACGCTCAGGCCAGGCCGCGGACCCACTCCCACTGACGCGCCAGACCGCTCTCCAGGCTGGTCTCCGGGTGCCAGCCCAGGGCATCCTGCGCCTTCTCGCTCGAACCGCCGGTGCGGAACACGTCGCCGCGCACGTGCGGCTCGTAGCGCACCCCGACGTCGAGACCGGTCACCGAGCGGACGACGTCGAGAACCTGGTTGACCGAGACGCTCGATCCGCCGGAGAGGTTCATGACGCGCGGAAGCGGCCGCTCGGAGTCGAGGGCCGCGATCAGCGCCGAGACGATGTCGCCGACGTAGGTGAAGTCGCGGATCTGCTCGCCGTCGCCGAAGACGCGAATGGTGTCCCCGTCCCGAGCCGCCGTGAGGAAACGCGTGAACGCCATATCCGGGCGCTGACCCGGGCCGTACACGGTGAAGAAGCGGAACGCGACCGTGTCGAGACCGTCATTGGCCCGGTAGAGACCGACGAGGTGCTCGCCCGCCAGTTTGGTCACACCGTACGGGCTGTACGGAGCAGGCAGCGTCTCCTCGGTCGTCGGGTAGGTCTCCGCCTGCCCGTACACCGACGAGGAGGAGGCGTAGATGACCCGCACGCCGGGAGCGGCCTTGACGGCCTCCAGCAGCCGCTGGGTCGCGAGGACGTTGGCGTGCGTGTACGCACCGAACTGCTCTCCCCACGAGCCGCGGACGCCCGGCTGGCCCGCGAGGTGCAGCACCGCGCGGACATCGAGACCGACGAGCGTCTCCGCGTCCAGGTCGGCGAGATCCCCCTCGATGAACCGGTACCGCGGGGAGGCGAGACGCTCGACGTTGGCGCGCTTGATCGCGGGATCGTAGTAGTCGGTGAGCGCGTCGAGCCCGACGACCTCGTCGCCGCGCTGCAGCAGGCTCTCCACGAGGTTGCTTCCGATGAAACCGGCGGCGCCGGTGACGAGAACCCTAATCGGTCCGCCCTCCAGACTTGATGCGGCGCACGCCCGTGCCGACGACCCGGACGGGCCGGGACAGGCGCCAGGAGAAGCTGGACGCCATCGCGGCGACCTGCCGCTCGGCGTGGGCGGCACGCTCCTCGGCCCGCGCTGCGCGCTCCTCCGCCTGGGCGAGGACCTGCTCGGCCTCCGACGCGCGCCGGACCGCGTCGTCCGCCGTCCGTTCGCACTCATCCACCCGGCTCTGCTGAGCGGACAGCTCGCGCTCGAGGCGCGCGACCTCCGCCAGCAGTGGACCCGTACGCCGGCCCGTGGCCGTGCTCATCGTGGCGCGGCGCTTGACGTCGACCGGCCAGCGGTGCCAGGGGGAGACGTTGTTGTCCTGCGCGATCGGCTTCACCGTGGCCGGCCCGATGGAGAACGCCACGTTCGCGGACAGCTGGTCCCGGCGCGAGTACCGCAGGACGTGCTCGAACCAGATCCGCATGGTCTCCGCGACCTCGGGGGTCCGGCGCCGCGCGAGCATCCCGTTCCAGAACGGGTGCTCGTGCAGGACGTCCGGGTAGGCCTCCGCGTAGTGGAGCAGCTGCTCGTTCACCCGTCCCGCGTCGTCGTAGTTGAGGCGGATGATCTCGTCGAACTCATCGATGACGCGGTCGCGCCAGCTGTGCTGCGAGACGGCGAAATCGGCGCCTTCCAGCCACTCGTCGAGGATGGCGTCCGGTGTGGCCTCCAAGAGCACCGAGTTGTCGATGTACAGCGTCTCGTCGAACTCGTCCAGCATCGGGTGGCCCTGGATCTTGTAGTGGCGCTGGCTGCGCACCAGGTCGAACGGGAAGGGGATGTCGACCTTGACGATGGTCCACGTGTCGCTGACGAGATCGTCGCGGTCGGTGAAGCAGATGAACGGGATGTCGGTCTCTCGGGCGACCGGCTGCTCGCTGATGTCCTCGTAGCGGCCGAGGAGGGCGGTGTATACCGCTCGGCGCGGGGTCATGGGGCCTCTTTCTTCGGGTGGGTGCCGGGAGGACGTCCTTGTCGGCCGGCAGAGAAATTCCCACCAACTCTACCGGGCTAGACTCGACGCCATGTTCAGACGCGTGCGCCGGATCCACTTCGTGTACGCCGAGGAATTCAAGGCAGCGGGTTCGACCGTGATGCGCGGCGAGCAGCTCTCCCGGCTGGCGGCCGACGCCCTCGGCCGCAGCGCAGAGGTGTCCTATGGCCCGCTCGACGACGGGGTCCGCAACGCGACCCTGTTCCTGACCAAAGGCGCCCTCAAGGTCGCCACCGCGGAGCGCCTCGCGGGACTGAAGGCCGCAGGCAACCGGCTGCTCTTCGACGTGGTCGACGAAGCCCCTCCGCCGACGACGGGATACGCCGACGCCCTCGTCGCCGCGTCGATCACGGCGTTCCTCGACCTCCAGCGCGATCACCCCGCCACCGAGGTGCTGCTCGTGAACCATCACGTCGATCCACGGCTGGATGCGGCCGCCGCCGGCGACCGGCCGACCGACCGGCTGCGCGCGGGGTACTTCGGCGAACTCGTCAACGCCGTCCTCACGCCCGCCATCGAGAAGACGGTCACGCCGGTGCTGGTCGACACGTCTCGTCAGGACCCGGCCTGGCTCGCACGCGTGCCGGAGTTCAACCTCCACTACGCTGTCCGCCGCTTCCGCGGAGCCGACCTGCACAAGCCGTTCCTCAAGGGCTTCACGGCCGCGCACGCGGGGTGCAACATCCTGATCCAGCGCAGTCAGGCCGAGGCGGTGCACTGGCTGGGCGACGATTACCCGTACCTGATCGACGGCGAGCCCGACGAGGCCGCGATCACCGCCGAGCTGGAGCGGGTGCGCGCCGATTTCGGCTCGCCGGCGTGGTCGGCGGGCCTCGAGACGATGCGCGGGATCCGCGAGCGCACGAGCCGGCAGCGGATCGCCGCGGAGGTCGCGCGCGCCCTCGCCTGACCGGCTTACGCCGCGGTCTTGCGGGAGTGCTCGAGCGACCCGGCGCGGACGGCTTCCTCGTCGTTCACGTCGATCAGAGTCGAGTCGCGATAGCTCTGCCACTTGGCGATCTGATAGGACGGGTTCAGCACCAGCCAGTACAGCTTCCGGCGCCACGAGAAGTCGGGATCGCGGAGGATCCGCAGCGTGTCCCCCACGATCCCCCGCGCCGTGAGCCGCAGCTGGGCGGACCGGGTCATGGGCGGGATGGGGAAGCCGATCTGGCGGAGGCCCACGGTCTCGTCGAACACCCGGAGCCGGTACTCGGCCCGGGTCAGGTCGTTGGAGTGCTCGACCGCCGCTCGGCCCGCATACGCCTTGCGGTACCCGGCCTCGAGCAGGTCGCGGCCGAACAGCTGGTCCTCGGCGTAGCGCACGTCACGGTACGGGACGACGTCCCGCAGGAAGTCGCGGCGGGCCGCAGAGTTGACGTCGGAGTAGAAGCTGATCGCCCCCATGACCCCCTCGTCGCGCACGAAGTCGTCCTTGTAGAACACCGACGTGCCGAAGTCGGGACCGAATCCGGCGAAGACGCCTTTGATCTCGTACTTCAGGAGAGGGAAGCAGCCGGGACGCGGGATCTGCTTGCCCATCACGCCGACGATCTTCTCGTCGAGCTCGAACGGGGCGAGGAGCTCGCGCAGCCACGAGTCCGAGGCCGGGATCGCGTCGTGCGTCAGGTACGCGACGAAGCGGCCGTTCGCCAGCTGCGCGGCCAGATTGCGGGTGCGGCCGTGGCCGAACTCCGAGTTCGGGATCTCGTGGAGCCTCACCTCCGGGAACGAGCGGACGATGCCGAGCGTCCGGTCGGTCGACCCGGAGTCGATGACCAGCACCTCCACCGAACCGGTGTAGTCCTGTCGCCGGATCATCTCGAGGATGCGGGCGAGGTACTCCTCACCGTTGTAGGTGAGGATGGCGATGGTCACGTCCACGGGCTCGGCGTCAGACACGCTGGCTCCTGATCTCTTCGTAGGTTCGCTCGATCCCGGCATGCAGTCCCAGCGGGTGCTCCAGAGGACCGAACTCGTCGTTGTAGCGGGCGGTGTCGAGCACCACCCGCTGCACGAAGGTCGGCGGGGTGGGCCGCACCTCCACAGCGAAGTCGATGCCGGTCACCTCGCGGAGGGTCGACAGGATCTCGCCGACCGTCGAGCCGTGCCCGCTCCCGATGTTGTACAGGCGGTGGCGCGTCGGCCCGTCGACCAGCGGGAGGATCATCCGCACCAGGTCCTCGACGTAGATGTAGTCGCGGACCATGCTCCCGTCGCCGAACTGCACCACCGGTTCGCCGTTCGCGATGCGGCGCAGTGCGATCGGGATGATCCCCTGCTTGCGGTTCGGGTGCTGCCTGGTCCCATAGGGGTTCGAGATGCGCAGGATGGTGTAGTCGAGGCCGTGGGACAGGCGGAAGTACTCCAGGTAGTGCTCGATGGTGAGCTTGCCGATGCCGTAGGGCGAGACGGGGAGCGCCCGGTCGGCTTCGGAGTACTCCGGCTTGCCCTGGTCGCCGTAGATCGCGCCGCCGGTCGACGCGTAGAAGACGCGCTCGACTCCCGCGTTCACGCAGCTCTCGAGCAGTTCCACCGTCTGGGCGACGTTGGTGCGGATGTCGAGCGTGGGGTCGCCGGCGGCGGTGGCGGGAGTCGTCGTGGAGAGGAAGTGGAAGACATAGCGCTGCCCGGCCACCGCCTCCTCCAGATCCGAGCGGCTGAGGAAGTCGCCCGTCACCGTGCGGGCCTCCGCCTGGAACGATGGCCGGGCCGAGAAGCGGTCGAACGCGGTGACGTCGAAGCCCTCGCGCGCGAGCGCGTCGACGAGGTGGGAGCCGAGGAACCCGTTCGCCCCGATGACCGCTGCCCTATCCACGCATCGCCCTCTCGAACGCGGTCACGAACGTCTTCCCGGAGTCCGCCCACGTGGTGCCGGCAACCGACTCGGAGATGCGGCGGGCGTGCTCCGGCGCGTCCGGCCGGTCGATCACTTCGGCGAGCTTTCGGGCGATCGCGACGGGAGAGGCGGGGACGTACTCGATGAAGGGGTTGTCGGACACCATCCGGTTGTTGGGCCCGTCGTTGACGACCGGCACCACACCGCTCGCGAGCAGTTCGAGCGGGAGCAGCGACATGTTCGACAGCGACAGCACCAGACCGGCCGCGCACCGGTTGTACACCGCGTTGAGCTCGCTCAGCTGCAGGCTCGAGAGGTTGGTGTACTCGAACGGGATCTCCCAGTTGGAGACGTCCCAGCCGGCGAGGTTGATCGTCACGTCCGGACGCATCCGCGCGAAGTCCTCCAGGGCGACCAGACCGAACTCGAACGCACGACGCGGGGTCACCGGGCGCGCGTAGAAGAAGATCTCGTTGCGCCGCTCGGTGTTCTCGAACCGGTACAGGCTGCGGTCCACCGAGAAGTCGAAGGAATCGGCCTTCATGCCGAACTCGCTGCTGAGCTTGTGCGCCAGCCAGCCGCCCGCGGTGATCCCGTGGAAACCGAAGCGGTAGGTGTTCTCGGCGAGGAGCGCCTCGGAACCGAGCGGGTAGAACAGGGGCTCGTAGTCCTGCACGAAGTAGAACCGGCGGGCGTTGCCCGGGTCGAGGAAGGCCGGGTACGCCGTCTCCCAGCCGGTGGCGAAGATCGCGTCGGTACCGTCGGCCACACCGGTGGTCCGGTCCCAGACCCGGATCTCGCCCTCGAGATGCGGATACGCCTCGGAGGACTCCAGCATCCCGCGGACGACCTGCAGATCGACCGCGACCTCCCCCGCGTGGTACAGGTACACATCGCAGCGGTGACCCGCCTCCTCCGCGAACTTGATGAAGCGGAAGAGGTTCTGGTGTCCGCCGCTCTCCTTGCCGGGGGGAGACATGATCCAGGCGATGCGCGAGGGGCGATCGACGACAGTGACGGGATCGGTGATGCGGCCGGGCAGCTCGGTCCAGTCGACGGCGGCGGCGTCGCGGAGGTCGACGAGCAGGCGGGGCTTCTGGCTGCCGGTGACCGCATTGACCTTGCCGCGGAGGTAGCCGAGCGTCGCCCGGAGGCCGTGGTTCTTCAGCATCAGCGAGCCGGTCCGGGCCTTCCGCACGATGACACGGGGCCCCCGCTCGACCGCGCGCGTGAAGAGTTTGCCTACAGATGCCACGTCGTTCGTCTTCCTGAGTTTCGCTCTACATCACTGGTACTGGTCGCTGCCGTCCGTAATCTTCCCATACCCGTGTGGGAGCGTCCTTCAGGAGGCATGAAGTACGCTGTCATGGTGCTCCGATCTGTTGAAGCGACGGCCGTCGTGACCGTCAGCTACAACTCGAGCAGCCAGCTGGACTCGTTCCTCTCCTCGCTCGACGAGGAGCTGCGGGCCGGCGTTGCGGTCGTCATCGCGGACAACGCGTCGTCCGATGTCCGGTCGTCCGAGGCGATCGCCCAAGCGCACGGAGCCCGTGTCCTCCCGCTCGCCGACAACCTCGGCTACGGCGGCGCCGTCAACCGCGCGGTCGCATCGCTGCCCGAGACGGTGGATGCGGTGCTGATCTGCAACCCCGACGTCCTGGTCGGCGAGGACGCACTCGACGCGCTCCGCGCGCGGCTCGACGCGGAGCCCACGATCGGCGCGGTCGGGCCGCGGATCCTGAACGAGGACGGGACCCTGTACCCGTCCGCCCGCCGCATTCCGTCGCTGCGCACCGGCATCGGGCACGCCCTGTTCGTGCGGGTCTGGCCCGGCAACCCCTGGACGAAGGCCTACCGCTCGGAGAACCAGGTGAGCGCCCGCGACGTCGGCTGGCTGTCCGGGGCCTGCCTGCTCGTGCGCCGCTCGGTGTTCGAGGAGCTCGGCGGGTTCGACGAGGGCTACTTCATGTACTTCGAGGATGTCGACCTCGGCTACCGGATCGGGCGGGCCGGATTCCGCAACCGGTACGAGCCCGCCGCGTCCGTCGTCCACGTGGGCGGACTGTCGACCCAGGCGGAGTCGCGCCGCATGGTGCGCGTGCACCACGCGAGCGCGTACCGCTTCCTTGCCAACAAGTACCCCGGTCCGCTGCTCGCCCCGGTCCGCACCGTGCTGCGCGCCGCACTGGCGGCGCGCGCGTGGCTGCTGACCCGCCGGCCTTAGCGCCGCGCCCTCACCCCTCGACGAGGCGCATCAGGTAACGCCCGTAGCCGCTCTTGACGAGCGGCTTCGCCAGCTCGGTCATCGCGGCGTCGTCGATCCACCCGGCGCGCCAGGCGATCTCCTCGATGCAGCCGACCTTGAAGCCCTGACGGTCCTCGATCACGCGCACGTACTCCGAGGCCTGCATCATCGACTCGAACGTTCCGGTGTCGAGCCAGGCG
The DNA here is from genome assembly GCF_013359685.1 of Leifsonia sp. C5G2. Lineage (GTDB taxonomy): Bacteria > Actinomycetota > Actinomycetes > Actinomycetales > Microbacteriaceae > Leifsonia. The sequence goes on from NZ_JABFMV010000001.1 coordinate 64,323, forward strand.
GTACCGCGGTCGAGCACCTGCACCTGCAGCGTGCCCGCCTCCAGGTAGCGCTCGTTGACGGTGGAGATCTCCAGCTCGCCCCGGGCGCTCGGCTCGATCGTCTTCGCGATCTCCACGACCGAGTTGTCGTAGAAGTACAGGCCGGGGACGGCATAGGTGCTCTTCGGCTGCGCCGGCTTCTCCTCGATCGAGATCGCCTTGAAGTCGTCGTCGAACTCCACCACGCCGTACGCCTTCGGGTCGCTCACCTGGTACGCGAAGATCAGGGCGCCGTCGATGTCGGTGTGGTTGCGCAGCGCCGAGCCCAGGCCGGTGCCGTGGAAGATGTTGTCGCCGAGCACCAGCGCCACCGACTCGTCGCCGATGAACTCCTCACCGATGATGAACGCCTGCGCGAGGCCATCGGGCGAGGGCTGCACCGCGTACTCGATCCGGATGCCGAGGTGCGAGCCGTCGCCGAGGAGTGCCCGGAACTGCTCGTTGTACTCCGGCGTCGTGATGATGAGGATCTCGTTGATCCCCGCCATCATGAGCGTGGACAGCGGGTAGTAGACCATCGGCTTGTCGTAGATGGGCATCAGCTGCTTCGAGATGCCCTTGGTGATGGGCCACAGCCGGCTGCCGGATCCGCCGGCGAGGATGATTCCGCGCATGTGTGGAACGATTCCTTACTTCTTGTCGAGGGACGCGTAGAAGGCTCGCGCCGCATCCCAGGTGGGGAGAAGACCGCTCTCGGCCGCCTCGGCGAGGCCCGGCGCGTCGGTGTCCTTCGGGGACAGGAGCAGCTCGTCGGCCGGGATCGGGAACTCCAGCCCGATGTCGCCGTCGAGCGGGTCGATGCCGTGCTCGCGGGTGGGGTTGTAGACGTCGGTGACGAGGTAGCTGACGGTCGCGTCGTCGGTGAGCGCCACGAAGCAGTGGCCGACGCCCTCTGCGACGTAGACCGCCCGGCGGTCCTTGTCGTCGAGGAGCACGGAGTCCCACTGCCCGTACGTCGGCGAGCCGACCCGGATGTCGATCACGAAGTCGAGCACGGCGCCGTGCGGAGCCATGACGTACTTGGCCTGGCTCGGCGGGATGTCGGCGAAGTGGATGCCGCGCACGGACCCGCGCCGGGAGACCGAGGTGTTGCCCTGCTTCAGGTCGAGCGGATGGCCGACCGCCTCCTCGAGCCGGTCGAACCGGTAGAACTCGAAGAACAGCCCGCGGTCGTCCGGATGCTGTCGAGGGGTGATCTCGTAGGTGTCGGGGATCGAGAGCTCGCGGATCTGCACCACGGGAGTCTACCAATCGGCGACCTGTAGACTCTCAGGCGGTTTCCCGACAGAAAAGAGCCTGGACTCCTTATGAAGATTCTCGTCACTGGCGGGGCCGGATTCATCGGCTCCAACTTCGTCCGCCGCACCCTGCAGGACGCCTACCCCGGACTCGAGGGCGCAGAGGTCGTCGTGCTCGACGCGCTGACCTACTCCGGCAACCTGGCGAACCTCGCCCCGGTCGCCGACTCGCCGCGGTACACGTTCGTCAAGGGCGACATCCGCGACGGCGGCCTGCTCGACGAGCTCTTCCCGACGGTGGACGCGGTGGTCCACTTCGCCGCGGAGTCGCACGTCGACCGCTCGGTGCGCGACGCGTCGATCTTCGTCGAGACGAACGTGCTCGGCACGCAGCAGCTGCTCGACGCGGCGCTGCGCAACAACCTGAAGCGCTTCGTCCACGTGTCGACCGACGAGGTCTACGGCTCCATCGCCGAGGGCTCCTGGGCGGAGGACCGCCCGCTCGAGCCGAACTCCCCGTACTCTGCGTCGAAGGCCGGGAGCGACCTGCTCGCCCGCAGCTACTTCCGCACGCACGGCCTGAACCTCTCGATCACGCGCTGCTCGAACAACTACGGCCCGTACCACTTCCCCGAGAAGGTCATCCCGCTGTTCGTCACCAACCTGATCGACGACAAGCACGTGCCGCTGTACGGCGAGGGAAACAACATCCGCGACTGGCTGCACGTGGACGACCACACCCGCGGCATCGCCATGGTGCTGGTCAACGGCCGCGCCGGCGAGATCTACAACATCGGCGGCGGCACAGAGCTGACCAACAAGGAGCTCACCCAGCTGCTGCTCGACGCCACCGGCAAGGACTGGTCGTACGTCGACCGCGTCGCCGACCGGCTCGGCCACGACCTGCGCTACTCGGTCGACATCTCCAAGATCCGGTCGGAGCTCGGCTACGAGCCGCTCGTCCCGTTCCAGCAGGGCCTGGCCGACGTGGTGCAGTGGTACCGCGACAACCGCGCCTGGTGGGAGCCGCTGAAGGCCCGCGCGGCGCTCGACAACTGATGACGCGTTACCTGATCGCCGGTGCGGCGGGACAACTCGGCACGGATCTGCGGAAGGCCCTGGCCGGACGCGACGTGACCGCGCTGACCCGCGCCGACCTCGACGTGACCGACCGGGACGCGGTGCTCGCCGCCGTCGCCGGTCACGACGCCGTGATCAACGCCTCCGCCTACACGAAGGTGGACGATGCGGAGACGCACGAGGACGAGGCGTACGCGATCAACGCGCTCGGCACCGAGAACCTCGCCGTGGCGGCCGCCCGCAACGAAGCCCGGTTCGTGACGTTGTCGACGGACTACGTCTTCGACGGCCACGCGACGACCCCGTACGCCGAGGACACCCCGCGCGACCCGATCAACGCCTACGGGCGCACGAAGGCCGCGGGCGAGGAGCTCGCGCTCGCGGCGCACCCGGACGGCACCTACGTCGTGCGCACCGCCTGGCTGTACGGCGCGGGCGGCGCGAACTTCGCCAAGACCATGGTGAAGCTCGCCGCGAGCCACGAGACCGTGAGCGTCGTCGACGACCAGCTCGGCCAGCCGACGTGGACGGGCGACCTCGCCGCCCAGATCGTCGCACTGCTCGACGCCGACGCCCCCGCGGGCGTCTATCACGGCACGAACGCCGGCGAGACATCGTGGTACGGCTTCGCGCGCGCGGTGTTCGCGCAGGCGGGGCTCGATCCCGAGCGGGTGAAGCCGACCGACAGCGCGACCTTCGTGCGGCCCGCACCGCGTCCCTCCTACTCGGTGCTCGGGCACGACGGCTGGTCGCGTGCCGGCCTCTCCCCCATGCGACCGTGGGAGGACGCCCTGGCGGCGGCGGCCGCGGAGGGGCTCTTCGCGGAATGATCACCCTGCGCGTTGTCGTCGACGAACTCGTCTCCGACGAGCCGGGCGGCGCGCGCCGGTACACCGAGGAGCTGACCCGGCAGCTGATCGCGACGGCCCCGCGCGGCTGCGAGGTCGAGGGGATCCTCTCGAACGTGTCCGACGAGCAGCTGGAGGAGGTGCGCAGGCGTCTCCCCGGCATCGCGACCCTCACCCGCCTGCCGCTCGCCCGCCGGGAGCTCTCGCTGGCGTGGCAGTCGGGCCTCGCCGTCGGCGGCGCCTCCGGGATGCTGCACGCACCCACCCTGCTCGCCCCGCTGCGCAAGCACGACCGGCTCGAGCACCAGCAGGTCGCGGTCACCATCCACGACACCCTGGCCTGGACGCACCCGGAGTCTCTCGGCACGGGCGCCACCCTCTGGACCAAGACGATGGCGAAGCGTGCGCGCAGACACGCGGACGCGGTCGTCGTCCCGACGCACGCGGTGGCCGACCGGCTCGCGGAGTTCATCGACTTCGGCGACCGCATCCGGGTCATCGGCGGTGCTCCGGCCACGACGTTGCGCCTTCCCGCGGACGCCGACGAGCGGGCGGAGCGCCTCGGCCTCCCCGAGCGCTACGCCTTCACCCTCGGCACCGTCGAACCGCGCAAGGGGCTCGCTCCCCTGATCCGCGCGATGGCGCGGCCCGAGGTGCAGGAGCTCCCGCTGCTCATCGCCGGGCCCGACCGCGTCGGCGAGCGCTCGGCCACCGGGGTCGCGGCGGCTGCGGGCCTCCCGGAGGACCGCGTCCGCCCGCTCGGCCGGCTGGAGGACGCCGACCTCGCGGTCGCGCTCGACCGTGCGACCCTCTTCGTGTACCCGAGCCTCGCGGAAGGCTTCGGCCTGCCGATCGTGGAAGCTTTCAAGTTCGGGCTGCCCGTCGTCCACTCCGACGACCCAGCGCTGGTCGAGGTGGCCGCCGGGGCGGGCGTCGTCGTGCAGCGTCCGGAGACGGCCGGCGACGACGCCGCCTACACGGAGCGTCTGGCGACGGCCATTGGCCGGGTGCTCTCCGACGGCGAGCTGCGCTCGCATCTGAGCGTGCTGGCGTCAGACCGGGCGAGGGCGTTCAGCTGGCGCGACTCCGCCGAGCGGGTCTGGCAGCTTCACGCCGACCTCTGAGCGGTCTCCCGGGTCCGGGTCTCGCGCTCGGCCTCCGCGGTCTGCTCCTCCTCGCGGCCGAACCAGGTGCGGTAGCGCTCCGACGCCCAGGCGCCCACCGACTTCGACCACAGGTGGCTGCGCTTCTCGATGAGCCAGGTGAAGCCCACGGCGACCAGCACGGCGACCGGGATTCCGAAGAGGAACGGGCCGACGAACCAGGGCTGGTCAGCGAAGAGGTACGTGCTGAAGATCAGGATCGGCACGTGCACCAGGTAGAGGCTGAACGAGATCGTCCCGGAGAACTGCACCGGGCGGCTCTCGAACAGGGCGCGCAGCGGCTTCCAGCCGAGGACGACCACCACCAGGCCCGCGGCCGCGAGCGGCACCATGCCCTTGAGGATCGGCTCCACCTCGGTGAGGTCGCCGACGCCGGGGCCGACCAGCCACGGGGCGATCAGGAGCAGGAGGCTTCCGACGGTGAGGCCGGCCCACAGTGGGTGCCGGTACCAGTGCGAGTTGATGCGGTCGGCGACGTTGCGCACGGCGTCGAGCCGGACCGCGAGCACCGCGCCGACGAAGAACGCGGGCAGGTACTGCAGCTCGCCGGAGCCGGCGTGCACGCCGAGGTAGGTGAGGGCGCAGGCGGCGAGCAGTCCGCCGATCCACCACTTGCGGACCGCGAGGGCGAGCACGGCGAAGATCGGCAGCGCGAGCGAGAAGACGAGCTCCCAGCGCAGCGACCACAGCGGGTTGTTGATCTGCCCGTCGCCGCCGAGCAGATCCCACGCCTTCACGATGTACTCCCAGCCGAAGTTCGGCGTCGAGGAGTTGCTCAGCCACGTCCCCTTCGGCTGGGTGGAGACCTGCGGGATCGCCATGACCCAGACCGCGGCGAGCAGCACCGAGGCCATCACCGGAACGAGCAGCCGGACCGCGCGGCGCGGGAAGTACGCGACCCAGTCGAAGCCGCGCTTGCGGATGACCGGGAGCGTGACGACGAGCCCGGAGAGCACGAAGAACACGATCACCGACTCCACGCCTGCCGTGAACAGCTTCAGCGGCGTGTAGCTGATCCACCACATCGCCGAACCCGTCGGTGCGCTCCCGCCCCCGGGCGCGCCGGGGAAGTCCGGGTTCGTGTACATGGCATGGTGCAGCAGGACGACCACCGCGGCGACGCCGCGGAGACCGTCGAGCGCGGCCAGCCGGCCGCCCGTGGCGTGTCTCGTCTTCTCTCCCACGCTTCCACCTGTACCCGTCATAGGCGGGCGACGCTACGGGCTTGCGCTGGGCAGTTCCTGTGACCTATTCAGGGGACAGCTGGGTGACCTCCGCGTGGCGGCGCGGTCCCAGGGCAGCCTCCACCTAGCATGTTCGCTATGCCCGAGAACACGTCACCGCTGGTCTCCGTCGTCATGGGGTCCGACTCCGACTGGTCGGTCATGCAGGAGGCGTCGCGCGTTCTCACCGAGTTCGGGATCGCGCACGAGGTCGAGGTCGTCTCGGCGCACCGGACGCCCGAGAAGATGATCGGCTTCGGCAAGGAGGCCGCCGGGCGCGGCATCCGGGTGATCATCGCCGGAGCCGGCGGAGCCGCGCACCTGCCCGGGATGCTCGCCGCCGTGACGACGCTTCCCGTGGTCGGCGTGCCCGTGCCGCTCGCACGCCTCGACGGCCTGGACTCCCTGCTGTCCATCGTCCAGATGCCGGCCGGCGTCCCGGTCGCGACCGTCTCGATCGGCGGTGCGCGCAATGCGGGCCTGCTGGCCGTCAAGATCCTCGCCACCTCCGACCCCTCCCTCAGCGAGGCGCTCGCCCGGTTCTCCGCCGACCTCGAGGCGAGTGTCGAGCAGAAGAACCAGGCACTCAAATCCCAGCTGTGAGCCGCACCCCATGACCATCGCAACCCCGCTGCGCCACCCCGACACCACCTCGTCGCACACCATGACGAAGCGCGGATGGTGGCTGGTCACGATGAACGTCCTGCTGCCCGGGTCCGCGCAGCTGCTCGCGGGCAACCGCGTCCTGGGCCGCGTCGGCGTTCTCTCGACACTGCTGCTGTGGCTGCTGGGGATCGTGACGCTCCTGGTCTACCTGGTCTCCCCGTCGTCCATCTATACGCTGTTCACGCAGGCCGGGAGCCTGACCCTCGTGCAGACCGTGCTGATTGTGTACGCGGTGCTCTGGGTGGTGCTCACGCTCGACACGCTGCGCCTGGTCCGTCTCGTGCGCACCAGCCGGAACTCCCGGGGCTGGATCGCGGCGTTCTCCGTGCTCGTGCTCGTCGGCCTCACCGGGACGGCCGGGTACGCCTCCGTCGTCGCCGGCTCCGCGCGCGGCGCCCTCGGCGACATCTTCTCGGCCGGGCCGTCGCAGCCTCCCGTGAACGGCCGCTACAACATCATGCTGCTCGGCGGCGACGCCGGCCCCGACCGCGAGGGGCTCCGCCCCGACAGCATGTCGATCGTCAGCATCGACGCGAACACCGGCCAGGCCGTCACCGTCGGACTCCCCCGCGACCTCGACCCCGTCCCCTTCCCGGCGAAGTCGCCGCTCCACGCCCTGTACCCGGACGGCTACGGCTACGACGGCCGCTGCGACGTCGACGTCTGCCAGCTGAACTCGATCTACACCGAGGTGGAGCTCTACAAGCCCGACCTGTACCCGAATGCGAAGAAGAACGGCAGCGAGCCCGGCATCGAGGCGATGCGGGACGCACTGGAGGGCGCGACCGGCCTCACCATCCAGTACTACGTGCTGATCGACATGCAGGGCTTCGCCGACCTGGTGGACGCGCTGGGCGGCGTCGACATCACGGTGAAGGACCGCATCCCGATCGGCGGCGACGAGAACCTCAACGGCGTCGTGGAGTGGATCGAGCCGGGCAAGCGCCACCTCGACGGCTACCACGCCCAGTGGTACGCCCGCGCCCGGCACGGCTCCAGCGACTACGACCGCATGGCGCGCCAGCGCGAGCTGCAGGACGCCATCCTCAAGCAGGTGAACCCGGTCAATGTGGTGTCGAAGTTCCAGGACATCGCCCACGCGGGCGCGCAGGTGATGAAGACGGACATCCCGCAGTCGATGCTCGGCTACTTCGTCGACCTGGGGATGAAGACCCGGAAGCTCCCCGTGCAGCAGCTGGAGCTCGTGCCTCCGACGATCGACCCGGAGAACCCGGACTACACGCAGATCCGCCAGCTCGTGCGGCAGGCGCTGACCCCGGCGACCGCGAAGCCGTCCGGCTCCTAGGCTCAGCCCTCGAAGTATGCCGCGGCCGCGCGGGCGCGGTACACGACATCGTCGAGGTCCTCGCCGCCGACGACCGTGACGTGTCCGACCTTGCGGCCGGGGCGCGGCGCCTTGCCGTAGCCGTGGAACTTCGCCTCGGGATGCGCGGCGAGCGCGGCCGGGTAGCGGTCCTGCAGCGTGCCCTCGCTCGGGCCGCCGAGGATGTTCACCATGACCGACCAGTCGGCCCGCGGCTCGGTCGAGCCGAGCGGCAGGTCGAGCACAGCGCGCAGGTGCTGCTCGAACTGGCTCGTCACCGCGCCCTCGATCGACCAGTGGCCGCTGTTGTGCGGGCGCATGGCGAGCTCGTTGACGAGCACGCGTCCGTCGGTGGTCTCGAACAGCTCGACCGCGAGCACGCCGGTGACGCCGAGCCCCTCGGCGACGCGGTGCGCGATGTCGGCGGCCGCCTCCGCCACGCGTCCGGCCGATCCGGGCGCCGGCGCGAGCACCTCGGCGCAGACGCCGTCCCGCTGCACCGTCTCCACCACCGGCCAGGACGCGATCTCGCCGGACGGACGGCGGGCGACCAGCTGCGCCAGCTCGCGCCGGAACGGCACCAGTTCCTCGACCAGGAGGGCGCCGCCACGGCCGTCCTCGGCGAGCGCCAGGAACCAGTCGTCCGCGCCGCTCGCATCGGAGACCACGCGAACGCCCTTGCCGTCGTAGCCGCCCCGGGCGGTCTTCACCACGGCCCGGCCGCCATGGTCCGCGAGGAAGGCGCCCAGCTCGTCGGCCGACTCCACCCGCGCCCAGTCGGGCACCGGGAGACCCAGCTCGGTCAGCTTGGCGCGCATCTGCAGCTTGTCCTGCGCGTAGAGGAGCGCGTCCGGCCCCGGGTGCACCGGGACGCCGCGCGAGACCAGCTCGCGCAGGATCGCCTGCGGCACGTGCTCGTGGTCGAACGTGATCACATCGACCGTCTCGGCGAATGCCAGCACGGTGTCCAGGTCGCGATAGTCGCCCACTCCCGTCGCCGCGATGTCGGCGCTCATCCCCTCGGCCTCCTCGAGCACGCGGATCTCGACGCCGAGCTCGATCGCCGGAGAGATCATCATCCTGGCCAGCTGACCTCCGCCGATGACGCCGATCTTGTGACTAGCCATGGACCACTCGCTCCTCTGATACTTTTCATGCTGGCAGGGGGTGATTCACAGGTACGCGAAACCTGCTCCGCGTACTGTGACGAACGCACTGACCATCTTTCCTTATCTTCAGGCGGGGGCATGACGAGAGAAGCACCGACGCCGGCGCGCAAGGCGCGGCTCCTCCCGCAGCTGATCAAGTTCGGCGCGGTCGGGGCGGTCGGCTTCGTCGTGAACCTGGTCGTCTTCAACGTGATGCTCCTGATCGTCCTGCGGGGCGTCCCGCACGCGACGATCTACTCGACCGTCATCGCGACGGTCATCGCCATCCTCACGAACTGGATCGGCAACCGGTACTGGGCGTTCTCGGGTCAGCGCCAGCACAGCGCCGCACGCGAAGGCGTCGAGTTCTTCGTGGTCAGCCTCGCGACCGGGACGGGCATCCCGCTGGTCTGCGTGTGGGTGTCGCACTACCTCCTCGGGATGCAGAACCCCGTCGCCGACAACATCTCGGCCAACATCGTGGGGCTCGCCATCGGCATGCTGGCCCGGTTCGCGCTGTACCGCTGGTGGGTGTTCTCGCCGGACCGGGCGGCCCGAAAGACTCCGGCGACGGCCGCTGCGCCGCGCCCGGCCCGCGCCGAGGTGCCCGTCGTGACCGGGTCGACGCTAGCGCGCACCCCAGACGGTCGTCTCGTCGGAGACTGACTCCGACTGCTGGCGGCGGATCGCCACGACGGTCTGCGAGTGGTCCATCAGCTCGCTCAAGGCGCGCTGCACCTGGTCGGCCTTGGGGACGTCCTTCAGCACCACCGGGTGCTCGAGCCCCGAGTTGATGAGCACGTCTCCGGAGCGGAACGCGCTCTGCAGCCAGGTGCGGCGGACCTGGACGTCGTAGCCGCGGCTGTGCAGCAGCTCCTGCCGCACCCGGACGAAGAAGCCGTGCCGGATGATCAGCCTGCGCGTCGTGATCGTGTACCGGCGGCTGAGCCACGCGGCCAGCGGGAGCAGGAACAGCAGCAGCACCACGGCGGCGGCCGCCGACCACAGCAGCACGACCTCCCAGACCTGCTCGACCTGGCCCGCGAAATAGCCGACGGCACCGGCGGCGGCGACCAGGGCGAGGCTCGGCCAGAACAGCCGGCGGGCGTTCGAGCGCAGCCGGGCGATCACGCGCTCGGGCGGCTGGGCGGGCTGCGCGGCGGTCCCGTCCATGCTGCTGGTCATGCTCAATTAATACCGCAGGTGCGTCACGTCGCCCGCTGCGACCGCGGTGCGGCCCGCATCCGACTCCACGATCAGCCGGCCGTCGTCGTCGATGCCGACCGCCGTGCCGAGCAGGTCCTCCCCCGACGGCAGCTGGACGCGCACCCGACGGCCGATGGTGTGGCACGCCTCCACCACCTCGTCGCGCAGCGCGCTGCGGTTCGGGTCGCCGCTCGCGGCTAGGAAGTCGCGGTACAGCGTCGACAGCTGGATGAGGTAGGCAGAGAGCACCGCGTCGGGGTCGACCGCGTCGGCGCCCGCGAGCGCGAGGGAGGTCGAGGTCGCCGTCGGCAGCTGCTCCCGCGTCTGCACGAGGTTCACCCCGGCGCCGATCACGAGACCCGACATGCCGGGCAGCAGCTCGGCGAGGATGCCGCAGACCTTGTCCCCGTCGATCAGGACGTCATTGGGCCACTTCACCTGGACCCCGCCCGGGACGAGCGGCCCGAGCGCGCGGCTCATCGCCAGCCCGGCCAGCAACGGGAACCAGCCGAACGACGCCGGAGGAAGCCCCACGGGCTTCAGCAGGACCGAGATGGCGAGCGCCGTCCCCGGCGGGGTCACCCAGTCCCGCCCCAGCCGGCCGCGGCCCCCGGTCTGATTGCCGGTGACGAGCACGGCGAGGTCGGGAAGGTCTCCCGCGCGGGCGCTCAGGACGTCGTTGGTCGAGCCCGCCTCGGGCAGGACCTCGAGCACGGGGACGATGGCACGGCTGCGTCGGAACTCCACACGCACAGTCTCCCGCACTGGGCCTCTCCGCCAGTGCAGGCACGTGGATTTGTAGGAATTCCTCAAAGGCATGCCCATTCGACTGGCCGGTAGAGTGAACGGCGTGACCGACACCGAACCCCGTCAGACCGAACAGCTCCCCGACCTGACCACCACCGCCGGCAAGCTCGCCGACCTGAAGGAACGGTTCCACGAGGCCGTGACCGCGAGCGGGCAGGCGGCCATCGAGAAGCAGCACGCCAAGGGCAAGCTGACCGCGCGCGAGCGCATCGACCTCCTCCTCGACCAGGGCTCCTTCGTCGAGTTCGACGAGTTCGTGCGCCACCGGACCCACGCCTTCGGCATGGAGGCCAAGCGCCCGTACGGCGACGCCGTCGTCACCGGGGTCGGCACCATCCACGGCCGCAACGTCGCCGTGTTCAGCCAGGACTTCACGATCTTCGGCGGCTCGCTCGGCGAGGTCGCGGGCGAGAAGATCATCAAGGTGATGGACCACGCGCTCAAGACCGGGGTGCCGATGATCGGCATCCTCGACTCCGGCGGCGCGCGCATCCAGGAGGGCGTCGTCGCGCTGGGCAAGTACGGCGAGATCTTCCGCCGCAACACCGCCGCATCCGGTGTCATCCCGCAGATCTCCATCGTCATGGGCCCGGCAGCCGGCGGCGCGGTGTACTCCCCCGCCCTCACCGACTTCGTGATCATGGTCGACAAGTCGAGCCACATGTTCGTCACCGGTCCCGACGTGATCAAGACCGTCACCGGCGAGGACGTCGGCTTCGAGGAGCTCGGCGGCGCGCTCACCCACAACAAGGTGTCCGGCGTCTCCCACTACCTGGCGAGCGACGAGGAGGACGCGCTCGACTACGCGCGCACCCTGCTCAGCTACCTGCCGCAGAACAACCTGGCGGAGCTCCCCACCTTCCAGGCGGAGCCGGAGCTCGAGATCACGGACGCCGACCGCCGCCTCAACACGGTCATCCCGGACTCCCCGAACCAGCCCTACGACGTGAAGACGGTCATCGAGGGGATCGTCGACGACGGCGAGTTCCTGGAGGTGCAGCCGCTGTTCGCGCCGAACATCGTCATCGGGTTCGCGCGCGTAGAGGGCCGCTCGGTCGGCATCGTCGCCAACCAGCCCAGCTCCATGGCCGGGACGCTGAACATCGATGCGGGCGAGAAGGCCTCCCGGTTCGTCCGCTTCTGCGACGCGTTCAGCATCCCGATCCTCACCCTCGTCGACGTGCCGGGCTACCTGCCGGGCACCGACCAGGAGTGGACGGGCGTCATCCGGCGCGGCGCCAAGCTGCTGTACGCGTACGCGGAGGCCACCGTCCCACTGGTGACGATCATCACGCGCAAGGCGTACGGCGGCGCGTACATCGTCATGGGCTCGAAGCAGCTGGGCGCCGACATCAACCTGGCCTGGCCGACGGCGGAGATCGCGGTGATGGGCGGACAGGGCGCGGTCAACATCCTGTACCGCGGCGAGATCAAGCGCGCGGAGGAGGCAGGCGAGGATGTCGCGGCCGTCCGCACCAAGCTCGCCAACGAGTACACGTACAACGTCGCGAGCCCGTTCCTCGCGGCGGAGCGGGGCGAGCTGGACGGTGTGATCGAGCCGGCCGCGACGCGCGTCTCTGTGATCAAGGCGCTGCGGGCGCTGCGCACCAAGCGCGCGTCCCTCCCTCCGAAGAAGCACGGGAACATCCCGCTGTGAGCGCGCACTCCGCAGAGGGCGCGAGCGCACTCGACCCGTCGGAGCTCCGGTTCCTCACGCCGGGCGTGACGCCGGAGGAGGTCGCCGCGGTGACGGCCGTGCTCGCCGCCGCCGCGGCCGAGCAGGCGGAGGCCGCCACGGAGGCACGGGCCGAGCACGGTCCCGACGGCTGGGCTCGGACGCAGCGCGCGCTGCGCTCCGAGCTGCGTCCCGGCCCCGGCGCCTGGCGCGGATTCTCCGGCTGATGTACCCCGATCACGGGGTCCCCCGCGTGCAGGACGCGCGGAAACGTCCGGATGCGCCTCGAACGGGGGTCGTGCTGTGTCCCCCGCTGTCCTCCAAAATGACGACTATGTAATTGCTGGGAGTGCCGTCAATATAGTTATTGCTAGGTGTCTCTCCTCGTGAGTCACACCGCCAATCACTCGCCGACTAGGGTAAGCGGGCGAGTGCTTTGGGGGCGAGTCAGGGCGATATTCGGGTTGTCGCCCTGACTCGGGGTTTGAAAAGGGGCCGACAATTCGGGTGTCGGCCCCTTTCTCCTCGTTAAGGGGCCGCATACCTGGCGCCGTTCGTGACGAATCGCTGCGACTCGTGACGAACGCCCGCGATTCGTGAGGAACGCCCGCGACTCGTGACGAACGCCCGCGATTCGTGACGAACCCGCTCAGGCCTCAGGCGACCGGGCGGGGGATCTCCAGCCAGAGGTCGACCTCGTCGTCCTCCGTGTCCGCTCCGAGGGCGTTCGCCGCGCCGTCATCCGACATGCGCAGGCCGACGACCGTGACGGCCGTCTTCGAGGAGCGGGGGACGGTGCGGACGATCAGCTTGTCCGTCGTCGTGCCGCGGATGGCGTCCGCCAGCCGCCTGAGCACGGTCTCGAGCCCGCGCTGGTCCAGGTCGTCGATGCCGCCCTCGTCGAGAAGGCTCACGACGACCCCGCGCCGGCGCGCATCCATCACCTCGCGGCGCACGTCGTCGTTGAGTAGACGCCTGCCGCGGATCTCGTCGCGGATCGCGCCCTCCAGGTAGCGGCACTCGCGCCGCTCCGCCTCGGTGAGGTCTCCCCCGCGGCGGACGATCTCCGCAAGCATCGGCGCCGCGACCCGGTACGTCTGCCGCAGCCGCAGCTGACGCTCCATCACGTGAGCCTCCTGCGCGGCCTGCCATTCGGTCGCCTCGCGCTCCGCCCGCGCGAACTGCAGCGCATCCCGCCCCGCCTTCGCCAGCGAACCGGAGATCACGACCGCCACGCCGACCCAGACCACGGAGCCGATCACTCCCAGACCGGCGAGCGCGCCGAGTCCGGCCCAGACGACCGTCTGGACGGCGAGGAACCCGACGCCGGCCCACGCCACGAGCTGCTGCCGCCGCACCGCGCAGATGGTCATCAGCGTGCCGACGGCGGCGACGTACCAGGTGGCGTAGCCGTTGTCCTTCGCCGGGTCGAGCTGGCTGGTGACGAGGATCGGGATGACGACGCACACGGCCAGGTCGAACGCCGCGAGCCAGAGCGGCATCTTCGTCGGACTGGTCGGCCACAGGCTCAGGATGGTCGCCACGGCGTAGAGGACCATCGCGACCACAGCCGGCCCCGGCGATCGCGGCGTCGAGAGCGACGACAGGGCGAGGAACAGGTGATAGGTCGAGAACAGCGCGCCGAGGCTCAGGAAGAGGACGCGATTGAGCGTGATCACCCGCCGACCTCCCGCTGGCCGGAGGAGACCGGCTCGTGGAGGGCTGCGGCGCCCGGCTGCGGCTGGGCCGCGGGCCACAGGATGGTCACCGTCGTCCCCTCGCCCGGCACGGAGGCGATCTCGGCGGTCCCGCCGACCTTCGCGATCCGGTCCCGGATGCTGATCCGCAGCCCCAGCCGCTCCGCCGGCACCTCCGACTCGCTGAAGCCGCGGCCGTCGTCCCGCACGACGACCTCCACGGTCGCCGCCGGGCTCCCGCCGCGGATCGAGACGCTGCGCGCGACCTCCGGCCCGCCCGCATGCTGGATGCTGTTCACCATCGCCTGCACGGCGGCCGAGTAGAGGGCGTCGGCGACGTTCACGGGCAGGGTGTGCACCTCGACGTCGCGCACCTCCACCTCGAACGGCGAGGAGAACGCGTTCGCCGCCGTGACGAGCCGGTCGGAGAGACTGTCGAGCCCGACGAGCGACTGGTCCTCCGGCGGCGCCGCCTCGGCCGCGTGGAGGTGCCCGATGGCGTCGGCGGCCATCGCGGCGGCCAGCTCCTTCTGCTCGGGCGACCGCGCCGACGCGGCCGACAGGAGCGTCGTGAGCACGCTGTCGTGCACGATCGCATCGACCTGCACGCGCTCGACCTCGGTGGCGTGCTGCCGGACCGCCGTCGCGTAACGCGCGAGCGCCTGGCTCTGGGCCGCGTCCACCGCGCTCGATGCCTGGCGCATCATCGCGATGATGGCGAGGATGACGCCGCCGAGGATGATGGCGTAGATCGTGTCGAGGGCGGCCAGCTCGAAGCCGACCCCGCCGCCGGCCGGAAGAGCACGGACGACGCCGTAGGCGATCGGCGCGATGAAGGTGTACGCGATCGCGAGCCAGAGCGGGTAGGCCACGGCGGCGAACGCCGTGAACACCGAGCAGAGGAACCAGACCCACGGCTTGTCGGAGCCGAACGCGCTCGGGTGGGCCACCAGCAGCGGCCAGGTGACGATCGCGGCGAGGTAGACGACGGCGAGGACGCCCATGGCGATCTTCACGCCCCGCTGCACGATCGCGAGCAGGACGGTGAAGGCGAGGCCGCCGAACACGATGACCAGCCACACGAGACCCCACGGCTCGCGCAGGTCCTTCAGCTGGCCGAGCGCCGTCGGGAGGGTCTGCAGGCCGAAGACGAGGCCGAAGGCCGAGACCGTGCGATCGGCGATGCGCTCGATGCGCGCCCGGCTGAGGGGGTTGCGGGGCTTCGCCGACTCCAGCGGGAGCCCCGGGCGGACCCCGCTAGGAGCGCTCATTGCCCGTCTCGGGATCGAGCCCGGGGAGGATGCCGTCCTCCACCGCCCGCCGGAGGAGGTCCACCTTGGTCGGGGCGGGACGGCCGACCTCCACGTACTTGACGCGGATGCGGTCGAGGTACTCGCGTGCGGTCGAGTTCGCGATGCCCAGCTGGGCGGCGACCGCCTTCAGCGGGAGGCCGGAGGCGTAGAGGTGGAGCACATCGCGCTCCCGGCGGCCGAGCTGCGCCTTCGCGAAGTCGCTGTCTGCATCGATCGCGGTCGCCCACTCCAGGTTGTTGAGCACGTCGCCCCGGGCGACGGTCGCGATCGCGCTGATGACCGTCGTGGTCGGCGAGGACTTCGGGATGACACCGGCGGCGCCCGCGGCGAGCGCCTCGCGCACGCTGGCGACGCGGTCGGCGATGCTGTGCACCAGCACGGCCGCGCCCGTGGCCTGGGCGCGCTTGACGTTGTCGGTCACCTTGGAGCCGTCGCCGAGGGAGAGGTCGAGCACGACGACGTCGCACTCCTGCGAGCCCAGCTGGGCGACGAAGTCGTCGACGGTGGGTGCGGTGACGACCACCTCGTACCCCGCGTCCTGACAGGCCGCCTTCAGCCCCAGACGCACGGACTCGTGATCGTCGACGATTGCCACCCGCACCATGCTGACCATCGTAGGGGGTGAACGCTCTCAGGAGGGCGGACCGCTCAGCGCGTCAGCGTGGCGACCGCTTCGACGTGGTGCGTGTTCGGGAAGAGGTCGAACGCGCGCATCCCGCGCAGAGCGTAGCCGTGACCGGCGAAGAACGCGAGGTCGCGGGCGAGAGCCACGGGGTCGCAGGCGACGTAGACGACCTGCGCGGGGTCGAGCGACGAGATCGCGTCGACCACCTCGCGTCCGGCGCCGGAGCGCGGCGGGTCGAGCACGACCGTGGCCGCGCGCAGGCGGGCGCGCTCGGTCGCAGAGGCGTCGGATGCGAGCCGGGCGACGAAGCGCTCCACCCGGTCCGTGACCGCGGCGGCGCCCACCCAGTCGGCGAGGTTCTCCGCGGCGTCGTCGGTGGCGGCCTCGCTGCTCTCGACCGACGTGATGCGCAGCGTGGAGCCGAAGCGGTCGCCCAGCGCCGCGGCCAGGAGCCCGACGCCGCCGTAGAGGTCGAGGTTGGCGGCGCGCGGGTCGAACAGCGCCTCGTCGACGGCGGACGCGACCGCGGTCGTCAGGGTCTGCGCCGCTCCGCGGTGCACCTGCCAGAATCCGCGGGCGTCGAGGCGGAACTCGCGGTCGCCGACGCGCTCCCGGATGGGAACGGGCGCGCGGCGCGGACGCACGGTGCGTCTTCCCGAGCGGACCGGCGGTTCGTTGACGAGCACGTGCGACGCGCCGAGGCCCGTGGCCACCACATCCACCGACTCGGCACCGGGGAAGAGCCGGCCGAACGGCGTGGCCTCCTGCACGAGAGGGGTCGCCAGCGGGTGGTCCTCGACCGGGATGACCGTGTGCGACCGCGGGGCGAACGGGCCGATCCGGCCTTCCGCGTCGACCTGCAGGCGCACCCGCGTGCGCCACCCGGTGCCGTCCGGGGTCTCGTCGTCGACGGGCTCGACCTCCACCCGGCCGCCGCCGAGGCCCGCCGCGGCGATGGCCTCGGGCGCGAGCTTCGCAGTGCGCTGCAGGGCGTCCTCGATCACCCGGCGCTTCAGCTCGCGCTGGTGCTCCAGCCGGATGTGGCCGAACTCTGCGCCGCCCGCGCGCTGCCCCGGCGCGCGGTCGACGGAGGCCGCCGACCACACGTGCGGCTGCCGCTCAGCCGACGCCTCCACGACCTCCACCACCTCGCCGCGCCAGAACCGGTCGTGGCTGGTGTCCGCGATGCGGGCGCGCACCCGCTCCCCCGGCATCGTGTCCGGCACGAAGACGACCCGTCCCTCGTGGCGGGCGACGAACACGCCTCCGTGGGCGACGTTGGTAATGTCGAGCTCGACCTCGTCCTTCTGGGGCATCCTTCGAGCATCCCACAGGTGACCATGCGCCTCTACCTCGCCTCCACCTCGCCCGCCCGGCTCGCCCTGCTGCGGGCGGCGGGCATCGAGCCGATCGTCGTGCCGTCGCACGTCGACGAGCCGGCCGCGGTCGCGGCGGCGGAGGCCGAGCACGGGCCGCTCGACGCCGGCAGGATGGTGCAGCTGCTCGCCCGTCTCAAAGCGGAGGCCGTGCGCGGCACCCTGGACGGGGAGCCCATCGACGGGCTCATCCTGGGCGGCGACTCCGCCTTCGCGATCGACGGCGCCATCCACGGCAAGCCGCACCTCCCCGAGGTCGCACGGGACCGCTGGCTGCAGCAGCGCGGCCGCACGGGCGTGCTGCACTCCGGCCATTGGCTGATCGACCACCGGGAGGGGCGCGAGAACGCCGCCGCCGGCCGTACCGCGGTCGCGTCGGTGACCTTCGCCGACGTGACCGACGCCGAGATCGACGCGTACGTCGCGAGCGGAGAGCCGCTGGAGGTGGCCGGGGCGTTCACGATCGACAGCCTCGGCGGCCCGTTCATCACCGCGGTGGACGGCGACCCGAGCACCGTGGTCGGACTCTCGCTCTCGACGCTGCGCGAGATGGTGCGCGAGCTCGGCGTGGAGTGGACCTCGCTCTGGAATCGCGGCCGCTGACCCGCGGACGATGTCCCGGCGTTGTAGGCTGCATGAGTTTCGCGGGCACCATTTTTGTCGGGTTCGCCCAAATCCACTCTGATATCGAGCAATAGGCTAGGGAACTGTGCCACGTATCACCAAGGTTTTGATCGCCAACCGCGGCGAGATCGCCGTCCGCGTCATCCGTGCGGCGAAGGACAGCGGCATCGCGTCCGTCGCCGTGTACGCGGACCAGGATCGCGACGCCCTCCATGTCCGGCTCGCGGACGAGGCCTATGCGCTGGACGGGACCACGAGCGCCGAGACGTACCTCGTCATCGACAAGCTGCTCTCGGTGGCGCGCCGCTCCGGCGCGGACGCCGTGCACCCGGGCTACGGCTTCCTGGCCGAGAACGCGGACTTCGCGCGCGCCGTCATCGGTGCGGGGCTGACCTGGATCGGGCCGTCTCCCGAGGCCATCGAGCGCCTGGGCGACAAGGTCTCGGCCCGGCACGTCGCCGAGAAGGTCGGCGCACCGCTGGCACCGGGCACGCTGAACCCGGTCGCCGACGCAGCCGAGGTGCTCGACTTCGTCGACGTGTACGGCCTGCCGGTCGCCATCAAGGCGGCGTTCGGCGGCGGCGGACGCGGCCTCAAGGTCGCCCGCGCCCGCGAGGAGGTCGCCGAGCTCTTCGAGTCGGCCACCCGTGAGGCGATCGCGGCGTTCGGCCGCGGCGAGTGCTTCGTCGAGAAGTACCTCGACCAGCCGCGCCACGTCGAGACCCAGTGCCTCGCCGACGCGTACGGCAACGTGGTCGTCGTCTCCACCCGCGACTGCTCGCTGCAGCGCCGCCACCAGAAGCTCGTCGAGGAGGCGCCGGCGCCGTTCCTGACGCCGGAGCAGACCGAGAAGCTGTACACATCGTCGAAGGCGATCCTCAAAGAGGTCGGCTACCAGGGGGCGGGCACCTGCGAGTTCCTCATCGGCAAGGACGGCACCGTCTCCTTCCTCGAGGTGAACACCCGCCTCCAGGTCGAGCATTGCGTCTCCGAGGAGGTCACCGGCATCGACCTGGTGCGCGAGCAGTTCCGCCTCGCCGAGGGCGGCGAGCTCGACTACGACGACCCGGCTCCGCTCGGCCACTCGTTCGAGTTCCGCATCAACGGCGAGGACGCCGGCCGCAACTTCATCCCCTCCCCCGGTCCCGTGCACGTCTTCAAGGCGCCGGGCGGGCCCGGTGTCCGCATCGACAGCGGCATCCAGGCCGGCGACGTGATCAGCGGGTCCTTCGACTCCATGCTCGCCAAGCTGATCGTCACCGGCGCCAGCCGCGAGGAGGCGCTCGAGCGCTCCCGCCGCGCGCTCGACGAGTTCGAGGTCGCCGGGCTTCCGACCGTGCTCCCGTTCCACCGCGCCATCGTCCGCGACCCCGCGTTCGCCCCGCAGGACGGCGAGCCGTTCTCCGTCTACACCCGCTGGATCGAGACCGAGTGGGTCAACGAGATCGAGCCGTGGTCGGGCGAGCTGGGCAACCAGCCGGCCGCGGAGCGCCGCAGCAACGTGGTGGTCGAGGTCGGCGGAAAGCGGATCGAGGTGTCGCTGCCCGCCAAGCTGCTGAGCGGTGGCGCCGGCGAGCCCGCCGCTGCTCCCGCGCCACGCCGTCGCGGCGCGTCGAGCGCGGTCGACACGGCCACCGGCGACTCGGTCACCGCGCCCATGCAGGCGACCGTCGTGAAGGTCGCCGTCGCCGACGGCGACCCGGTCGTCAAGGGAGACCTGGTGCTCGTGCTCGAAGCCATGAAGATGGAGCAGCCGCTCACCGCCCACAAGGACGGCACGATCTCCGGCATCAACGCCGCGGTCGGCGAGACGGTCTCGTCGGGCCACCTGCTGCTCAACATCGTCTGACGGCTCACACCGCCGCGCGCCATTCGTGCCGAATGAGCGCTATTCGTGACGAATAGCGCTCATTCGGCACGAATCGTGGAGCCGGTCATTCGCCCTTGAGGTCGATGCTGATCTCGTCGGCGTCGAGGTTGCTCAGGGCCCCGGCGAGCACGTCGGCGCTGAAGGTGCCGTCGTCGCGGGCGTCGAGGAGCGCGTCGCGCTGAGCCCGGATACGGGCGAGTCGTGCGGCCTTGTGCGCGGCGAACGCCTCCGGAGTCCGCTCCGTCGTCGACGGCAGCGGGACGGTCTCGCCCGCCTCGGAGAGCAGCTGGAGCAGCCGGCGACGCTCGTCGCGCTCCGCCTGCGGGTCGGCGGAGGCCGGCTTCACCAGTCGCAGCACCAGGCCGAGCGTCCCGCCCTGCAGCAGCAGCGAGCCCGCGGCGACCAGGAACGCGATCAGCACCAGCACCGAGCGGCCCGGCGTCTCGTTCTGCGGCAGCGACTGCGCAGCGGCGACGGTGACCGCGCCGCGCATCCCGGCCCACACGACGATCGTGCCTTCGCGCCAGCCGAGCGGCGCGTCCGTGAAGTAGTCGATGTCTGCCATGAGCCGCCGCAGGCGTGTGCCGAAGCGGGTGAGGTTCTCCACCGTCGGAACGCCGCGGCGGGCAAGCCGCCTGCGTCGCCGCTCCGCCTCCTTCGGAGAGACCGGCCGGGCACGGTCGGAGCGCGGGTCGGGGAAGAGGCCGCTGACCACCCCGTCCGCGACCTCGTTGCGGTCGTCGGCGCCGTCCAGCGCCGCACCTCCCTCGGCCGCGAGCTCGACACCCGCGGTGAGCGCACGCCCCTCCGGCGGTGCGATCCGCTGCGCGATCCCCCGCTGCACCGCCTCGGGGTCGGAGAGGTGCACCTGCAACTGCTCCAGCCGGGGTCGGATCCGCTGCCCGCGCCGATGCCTCCGCGCGAGCAGCGCGAGCAGCGGCGCCACGAACGCCGCCCGCACGAGGATGGTCAGCACCAGTGCGCCCGCCGCGATGCCGACGGCGGGGAGAACGCCCGAGTGATCCTCCTGCACCTTCTGCAGGATCCCGAACAGCTCGAGCCCCATGGTCAGGAAGATGAGGCCCTCGAGGATCAGCTCGACGGTCCGCCAGTTCTGCGCGTCCGACAGCCGGTGCTCCGGCGACAGCAGCCGCGGCGCCCTGCTGCCGGTCACGAGGCCCGCGACGACAGCGGCGACGAGGCCGGAGGCCCCGAGCGCCTCCGCGGGGATGGAGGCGAGGAACGGCACGGTGAACGAGATCACGGTGTTGACGGTCGCATCCTTGACCCGCGAGCGGACACGCAGGTTGAGCCAGCCGACCACACCGCCGAACACGACGGCGACCAGCACCGAGTAGACGAACGACAGCGTCACCTCGCCGATCGTGAACGTCGCGACGGCCGCCGCAGCGATGGCCGCCCGCAGCAGCACCAAGGCCGTCGCGTCGTTGAGGAGGCTCTCCCCCTCCAGGATCGCGACCACGCGCGGCGAGATCCCCGCCCGTTTGACGATGCCCGTCGCGACGGCGTCCGTCGGGCTGACGATGGCGCCGAGGGCGATGCCCCAGCCGATGCCGAGACCCGGGATGAGCCACGCGAAGAACAACCCGAGCAGGACCGAGCTGACCACGACCAGCAGCACCGAGAGCCCGCCGATCGCCCCGAACTCGCGCCGGAAGTTCATGGCGGGCATCGAGACCGACGCCGAGTACAGCAGCGGCGGCAGCACGCCGGCGATGATCCACTCCGGCTCGATCGTCACCGCGGGAACGAAGGGCAGCAGACTGACCAGGATGCCCACCACCACGAGGATCAGTGGCGACGCCACCCCGAACTTCGGCCCGATGGTGGTCGCCGCCGCGATCGTGAGCACCGCCAGCACCCCGATGACGAGTGCGACCTCCATCCCCCGGATCCCCTCGTCAGAGCACGATGTGCATGGCCCGGGCCGCGTCGGTGATCGACCCCGAGAGCGACGGGTAGACGGTGAACGCCCGGGCTACCTGGTCGACCGTGAGCCGCTGCTCGACGGCGAGCGCGAGCGGGAAGATGAGCTCGGAGGCCCGCGGGGCGACGATCACGCCGCCGATGACCGTGCCGGAGCCGGTGCGTGCGAACAGCTTGACGAAACCGTCGCGGATGCCGAGCATCTTGGCGCGCGGGTTGGATTTGAGCGGCAGCTTGTAGATGTCGCCCTGGGCGATGCCCTCCTCGATCTGCTTCTGGCTCCAGCCGACCGTCGCGATCTCGGGCTGGGTGAAGATGTTGGAGCTCACGTTGCGCAGCTCGATCGGGCTGACCGCGTCGCCCATGGCGTGGAACACGGCGGTGCGGCCCTGCATCGAGGCGACGGACGCCAGCGGGAGCGAGTCGGAGCAGTCGCCGGCGGCGTAGATGTTCGGGATGGACGTGCGCGCGACACGGTTGACGCGGATGTGCCCGCTCTTGGTCAGCTGGACGCCGGCCTCCTCCAGCCCGATCCCGGCCGTATTCGGCACAGAGCCGACCGCCATCAGGCAGTGCGAGCCCTCGATCGTGCGGCCGTCGGTGAGGGTGGCGACCACGCCGTCCTCCGTGCGCACCACCGACTCGGCGCGCGACTTGGAGAGCACCTGCATGCCGTTGCGCCGGAAGACGTTCTCGATAACGCCGGCCGCATCCGCGTCCTCCCCCGGGAGCACCTGGTCGCGGGAGGAGATGAGCGTCACCTTCGACCCGAGCGCCGTGTAGGCGGAGGCGAACTCGGCGCCGGTGACGCCCGAGCCGACGACGATGAGGTGCGTCGGCACCGACTGCAGGTCGTAGAGCTGGGTCCAGGTGAGGATGCGCTCGCCGTCCGGGATGGCGGATGGCAGCATGCGCGGGCTCGCGCCGACGGCGACGACGATCGTGTCGGCCTCCACCCGGTCGAAGTCCGTGCCGCTGTCGCCCTTCGAGGTGGAGACGATGACGGCGCTCGACCCGTCGAGCCTGCCCTCGCCGGTCACGATCCGGACGCCGGAGCGCACCAGCTCTGCGCGCATGTCCTCCGACTGCTGCCGTGCGAGCCCGACCAGCCGCTTGTTCACGGCGGCGAGGTTGACCGCGATCTCGGGGCGGACCGGCTTGCCGGTCTCTCCGCGGGAGAAGAACTGGACGCCGAGATCGGTCGCCTCGCCGAGCGAGTTGGTCGCCTCCGCGGTCGCGATGAGGCTCTTCGAGGGCACGACGTCGGTGATGACGGCCGAACCGCCGACACCGGAGCGCTCGACGATCGTCACATCCGCTCCGAGCTGGGCGCCCGCGAGGGCCGCCTCGTAGCCGCCCGGGCCGCCGCCGAGGACGGCGATGCGCTGCTTCCGCTCGAATTCATAGGCCATGCCCCCCATTCTTCCGTATGGGCTGCACCGATGCGCACCCCGTCGCCCGCCCTGTGGACAGCGGCCCGTCAGTAGAGTTGGCTCATGCTGGAATCCATCACCAACCCGCTCGACGACCCTGCCGCCGACCCGTTCGAGGTGGCTCGGGAGGCTGCCGCTCAGCTCGCGGAGAAGACCGGGGTCGAGCGCCACGACATCGCCCTCACCCTCGGAAGCGGCTGGGGCAAGGCGGCCGACCTCATCGGAGACACCGTCGCGACCGTCCCCGCCACCGAGATCGTCGGCTTCAGCAAGCCGGCGCTCGAGGGTCACGTGGGGACGCTCCGCTCGGTCCGGCTGGCGAACGGCAAGCACGCGCTGGTGATCGGTGCGCGCACGCACTACTACGAGGGCCACGGCGTCCGTCGCGTCGTCCACAGCGTGCGCACGGCGGCCGCCGCCGGAGCGACCACGATGGTGCTCACCAACGGCGCCGGCGGCATCAAGGAGCACTGGAAGCCGGGCACGCCCGTCCTGATCAGCGACCACATCAACCTGACCGCCGACTCCCCGCTCGAGGGCGCCACCTTCATCGACCTCACCGACCTGTACTCCCGGCGCCTGCGCGACCTCGCCCGCACGATCGACCCGTCGCTCGACGAGGGCGTCTACACGCAGTTCCGCGGCCCGCACTACGAGACCCCGGCCGAGGTGCAGATGGCGAAAGCCGTCGGCGGCCACATCGTCGGGATGTCGACCGCCCTCGAGGCGATCGCCGCGCGCCAGGCCGGCATGGAGATCCTGGGGATGTCGCTCATCACCAACCTGGCCGCCGGCATCCAGAAGACCCCGCTCAGCCACCAGGAGGTCATCGAGGCCGGACGCGCCGCCGAGCCGGTGATCAGCGCACTGCTCGCCCAGATCGTGGAGTCGCTGTGAGCGCAAAGGACACACCGCAGCTGCTCGCCGAGGCCCGCGCCTGGCTGGCCCAGGACCCCGACCCGGAGACCCGGGACGAACTGCAGACGCTGATCGTCGCCGCCGAGGCGGGCTCCGCCGAGGCCGTGGCCGACCTGCACTCGCGCTTCGATGAGCGCCTGGCCTTCGGCACCGCCGGGCTGCGCGGCGCGATCGCGGCCGGCCCGAACCGGATGAACCGCGTGCTCGTCGCGCAGGCGGCCGCAGGGTTCGCGCACTGGCTGCTGGAGCACGCCGAGGGCTCGACGCCGTCCGTGGTGATCGGCTACGACGGCCGCAAGAACTCCGACGTCTTCGCCCGCGACACCGCCGAGCTCATGGCCGGCGCGGGCATCCGGGCCGTGCTGCTCCCGCGTCTGCTCCCGACCCCGGTGCTCGCGTTCGCCGTGCGCGCCCTGGACGCGAGCGCGGGCGTCATGGTCACCGCCAGCCACAATCCGCCCAACGACAACGGGTACAAGGTGTACCTCGGCGGCGAGAACCACGGATCGCAGATCGTCTCGCCCGTCGACGCCGAGATCGCCGCGCACATCCTGGAGGTGGCGAAGGGCAGCGTCGCCGACCTGCCGCGATCCGACCGCTACGAGGTCGCCTCCGACGACCTCGAGCAGGCCTACATCGACGCGACTGTCGCCGTCGCCTCCACCGGCGCCCGTCGTGACGCCGTGTCCTTCGTCTACACGGCCATGCACGGCGTCGGCTGGCGCACCGCCCGCGAGGTCTTCGCCCGTGCCGGGTTCGCCGAGCCGGTGCCGGTCGCCGCGCAGATCGACCCCGACCCGGCGTTCCCCACGGTCGCGTTCCCGAATCCGGAGGAGCCGGGCGCGATGGACCTCGCCTTCGAGACCGCCCGGGCCGCCGGAGCCGAGCTGATCGTCGCCAACGACCCGGACGCCGACCGCCTGGCCGTCGCCATCCCGGATCCGTCCACCGGCGACGGCTACCGCCGCCTGTCGGGCAACGAGGTCGGTGCCCTGCTCGGCTGGCGCGCCGCCGAGCTGGCGTCCGCCGAGGCGGACGAGCGGGGACCGGTCGGGACGCTGGCCTGCTCCATCGTCTCCTCGCCCGCGCTCTCCGCGGTCGCCCGCGCGTACAAGCTCGACTTCGCCGACACCCTCACCGGCTTCAAGTGGGTCTCTCGCGCACCCGGCCTGATCTACGGGTACGAGGAAGCGCTCGGCTACCTGGTGAACCCGGACACGGTCCGGGACAAGGACGGTATCTCCGCCGCGGTCGCGTTCCTCGACCTGGCCAACGACCTCGCCGCGGACGGCGTGACCGTCGCCCGGCAGCTCGACCGGTTCGCCGAGCGCTTCGGCTACTTCGCCAGCGACCAGATCTCCCTCCGAGTGACCGACCTCTCCCGCATCGGCGAGATCATGGCGGCCCTGCGCGCGACCCCGCCGAGCCACCTGGGCGAGGTCCGCGTCACGCAGATCGACGACCTTCGCGACGGCTTCGGCAGCCTCCCGCCGAGCGACGTGCTGCGGATCCTGCTGGAGGACGGCTCTCGCGTGATGGTCCGCCCGAGCGGCACAGAGCCGAAGCTCAAGATCTACATCGACGCGTCGAGCGACGAGGGCAGCGTGGAGGACCGCCGCGCGACCGCGACGGCCCGCGTCGCCGCACTCGCCGAGGCGATGCGGCTGCTGACCGCCTAGCTCAGGCCGTCACGGGGCGCGGCGCCCGCGCGAGGTATCCGACCAGGAACATCCCGAGCGCCGCCACCGTGACGCCTGCACCGGCCAGCGGCACCGCGACCGGGCCTCCGGCCGCGAGTGCCAGCGTCCCGATGGGCGGTGCGATGGCGATTCCGACGTACATCGCGGTCGAGTACCAGGACAGAGCCAGTGCAGAGCTCTCCGGCTCGACGTGCACGAGGCGGTGCTGCACCGGGATGGCGATCGCGAACGCGGCGACGCCCCAGAGCGCGAACACCACGACGGATGCGACGAACGACGCCTCGGTGAAGGCCAGCACGATCAAGGTGAGCGCCTGCCCGGCCAGCGCCAGGACCGCCACGGGCCGGCTGCCGAAGCGGTCGGTCAGGGGGCCCGCGACGGTGTTGCCGGCGACGCCCGCCACTCCGTAGGCGAGGAGAAGCACGGCGAGCAGCGCGCCCGAGCCGCCGGTGGACGCGTGGGTCACGGCCGCCGAGAAGATATAGACGATGTTGAAGCCGGCCACCATCAGGAGGGTGGTGCCGAGCGGCGCGACGATGCGCAGGTCGCCGAGAGGAGCCAGGCGCCGGCGCAGGGTAACCGCCGGCGGGACCGGGACGCCGCGGACCACGAGCGGGATCGCGACCACCAGCACCGCCGCGATGCCGACGATGCACCACAGCGCGAACCGCCAGCCGGCCATCCCACCGAGCGCGGTGCCGAGCGGAGAGCCGACCGCCGTGGCGAGCGTGAACCCGGCGCCCACGATCGCGAGCGCCTGCCCGCGCTTCTCGGGCCGGGCGAGGCTGGCGGCCGCCGCCGTCGCGGTCGGCACGAGGGCGGCTCCGCCCAGTCCGGAGAAGGTGCGGCCGGCGATGAACCAGCCGAGGTCGGGGGCGAGCGCGGACGCCGCCGTGCCGAGGGCGAAGACCGCGAGACCCGCGGCCATCAGCGTGGCGCGGGGCACGCGTGGGAGGAGGATGGACACCGCCGGCGCCGCCACCGCGACCACGAGCGAGTAGCTCGTGATCGACCAGCTGACCTGCGTCGCCGTGGCGCCGAGGCCGCTCGCGACCTGCGGGAGCAGCCCGGCGATGACGAACGCGTTGGTGCCGACCACGAAGAGGGAGAGGGCGAGGACCAGGAGAGCGGGAAGCGTCCTGCGGTAGGATTGTTCGACGAACGTCATACCGTTAAGGTACGGCGATTGTTCGATGTTTGTCAAACAATTGGTGACGATGACCGACTACCCCTCCCCCGACATCGCCGACGTGCAGCTCGTCGACGTGCTCCGCGCCGTCGCCGACCCCATCCGCCTGCAGATCGTGCGCGTGCTCGCCGATGGCCGGCCGCACCCGAAGACGATGACCGAGTGGGGCGTCGACGTGCAGAAGTCGACCATGGCGCACCACTTCAAGACGCTGCGCGAAGCCGGAGTGACCCGCACGATCGTCAGCGGCCGCACTCACGAGATCCAGCTGAGACGCGACGAGCTGGACGCCCGCTTCCCCGGCCTCGTGGACGCACTTCTCCGCGACTGAAGCATTCATAACCCTCTTTCTTATGAAAGGTTATGGCGCTAACCTTTCATAAGAGAAAGGGGTGTGAAAGCATGTCGACGGCGCTGACCTACGAGACGCGGCGGCTTCCGCAGCGCCCGGAGGTCGAGTACGCGTCGCGGCGCATGCAGCTGCGACGGCGCGAGCCGTACCAGGCGGCGATCCCGGCCCCGCTCGCGAACGCCGATTTCGCGTTCTCCGGCGAACTGCTCGCCGACAGCGACGACGCCACCCGCGAACTGGTCCGCTTCGACGGCGAACGCGCCGAGTTCATCGCACCGTTCTCCGCCATCCTGCTGCGCACCGAGTCCGCCTCGAGCTCGCAGATCGAGCAGCTCACCGCAGGTCCCCGGGCCATCGCCGAGGCCGTCATCGGCGAGCGGTCGGAGGGCAACGCTCGCCTCATCGTCAGCAATGTCCACGCAATGGAGGCGGCGCTCGCCCTGGCCGACGACATCTCGAACGCGTCGATCATCGCGATGCACACGGCGCTGCTCGACGAGTCGAGCCCGGAGCTCACCGGCGGGTACCGGCAGGAACAGGTCTGGATCGGCGGAGCGCTCCCCCAGACCGCCGCCTTCGTCCCCCCGCACCACGAGCGGGTGGCCGCCGCCATGGACGACCTCATCCTGTTCATGCGGCGCGTCGACCTGCCCGTGCTCCCGCAGGTGGCCATCGCACACGCCCAGTTCGAGACGATCCATCCCTTCCCCGACGGCAACGGCCGAACGGGTCGCGCGGTCGCGCATTCGATGCTGCGGCACGGCGACATCCTGCGGCACCTCGCGGTGCCGGTGTCCGCGGGCCTGCTGACCGACATCGGTCGCTACTTCGACGCGCTGGACGCCTACCGCTCCGGTGACGCCGAACCCATCGTCCGCGTCTTCGCCGATGCCTCGCTGGCGGCCGTCGCCAACGCCGACCAGCTCGCCGACGACCTGATCGGCCTCCGCCGGGCCTGGCAGGAGTCGCTGGCCCCGATCCGGGCGGGCGCCGTCGGCCGGAGGCTGGCCGCACTGTCGCTGGAGTACCCGGTCCTCAACGCCGTCACGGCGGAGCGTCTCACCGGCGCCAGCCGGCCCGCCGTCGTGAACGGCCTGGAGACCCTGGTCGAGTACGGCATCCTGCAGCGCGGGAACTCCGCGAAGCGCAACCGCACGTGGATCAATCCCGAGGTGCTCGACGCGCTGACCGCGTTCTCCGACCGCACCGGCCGCCGCGTGCGCGACTGACTAGCCGAGCGCCTCGTCGAGCTTCTGCTCGAGCTCCTCGAGGTCGAAGTAGTTGTTCACCACGATCACGTCGGCGTTCGTCTTGCCGATGCGGTCGACGAGCTCCGGCGAGGTGAGCACGATCTGGGCGTTCGAGGCCGCCTGGTCGATGCTGCCGATGTCGGACGCGGTGACCTCCGCGTCGATGCCGAGCCGGTCGAGCACGCGCTCGGCGTTGACCTTCAGGATGCCGGAGGTGCCCATCCCGACGCCGCAGATGGCGACGATCTTCACCGCTGCGCCTCCTCCTCCGTCAGCGTCAGGATGCGCTGCACGTCGGCGACATCGGTCGCGGCCGCGAGGGCCGGGATCGACTCGGGATCGTTGAACACGTTCGCCAGCTCGGCGACGCTCGTGACATGCGCCTCCGGGGTCGACACGGCCAGGCCGATCACGACCGACACCGGGTCGTTGTGCGGGTGGCCGAAGACCACGGGCGCGTCGAGCGTGACCACCGCCAGTCCGTCGGAGTTCACGTCGGGGCCGGGGCGCGCGTGGGCCAGCGCCAGCCCGGGGGCGATCACGATGTAGGCGCCGAACTCCTCGATCACCTGGATCATCCGCTGCCCGTAGCCCTGCTCGGTCGCACCGGAGCGCGCGAGTGCCTCGCCCGCCAACTCCACCGCCTGTCGCCAGTCGGCGGCGTGCGCGCCGACGGTGACGGCCGAATCAGGCAGCGGTGGCAGTGGCATGACTTCAGACTAACGCCCGGGCGGTCAGGAACCCTCGAAACCTGCTGTGATGATCTCGGCCAGCTCCTCACGCTCCTCGAGCGGGAGGAAGGCGCCGGCCGCGGCGTTCAGCTGGAAGATCTCCAGGTCTGTCCGGTCGTACGCGAAGGCGTCTGCGAGCACGCTCAGCTCGCGCGTCAGGGTCGTGCCGCTCATCAGCCGGTTGTCCGTGTTGACCGTCACCCGGAAGCCCAGCTGGTACAGCAGGTCGAACGGGTGGTCGAGGATGTCGTCGCCCCAGGCCGCGATCGCACCGGTCTGCAGGTTGGACGTCGGGCTCGTCTCGAGTGCGATCTCGCGGTCCTTCACCCACTGCGAGAGGGAGCCGAGCGTGACGTACGTGTTCTCGTCGTCCTGCCGCTCGATCGTGATGTCCTCGGCCAGGCGCACGCCGTGGCCCAGGCGCAGGGCCCGGCCGTCGAGCAGGGCGCTCCGGATGCTCTCCAGACCGTCGGCCTCGCCCGCGTGGACGGTGGCCGGGAAGAACTCCGACGCGAGGTAGTCGAACGCCGCGCGGTGGTTCGACGGCGGGAAGCCCGCCTCCGGGCCGGCGATGTCGAAGCCGACCACGCCGCGCTCGCGGTGACGCACCGCGAGCTCGGCGATCTCGAGACCGCGGTCGTTGTGGCGCATCGCCGTGACGAGCTGGCCCACGCGGATGCGGCCGCCGGCGGACCGCACATCGGCGATGCCCTCCTCGACGCCCTCCTGCACGGCCTCGACCGTCTCGTCGAGCGACAGGCCGCCGCCGAGGTGCTGCTCGGGGGCCCAGCGGATCTCGCCGTAGACGACGCCGTCGTCTCCGAGGTCCTGCACGAACTCACGCGCCACGCGGCGCAGGCCCTCGCGGGTCTGCATCACGGCGGTCGTCAGGTCGAAGGTCTTCAGGTACTCGACGAGCGAGCCGGAGTTCGACTTCTCGGCGAACCAGCGGCCCAGCTCCGCGGCATCCTGGGCCGGGAGCTCCAGCCCGATCTCCTCGCCCAGCTCCAGCACGGTCGCGGGGCGGAGACCGCCGTCGAGGTGGTCATGCAGGGAGACCTTCGGAAGCGGCCGGATCTCCGTGCCGTCGGCCAGCGTGTACTCGTTCCAGGCGTCGCTCATGGCCTCAACCCTAGGCGATGCGGTCGGCGATCAGCGGGCCGCGCTCGAACGGGGTGCCCAGCGGCGCCAGCCGGTAGGCGCCCTCCAGCGCCTCCAGCGCGCGCTCGAAGCGGGCGGGTTCGTCGGCCGAGAGGGTGAACAGGGGCTGTCCCTTCTTCACCTCGTCGCCCGGCTTCGCGTGCAGGTCGATGCCCGCGGCGTGCTGCACCGGGTCCTGTTTGCGGGCGCGGCCGGCGCCGAGACGCCAGGCGGCGATTCCGAACGGCAGCGCCTGCTGCTCGACCAGGACGCCGTCCTCCTCTGCCACGACCGTGTGGGTCTCCTTCGCCACCGGGAGCGCGGCATCCGGGTCGCCGCCCTGCGCGCGGATGACCTCGCGCCACTTGTCCATCGCGCGGCCGTCCTTCAGCGCCGCCTCGACGTCCTCGTCCGGCCGGCCGGCCAGTGCGAGCATCTCGCGGGCCAGGGCGACCGTCAGCTCGACGATGTCGGCGGGCCCACCTCCCGCGAGCACCTCGACCGACTCGCGCACCTCGTTCGCGTTGCCGATGGTGAGCCCGAGCGGGACGTTCATGTCGGTCAGCAGCGCAGAGGTGGCGACGCCGGCGTCGCGGCCGAGCTCCACCATGGTGCGCGCCAACTCGCGCGAGCGCTCGATGTCCTTGAGGAAGGCGCCGGAGCCGAACTTCACGTCCAGCACGAGCGCGCCGGTGCCCTCGGCGATCTTCTTCGACATGATGGAGGACGCGATCAGCGGGATCGCCTCGACCGTGCCGGTGATGTCGCGGAGCGCGTACAGCTTGCCGTCGGCCGGCGCGAGGCCGGAGCCGGCCGCGCAGATGACGCCGCCCTCGTTCTGCAGCTGGGCGAACATCTCCTCGTTGCTGAGGTGCGCGCGCCAGCCCGGGATGCTCTCGAGCTTGTCCAGCGTCCCGCCGGTGTGGCCGAGACCGCGGCCGGAGAGCTGCGGCACGGCGACGCCGAACGTCGCGACCAGAGGCATGAGCGGCAGCGTGATCTTGTCGCCGACGCCGCCGGTGGAGTGCTTGTCGGCGGTCGGCTTCCCGAGTCCCGAGAAGTCCATCCGCTCGCCGGACGCGATCATCGCCAGCGTCAGGTCCTTGATCTCGCGGCGGGTCATCCCGTTGAGGAAGATCGCCATCGTCATCGCGGACATCTGCTCGTCGCCCACGTAGCCACGGGTGTACGCGTCCACCAGCCAGTCGATCTCGGCGGTGCTGAGCTCGCCTCTGTCGCGCTTGGTCCTGATCAGGTCGACGGCGTCGAACGCCTCGACCGCTCCTGCAAGGTCGGTCACGGATGTGTTCCTGTTCAGTCGTTCTCGTGCTCGGCCGCGTAGGCGGCGAGCTGGCGCGGCCCGAACGCGTCGGGCAGCACCTCGTCGATCGTGCGGATGCCGGAGACGGTCTCCAGCAGCATCCCCTCGGCCGAGTGCTCGTAGAGCAGCTGTCGGCAGCGACCGCACGGCATCAGGATGTCGCCGTCGCCGTTCACGCAGGTGAACGCCACCAGGCGTCCTCCCCCGGTCATGGCGAGCGACGACACGAGGCCGCACTCGGCGCACAGCGTCACGCCGTAGCTGGCGTTCTCGACGTTGCAGCCGCTGACGATCCGGCCGTCGTCGACGAGCGCCGCGGCACCCACGGGGAACTTGGAGTAGGGGACGTAGGCGTGCGTCCGCGCCTCGTCGGCGGCGGAGCGCAGCGCCTCCCAGTCGATCGTGCTCATGGCTTTATGTACGGCTTCCCGTCGGCGGCGGGTGCGCGCGAGAGGCCCACCAGGCCGGCGACCGCGAGGATCGTGACGACGTACGGCAGCATCAGCATGAACTCGCTCGGTACCGGCGATCCGATGGTGCTGAGCACGTTCTGCAGGTTGGTCGCGAAACCGAACAGCAGCGCGGCGAGGGTCGCGCGGATCGGGTCCCAGCGGCCGAAGATGACGGCCGCGAGGGCGATGAAGCCCTGCCCTGCGGTCATCTCCTTGGAGAAGGCGCCGACGGAGCCGAGCGTGTAGTACGCGCCGCCGAGGCCGGCGATCGCGCCCGCGAGGGCCACGTTCCAGAACCGGGTGCTGTTGACGTTGATGCCGACGGTGTCCGCGGCCTCCGGGTGCTCGCCGACCGAGCGCAGGCGCAGGCCCCAGCGGGTCTTGAACAGCCCGAACCAGACCAGGAACACCGCGAGGTACATCAGGTACTCGATGATCGACTGGTCGAACAGCACCTTGCCGATGATCGGGATGTCGCTGAGCACCGGGATGGGCCAGCTCGGCAGACGCGGCGGATGGTTGAGCAGCTGCGGGTTGCCGGCCAGCAGCTTCGAGTAGAGGAAGCTGGTGAGGCCGATGACGAGCACATTCAGCACGACGCCGACGATCACCTGGTCGACGAGGTACTTGATCCCGAACGCACCGAGCAGGAACGACACGAGGACACCGGCGACCATGGCGGCGATGAGGCCGACCACCCAGCTGCCGGTCAGCGAGGCCGTCATCGCGGAGACGAACGCTCCGGCGAGCAGCTGGCCCTCGATGGCGACGTTGACCACACCGCCGCGCTCGGACACCACGCCGCCGAGGGCGCCGAAAACCAGCGGGACGGCGAGGCTGATCGTGCCGAGCAGCAGGCCGGTGACCGGCACCGGGTACGGGCTGCCGGAGTCGGCCCAGGTCAGGAACGCGAACATGAACAGGAGCGAGAACACGATGACGACCCAGAGCGGGGTCCGGCGCGCACGATAAGAGAGGTACGCGCTCCATGCCGTGAGGGCGATCAGCAGGATCGTCACGATCGTGGTGGTCACGAAGCTGTCCACCGTGACGGTCGGCAGCGGGATCGCGTCGGACTTCTCCGTGAGGCGGAAGGTGCTCTCGCCGTGCCGGGCGAAGCCGAAGAACAGGATGATGCTGATCAGCACGAAGACACCGAAGGCGATGGGCGCCTTCCAGGAGCGGATCTCGGCCTTCTGGAGGACGATCGGCGAGGAGTCGGGGACGACGGGGGCGGTGGTGCTCACTTCGCCTCCACCTCCTTCGTGACGATGGGACGCGGTCTCCGGGGCGTGCTCCCCGGGGTGGGCAGGCGGAAGATGGCCCGCACCAGCGGAGGCGCCGCGACGAACAGCACGATCAGGGACTGCAGGATGAGGACGATGTCGATCGGGATGTCGTTCGCCGCCTGGATCGTGTAGCCGCCGGCCTTCAGGGCGCCGAACAGCAGTCCGGCGATGAACACGCCCCACGGCCGGGAGCGGCCGAGCAGGGCGACGGTGATCGCGTCGAAGCCGATGCCCGCATCCACGCCGGAGCTGATGCCCTGCGGGAAGACGCCGAGCGCCTGGCTGGCGCCGGCGATGCCGACGAGGCCACCGGCGATGAGCATGGCGTAGACGTACACGTTCTTGACGTCGATGCCCGCGACGCGCGCGGCGTTGGGGTTCTCGCCGACGGCGCGGAACCGGAAGCCGAGGCTGGAGCGGTTGATCAGCCACCACACGAAGACGGTCGCACCGATCACGACGACGAAGGCCCAGGTGAGGTTGTACTGCGCACCGAACAGCGGCGGGAAGACGGCGTTGGCGTGGACCGCCGGAGCCTTGGGGTTGTTCGACCCCGGCGCCTGCAGGAGGCCCTGCGTGCGCAGCATGTAGGAGATCAGGTAGAACGCGATGTAGTTGAGCATGATCGTCACGATCACCTCGTGCGCGCCGGTGCGCGCCTTGAGAAGACCCACGATGCCCGCCCAGATGGCGCCGCCGACGATACCGGCGACGACCGCCAGCACCAGGTGCACCACCGGGGGCAGGTTGAACGAGAAGCCCACCCACGCCGACGCGGCGGCCGCGATGAGCAACTGCCCCTGGCCGCCGATGTTGAACAGGCCGACGCGGAACGCCAGCGCGACGCCGAGACCGCTGACGATCAGCGGCGTGGCGAAGGTCAGCGTCTCGGTGAGGGGGCGGATGCCCGCGGCGAAGGAGGGCCGGCGGAAGTTGTAGATCGCGCCCTGGAACATCGAGACGTACGCGTTCGACACCGAGTTCCAGATGGCCGCGAACGTGTCGCCGGGCCGCGCGAAGAAGTAGCCGGCCGCCCGCTGCACGTCGGGGTCGGTGACCGCGATCAGGATGGCGCCGACGATGAGCGCGAGCAGCACGGCGAGGATCGAGATGACCACAGGGCCGCCCATGATCTCGCGGACCGCCTGGTTCCAGCGCGACTGGTCGTCGCCTCCGGACGCGGGGGCCGGGGTCCCCGGCTGGGCCGGCTGCGCCGGCGCCATGGGCTGGCCGGACGTGGGGGTCCCGGTCATGCTGCTGCTCCTGCCTGCTCCGGCGACTCGCCGGCCATCATGAGGCCGAGCACGTCGCGAGACGTGTCACCCGGCACGATTCCTACGATCCCCCCGCGGTACATCACGGCGATCCGGTCGGCCAGCGCGGCGACCTCGTCGAGCTCGGTCGACACCACGATCACCGGCACCCCGGCGTCACGGGTGGCGACGATCCGCTTGTGCACGAACTCGATGGATCCGACGTCCAGGCCGCGCGTGGGCTGCGCGGCGACGAAGAGCCGCAGCTCGCGGCTGAGCTCGCGGGCGAGCACGACCTTCTGCGCGTTGCCGCCGGAGAGGCGGCCGACCTTGGTGTCGATGGACTGGGTGCGCACGTCGAACTCGCGCACCTTCTCCTCCGCGAAGTCCTTGAGGTAGGAGAACTGGATGTTGCCGCCCTTGACGAACGGGTCGCTCGTCGAGCGGTCGAGCATCAGATTCTCCTGGATGGTGAACTCGCCGACCAGGCCGTCCTCGTTGCGGTCCTCCGGCACGAAACCGACGCCGGCGTCGAGCACCTTGCGGACGCTGTGGCCCTGGATGGGCGAGCCGTCGAGAAGGATCTCGCCCTGGATGCGCGGCTGCAGGCCGATGATGGCCTCCGTCAGCTCGGTCTGGCCGTTGCCCTGAACGCCGGCGATGGCCAGGATCTCGCCCGCGCGCACCTCGAAGCTCACGTCGTTGACCACCAGCTGCCCGATGGGGTCGATGACCGAGAGGTTCTTGACGACGAGCGCGGCGGCTCCCGGCTCGGCGGGCTTCTTCTCCACGGCCAGCGTCACCGCGCGGCCGACCATCATCGACGCGAGCTCGACGTTGGTGGCGGTGGGCTCGGCCTCGCCGATCACCTTGCCGAGGCGGATCACGGTGATGCGGTCGGCGACCTCGCGCACCTCGCGCAGCTTGTGCGTGATGAAGATGATGGCCGTGCCCTGCTCCTTGAGCTGGCGCATGATCGCCATGAGCTCGTCGGTCTCCTGCGGGGTCAGCACGGCGGTGGGCTCGTCGAAGACGAGCACCTTGGCGTTCTGGGACAGCGCCTTGATGATCTCGACGCGCTGCTGGACGCCGACCGGAAGATCTTCGACCAGCGCGTCCGGGTCGACGTCGAAGCCGAACCGGGCCGAGATCTCGCGCACCTTCGCGCGGGCGGCGTTGAGGTCGAGGCGTCCGCCGAACTTGGTCTGCTCGTGACCGAGCATCACGTTCTCGGCGACGGTGAAGACGGGGATGAGCATGAAGTGCTGGTGCACCATCCCGATGCCGGCCTTCATGGCGTCGCCGGGGCCGGAGAAGTGCTGGACGACGTCGTCGAGCAGGATCTCGCCCTCGTCGGCCTGGTAGAAGCCGTAGAGCACATTCATCAGGGTGGACTTGCCAGCACCGTTCTCGCCGAGCAGGCAGTGGATCTCGCCGGGTTCGACGGTGAGGTCGATGTGGTCGTTCGCGACCAGGGCACCGAACCGTTTGGTGATGCCGCGGAGTTCGAGCTTCATTCGGGTGGGTTTCCTTCAGGAGAGGGCACGCGGAATCGGCTGGTGGCCTCGACGCGCGTGTTCACATTACCTGGCTGCGCAGATGTCGTGGTGTGCGCAGATGAGCAAAAGGTGAGGGTGTGAACGCAACGGGGAGGCCAGCCATGGCTGACCTCCCCGTCGAGCGTTCTCGTCGCTGGTTACTGCTTCGGCGACGAGGGCGAGGTGACCTTGATCGAGCCGTCGATGATGCCGGCCTTGATCTTGTCGAGCTCACCCTGCAGACCCGAGTCCACCTTCGACTCGAAGTCGTGGAACGGCGCGATGCCCACGCCGTCGTTCTTCAGCGTGCCCACGTACGGGGTCGCGTCGAACTTGCCCTTCGCGGCCTGGGTGACGACGTCGTTGGTCGCCGGCTTCATGCCCTTCATGACCGAGGTGAGGAGCAGGTCCTTCACGCTGGGGTCGGACTGGTAGACGTCGGCGTCGACACCGATCATCGCGATCGGCTTGCCGGAGTCCTTGATCGCCTGCGCGGCCGACTGGTAGATCGGGCCGCCGACCGGCATGATCACGTCGGCGTTCTGGTCGATGATGCCCTGAGCGGTGTTCTTCGCGGTCTCGTTGGCGTCGAAGCCACCGGTGAAGAGGCCGTTCTGCTTGTCGACGTCCCAGCCGACGACCTTGACCGACTTGCCCTTCTGGTCGTTGAAGTACTTCACGCCGTCGGCGAAGCCGTCCATGAAGATGGTGACCGTCGGGATCTGCATGCCGCCGAAGGTGCCGACGATGCCGGTCTTCGAGTAGCTGGCGGCCGCGTAGCCGGCCAGGAACGCCGCCTGGGCGGTGTCGAAGATGATCGGCTTGACGTTCTTCGCCTGGATCTCGTTGTCGTCGATGATCGCGAAGTTCACGTCGGGGTTCGCCTTCGCCGCCTTCTCGGTCGCGTCCTTCAGGAGGAAGCCGACGGTGACGACGAGGTTGCAGTTGGCGTCGACCATGCTCTGGATGTTCGGAGCGAAGTCGTTCTCGCTCTTCGACTCCGCCTGCTTGTACTTCACGTTCAGCGACTTGGCGGCCTGCTGCAGGCCCTCGTAGCCGAGCTGGTTGAACGAGTGGTCGTCGAATCCACCGGAGTCGGAGACCATGCAGGGAAGGAAGTCGCTCTTCGCGGCGCCACCGGACGAGCTGTCCGACGGGGCAGCCGAGCAAGCGGCGAGCAGCGACATGACGCCGACCGCCGCCAGGCCGAGGAGACCGGCCTTACGGGCTGTGATTGACAAGGTTGTTCCTCCAAGATGCGTAAGCCTGTGCGGGTGCTCGCAGGCTTGTGCGGTTCACGTTACCGAATGTGACGAACGACGCCGTTCGAAAATCGGCCTTCTTCATGCAAGCGTTACAAACGCTCACGCGATTGGCACGCGCTCATTTGAGCAGGGCTATCCCCTGTTCTGGGAGGGGTCGGCGCCGGAGCTTCTACAGGACGTCGGTCGAGCCCGTGAGCTTCAGCGCATCCACGACCGCCTTC
The DNA here is from genome assembly GCF_013359685.1 of Leifsonia sp. C5G2. GTDB lineage: Bacteria > Actinomycetota > Actinomycetes > Actinomycetales > Microbacteriaceae > Leifsonia. Next base: position 102,244 of record NZ_JABFMV010000001.1, read on the forward strand.
ACCCGCTGCGCGTTCTCGCTGGTGGTGACCAGCAGGGCATCGGGGGTGTCGACGACGACGATGTCGCGCACGCCGATCAGGCTGATGACGCGCTTGCTCTGGCTGACGACGATGCCGCTGGAGGCGTCGGAGAGCACGCGGGCGTTCTCACCGAGGATCGCGAGGTCGGACTTCCGGCCGCCGGAGTTGAGCTTGGCGAGCGAGGCGAAGTCGCCGACGTCGTCCCAGTCGAAGTAGCCGGGGATGACGGCGAGCCGGCCCGCGGCGGCTGCGGGCTCTGCGACGGTGTAGTCGATGGCGATCTTCTCGAGCCCCGGCCAGATCCGGTCCACCGCGGGGCCGCGGGTCGCCGGGTCGTCCCACGCCTCCGCGAGCTCGAGCAGCCCCTCCAGGAGGCGCGGGCGGTTGCGGCCGATCTCCTCCAGCAGCAGGTCGGCCCGGGTGATGAACATGCTGGCGTTCCAGAGGTAGGAGCCGCTCTCCAGGTAGCGCTCGGCGGTCTCCAGGTCCGGCTTCTCCTTGAAGGAGTCTACGGTGAGGGCGCTCGGCGCGCCCGGCAGCTCCAGCCGGTCCCCGTAGTGGATGTAGCCGAAGCCCACCGCGGGCTCGGTCGGGCGGATGCCGACGGTGGTGATGTAGCCCGCCTCCGCCGCGGCGACCGCCTCGCGGACCGCCGCCTGGAACGCGGGCATGTTGTGGATGACGTGGTCGGCCGCGAAGGAGCCGATGATCACACCGGGCTCGCGGCGCTCCAGGATGGCCGCGGCCAGACCGATCGCCGCGGTCGAATCGCGCGGCTCCGACTCCAGGACGACGTTCGGGTCGGCGAGCGCCGGCAGCTGGGCCTCGACGGCGGCGCGGTGGGCACGGCCGGTGACCACCATGATCCGCTGCTCCCCCGACAGCGGCACCAGGCGGTCCCAGGTGTCGCGCAGCAGCGTCTGACCCGACCCGGTGAGGTCGTGCAGGAACTTCGGAGCGTCGGCGCGCGACAGCGGCCAGAGGCGCGAACCGATGCCGCCGGCCGGGATGACGCTGTAGAAGCGGTCGATCGGCTTGCCGGTGGTGATCCTGCGCTGCTGAGTCATGCCGAAAGGATACCGAGCGGTGCAGGACACCCGCCGTTCACGGCGACGACACCCCGCGCTCCTAGCGTGAGGTCATGCGGGTAGCGGTCGTCAGCGAGAGCTTCCTCCCCACGGTCAACGGGGTCACGACGAGCGTCCTCCGGGTGCTCGACCATCTGGCCGCCCACGGCCACGAGGCCATCGTGATCTGCCCGGACGCGGGTGCGCCGGTGGAGTATGCCGGGTTCCGCATCCACCAGGTCCCGTCGATCGCGTACCGGCAGTTCCCGGTCGGGCTGCCGAGCCCCCAGGTGCAGCGCATCCTGAGCGCCTTCGCGCCGGATGTGCTCCACGCCGCCTCCCCTTTCTTCCTGGGTGCGCAGGCCATCGCCGCCGCGAACCGCCTCGGCGTCCCCTCCGTCGCGATCTACCAGACCGACGTCGCCGGCTTCGCCCGGCGGAACGGCCTCGGCGTCACCTCGGCGATCGCCTGGAAGTACGTGCGCTGGGTGCACGAGGGAGCGGACCTCACGCTCGCGCCCTCCGCGGCGAGCGCCTACGACCTCCGCACCGCCGGGGTGTCCCGGCTCGATCGCTGGGGGCGCGGCGTCGACCTCGAGCGCTACCACCCCAACAAGAGGAGGACGGCGGCCGCGGCGGCCCTCCGCGAGCAGCTCTCCCCCGACGGCGAGACGGTCATCGGCTACGTGGGGCGCATCGCGCCGGAGAAGCAGGTGGAGCGGCTGCGGTCGCTCCGCGGCCTCACCGGCGTCTCGCTCGCGATCGTCGGCGACGGACCCTCGCGGGATGCGGTGGCCCGGGAGCTGCGCGGGATGCCCGTCACCTGGCTGGGCCGTCGCGGGGGCGAGGAGCTCGCCGCCGCCTACGCCGCCTTCGACGTCTTCGTGCACACCGGGTCGGAGGAGACCTTCGGCCAGACCGTGCAGGAGGCCCATGCCTCGGGCCTTCCCGTCGTCGCCCCGCGCGCGGGCGGCCCGATCGACCTGGTGGAGCACGGCGTCGACGGCCTGCTCTTCCCGCCGTCCGACGACCGCGCCTTCCGCGCCGCCGTCTCGCTGCTCGTCCGCGACGGCGCGGAGCGCAGGCGGATGGGCGAGGCCGGGCGTCGCGCGGTCCTCGGCCGGAGCTGGGAGGTGCTCTGCGGGCAGCTGATCGGGCACTACGAGCGCGTCATCCTGAACGCCGTCGCAGACGTGGCCGCCCGCGACGTCCAGCCCGTCTCGGGTTCGCGCGCGTACAGTTAGGTGGCCCCAGCGGGCCGGTCCCTGTATCCGCTCTATCCCGTCCTCGTGACGACGGAGGTGACCCATGGCCAACCTGAACCGACGCGGCATCCCGATGCCCTTCGTCAGCCGCACACGCCGGACCGACCCTCCCTCTCCCGTCGCCCCGCAGACGGCCGTGGAGGAGCAGTCCGGCCGGCGCACCAGCATGGTCGACAGCGCGATCTACGCGAACGGCGTCCGCGTCGCCTCGCCGACCACACTCGCCGAGACGTACGGCGCGCTTGACCGCACCCCCGGCGGGGTCGCCTGGATCGGCCTGTACCGGCCGACCGAGCAGGAGCTCATGTCGCTCGCGGAGGAGTTCAACCTCCACCCGCTCGCCATCGAGGACGCGATCGTCGCCCACCAGCGGCCGAAGCTGGAGCGGTACGACACCGTCCTCTTCGTCGTGCTGAAGGCGGCCAACTACCTCGATGTGCCGGAGGAGGTCGACTTCGGCGAGCTGCACCTCTTCGTCGGGCCGAACTTCGTCATCACCGTCCGGCACAGCGAGTCGCCCGACCTCTCCCACGTCCGCCAGCGGATGGAGGGCGAGCCGGAGCTGCTCGCGCTCGGCGCGCAGGCCATCCTGTACGCGATCATCGACGCGGTCGTGGATGCGTACAGCCCGGTCGTCGCCGGCCTCGCCAACGACATCGACGAGATCGAGACGCAGGTGTTCGGCGGCGACGCGCTGGTCTCCCGGCGCATCTACGAGCTGTCGCGCGAGGTGATCGACTTCCAGCGGGCGACGCACCCGCTCTCGGCGGTGATGCTCGCGCTGGAGCGCGGCACCGCCAAGTACGGGGTGACGCAGGAGCTCGAGCGCCGCCTCCGTGACGTCGCCGACCACCTGACGCAGGTCAACGAGCGCGTCGACGGGTTCCGCTATCTGCTGCGCGACATCCTGACGGTGAACTCCACGCTGGTGTCCGAACGCCAGAACGAGGAGATGACGCGACTGGCGCACTCCAGCCACCGTCAGGGCGAGGAGGTGAAGAAGATCTCGTCCTGGGCGGCGATCCTCTTCGCGCCGACCCTGATCGCGGGCATCTACGGCATGAACTTTACGAACATGCCGGAGCTGCAGTGGCCGCTGGGGTACCCGCTCGCCGTGCTGGCCATGGTCGGCCTCAGCGGGCTGCTCTACTCCATCTTCAAGCGGCGGGGCTGGCTCTGACCCCTCACGAGGCGGCGGACGGGCCGTTCCGGATGTCGTCCACGTGGCGGGCGAACTCCTCGTCGGACACCTGGAGCCCGGTCTCGTCGAGGCGCTGACGCAGCAGCTGCGCGACCTCCTCGGAGTCGCGCAGCTGCGCGTCGGCACGCACCTGCTCGACCACGCCCGCGACCTTCTCGTCATGCCCGGCGTCCAAGCTGCCGTCCATGATCGGCTCGTCCTGTGTCATGGCGTGGACGGTACGCCGCGCACCCCCTCCCGTCGAGGGTCGGTTATCTCGACATCGAGATAACCAAGGCCACCCTAAGGGGCGTGATCGGCACCCGCGGCATAGACTGGCGCTGCGCTCACCGCGCCCTATCAGCGATCAGCAACCAGGGAGGGTTGTCCGTGTCAGACCAAGCGGCAGGGACGCTGCAGCCGGCCAAGACCCGGCCAGGCGGCACACTGTACCGTGGCCGCGAAGGGATGTGGTCGTGGGTCCTCCACCGCATCACCGGCGTCGCCATCTTCTTCTTCCTTCTCGTCCACATCCTGGACACCTCACTCATCCGCGTGAGCCCCGAGGCGTACAACGCCGTGATCGGCACCTACAAGAACCCGATCATGGGCCTCGGCGAGATCGCCCTGGTCGCGGCCATCGTGTTCCACGCCTTCAACGGCCTGCGCATCATCCTGATCGACTTCTGGAGCAAGGGCGTCAAGTACCAGAAGGTCATGTTCTGGATCGTCATCGCGCTCTGGGTGATCCTCATGGCCGGCTTCGTGCCCGTGCAGCTGGTGCACATCTTCTCGGAGGTGAACTGACGTGACGACCATCGAGGCGCCGCGCACCCCCGCCGCCCGCTCCAACCGCGGCAAGAACTGGGAGAAGTGGGGCTGGATCTACATGAGGCTCTCGGGCATCCTGCTCGTCGTCCTCATCTTCGGCCACCTGCTCGTCAACCTCGTACTCGGCGAGGGTGTCAAGCAGATCGACTTCGCCTTCGTCGCCGGCAAGTACGCCACCCCGTGGTGGCAGGTCTGGGACCTGCTGATGCTGTGGCTGGCGCTCATCCACGGCGGCAACGGCATGCGGACGCTCATCAACGACTACGCCTACAACCGGACGGTCAACCGCATCCTGAAGTGGGCCGTGCTCGCCGCGGTCGTGGTGCTGATCGTGCTCGGCACGCTCGTGATCTTCACGTTCGACCCCTGCCCTGCGGGCGCCGCGGCCTCCGACCTGCCGTCCTTCTGCCCGGCACGCTGATCCTTCGACAACGGAAGACCTGTGACAACAGAAGCTACTGAATCCACCGTCATCGACGGCGTCCACTACCACGAGTTCGACATCGTCATCGTGGGCGCCGGCGGCGCCGGCATGCGCGCGGCCATCGAGGCCGGGCCCCATGCCCGCACCGCCGTCATCTCGAAGCTCTACCCCACCCGCTCCCACACGGGCGCGGCGCAGGGCGGCATGGCCGCCGCGCTCGCCAACGTGGAGGAGGACAGCTGGGAGTGGCACACCTTCGACACGGTCAAGGGCGGCGACTACCTGGTCGACCAGGACGCGGCGGAGATCCTCGCGAAGGAGGCCATCGACGCGGTCATCGACCTCGAGAACATGGGCCTGCCGTTCAACCGCACGCCCGAGGGCAAGATCGACCAGCGCCGGTTCGGCGGCCACACCCGCGACCACGGCAAAGCGCCCGTCCGCCGGGCCTGCTACGCCGCCGACCGCACGGGCCACATGATCCTGCAGACGCTGTTCCAGAACTGCGTGAAGCTCGGCATCAACTTCTTCAACGAGTTCTACGTTCTCGACGTGATCATGAACGAGGTCGACGGCGTCCCGCAGCCGGCCGGCGTGGTCGCGTACGAGCTGGCCACCGGCGAGCTGCACGTCTTCCACTCGAAGGCGATCATCTTCGCCACCGGCGGCTTCGGCAAGATCTTCAAGACCACCTCCAACGCACACACCCTCACCGGCGACGGCGTCGGCATCATCTGGCGCAAGGGCCTTCCGCTGGAGGACATGGAGTTCTTCCAGTTCCACCCGACCGGCCTCGCCGGGCTGGGCATCCTGCTCACCGAGGGCGCCCGCGGCGAGGGGGCGATCCTGCGCAACGCCTCCGGCGAGCGGTTCATGGAGCGGTACGCGCCCACGATCAAAGACCTGGCACCGCGCGACATCGTCGCCCGCTGCATGGTCCAGGAGGTCGCAGAGGGACGCGGTGCCGGCCCGCACAAGGACTACGTGCTGCTCGACTGCACGCACCTCGGCGCCGAAGTGCTCGAGACGAAGCTCCCGGACATCACCGAGTTCGCCCGCACCTACCTCGGCGTCGACCCGGTCGTCGAGCCGGTGCCCGTGATGCCGACCGCGCACTACGCGATGGGCGGCATCCCGACCAACACCGCCGCCGAGGTGCTGCGCGACAACACCACCGTCGTCCCCGGCCTGTACGCCGCGGGCGAGTGCGCCTGCGTCTCGGTGCACGGCTCCAACCGCCTCGGCACCAACTCGCTGCTCGACATCAACGTGTTCGGCAAGCGCGCGGGCAACAACGCGGTCGAGTACGTCAAGACCGCCGAGTACGTCCCGCTGCCGGAGGATCCGGCCGCCGCCGTCCGCGGCATGATCGAGAGCCTGCGCACCTCCACCGGCACCGAGCGCATCGCGGCGATCCGCAAGGAGCTGCAGGACGAGATGGACCGGAACGCCCAGGTGTTCCGCACCGACGAGTCCCTCGCCAAGGTCACCGAGACCATCCACGAGCTGCGCGAGCGCTACCGCAACGTGCAGGTGCAGGACAAGGGCAAGCGCTTCAACACCGACCTGCTGGAGGCCGTCGAGCTCGGTTTCCTGCTCGACCTCGCCGAGGTCGTCGTCTACTCCGCCCGCAACCGCAAGGAGTCCCGCGGCGGCCACATGCGCGACGACTTCCCGAAGCGCGACGACGAGAACTACATGAAGCACACCATGGCCTACCTCTCCGGCGACCCGCACTCGTCGGACGCGGCAGACCACATCACGCTCGACTGGAAGCCCGTCGTCGTGACCCGCTACCAGCCGATGGAGAGGAAGTACTGATGTCGAACGCCGTGCTCGAGACTCCCCCGGCCCCCGAGGCGCCGGTCGAGTCGTTCACCGTGACCCTGATCATCCGCCGCTTCGACCCGGATGTGGACTCGGAGCCGCGCTGGCAGGACTTCGACGTCGAGCTGTTCCCGACCGACCGCATCCTCGACGCGCTGCACAAGATCAAGTGGGAGCAGGACGGCTCGCTGACCTTCCGCCGCTCGTGCGCCCACGGCATCTGCGGCTCGGACGCGATGCGCATCAACGGCCGCAACCGGCTCGCCTGCAAGACGCTGATCAAGGACCTCGACATCTCGAAGCCGATCTACGTCGAGGCGATCAAGGGTCTGCCGCTGGAGAAGGACCTCATCGTCGACATGGAGCCGTTCTTCGAGTCGTACCGCGAGGTGCAGCCGTTCCTGGTCGCCAACTCCAAGCCGGAGAAGGGCAAGGAGCGCGTGCAGTCGGTCGCCGACCGCGCCCGCTTCGACGACACCACCAAGTGCATCCTGTGCGCCGCGTGCACGTCGTCCTGCCCGGTGTTCTGGACCGACGGCCAGTACTTCGGCCCGGCCGCGATCGTGAACGCGCACCGCTTCATCTTCGACTCGCGCGACGACAACTCCCAGGTCCGCCTCGACATCCTCAACGACAAGGAGGGCGTCTGGCGCTGCCGCACGACCTTCAACTGCACCGACGCGTGCCCCCGCGGCATCCAGGTCACGCAGGCGATCGCCGAGGTCAAGCAGGCGATCATGCGCGGCCGCCCCTGACCGCACCGCTTCGCTGACGGCCCGTCCTGCTCCGGCAGGGCGGGCCGTCTGCGTCTCCCCCTCGCGTCATGCCTCCGCTTCCGGGCGCGTCTCTGAAGAATGAACCCCCTCCTTCAGAAAGGCGATCCATGGCATCTGCACACGAGTTCCTCCTCCTCGGCGACCACGGCGCGGCCAAGCGACTGGTCGAAGCAGCCTTGGTCTCCGAGGGCTTCGTCCTCACCCCGACCCCGAACGGCGGGCTGCTCGCCAAACGCGGGAGCATGCCGCTCACGCTTCTCATCGGGGCGCTGGCCGGCAAGAAGAACTTCCACGTGACGTTCATCGTCGAGTACCTGGTGAGCGCCGACGGCCAGCTGGTGGTCCGTCTCAACCGCAACATGGGCTCCGGTGCGATCAAGGGCGGCGCGCTCGGCGCGGTGCGCGTCGACAACGCCTTCCGCGACACGGTGAATGCGATCCACGCGGCGATGCCGGCCGGGGTGCTGGCGGGCACGGCGGCGCGTTAGCGGGCAATGCCGTCATAGTCGGGTCTGACGACCGTCTTATCGGATGGGGAATTCCCCAATAACCGCATTCCCAGAATGGAGACGCCGTCATGGCCCCCACCTCGTCGACCACCGACATCCGAAGCCCGCAGACCGCCCCGCCGGCCGGCACCAATCCGCTCGCGATCGTCACCCTCGTCGCGGCCTTCCTCTTCCCGCTCGCCGCGATCATCTGCGGCCACATCTCGCTCGGGCAGATCCGGCGGTCGGGCCAGAACGGGCGCGGGCTCGCGAAGACCGGCCTGGTGCTCGGCTACGTCTTCCTCGCGGTGTGGGTGCTCCTCCTGGTCCTCATCGTCATCGGCGTGATGGCCGCGGCCTCCGACCCCACGAGTGGGCTCTCGGGATACTGACCCGTCACGAGCACGGGGGTTTCGCGCGATCCTCGGCGCGAGACCCTGCGCTCGAACGCTGTCTTTAGGAGGGCGATACGGCCGCCCTACCATCTCTCCCGAGAAGGAGGCACCATCATGACCGCACCCGATTCCGCCCCACAACCGCAACCCGCCTATCAGGCGTACCCGGCGGGTGCTCCCGCGGGCGCTCCGACGGGCACCAATCCGCTGGCGATCGTCACGCTCATCGCGGCCTTCCTCGTTCCCATCGCCGCGATCATCTGCGGTCACATCGCTCTCGGTCAGATCAGGCGCACCGGGCAGAACGGTCACGGCCTCGCGTTGACCGGCCTGATCCTCGGCTACGTCTTCACGGCGTTCTGGCTCCTGTTCATCGTGCTCGGCCTCATCGGGCTGGCCATCGGAGCGTCGATGCCGGACTCGAGTTACTCCTAGGCCACCGAAGGCCCGGGGCGGCGAGCGCTCGCTATCCTGACGGCGTGGCCAAGAAGACCAGGCACGCTCCGATGGAGCCGGACCCCGCGGTGCAGCGCGCCGAGGGGACGGTCGAACCGGAGGAGTCGCTGAAAGAGCGCCTGCTGGAGCATGCCGATCCACTGCGCCGCCGGCTGGAGAAGCCCGTGGCGCGCGTCTCCCACCTGGCCAAGTGGGTGGAGGGGCTGCGCCCCTACCGCGTGTACATCAACTACTCGCACTCCGACGGCAACCTGCGGGCGGCCGGGATGGGCTACCAGTCGCTCTTCGCGATCTTCGCGGCCATCTGGGTCGGCTTCTCGATCTCCAGCGTGTGGCTGTCGGGCAACGAGGAGGTGTTCGACGCGATCGTGAGGCTGCTGAACCGTGCCGTCCCCGGCCTCATTTCGACTCCGACCACCCCGGGCATCATCCCGGCCGAGCAGCTGCAGACCGCGACCTCGTTCGGCTGGACGGGCATCGTCGCCGCCGTGGGCCTGATCTGGACCGCGATCGGCTGGCTCTACTACACACGCCAGGCGGTCCGGGCGGTGTTCGGGCTCAGCCGGGACACCACCAACTACGTGCTGCAGAAGATCCGCGACCTCGGGCTGGCGCTGATCTTCGGCGTGCTGTTCATCGTCTCGGCGCTGGTCAGCATCGTGAGCACCCAGACGCTGACGTTCCTCCTCGACCTGATCGGGCTGAGCTCCGACTCCTTCTGGACCAACGCCGTCGCGCGCTTCTCCGGCCTCGTCGTCTCGGTGCTGCTCAACATCGTCACCCTCGGCGCGATGTTCCGCGTGATGTCGCGGGTCGCCATCCCGTGGCGCAACCTGTTCTTCGGGGTGCTGCTCGGATCCCTCGTGCTCGCCGGGTTGAGCGTGCTGAGCGGTCTCCTGTTCGCCAACCAGAAGAACCCGCTGCTGGCGACCTTCGCCGTCTTCATCGGTCTGCTGCTGTGGTTCAACCTGATCTCGCGGGTCATCCTGCTCTCGGCGTCGTGGATCGCGGTCGGGATGTTCGACCACGGCATCTCGCCGCGCGCGGTCACCCCGGAGCAGGCCGCGGCGGAGCGGGCGGCGGCCGAGCACCAGGCCCGCGTGCTCGTCGCCCAGGCCGAGCTGAAGCATGCGCAGGAGGACCTGGCGGCGGCCCGCTGGTTCGCCCGGCTGCCTGCGCAGCGACGCGTGGAGCGCGCCGCCCACCGGCTCGACGACCTGCTCGACGGCGTTCCCGGGCCCGGGACCGCTGTCGGCAGCCCCCGCTAGGCTTGAGGCATGCCCTCGAGTCGCCTGCGCATCGCCACGATCAACGCCAACGGCATCCGCGCCGCCTTCCGCAAGGGCATGGGCGCGTGGCTCGAGGGGCGCGACGTCGACATCCTGGCGATCCAGGAGGTGCGCGCCTCCAACGAAGACCTGCAGGGGCTGCTCGGCGACGAGTGGGACATCGTGCACGACCCCGCCACCGCGAAGGGGCGGGCCGGCGTCGCGATCGCCAGCCGCCACCGCGCGGCCATCCATCGCGTCGAGCTGGGCCCGACGGAGTTCGACAGCGCCGGCCGGTGGCTGGAGGCCGACTACGAGGTGGGCGACACCGTCGTCACGGTGGTGAGCGCCTACGTGCACTCGGGCGAGGCCGGCACCGACAAGCAGGTCGAGAAGTACAGATTCCTCGATGCGATGGAGGCGCGGCTCCCGGAGCTGCAGAAGCACAATGAGCTCGCCGTCGTGATGGGCGACCTCAACGTCGGCCACCGCACCCTCGACATCCGCAACTGGAAGGGCAACGTCAAGCGCGCGGGCTTCCTGCCGGAGGAGCGCGCCTACTTCGACCGCATCCTCGGCGCGGAGGGCGACCCCTCGTACAACGACGGCGCCGGCCTCGGCTGGGTGGATGTCGTCCGCCGCCACGCGGGCGAGGTCGACGGCCCGTACACGTGGTGGTCGTGGCGCGGCAAGGCGTTCGACAACGACACCGGCTGGCGCATCGACTACCAGCTGGCCACCCCCGCGCTCGCGGCGCGGGTGCAGGACGTCGCGGTGGACCGCGCGGCCGCGTACGACGAGCGATGGTCGGACCACACGCCCGTGGTCGTCGACTACGCCGTCTGACCGCACAGCCCGCACCCCATCCGAAGACTTCGAAAGCAGAACCATGACTGAACTCCCTCGCCTCTACTCCGGCATGCAGCCCTCCGCCGACTCCCTGCACCTCGGCAACTACATCGGCGCGCTGCTGCAGTGGAAGGAGCTGCAGAGCACGCACGACGCCTTCTTCTCGGTGGTCGACCTGCACGCCATCACCGTGCAGCAGGATCCGGCCGAGTTGCGCGAGAAGACCCGTCGCACGGCGGCGCAGTACATCGCGGCCGGCATCGACCCGTCCGCGTCCACCCTCTACGTGCAGTCGCACGTGCCGGCCCACGCCCAGCTCGCCTGGGTGCTCAACACCATCACCGGCTTCGGCGAGGCGTCGCGCATGACGCAGTTCAAGGACAAGTCGCAGAAGCAGGGCGCCGACGCGACCTCGGTCGGGCTGTTCGCCTATCCGGTGCTCATGGCCGCCGACATCCTGCTCTACGACACGACGGTGGTCCCGGTCGGCGACGACCAGCGCCAGCACGTCGAGCTCACCCGCGACCTCGCCGAGCGCTTCAACAGCCGCTTCGGCGAGACGTTCGTGGTGCCGCAGGCGATGATCCTCAAGGAGAGCGCCCGCATCTACGACCTCCAGAACCCGGAGTCGAAGATGTCGAAGTCGGCGGAGTCGGGCTCCGGCATCATCTGGATGCTCGACGAGCCCGACGTCACCCGCAAGAAGATCATGCGGGCGGTGACCGACACCGACGGCGTCGTCTCGTTCGACCGCGAGGGAAAGCCCGGCATCTCGAACCTGCTCAGCATCTACTCGGCACTGACCGGCCGCTCCATCGAGTCCATCGAGCTGGAGTACGAGGGCAAGGGCTACGGCGACTTCAAGAAGGGCCTGGTGGAGGTCGTGGTCGGCGAGTTCACGCCCGTGCGGCAGCGCGCGCTCGACCTGCTGGCCGACCCGGGCGAGCTCGACCGCATCCTGGCCGTCAACGCCGACCGCGCGAGCGAGGTGGCGGAGGCGACCCTGGCGAAGGCGTACGAGCGCGTCGGCTTGCTGCGCAAGGCGCGCTGATGCCGTATCCGGTCGTCCTGTCGGGTGAGCGGGTGACGCTCGACCAGCCCGCGGAATCCGACGTCGACCGGATCGCCCAGCTCTGCGCCGACCCGTCGATCGCCCGGTGGACGACCGTGCCGTCGCCGTACCGGCGCGAGCACGCGGTCGGATTCGTCACCAGCGTGGTGCCCGACGGGTGGGCCAGCGACCGGGTGTGCACCTGGAGCGTCCGGGTCGACGGCGAGCTGGTCGGCATGGTCAGCCTCGGCGACATCCACCGGCACCAGGGCGAGATCGGTTACTGGCTCGCACCGGATGCGCGCGGCCGCGGCGTGATGTCGGAGGCCACCGCACTGGTGCTGACGTACGGCTTCTCCCCCGCCCCCGACGGGCTCGCGCTCCGGCGGATCGTGTGGCGAGCGCTCGCCGGCAATGCGGCGAGCGCGGCGGTCGCGCGCCGAGCCGGCTTCCGCTGGGAGGGCGTTGTGGCGGGCGGCGCCGAGCAGCGCGGCGAGCGTCGCGACGAGTGGCGCGGCACGCTGCTTCCCGACGACCCCCGCGCCCCGGCGGGCGACTGGCCCGACGTCACCTTCGTGCAGGCGGAGGCGTGACCGCGCCGCGCGTCGTCCTGTTCGATCTGGACGACACCCTGTTCGCGCATCGGACGGCGGTGGAGTCGGGCATCCTGCGATATGCCGAACTCCTCGGGGCACCCTACGGCGCCCTGGAGACGGACGAGCTCACGACCCTCTGGCGCGACCTCGAGGAGGAGCACTACCACTCCTACCTCGCGGGTCGGCTCGACTTCGAGGGGCAGCGTCAGGCCCGTGCCCGCGATTTCGCCGCCCGGCACGGCGTGACGCTCGACGACACGCAGGCGAGCGCCTGGTTCGCCGACTACTTCGAACACTACGTGGCGGCCTGGACGCTGCACGACGACGCCCTGCCCGCACTCGACGAGCTGGAGCGGCGCATCCCCGGCGTCCGCTTCGGCCTGATCACGAACGGCGATCTGGCGTTCCAGAGCCGCAAGGTGCACGCGGTGGGTCTCGACGCGCGCGTCGACCAGATCGTCGCGTCGGGCGAGGTCGGCATCCCGAAGCCCGGCGCGGCGATCTTCCGGTTCGCCTGCGACGCCTTCGACGTGAGCCCGGCCGAGGCCGCCTACGTCGGCGACCGGCTGCGCACCGACGCGATCGGCGCGGCGCTCGCCGGCCTGACGGGCGTGTGGCTGAACCGCCGGGGCGCCGTCCCCTCCCCCGACGACGAGCGCGACGCCCTGGCGGCCGGCGTGCTCACCATCCGCTCCCTCGCCGAGCTCCCGGAGCTGCTCGCGTGATCCCTGGGACGCAACACGCCGTCCACGCATTCGCGTAACGGCGCGTTGAGTCCCATGGATGTTCGAGCGGACGTTCGCGCGCGAGGGTAGTGTCGCAACGACAATAAATGCTACGCTCACGACACCGTCGTTCGAAGGAGAACCGATCGTGACCGTGCCAGAGAACTCCCGCCCGCTGGAGCGCCACCGCGCCCCGCTGCAGGATCCGCCCATCGAGTACCGTCCAGAGCTGCGCTGGTGGCTGGCCGAGGGCCTGCACACCGATCGCACCCTGCGGTTCGAGATCGACGCGGCCCATCGGCTCGGCTTCGGCGGGATGGAGTTCCTCGCGATGGACGAGCAGGCCATCGACCACGCCCGCTACGGCTGGGGCTCGGAGGAGTGGGTGCACGACTCGCAGATCGTGGTCGAGGAGACGACCGCGCGCGGGATGTCGGTGAGCTTCACGTCGGGCACGAACTGGTCCAACGCCAACCTGCCGACGATCGACCCGGACCACCCGGCGGCGGCCCGCGAGCTGAACGTCGTGACGGAGGACGTGCGGGCAGGGACAGGCCGCACCGGGACGCTGCCGCGCATCGTGCTCGACGAGGAACGCGCCGAGAGCCTCCTCCCCGGCCACCGCGTCGCGCCGAGGACCCAGGAGTTCGTCGCCGCCGTCGCCGCCCCCGTCGTGTCGGAGGGCGAGGACGGCGCCGCGCCCGTGCTCGACGCGGACGCCGTGCTCGACCTGACCTCCCGGGTCGTGGACTGCGCCCTCGACTGGAGCCCCGACGCGGCCGACGACCGCGCCTGGCGGCTGTTCGTGTTCTGGTCGCACGGCACCGGCCAGACCGCCTCCCCGTCGGCGAGCGTCAACTACACGGTCAACTACCTGGACCGCGCCGGCGTCGACGCGGTCATCGACTACTGGCGGTCCACCGTCCTGACGCCCGAGCTGCGCGCGCTGATCGCCCGCAACCCGCGAGCGCAGATGTACATGGACTCGCTGGAGCTCACCACGTGGGGCGACGGCGGCCTCTTCTGGGGAGCGTCGGTCGCGCGGGAGTTCCGGGAGCGCCGCGGCTACGACATCGCCCCGTGGCTGCCGTTCCTCACCCGCAGCGTGCTGCTGATGGCCTCCGCGACCACCTACCGCTACCAGCCGACCGAGGCTCAGCGGCCGACGGTCGAGAAGGTCCGGCACGACTACGTCGAGACGCTCACCGACCTCTACATCGAGAACATGCTGCGACCGTTCGCCGCGTTCCTGCACGAGAACGGCATCCTGCTGCGCTCGGAGATCAGCTACGGCCTGCCCTTCGAGCTCACCCGCCCGGGGCCGGAGGTGGACGGCATCGAGACGGAGTCGCTCGAGTTCGGCTCGCAGATCGACGCCTACCGGCTGCTCGCCGGGCCCGCGCACCTCTTCGGCAAGCAGTACTCGTCGGAGACCGGCGCCACGACGCGCAACAACATGCTCGACCACCGCTTCTACGACCAGATCATCGCGACGCAGCTGGCGGCCGGCATCACGAAGACCGTGCTGCACGGCTGGGCCAGCACCGCGGGCGCGGAGGGCGCGACCGAGTGGCCCGGGCACGAGGGCATGTGGCCGGCGTTCTCCGAGCGGTTCGACCTCCGCCAGCCGGCCAGCGAGTTCTACCCGCAGTGGAACGCCGCCATCGGGCGCATCCAGTACCTGCTGCGGCAGGGCCGGCCGCGCATCGACGTCGGCATCCTGCGCACCGACCACTTCGTCGACAACATGTCCGGGATGTTCTTCCTCGACGCCGACGGCCACCGCATCCCCGACGAGGTCGCCTACGGCACGATGTGGATGCGGAACCGCGAGAACCACTGGTGGCAGGACCTCGGTATGCAGGACGCCGGGTGGAGCTATGAGTTCTTCGACGGCAGCCTGCTGCTGCGCGACGACGTCTCCTTCGCGCAGGGGCTCGTTCAGCCGGACGGCCCCGGCTACCAGGCGCTGATCGTCTACCAGGAGGCTCTGAACCCCGACGTCGCCCGGCTGCTGCTCGACCGGGCCAGGGCCGGGCTCCGCGTGCTCATCGTGAACGGCGCCCGCGAGCTGAAGCTGCTGCTGACCGGGGAGCACATCCTGAACGCCCGCGCGGCCTCGCGGACGCCCGGGCTGGACGGCCGCGACGCCGAGCTGGCCGAGACGATGGCCGCGCTGCGCGCGCAGCCGACCGTGGCCGAGATCGACGACCCCGCCCAGACCGTGTCCGCCCTGCGCGGGCTCGGCGTCGCCGGCCGCGCCGAGTTCGTCGCCGAGAACCGCTCCGTGCTCGGCTCGCTGCGCGAGGACGGCGACCTGCTGCACGTGTACCTGTACCACTTCCTGTACGAGACCGGGGAGGACACGGTCGTGGAAGTCGCCCTCCCGAGCGCCGGCACCCCGTACCGGGTCGACCCGTGGAGCGGCGCGCTCGCGGAGCACCGGGGAGTGCGACTCGACGGCGACCGCACCGTCGTGTCGGTCGCGCTCGCCCCCGGTGAGATCGCCCTCCTCACCGTGGACCGCTCCCAGGCGCCGACCGGATCGCGGCCCGCCGAGAGCGAGACCGTACAGCGGCTCGACGGCTGGAGCATCTCCGTCGAGAGCTGGGACGCGGGACCGGACGAGCTGATCGTCGAGGACCGCGGCCTGGGGTACGAGACCAGGGAGGTGCGTCCGACCACCGCAGTCACAACGATCCCGGTCGACGGGTCCGGGCTGCGTCCGTGGACGGAGCTCCCGGGCGTCGGCCCGGAGGTCTCCGGCGTCGCCGAGTACCGCGCCGAGTTCGAGCTCGACAGCGCCGCGGAGCCCGGCGAACGCCTGCTGCTCGACCTCGGCTCCACCGCGGGCGGCCTCGGCGTTGCGAGCGTCAACGGGGGCGAGGCGCGCGGCTTCGACACCTCGCGTCCGGTGGTCGACATCACCGACGCGGCGAGGGCCGGGCGCAACACCGTCACGGTCCGGGTCGCGAGCTCGCTGAACAACCGGCTGATCGCGCGCGGGTACTACGACAACATCCCGGACATGGGCCTGCTGCTGCTCGGACGCGAGGGCGGCCACCAGACGCAGGTGCGGCCGCACGGCCTGCTCGGACCGGTGACGGTCGTGCGCGAACGCTGAGCCGCGCGCGGCTCCGGGGACCGGGGCTGGGATACTGGCAGCACGTCGAACAGAGGAGGTGGCAGCATGTCGGACGTCCCCGACCTCTCGCCCGTCATCGAGCAGGATCCGTTCGACCTGCGCCTGTCGATCGCGTCGATCGTGCACTGGGCGGACAGCCGGGACGTGCGCGAGCGCGTGATGCAGAAGATCGGCTTCCCGGTCGACGACATCCCGATGTTCGTCGTCGTCAACCAGCTCGCCTACCGCGGGGCGCTGCGGCCCACCGACCTGGCGGCGACCCTCGGCACGGGAAAAGCGAACATCTCCAAGATCGTGCGCCGCTTGGAGGAGATCGGCCTGGTCGGGCGCGTGCCGTCGCCGCACGACGAGCGGAGCGTGCTGGTCGCCCTCACCCGCGACGGCCGCGCGCTCGGCGAGCGCATCATGGAGGTCGCCCAGGCGCAGCTAGACGAGGTCACCCTCGGCTGGAACCCGCAGGAGGTGGAGACCCTGCGCCGCGCCGTGGCGCGGTTCGCGCGGCAGGCGTTCGCCGGCCTGTCGATGACGCCGGGGCTGCGCGAGCGCTAGTCAGTTCCCCTTCGTGCACGTCTGCTCGTCGGCGGTCTGGCCGGTCACGTCCGACGGCAGGCTCACTCCGGTGGAGGACGGCGTCGGGGCCGGGGTGGAGCCGGCGGCCGGAGCCGTGGCCGCGGTCGTCGGCGTGGGGGTCGGCGTGGGTGTCGGCGTGGGCGTCGCGGTCGCCGACACCGTCCCGTCCCCGGTGTGCCCGGTGAGCACCACCGGGACGTCGGCGGCCAGCGCCTGCTTCAGCGCCGCGACCCCGTCGGGCTCGGGCACCACCCGGTTCGGGTCGTCCGGGTCGGTCATCGCCGGGTACTGCAGGAAGACGAAGTCGCTCAACGGGACGCTCTTGAGCGCCAGCGCGATCGACACCAGGGTCGTCGGAGAGGCGAGCGTGTCGGAGAGCTGGATGTTCGAGGTCGCCGCCTTCGCCAGCGAGTAGAGCGTGAACGGGTTGCCCAGTGTCCCCGCGCTCGTCGCCTTCCGGAGCAGCGCCGACAGGAACAGCTGCTGGTTGCTGATCCGGCCCAGGTCGCTGCCATCGCCGATCCCGTGGCGGCTGCGGACGAACGCCAGCGCCTGCGGGCCGACGAGCGTCTGCTGCCCGGCCGGAAGGTCGAGCCCGACGTAGGGGTCGGTGACCGGCGTCGCCAGGCACACCGGCACTCCCCCGATCGCGTTCGACATCGCGATCACGCCGTCGAAGCTGATCTCCGCCGCGTACGGGATGCTCAGCCCGGTGAGCGCCTCCGCCGTCAGCACCACGCACGAGAGACCGCCGGTGGAGAGCGTGGTGTTGAACTGCGCGCTCGACTGCGCCGAGGTCGAGCCGCCGCTCGGGGTCGGGCAGGCCGGGACGGGCACCATGAGGTCGCGCGGGATGCTGATGACGGTCGCGTGCGTGTGGTCGGCGGAGAGGTGCAGCACCATCGTCACGTCGTTGTTCCCCGCGCCCGAACTGCCGGCGAGCTCGTCGGCGCTCGAGAACTGGCCGCCCTGGCCCGTGCGGGTGTCCGTCCCCGCGAGGAGGATGTTCACCGCGCCCGACTCGGCCCCGACGCTCGGCGGCGCGGCGACGGACCTGCCGGACGCCGACACCAGGTGGATGGACGGCTTGAGCGAGGTCACCGTGTCCCCCACCGCGTAGGCGGTCACCGCCGTCGCCGAGACCGCCGCGACGGCGAGCACCGACGCGATCAGGCGCGCCAGCGGCCCCCGAGCGGTGCGCACCGGGAGCCGTCCGTGCCGGACCGAGTACACGCGCGCGGAATGCCTCATACGGCGACGCTAGAAGACCGGGCTGCACAGACCCTTTCCACTCGATGAGGAGGCCCGAAGGATCAGCGCAGAGGAAAAGCGGAACGCCGCCCGGCGCGAGCCGGACGGCGTTCCGTCGTGAGGTGGATCAGGCGTTGCGGACGTCGTCGTCGACCCAGTCGAAGGTCTTCGTGACGGCCTTCTTCCAGAGACGCAGCTGACGCTCGCGCTCGGCCTCATCCATGTTCGGCGTCCAGCGGCTGTCCTCCTGCCAGTTCTTGCGCAGGTCGTCCAGGTCCGACCAGAAGCCGACCGCGAGGCCGGCCGCGTACGCCGCGCCGAGAGCGGTCGTCTCCGCGACGACCGGACGCACGACCGGCACGCCGAGGATGTCGGCCTGGAACTGCATGAGGGTGTTGTTGGCGATCATGCCGCCGTCCACCTTCAGCTCCTGCAGGTCCACACCGGAGTCCGCGTTGACCGCGTCGAGCACCTCGCGGGTCTGGAAGGCCGTGGCCTCCAGCACCGCACGGGCGATGTGTCCCTTGTTGACGTACCGGGTGAGGCCGACGAGCGCGCCGCGCGCGTCCGCCCGCCAGTACGGCGCGAACAGGCCCGAGAACGCCGGCACGAAGTAGGCGCCGCCGTTGTCCTCGACGGTCTTCGCCAGCTCCTCGATCTCCGGGGCGCTGGAGATGAGCCCCAGGTTGTCGCGGAGCCACTGCACCAGCGAGCCGGTGACTGCGATCGAGCCCTCCAGCGCGTAGTGCGGAGCCTCGTCGCCGAGCTTGTAGCCCAGCGTCGTCAGCAGGCCGTTCTTCGAGTGGACGATCTCCTCACCGGTGTTGAAGATGAGGAAGTTGCCCGTGCCGTAGGTGTTCTTCGACTCGCCCGGATCGAACGCCGCCTGGCCGAACGTCGCGGCCTGCTGGTCGCCGAGGATGCCCGCGACGGGCACCTCGCGGAGCAGGCTGGAGGACTCGACCTCGCCGTAGACCTCGGAGGAGCTCTTGATCTCCGGGAGCATCGACTTCGGCACGCCGAACACCTCGAGGATGTCGTCGCGCCAGCTCAGCGTCTCCAGGTCCATGAACAGCGTGCGGGAGGCGTTGGTCACGTCGGTGGCGTGCACACCGCCGTCCGGGCCGCCGGTCAGGTTCCACAGCACCCACGTGTCGGTGGTGCCGAACAGCAGGTCGCCGGCCTCGGCGCGCTCGCGGGCGCCCTCCACGTTCTCCAGGATCCAGACGATCTTGGTGCCCGAGAAGTAGGTCGCCAGCGGGAGGCCGACGATCTGCTTGAAGCGCTCGGTGCCGCCGTCGGCCGCCAGGCGGTCCACGATCGGCTGCGTGCGGGTGTCCTGCCAGACGATCGCGTTGTAGACCGGCTCGCCGGTGTTCTTGTCCCAGACCACCGCGGTCTCGCGCTGGTTGGTGATGCCCACGGCCGCGATGTCGTGACGGGTCAGGTCGGCCTTCGACAGGGCCTGGCCGATGACCTCGCGGGTGTTGTTCCAGATCTCCATCGGGTTGTGCTCGACCCAGCCGGCCCGCGGGAAGATCTGCTCGTGCTCCAGCTGTCCGGTCGAGACGATCGATCCGGACTTGTCGAAGATGATCGCACGGGTGCTGGTCGTGCCCTGGTCGATGGCGACGACGTAGTCGGCCATAGGTAACTCCTTTGTTCTTTGGGGGTGGAACGGAGGAGGCCGGCGGGGTGTCCCCGCCGGCCCCGTGTCACTTCATGATCGGAAGCAGCAGGAGGGCGAGCCAACCGGCGAGCAGACCGCCGATGATCGGCCCGACCACCGGGACCCACGAGTACGCCCAGTCGCTGGAGCCCTTGCCCTTGATCGGCAGGATGGCGTGCACGATGCGCGGACCGAGGTCACGGGCTGGGTTGATGGCGTACCCGGTCGGACCACCGAGGCTGGCGCCGATGCCGATCACCAGGAGGGCGACGGGCAATGCGCCGAGGGCGGCGAGGCCGGCGGCCGTGCCGGGCTGGTGGCCGAAGGCGATGACCACGAACACCAGCACGAAGGTGCCGATGATCTCGGTGACCAGGTTCCAGCCGTAGCTGCGGATGGCAGGACCGGTCGAGAAGACGCCCAGCTTGTTGGCCGGGTCCGGCTCCTCGTCGAAGTGCTGCTTGTAGGCGAGCCAGGTGAGAACGGCGCCGATCATCGCACCGATCAGCTGGGCGAGGATGTACAGCACCACCGTGGCGAAGTTCACCGGCACCAGCGTGTGCGCGGCGGCCGAACCGAACGTCTTGGCCCCGTTCGCGACGAGACCCAGCGTCACGGCCGGGTTGAGGTGCGCACCCGAGTTGTAGGCGACCACGACACCGGCGAACACACCGATGCCCCAACCGAAGTTGACCATCAGGAACCCGCCGTTGAAGCCCTTGTTCCTGATCAGGGCGACGTTCGCCACGACACCGGTACCGAGCAGGAGCAGCAACGCCGTTCCCACCACCTCGGACAGGAAATCTACACCGATATTGTCCACGTTGACCTTCCAGTTGTTCAGTTGACCCGCACCCTGTTGTGCGATCTGGTGTGGTTCTCGTCAGGGTGGGCATCTGAACGCTATTGCGGTCGCGCTTGCCTTGACAAGAACCGTGTCATGCACGTTCGTGCATTTATCGAACAGCCGCGGCTTCGCTCCCGTCCCCCGACTTCAGCTGCACCCGGTGGGCGTCGGCAAGGTCCGCTACGAACGAATCTTCCTCCTCGGTGCGCCGGTTTGGCGACCATGCAAGCGCGTTTGCCGCGATTTCGCCGATCTCGTGCACCAGCGCCGGGGTGATTGCGCCGGTGAAGGCGAGGCTGGTGCGGCGCAGAAACACGTCGGACAGGTGCACGACGTGCTCGTTGCGGATCACGTGGTCGACCTCCGCGCGGGAGTACGTGGGGGCCGCGGCGAGCGGGGTGTCGTCGCCGTCCCAGCCGGCGATGGCGTCGATGACGAAGCTCGCCTTGGTTCCGTAGCGGTGCAGCAGCGTGGTGGCGCGCTCCGTACCCACGTCGGCGCCGTAACGGGCGACCCAGTCGCGCTCCGCCTGCGGCGTGGTCGGGAAGCCGGCCCCGCCGCCGATCGGCAGGCCGAGGGTCTGGACGGTGCGGGTCGCGCCGAGGGCCTTGAGGGTCTCGTTCGCGAGGTGCTCGCTGAGGGCGCGGAACGTCGTCCACTTGCCGCCGACGAGGCTGAGGACCGTGGTGTCGCCGAGCCCCGCGATCGTGCCGGGCACGATGCGGTAGTCGCGGGACACGAACCCGGGCGCGGTGTCGTCGTGGTGCGGCAGCGGGCGCACGCCGGAGAAGGTGTAGACGATCTGCTCGCGGGTGACCGGGATCGTTGGGAAAACGTGCGCGACCAGCTCGATGAAGTAATCGATCTCGTCCTCGGTGATCACCGCGCGCTCGCTCATGTCGGCGTCGATGTCGGTCGTGCCGACCATGACCCGGCCCTTGAGCGGGTAGATGAGCACGATGCGGCCGTCGTTGTTCTCGAAGAACATCTCGCGGCCCTTGCAGGCCTCGAGCAGCTCCGGGTTGTCGAGCACGATGTGGGAGCCCTTGGTGCCGCCCATGTACCGGGTGGCCTGGCCGAGCGCCTCGTTGGTGAGGTCCGTCCACGGGCCGGAGGCGTTGACGACGACGTCGGCGGTGATGACGAACTCCTCGCCGCTCTCGCGGTCGCGCACCAGCACGCCGCCGTCACGGGTGCCGACGGCCTCCACGTAGTTGACGGCCCGGGCGTGCGGACCGGCGGCGAGGCCGTCGGCGAGCACATCGAGGGCGAGACGCTCGGGGTCGTGCACCGACGCGTCGAAGTAGGTCGCCGTGTACTTCAGGCCGGGGTTCAGCGCGGGGAGGATCTCCAGCGACTTCTTGCGGCCGTGGAAGCTGTGCCGCGGAACCGTGCCGCCGGCGCGCGAGAAGGAGTCGTAGATGGTCAGGCCGGTCTTGATGAGGAACGCGCCGCGCTCCTTCGGCTTGCCCTGCTTGTGGGTCAGGAAGCGGAGCGGGGCGGCGAGGATGCCGGAGAAGGTGGAGTAGATCGGGATGGTCGTCTCGAGCGGCTTCACGTAGTGCGGCGCGATCTTCAGCAGGCCGTTGCGCTCGGTGACCGACTCCTTGACGAGCCGGAACTCGCCGTTCTCGAGGTAGCGGATGCCGCCGTGGATCATGTGGCTGGACGCCGCCGAGGCGCCGGACACGAAGTCGTTGCGCTCGACGAGCACGACGTCGACGCCCTGCAGGGCGAGGTCGCGGAAGGTGCCGAGGCCGTTGATGCCGCCGCCGACGACGAGGACCTGTGCTCGTGGCCGCTCGATGAGGCGCTGGACCTCGCTGCGTGTGCTCGACTTCGTCGTCACGGTTCTCTCCTGGTTCTGCTGCGTGCCGGTGTTACTGCGAGCTATAGTCTTCGTGGCGGCACAACTTCGATCAAGCTCGCTGCACATACGTGCATCGCCCGTTCGCCCGAGGAGGAACAGCCGCCGGAGGAGAAGAGGCCCCGAATGCCCCAGCCCGACACCGAGCACCTGCCCGACAAGGTCCGCGACGCCCTCAAGGCGGGCCACCTGTACTACATGCAGGACCTGACGATGGAGGCGATCGCGCACGAGATGCACACGTCGCGCTCCAGCGTCTCCCGGCTGCTGAGCTACGCCCGCTCGTCGGGCCTGGTGACCATCCAGATCGCCGAGCCGCACGAAGGTGCGACGCGCATCCAGCAGTCGATCCACGAGCGCTACGGCATCGCGGCGCACATCGTCCCGATGCCGAGCGCGATCAGCGACGTCGACCGGCTCGAGCGCGTCGCCATCTCCGCTGCACGGATTCTCGACCGCTTCGTCGACTCCAACCAGACGGTCGGGATCGCCTGGGGCTCGACGATGAGCGCCCTCAGCAGGCACCTCATCCCGAAAGAGCTGCACAACGTCGAGTTCGTGCAGCTGAACGGCGCGGGCAACACGTACACCACGGGCGTGCTCTACGCGTCGGAGATCCTGCGCCGGTTCGGCGACACGTATTCCGGCACGATCCAGGAGTTCCCGGTGCCTGCGCTGTTCGACGACCCGCAGACCAAGGTCGCGATGTGGCGTGAGCGGAGCACCCGGCGCATCCTCGACATCCAGGAGCGGATGGACGTCGCCCTGTTCGGCCTCGGCTCCCCCTTCTCGGAGGTGCGCTCGCACGTCTACGCCGGCGGCTACCTCGACCAGGCCGACTACGCCTCGCTCGACGCCTCCGGTGTCGTCGGCGACGTGGCGACCGTGTTCTTCCGCGAGGACGGCAGCCACCACGGCATCCCGCTGAACGAGCGCGCGAGCGGACCGGACATCGACCTCATCAAGCGCGTCCCGCGTCGCGTGTGCATCGTGTCCGGCCCGTCGAAGGTGCACAGCCTGCGCGGCGCCCTCGCTGCGGGGCTCATCACCGACCTCATCGTCGACGAGGGCACGGCCCGGGCGCTCGTGCAGAGCGCGCACGAGGCGACGGCGGCCGAGGCGGCCTGACACCCGGCGCCGGCCCTCGTCAGGCCGTGCGCCGGTTAGTGCACGTTGTGGGTGTGGAGCGGGATGCCGCCCGTCGACGTCACGGTGCGCCGTCGTAGCTCCACGGCTGCTCGGCCGGCACCGTATTCGCACCACCTCGTGTCGACGCCGGGAGGCACATACACGTCGGTCGCGCAGAGTCGCGCAAAGTCGGCCGGCCTGCCGAAAGCAGGTCGATGAACACAACGCCACCACGGTGAGTCGCGTCGAGAGGACGCCACCCGTGCGACTGCATCGTCAGGAGGCGATCGGTCGCAGTCACGTGCTCCGGCACATCCGCCCCTGATTGCGGACAGGCCGTCTCCGCTGCCGGGATCACCAGTGATACCCTCCCACAAATATAAATTGACATGTTTGGGGTGCAGATGGTGGGGTTCGGTGTCGATGCTGACCGGCTGCTGGAGGGCTCGAAGGCATTGAAGCGGAGTTCCGCCGGATCTCGTCCGTCAGGGGACCAGGGGGATGGTTTCGGGTCGTCGGTGGCCCGCGGTGCCCTGGCCCGGTTCGAAGGCTATTGGGTTGCGGGGCAGTCGGCTGTCGACGAGTCGGTGGTCGGCCTCTCCGGCGTTCTCGAGCAGGTGGCCGCCGCATACGAACGTCGGGATGCGGACGACGCCTCCCGGTTCCGCGTCGATGGGGGTGAGCTCGTTGGCTTCTAGGTGGGCCGACTGGTCGCCGGCGGGGTTCGAGACCGATCCGACGCCGGGCGACCCCGCGTTGGTGGATGGCCTGTCCTCCCATCTCACGAAGTGGGCGGGGAAGCTGGAAGGTCAGGCCAAGGCCGCGGATGACCTGGTGAACACGGGCTTGGAGGCTGCGGCATGGTCGGGGCTCGCCGCTGACGTGTTCCGCGACCGGTTGCGGACGCTCGCGGATGCGGCGCGGGTCGCGTCCTCCCAGCACACGGCGGGTTCCGCGGCAGCGACGACCTGGCGGGCGTCGATGAAGACGTCGCAGGACGCCGCGGACACGGCGTTGCAGGACGCGGAAGACGCCCAGGCCGACGTTGAGGAGGCGCAGGACAAGCTCGCGACACTGAGCGCGGAGCACGCAGCCCTTCTTCTGGTCGCGGAGGCGCTGCAGAAGGCATACGCCTCCGGAGCCGAATCCTCACGCTCGAAGATGCTCGATGCACGCCGGAAGGAGCAGGACAGCGAAGACAAGCTGATCAAGGTCCGGTCCACGATCGAGGACGCCCAGGAGCGCCTCGACGACGCCCGGAAACGCGCCACACTTGCCAAGTACGAGTACGACGCGGCGGAGAAGACCTTCGCAACTGCTCTGGACGACGCGCTGCACGGCGCCATGCCCGCCATCCCCGCCCAGCAGCTGGCGTCGTTCGGGATGGCGGTGAGCAAGCTCTCCGCCATCCCGGGCTCGGCCAGCGTGAACGCGTCGCTGATGGACACGCTCACCACCCTGACCCCGGACGAACTCCGCGCCCTGATCGCCCAGGACCCGGAGATCGTGCAACGGTTCTGGGAACATCCCCCGTCGCCGGACAAGGCCGCGGCATGGTGGAAGCGCCTCCTCCCCGAGCAGCAGGCCGCCTTCCAGGCCGCCGCACCCGAGATCCTCGGCAATCTCGCCGGGCTCCCGTACGGCGTGCGGAACACGTGCAACCTCGCCGCCTATGAGAGCGCGACGAAGCGGGACGATCTCACGCCGGAGCAGCGGAAAGTGCTCACTGCTCTGGCGAAGGTGCTCCGCGACAAGGCCGCCTCGCTGGTCTGTTTCAACCTCGACGCGTCCGTGCCGATGGTCGCGGTCGGGTACGGCGACCTCGACACCGCCGACACCGTCACCTGGGCCGCCCCCGGCATGCAATCCGACGCGACCGACGGCACGACGGGCTGGTCACGCGCGGCTTGGAACCTCTACGACCAGCAACGGTTGCTCGACGGTGGACGTTCGCATGGCGTGGTGGGCTGGCTGGGCTACGACACTCCGGACCTGGTCAGCGTGAACAATCCGGCATTGGCGCAGGACGGCGCGTGGCGGTTCGCGAATGAGTTGGACGGCACCCACGCCGCGCGGGCCGGGAAGCTGCCGTACGTGGGAGTGGTGGCCCATTCCTACGGCACGACCATGGCCGCGAACGCCCTGACCCATACCAAGTACCCGGTGGACTCGTTCACCATGCTCGGCTCCGCCGGGATCGACGCCGACACCGTCCACTCCCTCGCCGACCTGCACGTGAAGAAGACCGGAGGGGTGCAGGCGATCTACACCACCTCGGCGCAACTCGACTTCCTCGCCCCGTTCGGCTCGGCCATGGGCGGACGCGCCCAGCCCAACCCGGAAGCGGCACAGTCCCCCGGAGCGTGGGCGGCACCGACCGTGGGATGGCTGAACCCGCCCAAGACGATGACCGGCGCCCAATCGTTCTCCTCCGAAGGCGCCACCCTTCCCAGCGGTCAGGTACTCAAACCCACCCAGGGCCACAGCCCGATCGGGGAGAACGTCGGACCCAACCTCCTCAACGGGATCGCACCCGAAGGCCACGGCTACCTCGACCGGGACACCGAGTCGCTCTACAACGCGGCACTCACCACCATCGGCTTGCCCGGTGATGTCGTTGGCGGACTGAGGAGCACCAAATGAATCCCAACACGCCCACGATCATCAGACGCGTCGTCACACGCGCCGCCGTGGCCGCGCTCGCCGTGACACCTCTAGGAGGATGCATGTCCGTCCCCGCCCTGAGCGGCCCCGCCCCGCAGTCCCCGGGCACCCCGCAGAAGACCATCACCCAACTGCTCACCCAATGGGCCGACCTC